>CALSMD010000001.1 GCA_943787365.1 uncultured Flavobacteriaceae bacterium
TTCAATCCAAATTGGAGTCAGACAGGATTCACTACGGTTGATATAGCTTACGATCCAACAGGAGAAGGAAACAACACCGTTTTAGCATACACAAACTTCAATTACCAAGGAACTGAATTTGGTGCTCAAGATGCATCTTCAATGGAGTATTTGCATGTTGATGTTTGGACAGCGACCGCTGGAGCAGTTTTACAGGTTACACCAATAAACAATGGTACAGGAGCTGCCGAGGTTCTAACAACTGTTACTTTAGTCGATGCAGGTTGGAGCAGTGTAGATCTTCCAAAAGCATCATTTACAGGGATGATCTGGGACAGTGTTTTACAATTAAAATTTGATGGACAAACAGGGACAACCCCTTCAGATGTCTATATCGATAATATATACTTCTGGAAAACAGCAGTAGCGCCTTTAACAGCGCCTGTAACAAATGCACCAACCCCTGATGCACGAGAAGCAGGAGATGTCATCTCTATTTATAGTGATGCATACTCAAACATTACTGTCTCTGATTTCAATCCAAATTGGAGTCAGACAGGATTCACTACGGTTGATATAGCTTACGATCCAACAGGAGAAGGAAACAACACCGTTTTAGCATACACAAACTTCAATTACCAAGGAACTGAATTTGGTGCTCAAGATGCATCTTCAATGGAGTATTTGCATGTTGATGTTTGGACAGCGACCGCTGGAGCAGTTTTACAGGTTACACCAATAAACAATGGTACAGGAGCTGCCGAGGTTCTAACAACTGTTACTTTAGTCGATGCAGGTTGGAGCAGTGTAGATCTTCCAAAAGCATCATTTACAGGGATGATCTGGGACAGTGTTTTACAATTAAAATTTGATGGACAAACAGGGACAACCCCTTCAGATGTCTATATCGATAATATATACTTCTGGAAAGCAGCAGTAGCGCCTTTAACAGCGCCTGTAACAAATGCACCAACCCCTGATGCACGAGAAGCAGGAGATGTCATCTCTATTTATAGTGATGCATACTCAAACATTACTGTCTCTGATTTCAATCCAAATTGGAGTCAGACAGGATTCACTACGGTTGATATAGCTTACGATCCAACAGGAGAAGGAAACAACACCGTTTTAGCATACACAAACTTCAATTACCAAGGAACTGAATTTGGTGCTCAAGATGCATCTTCAATGGAGTATTTGCATGTTGATGTTTGGACAGCGACCGCTGGAGCAGTTTTACAGGTTACACCAATAAACAATGGTACAGGAGCTGCCGAGGTTCTAACAACTGTTACTTTAGTCGATGCAGGTTGGAGCAGTGTAGATCTTCCAAAAGCATCATTTACAGGGATGATCTGGGACAGTGTTTTACAATTAAAATTTGATGGACAAACAGGGACAACCCCTTCAGATGTCTATATCGATAATATATACTTCTGGAAAGCAGCAGTAGCGCCTTTAACAGCGCCTGTAACAAATGCACCAACCCCTGATGCACGAGAAGCAGGAGATGTCATCTCTATTTATAGTGATGCATACTCAAACATTACTGTCTCTGATTTCAATCCAAATTGGAGTCAGACAGGATTCACTACGGTTGATATAGCTTACGATCCAACAGGAGAAGGAAACAACACCGTTTTAGCATACACAAACTTCAATTACCAAGGAACTGAATTTGGTGCTCAAGATGCATCTTCAATGGAGTATTTGCATGTTGATGTTTGGACAGCGACCGCTGGAGCAGTTTTACAGGTTACACCAATAAACAATGGTACAGGAGCTGCCGAGGTTCTAACAACTGTTACTTTAGTCGATGCAGGTTGGAGCAGTGTAGATCTTCCAAAAGCATCATTTACAGGGATGATCTGGGACAGTGTTTTACAATTAAAATTTGATGGACAAACAGGGACAACCCCTTCAGATGTCTATATCGATAATATATACTTCTGGAAAACAGCAGTAGCGCCTTTAACAGCGCCTGTAACAAATGCACCAACCCCTGATGCACGAGAAGCAGGAGATGTCATCTCTATTTATAGTGATGCATACTCAAACATTACTGTCTCTGATTTCAATCCAAATTGGAGTCAGACAGGATTCACTACGGTTGATATAGCTTACGATCCAACAGGAGAAGGAAACAACACCGTTTTAGCATACACAAACTTCAATTACCAAGGAACTGAATTTGGTGCTCAAGATGCATCTTCAATGGAGTATTTGCATGTTGATGTTTGGACAGCGACCGCTGGAGCAGTTTTACAGGTTACACCAATAAACAATGGTACAGGAGCTGCCGAGGTTCTAACAACTGTTACTTTAGTCGATGCAGGTTGGAGCAGTGTAGATCTTCCAAAAGCATCATTTACAGGGATGATCTGGGACAGTGTTTTACAATTAAAATTTGATGGACAAACAGGGACAACCCCTTCAGATGTCTATATCGATAATATATACTTCTGGAAAGCAGCAGTAGCGCCTTTAACAGCGCCTGTAACAAATGCACCAACCCCTGATGCACGAGAAGCAGGAGATGTCATCTCTATTTATAGTGATGCATACTCAAACATTACTGTCTCTGATTTCAATCCAAATTGGAGTCAGACAGGATTCACTACGGTTGATATAGCTTACGATCCAACAGGAGAAGGAAACAACACCGTTTTAGCATACACAAACTTCAATTACCAAGGAACTGAATTTGGTGCTCAAGATGCATCTTCAATGGAGTATTTGCATGTTGATGTTTGGACAGCGACCGCTGGAGCAGTTTTACAGGTTACACCAATAAACAATGGTACAGGAGCTGCCGAGGTTCTAACAACTGTTACTTTAGTCGATGCAGGTTGGAGCAGTGTAGATCTTCCAAAAGCATCATTTACAGGGATGATCTGGGACAGTGTTTTACAATTAAAATTTGATGGACAAACAGGGACAACCCCTTCAGATGTCTATATCGATAATATATACTTCTGGAAAACAGCAGATACAACTGCACCAGTTATAGAGCTAATAGGTGCTAATCCACAGGAATTAGCAGTAGGCGATGCTTACGTTGAATTAAATGCTACAGCAACAGATGATACGGATGATGATACAGCTTTGTCAGCCGCTATTGTAATAGACGCAACAGCAGTAGATACAGCAACAGCTGGATCTTACTCAGTGACCTATAATGTATCGGATGCCGCCGGAAACGCAGCAACCGAAGTTGTAAGAACCGTAACCGTTGAAGCGGCTACAATATGTACTTCTTCTGAAGGGTTTGAGACGTTCCCATTGGTTGACTGGACGTTATCTTCATCAAACACACCAAATAGTGTAACACAATCCGCTTCATGGGCAAACTCTGGCACAAATAGTTTACGTTTTTCGTCCTATAGTAATTCTGGTGGTTCACCATATGATCAGCATGCAGTGACACCACAATTAGTGACTACTGACGGAGATCAAACGATAAGTTTTTATTACAGATCTTCCAATGGATCCGAAGTATTCAAAGTAGGAACTTCTTCAACAGGAAGTGATGTTGCTACCGACTTTACATGGTCTGATGAAATAGTTTCTTCATCTACAGCAGCTCAGTATTCTATTTCTGACCTTCCAGTTGGAACAACATATGTCGCAATCCATTATTACAGTAACTATCAGTACTATATGTATGTAGATGATTTCTGTATGCCAGCATTGTATGTTCCTGATTGTGTAGCGCCAACCGCATTAGTTGCAGCAAATCTTACAACAACAACTGCAGATATTTCTTGGACTTCAGATGGAACTACTTTTAACGTAGAATACGGAACTAGTGGGTTTACACTAGGAACTGGAACTACTTCTGTAGTTTCAACGAATGCAGCAGCATTGACAGCTTTAGCGACTAACACATCTTACGATGTTTATGTACAGAATGATTGTGGAACTAGCGGAATGAGTACTTGGACTGACTTGATTACCTTTACAACCCTTTGTGATGCGGTAACAACATTCCCATGGACTGAGGATTTTGAAGGGATTACAACACCAAGCTTACCATCCTGTTGGTCTGAAAACGATAACAATGCTGATACCGATTATTGGAAAACATATGATACTTACGGAGTTGCTAGTAGCAATGCGGCAGGTATGTATACAGATTATAATATCGATGGTTCTTGGTCTGGCCCAGGTACTAATAATGATGACTATTTAATACTCCCTCAATTTGCGTTAACAGGAAATGAGCGTTTAAAATTTAGTGTGAGATCTAGATCTTCTGGAGAGCCAAATGACTATAAAGTTGTACTGTCAACTTCTAGTAATGACCCAACAGATTTTACGACAGATCTAATGGCTTTAACAGTATCGACTGCAACCCATACAGAACAGGTAATCGATTTAAGTGCCTATTCTGGGAATGTTTACATTGCAATTCATGTTCCAGCTGATGGTCTTGATGGTTATTATTTATACGTTGATGATTTCACTGTTGAAGCGATTCCATCCTGTTTAGAAGTTACCGATTTAGCAGTAACCAACCTCACGAACATATCAGCAGATTTGAGCTGGACAGCGGGAGCTACAGAAGCAGCTTGGAATCTAGAATATGGCGCTACAGACTTCACTCTAGGCGCAGGAACTACGGTTGCTGTAACAGCAAATTCTTACGCACTTATGGGGCTCACAGCCAATACGAGCTACGATTTTTATGTACAATCTGACTGTGGAGCAAATGGAACGAGTGTAATGGTAGGTCCTTTTACGTTTGCAACTCCTTGTAGTGCATTTACAGTGCCTTATTTTGAAGGTTTTGAAACAGGATACACACATGCGATGCCTGTTGATGGTTGTCTCGTTCAAGAGTCTTCAATTGGAACGGCTGTTTGGAATGCAAATAATACATATACTTCTTATAACAGAACACCTCGTACAGGTGATTGGAATGCTTATGTTGGTTATAATAATACAGATTGGTTGTTTGTCTATATCGATTTAATTGCTGATACCAGTTATACAGCAAGTGTTTATGCACGTCAAGATGGCTCAACAGCTACGAACTCTGATATTACGATTAGTTATGGAACAAGTGCAGGAGCTTCTGCAATGACCAATTCGATTGTTCCAGCTACTGGAATCATAAATGGTGATTATCAGCTCATTTCAGGAGCCTTTACTCCAGCAACTTCAGGTACTTTTGTAATTGGAATTAAAGGGTATATGAATGGTTCTCCTTATTATATTTCTTTGGATGATATTTCAATTGATTTATCACCGAGTTGTTTGGCTGTAACGGGTCTATCAGCAAGCAACCTCACGACTACATCAGCAGATTTGAGCTGGACAGCGGGAGCTACAGAAACAGCTTGGAACCTAGAATATGGCGCTACAGGCTTTGTACAAGGCGCTGGAACAACGGTTGCTGTAACAGCAAATTCTTACGCACTCACGGGGCTCGCAGCCAATACAAGCTATGACGTCTATGTGCAAGCGGATTGCGGTGCTGGAGATACCAGTACATGGGTAGGGCCAATAACTATTTTTACAGGGTATTGTGTACCCTCATCATCTAGTTCTTCTACTTTTATCGATAGTGTAACTTCAACTGGAGCATTTTCAGATTTGAATAATGGTGCTGATGGATACTCTGAGACTGGTTATGCCAATTACTTTAGTACGTATGCTATACAATCTTTAGCAGGAGCTTCGTTTGATTTAACTGCAACTATTGTTGGAGGAACAGCTGGATTTGCAGTGTGGATTGATTATAATAATGATTTAACATTTGACTCAACTGAAGTTGTTTTCAATACCACAAGTTATGCAAATGGACCGTTTACGGCAACAATAGCATTACCGGAAACACTTGCAGATGGTGATTATAGAATGCGACTAATGGTTGATTATAATGATTCAAACCCTAATGATGATGCTTGTGCTTTCAATGGTACGAGAGCAGAAGCTGAAGATTATAAAATCACTATAGATTCTTCTTTAGGAATGGATACCGTATCAAAATCTAACTTCACCTATTTCCCGAACCCAGTAAACAATGTATTGTCTATCAAAGCGCAAGCAAGTATTGACAGTATCACCGTTTACAATATGTTAGGGCAAACGGTTGTGAGATCGACGCCAAACACTACGACAACTACTGTTGATATGTCTGGATTACAGACAGGTGCTTACTTTGTTCAAGTAGCCATCAACAACAGTATAGAAACTGTACGAGTGATTAAAAATTAAATTAGATTTCATTATCTATAAGAGAGGGTCTAAAAAGTAAATATATCTGTCATTCTGAATTTATTTCAGAATCTAAAATTATTGAAATTCAATAACAATGAGAAGCTGAAACGAGTTCAGCTTGACAATAAAAAGACTTTTTAGCCCCTCTCTTTTTTATACAACAACAACTCACTTCAATTCAAACACTTTGTGTAACTTTGTGTCTATGATTGCAAGTGATTTTTCATTTATCATTCCTGTTTTTAACCGACCTGAAGAAATTAGAGAACTTCTTGAAAGTTTTTGTGCCTTAGAATCGCCCAAGACGTTTGAAATTGTCATCATTGAAGACGGCTCTACTTTAGACTCTAAACTCATTGTCGATCATTTTCAAGACCGTCTTAAAATCAGCTATTACGCCAAAGAAAACACAGGGCCTGGACATTCCAGAAACTACGGTATGGAACGCGCTAAAGGCCGTTATTTTATTATTTTAGATTCGGATTGCATCCTCCCACCACCATATCTAGAAGCCGTTATTTCTAAATTAAACACCCAGTATGTAGATGGATTTGGAGGACCAGATGCTGCCAAAGACACTTTTACAGACCTTCAAAAAGCAATCAATTTTTCGATGACCTCTTTTATGACCACTGGCGGCATTCGAGGCGGAAAAATCCCCGTTGACAATTACGAACCCCGAAGTTTTAATATGGGAATTTCTAAAGAAGCCTTTCAAGCCACAGGCGGTTTTGGACGCATACACCCTGGAGAAGACCCTGATTTGTCCATCCGACTCAAAGAAATGGGCTACCACCTTCATCTCATCCCCGAAGCGTTTGTGTTTCATAAACGCCGCATATCCCTAGAAAGTTTTTACACACAAGTCAATAAATTTGGGCAAGCCCGCCCCATTCTCAATAAATGGCACCCCCAATCCAAACGGTTGACCTATTGGTTTCCAACATTGTTCACCCTAGGTTTTGTGGTAAGCAGCCTATTTGCTCTCATTGGTTTTTATGGGTTTCTGATCATGTATGCACTCTATTTTTTAGCAGCTATGATCGGCGCTTTTCGTGCCACTAACAACATCATAGTCGCCTTTTTAGTACTGCCCGCCATTGCCATTCAGTTTTTTGGCTATGGGTTTGGATTTCTCAAAGCCACCCTAAAGTTGGGGCTTTCGAGAAAAGATGAGACCCTGCTGTTTCCTAATTTATTTTTCAGAGCCCAATGATCAAAAAAATTAAACATATAAAATCCAATTTAGTGCAAGGCAAACGTTTGAACGTATTTGTGTTGTTTCTATTTTTGTCGTTTTTGATTTCATTACTCTCAAAATTGTCAAACACCTATACCCAAACACTTCAATTTGAGCTGCAACCCACACAGCTAAAATCGAACGAAGTACTGGTTTCAAAGGATGCTAAAACAATCAACGTCACCATTTCAGGCAAAGGATTTGCGCTCCTAAAATACTATATAGAAACACCCACTATTGATGTTGATTTTTCACAATTAAACAAAAACAAAGCCCATTATTTTTGGACAGAACGCAGCCAACTTGAAAAAATCATCAATCATTTTGATTCAAAAATCACGGTAAAATCGATCAACCCCGACACCCTTTTATTTCCCTACGACCGACAGTTTATTAAAAAAATCGCCGTAGAAGTTTTGGTAAACGCAAATTTTGCAGTCGGATTTGATTTGGTCAACCCCTTTCGTGCGGTTCCCGATTCAATTACCCTTATGGGACCTGAATCTCTCGTAAAAACAATTTCATCCATTAAAACAAAACCCCTAGATTTAACAGATGTCAACGCCAATATTGATAGGGTAGTAGCTTTGGATATTCCCACCACTTCAGATCAGCTCAGCTATTCTGAGCAAACCGTTTCAGTAAGAGGAGAGGTTGAGAAATTTACAGAAGGCAGCGTCAATGTACCCGTCACCATTGTGAATGTACCGGACAATCTTACACTTAATTTTTTCCCCAAAGAAATAACCGTCATATTCTATGCGTCTCTCAAAGCTTATAACAGCATTGATGCCAGAGATTTTTCTGTTGAATGTGATTTTAATACCTTAACGGCCGAAAATAGTTATCTAAATCCTGTGTTGGTCAAGCAACCTACAACAGTGAAAACGGCTGCATTAAAAGGCACTGAATTTGAATATGTAATCACGCCAAAAAATGACTAAAATTGTAGGACTTACCGGCGGTATTGGCAGTGGGAAAACCACCGTGGCTCAAATGTTTAAAGCTTTGGGTGTTCCTGTTTACAATGCAGACGACGAAGCGAAAGCCTTGATGCAAAGCTCTGAAATCCTAAAACGAGAATTGATACAATTACTCGGGGTTAACTGTTATCAAAACGAACAGTTGAACCGTTCTTTTATTGCTTCTAAAGTATTTGCGGATAAAGCGTTGTTAGAAAAAATAAACGCCATCGTTCACCCAAAAGTAGCGGCTCATTTTGAAGCCTGGCATGCCAAACAAAACACTCCTTATGTAATCAAAGAAGTCGCCATCCTTTTTGAAACGGGATCTCAACATCTTTTTGATTTTATTCTGACGGTCACAGCTCCTGTGGAAACACGCATCCAACGGGTGATGGATAGAGATCAAAAAACAAAATCGGATGTCGAATTGGTGATTAAAAACCAATTATCGGAGGATGAAAAAATAAATCAATCACATTTTGTGATTTTTAATAACACAATTTTAGAAACACAGCGGAAAGTGCAAGAAATTCACAATGAAATTCTAAAATTGATTGAGAATTCCTAAAAATTTAACATTCGTGTTAACTTGAGGTTAAAAGAAATTTTAACATAATTTAAAACCTTAATTTTGGCTGATGAATAAAAAATTGTTCACTTTATTGGTCATTCTGATGAGTTTATCACTTATCGGAATTATTTTTGTCCAAGCCTATTATATCAATAATTCGCTTGAAACAAAAGAAGAACAATTTACGTTCAACGTAAAAAAGGCTTTGACTTATACCACCAACCAAGTGGCAGACATTGAGTATAAAAAATATGTCAAGGCACTCAATAAAATTATTTCTGAAGGAAAAGAGCCGGACACTACTGCCATTCGTAATATCACCGTTTACAAGCAGGACAACAACACCAATCAAATTATTATCTACAATACCGGAATTCTCGAAGAGAACTTTAAAGTGCCCTCACTTATTGATCTCAATGTCGACAGTTTAGGCTTGAGTAGTTTTAGAGGAAAAACTACCACCAAAATTTATGAAAATAATGTTTTTGGAGGGGATCTCATCTCGACCACAGAGGAGTCTTTTGAGAAAGTTCTGAATATGGACAAATTACAAAAAGCTACTTTTGAATCGCAATACAAATCAGAAATCAAAAACACTCCAATCCATCAACGTGTTTCGCCTTATGGAATTCAAAAATTATTAGTCAAAAAGTTAAGAGAAGACAACATCGGTATTGGTTTTGAATTTGCAATTTTTCACAATGACCTTGGCACTAAAATTCAATCTGAAAATTTTGACCAATCTTTGGCTCCTACCATTGGCGCCCCTATTTTTTTAGATGATAATGACGAGAGTGATTTTAAACTTTACATCAATTTTCCTGAACGTAAAAAATTCATTATTTCTTCAATTATTGGGGTCACATTGTTATCGGTATTATTTACCTTGATTATCATTATTGCTTATACCAGTGCTTTGTACCAACTGATCAAACAGCGTAAAATTTCGCAAATGAAATCTGATTTCATTAACAATATGACGCACGAATTTAAAACACCCATCGCTACCATCAATCTAGCGTTGGATGCCATTAGAAACCCACAAATCATTAACGATCAAGAAAAGGTGAAACGCTACCTTCGAATGATTAAGGAAGAAAATAAGCGTATGAATGCGCAGGTTGAAAATGTATTACGAATTTCTCAGCTTCAGAAAAAGCAACTCAATATTAGCAAAGACCGTCTAAAATTACACGATTTAATAGAAGATGCCGTAACGCATGTGGAGCTCATTGTAGAAGATCGGAAAGGCTATATCAAAACACATTTCAAGGCTGCTAAATCGTCTATATTGGCGAATGAAACCTACTTTACAAATGTGATCGTAAACATATTAGACAATGCCATAAAATACTCCCCAGAGGCACCTAAAATTGATGTCTTCACTGAAAATGTAGGGAACAACATTTTGTTGAGTGTCAAAGATCAGGGGATGGGAATGAATAAAGCCGTACAAAAACGTATATTTGAAGAGTTCTATAGAGAATATACGGGCAATGTGCACAACGTTAAAGGCCATGGATTGGGCTTAGCAAATGTCAAACGAATTGTAGAAAATCATCAAGGAACCGTTTCTGTCGAAAGTGAAAAAGGCAGAGGAAGTACCTTCACTATAAAATTACCATTAATCGCATAATATCATGGAAGAAAGTTTAAAAAAAATATTACTAGTCGAAGACGATCCAAATTTCGGAACCGTCCTAAAAGAATATCTGACTCTCAATGGTTATGAAGTTGTTCATGCCAAAAATGGAATGGAAGGCTTTGAGAAATTCAAAAAAACAGATTACCATTTATGTATTTTAGATGTGATGATGCCCTATAAAGATGGGTTTACCCTCGCCAAAGAAATACGTGAAAAAAACACAGAAATTCCAATCATTTTCCTCACCGCCAAAGCGCTGAAAGAAGATGTTTTAAAAGGTTATAAAGTGGGTGCAGATGATTACCTGAACAAGCCTTTTGACAGTGAAGTTCTTTTGATGAAAATCAAAGCGATCATCCAACGAAAAACCGTGGATACGCTCGCAGATAGCAAACAATTTGAATTTACTATTGGCGAATTCAGTCTGAACTCTAAGTTGAGATTCTTAAGCCATAAAGGTGAAAAACCAGCTAAGTTATCACCCAAAGAAAATGAATTGCTTCGCTTGTTAATTTTACACGAAGACGATTTGATGCCTCGCGAAATTGCGTTGACAAAAATATGGAGAGATGATAATTATTTCACATCGCGAAGTATGGACGTTTACATTGCCAAATTAAGAAAGTATTTGAAGCTCGATCCGAAAGTAGAAATCCTCAATATTCACGGGGAAGGTTTTCGATTGGTGGTCAATAAATAACAGTTTAAAGAGGGGATCTTAAAAGTAAGTAAAGCTGTCATTCTGAATTTATTTCAGAATCTAAAAGCATTGCAAATCAATAACTTTTTAGATCTCTTTTTTTAGCTCTTTATCTAAGTAATCTATAATATCTTGCAACTCGGTATCGTATTCAAACCACTGCGTTTCGGGGTACTTTTGGAACCATGTCATCTGACGTTTGGCAAATCGTCTCGTGTTTTTCTTAATTTCTGAAATCGCAAAATCAAGCGTCCACTGTCCGTCAAAATAATGAAACAATTCTTTATACCCCACAGTATTGAGTGCATTTAAGTCTCTGTGTTCAAACACTGTTTTGGCTTCTTCCAACAAACCGTTTTCGATCATTTGATCGACCCGATTGTTAATCCGTTCATAAATCAAGGGGCGTTCTGCTTTTAAACCAATTGAAATCGTTTTAAAATTTCTTTGTCCTTTATTTTTGTTTAAAAAAGACGCATAAGGCTTTCCTGTGCCTCTACAAATTTCAAGCGCTCGAATGACCCGATGCGGATTTTGGAGTGCAATGGTTCCGTAGCTTTTAGGGTCCAGTCGCTTTAATTCCTCTTGAAGAACCTCCAACCCTTTTGATTCCAATTCCGAGTTGAGTTCTGCTCTAATTTCCGGTGTAATATCAGGGAATTCGTCAAAGCCTTTAAGCACGGCATTGACATACAATCCAGAGCCGCCAACCATCACCACAACAGCGTTGGATGCATGTAGTAATTCAAGTTTTTCAAGGGCCTCTTTTTCAAAAGCACCCACACTATATGACTCTTCAATCGATTTGTGATGGATAAAATGATGGGGTGCAACCGCTAATTCGTCAGGAGTCGGTGCTGCTGTTCCAATGGGAATTTCTTTGTAAAACTGACGTGAATCTGCCGAAATAATGTCTGTATTGAACTGCGAAGCCAGCTTCAAACTAAGGGCTGTTTTGCCGATGCCTGTAGGGCCTACAATCGAAATAAGATACTTATTCATCATGAATTTTATAACCACATTTGTGGCAGTATTCGGCATCGTCTTGGTGGTAGGTTTCGTTACAGTTTGAACAAGCCTGTGTATTGTGTGGAATCAGTTTTTCTTCTGTTTTGGTCATTTCTGAGGTCACGATCCCCGTAGGAATTGCTATAATTCCATATCCTAAAATCATGATTAAAGAGGCGATAAACTGCCCCAAAGCGGTAATAGGAGCAATGTCTCCATAACCAACTGTGGTCAGTGTGACAACCGCCCAATAGACGCTGCGCGGAATGCTTGAGAAACCACTGTCTTGTTCGCTTTCTACCAAGTACATCACGGTGCCTAAAATGACACATAGCACGATGACAAACGAAAGAAACACCGCTATTTTTGCCCGACTTCGTTTCAGGGCTTTTCCGAAATTAGCAGTTTCACCAATGAAACGGGTAAGCTTTAAAATTCTAAATACTCGCATCAATCGCAAGGCTCTTAAAGCGATCAAAGAATGCGTGCCTACAAAAAATAGAGAAAGATATTTAGGAATGGTTGAGAGTAAGTCGATGATGCCATAAAAACTAAAAATATAGGCTCTCGGTTTTTTAACAATGATGATACGAACGATGTATTCCAAACTAAATAAAATCGTAATGACCCATTCTGAAGTGTTCAGAATTGCTGAATATTCAGCCTCAATACTTTCGACACTTTCGAGCATCACTAGCAAGATGCTAATGAGAATGACAATTAAAAGAAGAACATCAAATAATTTACCTGCTGGAGTGTCCGCTTCATAAATAATTTCATGAACCTTTTCTCTCCAACTTTTTGATTGATTTGATTTAGACATATTTCAAAAATACTAAAAAAGTTTAGTCTTGAAGTTTAATTATTTTTAATCTTTTGTGACGGCGCATAAAACTTTGAATGATATGCTGCGCATCTTTATTGTGTTCCATCGGAGTTAAAATCGATTTTAACACCGCGGTCGTATGAATTTGAAAGTTTAAATTATAGTAGGCATATCCTCTAAAAACACCGTTTTCAATCAGGATTGCACTGCGTTCATCCACTTCACGACCATAATCGATGAGAATCATGTTTTGATCCTTAAAGGTATGGGATTCAATAAGGTTTAACACTCTTTTATTGTAAGCCTCGGCGGGCTCTTCTGAAATACAGGCGCCAGCACAACTTTTAATATCGTATCCAAAACAGGAATTGGCAGTTTTATAGAGCCCACAAAGTTTTTGACACAATTGATTTTGTTCTACAATTTTAGTCATAAAACTTTTTCCACTGTCATGATTTGAGAAGGTGGTGATGGGTTTTTGATTCCCTTTTATTTTCTCTACTTTTAAATTGATATAGCCCTCAGCATCTCTAAAACTAAACAATCCATGGGTAAAAATGGTACGTCGAAGTGCCCGATTGAATTTGGGCTTGTTGCGTTTTATTTCTTCACTTTCTTTGAGCAGGGCAACCAATTCACTGCCTGTTTCATCATAGGTAACCGTAGCAACTGCGAGCTGAATTTTTTTTGATTTCGGTGTCTGACCTGTAAAATGCTGATTGATTCTACTTTTAATATTTTTACTTTTGCCAATATATACAATCTCACCATCGGCTTGATGCATATAATACACGCCAGTAACGGATGGTAATTTAGAAATGATATCGGTTAATTTCGGTTCCATCTGATGTTTTGGATCCAGACGAATGGCGGCTTTGATAATAGTTTTCTCAACATCCTTGTCCAGTAGCATCTTAAACAGTTTGACGGTTGCTGTTGCATCGCCCGCAGCACGGTGCCGATCGCTCACGGGAATGCCTAAAGACCGCACGAGTTTTCCCAAGCTGTAGGAGGGAAGGTCAGGAATTAGTTGTTTAGAAAGCTCAACCGTACATAAATTTTCGCGTTCAAAATCAAAACCAAGACGTCTAAACTCCGTCTTTAAAATTCGATAATCAAACTGGGCATTGTGAGCGACCAAAATACAATCCTTAGTAATTTCTACAATCCGTTTGGCAACTTCGTAAAACTTGGGAGCAGAGCGCAGCATTTTACTGTTGATTCCCGTCAGATTCACCACAAACGGTTGGATGTCGCGTTCGGGGTTCACAAGGCTGATAAATTGATCTACAATTTTATGACCGTCAAATTTATAGATGGCAATTTCCGTAATGCCTTCTTCATTAAATTTTCCTCCGGTGGTTTCTATGTCTAAGACTACGTAGATAGTGCTGTTTTAAATGGCATAATTTCTCGCTCCAAAGATACGACTTCCAACGCGAACCATGGTACTTCCGCAGTCAATAGCTAAAGGATAGTCGCCACTCATTCCCATCGAAATTATTTCAAGTTCTGGGCTTATTTTTTTTAAGCTCTCAAAAGTACTTTTAAGCGTTGTAAATTCTTCTTTAATTTGAGCGCTGTTCTCCGTAAAACTAGCCATTCCCATCACGCCCACAATCGCTATATTTTTTAAACTTTTAAAATGATCGGACTCCAATAAAGTATGGGCTGCTTCCGCGGTCATTCCAAATTTGGTGTCTTCTTGAGCAATTTTCAGTTGTAACAGACAGTTGATGGTACGCTGGTGTTTTTCCGCTTGCTTATTAATTTCATTGAGTAATTTCTCGGAGTCCACCCCGTGAATCAAATCAACAAATTCAGCCATGTATTTGACTTTATTGCGCTGTACATTCCCAATCATGTGCCACTGAATATCTTTAGGCATTTGTTGGTGTTTATCCGCCATTTCTTGAATTTTATTTTCTCCAAAAATGCGTTGCCCAGATTCGTAGGCTTCCATCAAATCTTCCACGGGTTTTGTTTTAGACACCGCCACCAAGCTTACATGACTCGGAAGTTGAGATTGAATTTCAGATAAATTGGTTTTTATAGACATAATTAAAACTCGTATATAGTGATTCCACTTCTTAATTTTGGATAAATGTAGGTGCTTTTTGGAGGCATCACAGCATCCGAATCTGCGATGGCCATTAATTCTTTGGCTTCAATAGGAAACAGCCCAAACCCTACAGCATGATCTCCACGATCCACTGTTGTTTTGATCTGCTCCATACTGTCAGAACCATAAACATACCCAATACGTAAATTGGTACGAACGTTGGTAATTCCTAAAATAGGTTCCAACAGATGCGTTTGTAAAATGTGGGTGTCGAGTTGATCGATAGCGGACTGATTGTTTTGCTTTGTTGTACGTAAAGATAAGGAATAAAATGTTCCCTCTAAATACATGGAAATATCGTGTCGTTTCGAACTTTTATAAGGTTTTGAGCCTTTATTTTCGAGCTTAAAATCAACACTGATTTTTTCTAAAAAAGCATCGGTGCTTAATCCGTTCAAGTCTTTAATCACTCTGTTATAATCGTATATTTTGAGTTGGCTTTCCGGAATTAAATAGCTTAAAAAATGATTGTAAGAAGCCTCAGTTGTAGGGTGTTCCTCTAATTTTAGTTCGCGAGCCAAAAGTGCCGATGATGCGGAACGGTGGTGTCCATCAGCGATGTAAAGCGAGGGGATGTTTTGAAACGCTTTTTGAATAAAAATAACATCTTCTGGATCATCGACACACCAAAGTTTATGGGTTTCATTTTCAGTTGCCCAAGAGTTAAACTCAGATGCCTTTTTTTTGGCATTTTGAATGCCTGTTTCCAACGTCAAATCGTCCGCGTAAGTAAGCAGTACAGGTGCCGCATTGAACCGAACGGTTTCTAAGTAAGTTTTAAATGTGTTTTCACGTTTCGAAATAGTTGCTTCGTGTTTTTTGATGACATGATTGTCATAATCTTCTGCACTAGCGGTTGCAATGACGCCACAAAACAAGTGTCCGTTTGCTTGTACTGTTTCATAAATATAATAGGAGGGAGCAGTGTCTTTAATCAAAACATCTGAGGCTTTAAATGCTTCAAATCTTTTTTTGACCAATTCATACCGCTTTGATTTTTCGGATGCAAAAGAGGGGTCTTTTTTTATGTTAATAATACTCAAAAAAGAAGCGGGGTTTTCTTTTAATTCTTTTTTTAGTTCGTTCTCAGAATACGTTTTGTAGGACTTTGAACTAAAGTTTCCAAGATTCGCTTTTGAAGGACGAACAGCCTTAAAGGGATTGATTTTTGCCATTGTTTTTTAGGGATAAATTTAGGATATATTTGGTATGAATTTTTAAGAAAATTGAGCAGCAACAGTGACTGCTTTGCGTTCTGTTGAATAATCGTAAAAACCTTCGCCAGTTTTAACGCCATATTTCCCGGCACGCACCATGTTGACTAAGAGTGGGTTTGGAGCGTATTTCGGGTTTTTAAAGCCGTCATACATCACTTCTAAAATAGATAAACAAACGTCGAGTCCAATAAAATCGGCTAATTCCAGAGGTCCCATAGGATGGCCCATTCCAAGTTTCATCACCGTATCAATTTCTTTAACTCCTGCAACTCCTGAAAACAAGGTTTCGATGGCTTCATTAAGCATGGGCATTAAAATACGGTTGGCCACAAATCCGGGGTAATCATTTACAATGACGGGAGTTTTACGAATTTTTTCAGTCAGATTTACGATGAAATCGATGACTGTTTTAGATGTACTATAGCCTGCAATAATCTCCACTAACTTCATAAGAGGTACAGGGTTCATAAAATGCATTCCAATCACACGCTCTGGATTTGAGATTTTCGCGGCAATTTGTGTAATAGAAATAGAGGACGTATTGGTGGCTAGGATAGTGTCTTCTGAGCAAGTTTTATCTAGTTGTTTAAAGATTTGAAGTTTTAAGTCCACATTCTCTGTAGCTGCTTCAATGACCAGACTTGTGTTTTGTACCCCTTCAGCAATTGTGGTGAAGGTTGAAATATTAGCCAATGTTTTAACTTTGTCGGATGCTGCTATTTTTTCTTTAGCGATTAGACGGTCTAAGTTTTTAGAAATCGTCGCCATCGCGCTTGTCAGCGCTGTTTCATTCACATCGATTAATTGAACTTTAAAGCCTGCTTGCGCAAACGTGTGAGCAATACCATTACCCATGGTTCCGGCTCCAATAACTGCAATGTTCTTCATAAGTATATATTTAAAAACAATCTATAATTTGATACGCGACTCTCAAGGCATCTACGCCATCTCTGAGTGTCACAACAGGTGTAGTGTTGTTGTTTATCGCGTCAGCAAAACTTTCTAGTTCATCTAAAATAGCGTTATTTGGCGTAATTTCGGGGTTTTCAAAATAGATTTGTTTTTTAACGCCTTCGGCATTTTGTAATACCATATCAAAATCTCCTGGGGTTTCTGGAGCATCTTTCATTTTTACGACCTCCACTTGTTTCTCTAAAAAGTCAACACTGATATAAGCATCCTTTTGGAAAAAGCGACTTTTTCGCATATTCTTCATAGAAATACGACTCGCTGTCAGGTTAGCAACACAGCCATTTTCAAACTCAATCCGTGCATTGGCAATATCGGGTGTTTCGCTGATTACAGAGACGCCACTCGCAGTAATGTTTTTTACTGGTGATTTGACGACACTTAATATAATGTCAATATCATGAATCATTAAATCCAAAACCACAGGAACATCGGTTCCACGCGGATTGAATTCAGCCAAACGATGTGTTTCAATAAACATAGGCGATTGGATGTCGTTTTTAACGGCTTTAAATGCGGGGTTAAAACGTTCTACGTGTCCAACTTGTCCTCTAAGGTTGTTTTCAGAAACCAACAAACGAATGTGTTCGGCTTCTTCGATCGTATTTGTAATCGGCTTTTCAATAAAAAGATGCTTTCCTTTAGTGATGGCTTTGATGGCGCACGTATAATGAGAAAGTGTGGGGGTTACAATGTCAACCACATCCACAGCACTTATAAGTGCTTCTAAGGAGTTGAAAAACTTGTATCCAAATTCACTTTCAACTTTTTGTCCATTGGATGCATCTGGGTCATAAAACCCTACAAGTTCATATTTTTCAGATTGCTGAAGGAGTTTAAGATGTATTTTTCCGAGATGACCAGCCCCTAAGACGCCTGCTTTTAGCTTCATAATATGAGTTTTTTTGTAAAATTATGATTTTTTTACAGCATATCTAATATCCTAACAAAATTTTATCAAAAATCAGTTGATTTACTGCTTACTGAAAGTTTTTGAAAACCAACCGTTACGTAGTGAGTGTTTATTGTTATTTTAAATAAGATAAACAATCGATTTTAGTTGCTTTTTCCGATTATTACAAGAAAACGCCCGCTTATTACGTAGATACGCCGTTCGTTACATGGCACTGTTAAAATGAAGTGTAGTGTAATATATTTGTACTCAATGAAATCAATGAAATCAATTAACAAAATTACAATGACTTGTGGCATCCGTTATATTGCTGTTGCTTTTGTGATGTTTTCAGTAACGAATGTATTTTCTCAGGGATTGATAAGTCAATCTCCTAAGTTGATAAAATCGGTACTAACCCATGCAGGTTCAAGTACTGTTTCGTATGAACATTCAGATGCATCAGGCATAACAAGAACCACCAGTGTCCGGCAAAGTATTGGTCAACATGGAACGGTTGGATTGTCAAACACCTCTCTAAGTTCTGTTCAGCAAGGATTTCTAAATCGTATAAATACATTAAAGGTCGACAATACAAATTCTGAATTTGTTAAAACGTTCAATCTGTTATCTATTTTTCCAAACCCATTCAAAGCGTTTGTGAAAGTTAAATTTTCAAAACTGCCCGTACATCCAATATTTATAGAAGTGTTTGATGTGAGAGGGCGTTTGGTTTTAGATCAAGAATTTCAGCCCTCAGATATGATTACAGTACCAACAGAACGTTTAGAAGACGCCAGTTATATGATCCGAGTTTCAAGTGGAAGTCAGGAGTATCTTAAAAAGTTAATTAAAGGAATCAATTAAACGAGTTATATGAATTTGACTGTTTTTAAATATGTTGTATTTTTAGTAGGTGTCTCCGTGAGTTATGCGCAAGATATTTATGTAGAAACGTCTCTTTCAAGTGCTTCGTTTGACGATTTTAAAAGCGATGATGGTGTTAACACGCTTGATAATAAGTATTCGAGGCCCGTTGAATTTGGAATTGGCGTCGGTGCGATTTTGAATGTCACAGACAACAATCGTTTAAAATGGGATTTGGGCTTGAATTTCAATAAATATAAAATCAATACCAGTTTAAATACTTCCATTCCAACGGAGTATAATCTCAACTATGTGTCTTTGAAAACAGGGCCTTATTTTTCATTGATCAATCATTCAAGAGTTAAATTACAGCTTCATGCACACAGTTCTCTAGATCATTTAATTTTCGGATCGAATCAGTATAGCGATGTATATGATGATTTATTGGAGGGGAAAAACTTTAGTAAACTAGTGATGAATTACCATTACGGGGTTGCTGTCGAAATCACGTTAAGTAATTCGAGTTCATTATATATGAGCTATGATTCTAAAAATGGACTTACAAATAGCATTGATGGCGACGAATCCTACCGATTAAATGCAACGTCTATTTTGATGGGATTCCGTTTTAAATTAAATAAACTCTAGATGTTTAGCAAACTTTATAAAAAACAATAATTAAAGACTAATGATGAAAATTCTAAAACAAATAGTAATAGTTTCGATATTCATTTTTATGAGTAAAGGGTTATTCGCTCAGTCTGCAGGAATTAATTACCAAGCATTAATTCTCAATTCTGAAGTCATTCAAATTCCTGGTGCGGATGTTGAGGAAAACCAAGTCGCTTTAGGTCTCGAAGATGTTTCATTTCGTTTTACGATATCAGATGAAACATTTCAAGATTTGTATATTGAAGAACAATCGATTACCACAGATGAAAATGGGATGGTCTCTTTAATAGTTGGTAGTGGAACCCCTTTATTCTCAACTTTTGATGCCATTGTGTGGAATGGAACTCTAAAATATTTGAATATTGAAATTGATATTCACAGTCAAAACCAAGGCTATGTTTTTCTGGATATTCAAAAAATATTGTATTTGCCTCAAAGTGGTACAGGCTCCACAATTGATATTGTAAACGACATGACCAATGTTCCAATGGCTGATAATGATGTTGGGGATATTATTTGGATACTAGATGCGGACGGTCTTGGAAATTCTTCATTAATGGTTTGGGACGGTAATCAATGGCGTCCTGCACAAATGGATTTTGATCCTGAAAACGAATTTGCACTTGTAGTAGCCTTAGACAATAACAATCGAGACCTTCAATTTCCCACGCCCAATACTGGTGAACAAGTTTGGAATCAAGCTTGTGATTGTATTCAAGTTTATGATGGTAATACTTGGACGGATATCAGTTCTTTAGGGGCTATTTCGGCGACTAACGGAATCAATATCGGCGCAAATACGACTATCAAATTTGGAGGCGCACTTGTAGAGCCAACCAAATTGACGACAGATGCCACCAATACACTTTCCATTGACGGATTGCAAGAAACAACGTCGACTATTGATAAAAACATAGTATTGATAGACACAAATTCTGGAGTCATTTCTAGGACGCCTTTAGGCAATGTTTTTCAAGAAGAAGTCACATTAACCATTGCGGCAAATGATGGCCAAAATCAGTTTGCAACCCCTTCACCAATAACAGACGATAAAAAAATTAATATTTACCGCAATGGCGTTCGTATAGGGTTTACGGTAGTCAATAACAATACAATGGTAGAGTTAGAACCTGCTGCTGTTTGCTATGCAGGAGATGAAATAAGAATCATACAATTTACTAATTAATAATCTTTAATAACAATAATAACAATAATAACAAATCTAAACATTATGAGAACACAAAAACCAAACATTATGAAAAACAATTATTTAAAAGGGGGCATACTAGCCCTGATGATGATCGCAGGAACTGCGCTGCAAGCGCAGACGACTGCAACTACAGACGCAGGTCTTGTTAAAGGAGCTGGAGCAGGAGTGTCCGTCAAATTGATAGACAACAAGGGAACTATCAAATACCTACAAACTAACAATGGTATTACATCCATTACCTCTACTACAGCGGGTAGTGCAACTACAACTACTTGGCAATTAGGTGGTAGCTTAGTAGATGACACCTATATTGATGTATCTGGTAAAGTCTTTGGTCTTGATAGGATTGAATTAGTTAATATTGCAACTTCTCAAGCTTCTACAAATGCCACAAATAAATCTGTTCATGGAGGAACAGGGTCAGGTTGGACATTGCTTGTAAGAGATGAATCAACAGGAGATATTAAAAAGTTAAAAGCTACGGATTTGATTGTAAGTGGCTTTGTAGATTACACAGCTGATGCGACAGATGAAGGTAATGGATTTAAAGCGATAACGGCTACTGGAATTCCAGCAACAGCTACGGATAGAGCTAAAATATGGGTGTATCGCAATGGTGCTAAGTTAATTTACGGCGTGGACTTTACTGTTGCGGCTGATGAAGTTACCGTAACGGAAAAATCACCTACTACCGCTGGTAGTGCTGCAACTATATCGATTGCTGGTACTGCTTTTACAGCAAATAATATTGTTCCTACAACAATTGTTGCTGGGACTAGTGTAATTGGAAGCATTGTCGATGGAACGGCGTCAACAAAAGCTACAGTTACTGTAGATGGGTTTTCTTTCACGGCAAATGCCGTTGGAGTAACCACAATAGTAGCAGGAAGTACTATTACTGCTATAGTTGATGGAGTTGGAACATCGACGGATGGTTGGCAATTATATACTGATGATATTTTTGAAATACAGTGGATTAAATAACCCCACACAACTATTTTCTACAACTTAACACAAGTTGTTAATACAATTTTTATATTATATCTCAGCTGCTTTTTATACCAAAAGGAGCAGTTGAGTTTATTAAGAGTTCTACATTTATTTAATACCACTCCCATTTTAAGGGAGAATAGCAGATATCAACAGCCATTTTTAACTTATAAACTATGAAAAACACCTTTACTCTAAGCAAATCTAGACGCTATATCATCACACTTTTGGTGGTAGGTTTATTGAGCTTTCAATCGCAGGCTCAAGTTGTTAAGGTCATTGACAGAAAAGGAACTATTACTGATGTCAACAATAATCAAGTAACCACATCGCTCGCTACTGCGAAGCCTACGAATCCAGTAATAGGAGATGTTTGGTTTGAAACTGATACATTGATATCTGAAATTTGGGATGGTACAAACTGGGTAAAAATAAATACATGGCTTGGGTACAAAACTATCCATCATAACCACGCCACAATGCCTCTTGCCATCACACATGCACTTCATAACAATGCAGATATCCATATTGAAGGTGTGGCAGGGCTATCAATTACGAATACAGCTGTAAATGACGGCACAAACTTTTACATAACAAATACAACAGGGGCAGATAAAGCTTTATCTTTTGCAGGATTTACAGGAGCCTTTCTAAGGAATGGAGGTGCGGAAGCAGACCGATCTGTTTACGGTTTAACCCTAAAACCCAATACCCGTTATTTGTGCCATATTACAGAAAATTCAGGATTTTATTTTAACGCAACTGAGGCAGGGGGAAGTGGAGACATTGTGCCACTGTGGAAATCTGACACAAATGGAGGATTATACAGTACCAATGATATTGTAAATTACAACGGGGTTTTATACAAAAATCTTACAGGAATGAATCTTGACACAATCCCAAGCTCAGACACTACAAACTGGGCACAAACAAATTCATATCTTGGTAATCAAACAGTACATCATAATGCTGTTACTACACTTGCCATAAAACACGCAGACCACAATAACGCAGATATTCATGTAGAAAATACGGGAGATTTGTCTATAGCAAAAGTAGATGTAAACGACGGAACAAACTTTTATATAACTAATACATCAGGAATGGACCGACTGTTAACATTCGCCTCTTTTACAGGAGCCTTTCTAAGGAATGGTGGGGCAGAGGCAGATGTGAAAACAGGAGGCTTAACATTAAAATCTAATACTAGATACCTCGCTCATGTTACAGACAACTCAGGGAGCTTCTATTTCAATGCGACTGAGGCAGGGGGAAGTAATGAAGCCTATTTTGTGCAGGACTCACAGCCGACAGCTTCTGAAGTAGGGGAAAGATGGTTTAATCCGGTAACCGGCGAATACTACGAGGCGGTTGAATCTAGTGTAGATGCTTTTATTAAATCGAACGCTAAAAGATATTTGCTTTCCGATGATGCCAACGGGACAGGGACAGAACCCGCAGATTTAGAAGCAATCACGACTTGGCAAGATTTAACAATAAATAATAATGACGCTGCGATGACAGGTGTTACCTACAACTTATCTGAAAAAGCATTGCAAGTAGATACAACTGATGGGATTGTTTTCACAGGTGCTTTTGGAACAGGAGCAAAAAGTATATTCTCTGTGCTACAAAAAAGAGCAAGTGGCGATGTATACGGTAGGGCATTACAAATGACTACAGGAAACTATCTTATCGGTCATTGGAATGCACAAGGAGATGTAATACATATAGAGACTAGCCCCAGCGTTCTTACAGGAGGAAATAATTTATCTAAAAGAATATATGGTTTAGAATATCTCAACGATGCATCCCTTGTGTTTAGAGGAACAGGAAATGATATAAACACAACTGCAGGTTCTAATTCTATTAGTGGACAAACTACGGCTATAAATGTAGGGTCAGCAAACACAGAGTCTTCAGATGTTTATGTGCAGGCGTATGTAGAGTTTGATACAGCCTTAACCACCGCACAAAGACAAGACGTAGAAGGATTTCTAGCACATAAATTGGGCATAGAAGCAGATTTACCAGCAGGTCATCCACACAAAAGCGCTGCACCAACAACGTCTATCACTTGGGAACTTTTAGCAACCACAAAAGGTAGATTTAAAGATACTAGCGGCGATTTAGGAACAGCAGGGCAAGTACTTTCCTCTACGGCTGCGGGCACAGACTGGGTAGCTTCTAGTGCTTCTGTTCAAGACTGGGTAAACATCACCAACGGAGGAACATACGCTATCAATGATCTCGTTTCTTACAGTGGAGTGATTTACAGAAACCTCTTAGGATCAAACCTCGACACAATCCCAAGCTCAGACACTACAAACTGGGCACAAACAAATTCATATCTTGGTAATCAAACAGTACATCATAATGCTGTTACTACACTTGCCATAAAACACGCAGACCACAATAACGCAGATATTCATGTAGAAAATACGGGAGATTTGTCTATAGCAAAAGTAGATGTAAACGACGGAACAAACTTTTATATAACTAATACATCAGGAATGGACCGACTGTTAACATTCGCCTCTTTTACAGGAGCCTTTCTAAGGAATGGTGGGGCAGAGGCAGATGTGAAAACAGGAGGCTTAACATTAAAATCTAATACTAGATACCTCGCTCATGTTACAGACAACTCAGGGAGCTTCTATTTCAATGCGACTGAGGCAGGGGGAAGTGGAGACATTGTGCCACTGTGGAAATCTGACACAAATGGAGGATTATACAGTACCAATGATATTGTAAATTACAACGGGGTTTTATACAAAAATCTTACAGGAATGAATCTTGACACAATCCCAAGCTCAGACACTACAAACTGGGCACAAACAGATTCATATCTTGGTAATAAAACAATCCATTATAATACATTAAGTTTATCAGCCAATCCAACAAAAGAAACATTATCTAGTATAGTTTCAGTAACTTCTACAAATGCTACTTTTGTTTATGATGGGGTAGGAGCTACAATAACTACTAATTCATCATATTCTGGGTCTTATGATATTGAAGATGCTCTTACAGGAAACGACCATGCCACAGCTGGGCAAGGTACAGAAACTATTACCATAACTTTTGATAGCGATGTTAAATTCTCTAAAATGAGAGGGAACGGTCGTCCAATCGAGTACTACAAAGATCTCTCTATGACAGTGTATGACGCTGGTAATAATTCTTTGGCGACTGCTGTAGATACCACCACAACAGGTTCAGAATATTTTGACCTCGTAGTTACTCCTCAGGTAATAAGAAAGATAATTTTAACAGCCACAGATAGGGTAAGTACTAATCCAGGGGTAAATAACATAGAACTTTTTGGAGCGACGACAAATGATTTAGATATAACTCATGTATTACACAATAACGCAGATATCCATATTGAAAGCATAGGGGATTTATCGATTACTAATACAGATGTAAACGACGGAACAAATTTTTACATAACAAATACAACAGGGGCAGATAGAACTTTATCTTTTGTAGGATTTACAGGAGCCTTTCTAAGGAATGGTGGGGCAGAGGCAGATGTGAAAACAGGAGGCTTAACATTAAAATCTAATACTAGATACCTCGCTCATGTCACAGACAATGCAGGGAGCTTCTATTTCAATGCGACTGAGGCTAGGGGAAGTGGAGTCATTGTGCCATTATGGAAATCTGACACAAATGGAGGATTATACAGTACCAATGATATTGTAAATTACAACGGGGTTTTATACAAAAATCTTACAGGAATGAATCTTGACACAATCCCAAGCTCAGACACTACAAACTGGGCACAAACAAATTCATATCTTGGTAATCAAACAGTACATCATAATGCTGTTACTACACTTGCCATAAAACACGCAGACCACAATAACGCAGATATTCATGTAGAAAATACGGGGGATTTGTCTATAGCAAAAGTAGATGTAAACGACGGAACAAACTTTTATATAACTAATACATCAGGAATGGACCGACTGTTAACATTCACCTCTTTTACAGGAGCCTTTCTAAGGAATGGTGGGGCAGAGGCAGATGTGAAAACAGGAGGCTTAACATTAAAATCTAATACTAGATACCTCGCTCACATTACAGACAATGCAGGGAGCTTCTATTTCAATGCGACTGAGGCTAGGGGAAGTGGAGTCATTGTGCCATTATGGAAATCTGATACCAACGGAGGATCATATGCTATCGACGACATTATTAACTACAGTGGAGTTTTGTACAAAAATCTTACAGGTATAAACTTAGATACATTACCAAATGCAGATACAACAAATTGGAAACCAACAGTTATTGATGAAAATGACGGAATATCAGCTAAGGACTTACTTGTTTTAGATGGAAATGGGTTAGCTATTGGGGGAGTGATTACTACTGATGGAGCACACACAGTCCATACTTTTACAACAAGTGGTACATTTGTACCAAACGGGAATACGAACATTGAATACCTTATTGTTGGAGGTGGCGGTTCTGCGGGTATTAGTGGTGGATTCTCTCCTTCTGGTGGAGGTGGAGGTGGAGGAGTTCTCACAAACACAACCACAATAGCAAACGCCAACACACCAATTGTAGTAGGACAAGGTGGAGTCCCTGTTTTTACTGGTGTATTTAGTACATCTAGTGCTACAAACGGAGGGGACAGTTCCCTAGGAGGAATTACAGCTACTGGAGGTGGAGCTGGAGGTTCTAGTCATGTGGTTAACACAATAGGAGGTGTTGCAGCACCCATTTATGGAGCAGGATTAGATGGAGGTTCTGGTGGTGGAGGTGCTAGAGGAGCTGGCACGACAGCAGGTGGTCAGCCCACAGCAGGTCAAGGTAATGCAGGTGGAGGTGGAATAAATCCTAACTCTGGAGGTGGAGGTGGAGCTACAGCAGCTGGAGCAGATGCAACAGGAAACACACCAGGTGCAGGTGGAGAGGGATTGTCTTCAAGTATTTCAGGAACATCTCAAGTGTATGGTTCTGGTGGTGGTGGAGCTCATAGGAGTTTTTTAACGCTAGTCCCTGGAGGAACTAACGCAGGTAATGGTGGATTACCTGGAGGATTGGGAGGAAATGGAATAGATGGATTTGGTGGTGGAGCAGGTGGAACAGGTAATGCAGGTTCAAGCATAATAACTGGTGCAAACGGCGGAAGTGGTGTTGTAATTATTCGATACTTAACAGATAATGTAACAACTGTACTAGCAACCAATAACGGAAATGTAGGAATAGGAACGGATACTCCAACCCACCTCCTTTCAGTTAATGGGAATGCTTCCAAGGTAGGAGGAGGGTCATGGGCTACATTTTCAGATGAACGCGTAAAAGAAAACATTCGTTCTTATGGTAAAGGACTTGCCGAAATTCTAAAAATAAATCCGATTATCTTTAACTATAATGCAAAATCAGGATATACAGGGGAGTTTTTGAAGAAAGACTATGTAGGTATCACCGCACAAGAAATTGCCAAAATACTTCCAGAGACAGTGACAGAATTCGATGATTCCAATGGGCCAAGTGGATTTGCTGACAAAAGACAATTTGATAGTTCTGAAATCTTATGGACTGTTATCAATGCCATACAAGAACAACAAGCACAGCTAAAAGCGAAAGAAAAAGCAATAGAGGACTTAAAAGCAAGTAATGAAGCTCTAAAAATTAGAATGGTTAAAATTGAAAAAGCATTAGGGGTTAAGGAATAACGATAGCCTACAATTTAACATAAATAAATATAAACTATGATGAGAGTATAAGAATCAAGAACTTAGAATAGTTTGTAATAATTAATTAGAGAAATTTAAAATTAAAAAAGTAAGTAGTATAGTTTGTTTTTGGCTCTATGTTGTTTGTAATGGGTAATCAAATTTGAGTTTACCGCAAATGAAGTAAATCATATTGATAAAATTATTTATATTTCTATACCCTAGCTCTTTTTTTAGCAAGTTGAATTTTAGAATTTAAGTCCTCTAGTATTCCATTATTAATTTTACTTTCAATGTAATTTATAATACCACTCCAATGTACTTTTATTGTCTTTACAGCCTTTTGAAAAGGGGAAATGCCACTGTCATCAGCTCTATCGCACCAGAAGGCTAAATAACCTTCAGCTTGTTTGTCCTCTATGTCCCAAAAGTCTTTAAAAAGGTATTTAAATCTATAACCTTCGCCTAATTTGGGATACATTTCTAGTAGTAAATCCCTTTTTTCTTTGATTTTAGGAGTTAATTAATTTTTGTTAGTTAATACCTTAAAATTGGAGAGTATTTCAGCAGCAGGTAGTGTAGGCTTCTTATTGATATTTACGGTTGTAAACGACACAGGATTTAAACTCTCTAAAGAAATTGGTGGTAAAAAAAGCATCCCTTTGCTTGGAGCAATTTTTTGTTTTATAGCAAAGGTTGCATTGCTTGTTCAGCATTATTCAGTAAGTAAATCTGATGTATTTATAGCAATCGGAATTATTGGATTCTGTTTTGTAATATATATACAAAAACAGAACATAAAAATAAATAAGACTTTTAAAGCCAGTTTAGCAATCTTGCTTCTTAAATCTAATTAGAGCCTTATAAATTTGACATCATTTAGTCTTTAGTCTATCTTTACTTTTTTTAAAAGAGGAGAGTTTTCTTCAACGCACTTACAACTTTGAAAGATACATTTAAACACAAAGGACTTCGGAAACAATTGGTTGCAACGTTAATCGCTAAGGGAATTAAAAATCCTGCAGTTTTAGATGCCATTGACTCTATACCCCGACATCTTTTTATGGATTCTAGTTTTTTAGACCATGCGTATCAAGACAAGGCGTTTCCCATTGCAGCCAGTCAAACTATCTCACAACCCTACACCGTCGCATTTCAATCGGAGTTGTTAGAAGTTAAGTCTGGAGATAAGATCCTCGAAATTGGTACGGGTAGCGGCTATCAAACAGCCGTACTGTGTTTGTTGGGAGCCCAAGTCTATAGTATTGAACGCCAGTTAGAATTGTTTAAAAAAACCAGTCAATTTTTACCAAAAATCGGCTATGTGGCCAAACGCTTAATTTTTGGAGACGGCTATAAAGGACTGAAAGAAGAAGCTCCTTTTGACAGTATTATAGTCACTGCCGGCGCACCTTTTGTCCCGAAACCATTACTATCGCAACTAAAAATAGGAGGACGTTTGGTCATTCCTGTCGGAGACAAAGATCAAATAATGACCCTCTACATTCGGAAAGGAACCAAAGAATTTGAAAAACACGAATTAGGAAACTTTAAGTTTGTACCGCTTTTAGAAAATAAAAACTAGAAACTAATTCCAAATAACACCCCATCGTTTACAAAGCCAGAATGGTAAGACCGCACATAATCAACCCTTAAAAAACGGTACTTTTTCCATCCGATATTATTTATTCCCAAGCTAAATTCCTGATACGGTTTTTGATCTTTTGCTGAAAACCCATGAACCCCAACAATCAAGTTGTAATTCAGTTTATTAATCAACGGAATTTTACCTAAGATATAACCCTTGAAATCATGTTCTAAGTGGTATTCTACATAATTTTCAGAGGTGCTAAAATCATAGTAGCCCACATTTTTAAAACTTGATAAATACCTATTGTCGAGACTTACATGGGTTTGATTTCCATTGATGTGTTTAGCATCCATAAACGCTGTTGTGGAAGTGCCGAAAAAAGTACCTCCAAATAAGTTGTAACTAAAATTTCCTTTGTTTTCGAGACTAAAATTTTGAGAAAGATTCACACTCAGATGGTCATAATTATAGTTTGAATTTGTAGCCCCAAATCCTTTTTCAAAACTAAAATTTAACTTCGGATATTTGGGCGTATTTAAATTGTATTTACTGCCCGGATAGCTGAGATATTTTTGCCCAAATCGAAACGCACCATTGAATTTAAATTTAAGAATGTTGTGATTTTCAAAGGGCGCCGAATCAAAATTTAAAGGGTCTAAAGGATTGTTGCTCGAATACGATTTATCATCGTAATTAATAGTCGTATAATCGCTGCTATTGAAGAGTCCTCTGCGATTTTCATAACTGAGCGCGGTTCCAAAACGGAAGCCGTTAAAAAGCTCCTGCCCATAATTTATTTTAACAAATCGATTTTCAAATAATTTCAAATAATTGTCTTCAAAAAACAAACTACTCGCCTCATTAATGAGACTCGAAATAGGCTCTTGAGCGTTGAACTGCTGGACTTTTATACCTGCGCTAAATCCAACATTTAAATCATTGACATTGTTGAATTTATACCGAAACCCAACAGTGCCTCGAAGGGTTTGGGTGTCAAAACTATAATTCACTTGATTTTCTATCGCGAGGTAATTTTTAAATTCATCGTAGCGTTTTGTATAATTGATGTCTAGATTGGTATTAAATCCCTGTACGGTATTAAAACTAAGTCCAGCCACGGGACTGCTGATGCTAAACTCCTTGTCCTCAAAAGAATTTTCGTAGGTATATCCAGAAACTAAATTTCCAATTTTAAATTTATTGTAACTCGCATCAATGGAATCCAAATAGGTTTTGGAATTATATAAAGTTTGAAGACTGTCTTTTTTAATATAATCTTTAAACTCTTCCCTGGTTAATGGTACCGGTCTAAGGGTATTCCAATAAGTAGAATCTTTTTTATTGGCTTCGGATTCAAAGGCTAAAACTTCATTCGTAAACACCGACTTCTCAAAATTGGGGTTCAGTTTGTAATTGGAATAATTGGCCACAAAACTTCCATTTCCATTAAAACCTAAAAATCCAAATTTAAAACTAATTGTCTGGGAGCGGACCACCCAAAAATCACTTTCTTCATCGTAAGAAGCGTTTTGTTTAAATGTGATCAAATCTATTGCAGGCGATTGAATTTGCTTGCCCGTAACACTCAGCTCGAGGCCGTAAAACCCCCATTGATCTTCTACAATATAAACGATCCCCGAAAACACACGGTCGTTCTCACGTCTTGGAATTACTTTAATTTTATTAATCAAACGGCCGCCATTGTCATAAAAAACACCTTCCAATTTGTAGCGGTAATAATTAAACGCATATTCAGCAATTGGCGACACGATTTCTGAACCCATTTGAATCGTGTTGTAATAAAAATTATAATCGACATCGCTCGCATTATTGAAACTGAACCCATTAGAATCTCCACTCACTTTAGAAGCAATTATTTTTTCTGAAAGCTTATCGGGTTTTTGATACTTTATTTTTGAAACGGTTTCCGATAGATACAAAATTCCCGAACCAGTTGAATCTAAGACGCCGTCCATATCTCCTATTTCTTGGCCTAAAAATTTCTTTGGAGCATCTTTGAGTCGGATGATGCCTTTGGAATAAAAGTCAGCAGAATACGCATTAATTTTTTCTAGTTGCGCTTTTCGTGCGCCAATGGCGGCACGTATAATACGGTCGGCAGGATTTTCATTAGAAGAAATGACCACTTCATTTAAGGAGATGTTTTCTTCTAACAAAGTGATGTCCAAAACATAAGGAAATTCTTTAATTTCAATGGTTTTGGTTTGTGTTTTAAATCCCAAAAACTGAAAAACAATGGTGTAAGTTCCTGATTCAGGAAGTGCCAATTCATAGTCCCCTTGCTCATTTGAGGTGGTGCCTGTATAGGAATTTTCAATATAAATATTCACAAACGGAATGGGTTGATTGTCAACATCTGAAATGCTGCCTTTGAGTTGAGCGGAAACAGATAAAGAGCAAAAAAATAATACAATTAAATAACGCATGCTTTTGAATATAGGATTGTAATTTATAAGACGATTGATTTTATGGGGTGTTACAAAAAGTGTTCCGTTTTTCAAGTGACTACTTTAAAGCTGTAAAAGCCTACTTAAAATTCTTCTTCACACGGTCCAAATCACGTTTGTTGTCACGGTCCTTGATGGTATCGCGTTTGTCAAAAAGTTTCTTCCCTTTTGCGAGAGAAATTCTCAGTTTTGCAAAGCCCTTATCATTGATAAAAAGTTTGAGGGGAATGATGGTCAGCCCCGTGTTTTTTACTTCTTTTTCGAGTTTTTTGAGTTCTTTCTTGTTGAGTAATAACTTCCGTTCCGCTTTGGGTGCATGGTTGTAGTGATTCCCAAAATCATACTCTTGAATGGTCATGTTAATCACAAAAAGTTCACCTCTTAAATTAAATTCACAAAAACTTTCGGTAATGGATGCCTTGCCTTCTCGAATCGATTTGATTTCAGTCCCTGTCAATACAATACCAGCAATGTACGTATCTAAGAGTTCATACGTAAATCGGGCCTTTTTGTTTAATATGTTAACAGACTTTTTCATCAGTGGTCAAAACTAAGCAAAATATTTATTCGATGGCTAAGAGTTGGTGAATAATCTCTCCAGATTCAGTAATATTTATAATGTATAGGTTGGCGTAATTAGTTTCTGTTATTTGTTTGTATTGGTTTTTTCCAATAAGTGCGTTGACCATTGCAGGAACCGTATTACTATGCCCCACAATTAATACGGTTTTGCCAGCATTTTTTTTAACAAAGTCCACACTGTCAAAACCGTTTGGACTGTAGTAGGTCAGTGGGAGTTTCTTTTTTTCTGCGATTGGAAGCGCAGTGTTGCGCGTCCGCTTATAATCCGTAGAGTAAATGATGTCAAAATCAATACGATTGAAAACAGAACTCCAACGTGCCGCTCTCAAAACGCCCTCCATTACCAAATCAGGATCTCTGTCAGCTGGATTTGAAGTGTCTTTTTCCGCATGACGGATAAAGTAAAACGAGCTTACCTTACTATCAGTGGGTGACTGTGCTTGAATTGGAGTCATCCATAGTATTACAAATAAGGCACTTAGGAATTTTTTCATAGTGGAGGTTTTAAGATAAATAAAGATACTAAAAATAAAAAGCAATGCTGTTCTAACGAATAGAATTTGCATTGCTTTTTAACTAACTAACCAACACTCATAGGACGAGTCTAAGTTGAAATTGTTACAGTTTTTATTAAAATAAAATCATTTATTCAATTTTATATATTCATTTTGATAAAACGAGGCCTTCTTTAAGATTTAATGTATAATTTTGAAAACTTAATACGAAGGATTATTAGACGCTTCAATTTGATATTAAAACCTAAAAAATAACACATGGGAATTTTCAATTCATTATTTAAATCAGAAACTAAAGATTCAAACTGGCCAGGTCAACAACTCGAATCTGCAGATCAATTGGATACCATCATTAGCGCTTCGTTTAAAACACCTCAATTGATATTTAAACATTCAACCCGCTGTAGTATCAGTCGTTTTGTGTTGGCTGATTTTACGTCACATTACACTTATGCAGCAGATGAATTTGGAGCCCATTATTTAGATTTATTGAACCATAGAGATATTTCTAACGACATTGCTGAACGCTTTGAGGTACAACACCAATCGCCACAATTGATTGTGATCAAAAATGGAAAAGCAATTGCAAATTCATCCCACGAAGGGATTAATGAACTACATCTAACTAACTTTCTATAGCCTACTAAATACCGAGTTCTTCAAAAAGTACAATTAGTTTTTCACTGGATGGACGAGGAGCATCCGCATTTACAATAGTTCCATCGGGAGCGATTAGTATAAATCGAGGAATCCCACTCACTTTATAATCTTGAACGAAGTCCGCTTTCCATCCAGAGCCCGTAAACAATTGAACCCCTGTTAATTCTTTTTCAGTAACCATTTTTCTCCAAGCGTCGTGTGCTTTATCCATCGTTCCACTACGTCTGTCATCGTCCACAGAAATGCTAACGAATTCAATGTTTCTATCGTGGTATTTGGATTCTAATTTTTTCAGATATGGAATTTCAACCTTACAAGGACCGCACCAAGTTGCCCAAATATCAATATACACATACTTCCCTTTCAAGTCGCTTAAGGAAGTCGTTCCGCCTCTGTGGTTTTCGTAATTTGAAAATGTAGGAGATATGGTTCCTTTTGCAAATAGCTTGCGCATTTCAAGTTTTCCCATGAAATAACCCTTGTAAGCTTTTTGCATGGATTTAAAATCTTTGTCTTGGTCTTCAAAGTAAGCGGCGTCAAGTTGTTTGTACTCTGTTTTTAATGCATCGTAAGCAATTTCTAATTTATCAAATGCTTTTGAGAATTCAGCTTCTGTGCCGTCAAAAAGATCTTCAGATAAATAAGTTTCCTGTAACAGACTGTTGGCAATTATAAAATTACTTCGATCCGCATCATCTCCTTTAAACTTTAAAGTTTCATCAAACGCTTTCGTATCGAGAGTAAAGGAAATGGTATTGTCATTCTTTAAATAAATACTACCAACTTCATTGCCATCGGAAAACCGATAAAGACCTTCTCTTACATGCAGTGTATCGCTAAACGTCCCATCGTCATTGACTTTGATGTTTTTTGTGTATCCCTTTCGATTGCTAATTGTTATGTTTTTAAATTCATTCGCATTGGTGATTTTCCCAGAAAGTGTTGCGTAGTCTTTTGGCGTTTTAGAACAAGATCCAAATAATAGGATTAATGAAAATAGAGTGAGGATTGATTTCATAGTATTTATATTTATCGTGTTAAATTTTAAATAATGATGTCATCAAAAATAAGTTAATCCTCTTAAAAAATTAAAAAATTAACAATTATTTGCATATCTATTATGGAATGTTCAAATTTGACCAACACAAACACCGATTAAATGCACATTATAAGCACCAAAGCGTTAAGTTTATCAACCCTTAAAACCTTAGCGTTTGAAGGTTCAAAAATTGAACTTTCAGACGAAGTGATCCAAAAAATTCAAGAATGTCGAGATTACTTAGATCAAAAAATTGAGGCAACTTCCGATCCTATTTATGGCATCAATACTGGGTTTGGATCGTTGTGTGATGTGCGAATTCACTCTGAAAACCTTACAAAATTACAAGAAAACTTAGTGCGTTCTCATGCCTGTGGTACAGGAGATTATGTCCCACAACCCATCATAAAACTAATGCTTTTATTGAAAATTAAGTCCTTGAGTTATGGGCACAGTGGCATTCAGTTAGAAACCGTGAACCGTTTGGTTACATTTTATAACAACGATATTTTACCCGTCATATATACTCAAGGATCGTTGGGTGCTTCTGGGGATCTGGCACCCTTAGCGCATTTGGCATTGCCCCTTATTGGCGAAGGGATGGTCTGGTACAAAAACGTTCAGACTCCTGCTTCGGAAGTTTTAAATGCGTTTGATTGGGAGCCAATCACATTGCAGTCTAAAGAAGGTTTAGCATTGTTGAATGGCACACAATTTATGACGGCTTACGGGATACATTCCTTATTAAAGTCGTTCAAATTATCTTATATGGCGGACCTTATTGGTGCCCTGTCATTAGATGCTTACAATGGGAGAATTGAACCTTTTGATCCCTTAGTGCATTTGGTACGTCCTCACAATGGACAGATAAAAACAGCGGAACGCATTCTGAGTTTTTTAGAAGGTAGCGAATTAATGAAGCAGCCCAAAAAGCATGTTCAAGATCCGTATTCGTTTCGATGTATGCCGCAAGTACATGGGGCGACTAAAGACACCTTGATGTTTGTTAGAAACACGTTTATTACCGAAATAAATGCAGTGACCGACAATCCTAACATATTCTCCAAAGACGATAAAATTATTTCTGGCGGGAATTTTCACGGACAACCTTTAGCCTTTGGATTTGATTTTTTAAAAATTGCCATGGCAGAATTGGGGAATATTTCGGAACGAAGAACTTATCAATTGGTATCAGGCTTGCGAGAATTGCCTTCTTTTCTGGTTGAAAAGTCGGGATTAAATTCAGGATTTATGATTCCGCAATACACAGCGGCAAGTATTGTGAGTGCCAATAAGCAATTAGCAACGCCTGCCAGTGTTGATTCCATTGTATCTTCTAACGGACAAGAGGACCATGTGAGTATGGGTGCCAATGCGGCTATTCAAACCTATCAAATTTTAGAAAATGTAGAGCGTATTTTAGCAATTGAATTGCTAAATGCTTCTCAAGCATTGTTTTTTAGAAACCAAAAAACATCTCCATTTTTAAGAGGGATTCTGTCTAGTTTCAGAACGGAAATTCCAAAAGTAACGGAAGATAGAGTACTTCATGATGATATACAGGAAGCCATCAAATTCATTCAGACACTTGAACTAGAAAACGATGTCTTATTTGATTAAACCTTGAAAAAAAAGAGGCTGTCTAAAAAGTATGAAAACCTGTCATTCTGAACCTGCCTGACGGTAGGCAGGTTTATTTCAGAATTTTAATACATTGATTTTCAAAATATTATTAGAATCTGAAACTAGTTCAGATTGACAAAATGTAGCTTTTTAGACAGCCTCTTCATTGTTACAATTCTTTCGCCTCATTGGGCGATGTTATGTTGACGTCTAATTTCGCATCATCTTTGCCAATATCCATCGTGATGGTGTCCCCTTCATGCACATTGGATTTAATAATTTCCTCTGCTAAGGCATCTTCCACATATTTTTGAATGGCACGTTTTAAAGGGCGTGCGCCGTATTGCTTGTCAAATCCTTTTTCAGCAATAAAACTTTTTGCTTTTGTGCTTAATTTAAGGGTGTATCCTAATTCTGAAATACGCTCCAAAAGTTTCGCAAGTTCGATGTCAATAATTTTATCAATATCTTCTTTTTCTAAGTTGTTGAAAACGACCACATCGTCAATTCTGTTTAGAAATTCTGGTGCAAAAGCTTTTTTAAGTGCGTTTTCAATTACCGAACGTGCATTGGAACTTTCTTGAGATTTTTGAGCGGCAGTTCCAAACCCAACACCAGAGCCAAAATCCTTCAATTTTCGAGCGCCAATATTCGAGGTCATGATAATGATTGTATTGCTAAAATCAATTTTTCGACCCAAACTATCCGTTAAAAATCCATCATCAAGCACTTGAAGAAGCATGTTAAATACATCTGGATGTGCTTTTTCAATTTCATCTAAAAGAACCACTGCGTAAGGTTTACGTCTGATTTTTTCGGTCAGTTGTCCACCTTCTTCATAACCAACGTATCCTGGAGGTGCACCGACCAATCGTGAGATGGCAAATTTCTCCATGTATTCACTCATGTCAATTCGTATCAATGCATCTTCACTATCAAATAATTCTCTAGCAAGTACTTTGGCAAGCTGTGTTTTACCGACGCCAGTTTGTCCTAAAAAGATAAATGACCCAATGGGCTTATTGGGGTCTTTAAGTCCCGCACGATTCCTCTGAATAGCTTTCACCACCTTTGAAACCGCTTCATCTTGACCAATTACTTTTCCGTTTATGAGCTCTGGAAGTTTTGATAATTTATTACTTTCCTTTTGAGCAATACGGTTCACAGGAATGCTAGTCATCATGGAAACTACCTCAGCTACATTGTCTTCACTGACAACAATGCGATTTAATTTAGATTCTATTTCCCATTTTTCCTGCGCTTCTGCAAGACTCTTTTCTAAACGTTTTTCGTCATCTCTTAGCTTGGCAGCTTCTTCATATTTCTGTTTTTTAACCACAGAGTTTTTAGTCACTTTTACTTCTTCAAGTTGTGCTTCTAGTTCCACGATTTGGTCAGGAACATCAATATTTGTGATGTGAACTCTTGAGCCTGCTTCGTCCAACGCATCAATCGCTTTGTCTGGTAAAAACCGATCGGTCATATAACGATTGGTCAATTTTACACAAGCTTCAATAGCTTCATCTGTGTACTCTACATTGTGATGATCTTCGTATTTGTTTTTAATGTTGTTTAATATCTCAATCGTTTCACTCACCGTTGTTGGCTCCACGATGACTTTTTGAAAACGACGTTCAAGTGCGCCGTCTTTTTCGATGTGCTGTCTGTATTCGTCAAGAGTTGTAGCGCCTACACATTGCAGTTCGCCACGTGCCAATGCGGGTTTAAACATATTAGAAGCATCCAAACTTCCCGTAGCGCCACCGGCCCCTACAATCGTATGGATTTCATCGATGAATAAAATAATATCGTCATTTTTTTCCAACTCATTCATCACCGCTTTCATGCGCTCTTCAAACTGACCACGGTATTTGGTACCAGCTACAATGCTGGCCAAATCTAAAGTAACCACGCGTTTATTGAATAAAATTCGAGAGACTTTACGTTTGATGATTCGAATGGCCAAGCCTTCGGCAATAGCAGATTTGCCAACACCAGGTTCACCAATCAACAAAGGATTGTTTTTCTTACGACGGCTTAAAATCTGAGAGACACGTTGAATTTCTTTTTCACGTCCGACTACAGGGTCTAATTTCCCTTGTTCTGCCATTTCAGTAAGGTCTCTTCCAAAATTATCTAGAACGGGGGTTTTCGATTTTTTCACTCCTTTTTGAACGCTGCTTTGACCAAATGAACTGTCTTTATTTTCATCTTTAGGCATATCTTCACTTGGAAAAGCGGCTGCTTTTGGAGTCTCCGTGTAGTCGTCGTTTGTGATCATATATTTAAATTGTTCTTTAGCGTTATCGTAATCTACTTTTAGTTTATTCAATAGCTTTGTTGTAGGGTCATTTTCATTTCTCAACACACATAAAAGTAAATGTGCTGTATTTATAGATTTACTTTGAAAAAGCTTCGCTTCTAAAAAAGTTGTTTTTAAAGCCCGTTCTGCTTGACGTGTCAAGTGGAGGTTTTTTTTCTCATCAGAAGCAATCATAATATTGGGGTTGGAAGGACTGAGGATTTCAACCTTACGACGCAAATGACTAAGATCAACGTCTAAAGCGTTCAAAATATCGATTGCCTTGCCATTGCCATCTCTTAAAAGTCCAAGCATAAGGTGCTCGGTGCCAATAAAATCATGACCTAATCGGAGTGCTTCTTCTTTACTAAAAGAAATAACATCTTTAACTCTGGGGGAAAAATTATCATCCATAAAAAATCTTTGGTTAAATTTACAAATTCAAAGGCATTAAATCAAAAACTATACCTTTTTATTTTTTATTTATACAAATGATAGCAAAAACTAATTAAAATCAAAATTTTTAAGCCACTATTTATTAACCATTTTGCCTCTTAAAATTGTTGATAAATTTGATTAAAAAAAGTCATGAAAATTCACTCAGTAATAATTTGAAAAGTAGTATATTAGCTAGGTTATTTAATAAATAAAAATATAACGTAGTATGGTAGAAGGAGAAAAGTTAATCCCCATTAATATAGAAGATGAAATGAAGTCAGCTTACATCGATTATTCGATGTCGGTAATAGTGTCTCGGGCACTTCCTGACGTAAGGGATGGATTAAAACCTGTGCATCGCCGGGTCTTATTTGGAATGCATGAACTTGGTGTTCGATCCAATACAGCGCACAAAAAATCGGCAAGAATTGTTGGTGAAGTTTTAGGTAAGTATCACCCACATGGTGATACCTCTGTTTATGACGCAATGGTTCGTATGGCTCAAGAATGGAGTTTGCGATATATGCTGGTTGATGGGCAAGGGAATTTTGGGTCGATTGATGGTGACAGTCCTGCAGCAATGCGTTATACAGAAGCCAGAATGCGTAAAATATCGGAAGATATGCTTGCGGATATTGATAAGGAAACGGTTGATCATAAGTTAAATTTTGATGATACACTTCAAGAACCTACTGTATTACCAACACGAATTCCAGGCCTATTAGTAAATGGTGCTTCAGGAATTGCTGTGGGTATGGCCACCAACATGCCTCCTCACAACCTTTCGGAAGTAGTGGATGGAATTACAGCATATATAGATAACACAGACATCGATATTGATGAATTAATCACATATGTTAAAGCACCTGATTTTCCTACAGGAGGAATTATTTATGGCTATGATGGTGTGAAAGAAGCGTTTAAAACAGGTCGTGGCCGTGTCGTTATGCGTGCCAAAGCGAATATAGAAGACGTGAATGGACGTGAGTGCATAATCGTTACCGAAATTCCATACCAAGTCAATAAAGCAGACATGATTAAGAAAACTGCTGATTTGGTGAATGATAAAAAGATGGAAGGGATTTCTACCATTCGTGATGAATCAGATAGAAATGGAATGCGCATTGTTTATGTTTTAAAAAGAGATGCCATTCCTAATATTGTCTTAAATAAACTTTATAAATATACAGCACTTCAGTCTTCTTTTAGTGTGAATAATATTGCGTTGGTAAATGGACGCCCAGAAATGTTGAATCTAAAAGATATGATTCATCATTTTGTAGAGCACCGTCACGAAGTGGTCGTACGTCGTACAACCTACGAACTTAGAAAAGCCGAAGAACGCGCTCATATATTAGAAGGATTGATCATTGCTTCCGATAATATCGATGAAGTCATCGCAATTATTAGAGGTTGTTCAAATGCTGAAGAAGCCCGTGAAAAATTAATCGAACGTTTTAAACTGAGCGAACTACAATCCAAAGCGATTGTTGAAATGCGATTAAGACAATTAACAGGCTTAGAACAAGATAAATTACGTGGCGAGTACGATGCAATCATGAAAACGATTGATGAGTTAAAAGACATTCTTGATAAAAAAGAACGTCGTATGCTCATCATTAAAGAAGAGCTTGCTGTTGTTAAAGATAAGTATGGTGATGAACGTCGCTCTGTGATTGAATATGCTGGAGGTGATTTATCGATTGAGGACATGATTCCTAATGAGCAAGTTGTCATTACAATTTCACATGCAGGGTATATCAAACGTACGTCATTAACAGAATATAGAACTCAAAATAGAGGTGGAGTTGGACAAAAAGCATCCACCACTCGTAACGAAGATTTCTTAGAACATTTATTTGTAGGAACCAACCACCAGTATATGTTGTTCTTCACTCAAAAAGGAAAATGTTTCTGGATGCGTGTTTATGAAATCCCAGAAGGTAGTAAAACGTCTAAGGGGCGCGCCATTCAAAATTTAATAAACATAGAACAAGACGATAAAGTCAAAGCGTTTATTTGTACTCAGGATTTAAAAGACGAAGAATACACGAATTCGCACTATGTGATTATGGCCACCAAAAAAGGTCAGGTTAAAAAAACATCTTTAGAACAATATTCTCGACCAAGAACGAATGGAATTAATGCCATTACGATCAAAGAAGATGATGAATTACTAGAAGCAAAACTTACCACAGGCGAAAGTCAAGTGATGTTAGCATTAAAATCTGGGAAAGCCATTCGATTTGAAGAAGCCAAAACCCGTCCAATGGGCCGTGGTGCTTCAGGAGTTCGCGGGATTACTTTAGCGCATGAAGCGGATGAGGTGATCGGAATGATTGCTGTAGATGACATGGAAAGTAACATCCTAGTCGTATCTGAAAACGGCTATGGTAAACGATCTAGCTTGGAAGATTACCGAATCACAAATAGAGGTGGAAAAGGTGTCAAGACCATTTCAATTACAGATAAAACAGGTAATTTAGTATCCATCAAAAATGTAACCGATGAAGATGATTTAATGATCATTAATAAATCAGGCGTTGCAATCCGATTGGCTGTAGAAGATTTAAGAGTGATGGGACGTGCCACACAAGGCGTTCGTTTGATCAACCTTAAAGGGAATGATTCGATTGCTGCCGTTGCAAAAGTAATGCGGGAAGATGAAGAAGACATCGAAGCAATTGAAGGTTTAACGGAAGAAGGCGCTGAAGAAACCACAGGTGCTACTGAAACAGATGACACAACTGTTGATACTCAAGAAGAAGAATAACTATTAATACTAACTATTAAAATTTAAATAAGATGAAAAAATATCTTGTATTTGTAATAGCACTAACTCTAGGATTTTCTGCTGTTGCCCAAAAGAAAGAAATTAAAACAGCGACGAAGGAGATAGCAAAGGGAAATTATGAAAAAGCAGGCGTGGCACTTGATGCTGCCGAAGCACTTTTAGGTTCTATGGACGAAAAATATAAAAGTCAATATTACTTACAAAGAAGTATCTATTACCTAAACAATGGCGAGCCCGATTTTAGTACCATCAAAAAATCGATTGAAGCTTTAAAATTAGTCACTGCACCAGCGCAGGCACAAGGAGTTAAAGATCAAACGCTAAATTTAAAAGCCCATTTGGTTAATAAAGGAAGTTCCCTTTTGAGAACAGATGAATATGAAGCATCTTCAGGTTATTTTGAAAACGCCTATAAATTATCTCCTAACGATACGGTTTATTTGTTTTATGCTGCTTCTACAGCGGTCAATGCCAAGCAATATGACCGTTCCCTTATGATGTATGAAGAATTGAGAAGTCTAGGTTATACGGGGATTGAAAAAAATTACCTCGCTACAAACAAAGAAACACAAGTTGAAGAAGCGTTTGGTAATATGATGTTGAGAGACCTTTCGGTGAAAGCTAAATCGCATATCAATCCCAAAGATGAAACCACTAAATCTAAGTTTCCAGAAATCATTAAAAACATCGCGCTCATATATGTTCAAAATGGAGACAATGAAAAAGCACTTCAAGCCATGGCTGTAGCAAGAGCAGAAGCTCCTGAAGATTTAAATTTATTATTGACAGAAGCAAATGTTTATTACTCAATGGGTAATACCGTAAAATTTAAAGAGTTGTTGGAAGTTGCCATTCAAAAAGATCCTAATAATTCTGAATTACAATATAACTTAGGAGTTATTTCTGCAGAAACGGATGATTTAGAAAGTTCTAAAAAATATTACCAAAGAGCCATCGAATTAAAGCCAGATTATACCAATGCTTATATAAATTTAGCGGCTTTAATCTTAGGACAAGAAGAATCAGTGCTAGAGGAAATGAACAAATTAGGATCATCTGCTGCAGACGACCGAAAGTACGATGAATTAAAAGCAAAGCGAAACCAGTTATACTTAGATGCAATTCCTTATTTAGAAAGTGCATTTGGCATAGATACAAGCAATTATCAAGCGGCTAAAACCTTAGCAAACATATACAGTGCTGTAGGGAATACGGATAAATACAAAGAATTTAAAGCACTTTCGGATTCATTAAAACCAAAAGAGTAACGTTTAGTTTTACGATATTAAAAAGTCATTCAATTTGAATGACTTTTTTTATGGGATAATTTTTTTGATGACTCTCAGTTTGTGAGAGTGTGTTTTAGTATCTACATTATAGATGCCACTTTGATCGAGGAGGTCAATCCGAACTTTACCATGCGCATGAATAATGTGATGGTCTTCCATGATCATCCCTACATGAATAATCTCCCCTTCATTATTATCAAAAAAAGCTAAATCACCAGGTTCACTTTCCTCGATAAAACTAAGGGCATCCCCTTGAGATGCTTGTTGAGAGGCATCTCTTAAAATTTTGAATCCATTTAGTTTATAAACCATTTGAACGAATCCAGAACAGTCAATCCCAAAAGGTGTTTTTCCTCCCCATAAATAAGGAGTGTTGAGGTATAGTATAGCAGTCTCTACAAGTTTAGATTTGTCTTTAGACCCAATAGCTTTTGCTCCTTCAAATGTATGTTTTAAATAGGAGAGGCCATTAAGCGCTGAACCTAACAAAATAGGATGTAATTGTTGTTTTTGATTTGTGATAAAATCAACCAAATCCGTGGTCATTAAAGGATCGGATTTGTGGAGCTCTTTATATTCCAATTCGTCAATAAATTGAAACTGTTTATTGTCAATCCATCCTTCATATTTATCAAATCCCAACCGGATGCGACTCCAAGATTTACGGTGCTCTAAAACCTTAAAATGATCGCCATAGAGTACTTGCGAAATTAATTCGCTCGTATCCGTAGCTTCAGATCTTAAAGCAACAACGCTGAGGTAGCAAAGGCCGTATTGCATTCCTTAAATATTTCGTTCTAGGATCAATGCCGAAGCACCGCCACCGCCATTACAAATCGCTGCAGCTCCAATTTTCCCATTATTTTGTTCGAGGACACTCAATAAGGTTACCACAATTCGAGCACCCGAACATCCAAGGGGGTGGCCTAAAGAAACGGCACCTCCATTGACATTTACATTTGAATCGTTTAGCCCCAATAATTTCATGTTTGCTAAGCCCACTACCGAAAATGCTTCATTGAATTCAAAGAAATCTACTTCCGAAATATCAATCGCTGCTTTTGCCAATGCTTTAGGCAGTGCTTTTGAAGGTGCTACAGTGAACCATTCGGGTTCTCTTGCAGCATCGGCATAGCCTTTTATAGTGGCTAAAGGTTTCAAACCTAATTCTTTTGCTTTTTCTTTACTCATAAGGACCAATGCAGCGGCACCATCATTTATGGTGGATGCATTTGCAGCGGTTACAGTTCCGTCTTTTGTGAAAGCAGCACGCAAGCTCGGTATTTTTTCTAAACGAACGTTTGTGTATTCTTCATCTCTATCGACAACAATAGGTTCTCCTCTTCGTTGTGGGACTTCTACAGGAACCACTTCAGAATCAAATTTACCTTCATTCCATGCATCTGTAGAGCGTTTGTACGATTGAATCGCAAAAGCATCTTGTGCTTCTCTTGTAAACTTATATTCTGTTGCACAAGTATCTGCAAAAATTCCCATGGCTTGATTTGCATAAGCATCCACCAAACCATCTTTCTGTAAGCCATCATCAAATGTCACGGAGCCAAATTTATGTGCCGAACGTGCATGGTGATAGTGCGGAATTGAACTCATGTTTTCCATACCACCCGCAACAATAATATCAGCATCTCCCAAAGCAATTGATTGGGCGGCTTGCATAATCGTTTTCATTCCAGAGGCACAAACTTTGTTGACCGTGGTACAGGGTACCGAATCAGGAATGCCCGCATAAATAGCGGCCTGTCTTGCTGGGGCTTGCCCAGTGCCAGCTTGTACAACATTGCCCATTAGAACCTCATCTACAAGTTCAGGGCTTAGATTGATTTTATCAAGCGCGCCTTTAATAGCAATCGCACCTAATTTTGGCGCAGGAACAGAGGATAAACCTCCTAAAAAACTCCCGATAGGGGTTCTTGCTGCGGATACAATTACAACGTCTTTACTCATAATTTAGAATTTAGAGATGGTTCATGCGAAAATAACTAAAATTTAGGATATATAAAGTAGTAATATTTTAATATAGAGAGAAAAGATACTTCTTTTTATTACTTTTGGGTGTTGACAATCATATAATGTTAGGATTAGTTGAAGTATAAGCTCTCCAATTGCGAGATGAACCAACTCATATTAAAGCATGGTGTTTGAAACAATAAATAATAAATACACATGAAAGATATAATGAACCTTTTTCATAAAAATCACTCCTTAATTTATAAGGTCTTTCTTTTTGTGTTGACCACTTTTGTAATTGTCTATTTGTTTCCGAAAAGTGGAACTTTCAGATACAGTTTTGAAAAAGGAAAACCTTGGCAGTCCGAAAATCTATACGCACCTTTTGATTTTGCAATCAAAAAAACAGCCGAAGAAATTGAGGCAGAAAAACAGCAAATTACACTACAGTCTCCTGTCTTTTTCGATGTGGATACCACCCTAATCACTTCGGTTAAAAAGGAGTATTCTTCAGCATTTGACCGCTTGTTTTTTGAGCTACCAAGAGACCAAATCAAAATAGACTTATATTATAGGGGAGTTGTACTTTTGGATGAATTGTATCAAAGTGGTGTACTTCAAGATTCATACGATTATGATACCAATCAGCAGATCTCTATTTTGGTTGATAAAACGCAAAGTGGGGTCAAACGTTTTGATAGCTTTTTTCTTCAAACGAATTTAAAATCATTTGTAGAATCGAGTGTGGAAGCTTTGGGTTTAGAAGCCTATAAGCAACGTTACTTGGCACTGTTTTTTGACGTTGTAAAACCCAATGCTCAATTAAACAAAGTCATTACTCAAATTTCGTTTGAAGAACGCTTAAGTCAAATGAAATTAGTAAGAGGGCGTGTCGATAAGCAAACCCTTATTATCTCAAAAGGGGAAGTGGTTCAAGGCGATAAGTATGCCGTTCTAAACTCATTAGTGTCTGAATATGAATCACAGGTATGGACCGATTCAAACTATACTCTAGTTGTGACGGCTTATACAGTTTTGGTTTCATTGGCTTTATTGATGCTATTGTTGTTTATGAAAAAATACAGAATGGAGGTGTTTTCAAACAATACCAAAGTCACCTTTATTTTTTTCAATATCGTTTTGATGGTATTCTTAACCACTTTGGTTGTCAACTTCAATTCATCTTATATTTATATTGTTCCCCTGTGTATTTTGCCTTTAATACTGAAAGCCTTTTTTGATGCCCGATTGGGCTTGTTTACGCATGTGATCACGGTACTATTGTTAGGATTTGTAGTCGCAAATAACTATGAGTATATGTTTTTGCAAATCATCGCTGGTATTGTCACAATCTTAACCGTTTCGGAACTTTATAAGCGCGCAAATTTATTTATATCTGTGGGACAAATCACTCTAATATACATAGTGTCTTATTTTGCATTTTTTGTAATTCATGAAGGAAGTATTGATAATTTAAAATGGGAAACCTTTTTGTTGTTTGTTTTGTGTGGATTGGCGACGCTGTTTGTGCAGCCTCTCATATATGTGTATGAAAAACTCTTCGGACTTGTTTCGGATGTATCGTTGTTAGAATTGTCAGATACCAACTCTAAACTCTTGAAAGAACTGTCTGATAAGGCGCCAGGAACCTTCCACCACTCTTTAAATGTAGCAAATTTAGCAGAAGCTGCCGCTAACGAAATAGGCGCCAATACAATGCTTGTAAGGGTAGGAGCCTTGTATCACGATATCGGCAAAATGAAAAACCCTACCTATTTCACCGAAAACCAAATGACAGGAACCAATGCACATGATGAGTTGTCTCCAAAAGAAAGTGCGAAAATCATTATCAACCATGTTATTGATGGGGTCGAATTGGCTAAGAAAAACAATTTGCCCGACCGTGTTATAGATTTTATTAGAACGCATCATGGTACAAGTACTGTGTATTACTTTTATAACAAACAAAAAGAGTCGAATTTAGATTTTGAAACTACAGATTTTTCGTACAATGGACCCAAGCCATTTAATAAAGAAACGGCCATCCTTATGATGTGTGATAGCGTGGAAGCGGCGTCCAAAAGTTTAAAGGATCCCAATTCCACTAAGATAAATAATTTTGTAGATGCGATTATTTCCAAACAAATGGATACAGATCAATTTTTGAATGCAGATATTACTTTGAAAGAAATACAATCCATTAAGAAGGTGTTGAAGCAAAAATTGGCCAACATGTACCACTTGCGCATTGAATATCCGGACTAAATTAAAAAAGCTTACAAAAAAGTAAAAAAATAGTTTGCGTTCTAGATAATGAAAAGTTACATTTGCAACCGCAATTTTAATTGCTGAAGTTCATTTAATAGGAGAGGTGCCAGAGTGGTAATGGAGCAGATTGCTAATCTGTCGACGGGTAACTGTCGCCAGGGTTCGAGTCCCTGTCTCTCCGCAAGAAGTAAATTAACAACAGATAATCAATTCGGGGTGTATCACGCAAAAAATGCGTGACAGGACGTCGCCCGGCTTGCAAAGCCAACGGAATTGTTATCGCGCCACGTTTGGGACGTGGAGGCCGTCACGCTTGAGGCGTGACCACCACATTAAAAAGGATATGAATGAATTTTCATGTATTTTTTAGTTAAGTTCATAGTAGAAGTGAAGCATTAATTTTGGAGCGTAAAATCAAAAAAAGAGGTGCGAGAAGATATTTAGATAACCAATTCGGGGTGTAGCGTAGCCCGGTTATCGCGCCACGTTTGGGACGTGGAGGCCGCAGGTTCGAATCCTGCCACCCCGACAAAGAGGTCGTCACGCTAGAAGCGTGACCACCCCGACTAAAGTGTTTTCGTTTATTCGTAGGCACTTTTAAAATTAATAGAATGTCTGTTGTTAATTTGTTTTTTAGTTTTTAATTTATTTTAAGAACAAATTTGATAACAAATTCGGGGTGTATCACGCAGAAAATGCGTGACAGGACGTAGCCCGGCTTGCAAAGCCAACGGAATTGTTATCGCGCCACGTTTGGGACGTGGAGGCCGTCACGCTGAGGCGTGACCACCACATTAAAAAGGATATGAATGAATTTTCATGTATTTTTTAGTTAAGTTCATAGTAGAAGTGAAGCATTAATTTTGGAGCGTAAAATCAAAAAAAGAGGTGCGAAAAGATATTTAGATAACCAATTCGGGGTGTAGCGTAGCCCGGTTATCGCGCCACGTTTGGGACGTGGAGGCCGCAGGTTCGAATCCTGCCACCCCGACAAAGAGGTCGTCACGCTAGAAGCGTGACCACCCCGACAAAGAGGTCGTCACGCTAGAAGCGTGACCACCCCGACAAAGAGGTCGCATAGCTCAGCTGGATAGAGCACCTCCCTTCTAAGGAGGCGGTCCTAGGTTCGAATCCTAGTGCGATCACTTAAAACCTGACTAGAAATAGTCAGGTTTTTTTGTTTCTATAAAATTATTTAACTAATTAAAATCATAGGTTTCAGAAAAAAACATATATCAAATTCAACTTAGAGCGGGGCAGAATTTATTTAGGAGCATACCTTTTTATAGCGGAACCCAATACCTCTGATCTGTCAAATGACATTGTTTTGGTTTTAAAATTAACATACAACTCCATCTGATCAGAATAATGTGGACTCTCTGGTCTTCGGCTATTTCCATAAGAAATTACGGATTCATAATAGGTTTTAGTTGGCGTAAAGCGCACCAACCCAATATAAGATTCACCATGAGTGATCTTTATTTCTCCATCTTTATAAGGCTCTCCTCGCATCGCCGTAACAACATCTGGCAAGCCAAAAACAGGGAGCTCTTTTTCTCCTCTCACTAGTTTTTGAAAATCTCCTAAGCGAATGCGTTCACTATTAAAATGAGTCAACATATAAGCTTTTGTTGTTTTCAAGGCTTCAAATAATACGTCATGCGTAAAAACACGATCTTCAGAAAGTTGATCAAAAAAGGGTCCAAGTTGATAGTATAGTAATGCATAGGCTCCAGCACCATAAGATTTTGGGTTGGTAACACGATCCCAATTTTTAATACTCGTTAATAGTGCGCTAACTTCTGGATAGTCCTCCGTTTTCATTTCAAATAATGGATTTAAATCCATATAGTTATAGCTTAGAGGAGTTGGTAATTGATGGTCATATTTGATGCGTTTGAAACGCTCATAGTCTATGTGTTCTTTTTCTTCAAGCAATTGGAGCAGACGTGTCGATCGATTGTTGTCATAAGTTTCAAAATTCATGGCGTTTGCAAAATTTTCTGCTTGAGGATTGTCATCTTTTCCTGAAGATTTAAAAGGACTGTGATTTGCGTTGTATACAAACCCTGATTTTGGACTGATAACCTGCGGCAACTCTTTAATGGGATAATAGGAATCCCAAAGCGTTTTACGGGTATTTCCGGGAACAACGTCTGTCCAATCATACCCTTCATTTCGGATGGGAATTTTCCCATTAGAAATATAAAAAATAGTATCATTTCTATCAGCATATCCAATATTGTAACCCGGAAGTGCTTTCATTTCTAAGGCTTTATAAAACTCTGTAAAATTGGTAGCTTTGTTCATGCGCCACCATTGCTCAACAGCGTTAATATTTGTTGTGCTTGGTGTACGTACTGAGTAAACTCCTGTTTTATTTTTTAGAGTTGATCCATAGATACTTCGGTAAAACTTTTTCTTAATTGGAATCTTAAGACCTAGTAGTTTGAGGTAAATTTTGGCTTTAAATTTTTCTAGCTTGTACGGCTTTCCATCCACTAGATAGACGTCTTTTTTGTGGGGATGCATTTCTAGAGCGTATACATCTGCTTTGTCTGGGTAATTAACCGTATGTGTCCATCCCAAGAATTCATTGGCTCCCGTAAAAATACAAGGAGACCCAGGGAAGGTGGCTCCAATAATATTGGTACCTTCCTCACTCACTAAATGCGCTTCGTACCAAGATGTTGGACCTTCTAAAGGTTGGTGAGTATTGATGGCTAAAAATGTTTCATCTGATTGGGTTCGACTGCGACTGATAGCAATGAGATTAGAGCCTTTGGTGTCCTGTTCAATTTCATAGGGCCAAGACAGTTCGTTATTGACAATTCCACTGACAAGATTTGCTGCGCCATTTGAAATAAATAACTGAAGTTGTGTATAGCGAAGTATTTTTTGAGGAGTGAGAGGAAAGAGTGAAGATTCTAGAATTTCATCGGGATGTTTTTCAGCAAAGGCATTTAGCCCTTTTGTAAAACCCTGAAGTAGTTTAATAAATTTTGGATCGAGGGTGTTAAATTGTTCGTTTACTATTTTTTCAGACTGAATTAGTTGGGCAAGAAAATCAGCAACGGCACCTTTCAAACCTATAAATTTACTCAACAACCCATTTCCAGCGAGATAGGCTTGCTGAATTGTTTTAAAATCATCTTCAGCTTGAGCCCAAGCAAACCCATAAGCGACTTCAGCATCTGTGGGCGCATATATATGAGGGACACCATATGAATCTCTTACAATTTCAATTGCGTCTGGATCAATTTGGGAGTATATGTTAAGGGTAGTCAGTAAAAATAAAAGTATAACAATGGTGTTTTTCATAAGAGACTTTGAATAAAATATAAAGATATACAATTAATGATAAGCCCGTTTAATAAAGTAGCCCTAACAGTTTCCTTATTTCATTATAATTTAATTTTTTTAATTGGTTTTTGTCACATCCATTTAGCTTGGTATTATTTTAAATCAAATATTTTATAATACAATCTAATAATTTGTTTATAATTTATTAAATTTGTTTAAACAAAAATTAAATATATTATGAAAAAAGTACTTTTTACAATTTTATCTTTATTAATTATGTCATGCAGTAGTGATGACAATGATAACAGTTCTGCACCAACAGTTAATTCTGATTTGGTAGGTACATGGGTAGGATCAGGGGTAGATGATGAGGATCCATTAATGGTTACAATCCAAACAATCGTTTTTAATCAAGACGGTACGGGTTCTCTGACTGATGTGGTTGTACTTGGTGGAGAAACGAATGTTTCTGAACTTACATGGTATTCGAATGCGACTACAATCTTTGGTACTTTAGAAGGCCAGTTGGATGAAATTGGATATGTTTTGTCTGAACAAAATCAACAGCTTGAACTTACCTTTCCGGAAGGAGATGCGAATATTTATGTTAGATTAGAGTAAACAAATATACAAAACCAATTAAATCAAGCCTTACTAGAAATAGTAAGGCTTTTTTTGTTTCTATAGAAATTGCACGGATATGCTTAATTTCCATTAAATTTGTATCTATAAATAATAAAAAACAAATGCCATTTAGCATCGTTCTTGTAGAACCAGAAATTCCTAACAATATAGGTCGACTTGGTCTCAGTATTCGTTATGTATTCGATGAAAGTTTGCGCACGTTTTTTTAATAAAACGACAAATGCGCACGTTTTTTTTAATTAGCGCACGTTTTTTGCTTATATTTGAGAAAAATTATAAATCTTGGAAATAGTAATACCATCAATCGAAACATCCATATTTCAAGGGAAAACCACTCCAGAAGAAGGGAAAATAGTGGGTTATGGTGCGATTGTTGAAAACTTAAAGTTACCTATCCCATTTCCAAATGTGTTATCTCTAATTACTAAAAAAAGTAAAAAACATACGACTGAAGATTGGAACGTATTTCCGAGATCTTACCAACCAGAAGAAACATTATACAAACAACTCGTGTTCGCTATTAAATATGAAGGCATTAATCTGTTGGTATTAAAATCGCTATTTAATCTTATATCTAAAGAAAGTATACAAACACTATTGCATATAGAACCTATGGGGCAATATAGCCGAAAAATATGGTTTTTATTTGAATGGCTGCAACAAGAAGAAATTGATGTACAGGTAGATTTAAAAAAGAGAACCTACATTCCTTTAGTAGATTCAAGTATGCAATATGTCTTAAAAGGAAAAGAATCTGCAAAACATAAAATTATTAATAACCTTCCAGGTACAAGAGATTTTTGTCCATTAATATTTAAAACTAAAAAACTAGAATTTCATATAAATGCAAACATCTCTGGTAAGCAAAACGCATTCCTAAATAATATCCATAAAGATGTATTGCAAAGAGCCTCTTCTTTTTTATTGTTGAAAGACTCTAAAGCCTCTTTTACAATCGAGGGTGAAAACCCTGGTAATAATAGAACGATGCGTTGGGGGAAAGCCATTGGTCAGGCAGGTCAAAAACCATTAAGCATAGAAGAATTAATCCGATTGCAGCAGATTGTAATAGAAAACACTAGGTTTGTTGATATGGGTCTGAGAGACAGAGGCGGCTTTGTTGGTGAACATGATCGGACTACAGGAGAACCAATTCCGAACCATATTTCTGCAAAAGCAAACGACCTTGAGCAATTATTAAAAGGATTAATTACAGCCAATGAAGCATTGCAAGACAAAGCCTATGATGCAGTTTTAGCAGCAGCAACCATTGCATTTGGTTTTGTGTTTATACATCCTTTTGTTGATGGGAATGGTCGTTTACATCGTTATATAATTCATCATATTTTGGCAAAAAAAGAATTAACACAGCAAGGAGTTATTTTCCCTGTATCATCATCAATACTAGATCATATTGGTAATTACAGAGCTGTCTTAGAATCCTTTTCACACCCTTTACTAGACCATATTGAATGGAAAGAAACAGGAGTTCACAATGTGGAGGTAACCAATAACACGATTGATTTTTATCGCTATTTTGATGCTACAAAACAAGCGGAGTTTTTATATGAGTGTGTAGAGGATACTTTAAAAAGAGTCATTCCAGAAGAAGTAGCTTATTTACAAAAATATGACTCATTTAAAAGATATCTGGATAACAATTTTGAAATGCCAGATAAGTTGGTTGCTATACTTGTTCGTTTTTTGGAGCAAAATGGAGGCGTATTATCAAAAAGAGCCTCAAAAAATGAATTTTCAGTATTAACAGATTTAGAGATAAAAGAGATCGAAGGAAATTATAACATCATATTTTAATAACAAAAAAAAATGCCATTTAACATTGTTCTTGTAGAACCAGAAATCCCTAACAACACAGGTAATATAGGTCGGTTGAGCTTAGCCTCAGGCTCTGTATTGCACTTAGTCAAACCGTTTGGATTTGAATTGAGTGACACACGTCTCAAAAGAGCGGGGCTGGATTATTGGAAACACATTACGGTCAAGATCTACGAGAGCTTGGATGAGTTTTTAGCCATGAATAAAAATAAGGAAATGGTCTTTCTTTCGAGTGCTGCAAAGAAGAGTTATGTTTCTATCGACTATAAGGACGAACTTTTTTTTGTGTTTGGAAAAGAGTCCGTTGGTTTGCCAAAAGAACTGGTCGCAAACAACACAGAAAAACTCTATAAAATCCCCATTCACAGCCCGCATGTGAGAAGTTTGAACTTAGCCAATGCCGTCAGTATTGTTGTATTTGAAGGACTAAGATCAATGGCGGTTTCTGAGAACGGCTAAAAAGCGTTGAAGTACACCCTGTACTAGTTGTTATATCTAAAGTTACTCTATCACTCCTGCCCATGCATTGTGAGATTCTCCGAGAGTTATATTCAATGTGCCATTAAAAATAGAAGTAGCTTCCCTTTTGATTTCCTTTTGAATGTAAGTTGCTAGGTGTTCTGTAGTGCTCAACTGATTTTTAAACTGTGGTAGTTCATCAAGATTTTGATAGTTGAGTTCACTTAAAACCTCTTTAGTAATGCGGTGTGCTTCTCCCATATCAATTACGACATTAAACTCATTGAGTTCATCACTTATAAAAGTGACATCTACAGTAAATGTAGCACCGTGCATGTTCTGTGCAGGTCCAAAAAAAGGATTTGGCAACGAATGTGCAATCATGATACTCTCTCTAATTTTTACAAAATAGTTCATAGTGTTTTTTGTTTATTTTTAATAGTTGATAATGTTAATAATAGTGTCTTGGAATTGTCCTTGTCTTAATGCATTAAAAAAGTCTGGACTTTTTATAAATGGAATTTCGTTGGTGATTAATTTTTTATAAGTACTGCTGTGATTTTGTAGGATTTCAATCGCTTTAGTTTTTCTGGATTTATAAGTTTCCGTATCTCTTTTTTGAATTGGTATTTCAGAAACTTGAACTGATTTTATATGCAATCTTTTGGTGTGAAATCTTCCCCCTAGATTTAATTGTACGCTGCGATTTCCATACCAGCTAAGCTCCAAAATAGTGCCTTCTTCACAACTGTTGTCGATGCAAAATTGCAATGCTTTTTCATTGGCAGTTGTGTTGTAACATATAGAGAATTCTTCAGGATAATTGTCCGTCTTAAAACCGAGTTTTTTGGCGATATCTAATTTACGAGGATTGCTTTCTTTTACATAGACATCCAAGTTGTATTCTTTAGCCAATGTGACGGCCAGCAAACTTCCAATACTTCCAAAACCACACACCAAAATTTTACTAATTTCTGTTGGTTTTCCATCCCAAACCGCATTGATCACAGTCTCCATATTTGCAATTTGAGAGGCAACTTTCAGATCCATCCCTGTGGGGATAGGGGTCAGACTGTCCTCAGAAATAAGGCAATAATCTTGGTGGGGATGCATAAGGTGGTAAAAGCGTTTTTCGATTTCAAGGATCATCGAATACCCATATTGAATGGGGAAATTGAAATCTCCTTTTTGGTAAGGGACTTTCATAGTTTCTTGAAGTTCTTTAGGAATGTTCCCCGTAGCAACCAAACGCTCGGTGCCTGTGCTGATGTTAGAACAAACCGCCATACCCAACAGCAAACTTGATTCCGTTGGTATCGCCTCGTCTCTCAAAATAGATTCTTGTGAAGAAAGATGCCATAAACTTTTAGACTGTACCATTAGAATTTTGGGTTTAAGTAAGAACGCATCATAATGGCATTTCCAAACGGATAATATTCTGGGTTATTCAACTGAATTGCTTCTGATACTTCTTTTATTTCATCGAATTCGATCGCATTAATTCCAGAGCCAAAAAGGAGTGGAGCGATGTGGAATTCCATCATGCTAATCAGATTATTTTTTAAAAAATGTTTGATGGTTTCCTTTCCGCCTTCCAGCAAAATTGAACGAATTCCTTGGGTTTTTAAGGCCATTAGTATTTCGCTTGGGTTCAAAACTCCGTTGTTTTTTTCAACAGAAATATAGGTTACCTTCGGATCTTTTAATTTGTCATTCTTGGGTCCGATGCATATAATTTTAGAGTTATTATTGGTACACAAGGAATCGTAATTGTTTTCCTCTGAAGTAATGACTATTTTCACGGAGTCTTTTCCCTCCACATGCCGAACATTGAGTTTTGGCTTATCATTTCTCAGCGTATTTCCACCAATCATCACACCATCTACAAGCGCTCTAATGCGATGGGAATGAATTCTGTTCTCCATGTTACCTATCCATTTGGAATGACCAGAATTGGTAGCGATTTTCCCATCTAAGCTTTGTGCCACATGCAAATAAACAACTGGTAATTTATTTCCTAAAGGGATCCATATAAATGGCAGATACAATTGCAATGCTTTTAAAAGATTTTGATCGACCTCAGGATTTGATTTTATTGAATAAGTATTCTTATTGTTGACAATTAAAACTGCGTCTTTTTCGACTGTAGAAGTTATTTCAGAAATAGAAACAACATCATTTTTTATCCTAAGCCCCTGGTTGATCAACCTTAGAGTAGGGAATAATTCTTTTATTTTTAAAATTGCTCGCCAATGTTCTTTTTTAATATTCATCTGCGTAGGTATTTTTTTAGTTCGTTTAAATGATTTTTTAAAACAATAATTACTACAAAAAGTAACAATACTATGGAATAGATTTGAAGGTATTCATGTTTTTTTATGAGTAAAGTGAAACTTAGAAATAAACTAACAAATCCCAAGGTTCGTAAGGTATTTAAATTTAAAATTGTTTTAGTAATACCGTTAACAATTTTGTAATAAATAATAAGGTTAATACTATTGGAAATGAGTGCAGTGTATAGAATTCCATTAATTCCATAAGAAGGAATCAATGCATATAATAACACGATAATGATTAGAACTTTAAAGAAATAGACTTGGTTTAATAATTTTGTTTTTTTCTGTTGAACTAATACCATTGAAAAATAACGATTGAGAATATAGGGCACTAATGAAATGCTAAGCAGAGGCAAAAACGAATAAATATTTTGATAGTGTTGTGGTTGGAGGATCTCACTAATATTTACCCCAATAAAAAATAATACACAACTAATTACCGCAGCAAAGTCTAGATAAAATTGGGTGAGTGTTGAAATTTCTAAAGTATTATTTTTGTTTGGTTTTACAAGAAAAGAATAGAGGAAAGGTCTAATCGCGTTATCTAATATATTAAGAGATAAAACTAAAATAGCTGAGAGACTTAGAAGTACACCAAATTCTGCAACAGTTGTAAGCGGTTTATATTTTTCAAGTATGAATTTGTCAATATTTCCCTCAATAATCAAAAGGATCAGAAAGGGGACAAAAGCTATAGAAAACTTTAAACTTTTTATAAGAGAATCATTTTTGAAATTGAAAAGTTTACATTTTTTTTGGTGTAATAAAATATATAAAAACAAAACAAGTTGCACTGCAATTGTGCCATACAAATAACCCAGAATGCCTTCAGAAAAAATAACAATTAAAAAAAATTGGAGAAAAGCTTGACCCAAAACCGTAGTACTAATTATTTTAGAATACAAATTTGCATTCTTTTGATTTTGGATATAAATTATATATAAATTATTGATCCCGCTCAAAAGTGTTTGAATTAAAAAAAGAATCCCATAAGGGAAAAAATTTATAGCGTTAACAAAACTAATTTCAAAAATGAAGTTTCCAGCGATCAAAAAAAACACAATCCAAAGTAAACCAAGAGAAATATTAAAACTAAAGAGCTGTGAAAAAAGATTTTCCTTTTCTTTTTTTTCACTGTACTCAAAATAAAGCGTACGCATTGCCATATCCGTTTTTAAGAAGGAAAAGGAATTGAAAATTGCGAAGAATGCGATTAATAAAGTCAGTACTCCATATTCCTCAACAGGGATATAATTGAGGTAAATGGGTAATAGAATAAAACCAAGGCAAGGTTGGAGAAAACTAATCAAGGTAAATTTCAAAAAGGAAATCATAGGCTTTATGGAATTATACCGTCTGGTAATATTTTAAAATTTTCATGACCAACACCGTAAGCTTTTAGTAATTTTTTCGTAAAAAGCGTGTAAAATCCTTCGTGTTTAACTGTCTTTTCAATAGTGTGTAAATCCAGATGGTTGTGAAACCCTTCTTTATGAAAAGAGCTAATAAAATTTTCATTCTTTGAAATTATGTATAAGGGCGTATTTTTCCCCATTTCTTTTGTGGTTATTTTAGGAGGTTGATGATCTCCAAACAGCACAAATATTGTGTTTTCATCGGCTTTGTCTGCTATAAATTTAGTGAGGTAATCATATTGATATTTGGCAGCTTTCAGGTATTTATCTTCACTAAAAGTTTTATCATTTTTGGTAGTTTTAAAATCCAAAGTATTGTAATCTTTCCAGTTTTTCTGAGATTTTAATGGCGAATGCCATTGAGCGTGAGAATTCAGGCTCGAAAAAAACATAAAATAAGGAGCGCTATTTTTTATTTTGTTGTAGGCATAATTCAACGTATATTCATCAGGTATCGCTTTGAGAGTCATGAATTTTAGTAATTTCCCTGTATAATTAAGTTGGTCATGGTTAATGAAATTATCTGTTGCAAATATTTTAGACAATGTTTTCCAATCTATTTTATCGCGTTTTGAATTAACAATAGAATTTAAGCAATAGTTTTTATAATTATTACTTTTTAAGAAAGAAGGAAGGGATTGAAGATTGTCGTTTTTAGGATCCTTGAAAATTGTTTCATATTCTAATTCATTTTCGATTTTTAAACCACAAAGAAAGCTGGAAAAAGCCATCCAAGACCCTCCAGAATATATGGGAGATTCAGTATATGACGCCGCTGTTTTAAAATCATTAAGCAACAGCCTGTCATTAAACACCTTTAACAAAGGAGATATTTTGTCGTATAAATCTTTCTTTTTGAATAAAATTTGCCCTAAAGACTCTACAGAAATAACAATGATGTTTGGTTTTTTCAATAAAGAGATGTTTTCTACACGATTTTGTTTTATAAAATCTTTTTTTACTTTAAACTTATTTTGTTTTATTGAATAAATACAACTTTTCACCAATGTTATAGTTGGCGATATCACTGTTCTCATTATATAATCTCCTATGGGGCGTTCATTTATTTTGTACAGCCCTGAAATGCATATATAGAAATATAAAACAAGCAGTGAGGGTTCATGGAACTCTTGACGAATTAGTATTGAAATAAGAAATTCAAAACAAAAATAAAGGACTAAAATTACAAGGAATGAAACGGGAATTACTAAATACCGTAATCTGCCCAAAAAAATCAAACCCGACTTCCCCAGTATTAAATCGTTTAGTATTGAAATATCACGTTCAAAAAAAATCGTTATTAATTGAGAATAAACAAAAGTGATTGTTCCTAATACACAGAATACAGTACAAATACTTATCAGAAATTCATTGTTTTTAAAGTATATCAATAAAATAAAAATAATGGCAAAATCGAAATTGATTCTAAAAAAATCTGAAGAATTTTTCCATAATAATATTCTCAATCTGTTTTTTAAACTCGTTTTAGAAAATAGATATGAAGGCAACAGCTCTGGTTGATTTTTAAAATTTAAGATATATGCAGGCAAGAAGCATAAAAAATTAATACCTATAAAAAGTAGAATTCCTGTCATTTTGTAAATGGGATGAGTTTATACACCGTTTCTAATGTGTTTAAAAGTGTTTTGATTATCAGACCTCTCTAATGAACCAATACAACTTATACATTCTGGTAATTGTTCAATATTTGATAAGCCTCCTTTGGTCTTAGATATAAGTTACCCCTTTGTGAATAGGTTTTATCAAACCAGTTTTTAATTTTTTCTTGTTGCATTGAGACAATCATTGAAATCGTTTTTTAATAATTTAGAAAGTACTTCCCCTATTCTCTGTAATTTATTTGTAAATTCACTCCCAAATATATCAATTTTTAAATCAAATTTTGTGCCAACATTCTCCCTAAATGAATTATAGTTCTACCTTTCTATGTTTTATGTATGCACTCACTGTTTTTGTGACTGTTTTCTTAAGTGTTTTTTTTAATGAGATAAGTTTTTTGGTGTTCATTCCTCTCGTCTGCTTTCCAGTTTTTTGTTACAAGACCAAAGGTCCAAGTTTCCAATTAGTTCCCAATTGGATCACCTTAATAAAATTAGTATTAACAATCGTTTTAATTTTTTTATTCCCTCAAGTAGAGGCGGCTTTAATTTCAATACTTTGTTTTACAATTATTGGAATCGATGTTCTGGACGGATTCATAGCTCGAAAGCTGCAGCAGACTTCTGAATTTGGAGCCATTTTTGATGCAGAGTCAGATGCTTTATATGTACTCGTTTGCTCGGTTGGAGTCTGTCTTTTTTATGAAATGCCATTTTGGGTTTTATTTATGGGGTTGATCCGCTACCTTTATGAAATCCCTGTATTTTTTCTAAAGAAAAAAGAAACAAAACCCAAAGAAGGAAGGAGTATTTATGTGATTTTAGCCGGCATTGTATTTATCCTCATTGCCATTTCTTTTGTTTTAGGAACCTATCAACTCCATGCATTGGCAGCGGCAAATATTATTTTAGCATATTCATTCTCTAGAGGATTTTACGAAGATTTTATAAAAATATGATTTACTTAGTCGCTCCCCCTATTGGAAGTGAGCCCACTGGTGGCTCTCTGTATAACCACTATATTACTTCTGAAAATGAGTTAGTCACACTATTGGAAGTTACCGAAGTGAATGAAATTGAAAACAAGATTGATCCAAACGCAATTGTAATCATTGACAGTCTATTGTTGGTCGATTATTTTAAAAGCCAATTGCATGAAAAATATAAAACTATAGGGATGATTCATTTGCCTACCTTTTTTTTTAATGAAAGCAAAAAAAATAAACATGAATTAAGTTATTACCAGAAAATCCCATTACTCGTTACAGGAGATTCTTTTAAGTTGAACCTTATCCAAAAGTATAATTTAAAAGCAGAAAATATAACCACCGTTACGCCTGGGGTATTAGATATTATAAAAAAGAAGAAATTCAATAAACTGGTAAATAAAATTGTACTTGTAGCTTCTGTAACTAAAAATAAAGGGATTTTAGAATTCTTAAACCTAATGAAAGATCTGAGTGATTTCCCTTGGGAAATTCATCTGTATGGTCCCAAAGCCGACCCAGAGTATTATCAAGAATTACAAGAATTGATCGTTGACAGTAATATGAAAGAACGCGTGTTTTTTCATGGCTATTTAGAACATTCAGAATTATTAAAGATGCTTTTAAATTACGATTTATTCGTTAATTTTTCAGTGTACGAAACCTTTGGAATGGCCATTTATGAAGCCTTGCAAATTGGGTTGCCAGTAATGTCTTATAAGACAAATTTGGAAAGTACGTTTACAAAGCGGTCCAATTTTAGAAATTTTGATACAATCGAAGCGTTCAAAAATGAATTAGTGGAATTATTTACTGAAGTAAAAACATCTAAAAAATACCAAGCAAAAGAGGAGGTCGTGCCCAGAAGCTGGACGGATGTTAAAGAAGATTTTAATGCAGTAGTCAAACGAATTATAATTTAAGAACTAATTTTTAACGGTAGTAGTAGTTACTGTTCTTGTCAATGTTATATTGACACAAACAACTGATGAGTATGTAACTGTCAATCTACCAACCGAACTTCTACAACAATTTTCTTTCCATCTGAAGTGGTGAAAAATAAATACAAATCCCCGCCATCGGAGAGTTTAAAAAGAATTTTAAGAGCCTCTATTTTTTCTACGAAATTACGCGTTTTCACATTCGCTTTTAGTCCGCCAATGGCTTTTTTTAAAGACTTCTTTTGGTAAGGGAAGCAATTAGAAATTTGATATATTTTGCCTGGAAAATCAACTATCTTTTCATCGCCGGTATATAAATGCGTGTGCGGGTCTAGTTTGTCTAGCCTATATTTAGTTGAAATTAATTTAAACGCACCAGACTTCATCACGGCGGCATTTGGTTCGTAGAGATACGTCTTTGGGGAGCTAAATGTCGCTTCTACATTTTCTTCTTGGGGTATTTCAAAGGAAAAGTGTTCCGTGTTTTTAGGATGGCTGTTAAGCGTCTGAAGCGTCGCCGTGCCATTAAAGTCTTTTTCCTGATGAAATAATAACTCTTTTACCTCGTTTTTCACCGCCACAATATAAACAGTTTTCACATGTTTCAAGGCTGTGGTTCCAACGCTAATATCAAGCATTGGTGACATTTTAATAAGCACATTTTTAGTGTGTTTAAAAAATAAATCTTGATGTGTAATCACATTTGGACTGCAATCTTCAATCAGGAATTTTTTATTCTTTTGTGCATCCCGTCTCGAAGGGTCAATGTACATCCAATCAAACGTATCGGAACATGATTTTAAAAATTCAATTCCATCTTTGTTATGAGATTCTATGTTTTTAGCTCCTAAAATCTCAAAATTATAAGCGGCTATCTCAGCCAATTTGGAGTCCATTTCACAATGCACCACCGACTTAAATTGTTTTGAAAAATAATAGCTATCGACACCAAATCCGCCCGTCAAATCTACAAGTGATTCGCCTTGCATAAACTCACTTTTTATAAGGGCTGCCGTTTCGGAAGACGTCTGTTCAATATTGAGTTTGTTGGGGTAATAAATTCCAGGCGTCTCAAACCAAGTTTTTAATTTTGGAGCACACTTTTTCTTTGCTTCAATTTGCTCAATCAATTCCTTAATATCAAGCCCCTCAAAAGGACTTCCTTTTAGAATTAACTCATGAATATTTGAGTTTATATGGGTATTTATAAAATCTTGTATATCGCTATTTAGAAGAATTTTGTTCACGTGAAACTAGCTGTTTTTTGATAATTTTTTAGTGAATTCATACAGTGCAATACTGGTGGCTTGCACCACATTCATGCTGCTATTTTGTCCATACATTTCAATATGAACCACAGAATCGCAACACTCTAAAATGGAAGCTGAAATCCCATGACTTTCATCGCCAATCACGAATGCGATTTTAGAATTTTTCTTAAGTTTCAGTTCCGAAATCGGAATGCTCTTGTCTGTAATCTCAAGTGCAATAAGTATATAATTTTGAGCCTTTAATTCTTGAATTTTATCCGAAAGCGTTTCGACTTGTTCAAAAGAAACCGATTGTTCCGTTGCTCTAGACGTTCTAGTAAATTTTCGACCCAGCTCCACAACAGGACCGCCAAGTATTAAGTGTTCAATACCAAACGCATCAGCCGTTCTAAACAAGCTGCCCAAATTGGCAGCATGCGATACATTGTCACTTATTAAAACAATTGGAAACTGTTGTTTTGTAAACTTAGAAGTGTAATGATTGAGTTGCATGGAGCGTCTAGTTTTCAAAGGCGTATTTAATAATATTCGCCCCCATTTTCAAGGCTTTTAAGCGCATCGCTTCGGGATCGTTGTGCACATTCGCATCTTCCCATCCATCACCTAAATCACTTTCAAAAGTGAATAATAAAACTAGTTTTCCTTCATGAAAATAACCCAATGCTTTTGGTGCCAATCCATCGTGCTCGTGAATTTTCGGCAACCCTCTTGGGAACGAAAACGCACTGTTGTATATCGGATGTGATAAAGAAATTTCACTCATCTTTTTATCTGGAAATACTGTTTTTAGAGCTTCTAAAATATAAGGCTTCATGCCGTAATTGTCATCAATATGTAAAAATCCACCAGACAATAAATAGGCTCTTAAATTTTCGGAATCAGATTCTGAAAATGCCACATTCCCATGACCTGTCATGTGTATAAACGGGTATTCAAAAATAGCAGCACTTCCCACTTCCACGGTTTGGGGTTTGGCGTCCATGGCCGTTTGAATGTTGGAATTACAAAACTGAATTAAATTTTTTAAAGCTGTCGGATTGCTATACCAATCGCCACCGCCATCATATTTTAAAACCGCTAAATTTTGACTTCCACAGAAGTGAATTCCTAAAATCAAAAATATATATACATACCGTTTATTCATTGCAAAGTTGAATTGTGTGACTCGCCACGATTCCAGCCGTTTCGGTGCGAAGTCTTGACGCTCCTAAAGATACAGGAATATACTGATGTTTCAAAGCTTCCTCAATTTCTTTGGGACTAAAATCGCCTTCGGGACCAATTAATATCGTGATGGATTCTCCAGCTTTGATTTGATCTTTAAATTTTAATTTCTCTCCGTCTTCGCAGTGCGCTATAAATTTAGAACCTTCTTGAGCTGTTTTTATGAAATCAGAAAAACGAATGGCGGGAGCCAAAGTTGGCAAATAGGAGTGAAGCGATTGTTTCATCGCAGATTGTAAGATTTTCTCAAACCGTTCTGTTTTGATGACTTTTCGCTCACTGTTCTGACAAATAATTGGTGTGATTTGATCCACGCCAATTTCAGTGGCTTTTTCGATAAACCACTCGTAACGATCGTTCATTTTTGTGGGTGCAACGGCTAGGTTAATTGTATAAGATCTTGGCGCTTCAAAGGTTGATTTTAAGATGGTAACCACACATTTGTTATGGTTTGGGATGACCACTTCTGCTTCAAACATCCACCCTTTTCCGTTGGTGATTAGAAGCAAATCTCCCGTAGATTTCCGCAATACTTTTACAATATGACGACTTTCATCTTTTGAAAAGTTAAAAGTTTCTGTAGACGCCTCCAGCTCTGAATTGTAGAATAATTGCATTTGAGTTATAGTTTAAGTCGAGCCGTAGCCATAATGCTTTGATCCGCGTAATTTTTCTCTAAATATTTTAAATGCCCTACAATCGCAATCATTGCGGCATTGTCCGTTGTGAATTCAAAAGCAGGCACAAAGGTTTTCCAACCATGACGACTTTCAGCTTCTTTCAAAGCAGCTCTAATTCCTGAATTAGCAGAAACACCGCCGCCGATCGCAATGCGGTTGATTCCCGTTTCTTTGACAGCTAATTTTAGTTTGTCCATCAAAATTCCTACAATGGTATATTGGATGGACGCACACACATCATCCAGATTCTCTTCAATAAATTGAGGATTTTCTTTCAGCTGTTTTTGTATGAAGTATAAGATCGCTGTTTTTAACCCTGAAAAACTAAAATTGAGCCCCGCTACTTTAGGTTTCGTAAACTTAAACGCTTTCGGGTTTCCTAATTTTGCACGTTTGTCAATTTCGGGGCCAGCAGGATAGCCGAGTCCTAAAATTTTACCACTCTTGTCAAAGGCTTCTCCAACGGCATCATCAATCGTTTCGCCAATAACCGTCATTTTAAAATGAGCATCGACACGCACAATTTGCGTATGTCCACCAGAAATGGTCATCGCTAGAAATGGAAATTCAGGTTTTTCAGTATCTTCATTTTCAATAAAATGTGCCAAAATATGAGCTTGCATGTGGTTGACATCGATTAACGGAATGTCGAGTCCATAAGCCAATGATTTTGCAAATGAAGTCCCTACCAACAAAGATCCCATCAATCCAGGGCCTTGCGTAAATGCCACGGCACTGAGGTCTGCTAACGAAATCCCTGCTTGTTCAATGGCCTGATCGACCACAGGAACGATGTTTTGCTGATGCGCTCTTGAAGCCAATTCTGGAACCACCCCACCATATTTTTGATGGATTGCTTGGTTGGCAACAACATTACTCAGTACGTTTCCATTGCACAGAATGGCCGCTGCCGTGTCGTCACAAGAAGATTCAATTCCTAAAATGTATGTATTTTTTGAGCGCATTAAGACGATTTAGTGATAATATTCGTTTAATTTGTATTAAAATAAACGACTTACATTGTCCATTAACAGGACAACTGCAAAGAAATAAAAAAAATAGCACTAAAATAAATGCTTTGGGTAGTTTAAATTTTAGGATAATTAGTTAAATTGTAAATAAAATAACCAGTCTCGCTTATCAAGAACTATTTTAAAATACTGATAAAATTTGTAACAGCCCTCGTGCTGATATTCTTGCTATTGGTCTTGGTGTTGTCCATTCCAACGGTCCAAACACGTCTAGGAAGTTATGCCACCAATTCAATTAATGAGACCTACGGGACTGCTATTAAAATAGAAAAAGTAGGACTTCAGTTTAATGGCGATGTGGAACTTAAAAACATTCTCATTAAGGATCATTACGATGCCCCCTTGATTTCCATTACTGAATTAAACAGTTCTATTTTAAGTTTTGTTAAACTCGCAGATAGTAAACTCACATTTGCAGACATCGATTTGTACGATCTGTTTTTTCACATAAAAAACTACAAGGGGGAAGTTGATACGAATTTAGATGTTTTTGTTGCTAAGTTTGATGAAAATAATCCAATTAAAAAGATTGACAAGTCAATAACGCTAACGAATTCACAAAAAAGCAGTGATTTTTTGCCTCCCGATAAGTTTCTTTTATCATCAAGCGAGGTTCGAATACACAACAGCAAGTTTTTGCTAACAGATGAAAACCTAGAGAACCCTACGGTTTTAGATCTTCATACCCTTAATTTATCGGCTTCTGATTTTTTAATCTTAGGTGCTGACGTAAAAACTTCTATTACGAGTTTAAGTTTTGAAGATTCAAGAGGGGCTCAAATGCAAAATCTCGAAACTGATTTTTCATATTCGTTAACTCAAATGACGTTTGAGCAACTAGAAATTAAAAGTCCACGTTCCTCACTTTCAGGTCGCCTGCAATTTGATTACGACCGAACGGATTTTAAAGACTTTTTAGAGAAAGTTAAAATTTCTGGTTTTTTTAAAAACAGCACTATAGACCTCGAAGAATTGAATGTGTTTTATGATGAATTTGGATCCAATCAAAAAGCGGATTTAAACACTGTTTTTTCAGGAACATTGAATGATTTACTACTAGAAGAAATTGATTTAATAACGGTAGATAATACGTCTATTGTTGGAGAAATTCAATTTAAACATCTGTTTAAAGACACCTCGGAAAATTTTGAAATGGAAGGAGATTTTGAACAAATAGCGTCCACTTACTCCGATTTAAAAGCATTATTACCAAGAGTTTTAGGGAATAGTCTCCCTTCTAATTTTGCCACTCTGGGGCGTTTTGATATGCGAGGAACAGCAAAGGTTTCTAATAAAACAATTGAAACGCTTATGGATATTGAGACGGATATTGGCACTCTTTTTGTGGATTTGAATTTAGATCAAATCGAAGCGATAGACAATGCGTCTTATGTAGGCCAAATTCAATTGACCGATTTTGATTTAGGCAATGTAATGGGAGAACCGAAAATTGGATTGGTAACATCAAGCCTAAATGTTGAGGGGCGTGGTTTTAATAAAGAAACGCTCAATTCTAACATCACAGGTACGTTTGATTCGTTTTCATTTCAAGAGTATATCTACATAGATTTAGAGGTTTCAGGAGTAATTAAAAATAAAATCTTTAATGGTCAATTAGATATCGATGATCCGAACCTGAAATTCAATTTTGAAGGGCTTGTAGATTTTTCTAAAAAGGAAAATATTTATGATTTTTCTGCTGCAATTGAACACGCCAATCTGAATGCTTTAAACTTTGTGCAAAGAGACAGTCTTTCTGTTCTAAATGGACAAATGACAATGGACATGAAAGGCACAACTATTGACGATGTGTATGGCGCCATCAAGTTTAAAAATGCGCTCTATCAAAATCAACATGACAGTTATGCATTCAAAGATTTTGAGATCACTTCGGAGTTTGGAGATAAGAACGAAAGAACTATCAGAGTCAATTCTCCAGAAATCGTTCAAGGGAATCTAAAAGGAAAATTTATAATTAACGAATTGCCTAATTTGTTACGAAATGCACTCGGAGATATTTATACCAAATACAAACCTTACAAGGTTAAAGAAGGTCAGTATTTTAATTTCAATTTTAAAATTTATAATAAAATTGTTGAAATTTTTTCACCGGAATTAAAATTAGGGTCTAATACGTTTACAAGGGGTAGAGTAGAAAGCGACCCTAAAAATTTCAACTTAACTTTTAGATCCCCCAACATCCGATTGGAAGATTTTTTTGCAAGCAAAATTGAAGTACAACTCGTCAATGACAACCCTTTGTTTAATTCCTATATTGAGGTTGACAGTCTGGCGACTCCTTATTATAATGCATCAGAATTTAGTTTGATTAATGTAACCTTAAATGATACGCTCTATGTTAAATCGGAGTTTAAAGGCGGTAAAAATTCGTTAGATGCCTTTGATCTAAATCTGTACTACACCATTGATGAAAACAATAAATCGGTTGTTGGTCTCAAGAAGTCGAATGCTAATTTTAAAAAGACCCCGTGGCTCATAAATGGGGCGCAAAACAAGCAAAACAAAATTATATTTGACAGATCTTTTGAGGAGATTATTGTCGATAACATAAACATGTCTTACGACAATGAAGACATTCTTTTAAATGCTGCTATTCAGGGGAGTCAAAATAAGGATATCAATCTTGATTTCACGAATGTTGATTTAGCCAAAGTAACCCCTACAATCAAAAATTTAAAACTCGGGGGTAATCTGAATGGGCAATTAAACATAAGCCAACTAGAAAGCGTCTATCTACCAAAATCTAGTTTGACTATTGATAATTTGGAAGTTAATGAATTTAATTTAGGATCCTTCAAAGCGGACATTCAAGGCAATCAATCGTTGACCAATTATGATGTCAATGTATCTTTAAAAGAGGGCGATTTGGAATCGTTATCAGTCGTTGGTTCTTTGGATGTGTCTGGAGAAAATTCAGAGCTCAATCTAGACATCTACTTTAATAAATTTATTTTAAATCCCTTAAACCCTTTTGGAGATGGGGTGATTACTAAAATTCGTGGCGACGTTTCGGGAATTGCAAACGTTAGTGGTCGTCTAGAAAAACCTCAAATTGAAGGGGTCTTAAGACTCAATAATGGAGGACTAGCGATTCCATATCTGAATGTAGATTATGGCTTTCAAAATAATACAATTGTTAATTTAAAGGAGCAACGTTTTATTTTTGACAATGCGTTAATGGTCGATGTCGATTATAAATCCCAAGCGTCTCTAAATGGAAGCATCAGTCATATTAATTTTTCAAATTGGGCTTTAGATCTTCATATAGATTCGGACCGTTTATTGGTGCTAAACACGGATTTACAAGACGAATCGATCTATTATGGAACTGCTTTTGTAGATGGAACGATTGATGTTTCAGGTCCTACAGACCAATTATTTATTGAAGCGAATGTGACTACATCTGAAGGAACGATCTTTAAAATCCCTTTAAGTGACAATGAAATTTTAGCAGAAAAATCCTACATTCATTTTTTGAGTCCTGAGGAAAAATCGAATCAAAACAGTGGTCAAGCCTTAGTAGTGGATGATATTTCGGGAGTTGAGATGGAGTTTAATATGGATATAAACGATAATGCCGAAATTGAAATTGTACTCGATAAAGAAACGGGAAGTTCCATTATGGGGCGTGGAAATGGAAGTATGTTGGCACAAATAAATACGAAAGGGAAGTTTCAAATGTTTGGAGATTTTATTGTGCTCTCAGGGATTTATAACTTCGCATTTGGGCAAATTATACAAAAACAATTCAAAGTGGTGAAAGATGGTACACTTGCTTGGAATGGGAACCCTCTGAGTGCCGAAATAAATATCAAAGCCCTTTACGATGGCATTAGCGTCAATCCTTCCACATTATTAGATAACCCAATTAATCAAAGCATTCCAACAGAGGTTGAAATTCATTTAACAGGAGAATTAGAGCAACCCGATTTAAACTTTGACATACGATTTCCAAATATCAATTCCACTTTAAATAGTGAGTTAGCCGATCGATTACGCGATAAAGATAAACGTGAATTCCAGGCTTTATCGCTATTGGCAACGGGGTCTTTTAGAAGCGAACTGACTTTGGATTCACAAGATGCTTTTGGGCTCGTTTCAGATGGTGTGACCAATATGTTGAACGATTTGTTTTCGGATGATGATAATAAAGTCAAATTAGGAATTGATGTCGATTTAGGGGAAACCACTCCTGAGTATGAAACCGACAGTCGGGTAGGGGTCACAATCTCTACAAAGTTGAGTGATAATATACTTATCAACGGAAAGGTTGGAGTGCCCGTTGGTGGTGTGAGTGAAACCACGGTGGCAGGTGATTTTGAGGTAGAAGTTTTACTGAATGAAGATCGTACACTGTCTCTTAAATTTTTCAATAGAGAAAACAGCATTCAAAATTTTGGAGAACAAATTGGATATACCCAAGGGGTTGGTATTTCTTATAATATTGAATTTGATACCCTAAGGGAATTGTTTGAGGAATTGTTTAAAAATAAAAATAAACAATCCAAACCCGAAAATATCATAGAAGAGCCTGATTCAGGACTTCCTAATTATATCGATTTCAAGTAAATCAGCCCATCAAAACCTACTAATAATTAATTTTTTGGCTTTAAAATCAAATAGTTATTAACGAAAACGTTTGAATTTAAAGAAGAAAAGAAAATTGACTCCTACTTACGTTTTTTTAACTTATAAGTTTATTAATTTTACAACATAAACCATTACAACTATGGAAAATCAGATAAAAAAAATTGGTGTATTAACTTCCGGAGGCGATGCCCCTGGGATGAATGCAGCCATACGATCTGTTGCACGTGCCTGTGCCTATCACAACATTGAATGTGTTGGGATTTACAGAGGCTATGAAGGAATGATAGAAGGTGACTTTAAATCTTTAAATGCACGAAGTGTAAACCATATCATTAACAAAGGAGGTACTTTTTTAAAGTCTGCGCGTTCTGAAGAATTCAGAACAAAAGAAGGCCGTAAAAAGGCGTATGACCAACTTCAAAAAGAACAAATTGATGCCTTGGTATTAATTGGTGGAGATGGAACGTTTACGGGTGGTATGATTTTTAATGAAGAATTCAACTTCCCTATTATAGGGATTCCGGGTACTATTGATAACGATATTGTTGGAACCAACTATACACTAGGATACGATACAGCACTTAATACTGCGGTAGAAGCAATTGATAAAATTCGAGACACTGCCAGTTCGCATAGACGCTTGTTTTTTGTGGAGGTTATGGGGCGCGATGTGGGTCATATTGCTTTAAATGCAGGAGTTGGTTCTGGAGCCGAAGAAATTTTGGTCCCTGAGGAAGATTTAGGACTGGATCGTCTTTTAGAATCTTTAGAAAAAAGTAGACATACAGGGAAATCGTCTAGTATAGTTGTGGTTGCTGAAGGAGATAAAACAGGTAAAAATGTTTTTGAACTAAGAGATTATGTTGAAGAAAATTTAGAAGGTTACGACGTTCGTGTGTCTGTTTTAGGGCACATGCAACGTGGAGGGTCACCATCCTGTTTCGATAGAGTATTGGCCTGTAGAATGGGCGTCAAAGCCGTGGAGTCTTTATTGGAAGGTAAATTCAATTACATGGTTGGGACTGTCAACAATAAATTAGAATTATATCCTATTGACAAAGCAGTCAAAGGACATTCAACAATAGATGCTGAGCTTTTAAGAGTTTCAGATATCATGAGTATTTAATAACGAATTAATTAAAATAGAAATAAAATGTCAAAAGTAAAAATTGGAATTAATGGATTTGGTAGAATAGGAAGAATTGCTTTTCGTATTGCTGCAGGTAGATCTGACGTACAAGTCGTTGGAATTAATGATTTGTTAGATGTAGAGCATTTAGCATATCTTCTTAAGTACGATTCTGTACACGGTCAGTTTCAGGGAACCATTGAAGTGAAGAATGGAAATTTGGTAGTCAACGGGAATGAAATTCGTGTCTCTGCTGAACGCAATCCAGAAGATTTAAAATGGGATGCTGTGCAAGCAGACGTTGTTTTAGACTGTACTGGGATTTTCACAAACTTAGAAGGTGCTCAAAAGCATATTACTGCTGGCGCTAAAAAAGTGGCTATTTCTGCACCATCTGCAGATGCACCAATGTTTGTAATGGGTGTCAACCACAAAGAAATTACAGCAGATCATACGATCGTTTCAAACGCATCATGTACAACCAACTGTTTAGCACCACTTGCTAAAGTGATCAATGATAACTTTGGAATTGTAGAAGGATTGATGACCACTGTTCACGCAGCAACGGCGACTCAATTTACAGTAGATGGCCCGTCTAGAAAAGATTATAGACTTGGACGTGCTTCATTAAACAATATTGTACCAGCTTCTACAGGAGCTGCAAAAGCAGTTGGAAAAGTGATTCCAGAATTAAACGGTAAATTAACAGGAATGGCTTTTAGAGTTCCAACGGTAGATGTATCGGTTGTTGATTTAACATGTCGTTTAGAAAAAGGTGCTTCTTTTGAAGACGTGAAAGCAGCGATCAAGCATGCTTCAGAAAACGAATTAAATGGAATCTTAGGATACACTGAAGAAGGTGTAGTATCTCAAGATTTTGTATCGGAAACAAAGACAAGTACATTTGATGCCAATGCAAGTATGGGATTGAATGACAACTTCGTTAAATTGATCTCTTGGTACGATAATGAATATGGTTACTCTGCTAAACTAGTAGATTTAGCACATTATATTAGCGTACTATAATTTACATAATTTCTAAAAAAGAGGATGTCCGAAGAGTAGGAAATCTGTCATTCTGAACCTGCCTGACGGTAGGCAGTTTTATTTCAGAATCTGAAACAAGTTCAGATTGACAAAACAAAGTCTTTTTAGACATCCTCTTTTTTTTAATATTTAGAATATGATTTTTATAATAGACAGTGGTTCTACAAAATGTGATTGGATTGCAATAGACTCAGAAACTGGCGCCCCTCTTTTTGAAAAGCAACGTACCAAAGGTTTAAATCCAGCCATTATTTCTGATACAGATGCATTTAATGTCATCAAGGCAAACGCTATAATTTATGAAAATAAATTAAAAGTTTCTCACATCTATTTTTATGGCGCTGGCTGTGGTACTGAAAAACCAAGCAAGATGCTTAAAGATGTATTAGAGTCTATTTTTTTAAATGCTGAAGTTGTGGTAGAAGAAGATACCTATGCCGCTATTTATGCAACTGTTGGTGTGGCACACCGTCCCGCAGTGGTTTGTATTTTAGGAACAGGTTCTAACTGCACCTATTACGATGGTGAAAAAGTTGATCAAAGAGTCACATCACTTGGATATTCAATAATGGACGATGCTTCGGGTAATTATTTTGGAAGAAAACTGTTAAGAGATTATTATTTTAATCACATGCCACACGATTTGAAGCTCGTCTTCAAAACACGTTACAATGTCAATGAAGATGTAATTAAAAATAACCTTTACAAAAAACCGAATCCTAATGCTTATTTAGCAACGTTTGCTGAATTTATGATTCTTAATAAAGAATCTGATTATATCCAAAAGGTTATCAAGCAAGGGCTTCGTGAATTTGTAGAAAACATGATTCTACAATACGCGGAAGAAATCAAAACAGTTCCTGTTCACTTTGCAGGTTCGATTGCTTATTTTACTAAAGACGAAATCAAAGCAGTGGCTCAAGAATACGGATTTACTGTCGGTAATTTTGAAAGACGTCCAATTGAAGGCTTGGTGAGTTACCATGCAGAAATTGCCAAAAGCTCTTAGGTAATTATTTTATAGCAATCACACTAATTTCTACATTCACAAACTTCGGTAAGTTTGCCACTTCCACAGTTTCTCTGGCAGGAGCAGTAGCCTCATTAAAATACTGTGCATAAACGGCATTTATCGCTCCGAAAGAATTCATATCAGATATAAATATAGACGCCTTAATGACATTTTCAAAAGTCATATTTGCGGCTTCCAAAACTGCTTTTAGGTTTTTCATAACCTGCGTGGTTTCTACCTCAATTGAATCCATTACCAATTCTCCCGTTTCTGGATGCAATGCAATTTGCCCTGAAGTATATAAAGTGTTCCCCACTAAAACAGCTTGACTGTAAGGGCCAATAGGCTGCGGTGCTTTGTCTGTAGTTATAATCGTTTTCATGTGTCTTTATTTACAATTGCTTATCAGGTTGTTTTCGCTTTTCGTATTTGATATCTTTCAATATGCTGGATCTAATTCCAATAAAGAAATTCCAAGAACTTCGATTGCTAAATGGAATCCAAGAAAAATTCATTCGCCAGCTTTCTAAATCCCGTTCAAAACGCAACTGTGTATATGTAAAACCTTTATCCTTAAGGTCATATCCAGAAGACGCTCCGATACTCCATCGTGGCGACAGTTCTATATCTCCTGAAAACATCAACGAATGCGATGAAATCTCACTCTGACGCCTCGTATTGCTGTAGTTAACAGCATAGGCAAGTCGTAAACTCCAAGGGAGTTTGTAATTGTAAAGATCCGTTGGTCCTACCTCTTCGGAGGTATCCCTGTTATTTATCTGTTGGGCTGCAAAATCTTGCGATTTACCAAACATATCATCCGCACGTCCGCCACTTCGAATAGATTCATCTCTAGCTGCCGCATCATTGTTGGAATCATCTCCTTCAAAAGAATCACTAGACAAACTATAGCTCATGGTCATGTTTGCACTGGATAAGCGGAATAAACTACCACCGTTGTTAATATTGAACGTGTTGATTTTAGTGTTGTTATTATCTAAGGCATACGGATCTAAAGTTGCTCCAAAATTCAAACTCAATTTATTATCCAATAGCTGTGTTCCCCCCGAGACCCTTACAGGGCTCCAGTTCAATGAGTCGCCTGCAACATTATAATTTGTAGAGAAATTTAAGGAATTCAATAAAAACACCTTTTTTGCATCTGTGGCAGTCGTATCCCTGTCACGAACCTTTGCTTCCAAATTATTATTAAGTGATAACCCAACCGAGCTGGAAAAAACTTTCCCAGGCGTTCCACCTAGGGAACCTTCAAAACGTGTGTAATCGACTTGATCAGTCGTCACACCATCGGCACTTATGACTTCATAAGTTTCGTAATATTGATCAAATGCGGGATTGATATTATAGCTAATTGAAGGCCGCATCACATGTCGTATGGCCTGTATTTTTTTATCTTTTCCAAAATCAAACATTCCATAAACGGTGGTTCCTATACTAGTGCTAAAATTATACGTTCTGAAAGCATCAAACCCTTTTAAGGGAGTTGTGACCACTTCCTCGGTTTCTGTATCATACGATTTATTGATTGTATTGAAGGTCCAGTTTTCTTTGTAATTAGTGCTGGCGCTCATACTAAAATGTTTAAAAACTTTAAAATTTGTACTCAAAGGAATAGAATGTTGAAACCCTGCTTTGGCTTCGTCAAACATTGCTCCTGTTAAAAATAAAGAATCTGTCGTTTGAATACTATTTTCTCCACGCACACTGTATTGTAAATTAATATTATGAATCGCCCCTTTTTTACTCCCAGTTTTTGGTGCAAAGGGGTAAATTCTGTCGATACTTCCTTGAAATGTTGGCAAGGTCATATTGATGACTTTCGTATTTGTGTTTTGAGAGTGGGTTGCGGACAAGCTTATATTTACTTGTGGTTCTCCTTGAAATGTTTTGGAATAGGAAACAGAGGACGACAAAGAGTTATTTAAAAAATTTGAAGAATTGAGCTGATTTACAGATTCTTGAAAATAAGTACTAGAACCTAAGTTTACAGAAGCCGAAAACCGTGAATTTGGACTTGACTTTGAATCTTGACTTTGATTCCATCGTAAATTATAGATGGTGCTTTTTGAGTAATCAGGAAATCCTCGTTCGCTATTTATAAGATTTTCATACCGAAAACTTAGAGAACCTCTAAATTTATAACGCACGGCATAATTACTTTCAAGGCGAATTCCGTAACTCCCATTCGTATAGTAATCTCCAAGTGCTGCAAGGTCAAAATAATCACTGATCGCAAAATAATACCCTCCATTTTGAAGGAAATAACCACGATCGCTTTGCTCTCCAAATGAAGGAAATAACACCCCCGAAGTTCGTGTTTGAGACAGTGGGAAAAAAGCAAACGGCAATCCAATAGGAGTGGGGACATCTGCAATAAATAGATTGGTAAGTCCTGTAACTACTTTTTTACCAGGCACAATTTTCGCTTTTCGCAATAAAAAATAATATTCTGGATTCTCTTCGTTTTCTGAAGTGGTGAATTTAGCACGCTTTACAAAATAGACAGAGTCATTTTCTTTTTTGGTCAAATTGGAAATAATACGTCCGCCTTGTTGTTCTGTTTTTGAATTCCAAATCAGTGCTTTTTTTGTTTTCATATTAAAAGCAATTGAATCGGGTTCCACAACATCACTCCCTTGTTTAAATACAGGATGTTGGCTATAATTCCCCATCGAATCTTTTAAACGTCCAGCATACACAATGTCTTTTCCGTAATCAATAACAATCACTCCCGCTTTGATATCCATGTCTTTATATTGGATTTCAGCTTCGTTGTAAAGGTATATTTGTTGTGTTTTTTGATTGACAGAAGTATAGTCTTTGGCTTTATAGGTGACAATCGCTTCCAATAATTTCTTTGGTTTTGAGAGACTGTCATTGACAATAGAATCTGTTTCGATACGTTTTACTTCCTGAGTAGGAATCGAATCGTTTTTCACTTCCAACTCCTTAGAAGCAGGAATTTCAGTGGATGGTTTTGGGTTGGGAATATCCTGAGCCATGCCTACACTGTTAGTAAACACTGTAAAACTTAAAGAAAAAACTAGTTGAAAGAATCTTGTTTTCAATGCTTTTAAGAGTATTTTTGTATTATATGACTCGATTTTTGAAAAACCAAAGTTACGGATATTTTTTTTTGATTTTTATATTTTAACCATTCGATTCACAGGCAAATTAATCAACATGCATAAGCAAATAAAATTCTTTTTAGTATTCCTTTTATTTTTTGGAATATTCAAAGGGTACTCACAAACAAATAACAAACCCTTTATCGTTGTTTTAGACGCAGGCCACGGAGGTAAAGATCCGGGGAGACCCACTAAATTCGGGTATAAAGAAAAGGATATTGCTTTGAAAATTGTGTTAAAAATAGGTGAAAATTTAGAAAAATATAAAAACGTAAAAGTCATCTACACTCGAAAAACGGATGTCTTTATAGAATTAAGGCAACGCGCAAAGATTGCCAATAAAGCCGATGCTGATTTATTTGTCTCCGTGCATTGCAACGCACACAACTCTCAGGCCTATGGTACCGAAACCTATGTTTTGGGACTTGGTAGAAGCGAATCTAACTTTAGAGTTGCCAAGGAAGAAAATGAAGTTATTTTCTACGAAGATGACTATGAAACAAACTATGAAGGTTTTGATCCAAATTCCCCTGAAACCCTCATCGGGTTGACGCTTATGCAAGAAGATTATTTGGACCAAAGTATTCTGTTGGCTCGTAACATTCAAGACAACTTTACCAATAGATTAAAACGTAAAAACAGAGGCGTTAAACAAGCGGTTTTTTGGGTGTTACACAACACTTATATGCCAAGTGTTTTAATTGAAACAGGCTTTATAACTAATAGAAGTGAAGGAGATTATTTAAACTCTGTTGTAGGAAATAACAATATCTCAAAAAGCATATCGGATGCTATCGTAGATTATAAATCTAATTTAAATACAGCAATATCGGTAGAGGAGATGGTTGAACCTCCGTTGACAACAGATGTACCTGATAAAATTCCCACATCTATAGATACATCCATAATATTTAAAGTTCAAATTGAGGCGGGCTCTAAAAAATTAGTCACCAAATCATATAATTTTAAAGGATTAAACCCTATTTCAAGAACCAAGTCTAAAAAAGTTTACCGTTACTTTTACGGCAATACTTCAAGTTATGAGGAAGTTCTTATGTTAAAAAATGAAGCAATTACCAAAGGATATAAAAGTGCTTATGTTGTAGCCTATAAAAACGGTAAAAAGATAGCAGTTAAATCCGCCTTAAAATCTACGGAATAATAGACCCTATTATTTCAATATTATTCATAAATTTGTAAGAAGAAAAAACTATCATATTGAAATTATCTAAGGAAATTAAAACGGCTATTTTAGTCATCTCAGGAATATTACTTTTTGTATTTATTTTTTACTATTTAAAAGGTGAGAACATACTTGATAACTCTAAAAAAATCACTGCAATTTATGACAATGTTGAAGGACTGGCGCCATCTGCTGCGGTTACCATTAATGGTCATAAAATAGGGAAAGTGCAATCGATAGATTTTACAAACGATCGCTCTGGAAAATTAAACGTTAATATGCTTATTGACAGTGACTTCGAATTTTCAAAAAACAGTACAGCTCAACTTTACGAAGCGGGTCTTATTGGTGGGAAAGCCATTGCAATCATTCCTGCATTTGATGGGGCACCATCCATAGAATCTGGAGACATTCTAAATTCTGATGTAAAACCAGGACTCACGGATTTGGTCAATCAACGGTTGACACCATTGCAAGAAAAAATGGAAACCATGATGGTCAGTGCAGATTTATTATTGGTGAATCTCAACACACTTTTTGACACACAAACCAAAAATAACATAAAATCAAGCATCGCTGAACTAAGCACAACAATTGCCTCTTTCAAATCCACTTCTGAATCCTTGAACGGTTTAGTAGTTGATAATACATCAGCGATTGGAGAAACGATCACAAATTTCAATAAAATATCGGAGGATTTAACAACCCTAAGTACTTCATTGGCAGCGGCTGATTTAGACACCATCATGGTAAATTTAAAGTCTACGATTTCTAGTTTCGATCAATTATTGACAAGTATCGAAAATGGAGAAGGATCAGTTGGAAAGCTCATGAAAGATGATGCAGTCTATAACAACCTTGAAGGGGCGACCAAACAATTGGAAGAACTTTTAGAAGATATGAAGTTAAACCCGAAGCGTTATGTGCATTTTTCTCTATTTGGGAAAAAAGCCAAACAATACGATTCTGAAGGGAATGAAATAAAGACTAAAAAATAACAAAAATTAACCAAATGAATTTTTTGCCAAATATCATTTTTGCAATTATACTTGTTTTAGGTATTGGTTTTTTTGCTCGAAACATAAGCAAACTAAAACGCAATATCTTCCTTGGAAAAGATGTAGATGTGAATGGCGATTCCAAAATTCGTTGGAAAAACATGGCACGAATCGCACTCGGACAAAGTAAAATGGTGCGCCGTCCAATTGCTGGAATTCTTCACATTGTTGTTTATGTTGGTTTTGTTGTTATAAACATTGAAGTTTTAGAAATCATTATTGATGGTTTGTTTGGAACCCATCGAATTTTATCAGGAATTGGAAGTTTGTATGGCATATTGATCGGGACTTTTGAAATTCTAGCAACATTGGTATTTGTAGCCGTCGTGATCTTTTGGTTTCGAAGAAATGTCGTGAAAATAAAACGTTTCCTGAGCTCCGAAATGAAAGGCTGGCCGAAGCTGGATGGAAACTTAATTCTCTATTTCGAGATTGTTTTGATGGGATTGTTTATCCTCATGAATGCGACGGATGTAGAATTTCAATCCATGAATTCCGGGAACGTGATCAGTCAATTTTTCGCCCCGATGTTTGAAGGGTATAATGTTGATTTAATTGAGCGCGTGGCTTGGTGGATGCACATTATAGGAATTTTGGTGTTCTTAAATTATTTATATTATTCTAAACATTTACACATCTTATTAGCCTTTCCAAACACCTATTTTGGCAGCGTAAAACCCAAAGGTCAATTTAACAATTTAGAAGCCGTTACTAACGAGGTGAAGTTAATGATGGATCCAAACATCGATCCTTTTGCAGCGACTGACGATGATGGTTCTGTTCCCGATAAATTTGGGGCTAGTGATGTTCAAGATTTAAATAAGATACAACTTTTAAATGCCTATACCTGTACAGAATGCGGACGTTGCACAAGTGAATGTCCCGCCAATCAAACAGGGAAAAAATTATCTCCCCGAAAAATAATGATGGATACACGGGATCGTTTGGTAGAAGTAGGCATTAATATAGACGCGAATAAAGGGGAATTTGTACCAGACGGAAAACAGCTTTTAGGTGATTATATTACCAATGAAGAATTGTGGGCCTGTACCAGCTGTAATGCTTGTGTAGAAGCCTGCCCCATAAGTATCGACCCCCTTTCAATTATTCTTGAAATGCGTCGCTATTTGGTCATGGAACAAAGTGCTGCCCCGATGGAGTTAAACACCATGATGTCTAATATAGAAAACAATGGTGCCCCTTGGCCTTACAACCAAATGGACCGATTAAACTGGAAAAACGAATAAAAAATATCAATAAAATAAACACATGAAAAGAGAAGAGGCAGACAAATTATTACACGAAAAAGTAGAAGCTGGTGAATTGATAAGCCCAGTACTTCCAGGAGGTGTAAAAAATTATTTAATAGACATTGACGGAACCATCACTGAAGATGTTCCCAATGAAGAACCAGAACGTATGGCAACTTGCTTGCCTTTTTTGGATGCTTTAAAGACGTGTAATGGTTGGTATGAAGAAGGGCATATGATTTGCTTTTTCACATCTCGAACGGAATCGCACAGAGAAGTCACTCAAAACTGGTTGAAGCAACACGGCTTCAATTACCACAGCCTTTTAATGGGCAAACCAAGAGGAGGAAATTACCATTGGATTGATAACCACTTAGTGAAAGCAACACGCTATAATGGTAAATTCACTGATTTAGTAGAAAAAGAAGTAACGATCGAAGTTTTTGACGATGGTCAACACGATTAATATTTAGAAAATGAGCGATGTATTAAAAGTTCCTACAATGGCCGAATTTACGGCCCAAGGCAAACAACCTGAAGTTTTATTTTGGGTGGGTTGTGCAGGTAGTTTTGACGACCGTGCCAAAAAAATAACCAAAGCTTTTGTGAAATTATTACACAAGGCAGAGGTTGAATTTGCGGTATTAGGAACTGAAGAAAGCTGTACAGGCGACCCTGCCAAACGTGCTGGGAACGAATTTTTATTTCAAATGCAAGCAGTGACCAATATCGAAGTATTGAATGCTTACGAGATTAAAAAAATTGTAACTGCTTGTCCTCATTGTTTTAATACACTCAAAAATGAATACCCTTCTTTGGGAGGCGATTATCAAGTGATGCATCACACGCAATTTTTGAAGAGTTTGTTAGATGAAGGCCGTTTGACGATTGAAGGTGGCAAGTTTAAAGGCAAACGCATTACATTCCATGACCCCTGTTATTTAGGTCGTGGAAATGATGTGTATGAAGCCCCTCGTGACTTGATTAAAAAGTTAGATGCCGAACTTGTTGAAATGAAAAACTGTCGCAAAAAAGGACTGTGTTGTGGTGCTGGAGGTGCTCAGATGTTTAAAGATGCTGAACCAGGTGACAAAGAGGTTAACATCGAACGAACAGAACAGGCTATGGAAGTCAAACCCGATATCATCGCGGCTGGCTGTCCGTTTTGTAATACGATGATGACGGATGGTGTTAAGAACAAAGCGGAAGGTCAGATAGAAGTCATGGATGTGGCTGAACTGATTGCAAACGCTCAAGATTTATAAAATAAAATATTCCTAAAAACAATGCTTGTTAATTTTGATACCCTTCCTGAAACCGCTCGTATTTGGATCTACCAATGCAACCGCTCTTTCTCTGATGCTGAATTAGAAGAAATTTCTGAAAAATTAACCACTTTTTTAGAAGGTTGGACGGCGCATGGCGCCGACTTGCAATCGGGGTTTGAGATCAAATACAAACGTTTTATTGTGATTGCTTTAGATCAAGAAATGAATGCCGCAACCGGTTGTTCTATAGATGCCTCTGTGAAGTTTATTCAAGAACTTGAAACAGCGTATAAGGTTGATTTGATGGATAAGATGAATGTTTCCTACAAGCAAGGCGAGTACGTGGCTTATAAAACGCTGACCGATTTTAAAAAGATGGCGAAAGATAAAGCGGTTTCTAAAAACACAATTGTATTTAATAACCTAGTAAATTCTAAGGCAGAATACTTAGAGTTTTGGGAAGTCCCTGCTTCTGAAAGCTGGCACAGTCGGTTTGTTTAAAATTATTCAGTAGCCTCAAAGGGCAATTCATCTGGATTTTGATAATGCGCTAGTTCTAACTCCAATAAACTCTTTTTAACAGGGAGTCCACCCGCATAGCCCACTAATTTATTATTGGATCCAATCACTCTATGACAGGGAATTATAAGCGCGAGTGCATTGGCACCATTGGCAGTGGCCACAGCTCTTACGGATTTTTTATTTCCAATTTGTTTCGCTAATTCTAAATAGGATTTTGTGGTCCCATAAGGGATTGTTTGTAAAGCGTTCCAAACGCTGAACTGAAAGGGAGTTCCTACCATTTTAATTGGCAACGTAAATTCGTCTCGCGTTCCATTTAAGTAGGCTTTAACTTGTAACCTTGCAGCTCTCAAAAGAGGTGTTTCTTTCTCAAGATATACTGCGTTTAAGCCTGTTTGTATTCGCTTGTCAATACGCGTTCGCATTTTTCGGTATCGGAAATCTAATATACAGATCTGATTTTCAAAACATCCAATGATCAACTCTCCAATAGTTGTTTTGTAGTATTTTATAAAAATGATGTTTTTTGGAGCCATAGTTTAGTTAGTTAATAGAAAATCGTACCATCACTTCACTTTCAATTTTAATATCCGAAAACTCGATATCAATAGGGGCTTCTAATTTCATGTCAACAGCATACGCCATCCTCATTTGTCCATTTCTTGGGTTGTAAGAGTTAGTGTAATACTTATCTGAGATAAAAATTGCTTTTCCAAGCTGTTGTTCTAGGGGCGTGATCAATGCATTGGCTTGTGCCTTCGCTTTTAGTATTGCTTTTGAGCGTAAAATTAGTTTTAAGGCTTCGGTTTTTGAGTATTCTGTTTTGGTTAAGCGCACATTAGAAATGCCTTGTGCTTCTAAATGGATTAAGACCTGACTCGCTGTGAGTCCATCATAGACGACCAATTCATACGCTTTTGATTTGAGAACACTTTTCTTTTTTAAAAAGTATTTTTTATAGTTACTGGCGAGGTCTTCAATTTTTAATTGTTTTTTTAAATCGATGTTTAAGTTCTCTAAAACGTCAGCGAGCAGTTGCTCTTGAGATTCAACAGATGTTTTGTTGCGGTCTTCTTTTTCTTGAATTAAAATAGACAAATAAATACGATCAGGCTTTACCAATGAATCAACTTTAGCGGTTGTTTCTAAATAGGGTTGATCAATAAAATTTTTAGCTTGAGAGAATCCAACTAAAGTTGTAGCGACAAAGAATGCTACTGTAAGGTAATATTTCATTTCTTTGTTTTTTATTTTATGACTTCATTTAGTTAAATAGTTATAATAATAGCATCCCTCAAACAAAGGACATACCCAAAACAACCCTAACTAAAGGGGTCTTGGTTTACAGTAATAAAGTAAACTACTCTTGGTTTTATTGGTTTGAAGAATCAGATTTGGGGTCTAAGTCTCGCGTAAATTTAAGAAAATAAATGGGACTGCCAAAAAATTTTAACACGAACGCGCTAGAATTTAACAAATTTGGGGGTGTTTTTCTTTTTACACAGGAGCCTCTCTGTTGTAATATATTACAATAGAATCCATCCCAAGTTAAAATTCAAGTACGGCTGAACTTTACCTCCTATCGGTTTGGAATAGCTATACACAATTCCAACTTCAAAACCAAAGTTTAGTTTTTTGATGTAGGTTCTTTGAAAACCATAAACCCCTCCAGTTTGAAATAAATCATTTACAACATTTATATTATTCTCAATAATAATTGCATTTGAACTGTTATAGGATGCTATTATTCCATAAAAATTAGCGGAATTATTAAATGTATTTTTTCCTTTTTCGAGTCTTCTTTCATAATTATAGTACTGTCGGAATGAAATTTCCGCTAAAGGGAAAAGGCCAATGTGACTTTTATTTGTTTTTATATTTGTTATGCTTCCAAGTTCAGTACCAATTTGTAAACTAAGAGTTGCATATTCTGAAATTCCGAATTCATAGTCTATATTAGGTGCAGGCAACAGATTTACTTTAAGCTGGTGTTTTTTGACTCCTTCTGAATTGTTTTGAGCGTTCAGCATAGATAAAGATAAAAGTAAAGCAAGTAGGAAGCTTAGATTTTTTTTCATTTTTAAATTGTGTTTCAGTCAAATACGTTAAAATATTTATGTATGCAAAATAGGGGAATTAGTAGTTTTAACAACCCCTATTTCCCCTCCAACGCATTCTGAATGGAATTAGAAATTTGATGTCCAATTTCAGGAAAGCCTCCACTTACGTGGTCATAAAAATTACCATTTTTGTCAATGACTATGTTTGTTGGGTATGATGAGGTGTTAAATAAAGTACAGATTTCTTTTGCATCTGAAACAACAGGATATTGTAGTGGGTATTTTTCTAAAAAAGTAACGACTTTTTCTTTTTCATCAAAGGTAATGGATGCAAAAACAACTTCGGTATTGTTTTTATATGTTTTATAGACTTCATTTAATTCTGGAATCTCTGCAATACAGGGTTTACAGCTCACAAACCAAAAATTCAAAACCACTACTTTTCCTTTGGTGGTTTCAGAAGAAATTTCATTTCCATTTAGGTCTGTCATTTTAAAATTAGGTGCGGGTTTTCCAATGATATCGGTACTATTGGGTAGCATCGATGTTAGTCCCATCTCCTTTCTTTCTTCTTCAGTTGCTTTTCGCATTTGCATGTACAACAATTTTCCGTCTTTGTCTTTTACAGGATCCATGGACCACTCAGCTGAGTCCAACAGCTCCATTAATTTGAGTACGTCAATTTTATTTCCTGCTTCATCTTTAATGAGTGTGTTCTCATCAATTGTAATAGGGTCATCTGTGGGTTCTTGTGAATATCCATTGTGATTCAAAAATAGTAACAAGGTAAGTGCGATAATAAGTGATCGTTTCATATGATTGTATTTATTGTTTTTTAGTGGTCACACTTCGACTGCGCTCAGTGCAAGTATGGTACATCCATTTTATCATTTTCTTGGGTATCAAGATTTAGATATGGATGGTTCATAGCTATTTTTTTAAAATGAATTAAAATCAACGGCAGCATTAAGTCCATCCTAATAGCTGCTAATTATAGAACCCTTAAATTAAATACTTATCAAACGAAGCTATATTTACAGTTACTTTTAAATATACAGTTTGTGAAGAATTAGATTTGGGGTCTAAGTCTGGCATAAATGTAAGAAAATAAATACATGCAGCCAAATGAATTTAAATGCTAACACATTCATCGTCATTGGTTATGATCAGAAACCTTGGTTTTTAATCTGCTTACTAAAATTTAACAACAATTACTACTTGGAGTACAGCAAGGCTCCTCATTCAAATCGGATAATCTTACGTTTTGTTTTCCTTCCGGAACCCCACATTGGTCTTGTGCCAAGCAATTGGTTTGTTTTGAGGTGAGTAAAAAGTTTTTGCCATCAAAATCCAGTCCAAATTTCCCAATGGTTTCCGACCCTTCGATCTGTGATTGGTATTCGACCTCAATTTCTAAATTGTCTATTTTTAAAATTTTTTCAGAAAGTTCTATGATGTTTAGGAGTTTTTCGGGGTGCAGCCTGTGATCGTAATCGTTTGCATTCCAAAGTTGAAAGTTGGCGACTTCCTCATTGCGTACAACGCCTCCACAATCAATAAAGTGTTTGGTGATTTTTCCCACTTCTGTGACATGAAAGTGATTAGGAACCAATGTACCATTCGCCAATTGAAATCCAATTTTATCTAATTTTTTTAAAACTAATTTAACTTCTGATAATTTCATAGAAATGTTTTTTTGGGTTACACGATTACTGTTATGAACTTTAAAAATACCTAAAACAGATTAAAAACCAAACAAAAAAAGGAACTAAAATCCTTTGATTCTGTTTTACCCGAATGGACCTTCCTAAAACGAAATATAATTTAACTTTTCAGGAAGGAGTTTTCAGGTTTATAATATTGATAAATTTAGTCACCTAAATCAAATCGATCTAAATTCATCACTTTATCCCATGCGTTTACAAAATCTTTTACAAATTTTTCTTTAGAATCACTAGATCCATACACTTCTGCAATCGCTCTTAATTCAGAATTTGATCCAAAAATTAAATCGGCACGTGTTGCGTTCCATTTTTCATCTCCCGTTGTTCGGTCGCTTCCTTTGAAGAATTCGCCTTTTTCGTCCGTAGCCGTCCATTTGGTTCTTAAGTCTAAAAGATTCACAAAGAAATCATTTGACAATGTTTCTGGGTTTTCTGTAAAGACACCATTTTTTGAGCCATTAAAGTTGGTGTTTAAAACACGCATTCCACCAACAAGAACCGTCATTTCTGAAGCTGTTAGAGTTAAAAGATTCGCCTTGTCCACTAAGAGTTCTTCCGTTATAAAATCACAGTTATCCTTTTTATAATTTCTAAACCCATCTGCTTTTGGTTCTAAGTAGCTGAAAGAGTCCACATCTGTTTGATCTAGCGATGCATCCGTTCTACCTGGAGTGAAGGGAACGGTTAAAACTTGTCCCGCTTTTTTCGCTGCGTTTTCTATACCCACACAGCCCCCAAGGATAATTAAATCTGCCAAGGATATTTTTTTGAGATCATTTACTCCGTTAAATTTATTTTGAATTATTTCCAAGGCTTCTATGACCGTTTTTAATTGTACGGGATTATTGACCTCCCAATTATTTTGAGGAGCGAATCGAATGCGAGCGCCATTGGCACCGCCACGTTTATCAGAATGACGGAAGGTAGAAGCAGATGCCCAAGCCGTTGAAACCAATTGCGAAACAGAGAGTCCCGATTCTGAAATCTGTGTTTTCAAATTTGAAATATCTACATCATTCACTAAATTATAATTTACTTCAGGAATTGGATCTTGCCAAATTAAATCTCCATCAGGAACTTCAGAGCCTAAATAACAGGCTTTGGGCCCCATATCTCGGTGTGTCAATTTGAACCAAGCTCTTTTAAATGCATCCTTAAATTCATCCGGATTTTCATAAAAACGTCTCGATATAGGTTCGTAAATAGGATCCATTCGCAACGCTAAATCTGCCGTGGTCATTATGGGTGCATGCGTTTTAGAAGCATCGTGTGCATCTGGAACTAGGGTCGCTGCTTTGGGGTCGGTAGGCACCCATTGCCAAGCCCCTGCGGGACTTTTCACTAAATTCCATTCATAGCTAAACAAGGTCTCAAAATAGCTGTGATCCCATTGCGTTGGTGTTGGAGTCCAAGCACCTTCAAGCCCACTTGTGATGGTGTCTACGCCTTTACCTGTTCCAAAACTATTTTTCCATCCCATTCCTTGTGCCTCAATATGAGCCGCTTCTGGTTCTCTGCCCACATTTTCAGGGTCTCCTGCGCCGTGGCATTTACCAAAGGTATGTCCACCAGCAACCAGTGCCACCGTTTCTTCATCATTCATTGCCATACGTGCAAAGGTTTCGCGAATATCGACTGCCGAAGCAATCGCATTCGGTTCTCCATTAGGCCCCTCGGGATTTACATATATCAATCCCATCTGAACGGCTGCCAAAGGATTTTCTAAATCGCGTTCGCCGGAATACCGTTTATCTCCCAACCATTCCGTTTCTTTGCCCCAATAGACATCTTCTTCGGGTTGCCAAATATCTTCACGTCCACCACCATAACCGAAGGTTTCAAGTCCCATCGATTCCAAAGCACAATTTCCTGCAAGAATCATTAAATCGCCCCAGGATATTTTTTGTCCATATTTTTGTTTGATTGGCCACAGCAACATTCGAGCCTTGTCGAGATTTCCATTATCTGGCCAGCTATTGACGGGTGCAAAACGTTGGTTTCCGGTAGAACCTCCACCACGACCATCCGTCATTCGGTAGGTACCGGCACTGTGCCACGCCATCCGAATGAATAAGGGACCGTAATGACCATAATCTGCCGGCCACCACTCTTGTGAATCCACCATCAATGCATAAATGTCTTTTTTGATCTCTTTTAGGTTTAAGCTCTCAAATGCTTTTGAGTAGTTAAAATCTTTATCCATTGGATTTACCATTGGAGAATGCAATCGAAGACTGTTGAGGTTTAAACGGTTTGGCCACCAATCGTTGTTAGCTGTGCCATTGGTTGATTTTGTTTGTCCGTTTAGATACGGGCATTTACTTTCATTTGAATCATTCATGATGTTTAGGTTTAGGATTGGGATAAATGTAAGATAAAATCAAAGAATTAAAACACGATGCATTATAGATATTGTCAATGCTTCAATAAGTGTTTTGTTTTTGGTTATAATTATTTTTTAATGCATACGGTTTGAAATTGTTCACAGATAAGGAGCATATCTTCTTTGGGATGTTCTCCTTTTTCACTCATTTCACGGGTGTAATAGTCCCAATGGACTTTGTTCCAATACGCTAAAGATTTGTCGCCTTCTCCTTCAATTTCAGCATATTCAGGGGTGATTTTATTAAAAGGCGTTTTTTCAATTTTCAGCACTTGAATGATGGCTTTCGCTATTCCTTCCCAATCGGTTACAATATAGAGGTCTCCAATTTTGGGCAGGGGATGCTTATTCTCTTCAAACCACCACATTGAAGTAGTCGTAGCTCGTTTTACACCCTCCACAACCCATTGTAAACATTCATTGGCATCTTTTTCATTATCACAGAAATGGTAAGATTCAGGAATGGGGGTGTTCTTAAATTTAGGGTTGCTAAGAATATAATAGTTCCATAGTTCGGATACTGAAGGGTGTAGTTTTTTGGTCATTTTTTAATAATTCATAATAATGTTACCAATTCAATAATAGGCTTTCTTAAACTAAGAAGTCTGTCATTCTGAATTTATTTCAGAATCTCAAAGTATTAAAATCATTAATTTTGAGAAGGTGAAACGAGCTTGTCTACCGACAGGCAGGTTCAGCTTGACAAGAAAAAAAATAGATAACCTCCTTTTAGATAAATTTGAGGATTGATGACTGTTTTATGATTAGTGAGACATTGTCACACTTTTTGTTATTCTATAATCAAACCTTGAATTTGAACAATTTGTGCAATCACTGTTTCTGTACAGATTAAGAACATTAAAGTCAAAGAAATAGTTAGTGTTTTAATGAATGTCATTTTTATTGAATTTTTGAGAACTACTGTGTATTCACACCTTTGGTGTGAATATCTCCATTATGTTAAGTATTTTGTTCAACAATACATCCCAAATTGGCGTGTAGTGTTGAACTTTTTATTTTATATAAATCACCTTTTTTATTTTCATTCCTTTTAGTTCATAGTATCTTCGTTTAAACACGACAAAACTCAAAACAGTTTTTGAACATGGCGCATACCAGCGCACCACTGTCTTATTCACAGAAATTTAATATTTTACTATTGGTACTATTGGTCTCGAAGAATCAGATTTGAGGTCTAAGTCTGTGATAAAAGTAATGAAAAAAATAAGACTTCCAAATATTTTTTACTGCTAAGCTGCTTAAATTTATCAGTTTAGGGAGTTGTTGGTTACACCTTTTTTTTATGGAAAGCGATTTATTTATCTATAAAAATTGTTGTCGGTGTTTGTTATCGTTTTGTTTTTCGTTCCGCTACGAAATTGTCGAGATACATAGTTTTAGCTACTGAACCCTCTATATAGTACAGGCTAATTTCAGCTTGTTGGTTTTTACATTCAGCACCAATAGAGTCCTCTTTGAGAGGGATTTCTAAAATATAATTCCCTTTTTTGGTAATTTTTTCTGAGTAGCTTGCTGACAATTCTTTTTTGAGTAAATAAGAATTGACTTTATAGCATTTTCCTTTTTTAAATACAACGATACTATCAATCTTTATAGTTTTATCTGTATGTACAGAATAGTTTAAAACATAGTTTGTGTATGTTTTTTCAGATTGAAGACCTGGGTAAACAGTTTGCTTAATTTTAGATGTTAATTTTAAAGAAGAATTACAGCCTGAAAAAAGTAAAAGATAGAGTGTGAGAAACAAGGTAGCCTTCATGTGTTATTTAATAACGAATAGAAACTATTGAAGTCGTTTTCACTTCAATAGTTTCTATGATAAGATTTAATTTAAAATTATTTTTTTAGTAATACTTTTATTGTTATTCGTAAATTTCACAAGATAAAGCCCCTTTGAGAAGGAAGCAAGATTTACGTTTTCTTCAATGGAATTGGTTTTAAGTTCTTTAACAACTGCTCCAATTACATTATAAATTAAGATGGTTGTTTCTCCAGTTAAATTATTGAGTTTAATATTAAAACGCTTGTTTTTTGTTGGGTTTGGGTAAATACTTACTGCGTTTTCAGCTAATTGTTCTTTTTCTATATTTAAAGACGCCGCATCTATTGGAGCTTCCCAAACACCTCTTCCAAAAGTAGCTACTCTTAACTTTTCAGTGGCATAATGAATTTCTAAATCGTAAACAATTACATTAGGTAGTCCAGTTCCTAATTTAACCCAGTCTCCAGCTGTATTCGTTCTGTAATACACTCCTAAATCTGTGGCTAAAAAAAGCTCTCCATCTGTACTAGCTGTTTTGTATCGTATTTGGTGCGTTGGTATGTTTGGCAAAGAACCTGTAATATTAGTCCAATTAGCTCCACTATCTGTAGATTTATAAACTTTTCCAGTCTGATACCCTGAATATGCGATGTATACTTCGCTTGGATTCGTCGGGTGCACTTCTATACTTTTTACATTTCCTACTTGGGGTTTGGTAATTGCTGTCCATGATGTTCCGCCATTAGCTGTTCTTTTTACTAGTCCATTTGTTCCTGAAACATATATGACATCAGCGTTTGAGGGTGAGATAGAAATATACTCTATTGATCCGACTCCAGAGCTTAAGTTCGTCCAAGAATCGCCTCTATTTGTAGATTTATAAATATCCCCAAACCCTCCAAAAATAGTAGTTGGAACTGTTGGGTGAATTTCTAATTCCCATACAAACGGAGCTCCAGAAGGCGTTCCTACATTTTGTGAGTTAACAAACCCGTCCATAGTTCTGGACATTGATCCTGCTTGACTACACGTCCAAGCAATAGTGGAGTTTGAATAATCCCACAAGCCTTCAACGCCATCGCTTCCTGGATTTGCTCCTGTAATTGTTCCTCCATCAAAAACAGCGATATCATTATCTTGTGCCCCCGCTATTAGTTTCCCAGCATTTTGAGGCGTTCCAGAAACATTATAATATTGTGCAATTGCTAATCCAGAAGATAAATCTGTCCATGGGGTGTTTATAGATGCATCTCCTCTAAATATTCCTCCATCGTTAACTGAAAAAGCAGTATTGGTTCCGGGAATAAATTTCATATCATGATGGTCTGAATGTACGTAAAAATAAGGATTTCCTTGTACCCAATACCCATCTAAATATTTTTCCCAAGTGGCCCCTCCGTCAGAAGATCTCCAGCCTTCTATGCCTCCAGCTAAAATTAAATCCTTATTTAAAGGTGAAATTGCAAGTGTCATATCATAACCTCCTTGAGGATTATATCCTGAAATTGTAGAGATGGTTGTCCACGTTGATCCTTGATCAATGGATTTTCTTAGAACTCCATTAGTATCTAAAGTTAATATCAAATCAGTATCGTTTGCTGTCAGTGCTAAGTCTAACCTGCTAGATGAAGGGCTTGATGCTAGAGACCAATTTGCACCATTATTAGTAGAGACATAAAATTTACCCCATATAGATGTTGCATATAAAACACTGTTACTTCCAATCTTATAGGCAATATCATTGAAAGTAGCAGAACTTTCGGTAAACACATCGGTCCAAGTGGTACCCCCATCTGTTGTTCGTTTAATATTGTTTCTTGTGGTTGCGAAAACAGTATTTACATTGTTTGGATCAATCAGTAATTTGCTTATAATATCATTTTGACCAAGAGTAAAAGCAAGACCTGTACTCGCCCAATCATCTCCGCCATTTGTAGATTTAAAAACTCCGATAGACCTATTATGTCTACCATCCCAATCACCAGTTGCTATGTACAAAATATTAGTATTTGTTGGGTTAATCACTATGTCTGAAACCCCAAGGTTTGCGAGATCGTCTCCTTTTGGTGTCCATGTTGTTCCTCCATTTATGGTTTTCCAGATACCGCCAGCAGGACTGCCAACATAAATTGTATTCACATCAGTACCATTAAAAGCGATGGCATTAAGTCTGCCCATTCCTGGATAATAAGGGATAGAAGATGTCGGTAGTGTTGAAGGGCCAATTAAAGTCCAATTAACGGAATTAACATTTCTGCCATTTAAACGTAAATTATTTTGACGTTGTTTTTCGTTTTTCCACGCATTATAAGTATGAGCTGCAGAAATAAATGAACCATCTGCTAGAATTCGATCTTTCCAAAAAGCAGCCCAACGATCAAATTGTTTGACTTGTTTTTTGCTTCTTCTGTCCGTTTGATTTCTTAGCGGAAGTAATCTCGCTTCATTCTCCGCTACAATATCATAATAGTTGGCACTTTCTTGTAATGATGAATTCCGCCAATCGTTGGTTTGTGCAATAGAATTATTAAAAAATAATAGTAAGCTTCCAAATAAAAATAGTAGTTGTTTTTTCATAATATGTTGCTTTAGTATAGGTTTAAAATTTAGTATTAAATAGATATCAGAATTTTTCTAATAATCATTCACAGAAATTTAATATCTTACTTTCGGTACTATAAAGTATTGAAGAGTCCTATTTGAGGTCTAAGTCTGTTATAAAAGTAATAAAATAAATGGAACCGCCAAATAAATCTTAAGGTTAACTTGTTTATATCTATTAATTTAGAGGGTTCGTATTTAGAAAAACAAATCACAAATACTAAATTGCTCTTAAAAACATTCAGTGTTTCTATTAAAAATAGTAACTTGGTATTGGATTTAACTCCACTATTTTTAAAACCATTTATGCGCCATTTTTTTACACTCTTTTGTTTTATTTTTTCGCTCTCACTTTTCGCTCAAGAATCGGCTTCTCCTTTGGACACTTCCGATGTAGAGCTGCAAAAAACATGGGTGGATAGTACTTACAATGCACTTAGCCTGAAAGAAAAAATTGGACAATTGTATATGGTGCAAGTATTTTCTAATCAAGATCTAGCCACCAAAAAAACGATTCTAAACCAAATTACTGCCAATCATATTGGAGGCGTTATCTATTCCAATGGAGGCCCCGTGCGACAAGCCCAACTAAATAATGAGCTACAAGCTGCTTCCAAAATTCCTTTGTTAGTTGGGATGGATGCGGAGTGGGGACTGAGCATGCGTTTGGATTCTACCTATGCTTTTCCATGGAATATGACTTTGGGAGCTGTGAAAAATTTAGACCTCATACGTCAAACCGGTGTTCAAATAGGAGAGCATTGCAAACGGATTGGCGTGCATTTTAACTTTGCCCCCGTAGTGGATATCAATACCAATCCCAAAAATCCAATCATTGGAAATCGCTCTTTTGGAGAAGAAAAAGAAGAAGTCACCAAACGTTCTTTAGCGTTTATGGAAGGGATGCAAAGCGTAGGCGTGTTGGCAAATGCCAAACATTTTCCGGGGCATGGCGATACCAGTTCCGATTCGCACAAGACACTTCCCACAATTAATTTCTCAGCCAAACGCATTGATTCCCTAGAATTATATCCTTACAAACAACTCATTTCAAAAGGACTGTCGTCTGTGATGGTCGCCCATCTTAATGTGCCCAATCTCGATTCAAGACCCGAGTATCCATCCTCTTTATCCTATCCAATTGTCACCGATTTACTAAAAGAAAAATTAGGATTTAAAGGTTTGATTTTTACCGATGCACTGAGTATGAAAGGCGCTTCTAATTTTAGCAGTCCCGGAGAAATAGATTTGCAAGCCTTTTTGGCTGGAAATGATGTGATGCTCATGTCTAATGATGTCACTCAAGGCATAGATGCTTTGCAGAAAGCCGTGGAATCGGGCGTTATTTCAGAAGAGCGTTTAGCCCATTCTGTCAAAAAAATATTAAGTGCCAAATACAAGGTTGGACTGCATCAATTTGAGCCCATCGATACCACCAATTTAGGTGCCGATTTGAATCGCCAAAAAGACGATCTGTTGTATGGGGAATTGATGGAAAATGCAATCACGCTGGTTCAAAATAAGAAAGCTGTTTTGCCACTCAAAAATTTAGAATTACACAAAATTGCCTATGTCAATATGGGCGATACCGATGCAAGCCCGTTTGTCAATACACTCAACAAATACACCCAAGTGGATGTCGTAAATGCCAAAAATTTAGATGCATTGATAACGTCTTTAAGTAACTACAACACCGTGATTGTTGGCTTTCATAAATCCAATGCAAACCCTTGGAAATCGTATCAATTTAGGGATAAGGAACTCGTGTGGCTTTATGAAATAGCACGCACCAACAACGTGATTTTAACCCTGTTTGCAAAACCGTATGCTTTGAATGATTTCAAGACGTTTGAAAACTTTGAAAGCATTCTGATGGCGTATCAAAACAGTCCGATTGCGCAGCAAAAAGCCGCTCAAATTATTTTTGGAGCCTTGCCGGCCAAAGGAATTTTGCCTGTGAGTTGTGGCATCAACTTTAAAGCAGGCGCTGGTTTACCAACCACTTCCTTAAATCGATTGACTTACGGATTGCCAGAATCGGTGGGGATGGATGCAACGCGCTTACAGAAAATTGATTCCATCGCGAACTATGCTATTTCGGAACAAATGACCCCAGGTATTCAATTGTTAGTGGCACGCAAAGGAAAAGTGATTTACGAAAAATCGTTTGGGTACCACACCTATAAAAAAGCATCTGAAGTAAAGTTTAATACCCTTTATGACGTGGCGTCTCTCACTAAAATATTAGCCACACTTCCCTTGCTTATGGAGTTGGTTGATTCAGGAGTGATTGGTTTAGATTCTACCTTAGGCGACTTATTGCCGTCCTATAAAAACACCAATAAAGAAGCCATTACAATTCAGGAGATGCTTTCTCATTTTGCACAACTAAAACCATGGATTCCATTTTATGTATCTACCTTAGACTCTGTTACTCAAAAACCAAACCCTAAGTTTTATAAAGTTAAACCTTCTAATAAATTTCCAATAAAAATAAACGAACAGTTATATCTACGAAAGGATTTTAGGGATAGTATTCAAAATCGAATCATCAATTCAGAATTGCTCGAAGAACAAGAATATCGTTACAGCGACTTACCTTATTATATTTTAAAATCAATTATAGAAAATCATTATAATTTACCACTGGATGCATTGGTACAACAGCATTTTTATAAATCATTAGGGGCTAATTATACAACCTATAAACCGTTAGAGAAGTTTAGTAAATACCAGATCACTCCCACAGAAATAGATGATTATTTTCGATATGATACCGTACATGGATATGTGCATGATATGGGTGCTGCAATGCAAGATGGTGTTGGTGGACACGCAGGTTTATTTAGTAATGCCAATGATGTTGCAAAACTGATGCAAATGTATCTTCAAGAAGGGGTTTATGGAAGGAAACGTTATTTCTCAACAGATACATTTAAGACGTTTAATACCTGTCATTATTGCGATCAAGAAAACCGTCGCGGCATTGGATTTGATAAACCACAATTAGAAGACGAAGGCCCTACCTGTGGTTGTTTGTCGATGACGAGTTTTGGACATTCAGGATTTACGGGAACTTATGCATGGGCAGATCCAGAAGAAGAAATAGTTTATGTATTTTTGGCCAATAGAACGTTTCCGAAATCCGATCCGAATCGGCTTTCACAAGAAAACATTAGAACGGAAATACAACGTTTGATCTACGAATCAATTATAGAATAATTATGAATATAGGCATTGTGTGTTACCCAACCTTTGGAGGAAGTGGTGTTTTGGCAACCGAATTGGGTTTAGAATTATCTCGCAAAGGACATGAGATACATTTCATTACGTACAGTCAACCTGTACGCTTGGAATTATTGAGTTCCAATGTACATTTTCACGAAGTCAACGTGCCAGAATACCCGCTGTTTCATTACCAGCCTTATGAGTTGGCGTTGTCAAGTAAACTAGTGGATATGGTCAAAGTTCATAAAATTGATGTTTTGCATGTGCACTACGCTATTCCGCATGCCTATGCCGCCTATATGGCTAAAAAAATGCTTCACGAAGAAGGCATTGATGTCCCAATTGTTACTACTTTGCACGGCACCGATATTACCTTAGTAGGAAGCCATCCTTTTTATAAAACGGCGGTAACGTTTAGCATCAATAAATCAGATGCGGTGACCTCTGTGTCTCAAAATTTAAAAGAAGATACCCAACGATTATTTAACACCAAAAAAGAGATTAAAGTCGTTCCGAATTTTATCGATATAGATAAATATAAAAACACTTATAAAGACTGTGATCGGGATCTTTTGGCACTTCCTGAGGAACGCGTGATTACCCATGTGAGTAATTTTAGACCTGTCAAACGCATTGCAGATGTGATTGAAATTTTCTATAGAATTCAAAAAGAACTTCCTGCAAAATTAATGATGGTAGGCGAGGGGCCTGAGCGGAAGGAAGCCGAACTGCTTTGTGAAACGTACAAAATAGAAGATAAAGTTGTGTTTTTAGGCAACAGTAGTGAAGTGGATAAAATCTTGTGTTTTAGTGATTTATTTTTATTGCCCTCCCAAACGGAGAGTTTTGGATTGGCGGCTTTAGAAGCCATGGCTTCTGGAGTTCCTGTGATTTCAAGTAATTCTGGAGGCATTCCAGAAGTGAACATTCAAGGGGTTTCTGGATTTTTAAGTCCCGTAGGTGCCATTGATGAAATGGCTCAAAACGCACTAAAAATTCTTAAAGAGGACGCTGTTTTAGATGTATTTAAAAAAGGAGCACAAGCCACGGCGACTAAATTTGATATTCACAAAATTGTTCCTTTTTACGAAGCTATTTATGAAGAAGCGCTCCAAAACTGCATTTCAATTTAATTCGTAAAAAGATTCGACACTTAGTAGCGTTGGAATTTTTGTTTTTATAATAATACAATTACTTTTACATTCTAAAGACTTAAGGACTAGTATATGGCAGGGAATGCATTTGGATCGATTTTTAAACTGACAACTTTTGGGGAATCTCATGGAACTGCTATTGGCGGTGTGATTGATGGATGCCCTGCGGGAATTACAATTAATTTTGAAGCGATTCAGCTTGAAATGGACCGTCGGAAACCCGGACAATCCAACATTGTGACCCAACGAAAAGAACCGGATACCGTTAAGTTTTTATCTGGAATTTTTGAAGGGATTACTACTGGTACACCTATTGGATTTATCATTGAAAATGCCAATCAAAAATCGAATGATTATACACATATAAAAGACGTGTTTCGTCCGAGTCATGCCGATTATACGTACACCGAAAAATACGGTCAACGCGATTATAGAGGTGGTGGACGCAGTTCGGCAAGAGAGACAGCCTGTCGCGTGGTGGCAGGAGCCATTGCAAAACAATTTCTCAAAACAATTGAAATAAACGCATATACGTCTTCTGTTGGAGACATAGCACTTAACAAATCTTATAAAGATTTAGATTTAGCCAATGCTGAAACAAACGACGTTCGTTGTCCAGATTCAGAAGTGGCTGCAGAAATGATTTCCAAAATAAAAGCCATTCGTAAAGAAGGTGATACTATTGGAGGCGTGATTTCTTGTGTGATAAAAAATGTACCCGTAGGCTTAGGGGAACCCGTGTTTGACCGTTTGCATGCACAGTTAGGAAAAGCGATGCTTTCCATTAATGCGGTGAAAGGATTTCAATACGGTAGTGGATTTGAAGGGACGCAACTCAAAGGAAGTCAGCATAACGATGCTTTTAATGCTGATGGCTCTACCAAAACAAATTTATCGGGTGGCATTCAAGGCGGAATAAGTAATGGGATGGACATCTATTTTGATGTGGCTTTTAAGCCGGTTGCGACAATCATGCAAGCCCAAGACACAATCGATAAGGATGGTAATGTGGTTGAAATGCACGGAAAAGGTCGGCACGATCCTTGTGTAGTACCGCGTGCGGTGCCAATTGTCGAAGCCATGGCTGCCTTGGTTATTGCCGACTTTATGCTGTTAAATCGGCTTAGTAAAGCTTAAAATATAAAAAAACACCCATATGAAATCACTTGCACTACATTGGAAAATATTAATTGGCATGCTATCAGGTGTGACCTTTGGTTTTATAATGCTCGAAGTAGGCGGTGCTGATTTTGTGGCGAGTTGGATCAAACCCATTGGGACGATTTTTGTAAAACTCTTAAAATTAATTGCGGTGCCGCTTATTTTAGCTTCACTGATTAAAGGGATTTCAGATTTAAAAGACATTTCAAAATTTGCGTCTATTGGACTTAAAACCATTATAATCTATGTACTCACCACAGTGATTGCTATTAGTATTGGATTGATTTTGGTGAATACACTAAATCCTGGTGACGGCGTTTCTGCTGAAACCATTTCGAAATTGACTGAAACCTATGCGGACAACAGCAGTGTGCAAGGAAAAATTGCAGAAGCAAGTCGCCAACAAGCCAGTCGTCCTTTGGATTTTCTGGTAGATATGGTACCGGACAATGCCTTTTCTGCTCTGAGTAATAATAAACTGATGTTGCAAGTCATTTTCTTAGCGATGTTTTTAGGGATTTCTCTCTTGTTAGTAGGCGAAAAAAGTGCGAAACCCCTCAAAGATTTCTTTGATTCTTTGAATGATGTCGTCCTAAAAATGGTGGATTTAATCATGCTGACTGCGCCTTTTGCGGTGTTTGCATTGTTGGCCAATGTGGTCGTGTCTTCTGGAGATCCTGAGTTGTTATATGCCCTGTTGTTTTATTCAGGTGTGGTAGTAGGTGGATTAACACTGATGGTTTGCTTTTACCTTGTATTGGTATCGGTGATTACCAAAAGAAATCCACTATGGTTTTTGAAACAAATCAGTCCAGCACAGTTATTAGCATTTTCAACCAGTAGTAGTGCGGCAACGCTTCCTGTGACTATGGAACGTGTGGAAGAACACCTCGGTGTGGATAAAGAAGTGTCTAGTTTTGTGTTGCCCGTAGGCGCGACCATCAATATGGATGGAACCAGTTTATACCAAGCAGTAGCGGCTGTGTTTATAGCCCAAGCCTTGGATTTTGACTTGACGTTTACAGATCAATTAATGATTGTTCTCACAGCGCTTTTAGCGTCTATAGGAAGTGCAGCTGTCCCAGGAGCAGGGATGGTGATGTTGGTAATTGTTCTAGAGTCGGTTGGCTTTCCAGCGGATAAGTTAGCCATTGGATTGGCGCTTATTTTTGCAGTGGACCGCCCCTTAGATATGTGCCGTACCATGGTAAATGTCACAGGCGATGCCACGGTTTCTATGATAGTGGCAAAGTTTGAAGGCAAACTTCACACCCCAAAATCTAAAGAATGGGATGATCATTTGGAGGAGGTGAAGTAAACTATTTTCAAGAGTCTAACTGATTACGAAAGAGGTATTCTTTCTCGTGAGTTTCCTATAATAAAGATATTTTTTACTCTGTATTTCTATTTAGATCTAATAATAATTTTTCATCTTTAAATAAATAAAAAGTTAATTTTAGATTTGAAAAGCATATTTGAAGATATTATATTAAAATGAGGTTTACAATCCCTTAATTTTGTATGTTATTGAAAATTAAATTTTAAAAACAGGATCACTAATTTTTTAAGAAGTTTTTGATTTACTTTAGTTTAAATGCCAGACAAAAGAATTGGATTGGGAGTGGGATTATTTTTTAACAAGACTGTTTAGAAACTCATCTGGAGACATCACAGGTAGTAATGATTTTTTAAAATCTTTTCCGTTTCTAGTAATGATTAATTCACAACCAGATTCGATAGCACTAAAATATTGAAGCGCATCTTCAAAATCCTTAAATGATGAATTTAAGCCTTTTTCAATAGTTTGTGCATCAAGAGAACAAATTTCACTTATAACATTGAACTTCCTCAGTTTTTCTCGAGCCTTTTTAGAGTTTTCAAATTTTGATAGAAAATAATTCAAGGTTGCATATGAAATAGGAGAAACCACTAAAGTTAAAACTTCTTTTTCCCCTAAGGATGCTATTTTAGCAATGGACTCATAGAAAGGTTTACGCTCCCCCAAAAGGTCTAACATTACATTTGTATCTATAAAAATTCTTTTACTCATTGATATTTCTCTATTAAGTAATCAGAGTAAACTTCTTTATCATCTAAATCAGCAGGAATGTTAATCCCTGTTGCCATACTTTTTACAAAAGGAGATATTTCAAAATCCGTTTTATTTTTTTCAGACGTTAGCGACTGCAGATAAGCCTCAATAATTCTAGATAAACTCATTTTTTTATCAGAAGCATATTTTTTTGCATTCTCAATAATTTCCTGATTTAACTTTAATGTTAGTTTAGTATCCATAAAATTAATTTATACGTACAAATATAATAATTAAAGCCGTGCAAACCGATTTTAGAGCAGGATTTTTTGGATGCACGGTAATGAGTCGTTCATCCATTTCCAATAAGGGAATGTTCCGTCTACTTATTACTGGCAAACAAAAATCTGTTTTTCCGATTGATCATTAAATGCTTCTTCTTCAAAACCTCCAAACTTATGAATCACATTAAAACCGCTCCATTCAAGATAGGAATCTAATTCTTGAGGAAAAAACAATCGCATGTCCAAATTTTGAATCGAATCAAACACCCCATTTCATAAGTGACACTACAATGTGCTAACATTTGTCCAACTGTCATCTTTCCCCATTTCGGTTTAGAATTTGGATTCAGCAAATTTATTCGTCCGATAATTTCTTCTGAAACGGTTTTGTCAAATACGTCTTTCATTTTCTTTAAGTTCGTTTTCAGCTTGTTGCCAACGTTTTTGTATATAGTTTGTTGCGTGTTTCAAGTACCTAATTTAGCAAATACAAACCGAATAGAAAATCCGCAGGAATTTTCCAAGTAAGCGATAACTAGCAATAAATTATATACGTTGTTACCATACGTTTTTTATTCCATTTTTTTTAATTCTGATTTTTTTACAACAATTGTATTTCCCCAAATATCTCCTAACCGTTGATTTTTATCTGTGTTTTTTATTGTTATGAATCCGATTAGTCCAAAAAAGAACATATCGATTGGGTCAAGTAAATGTCTTTTAAAAGATTGTCCAAAAGTCAGTTTTTCGTCCGTTCCGCTAAAAGTTGTATCGTCAGATGATTTTCGGATAGACACAGGTTTTAGTCCAACTAATAAATTCCCAAGTGTTGCTCCGAACCATTGCTCAAATCCGATAGTCATTATTCCCCAAAATAGCATTGGAATTAATGCAGGAAGACCATTTAAAGAAAATCCACCTTCACCGTTTGGTTCTCCAAAAGAATAGCCAAAGTAAAAAAAGAAAGCAAAGATTATAACGTAGTCAACAATTCCTGCTAAAATTCGGTCTCCAATATTTGGTTCAGTTTTAAATTTAGTAGTTAAGTTTGTTTCGTTCATCGTTTTTCTCAAATGTATGGTAACTAGTGTGTATATATCCCTTAGGTGTGCATATTTCCATTATATCCAGTGTTTTGTTCAACAATACATCCCGATTTGGCATGTATTGTTGAACGTTCTGTTTTATATAATTCATTTATATATTTTTTCATCTCACCCATTTTAGCAGTAAAAATCTAAGTCTATTGTTCATTATGATGCGTGCTACGCTACTCGATTCGTTTTTAAAAACAACACATACACGCACACCGCTGTGTCATTCACAGTACTCTAATATCTTACTAAAAAGTTGTATTGGTTAAAATGAAGAATCAGATTTGAGGTCTAAATCTGTCATAAATGTATTAAAAATAATTTAATTGTAGTTAAAGTGAGTTGGGTTTTAACATTCGGGTGTTCAATACCATCAATCCAAAAATCGTTCTTTTAAATCTGCTGTCGGAATCATACATTGGTCTTTTTTGCCAAACCATTTATAGCGATTGTTTGCAATAAATGTGTACACAGCATTTCTAAGAAATGACGGTAGGAGGTACCCAATTCTAAAAAAATGAAAACCGCCTCCTAAAGATTTACAAATTGCTAAAACGGCACTGCTTTTTGTAAAGAATTTTTTCCCATCCGAAAAGACGATGCTGTCTAAATCCGCACTGTTTACTAAGTCTTCAGGCAGAAAGGACTTCGCAAAATCACTCTGCAAAGATGCAAATTTTAAAAGGCCTTTTTTGTCTTGTTTTATGAGGAAATTCACACTGCGATTACAGAGGTTACAAACGCCATCAAAGAAAACAATTTTTTGCATTATTTTTTAGAATTCACATATTCAAGGCGGTCCACACTCACATTGGTTGTGAAAAGTCCATAATTGACCACCGCTTTATTTTTCTCTAATTTATCAATCGTACCCACCGCGCGGCCATCTTCCAGTCGGACTTGGTCTCCAATTTTCAAGGTGCGTTTTGGTTTTGGTGGAATCAGTGCTGCTTTTTCTTTTTGTTGCTTTTTTTGTTGGCGAATCACCGCTACTTTTTGATCGACTTCCTTCTTTAATTCAATTTCTTTTGCCAAAAGAATCTTCTTTTGTTTGAGGCTTATTTTTTGACGTTTCGAATTGTCAATCTGCACCAATTTAAAAAGTTCGTTCATCAATTCGCGTTTCCGATTGTTATCGAAATAGCGTTCACCTAAATCACTAATTTTTTGTCCCAGATACACCAAACGCTGATTGCTGTCAAAAAGTTCTTGATAGCTTTGCAGTTTTTTCTTTGCCTTGGCATTCGTTGTCTCTAATTTATCGGCTTCTAAACTCTTTTTAATTTCATTTTGTTTGAGCGCACGTTCGGTTTTTTCAAGTTTCGAACGTTCTTTTTGAAGCTTCGCAATGGTTTTATCAAACCGTATTTTGCCGCGCTCAATTTTCTTTTTAGACCGATTGATCAAACTGAAAGGAATGCCGTTTTTCTGAGCCACTTCAAAAGTGAAAGAACTTCCCGCTTGTCCAATCACCAACTTATACAACGGTAGTAAGGTCTTTTCATCAAACAACATATTCGCATTCTGAATGTGTGGCAATTCGTTGGCCAATAATTTTAAATTACTATAATGCGTCGTAATGATGCCAAACGCTTCTCGCTCGTAAAACACTTCCAAAAAAGTTTCTGCCAAGGCACCTCCCAATTCAGGATCACTTCCCGTCCCAAATTCATCAATTAAAAAGAGGGTATGCTTGTTACACTTCTTTAAAAAATAATTCATCTGCTTCAGACGGTAGCTATACGTACTTAAATGGTTTTCAATCGATTGATTATCGCCAATATCACTTAAAATTGAATCAAACAAACACAGTTTAGACCGTTCATGGACAGGTATCAACATGCCCGATTGCACCATAATTTGAAGCAGTCCAACCGTTTTTAGCGTGATACTTTTCCCCCCAGCATTCGGACCCGAAATTACAATGATTCGACTTTCGGTAGTCATCGTAATTGTTTGTGGAAAAGTGGTAATTCCTTCATTTTTATTCGCCACCAATAACAAAGGGTGGTAAGCGTCCACAAGCTCAATTTCTTGATGTTCTGTAACTTCTGGAAGAATGGCATCAATTACTTTGGCATATTTTGCTTTGGCATAGATGACATCTAATTTTGTCAGAAATAACTGAAAATCTTCTAAGAGGGGGCCGTAACCACTTATAAAACTGGTAAGCTCAAGTAAAATCCGCTTGATTTCTTCGGTTTCTTCAAAGGTTAAATTATTAAGATCCCGTTGGTGTTGTTGTGTGGTATCTGGTTCAATATAGACGATGCTGCCTGTTTTACTAGCCCCCAAAATACTGCCTTTTACCTTGCGTCGGTACATCGCCTTGACGGCCAATACACGTCGGTTTTCCATCACCGTTTCACGGATGTCATCCAAATAATCCAAGCTGTTATAATTGCTTAAAGCAGAATTGAAACTGGTATTGATTTTTATACGAACCGCTTGAATCGATTTACGCAATCCGTACAAGGTATCAGATGCATCGTTGCGAATTTCGCCAAATTTATCAACCACGCTATTAATGGCTTCTGGGATCTCTTTATTGGATTCTAATAGCAAAGAAACTTTGTGTAAAAGCGGATAGTATTCATGAAATTTCTTAAAGAATTTCAATAAGATATTTGTGGTCAAACAGATGCTTGCTATTTTTCGAAATCCGTCTATTTCTAGATAATTATTCTCAATCCGAATTAATTTTAATTCTGCGGTGATCGCATCAAACCCGTGGTTTGGAATTCGATTTTCATTATCAAAAGAAGCTACAAATTCGTTGGTGAGCTGTAGCGCTTCAATCACATCCTCTCTTTTTGAAAAAGGGAGTGTTCCGAGAATTTCAATTTTCCCCAAGCTTGTAACATTGTGAGTTGCCACCTGTTGAATTACGGATTCAAATTCTAAATCCTGCAATGTTTTCTTGGAAATATTAATCATAGCGTTCGTGCATAAGTCGTCACAAATGTAGGTATTAATGTTTAAAATATATAGTTTAAATTTGCCATCTAAGCCTTAATTGTTAAGCTCTATTTTATGTTACAACTCAGCGGGACTTGGCGTTCCCATTTAGAACCAGAATTTAAGAAACCTTACTTCGAGACATTGGATGTTTTTGTGCATGCCGAATATGGTTTACACCCCTGTTATCCCCCTTTTAATCAGATTTTTAATGCGTTTGAAAGCTGTGCGTTTGAAGCGGTTAAGGTTGTCATCATCGGTCAGGATCCCTACCATGGTGAAGGACAGGCCAACGGTTTGTGTTTTTCTGTGAATGAAGGAATGCCGCATCCACCTTCTTTAAAAAATATTTTCAAGGAATTAGAAACGGATTTGAAACTTCCAGTTCCGTCTAGTGGCGATTTAAGTCCGTGGGCAAACCAAGGCGTGTTACTTTTAAATGCAACCTTGAGTGTCCGTGCAAAGGAAGCGGGGAGTCATCAAAAACACGGGTGGGAAAAATTCACAAATGAGGTGATCAAAACACTTTCTAGGGAACGATCGGATTTGGTATTTTTATTATGGGGAAGTTTTGCTAAAAATAAAATTAGATTTATCGATACAGAAAAACATACTGTTTTACAAACGGGACATCCATCGCCTTTGAGTGCCAATCGTGGTTATTGGTTCGGGAATAAGCATTTTAGTAAAACGAATGAAGTGCTGAAATCATTAGGCAAATCGCCCATTCAATGGGGTTAATCTTCTAGAGAGGCAACCAATTTATTGTAGGGTAGTTTTTCGGAAATGATGTCTAATTTCAACAATTGATTTTGAACCGCTTCAACGGTAGAAGATTCAATGTTTTCTTGTGACCATTCCGTAAGCTCTAACCAATTTTTTACATCTTCATTTTTTTGCTGATAGCGTTCGGAAATAATTGCATCGATTTCAGGGATTTGTTTAAAACCAGCCGTGATTGTATTGATGACTTCTAGAATGGCTTGAAGCGTTTCCTTTTCATTAGTTATAAATTCATCGCGCACCGCAATCACAAAGCAAGGCCACGGCGTTGGACAATCGCCCAAACGTCGGAATGTCTGTTGATCCACTAAAGGCTTTGTCGTAAATTTTTCCCACATAAAATAATCAGCCTTCTCATGTGTAAGTGCCTCCACAGCACCATCCAAATCTTTCACAACTTCAAACTCTAAATCCGTTGCTGTATCCCATCCAAGTTCTAACGCATTCACATACGCCATCAGATGCGATCCAGAGCCATAGCGACTGATAGCAGCCCGTTGGCCTTTGAGGTCACTGAGTTTTTTAAATGCGGATTTTTCTGCCACATGGATTCCCCAAATCAAGGGCGACTCTACAAAAACTTGCACAATTTTACAAGGACTGCCTTCTGTGATGTCTTTAATAATTCCTTCGGTTAGAATCACAGCGATGTCAATTTCATTATCACGCAGTGCTTTGGTCATTTGACCCGTACCACCAAAATAATTCTTCCAACGAACATTGATGTCGTGGGGTTTAAAATGGCCTTGTTTTAAAGCCAAATACCAAGCGTAATTGAAGTGTTCAGGAACTCCACCAATGCGTACATTTTTCATGTGTGTATTGTTATTGATTTTTAATGGTCACATGTTACATCCATTTGATTATTTTTCTTAGGTTTCAAGTTTTAGTTATGGATGTTTCATCTAAGAAATAAGTTTATTCAGCGTATAAGTTATTAATTTTTCGATAGTGGCCTGCGGGTCTTTACTAAAAGTCCCCAAAGCCCTGTTGGCTAAAATAGCATTCAAAGAACAGGCTTCATGCCCCAATAATTTTGACAATCCATAAATGGCAGAAGTCTCCATTTCAAAATTGGTTACTCTCAAGCCGTTATACTCAAAACTATCTATTTTTTGATTTATGTTTTCGTCTTGTAATTCCAAGCGTAATACACGGCCTTGCGGTCCGTAAAACCCGCCACAAGTCGCCGTCAGTCCGTTAATGGTCTGATCACTTTTTAATTTTGCTTCTAATATTTTTGAATTTTCAATGATGACAGGATAGGGTTTTTGTGGACTCCATTGCGTATGTTTCACAAAAGCAGCTTCGATATCCGAATGTTTGATCGCATCAATTTTATAGGATTGTAACATCCCATTAATATCCATTCCATACCCACTCAGTACAAAACTGTCAATATCAATATCAGGTTGTAAAGCCCCGGAAGTTCCAATACGCACAATCGATAAACTTGTTTTATTCGCTTTGATTTCTCGTGTTTCAAAGTCAATATTCACCAAGGCATCCAGTTCATTAAGCACAATATCAATATTATCTGGACCAATTCCTGTAGAAATTACAGAGAGGCGTTTCCCTTTATAAATTCCTGTTTGGGTTTTAAATTCACGACTTTGCACCTCAAAATCTACAGTATCAAAATGCTTCGTCACTTCAGTCACGCGCTCTTGATCCCCCACAAAAATGATGGTATCCGCAATGTCGGAAGGTTTTAAATGAAGATGATAAATACTACCATCCGAATTGAGTATGAGTTCAGAATTTTTTATTGACATTTAATTGTTTTATGGTTAGCCCCCAACACGTTTGACATTGAATCCCAATTCTTTTAAAAACTCCATAATTTTATCTCTGTAATCGCCTTGTATGATGATGCTGTCGTTTTTAAAACTGCCACCCACACTGAACTTCTTTTTGAGATCTTTGGCAAGGATTTTAAAATCTTTATCCCCCCCAGTGTAGCCTTCAATAATGGTGATGGGTTTCCCTTTTCGTTTTTCGTATTTACAAATAATAGGGGCGTCTTGCATCCAAAGGGATGTTTTTTTTACTTCAGAGAGGTCTTCGGGACTTTCGGTATGCTCTGGGAATAGGTTTTTAAGTTGGTCTTTTAAATCCATTATTTTTTGGCGAATCCTAATTCTTTAATACGTTGATCCAAATATTCGCCCGCAGTGATGTCATCAAATTGTTTTGGGTGTTCGGCATCAATACAGTCCTCTAAGACGTTTAATTTCATAGCACTGATAGGGTGCAAGAAAAAAGGAATCGAATAGCGCGAAGTACCCCATAGTTCTCGTGGTGGATTCACCACACGGTGGATGGTTGATTTTAATTTATTATTGGTATGACGCGAGAGCATATCGCCCACATTGATCATTAATTCATCTGGATTTGCGATGGCATCAATCCAATCGCCATCATGATTTTGAACTTGCAGTCCTTTTCCTTGTGCCCCCATTAATAAGGTAATCAAGTTGATATCTCCATGGGCTGCAGCACGTTCTGCATTTTTTGGTTCTTCTTGAATGGGTGGATAATGAATAGGGCGTAAGATGCTATTTCCATTATGCACATAGTTGTCAAAATAAAATTCATCCAATCCTAAATGGATGGACAGTGCTCTTAAAACATAAGTAGCTGTTTTCTCCAACATTTTATACGTTTCTTTTCCGACCTTATTAAATTCAGCCAACTCTGGAACTTCTACGTTTTTAGGATATTCTGCTTCGAGTTCTGGATTGTCTTGCACATACTGTCCAAAATGCCAAAATTCTTTTAAATCGCCTTCTTTTCTTCCTTTTGCACTTTCCTTTCCAAAAGATACATAACCACGTTGTCCTCCAATTTCTGGAACTTCATAGCTTTGTTTTTGAGCTGTTGGTAAATCAAAAAATTTCTTTATTTCTGAATATAAAGTATCCACTAAAGTATCATCCAAAAAATGGCCTTTAAGTGCTACGAACCCAATTGTTTCGTATGCTTCACCAATTTCATCTACAAATTTTTGTTTGACTTTTGGATCGTTGGATAAAAACTCTGAAAGATTGACACTTGGAATTTTGTTCATGGCTTTTGTTTAATCATGTTTGTAACAAAGATAACAATTCAAACAATAAGCACAACAGTAAATATAAATATCCAAATCTCACTTCGTAAAGATGTTCGTTTTTTAAGTGTCTGAAAATGAATTAAACCGTATCCGTAAATACATTCGTGAAAACCCTGTGATCTGGCAACGGGATCGAAATAATGAAAATAAATTTAAAACTACAAAATGAGGTGGTATTTCAATTAACATGATCCATTCAAAAATTATACAAAAGCAATTTTTAAAGTTAAACGGAGTTAACTATTATTTTCCTATTTTTGAAACAGAAATATACTAGATTTGAAACCATTATTTAACTACGATTTTAAAGAAGTAAGCCCAGAAACTCAAAAGGCATTGTATTTCAATATGTTGAAATCCAGACTTATCGAGGATAAAATGTTGATATTACTCCGACAAGGAAAAATATCAAAATGGTTTTCAGGGATTGGACAAGAAGCCATTTCTGTTGGGGTCACATTGGCCTTGAACTCCGATGAATACATCCTTCCAATGCACCGTAATTTAGGAGTGTTTACAACGCGAGAAATTCCCTTATACCGTTTGTTTTCTCAATGGCAAGGAAAAGCCAACGGCTTTACAAAAGGGCGGGACCGTTCGTTTCATTTTGGAACCCAAGATTATAAAATTATTGGAATGATTTCGCATTTAGGGCCTCAGCTTGGGGTTGCCGATGGGATTGCACTTTCTCATATATTAAAAAAAGAACCTAAATTGACTGCTGTATTTTCAGGAGATGGCGGGACGAGCGAAGGCGATTTCCACGAAGCGCTGAATGTGGCTTCTGTTTGGAATTTACCCGTTTTATTTTGCATTGAAAATAATGGCTATGGACTTTCGACCCCGTCTAATGAACAATATAATTGTGAATCCATTGCCGATCGTGGCGTGGGCTATGGAATGGAATCTCATGTGATTGAAGGCAATAATGTGATGGAAGTGTTTTCTAAATTAGATACCATTGCAAAAAGTGTTCGACTCAATCCACGACCTGTTTTGATTGAATTTAAAACATTCAGAATGCGAGGCCATGAAGAGGCGAGTGGGACGAAATATGTTGCTCAAGAGCTGTTAGATACGTGGGCTGAAAAAGACCCCATCTCTAATTTTGAGACCTATCTTCTTCAAGAAAAAGTAATTACAGAAACTGAAATAGAGGATTTTAAAGCGGCCTATAAAAAAGAAATTCAAGACGGATTGCAAACGGCTTCTGAGGAACCTGCGATCATTCCAGATTTAGAAACGGAGCTCGCAGATGTTTATAAATCGTTTGAATATAAAGAAACGAAACCCACATCAAACCAAGAAACAAAACGATTGATTGATGCCATTTCGGATGGCCTTCGTCAGTCCATGGAAGTACATCCCGATTTGGTGATTATGGGACAAGACATTGCCGAATATGGAGGGGTTTTTAAAATCACAGAAAATTTTGTCGAACAGTTTGGAAAAGCACGCGTTCGGAATACACCCATTTGTGAATCTGCGATTGTGGAAGCAGCGATGGGCTTGTCCATTGCGGGCATCAAATCAGTGGTTGAAATGCAATTTGCAGATTTTGTAAGTTCAGGATTTAATCCGGTGGTTAATTATTTAGCAAAATCCCATTACCGATGGGGGCAAGCAGCGGATATTGTGGTCCGTATGCCTTGTGGAGCCGGCGTGGCTGCTGGGCCTTTTCATTCCCAAACCAACGAAGCTTGGTTTACAAAAACCCCTGGTCTAAAAGTGATATATCCCGCCTTTCCTTACGATGCAAAAGGCTTGTTGGCAACCGCCATCAACGATCCTAATCCAGTCTTGTTTTTTGAGCATAAAGCCTTGTACAGAAGCATAAGGCATGAGGTGCCTACAGATTATTTTACGCTGCCGTTCGGTGTTGCTTCAACACTCAAAAAGGGTACGGATGTTACCATTATTTCTTATGGAGCTGCAGTACATTGGGCATTGGAAACTTTAGAGAAACATCCGCATATATCCGCGGATTTAATAGATTTAAGAAGTTTGCAACCCTTAGATTTTGAAGCCATATTAGCGTCCGTTAAAAAAACCAATAAAGCCATTATAGTACAAGAAGACTCGTTGTTTGGAAGTATTGCTTCTGATATTTCGTCCCAATTGATGGAACAAGCGTTTGAGTTTTTAGATGCACCTGTCAAACGAGTGGCAAGTATAGAAACTCCCATTCCATTTGCAAGTCAGCTAGAACAGCAGTATCTTGCAAAGCGAACTTTTGAGCATGAATTAATGGAGTTACTAGCGTATTAAATGGAGTATTTAGAATTGTTTTTAAACGCCTTTATGGGAACCGTACAGTGGACTTGGAAATCCATTTGTTTTGAGGTGCCTTGGACGCAAAATTATTTTTGGGGTCTGATAGCGATCTCATTAATTGTGTGGGGAATTGAAATGATTTTTCCTTGGCGCAAACAACAATCAGTTTTTAGAAAAGATTTTTTTCTTGATGGGTTTTATATGTTTTTCAACTTTTTCATCTTTAGTATGTTGATTAGTGGAGTGTATAAAATCATCACCAAAATTGCAGTCGATGCGTTTCAGATTTCTCCAAATGCCATTGCCCTCGTTGATTTGTCTAATTTTTCACCCCTACTTCAATTATTGATTTTCTTTGTTGTTCTCGATTTTGTACAATGGTTGACACATATCATATTACACCGTTTTTCGTTTTTATGGAAATTTCATAAAGTGCACCACTCAGTAAAAGAAATGGGGTTTGCGGCACATTTGCGCTACCATTGGATGGAGAATATTCTTTACAAACCGTTCAAAGTGATTGCGTTAATGTTATTGGGAGGCTTTGAACCTGAGCAAGCATTTATCATTCACTTTATTGCCATTTCAATTGGACACCTGAACCATGCGAATATCAAATTAGATTATGGTCCTTTAAAATATGTATTTAACAACCCCGTGATGCATTTATATCACCATGCACAGGCAATTCCTAAAGGATTTAAAACTGGGGTTAATTTTGCAATCAGCTTAAGTTTGTGGGATTATATTTTTAAAACCAACTATGTGCCAACGCCAGATAAAAATCTTGTGTTAGGTTACAGCGATGACCAACAAATGCCATCTGGGTTTTTTGGTCAGTTGTTTTATGGGTTTAAAAAAGGAGATTAATTTAAGAATCTTTTCGAGCGTTCATAAAATCTGTAATCAAATAGGAGAGGAGCTTTCCAGTTAGTGCGTTTGTTTGTGAATCTTCACCAGTTGCAGCTTCACAAATATGTAAGTAAGTGGCGTTTGGGTCGCTTCCAAAATAGTGTACAAATTGACGTGTTTGATTTACAGAAAACCCACTCGGTGTCTGCGCACTGCTAGGAATGTTTTGAATGGCATCACAATCAATTTCAATTCCAAATTTTGTATTAGAAATAAAGTCCATCGCGTTTTCAGAAGCCTTCTTAAAAGACATCTTTTTACGAACGATAAGATCCTCAAAAGTATTGAATTCTATTTTTGATTTTGACACCTCTATATAGTTTAAAATCTCTTTAGAAGTATAATTTTCATGCACTCCAAAAATAAAGTAGCGATCCAAATAACCTTCTTCTAGAGCGTATCTAAAGCCATTTCCACTGTGTCGACCTTCAAGCTTTCTTAAATCTGTATGGGCATCAAAATTTAGACTGTTTATTTTAGAATCTAAAGCGAGTGCACTTCCTTTTATAGCGCCATACGCATTGTTGTGACCACCTCCAATGAGAATGGGAATCTTTCCCGCCTTAACAATTGTACAAACCAATTCTGTAACACTCTTGTCAATCTGCTCCACATAGGTTTGATAGGTGTGTTGGAGTTGATCGGGTTGGATTGAAGGCAGAGTATCGTATAATTCTGAAAAATCCAAGTGGCCTAACAAAAGTACATTCGAAGGGTTTGTAAATTGATTGCTCTGAAGGTTTAAAAGTGATTTCAAGGCAACATCCCAAGTATCTTTTGCACCAGCGCGCCCATTATTCGCCAAAACGCCAATGTCTTCTTTGATTCCAAAAAGCACAAATTTCACTTCAGAATCTTCGAGTATCGAAGGTAAATGAGTCGTGTTCTTCAGGTATTTAACAAGTTCAAAAAATTTAGTTTCACCCGCTCTTTTGGTCGTGATGCGATTTAACGTTTCAGTGGAAATAATTTGAAGATTGTTCATTTTTTGTAATACATTTGCTGGACTTTAAAATTACAATAATTTTTATTGATTTTAAAAACCATTTATTTTAATCCTTAATTATATACCATTATGAATTCTACATTTTCAAATAAAGGCTCAAAGGCAGCGATTATTATTTTAGCCTTATTGCTTATCGGAACCTTGTTTTACAGCTATCAAATGCATCAAGAGAGTAACGCAACTGAGGCACTCCTTGAAAATGAAAAAACGGAAGTTCTTAGGAATTTAGAAAACATGTCTTCTTTGTATAACGAAGCCAACGCTGATAATGAAGTTGCGAATGAAAAACTGATCGAAGCTCAAGCACGTTTAGAAGCGCTTATGGCGGAACTTAAATCCTCAAAATCATCTGTGTCAGCATTGCTTAAATACAAGAAGAAATTTTTCGAATTAGAATCTGAAATGGAAGTGTTGTTAGATGAAAATGCAACTTTGAAATTTCAAAATGCATTATTAGAAACTTCTTTAGACAGCACGCAAGTTCAATTGTCTTCTCAATTAGCTTCCAATACTGTATTGTCAGAGCAAAACCTTCGTTTGTCAGAGTCTGTGGATGCTGCCAAAAAACTAACCGTTGAACGTTTGAATGCTTACGGAGTTATCCAACGAAAGTCTGGGAAGTTAGTCCCAACGACACGTGCTTCAAGAGTTGACAATTTAAGAATCTGTTATTCAGTACCTTCTAATCTGTTAACAGAAGCAGGCGATAAAAAATATTTCGTTCAAGTGATCGACCCGAACCTTAGTGTGATTGGATCCAATAAACCAGTTCAGTTTGATGAAGACATTTTAAAATACAGTTACGTGAGTGCTTTCACATACGACAACGAACTGTTAGATGTTTGTGATTTTGTTTCTGCTGAAGAAGGTGATTATGAAAAAGGAGTCTATATGGTGAACGTTTTTGATCAGAATGTGTTGGTTACTACTTCTACATTCACTTTGAAATAGGAACAAATTAGTTCACAAATTCACCGTTAATCATCACCTTGTGTATGGGGTTATTCCCAAAATGATAAGGAATTTGACGGTAGGACGTCATGTTTTTTGTGATGATAAGGTTTGCTTTTTTCCCTGTTGCAATACTTCCATACTGCTCTGATATATTCATCGCGTACGCGCCATTTAGGGTGGCTGCATTGATGGCTTCTTCGGGGCTCATATTCATTTTGATACAGGCGAGACTCACCACAAAATTCATATTGCCACTAGGAGCAGAGCCGGGATTGAAATCGGTTGCGATGGCCAATGCCATGCCTCCATCTATTAGTTTTCGTGCGGGCGTATAAGGAATCCCTAAGAAAAAAGAACAGCCAGGTAAGGCCACTGGAATGGTTGAGGATTTTTTTAAAACTTCAAGATCTTCCGTGTTGAGTACTTCCAAATGATCCACAGATAAGGCTTTGTGTTTGACGCCTAAGCCGACACCGCCAAAAGCATTAAATTGATTCACATGAATTTTTGGAACGAGGCCATATTTTGTCGCTGCCTCTAGAATTTGTTCGGTATCTTCTAAAGAGAAATAGCCTTTTTCGCAAAATACATCTACAAAATCAGCTAATTTTTGAGTGTGTATTTCTGGGAGCATGGTATTGATAATGAGATCAAGATATGCTTGTTTATTGTTCTTATATTTTTTTGGAATTGCGTGGGCTCCTAAAAAGGTCGCTTTTATTTTTAAGGGTGCAGTCTCTTTAATAGCCTTAATGACACGCAGCATTTTAAGCTCCGCTTCGGTACTGAGTCCGTATCCAGATTTTATTTCCAAGGCACCCGTCCCAAGTTGAATGAGTGCATGGACACGCTCCATGGATTGTTCAAATAAGGCATCTTCACTTGTGTCTTGTAAGGTTTGAGCAGAGTTCAAAATACCGCCGCCTTTGGCCGCAATATCTTCGTAGCTTAATCCATTCAATCGGTCTACAAATTCTTGCGAACGATCGCCTGCATAGACCACATGCGAATGGCTGTCGCACCAAGTCGGAAGTATTATTTTTCCAGTGACATTCACTACTTCATCCGTTTCTTGAATGACCAAATCATCCATCGCACCGAAGTCTAAAATAGTATCTCCTTGAATTCTTAGAAATGCATTTTTGATATGTGGTAATTCCTTCATTGCAGCACCCATCACTTTCACTTCCGATTTTGGTCGGGTTTGAAGTAATTCTTTGATATGCGTAAAAAGGATGTTCATAAATTTATTTTAGGCTTCCAACCATGTTTTCGGGTTTGACCCACGCATCATAATTTTCTGCTGTGACATACCCAAGATTGATGGCTTCTACCTTAAGCGTTGTCCCATTTTTGTGAGCAGTATTCGCTATTTCAGCAGCTTTGTAATAACCTATTTTGGTATTTAAAGCGGTGATTAACATCAAGGAGTTATTTAATAATTTTTCAATCACATCGTGGTTGGGTTCAATGCCTGAAGCACAATGGGCTTCAAAACTAAGTGCTGCATCGCCCAAGAGTTCTGCGGATTGCAAAAAGTTAGCCGCCATCATTGGTTTAAAAACATTCAGTTCGTAATGGCCTTGAGTGCCACCAACCGAAATGGCAACATCATTCCCCATCACTTGCGCACAGACCATGGTAAGTGCTTCACACTGTGTAGGATTCACTTTTCCGGGCATGATTGAGCTTCCAGGTTCGTTGGCAGGAATGGTGATTTCTCCAATACCAGAGCGAGGCCCTGAAGCCATCATACGAATGTCATTGGCGATTTTGTTTAAGGAAACTGCCAACTGTTTTAAAGCCCCGTGACTTTCTACAATTGCATCGTGAGCAGCCAGCGCTTCGAATTTATTGGGGGCGGTTATGAAAGGCAAGCCAGTAAATTTTGCAATATAATCGGCCACCAATTCGGAGTAACCTTCAGGTGTATTTAATCCGGTTCCAACAGCGGTACCTCCCAAAGCGATTTCGCTTAGGTGTTCCAGTGTATTTTTCAATGCTTTTAATCCGTGGTCTAGTTGTGATACATAACCCGAAAACTCTTGCCCCAAGGTCAGAGGCGTCGCATCCATCAGGTGGGTACGTCCGATTTTTACAACAGATTTGAATTTTTCAGATTTCGCTTGAAGTGTATCTCGTAATTTTTGAACCCCTGGAATGGTTGTTTCGACTACTTTTTTATAAGCAGCAATGTGCATTCCTGTGGGGAAAGTATCGTTTGAAGATTGTGATTTATTAACGTCGTCATTGGGTTGGATGGTTTTTTCACCTTCTCCAATAATTTTTCCTGCCAGTTGTTGGGCACGGTTGGCAATCACTTCGTTCAGGTTCATATTGCTTTGCGTTCCTGAGCCGGTTTGCCAAATGACTAAAGGAAATTGATCATCGTGTTTTCCTGTGAGAATTTCATCACACACTTGTGCAATCAAATCACGTTTTTCAGAAGATAGAATTCCGAGTTCGCAATTGGTATAGGCAGCGGCTTTTTTAAGATATGCAAATCCATAGACGATATCAATTGGCATGGAAGCAGCGCTTCCGATTTTGAAATTGTTTCGAGAGCGTTCGGTTTGGGCGCCCCACAATTTATCTGCGGGAACCTGAACATCTCCCATCGTATCTTTTTCTATTCTAAACTTCATAACATTCTGATTTGAATACAAATTTACAATTTTTTCACTTCAAATCCATGCTGTTATCAAGCTGTTGATGAATCTGAAATTTTATGTTGTAAAACTAGTTTTCTTATAGACTGTTTACAGCGTAAAACAAACGGATAGCCTGCTGCTGCCACGCTAGCGGAAAATTGATGGGGATTTTCATAAACTATTTCTTTTTTTTGATGGTAATTATTACTTAATTTTGACATCTATATGGAAGAATTAACATTGACAACACCTGCACTTTTATTTTCTGCAATTTCTCTAATTATGTTGGCGTATACCAACCGTTTTTTAGCCTATGCTGCAGTCATTAGAAATTTGCACGATATTTATTTAGAACGCAAAGAAGAGTCTTTAATAAGACAGATTAAGAATTTAAAACTACGTCTAAACTTAACCCGATGGATGCAGATTTTTGGAATTTCAAGTTTACTTTTCTGTGTGTTGACCATGTTTTTAATCTATATTCATCAACAAAACATGGCCGTTTGGATTTTTGGGTTCGCTTTAATTTTATTAATCATTTCTTTGGCATTATTGATCAAGGAAATACAGATCTCTGCTCAGGCGTTGCAATATCATATTGCTGATATTGAAGAACATTTAGAAAACAACTAAGGAGTCTTATTTTTATGTTCTATGAGTTCATAAATCATTCCGCTGCCGCTAAGTTGTACTTAGTGGCCGTAAACTAGCTAAAAACATCTTTTATTTCCACTACTACCATGACTTACCATTCTTTGACGCCACCACGCTAAAGCGTGGCGGTAGTGTGGGTTTAATTCTTTTATAAAGTTCATTTAAATTTTATGTCTTCAATTTTCGTATTTCCATAATAAAGTGTAGCACTTTTAGTCCCTTTTATCAATGGAAAATATAAATTAATATTTCTTTTTCTTAATTCTTTAGGTTCAAAATACGTTTCGTGAGGTACTTTTTTTGGATTTTTAAAACTTATTTTATATTTGTTATATGCTTCGAAATGTATGGGTATGATATAATTAGTAATTCCCTCAAATTCATAATCCAAAAATGTATCTTTAATACTAGGGTCATACCGTTTTCAAGAGATTTATAGCTTGGCTTATTCTTTATTAATTTGTAAAAATGCCATTTGTCTGTTAAATTTGTATAGGCTACATCAACAGGTCTTAGTCTTATTTTGTTTTGATAATCTATAAGTGAAAATTTGTTGGGGTCAAAAGATCTTTTCTTATTATCAATCATCTCGATTCTAACTTTAATGTTGTATTGAACTAGTTTTTTTGACTTTGTTCTAACATTAGTCACCGCTATTAATTGACTCGCTTTTTTAGTTTTTTCATACTCAATAGTCAGGTTGTCCTCTTGAATTTTAATTTGAGAATAAAATACTGAGTGAATAGGAATGCTAGTATTATTAATCTTGTTTTCATATTAATTTATTTTTTTTCTATTGCTGGGGCACGAGCAAAAGATGCTCGCGCTAGCGGGGTTACTCAACGTTTTTATTTGTATTCAATTTGTCTTTCCCAAACATATCCTAATTCTCCTTTGGAAAACCTTTTCTTAGTAATCCAATTGTCATTCTTATCATAACTGTACTCCCAATTATTCCAATGTTTTTGTTTTCCATCCTTATCGTACCAATATTGTGTTAGGATATTATTTCGTTCATTATCATGTAGAAATAAATTTTGTGTAATCACCATTTGGTCTTGTTAATTCAGATTCAATTTCATTACCTTTTGTGTCCTATCTATAAGTTCTTATGCCTTTGATTGTTCCATCTGATTTGAAATCAGTTTCTTTAATCTTTTGGTTTTTGGAATTATATTCGTTAGTTGTTTTAAAGGTTCGATTTGACTTAACACTCGATTTAGTCAATGCTATTTGATTTCCTTCAGTGTCGTATTCATTCTTTTGTAAAAAAATTAATTCATTATCAGAATTGTATGTTTTGTACTCAATAATTTTTCCATTTTCATCAGAATTCAGTTGTTGTAAGTTTTTTTAGATTGCCATCTTTGTCAAAAGTGATACTTTTTATAAGTTTTCCTTCTTTGTTTTTTGTGAGTTTTGTTTTTTCATAAATTGTATCATCATTTTCAAAACGCCAATATTCTATCAAATCTCCTTGTACATTATAAATTTCCTTTCTGTTAACTTTTTGGTTTAAGGCTTTTTTACGGGTTAATTCTCCACTTCGTTTTGAACTGTATGAAGCTTCAGTAATTGTTTTAAATGTATTTGTATTTTCTTTTTTAATATTCTTTGTCGAAGAGCAAGAAAGGATTAATCCAAAAACTAATAGGTTGAGTATTATTTTCATAATGTTGGGTAACTAGTTATATCAAAACAAAAGGATGTGTTAACGGTTCTATATTTCGGATCGCCGCTAGCGCGAGCATCTTGCTCGTGCCCTTAAACAAACTAAAGTTAGTATTTCTTCTCATATATCAATTTCTAAACTGTTTGGTCTTCTTGATAATTCTGCACTACTATACTTCCATCTATGGATCGGTAACAAAACCGCTTTCAACAGGTGTTATGAATTTAATCTATTTTTTGTTGTAATTACTTTTTCACTCCATAATTCTATTGGTTTATTGTGTTGCTGCCAAAATTGACGTTGGTTAACATTGCTTTTCTTTTTACCTGCTCGTTCCATCATCCAGAATAACCACTCTTTTCTACTTTCTTGTGGATTTTCTTCTATTGATTTTATTAGTTTTCTTGCTGTAAAACCTTTAAAATCTCTTATTAATCCTGATGGATCTTCATTACTTGACCTAAATATTAAATGCACATGACTTGGCATAAAACAATAAGCAAATACTTCCATACCTTTTTCTTCTCTGCAATAATCTATACTTTCTTCTAATACATTAAAATATACTTGACGAGTAAAAATATCTAACCAATACACGGTAGCAAAACTTATAAAATAGGCTGCTGATTCGTTATGAAATTTGTATTTTCTGCTCATAATATTATTTTTCTATCTTCTTTCTCTTGCTGGGCACGAGCAAGATGCTCGCGCTAGCGGGGAGTACTGGTAATCTTAAATCTGGTAATGTTTTTGAAATATTATGATAGTCATTCCAATTTTGAACATCTGAACCATAAATTGAATTATGACCGTGACTTATGTAAATTCCTGCTGAAATAGAATTAGTAGCTTCTTTAAGCACTCTTTTTTTATTAGATACTAGACTAATTAGTTTGTCTACGTCTTCATCTATTAAGTTGGGTGTTTTGCCATAGTAATGTGCGATGTAAATAACATCAAGTGGGTCAAAAGCTTTAACGGTTTCTTCTATAGAAATATTAAAATTATCGGCAGTCTTTCCAGTCAAAAGGGTTTGAACTATTTCATTAAATTTTTCAACATTTTTCGGATTCACTATAACAATTAGATGTGCTCTTCTTTCATCTTCTAAAATGTCTAATTCAATACCTGGCCAAATTTTACAAACATCCTCTGATTTCGTTTTTATTTGTTCATATTGGTTTAAATCAAAATGATTATGGTTAGTAATGGCTAAAATTTTGACATCTGTTAATCTAATTATTTCATCAAATTTATCTGCATCAATATTCTGTTTTCAGAGTCTCCTCCTTTGCACTTTTTTGTATGTACGTGAATATCAATTTTCATTTAAATTCTGTTGTTTCTTTTAATTGTGGCCAACTAGTCTATATAACCCACTAGAGGTCTATATTTCCATTATATCTTGTTTGGAGTGGTTCAATACATCCCAAATCGGCGTGTATTGTGTCACTCTTGTTTCCCAAGTGTTCTATAATCCAATAAAATAATATCTTAAGCTTCGGTTAAATTGCTTACAAAGATTTAGACTTTGGGGTCATCATCAATACTCAAATTTACACTAATTTTTTAAATGACAAAAAAACGCATCGATTTTAATAGATAAATCTGAAATTTTATGTTGTAAAACTATTTTTCTTATAGTATATTTGCAGTGTAAAACAAAAGTATATACCATGTTCGATTTTGATCAGTATTTAGGATTTTTAGCATTTTTATCCATATTAACCTTAGGATTTTGGTTAATGATTTTCTTATTAACCTTTGCCATTCCTTATTGGTTGGTTGGTTCTGCTTTGGAACACTTCAAAGAAAAGAGAGACGCTAAAAAAGCAAAAGCGGAAGAAGCTTAAGTAAGCTTTCCTTTATATAAATCAAAATCCAAAACATTGCTGTTTTGGATTTTTTTGTTTGTTACCCCTCAAAACCATTCCCAAAACCGCCACGTGGCGCACGTTTTTTCTTCTGATTGAAACGGTAGGTAAAGGATAAATTGTACGAACGTACTCGCCATCGGTAATAACTATCGCTGTAAAATGTGGGCGTCGTAGATTCTAAATTGCGACGTTGTGTGTTAAAGAGGTCATTGACACTAAATGAAATAGATGCCTTTTCTTTGAACAGATCTTTACTAAATGCCATGTTTGTAGAAAAACGACCCTCTCGTTTGTTGACGGCATCAATTCGTGGACCATCATAACTTACTCGTGTTTGCCATTCTATGTTTCCGGGTAAGGTGTATTTGTTGTTCAAACGGATGAACCAGTTTAAGTTTTCGGAATCATAACTTAATCCTTTATAGGTGCCTCTAATAATGGATTGAAAGAGGTTGAAATTTACATTCATATTCCACTTTTTGGCTGGACGGTAGGTGAGGGTAAACTCAAACCCATAACGGTCGTTTTCAGCCAAGTTGATAGGGCCCCGTCGAATGATCGGCACACTCTGACCATCCACCACAACTTCTTCGCCAGTATCTTCACTTACATAAGTGAACACATCGGTTGCATGGTTGAAATACAAAGAGGTATTGAGTGTTAAAATGCCAAATTCGTTAAGGTAGCCAATGTCAAATCCATCCGAATAACTTGGAGTGATGTTTGGATTGCCTTGAAATAAATTCGTCGCGCTACTTCTAGAAGGAAACGGATTTAAAAAGCGTGAACGCGGTCGGCTGATACGGCGGTTATAGCCTAAAGTTAAGCTTTGCGTTTCAGAGAATTCATAACCCAAATTAACCGTAGGAAAGAGCCCCACATAATTATTATTGTTATATTCATTAGTACTGAGTTGTTGAATGGTCACCCGTGTCGATTCCAATCGCAAGCCAAATAAAAATGAAAATTTATCTTTGAGTTTACTTCCAAATTGGGAGTAAAACGCATTGACATCTTCTTTATATATTAAGGTGTTACTCACGCCAGTATCCAATACAAAAACACCGTTTTCAGAAAATTCTAATGTATAATCCGTTGTGTTTTTACTGAACCGTCCATTATAGCCCGCTTCAAAACGACTGTGTTCTCCTATGGGAAGCGTGAAATCTGTTTTGAGTAAAACACGCTCTTGATCTTCTATGGTTTGAACCCGTTCGGCAACCACAGAATTATTATAAATGATGGAGTTTTCGTCTTCGGCACTGTTTTCAACTTGGAAATCTACGGTCAAACGGTGTTCGCTATTGCCGTGAAACTGCTTGTCAAAATTAATAGAAAACTGTGTGGTTTCATCCGTTTCAAATTCGGGAGCATAGCGCAAGGATTCACTTACAAGCGTTTTGGATGCATCCAAGGTTTCCGCCCTGTTAAGGGTCTCATTACTATTGTCACTTTTCCGAACTAAAAAAGCAGATGTTAAGGAGGTGGTTGGGTTGATATACCACTCGATGCCTGTGTTGCTGTTAAATCCTTTTCGAATCCGATCAAAGGTGCGGTATTCGTTCCGAAACGTATTTGGAGCGTCTTGAATAAATATTCCATCATCGTCGTATTCGGTATTGAAAAACTCAGTTTTTGTGGTTGAATTCCCTGGACTGTTACGGTAAGAATAGCCAGAGGTGTTAAAGATGTTTACATTTCCTGTACGGTAATTAATATTTCCCAAGCCCCCTAATTGATCTGGATGTCCTGCATTTAGAATGATGGCACCATTTAATCCAAGTAGCTTGCTACGTCTCAAAATAATATTTAAAATTCCAGCAGTCCCTTCAGCATCATAGCGCGCAGAAGGGGAGGTGATAATTTCAACTTTTTCAATCGCATCTGCGGGGAGTTGTCGCAACGCATCGGTTGAATTCAGCCCCACCAAACCAGAGGGTTTTCCGTTTATTAAAATACGTACATTTTCATTTCCTCTCAAGGCGACATTGCCTTCAATATCCACAGAAACAGAGGGCACGTTGTTTAATACATCACTGACGCTGCCACCTCTTACCGTGAGGTCTTTGCCTACATTGTATATTTTTTTATCTAATTTAATTTCAACCGTTGTTCTTTCAGCAATGATGTCAACGGCATCCAATGCTTGTAAGTCTTCTGCCATTTTAAGCACTCCAAAATTAACATCTTGAGTGATGTTGTAGTTTGGTTTTGTAAGCGTTTCAAAGGAGAAATATTCAAAGGAGATGTCATAAACTCCTTTCGGAATCGCAATGCTAAAATTACCTTCGGTATCTGTAATGCCGCCACCAATTATCTTATTTTCAGTAGGGCTAAAAAATGCGATGGTCGCATATTCAAGCGGAAGCTGGCTCTCTTTTTCTAGGATAGTTCCAGAGACAACAAAGCTGTCCACTTTTCTTTGGGCAAACAAAGAGCAATGAGCTAGAACTAAAGTAATGGCAAATAAGAAATACTTATTCATAAATATCGGTTAATAGTGGACACAAAAATAACTTCCTAAACAGTGTGTTCAGGTTAATATTGTGTTAAATAATAAGGAGTTAGATTGTCTAAATAATGAAATTATTTAAGTACTATTTCATTTTTCTTCGAAGTTCCTTAGCCTGTTTTGTGGCCTCTACATTTCTTTCGATAACATGCCCAGGACGTGTCCACTTAACAGCTTCGTCTTTTTTTAATAAAGATTTTCGAATTTTGAAGTTATCAATCGTTTCTTTTTTCTTTTCAGTTGGAATTAACCCCAACAAAGAAAACATTTCGGCATCTTTATCTTCTCCAGGATTTGGAGTTGTCAATAATTTTTCACCTGCAAAAATGGAAGAGGCGCCCGCCATAAAACATATAGCTTGGGCTTCCATACTCATTTCTGTTCTTCCTGCGGATAGTCGTACCGTTGTTTTTGGCATCACAATTCTTGTGGTCGCAATCATTCTAATAATGTCCCAGACGGGAATGATATTTTCAGACGCTAAAGGCGTTCCCTCTACAGGAACCAATGCATTAATGGGGACGGAATCGGGAATTCTTTCTAAACTCAACAAGCTCATGAGCATTCCAATTCGATCCTCAACACTTTCGCCCATGCCTATGATGCCTCCGGAACATACTTTTAAAGCGCCTTTATTTACATTTTTCAATGTTTCTAAGCGGTCATCATAACCTCTTGTAGAAATGACTTCTTTGTAATAGTCTTCAGAAGTATCTAGGTTATGATTGTAATAATGTAAGCCTGCATCTGCCAAACGCAACGCCTGACTTTCAGTAATCATTCCGAGTGTGCAGCAAACTTCCATATTTAAATGACTGATGCCTCTAACCATTTCTAAAACGCTTTCGAAATCATCTCCTTCTTTGACGTTTCGCCACGCAGCGCCCATACATACACGAGAAGATCCATTTTTTTTTGCTTTTTTTGCTAAATTAATGACGGTGTTTACAGGCATTAAGTCATTCTTTTCAATCCCTGTATGATATCTAGCAGCTTGAGGGCAGTAGCCGCAATCTTCGGGGCAGCCTCCCGTTTTTATCGAAATTAAAGTGCTTACTTGAATTTTGGTTGGGTCATGATGCAGTCGATGCACAGTCGCGGCTTCAAAAACCAATTCCATTAATGGTTTGTTGTATATTTCTAAGATATCTTTTTTTGAGTAGGCTTTCATTTTAATTCTTCTTTAATTCGGGGTTATAAAAAACGTGGATTTTAATTTATGGATAGCAACAAACTTACCGCATTTCCTCCAAAACCGACGGCATTGACTAGTATTTTTTTTATTTTATTTGGATGTTTTTGATCCTTCAAAAATGGAATACTAATAAATTGTTGCTGTTGCAGCATTCGGATGGCGAGTTCTAAACTTAAACCACCCGATGCCCCAAGTGTATGTCCGATTTTCCATTTGTTGGAAGTTAAAGCGGGTGTTTTATCTTTAAACAATAGTTTGATTGCATTGTATTCGGAGGTGTCTCCTTTGATGGTTCCAGGGGCGTGCATGACAATAACATCAATAGTTTCTGGTTCAACTGAGCTCATAGCCATTGCCATGGATTTCTGAAAACAATCGGCATTGGTTGAAATGGAAATATTATGTTTTAAAGGTTCTGTTGCATATCCAATGCCTTCAATGATTGCGATTGCATTTTTTTTAGAGCCTTTTTCTAAACAAAATACGGCAGCACCTTCGCCCACTATCATTGTATTTTGTTTTTTATTAAAATCTAAAGTTTTACATGGATACGCACTTTTATCATTAGAATAAATCTTTAAGGCTTTCATCTGTGCGATTGTGAAAGGTGTATTAGATGCTTCACATCCGCCCACCAAAAAACGATCGGCCATACCGCTTGTGATCCAGGCTATGCCATTTAAGACCGCATGTAAAGCGGTAGAGCAGGCTATTGAATGGCTAATCGTTGGCCCATTTGATTGTAAATCGTGACCTACCCAAGAGGATATGTTTCCTAAGGTGGTTGTCGGAGAACTTAAGGTTGAAACATTTGCATTTTTACTATGTATAAACTCCGAGTGGTATTTTTCAAATAGGGTAGTAGCGCCCCTCGAAGATCCAATATTAATTCCAAAAGATTTATTGTTCCAAGACACTTTTGCTATTGCTTTTCTAGAAACGTCTATAGCCAGTAAAACAGAGGGATCTAAATCTTTATAATGTGCAGATTCTTTTAGTAAATTGACAACTTTCCAGTCGTTATCGGATAGCGCACTCACCAAGGATTCAAATCCGTCGAAGGCTTTATTTATAAAGTTATGTTTTTCAGTGAGGTATTGCTCCCAAATTTGCTGGTCATTACTTCCAAGTGCAGATATAGAGGCCATACTCATTATTGAAATTTTTTCTTTCATTTAAACTAGTTCTAATGCATTTTCAATGACTTCATAGATTCTTTCTAATTCTTTATTTGTAATTACAAATGGAGGTAGTATGTAGATCGTATTTCCTAAGGGTCTTAAAAACACACCTTCCTCCATAAAATAATTAAATAATGTGTCTCGTAAGGATCCATATCTGTCCATTTTTACTTTTAAGTCTAATGCAAAAATCACGCCTAAACACCGAGTAGCATTTACGTTTTTATGATTTTTAATACGAGTTTCAAAATCCAAGTGTCGCGTACTGATTTCTAAAATTCTGTCTTGAATTTCTTTAGATACTAATAAATCAATTCCGGCAATTGCCGCCGTGCATGCTAAGGGGTTGGCGGAATAGGTATGTCCGTGAAAAAAACCTTTTGTAATATCGTCATCACAAAATGCTTCGTAAATTTTTTGAGTACAACTTGTCAATGCCATTGGCGCGATGCCAGCAGTAAGCGATTTAGACATGCAAATAATATCGGGTTGATGAAGCATGTATTCAGACGCAAAATTCTTAGCTGTTTTCCCAAAACCCGTCATTACCTCATCAGCTATGGCGATGACATTATTTTCTTTGGCTATGGCTAACAGTTCGTCTAATAAATCAGCATCATACATCCGCATTGAATTCGCTCCTTGAACCAACGGTTCATAGATAATAGCTGCAATTTCACCTGTGTCAACCAAATTTTTAAAATTGGTTATAACAGTTTTTAAATTGTCTTTTGTGGGAACTTTAATTCTGTCAATCGTTAGTAAAAATGACTCAAACGGCCCATTGTAAACAGATAAGCCTGAAACGGACATTGCTCCAAAAGTATCGCCATGAAATGCATCTTCTAGTGCTATAATCCGCGTTCGTTTTTCTTTTTTATTAAAAAAATATTGAAGCGCCATTTTTATAGCTACATCGACCGCGGTAGAACCATTGTCAGAAAAAAATAGTTTGTTCTGGTTTGAAGGGAGGATAGCCATCAATTTTTCTGATAATTCTATCGCTGGTTTATGCGTAAAGCCACTAAAAACAACTTGATCTAATACGTCCAGTTGCACTTTAATCTTTGAAATAATAGAGTCATTACAGTGGCCATACATACAAGTGTACCAAGACGCAATGCCATCTATATATTCTTTGCCTTGATTATCATAGAGCGAGGAGCCTTTTGCTTTTACAATTGGCAAATGGTTTGGCTTTAATTTATGTTGTGTTAAGGGATGCCATAAATGGGCTTTATCTCTTTCAGTTAAATTCATTATAGGGTTTCTAATAAGGGTTTCAGTAGGGTTGCGTATCTTTTGACGACCGCTTTATTAATTATTTTTTCGTCATTAATTCTTCCTATTATTGGAATACTGGTCATTTTTTTAATAATACTTTCTGAGGTTTTAAGCTCATTACCGTTAAATATAATTCCAGCAATAGCGATGCCTCTATTTTTTAATAATTCTATCGTTAAAAGTGTATGATTAATACTTCCTAGATAATGTTTGGACACCACAATAACTTTATAGTCACTTTTAATAAGGTCTAAAATAGTTTCAGAATCATTTATAGGCACTAATAGCCCGCCAGCACCTTCGATAACTAAATTGTTTGTTGTAGTTGGCTTTGCTATTTTTTTGGAGTCAATACGAATGTCGTCTATCTCAGCTGCTGCATGTGGACTCATCGGAGTTTTCAATGCGTAACTGTTCTCAAATATTTTTGAGTGCGGATTGCTAATTAATGCTTTAATTTTATGAGAGTCCGAGTGTGATAATTGGCCGGCCTGAATAGGTTTCCAATAATCGGCGTTTAATGCTTCAGTGACAATAGCAGATACCACTGTTTTTCCAACATCAGTTCCAATTCCGGTGATAAATAGGCTTTTCATGTGGGGTATATATGGGGTTTATTTATTTTTAAATAAGGTTACTAAATATATGAAGAATGCCTTCAATTTCAGAGGTGGAATTATAGCTATGAATACAGAACCGAATTCGTTCTGTTCCTAAAGCTACTGTTGGAAATAAAATTGCTTTTACATCGTAATTCTCTTTTCGGATTTTAGAAGCAATATCTTTTGCTTTTAAGGGGTCGCCAATAATACAACTTTGAATAGCACTTTCACTTTCAATAAATTTGTTTTGTAAATTATGAATTTTAATGCCATTCATAAACGTCCTAATATTTCTTTTAAGCTTTGTTAGCTGATCTGTGATTTCAAGTTCATTAAGTGCAAATTTGATTGTTAAAGCGGCATGAATGGGCATAGCGGTCGTATATATAAATGGCCTCGAAAAGTTTATTAGATAATTTCGCAACTCATTTGAACCTAAAATAACAGCCCCATGACACCCCAATGCTTTTCCAAATGTGATGACCCTCGCAAAAATAAAATCTCCTAAACAAAGTTCGTCAATCAATCCTTTGCCTTGAGTTCCAAAAACGCCTGTAGCATGTGCCTCATCAACAATTAAGTAACACGAATGTTTTGCACAAAACTCAGAGATGTCTTTTAAAGGTGCTCTATCTCCATCCATAGAGTAAATTGATTCTACAACGATATAAATTGTTGCTGATACCGTTTTGGTATTTAAATATTTCTTTTTTAAATCCGAAATAGAATTGTGCTTAAAACTATAGGATGTGGCATTTGACAATCGAATACCGTCTCTAATTGAGGCATGACAGAGTTCATCAAACAAAACAATGTCGCCTCGTTGAGGTACGCTAGAAAGCAGACCTAAATTTGCATCATAACCCGAATTAAAAAGCAGTGCACTAGGGGTTTTAAAAAACCCTGCGAGTTTATTTTCGACTTCGATGTGTATTGCATGATTTCCAGAAAGGAGTCTAGATCCTGTACTCCCATTTACAAACATAGTTTTTTTTGAGGCGCTTTCAACAGCTTTAGTAATAGTTTTTAGACGTGAAAAACCCAAATAGTCATTGGATGAAAAATCAATTCGTTCATGAGAAGTCGTCAACGTTCTGAACGAATTGTTGTTTTTTCTTGAGGTTATTTTTGAAATCAGGGGGTTTGGGAATTTCATAGTGCTAACTTAGAAAAAAAAACAAACAATTGGAAGATTATAAGACTAGAATTCTATATACAGAATGCACGTTAAAGAATGTCCAGAATCCGCTCGTTAGGACGTCCAATAACGCCTTTGTTTTTATGGATCACAATGGGACGTTCTATGAGTTTTGGATGGGTTGCCATGGCTTTAATTATACTTTGATCTGATAATTCCTTGCCTTTGAACTCCGATTTCCATATTGCTTCATTCTTACGCACAAGATCGATGGGTGCGATGTCTAAAACTGTAATAATTTCTTTCAGTTCAGTTGCATCCAAAGGATTGGAAATATAATCAATAACTTCATAGGGCTGTTCAGACGCTTGAACGGTTTGAAGCCCTTCACGCGATTTCCGACAACGGTTGTTGTGGTAAATTTTTATCATAACGTATCTGGTTTTTCTTTTTGTCCCATCAGCATCAGATATGCTTTTAAGAAGGGGGTGATGTCACCATTCATCACATTGTCCACATTCCCCGTTTCTTTAGCGGTTCGCACATCTTTGACGAGTTTATAGGGATGCATGACGTAATTTCGGATTTGACTTCCCCATTCAATTTTCATTTTCCCTGCTTCAATATCTTCGCGCTGTGCCAATTGTTTTTTGAGTTCAATTTCATACAATTGCGATTTCAGCATTTGCATCGCTCTGGAACGGTTGTCGTGTTGTGAGCGTGTTTCAGAACAAGAAATTTGAATTCCCGAAGGCTTGTGGGTTAACTGTACTTTCGTTTCCACTTTATTCACGTTTTGTCCACCAGCACCACTGGAACGCGCGGTGGTGATGTCAATATCCGCAGGGTTGATATCGATTTCGATTGTATCATCCACAAGAGGATACACATAGACCGAGGCAAAACTGGTATGGCGTTTGGCATTGCTATCAAAAGGAGAAATACGCACCAAACGATGCACGCCGTTTTCACCTTTCAACCATCCAAAAGCAAAGTCCCCTTCAATTTGAAGCGTCACGGTTTTGATTCCAGCAACATCCCCATTTTGGAGGTTGAGCTCTTTAATTTTGAAATTATTTTTTTCTGCATACATCACATACATACGCATGAGCATATACGCCCAATCACAACTTTCGGTACCACCAGCACCTGCTGTAATTTGTAGCACGGCACTGAGACCATCCCCTTCTTCCGAAAGCATGTTTCGGAATTCAATATCTTCTAAATAAGTAGAGGCAAGCTCAAATTGTTTTTCAACTTCTTCAGCAGTCGTTTCTCCTTCTTTAAAAAAATCAAATAAGATTTCGAGGTCTTCTGTGTAGGTTTGCACTTTTTCAAAATCGCTCACCCATTTTTTGTTGACTCGTAAAGATTTCATGAGCAGCTCGGCTGCTTTCGAATCGTTCCAAAAATCAGGAGAAAAGGTTTTTTCTTCTTCATTTTGAATTTCGATGCGTTTGGCATCTAAGTCAAAGATACCTCCTCAACGCTCCAAGGCGCTCAAAAAGATCTTTTATGTGATCGTGTGTTATCATAATTTTATTTCGAAATACAAAAATAGAATTTATAGTATAGAATGAAAATAATATGTAGTTTTATATCCAAAATAAAATTCATGCAAATAGATTTAAGAAGCGATACCGTTACAAGACCCTCCAAAGGGATGTTGGACGCAATGAGGACTGCCAAATTAGGCGACGATGTCTATGCAGAAGATCCAACGGTAAATGCCTTAGAAGCTCGAGTAGCCGCTCTTTTTGGAAAACCAAAAGCCTTGTTTTTCCCTTCTGGAACGATGGCCAATCAAACGGCTATCAAACTCCATACTCAACCCGGAGAGCAATTGATATGCGATAAATATGCACATGTCTATAATTATGAAGGCGGTGGTGTTTCTTTTAATAGCGGAGTGTCGTGTCAACTTGTGGACGGACATCGGGGTATGATGACGGCGGCTCAAGTAGAAGCAGCGATCAATCCTCCTGATTTTTACCACAGTCCATTGACCTCTTTGGTGACCTTAGAAAATACGACCAATAAAGGCGGTGGCGCTTGTTGGGATTTTAATGAGATTTCAAAAATTCGTACGGTTTGTGATGCCCATGAATTAGGACTCCATTTGGATGGCGCCCGTTTATGGAATGCACTCGTTGCTAAACCAGAAAGTGCACTTCAGTACGGTCAAGTTTTTGACACCATTTCGGTCTGTTTTAGTAAAGGTTTAGGCGCTCCCGTGGGCTCTATGTTGGTTGGTGACGAAGATCTGCTGAACAAAGCCTTGCGCGTTCGAAAAATGTTGGGTGGTGGCATGCGTCAAATAGGATCGCTGGCAGCAGCAGCATCTTACGCGTTGGACCACCAATACGATCGCCTTAAAGACGACCATCAAAAAGCAAAAGACATTGCAGAAGTGTTGCAACAGTTGGAAGCTGTTTCAAGTGTTGAACCTGTGGAAACTAACATTGTCATATTCAAACTAAACCCAAACATCCCTGAAGCGCTGTTTTTAGACAATTTAAAAGCACACGATATTCTTGTAAGCGATATGGGAAGTGGCAAGTTGAGAATGGTCACACATTTAGATTATACCGATGCCATGCATGCCAATCTTTTAGAAATTTTGCGCAAACCCTAATTATTTTTTGTAAGTTTATGGATTGAAAAAACTTAATCTAAACGCTTATGAAACTCAAAATCTTTTCTCTAATTTTAATAAGTTCACTTTTTTCTTGTGATACTAAGACTCAGAAATCAATGTCAGAATTACCAAATGCTCCAATAGCAAAACAAATTCCTAAAAATTTAACAATGCACGACGATGTGCGTGTTGATGAATTTTATTGGTTAAACGATAGAGAAAATCCAGAAGTGATTGACTATCTCAATAAAGAAAACGACTATTATAACGCCCATACGGGGCATACCAAAAAATTTCAAACAGATTTGTTTGATGAAATGAAGTCTAGAATTAAGGAAGATGACAGTTCAGTCCCTTATAAATACAACGGCTATTGGTACATTACTAAATATGAAAAAGGGAAAGATTATCCTATTTACACACGAAAAAAAGAAACTTTAGAGGCGGCAGAAGAATTGCTGTTTGATTGTAACGACATGGCCAAAGATCATTCGTATTTTAGATTGGTTGGGTTGAATATAAATTCTAATAACGATTTAATTTCTTACGGGATTGATACCACAGGCAGACGTCAATATACATTACACATCAAAGATCTTAAAACCAATGAAGTTTTTAAGGATGAAATTTCTAATACAACGGGTGGCAGTACTTGGGCAAATGACAACAAAACCTTGTTTTATACGCTGAAAGACGAAACAACGTTGCGTTCCGAAGCGATCTATAAACACCGATTGAATACAGATCCAAAATCAGATGAATTGATTTATGAAGAAACAGACGACACTTTTGGAGTCAGTGTTTATAAAACCAAATCTGACAAATATTTGGTCATTGCGAGTTACAGTACCTTAACATCGGAATATCAGATTTTAAATGCTAATACTCCTGATGGCGATTTCAAAATATTTCAAGCGAGAACTCGAGGTTTAGAATATGGTATTTCTCATTTTGAAGACTCCTTTTATGTCGTCTCAAATGCCGATGGCGCTCAAAACTTTAAGCTATCAAAAACATCGGAAACACAAACTGAAAAAAAATATTGGAAAGATGTGATTCCGCATCGAGAAGCGGTATTGTTGGAAGACATCGAAATATTTAAAGACTTTTTAGTGGTTTCAGAGCGTGAAAACGGATTGAATCACATCCACATCAAACGTTGGGACGGAACTGATAGTTACTACCTTCCTTTTGAAAGTGAAACCTATACAGCTTACACCACTACGAATATTGACTTTGATACCACTGTTTTACGATACGGCTATCAGTCCTTGACCACACCTTCTTCAGTTATTGATTTCGATATGGTTACGAAAACCAAAACCGTTCAAAAAGAACAAGAAGTATTGGGAGGAAAGTTTAAAAAAGAAAATTATACGTCTGAACGTTTGTGGGCGACCGCTGTGGATGGGACTCAAATCCCAATCTCTTTAATACGCCGTGTGGATACTAAAAAATCATCTGACACTCCTTTGTTATTATATGCTTATGGATCTTATGGAAGCACAATTGACCCGTATTTCTCCACGGTTCGAATGAGTCTTTTAGACCGTGGGTTTATTTTTGCAATTGCACACATTAGAGGGGGACAGTATTTAGGTCGTCAATGGTATGAAGATGGAAAACTATTTAAAAAGAAAAATACCTTTTCAGATTTTGTGGACTGTTCAAAATATTTAATTGAAAACAATTATACCTCTGCTAAGCATCATTATGCGATGGGTGGGAGTGCTGGTGGATTGTTGATGGGAGCGATTATCAATTTAGCTCCTGAATTATACAATGGCGTCGTAGCGCAGGTGCCTTTTGTAGATGTCGTCACCACCATGTTAGACGATAGTATTCCGTTGACCACAGGAGAGTATGACGAGTGGGGGAATCCTAACGAAAAAGACTACTACGAGTATATGAAATCGTATTCACCTTATGACAATGTGACCAATAAATCGTACCCTAATATGTTAGTGACCACGGGACTGCACGATTCACAAGTTCAGTATTGGGAGCCGGCTAAATGGGTGGCGCGCTTGAGAGCACAGAATAAAAACACGTCTCAACTGTATCTTCAAACCAATATGGAGGCAGGACATGGAGGTGCTTCTGGACGTTTTGAAGCTCTGAAAGAAGTGGCAGCAGAGTATGCGTTTTTATTAGATCTTGAATCGATTTCAAAATAGATTTGAAAAAATTATTGTAATTTTGTAGCTTACTTAAATACACAAACTTGGTAAATAAAGATAAATTGATATTTGATAATGTACTAGAGCTGGTTGGAAACACGCCTCTTGTGAAGTTGAATACTATTTTGTCGGGTTCTCCAGGTACCTTTATTGCTAAATTGGAATGTTTCAATCCGGGACATTCTTCTAAAGACCGTATTGCACTTCATATTATTGAAGATGCTGAAAAAAAAGGGATTCTTAAACCAGGCGATACCATTATTGAAACAACTTCTGGAAACACAGGTTTTAGTATTGCGATGGTCAGTATTATCAAAGGGTATAAATGTGTATTAGCCGTCAGTTCAAAATCGTCTTTAGATAAAATTGACATGCTCAAGAGTATGGGAGCGAAGGTCTATGTGTGCCCAGCACACGTAAGTGCCGACGATCCACGTTCGTATTACGAAGTAGCAAAACGTTTGCACAAAGAACTTGAAGGATCGGTCTATATCAACCAATATTTTAATAGTTTAAATACAGAGGCGCATTACCAATCTACGGGGCCAGAATTATGGCAGCAAACCCAAGGTAAAATCACGCATTTAGTAGCGTGTAGTGGCACAGGTGGTACCATTTCAGGGGCTGCAAACTATTTAAAAGAACAAAATCCAGACATTAAAATTATAGGGGTGGATGCTTATGGTTCGGTGTTGAAAAAATACCATGAAACCAAAGAGTTTGATTCCAATGAAATATATCCCTATCGCATTGAAGGGCTTGGTAAAAACTTGGTTCCTACAGCTACCGACTTTGATTCGATTGACGAGTTTGTTAAAGTCACGGATGAAGACAGTGCGCATACTGCAAGAGAGTTGGCACAAACGGAAGGCTTGTTTGCAGGCTATACGTCAGGAGCCGTTGTTCAGGCCGTCAAACAACTCAATCAAAAAGATACTTTTAAATCTACAGACGTTGTTGTTTTAATTTTTCCAGATCACGGATCCAGATACATGAGTAAAGTGTTTAATGACCAATGGATGGAAGATCAAGGCTTTTTTGATGCTAAAAATGAGGTGGTTGCTCAAAGTATTGAGTTTATTGAGTAGTTATCAGTAATTTGTAATACCCCTAAAACAAATGAAAAAATCTATTCTTTTTTTATTTCTTACAATCAGTTATTCTTTTTTTTCTCAGGAAAACAAAACTGAATTGCTGAGTTATAAGTTTACCGTTGATTCTCTATATTCTACGCATATTCAAGATTACAGAACCGTAAAAATATTTTTACCAAACGAATATTCCAAAGATGTAAAATATCCAGTGATTTACACTTTAGATGCACAATGGATGTTTGAACCTACTGTTGCAGAATCAAAAATTTTAATGGATTTCGATGTGATCCCTCAGTCAATTATTGTGGGAATTTTTCATAAAAACCGAAACGACGATTTAGGAATTGACTGGACTACAGGAGCGTTTAACCAAAATAGCTTGAAATTTTATAATTTTTTGACTCAAGAACTCTTGCCTAAAATCAATTCAACATATTCAACATCAGGATTTAATACATTAGTTGGGCATTCAGATTCTGCAACTTTTTGTGAAAATGTTATAACACAGGAAGAACACTATTTTAATGGGTTTGTAGCATTGAGTCAAAATCTTTTTGGGAAGCAATTACAGGAATATATAAAACTTACAAACCAATCCCAGAGCAAACCAATTTTCTACTTTGTTGCTTCTGGAAAAAGAGATGCTACATCTCGTTTGGAATCAGGACTGAAACTAGACAGCTTATTTAAGATCAATAAAAACTCAAATATAAAATCCAAACACATTCTTTACGATGCTGACCACGATGGAATTGTTGCGAAAGGACTTAACAATGGAATTTCACATATTTTCTCAGAGTATAAACATTACAATGATTGGGATGAGAAGCGAATAGATTCTTTATTGGCTAAAAACATAAGTTCATTGGATTTTATAAATCAGCATTATGAAAGAATGAAAGAGATTTATGGTGTTGATTTTAAGGTAAATTACAATGATATAAGTTTAATGCAAGTAATTGCAAGAAATGACACTGATATTGAATCTGTTATGAATTATGAGATTGAACATATTGGAAAATCTAATGATTTCTATTCAGGGTATGCTCAAGAGTTTGAATTTTTAAAAAGTTATGAGAAAGCGTTAGAATACTGGGAGATCAACCTCAAAGAAAATAATAAAAAAATTAAAAACTTCTTTTATTATAGAAGACCAATAGAACTGATTAGCATAAAAATGGGTCAGCCTAAAAGAGCAATTGAATTTGCCGAAAAATGGAAGGCAAAAGCCCCTAGGTTTTCTTCTAATTTCAATTTGCAAATTGCAAAAATAGCTTTGGAAAATAATATAAAAACAAAAACTGGTTTAGAATGCATCCGTGAATATATAGAGAATTACAAAGAAGGTTTATCAACTGATTTGGAAACAGCGAAAGAAATTGAACAGAAGTTAGAAGAACATCGCAATAGTAAAAACTAAATTCAAGGTATATAAACCAATTAGCCTCCACTTTCTTAATTCAAATCATTCACACAGGGTTCATATCTCTTTAATTGCTTAAATTATTATGTATTCATAATATTATTGTATAATTTTGTGGAGCAAACTAACTAGGAATCATGATGAGAGATTTATTCGAAAAGATATATAAAGACAAAGGTCCTTTAGGTAAATGGGCAAGCTATGCAGAAGGCTATTTTGTGTTTCCAAAATTGGAAGGTCAGATTTCCAACCGTATGAAATTTCAGGGGAAAGATGTCATCACTTGGAGTATAAATGATTATTTAGGACTTGCAAACCATCCTGAAGTTAGAAAAGTGGATGCTGAAGCTGCCAAAGATTATGGGTCTGCCTATCCGATGGGCGCTCGAATGATGTCTGGTCACACTTCGCTTCATGAACAACTACAAAATGAATTAGCAGAATTTGTAAGTAAAGAAGCGACCTACCTCTTAAATTTTGGATACCAAGGAATCATGTCCACAATTGATGCATTGGTTGGGAAGGATGATATTATCGTGTATGATGTGGACTCACATGCTTGTATTATTGACGGCGTTCGTTTGCACATGGGAAAACGATTTACGTATAAGCACAACGATATTGAAAGTTTAGAAAAAAACTTGGAGCGTGCCACCAAAATGGCTGAACATACAGGCGGTGGAATTTTAGTAATTTCCGAAGGTGTTTTTGGAATGCGCGGCGAACAAGGGAAGCTAAAAGAAATTGCAGCGTTGAAAAATAAATTCAACTTTAGATTTTTAGTAGACGATGCACACGGCTTTGGAACATTGGGAAAAACAGGCGCAGGCGCAGGAGAAGAACAAGGAGTTCAAGATGAGATTGATGTGTATTTTGCAACCTTTGCCAAATCCATGGCAAGTACAGGCGCTTTTATTGCCGCTGATAAAGAAATTATTGATTATTTAAAATACAATTTACGTTCACAAATGTTTGCAAAATCCTTGCAAATGCAATTGGTGAAAGGCGCTCTCAAACGTTTGGACATGCTTCGAACCATGCCCGAACTTAAAGAAAACCTTTGGATGATTGTAAATGCATTGCAATCGGGCTTACGCGAAAGAGGATTCGATTTAGGAACCACTCAAAGTTGTGTGACACCCGTATATCTAAAAGGAAGTATTCCTGAAGCGATGGCCTTGGTAAAAGACCTGCGTGAAAATCATGGAATTTTCTGTTCCATCGTGGTATATCCAGTGATTCCTAAAGGACTCATATTGCTGAGGTTGATTCCAACGTCTATGCATACCTTAGCAGATGTAGATGAAACTTTAAAGGCATTTTCTGTAATTAGAGAACGCTTAGAAAAAGGAGTTTATAAGCGTCTTTCTGCTTCTGTTGCAGCAGCCATGGGGGAGTAGTTAGTTACAACTCTTTTCTAAACGTACATCGTTTTTTAATCAACACGGGATTAAAATCGCGCCATAATTTTTGAATCGCCAAATTGTCCGCTAATTCTGGCGTTCTTCGACATTCTAAAATACCTTTCTCTTGAAAGGTTCTATGAAATGCGCTAAAAATAATGGAATGTACGCCCTTCTTTTGGTATTCAGGATGGACGCCAATTAAATAGAAATTCACTTTTTTTGACTGCTTTGCTTTCAGAATATGAAAAATTCCAAACGGAAATAATTTACCGTTTATTTTTTGTAGTGCTTCTGCAAAAGAAGGCATTACAACTCCAAACGCAACCAATTCATCTGCCTCATTCACCACAAATTTAATGTATTCCGGATTGATGAAATTTAAAAATTTCTTCTTTAAAAATGCTTTTTGAATGTCTGTAATCTCTACAAACGAGGACAAGGATGCATAGCTTTGATTAAATAAATCAAACATCTTATCTGCATACGGCATTAGGTCTTTTGTTTTATTAAAATCCAAAGCCTTTAAGTTGTAACGATCTTTAATGACTGCTTCGAGTCGGTTTGAATCCGCGATTAAAATGTCACTAAACTGATGCTTATGTTCTACATATTCTTTTTCAACTTTAAAGTTCAACAAATTTAAGTGTTCCACATAATAGGAGTGATTATACCAAGAAACCATGGTGCTAATTTCATCATAGCCATAAGTGAGAACCCCCACTTTGTCTAAGTTAGAAAAACCAATAGGCCCTTCCATATAGCTTAAGTTTTGCGCTTTTCCAATGGTTTCTACTTTGGCTAACAATGCTTTTGTAACTTCAAGATCGTCAACCATATCCATCCATCCAAACCTAATTTTATGGCTATCTTTATTCCCGACTTCCAGCCAATTAATGATGGCCGCCACACGCCCTACAATTTCCCCATCTTTATAAGCTAGAAACAACTGCGCATCCGCATTTTGGAGCACAGGGTTTGTGTTTTTGTCAAACACTTTAATTTCTTCGCTTATGATTGGAGGAACCCAATACTTAGAATCTTTGTAGAGTGAAAATGGGAACGTTACAAATTGTTTTATCTCCTTCTTAGAAACCGCTTCTTTAATGGTTATCATACTGCTTTAGTCCTCATCAAAATTAGTATTCTTTTTCTTCTTTTTTCTTTTATCAGCATTTTGGGAACGGGATTTTCGTTCGCCTTGTTCTTCTGCAGACGTGCCATTATCAGGTTTGTTTTTATCCTTGTGGCGATCCAATCGATAGGAGGCTCCAAAATTCAGACTCATGACAGCAGGTGTGTTTTTAGTATTGAATGTGAGGGCCGTGTCTAGTTGTAAATTCTTATTCAACAAATAACCACCTCCAAATCGAAACAAATTATCTGCATAAAATTCACTTTTTATACCTTGTGTTTCTCCAAAAATTACCCATTTTGGATCGAAGGAATGTGTAAGCGTCAAAATGTATTGAAAATCCGTTTGCTCACTTCCAATGCGATCTAGCATAAAATTTGTGATAAATACCCATCCTCCAGAAAAATTATTCTGCGTAATGACAACCCCTCGATAGCTGAGCCCTTCTACTGTCGGTGCTGTGTATGGACTGTCTTTGATATCATAATTTACACCTGCGGCCACAGAAACGGCAGGTAGTAAACTGCTCCATTTGAATCCATTATTGGCGTGGTAACTGTATAAATTTGGTTTGTCTTCTTTGTTTTTATGGGGGTCATACACCAGATATTTGGCTCCAATGTTGAGGTTTTTAAAATTTGCACGTTCAATTTCTACATCCTCAAGCGATGTATAAGTTTGGGTGTCCTTCTGAAAAGTTCCTTGAATATTAAATTCTAGAGCTTCTTTCCAAAAACCATAATGGGCTGCAAAATCAACCCCATATCCAGAGACTTCATACTTTGGATAGAGACCTCGTTTTTCCTTAATCATATATGGACCAACTTCAAACTGCAAAACTTTGGTGCCTACAGAAAATGCACTCTGGGAAGCGCCCGGTCGGTTTGAGTTTATAACATCGGTATATTGTGCGTGCACAGTGCTACACATACACAGAAGTATTGTAAAAGTAATGAGGTTGGATAGAATTTTCATTTAAAAAGACTTTTACCAAACCTACATATTTTTTTTATATTTTTAATTGATAAGACATAATTTCTTAATGGAAGGGCCTCTTTTTTCTTGTGGGTGCAATCATTTATATAATAATTTATGAAACGAGTAGGCTAAAATTATTATCAACTAAGGAATGATTAATAGCGAACCTGCCTGTGGCAGGCAGGCAGGCAGCATGTGTCCTTAAAAAAACAATAGATATAGACACATGAAATAAAAATAAGAATTGTATTTTTGAAAAAATAATCTACCGATGTTACAAACTGCGTCTTTTATTGGATTGCTAAAAACGCTCCTAATTTTTGTTTTGGTCTATACCATTTTCAAGTATTTGATGCGCTTATTTGCGCCCTTTATAATGAAGTCTATTGCCAAAAAAGCAGAAGCCCATTTTAGAAATCAATCCGCTCCAAAACCCCCTACCCAAAAAGAAGGGGAGATTAGTATTGATAAAATGCCCAATTCTAAATCATCAAATAATAATGTTGGGGAATATGTCGATTATGAAGAAGTTGAATAAATAACTGAGACTATGAACCCTAGCTTAAAACAATTTGGCACCCATTTTTTAGTGATTTTAGGGTTTGTTCTTGTGGCTGTTTTATATTTCAATCCCGTTCTAAAAGGAAAAAAAATCTATCAAAGTGATATTGTCCAATATACTGGGATGGCCAAACAGCAAATCGATTTTCGAAAAGCTTACGATGCCGAATCCTATTGGACCAACAGTGCTTTTGGTGGCATGCCAACCTATCAACTCGGTGCTAAATACCCTCATAATTACATTAAACAACTGGATTTAGCACTTCGTTTTTTACCCCGTCCAGCGGATTATCTATTTTTATATCTATTAGGATTTTACATCCTGTTATTGGTTTTAAAAGTTGACTACAAAGTTGCTGCTTTAGGAGCGTTCGCCTTTGGGTTTTCCACCTATTTAATTATTATTTTAGGGGTAGGACATAACTCCAAGGCCCATGCCATTGCCTATATGCCATTGGTATTGTCAGGAATTATTTTAACCTTTCAAAAGCGCTATTATTTAGGGTTTATATTGACCGCCGTAGCGTCCGGTTTAGAGCTTGCGACCAACCACCCTCAAATGACGTACTACTTAGGGTTTTTAATTATAATTTTAGGATTCTCGTATTTGATTCAAGCCATCAAAATAAAAGAACTTCCATCATTTTTTAAAGCGTCCGCCATTCTTTTAGTCGCTGCTGTTTTAGCCTTTGGAATGAATGCCACTAATTTGATGGCCACTAGTGAATATGCCAAAGAAAGCACCCGCGGACAAAGTGAATTGACCATCAATTCGGATGGCAGTGCCAAAGAACAAACAACAGGTTTGGAGAGAGCCTATATTACGCAATTCAGTTACGGAATTTTAGAAACGTTTAACCTGTTCATCCCTCGATTTATGGGTGGTGGAAATAGAGAGAACCTTGGCAAAGATTCGGAAACCTATAAAGCCTACCGTGCATTGGGAGCAACTCCCTTACAAGCACTTCAGGAATCGAAACAAGCCCCCATGTATTGGGGCAATCAACCTATTGTGGAGGCGCCTGCCTATATTGGAGCCGTTGTGATTTTTCTTTTTGTATTGGCGTTGTTTCTATACCAAGGTCGTTTCAAATGGTGGCTGATTGCAGGGGTATTGATGTCTTTGTTTTTGTCTTACGGAAAAAATCTATCGTTTCTCACCGACTTATTTATTGATTATGTTCCACTTTACAACAAATTTAGAGCAGTAAGTTCCATTCAAGTGATTTTAGAATTGTGTATTCCATTGTTAGCGGTCTTAGGATTGTCACAATTATTTCAAAAAGACGTCAGCTCAGAAACGAAGCTGTATGCCTTAAAAAAATCGTTGGGCATTGTAGCCGGATTGACAGTCTTGTTTTTGATTTTTAAGAATAGCTTGTTTGATTTTGTTGGGATGAGTGATGGACAATTTAAGGAGTATTATGGAGCTTCTTTTGTAGAAGCGTTGCGAATGGATCGTAGCACTATTTTTACAGAGGATGCATTGCGAACTTTGTTATTGGTCTTAGCTGTTGGAGGTTTGATTTTTGCCTATCTCAAACAAAAAATCGCTCAAAACACCACGATCGTTATTTTGGGTGTTATTCTTATTTTTGACCTTGTAGGGGTGGACCTTCGCTATGTGAATAATGATAATTTTGTTTCTGCAATTAAAGTAGATCGCCCGTATCAAGCAAGTAAAATTGATAAAGAAATATTAAAAGACACCACAAATTTTAGAGTCTTTGATATGTCCGACAATTCTACGAAAGCTTCTTATTTTCATAACTCAATAGGAGGGTATCATGCCGCTAAATTGAAACGTTTTAAAGCCTTGCAAGAATTTCATATTGATAAAAATAACTTTGAAGTTCTTAATATGCTCAATACAAAGTATATCATTTATCAAAACAAAGAAGGAGAAGTGCTGTATTTTGAAAATGAAAAAGCAAATGGAAATGCTTGGTTTGTAGATGCAATTGAAACCTTTGAAACCGCAGATGAAGAAATTTTATCCTTCGATAAAATAAACACAAAAACAACTGCTACCGCCAATACTTCAGAATTGAAGTCGCAACGTTTTGCAAAAGATTCTACCGCTTCGATTCAATTGGTGAATTACAAACTCAATCATTTGGTGTATGCAACCCAAAACCTTGAAGATGGATTTGCAGTATTTTCAGAGGCCTATTATAAAAATGGGTGGAACGTTACTATAGATGGTGTCGAAGTAGAACATTACAATGTGGACTACGTACTTCGTGGCTTGGAAATCCCAAAGGGAGAACATACAGTGGTATTTTCGTTTAATCCAGCCGTTGTAGCTACAGGTTCAAATATCTCCTTGGGGAGTACCATTTTGTTGGTGCTGCTAATTCTAGGTCAAGGACTTCTAATTTATAGAAAACCATCGTGAAAAAGGTACTCCTCATTACATACTATTGGCCACCTGCTGGTGGACCGGGCGTTCAACGTTGGTTGAAGTTCGTGAAGTATCTGCCTGATTTTGGTATAGAACCCATTGTTTATTGTCCAGACAATCCCAATTACCCCATTACAGATGCTTCGTTAGTAGCAGATGTAAGTTCCGATTTAACGGTTTTAAAAACACCCATTCGCGAACCCTATAAATGGGCACAATTATTTTCTAAGTCCAAAACAGCAAACCTATCTAAAGGGCTTATTTCAAATCAAAAAAAACAATCAATCCTCGAAAAACTACTCCTTTTTGTAAGAGGGAATTTTTTCATTCCCGATGCGCGAGTCTCTTGGATTCGTCCTTCTGTTTTGTTTTTATCGGACTATATTACGACTCATCAAATTGATACGATTGTCACCACGGGTCCACCTCACAGTTTACATTTGATTGGGTTGCAATTAAAACAAAATCATGCGATCAAATGGGTGGCAGATTTTAGAGATCCTTGGACGCAAATAGGGTATCATAAAAAATTAATGCTAAGCTCGTTTGCTCAAAAAAAACATAAAAAATTAGAAACTGTGGTGCTTCAAACCGCAGATGAAATAGTGGTAACTAGCTTCAAAACTAAAACAATATTTTCAGAATTAACCACCACACCAATAACGGTTCTTACCAATGGTTTTGATTTTGAAATCACCAACGATAGCACATTAGATTCAAAGTTTACACTATCACATATTGGATCTTTACTAGCGGGACGCAATCCCTATATGTTATGGACCGTTTTATCGGATTTGATAAATGAATCCGATGAATTTGCTTCGGCGTTTCAACTCAATCTTATTGGATCGGTCAGTACAGAAGTGATGGATGCCATTCGGATTTATGGATTGGAAAACTATATTAGTAATATTGGATATATTCCCCACAACGAAGTTTTAGAGTATCAGAAAAAGACTCAATTATTGCTACTTATTGAAGAAAATTCAAAGGAAACGGAATACATAATTCCAGGAAAATTATTTGAATATATGGCGTCTAAACGCCCCATAATAGCCATTGGACCTGAGGTTTCTGATATAGAAAAAATCTTAAACCAAACCGGATCGGGTACTTATTTTAGATATGACGAAGCCGCAGCACTCCGCACACTTTTGTTAGAGCATTTTGATGCCTATCAAACACAGCAATTAAACGTGGACTCAAAAGGATTAGAAGCTTACAGCCGTAAATCATTGACCCAACAATTGGCTCAAAAACTTCTGGATTAAACATAAAAACTCCGTAGTGATGTGGGATATTCATCTACGGAGTTTTCAACTAACTAACTAATTATTTTCTTCGTCTTACGGGCGTTCTTTTTGAGTTTACTCTCGGCGTTCTTTGGGCAACTGTTCTTGAATTTCTTGTGACCGGTTTGCTACGGTTCACTTGATTCGATGTATTCGTTCGTACCCTCCGATTGGAAGTTACAACGCTGTTATTGGATCGATTTGTTGATGGACGCGTTGTTGCTCGTGTTGTTTGACGGTTCTCAGAGTGCGTTGTGTTGTTCGTCGTTCGTCTGGTACGTCGGTTGGTTCTATAGCGATCACTTTGATTCGATCGGTTGTTTGCGACTCTATTGTGACCCCGTTGATTTCTATATACATTCGGACGACGATTGTTTCTGTACGGTCTTTGGTACTGATATCTGACAGGCGTATAATGTCTTCTATAAGGTGTCTTGAAAATCACACAATACTGAACATTTGGTACGCTGTAATACGAATACCACGCGCTAGGGGTGTAGTATCGGTGTTGACGGTTCACATAGCCATTACAGTGTGAATTGTTGTAGCGATCGTAGTTTATACGCATGTTGCCAATCCAAGACACCCGACCTCTGTAGTCATAATTCACATGTACATTTCCGGCTTGGCTGATACGTCCATAATAATCATAATATATAGGGGTATTTTCAATTTGAATGACGGCCCCATAACTATCATATTGAACATAAGCACTGTAATCGTAGCCTGTATTGAAACTGATGTTTATTCCATTATGATTTGAAAATTGAATAGAATTTTGACGCTGTCTGAGCACATTAAAATCAAATTGTCCATCGTTAAAAATAGCAAATTCAATCCCTTGTTCATTAAATACAAAAGAATTACTAGTTCTCGATTGCTTAGAAACTGTGCTTGCAGAAACGGTTCCGAATAAGGTTAAAGTGACGAGGGCTAAAAATAATTTTCTCATAATACAAAGTTTTAAAAGTTAAACACAACTCTGTATTACCAAACAGCATGCCAAGAATCGCAGCTCTATTTTAGTTGACTGACGGTCAAATAAATAAATTTAAAACAAACTCAATTTAATTTACTTTTTAGAAAATCAGCTGTTGAAGATTTCTTTGATTTGGTTATAAATTCTGGCGTGCCTTCAGCCAATACATAGCCGCCATTGGCACCGCCTTCAGGACCTAAATCGATCACATGATCGGCACATTTAATCAGTTCTAAATTGTGCTCAACGACCAATACCGAGTGCCCTTTGTCAATCAAGGCATTGAAGGATTTGAGTAGTTTTTTAATGTCATGAAAATGAAGTCCCGTCGTAGGCTCATCAAAAATAAACAAACCCGTGTCTGCTTTGGAACCTTTTCCTAAAAAGGAGGCAAGTTTGATACGTTGTGCTTCACCGCCAGAGAGGGTCGAAGAACTTTGTCCAAGGGTCACATACCCCAGCCCCACATCTTGAAGTGGCTGTAATTTTGTTTTTATTTTAGTCACGTTATGCATTTCAAAAAAGGCAACGGCATCATCAATCGTCATGTTTAAAATATCATCAATTGTTTTGTCATGGAACTTAATTTCCAACACTTGTTTCTTAAAGCGTTTTCCATCACAGTCGTCACAAAGCAATTGGACGTCAGCCATAAACTGCATTTCAATGGTGACAGCACCTTCGCCTTTACAGGTATCGCAACGGCCTCCATCGACATTGAATGAAAAATGCTTGGGTTGGTAATTTCTTAAAACACTTAATTTTTGCTTCGCGAATAGCGCCCGAATATCATCATAGGCTTTGATATACGTCACAGGGTTGGAACGTGAAGAACGCCCTATGGGGTTTTGATCGACAAACTCGATAAACTTAACGGTGCTAAAGTTCCCTTCAATACTCGTGAATTCGCCCGCCTTTTCGCCATAGCCTCCAATGGATTTTAGCAGTGCAGGATACACAATTTGTTTGACAAGCGTACTTTTTCCACTTCCAGAAACACCCGTCACAACCGTGAGCATGTTTAGTGGAAGGGTCACATCAATATTTTTTAAATTATGTTCTCGAGCGCCTTTGATGGTTACACTGTATTTTGACGTCCGACGTTTTTTAGGAACTTCAATTTCCAGAGTCCCATTGAGGTACTGCGCTGTTAAAGTATTACTTTTTAAGAGAGATTTGTAAGTCCCACTCGCCATCACTTCACCTCCAAAAGTACCTGCTTCGGGTCCAATATCAATGACGTAATCTGCGGCTGCCATGATGGCTTCGTCATGTTCCACCACAATCACTGTGTTTCCTAAATCCCGCAAGGCATTCAGTACATTGATCAGGCGTTCGGTATCTTTAGAATGGAGTCCAATACTCGGTTCGTCCAAAATATACATAGATCCCACAAGACTGCTCCCAAGGGAAGTTGCCAAGTTGATCCGTTGGCTTTCGCCCCCCGATAAGGTGTTTGATTTTCTGTTTAAGGTCAGGTAATCCAGCCCCACATTGGATAAAAATTCCAAGCGGTTATTAATCTCTTTGAGCAATCGTTTTGCAATTTCTCGTTCTTTTGCGTCTAGCTTGATGGTCTTAAAAAATGCAATGATATCTTTAAGCGATAATTCCACCAAATCGGTAATGGAGGCACCTCCAACTTTTACAAAATTGGCTTCTGGTCGTAAGCGTTTTCCGTGGCAACTTCCACATTTTGTTTTTCCGCGGTAGCGAGATAACATCACTCGGTTTTGAACTTTATAAGCTTTGGATTCTAATTCGGCAAAAAAGTCGTTTAAACCTGTAAAATGAGAGTTCCCTTTCCATAACAATTTTTGGTGTTTGGCTTCTAATTCAAAGTAAGGCTTGTGAATTGGGAAGTCAAATTTATGGCTGTTATTAACCAGTTGATCCCTGTAATATTTCATGCTTTCCCCACGCCATGGAAACACCGCATTTTCATAAACCGAAAGAGAGGTATTTGGAATCACAAGGCTTTCATCAATACCAATGACATCTCCATAGCCTTCACATTTTGGGCAGGCGCCATAAGGGTTGTTAAAGCTGAATAAATGCGTGTTGGGTTCTAAGAATTTTTGACCATCGAGTTCAAATGAATTGCTAAATTCACGGGACTCCGAAGTCTCTATTTTTTCAATTTGACAACGTCCTTTTCCTTCAAAAAATGCCATTTCAATCGCATCTGCCAAACGGTTGTAAAAATCTTCTTCGCCTTTCACAATAATCCGATCGACGACCAAACTGATTGTTTTTGGTAGTTTTTTAAAATCTTCAATCTGCTCAATACGCTCTACGGTATCACTCACTTTGATTCTTGCAAATCCCTGGTGTTGCAGAGCCTGTAGTTTATTTTCTAGTGTTCGCCCTTCTTCCAGATGGATGGGAGCAAGGAGCAGCAGTTTATCGCCTATTTCAAGCGTTTTGATATAATTGATGACATCGCTGGTTGTATCTTTTTTCACTACATTGTTAGAAGTAGGGGAATAGGTTTTCCCGATACGCGCGAATACTAATTTTAAATAATCATAAATTTCGGTGGTAGTTCCAACGGTGGAACGCGGATTGGTAGAATTTACTTTCTGTTCAATCGCAATCGCGGGTGCAATGCCTTTGATATAATCGACATTTGGTTTGTTGAGCCGCCCCAAAAACTGCCGTGCATAACTCGATAAACTCTCCACATAGCGTCGTTGGCCTTCGGCATAGAGGGTGTCAAATGCCAAGCTTGATTTCCCCGATCCAGAGAGTCCAGTGATGACTACCAATTTGTGTCGTGGAATCGCAACGTCTATATTCTTTAGGTTGTGCAATTTTGCACCCTTAATTAGAATGTGCTCTTTTGGACTTAGTTTTGAAAGGTCTAGTGGCATTTATTGAGTTAAATTTTGGTTGCAAAGATACCATTAATATAAAAAATATTAAAGCCGTCTTTGCTCTACTTACGATTAAAAACTAAAATAAATTTGTGTAATTAAATAGATTGTTCTTATATTTGATAAAATAACTCTTAATAAACGCTTATAGAATAACATTACTTTTCAATTTTTATTAAACCCAGTACACCTACGGTGTGCTATTAAAAGTAATGTTATGAAATCTAAATCTATTAGCGATGCCACTCTCGTAAGTCAATACATTCAAGGTGATGAACCGTCCTTATCGGTGCTCATCAAACGCCACCAACAACGGTTGTACAGTTTTATCTATTCGAAGGTTTACGACCGCGATGTGACTGAGGATGTTTTTCAGGATACCTTTATAAAAGTGATTCGTACCCTCAAACGGGGTAATTATAATGAAGAAGGTAAGTTTTTACCTTGGGTGATGCGTATTGCACACAATCTCGTGATCGATCATTTCAGAAAAAACAACCGCATGCCGAAGTTTAACAACAGCGGCGATTTTGATATTTTCTCTGTGTTGAGTGATGGGGCTCTAAATGCCGAAGGTGAATTGGTAAAATCTCAAATTGTTGAAGACATCAGAGCCTTGGTAGAGGAGTTGCCAGAAGAACAAAAAACGGTTCTCGTGATGCGTATGTATAACGATATGAGTTTCAAGGAAATCTCCGAAAACACGGGTGTGAGTATCAATACGGCTTTGGGACGGATGCGTTATGCCTTGATCAATCTTCGTAAATTAATTGAAAAACACAATATTGTTTTGACAAATTAATTACCTGATAAAATAAAGTATATATTCTGTCGTTGTAGTATTAACTAACTAACAATGACAGGCTCATGGCAAAACTTTACACTGAAAAATTCTCTAATTCTAACACATTTAAACCCAAGACAGAAACCATAAATTTCCTTTTGAATTATTCAAAAGCCTTGAAAGTTTCTGTTTATAAAGGACTCAAATTTGAATCTGTAATTAATTAGAATACGATCTTATAAATCCTGACAGTTGTTGGGATTTTTTTTGTTCCGCTAAGTTAGGAAATTGATTTATGTTGTAAGGAATGTAAGTCTGAGTTAGTGGGTTGATAAAAACACTTTCATTAAGAAATCTTTTTCAAAAAGTCGTTGAATTCAACTCTTTTTCCACTGTTTAACTCTTGAATCCCTTTTTCAATTTCTTTTTGCTCGGATACACTTAATTCATTCCAAAAATCAACTTTTTCTTTTTGAATAAATTCTGTGATTTTTTTAATGAATTTGTCATTCTCAATGTTGAGAATCATTTTCACTAGCTCTATTTTAGAAGTTTGAATATTCATAATGTGTTATTTCTTAAATTCAAATTTACAAAAAAATCGGCTTATAGTTTGAAACTATTTTTTTTAGGGTTTATGAAGTCCAACGCCCTACTGCTGGTGTCACGCTTTTGGCGTGATGCCGTTAACAATTTCAAATAATTCAGTAAATCATTTATTTCTCTTTTACGTCTTCTTTTGCATACTGGGCACGAGCAAAAGATGCTCGCGCGAGCTGGGGATTAACTTCGTTGAATCTTAGATTTTGTGCGGTAGCGGGTTTTTTATTCAAATAATTTGTCAATTATATTTTCAAAAGTAAAAGCTCCATTTAAACCAGTTGGTTTTGAGCTCGGTTTTCTGAAAACGTAAACATATTTTGAAAAACTATTAGCACCATTTTTAGAAGGAAGATTTATTGTTCCTTTTTTACTAAAATAAGATTCAATTTCATTTGCATTTTCCATTGTTTCCGCATCAAATGTTTTCCAATATTTTAGTCCTAAAACATTCACTCTGTGTTCTCCTTTTCTTCTTTTAGTATCATTTGTAATTCCTACATACCAAGAATCTAATCTCGGTTTTTCGGAATTCATTGATTTTGAAAAGTGTTTCGTTATTTCTGATTTTATAGATACTTTATTCATAATTTATTTACTTTTCTTGTTTTGAAGTGTTAAAATTGAAATTGTTCCACCAATTCCAAGATTTAGAAATAATTGCCAAAATTCAATTAAGATTATACTCAAAATAAACATAGTTATTGTAATAAATAATAATGATAAAAACTGAAAATTTTCCTTTATTAGTTTTTTAAACTTTCTAACATTTTTCTCTTTTTTAATAATATTTTTATGACTAAAAATACGACTTCCAAAATCTGTAATTTCATTATTTTCAACTATTGCCCAACCAATTGAGTTTGTTCCTAAATCAAGTCCTAAAATTTTCTTCATTATTCTGGTTTTTAATTTGCTACAACGGGAGACTTCGCCGCTACCGCACGAATCCTATCGTGTGGTTTACAAAATTTATTTGGAACGCGAATGGATTCGCGCACCAGCGTGCGCTTAGTGGTCATAAACTAGCTGAAAACAACTTTTACATGACCCCAACAGACCTGCCAATCTTTGACACCACTAAGTACAACTTAGCGGGAGCGCAAACTAGCGACATCAGAGGATTTAATCTATCTGCTTATTTTGGTTTTCGGTTTCTTTGACTCTTTTTATATATCCTGATTTTTTCCCAATAGAAAATCCTAACAGGAATATTCCAATTGGAACTATTAAAACTAAAATTAATTGGATTGCTCCGATTGCTAAATACATATTTTTTCTGTTTGTTTTTTTTAATCAGTTTGAAGTAACTCCATACATCCCAAACAGGCGTGTATTGAACCACTCTAGTTCCCCAACTGTTCTATAATTCTAGCAAAATAATATCTAAACTTCGGTCAAGCTACTTACTAAGATTTAGATTCGGGATCTTCATCACTCAAACCTATGACATATTTTTAAAACTTCCAAAAAATACGTTATAAATTTCAACTTAAGTAACTGACAGTAAATTACTTGCATTTTAAAATAAATAAATAATAGGTAAGTAAAATAAATGAAATAGAGGGTGTTTCACCCTTTCTAAAGTGTGTTTTAAATAGTAGAAACTTTAAAATTTATTCCACCAACGAGAATTTTTGGAGTTATTTATAATAGGCATCAATCACAGACTTCCGACCAATGGTTTTGGTAATGACATCCGCGTCTAAATTCCACCCACGGGCAGGGGAGTACTCACGGCCATACCAAATGATTTGCAAGTGCAAATCGTTCCACAATGCTTCAGGAAACAAGCGTTTGGCATCTTTTTCCGTTTGCACTACATTTTTACCATTGGTCAGGTTCCAACGGTACATGAGGCGATGAATGTGTGTGTCCACAGGAAATGCAGGCACGCCAAACGCCTGTGCCATCACCACACTCGCCGTTTTATGACCCACGGCAGGCAAGGCCTCCAAAGCACTAAAACTCTGTGGGACTTCTCCGTTATGGGATTCTATAATGATTTTTGACAAGCCATAAATCCCTTTACTTTTCATGGGGGACAATCCACAAGGCCGTATAATAGCTTTGATCTCTTCCACCGTTAGTTTCACCATGTCATAGGGGTTGTCGGCTTTGGCAAATAGAAGGGGCGTAATCTTATTCACACGCACATCTGTACATTGTGCCGATAGCAATACTGCAATCAAAAGGGTGTAGGGATCTTTATGGTCTAAGGGAATCGGGATTTCAGGATAAAAATCTTTTAAGGTTTTTATAACAAAATTTACCTTCTCAGTTTTTGTCATTCGTTTATCTTTGTTGTGATAACCAAAGATACTAATTATGACAACATTACAAATAGGCGATGCCGCTCCAAATTTTAAATCCTTAGACGAGGCGGGAAACACCATTTCTTTAGCAGATTACAAAGGAAAAAAACTCGTGTTGTTTTTCTACCCGAAAGCCAGCACTCCTGGATGCACTGTTGAAGCTTGTAATTTAAGTGACAATTACAGTCGTTTTACAGCCCAAGGTTATGATGTTCTCGGTGTGAGTGCCGACAGCGCCAAACGCCAGTCCAACTTCAAAGAGAAATATGGATTTCCCTATCCTTTGTTAGCGGATGAAGACAAAACAGTCATCAACGCCTTTGGTGTTTGGGGTCCTAAAAAATTCATGGGCAAAGAATACGACGGCATTCACCGAACTACTTTTGTCATTGACGAAGCAGGTGTGATTGAAGACATCATTCTCAAAGTTAAAACCAAAGAACATACAGGGCAGATTTTAAAATAAGAACTTGCTTTCTTGAAAGTCCTTTTCTTGTCAAGCTGAACTCGTTTCAGCTTCTCATAAATTATTGAAACCAGCAATTTGAGATTCTGAAATAAACCTACCTACCGGCAGGCAGGTTCAGAATGACAAATTTGTCTTTTTTTCTGATTCCTCCTTTATGAATTCAGAGAGCACTTCTAAGCTTCGTACCCAAATAATTTTTGTTCTTTGATGATATCAGAAACCCCTTCTGGGAGCATTGCTTCCCAACCCGGTTCAGCATTCGAAATCATTTTCAAGACTTTTCTGGAGAAAATATTCAGAATTTCAGGATCGTAATTTTTAATATCCACCAGTTTTCCATTGAATTTGAAATACTTATAAAGTTCTTTCATACGCGGATGTACTTTCAGATCTTCACTGGTGGTCATGGTGTTGTTTTCATTTAACATGGGATACAAATAGATTTTAAGATCCTTGTTAAAGAGTTTTCCAAACGCCTCCAAAATACCACCACTTAAATGGCGGTAATATTTCTCATCAAAAATATCAATTAAGTTATTGATCCCCATCGATAAGCCCATACGGTTTTTGGTATAGAGATTGAAATATTCTACAAGTTTGTAATACTCTTGAAAGTTAGAAATCAGTACCGTTTGTCCCAGAGAACCCAACAGTCGCGCGCGGTCCATAAAGTCTTGTTCGTCAATTTCACCCCCAGAAGCCCTGAGGTTGGATAAGGTGATTTCAAAAACCACGCGCGTATTTTCTTTTTGGACTTTATTCTCGTTTAAAAACATTTGATATGATTTCTCATACATATCCATGTTAACCTTTGTAACAGGTCTGAAACTTCCTCTAAAGGCTAAGATGTTTTTCTTATACAACACCCGTGCTGGCAGTACATTATTGCCATCAGGAGCAAACATGACGGCATCCGTCATTCCATTTTTTAAGAGCTGTAAACTCATCAGTCGGTTATCGACCTCTTTAAAGTCAGGTCCAGAAAAATTAATTGTATCAATTTCTAACTGGTCTTTATCAATGTGATCGTATAAATATCTTAATAATTTTTTTGGTTGATTGTATTTATAAAACGCACCATATATCAGGTTGGTTCCTAGTTTTCCAAGCGTTTCTTGTTGGAGTCGTGCATCGGTTTCTTTAAAACGGACGTGCAGTGTGATTTCGTTGTATTCTTCTTGTTGGGCATCAATTTGATAGCGGATTCCAACCCATCCATGTCCTTTAAAACGTTTTGCAAAATCAATCGTTGCGACGGTATTTGCATAACTAAAAAACATTTTATTAGGATATTCATCACGAGAAAGACGATCTTCAATCAACATCACTTCATGAGACAGCATTTTTTTCAAGCGATCTTCGGTTACATACCGATTCTCCTTTTCAGTTCCATAAATAGCATCACTAAAGGATTTGTCGTAAGCAGACATGGCTTTTGCAATGGTTCCTGAAGCACCTCCAGCTCTGAAAAAATGCCTTACCGTTTCTTGTCCGGCACCAATTTCCGCAAAAGTTCCGTAGATATTTTCATTCAAATTTATTCTTAAAGCTTTGTCTTTTAATGAAGGAATGCTTTCAATGATAGCATCTCCTTTAAGCGTTATTTCCATCTTTAAAATTAACGGGGTTACCTCACAAAGGTATCACTTTAGAATAGCTTACAAAAAAAATAGTCTATTTTTGTTGAAATTAATCATTCATTGAAAATTACATTTTTAGGCACGGGAACTTCACAAGGGATTCCAATTATTGGAAGCACGCATCCCGTATGTTTGAGTGAAGACTCTAAGGATAAACGTCTTAGGGTGTCGGCACTCGTTCAGTGGGACGGTTTTTCGGTCTTAATTGATTGTGGTCCAGACTTTAGACAACAGCTCTTACGTACCGATTGCACCCAAATAGATGCCGTTCTGTTCACGCATGAACACAGCGATCATACCGCAGGTTTGGACGATTTACGGCCTTTTTTTTACAGACAAGGCGCCCTCGATGTGTATGCACACGAACGGGTTTTGAAATCGCTTTACAAACGTTTTGATTATATTTTTGTCACTGAAAATAAATACCCTGGTGTGCTGACTTTAAATGCACATCCAATTACGGATGTTCCTTTTTCTGTGGGCAGAAAAAAAATACAGCCCATCAAGGTGCTTCACAATTCACTGCCCATTTTTGGCTTTCGAATGGATGCGTTTGCCTATATAACCGATGCAAAAACAATTTCAGATTTGGAGGTTGAAAAGCTTCAAGACTTGGACGTTTTGGTTATTAATGCCTTGCGGATTGAGCCGCATGTCTCTCATTTCAATCTCGAAGAAGCCTTGGCGTTTATCAAACTGGTCAATCCAAAAAGAGCTTTTTTGACGCACCTGAGTCATCATTTAGGCTTTCATGAAGCCGTGCAAAAAAACCTACCACCAAACGTTTATCTCGCTTACGATCAACTACAAATATCTCTCTAAAATGAAAGGAAAAATATACCTTTATTTATTCATGTTTTCTCTATTAGTCAATGTGTTCCAGTACGTGAACTCCAAAGCCATTATTGATAAATATGAAAAAGACATCAAAAAATTTAAATCTAAAATTGAAGTTTTAGAAACATCAGAAGCCACTCTTTTAGAAGCTAAAAAAGCAGCAGCAGAAGTATCTACTGTAGAACCTTCGTTATAGTTGTTCTAAATTTTAGTTGAAATCCAATCTCTTAATTCATAGAAATTTTGAGGAGCAACACCATGTCCCACAGGGAATTCGCTATAGGAATGTTGGATGTTTAAAGACTTCAAAAACACAGGCGTTTGTCGTGCCCAATCGATGGGGATCACTTGATCGACAGTTCCATGAGAACAGTAGAAATTCAGGTTTGAATAATCCATTTCCTTTAAATTATTAGGTAAAATATCATGGTTCACATACCCACTCAAGCCAATGATGTTTTTAATTTTTGTGGGGTGATTCAAAGCTGTTGCCATTCCTAAAATGGTGCCTTGACTAAAGCCCAATAGCGTCACATTATTTTGATCTACGGGATACTGTTTACAAGCGTCGTCAATACAATCGACCAAAATTTTCATAGAAGATTTCGCCTGATCGTTATCGTTCCATTTATTTTGTTCTGCATCAAAATTAATCGCATACCAAGCATTTCCACTCGGTTGGAGTGCGTAAGGAGCTCTTATGGAGATAATGAACAACTCTTCTGGAAGTTCAGAGGCAAACGAAAATAAATCATTTTCATCGCTGCCATAGCCATGAAGCATCACTAATAAGGGTGCATTTTCTTTGAGTGTGGACGGTCTGGAAATATGAACTAAAGGGAGTTTTACACTCATTTATTTAATATTTTTAAAAGCGTTTTGATAGAATTTTCCAACCAAAGGGATTGGGATCATTTTTCCTGATAAGGCTGTCGAAAATCCATAAATAAATAGAATTCCAAACGCCATCCAAAATGAAATGGTAATTTGCAAATTATCAAAGTGTCCTACAGTGTAGCCCAACGCCATTAACGTCAGCCATAAACCCAAAGACTGGCGGATGTGGAAATAGGCGAATTGGCTTTTTGTATCCGCATTTGAATTGTAGGCGATAATCACTCCTATCAACCAAAAATAACTTATAAGCGCACTGGTTTTTCCAGACTTAACATCTTGATTTTCTATCATTAAAGAGCTATTGAAGTGGTGTTGTTCGCAATGATGCCATAAACTTTTCCTTTTAGTTTTGAACCTATAAAAAGCGAGTTTTTTGATTTTGAACCGATGTGTTTTTCTTCAAAAACATAGGTTTCTGAAGGATTGAACAAAGTCAGTTGTGCGCTGCTTCCAATGTGAATAGCATCTGTTTTTAAACCAAAACGTTGCTTTCCTTTCGTCAGTAATTGCACCGCTTTTTTGGTTGTAAATAAGGCATTCAAAACGCCAAAAGCACTTTCCAATCCGACCGTGCCATTTTTGGCATAATCAAATTCTATTTTTTTGTACTCAATATCAATCGGGTTATGATCCGATGTGACCATATCTATAGTACCGTCTTTGACTCCCGCAATAAGTGCTTCTATATCCGATTGTGTTCGTAAGGGAGGATTCACTTTAAAGTTGGTGTCAAAGTCGTTTAAACTTTCATCTGTAAACAGTAAGTTGTGGATGGCGACACTACAACTGACGTCTAGTTTTTTAGCTTTGGCTTCCCGAATTAAATCCACTGATTTTGCAGTAGATATTGTCGGTATGTGTAGTTTTCCGTCGGTATATTCTAGGAGAAATAAATCACGTGCAATTTGCAATTCTTCTGCCAATGCTGGCAATCCTTTCAATCCGAGTCGTGTGCTCGTTATATTTTCATTCATCACTCCTTTTGTGGCCACTCTTGATTCGTGTGGAAAAGAGTGTACCAAGCCGTCAAAACTAGATGCATATTGCAAGGCTATTTTGAGGAGGTTCGGATTTTCAATCGGTTTTTTATAATCTCCAAAAGCGATGCTTCCAGCGGATTTCATGTCAAATAATTCAGCAAGATCAACCCCTTCGCTTCCTTTGGTGAGCGCTCCAATAGGGTGGAGGTTGGTCGCAGAATTTGCAGCTTTAGACTTCACAAACGCAATGTCTGAATGCGAGTCAATCACCGGATTTGTATTCGCATTGAGAGCGATGTCTGTAAACCCAGAGGCCGCCGCTACTTGTAATCCATTTGCAATTGTTTCACGTTCTTCATACCCTGGCTCTCCAAACGATACACTGCTGTCAAACCATCCACTAGATACATGGAGGTTTTCTAATGCGATTACAGGATATTTTTTTGGGTTTTTGAGAGATTTAGCAATTTGAGTAATGAAACCGTTTTCAACTAAAATGTCTTGAGTTTGATTGTGGAAATCACTTTTGTCGTCAAGAATGGTAGCTGATTTTATAAGTACGTTCATTTAAAATATTTTAAGATGAGCATTTCAAAAGCTAATAATATTAGTGCAAAAATAACAAACCATTTCCATAACCAAGTCACATTCGCCTCAATTTTTATATTTTTAAGTGTCGCTTCCAAAGAATTCTCAATCAAAACCCCTTGTATTTTTGAGAGATCGGAATAGCGTAATTGGCTTTCAGTCCGAGTATAGTTATAACTCACATGGGTCAGGGTGTCCGTATCTTTTAAGATGGAAAAGTGTCCAGGCTCACTAGGATCGTTTGTTGTGGTGATGCTGACTTTGGTGTTGAAATTTGTTTGTAAAGGAATGAATTGAGCGTCTTTGTTTGCTAATTTTAAAATCCGGTCTTTCTGTAAATTCACTTTAAGATCAAACGTATTTTCTGCGCCAATCCAATAGTAAAGCGGTTGTGTTTTTAAACTTGATCTTCCGATGTTATAGAGCGTAGGCACGATTAATGGAGAATTCACAAAGTTAGAAGCCTCCGTTTCTACGGGGGCTGTAAAGACAAACAACGCTTTAAATTGAATTAAAAAAGCCTGTTGATCTTCAAAGGATAATACACTGTTAGCAGAACTACTAATTGGATAATAATATTGAACCGTTGGGTATTGAAAATTAGTGACTTGTTCTTCAAAAACGTCTTTTAAAACGGGATGGTTAAACGCGATGTTGGTGATGCGTTTTTCTTGAGTTGTAAGCGGTTCGAGCCTGTGGTTTGTCTGCGTTGCTAAGAGCTGGTTATAGGATTGTAAATCCCCATCTTTAGAGGGAATCATGACGACCACGCCTCCAGCATCCATAAACGCCTTGAGACTGTTTTGTAAGGCGATTGAAATCTGGTTTAATCCATTTAAGACAATTAGATTTTGGGTTTTTAGTTGACTAAAATCGAGGGTCTTGTAATTTTGACTTTGAAATATAAATTCATCATCCGCATAGAGTTTCTTTAAAAAGGTAGAATTTGAATTTTCGTGAATGGCCAAAACTGCTATTTTTTCGGCTTTTGGGATGTTAAAATAAAACGTATCATCATACGGCATTTGAGTATCTTCGATGGAAAGTTTGCCGTTAAACTCTACTGTATTCGGAAGCACAAAAGTAGTTTTGTAATTCTTAGATTTTTCTAAAATTGATTTCCCAACCACTTTTTGGTCTTGGTATAAAGTCACAGGGATGGGGGCGTTCGTCTCACTCGAAGATTTACCGCTCACATTCAAGGTGTAATTAGCGTTGAGAGCGGGTTCTAAAGACACCTTATCAATATAACTATTGTTGGTGTTGATTGGTTTTAAGGGCACTAAAACGATGTGTATTGTGGAGTCTATTTTTGGGGAAATAGCGTCATCGTGTTGTTGAAAATCAGAGACGAGCACAAGTGTCTTTGAACTTGTTTTGGAATCTGAGAACAGTGCTTTCCCTTTTAGAATTAAGGTGTTTAAATCCAACTGATCTTGACTGTATTCTAGTGACAGTAAGTCTGTTTTTAACTCTTTTATAGAGGTCGATTTGTAACTTTGGTCGTTGGTGAACACTCCAATTTTTTCAGTTTCATCGAAGCCCGTCATCACATCTTGAACCGCTCTATTTAAGAGAGATCCTTTGGGGCCAATCGCTTGCATACTGAAGGAATTGTCTAAATAAACAACGGTTTCAGAACTGTTTTTTTCTGCTGTTTGATTGGATAGATACGGTTGGCTAAACGCTATAATGATACAGGCAATGGCTAGAAGTCTGATCAATAAAATGAGCCATTTTTTTAGTTGCGAACTCTTTCGGGTTTGAAAGCGTATTTTTTGTAATAAGGCAACATTTGTAAACGCTTGAATTTTAAAACGTCTCAGTTGAAATAAATGAATAAAAACAGGGATGAGCAGTGCTGGAAGTGCGTAAAAAAATTCTGGGTGTAAAAACTGCATCTGATGGATTGAATTGTCAAATATAAAAACTAAAATTTGATTTGGTTAACAGAAGAAGAAATAATCGTTCATAGCGGTCATTTTGTGGGATTGGAAATACTGTTCGATTTCCAATTGAGCCTCGTGATTTGCAACGGTAATAATGCTTTGGTAATTTTCGATTGTACTCAGGTATTCGAAGGATTTTAAGGTTTGATTGTAAATATCTTTTCCTATTTTTTTAGGATTGTCACACACCCATTCAAAGGGGTTGTTTTTTTCAATAAGTAATTGCGCTACTTTTTTCCCTTTGGCACCGGCTCCCCAGATTATTATGGTTTTTTCTTTGTCGTGCGACAGCTCAAAAAAGTAGTTGATCTTTAATTCTAAGAATGAATTTTCAGCATAATGCGCATCAACTCTCGAGGTTCTTACGGCATAATCACGCCAATGGTGGAGTATTTCATTGGAAGGAATACATTTCAATCCCTGTTTATAAAATCGAAACGCTAAATCGTAATCTTCTGGATAAGTGTTGGGAGTGAACCCTCCACAGCGGTCAAAGTCTGTTTTATATACCATCCAACAGGGAGATGGAATCACACATTCCTTATAAATTTCGTTAAAGTTAGTGCCTTTTGAAGTAAGGTTATTGAGCCACATTTCATAGCGTTTGTAGCCATTCCCAATTCCATTTTCTGAAAAGTATCGAACGGTTCCCAAAGCCAAGTGCCCTTCGCCATGCGTGACAAGCGACTGTTGCATCTGATCAAGTTTGTTTAACGCCATTACGTCGTCACTGTCCATACGCGTCACAAGCGTACCTTTCGCTTGTTTGTAGCCGGTTCTAAGCGCCTCAATTATACCACTTCCGTCATTGCGAAGCAAGTGGATTCGAGCATCGCTATTAGCGTAGTTTTGTACAATTTGATAACTCGTATCGGTGGATCCATCGTCCACAATAAGAAGTTCCCAGTTTGTATAGGTTTGTTGTAGGATAGAATCTAGACATTCCACCAAATAGGATTCCGTGTTTTTAAAGGGAACCAGAATACTTATAAGCGGTGTTTGCATTAGTATTTCGCTGCCTTTCCATTGGCAGACGATTCTTTAAGAAAGGTTCTTAAGTCTTCATTTGCCTGAATTAAATCTTCATCACGCAAATACATCATGTGTCCACTGCGGTAGCCTTTAAACGTAAAACGATCTTTCATTTTCCCGCTAGGATCCACTTGCGATAAGGTGTATTTTGCATTAAAATAAGTGGTTGCACCATCGTAATATCCAGATTGGTTCAACACTTTTAGATAGGGGTTTTGTGCCATTGCCAAACGCAGATTGTCACGGGTGTTGTCATCATCGTTATTCCAAGGTTGCACAGAGCCAAACATATTGTATTTTAAATCGGTTGTAAACTTTAATTCACTTTTGATATAATGGTTGATGGCAGGCGTAAACGAATGCAGCCAAGAGGTGAGCTCTGCACTGTAATCGGGACGATCGCCCGATTCTTTTTCGTCAATTCCTAGGTAGCGAGAGTCCAGTCGTCCGATGGTTTGACCGGTATCATCTCGAAGTAATTCTTTCCAAAAAAACGAATTCGGAACCTCTAAATTATGTTGTAAAATCACCTTTTGACTCAAGCCCGAATAATAAGCCATTTTTTCACTGACTGCCATTTTTTCTTCGGCATCAATAAAGCCACCCTTTGCCAATGCAGGAATAAGTGAATTGAGCGCATAGGCTTCTGATTCTGGAAGAATGTCTAATAAATCTTTGGATTGAAGTGCCTCTGGTAATTTGTTGTGATACCATGCGGTTGCTGTATAATAGGGAAGGTTCAATGCGGAGGAAACGGGCCCTCCAACACGTAAGACTTTATAATCTGCGGGAGATACTAAGATGACGCCATTTAAGTACATCCATTGATTTTGTTGGAGTTCTAAAGACAGGCCCATCACACGGGTGCCTCCATAACTTTCGCCAATAATATATTTAGGAGATTCCCATCTGTTTTTTCGACTTACAAATGTATTGATCCATCCCGCTAAATATTTGATATCTTCATTGATTCCAAAAAATTGTTCTCGATCGGGCATTTCACCTTCTTTATTGGGAAGCATTCTGGAATATCCCGTATTTACAGGGTTGACAAAAACAATGTCCGCGTCGTCTAAAATGGAATTTGGATTGTTTTTAAACCCATAGGGTTGGACAGGATAGCCTTCGGAATCGACATTTAAAATGCGAGGACCTGTATAGGCAACATGCATCCAAACGGACGCCGATCCTGGGCCTCCATTAAAGGAAATGATTAAGGGACGCATCGCACTATTTTTCACGTTATTTCGGGTGTAATAGGTATAATACAAACTAGCGATTGGCATGCCCTCATTATCCCAAACGGGTTGCATACCTGTTTCGGCAGTATAATCGAATTTCACCCCTTTTACGGTTGTGGAGTGGGTAGTGGTCACAATCGTGTCCACAGGGATTTCAATAGATTGACTGGAGCCAATAAAAAGAGAGACTAAACTGATATAAAATAGACGATTCTTCATTTTATGAAATGTTTGTTAGGATTGACTAAAATACAATCTTTAGCACAAAATAGAAATATTAATTTAAAAATCTGCCAATGTGGTGGCAACGATGGCTTCTGCTTTACTCTTTTCACTCGAGTGTACGTACAGTTCTTGAAATCCGTAAGTAGGCGTTCCAAAACCTGCCAAACGAGCGGATTCTGTTTCATCTTTTATAATAGGGCTGATGCCCATTTTTTCTAAGTTTTGAGTGATGAGTTGAACCACAATAAAGCTTCCGGCATACAGTTTTGAATAATTAGATTCCATAGGTTTTGATTTTTAAGGACTATAATTCTGTCAAAGAAAAATTCAATGACCATTTTATAGAAGATTCGAGATTTTAATGGAAGTCCCAGTAGAGAGCTTTGCATTGAATTCTTTCAAGCAATTTACGAATAAATTTGACCACCCCGACATATTTTCGCTACAATAGTAAACGGTGAATTAACACGACATTCATGTGTATTATTTATTTTTTTGTAATTTCACCAAAATAACCCCTAAACCTACGATCATGAAAAAATGTATTTTCATCCTATTTTTTCTTTCAATTTCAAACACATTTGCACAAACTGTATCCGAAGATATTCTTGGACAGTGGCAATTGCAAACACTGCAAGTTGACAATGATAAAATAACAGCTAAAGAAGCATTTGAGACCAATAATGTATTCCAAATATATTCTGAAAACAATCAATTTGAAGGGATTGTTGGCGAAAAAAACAACAAGGGTACTTGGGAACTTTCTGACAACCAAAAATCTGTATATATCAAATTAGACATACAGAAAGAAGGTCAAGAATTTACAATTACTAAATTGTCTGCGACGGAGCTTGTGTTAGATATTATTGATAATGATCAAGTAATCACCTTCTCTTATGTAAAGAAAATGTGATTACTTTAGGGTAATTAAAATGACTAAAAGACTCCTTTAATTATTAGTGTCGATGTCGCCTCCAGAAGATGATTTAACTATCATTTTTCACAGCTGTTTCGTGATTTTCAATGTGCGCACCGCTAGAGGCATTCGCATTAAATTCTTCCAAGCATTTTACAGATAAATTGGACCCGCTGGATGCTTTTGTTTCACAAAATTCAGCCGTTAATTTTGAAGCATCTATTTGACTTCCGCTTGAAGAATTTCCAACAAACCCTTTGGTGTTTCCTTCTAAGATTAAATCACTGCCACTTGAACTGCTGCTATTTATATGCTTGGTTTCAACGGAGAGTTTCATTTCACTTCCGCTAGAAGTGCTCAAGTCAAGACTCGGAACTTTTAGTGTATTGGTGCTAAAAACGGCACTTCCACTCGAAGCTTTGATTTGTTGGATAGTCATAAAATTGACCACTACTTTTTTGGAGGTAACATGATGGGTGCTTTTATCCATGTAAATTTTAAGCGTTTCATTTTCAATGTGAGTGATGATTAATTCTTGAATATTTTCATCTGCTTGAACTGAAATACTAGGGCTGTCACTTTGTGTTAAAAAGAGATCGATACCTGCACTGACTTCGATACTGTTAAAGGATTCATTACTGTTTCGTTGTTCGGTGACTACAACGCCGTTGCCACGCACCCCTTTATTAAATGGATAGGAGTTAAATTGGCAAGCGTTTAAGGCAAGGCTTACAATAGTGATGCTGATAAATTTGATAAGGGTGATCATGATAGTTTAGGTTTTAAGTTAGTTGTTTTTATTTAGGTTTGGACAATCCAAGCATCGCATGGATTTATGTTCTATTTTTAGATAATGATCTTCATTTCCATTGTCTAAAATGTCATTATGTATTGAATAGTTACGGTGGTAAGAATAGGTGTTTTCATCTGGAAACAACACGCTGCCAATGGGCAGTTGTATAATGACTTCAATGTTTTGTCCTCTATATTTTTGTTCTATATCTGTAAGGAAAAAACCATCTAAAGACAAGGTATTGTTTTTGAATTCAAATTGATAATCCAACGCCATCGCTCGATCTTTAGCGATCAAATAATCGACTCCAGACGCTTTCTTTTCGACTGAAATACTCCCAATAGAATCTTTTGTGGACTGTACGATGAGCCTTATATCCGAACCATAAATTCGTTTTGTATCCTGTTCGTCATAGATAATCTCTAAGTTACTATTGCGATGTAAAAATTTCGAGTATAAGGGATTGCCTTTCATTTCTAGATACAACGTATCCATTTTTGTAATGGGCAACTCTACTTGCTCCGTGACACTCGCATCCAATCTATAATCGGCAGCTTGTTTAACACTAAATATGGTGAGTGTAATCAAGACAATGAGCCAAACTCCTAAGAGTGAAAATTTAGTATACTTGTTGAATAAAGGAATCCGTTTGGACACCATGCGCAAGCCTAAGAGCAATATAAAGACCATTGGAATTCCAGCAATTAACAGTGCTAAAATAGAAACCAACCATATTGGCAAGCCTGACGAGTTGACGAGCTCTGCAAAATCCATCCCTGGAAAATGGATGGCATCTGCGATACCAACCGTTAGTAAGCCTATAAAAAATCCAATTAGTATCACGATACTGAAAACGATAAAGAACATTCCAATCGCTTTGAAAATTAATTTAAAGAAGAGCAAAATGAGATCCCCAATCGTTTCAAAAAAAGAGCGCGATGTTGACTGGATATTTTTACCCAAATCATTTAATCTTCCTGAGTTGACGCTGTCTTTAACACGCCCAAGGCTCTCCTTAACATTACCAAACTCTTCTTTTACTTTTTTTTCAATATTGGTAATGTTGATGGGCTTTCCCATCATGGATAGTTTTTCGGCTGTTGTATTCGCAGCAGGAATTAAAATCCATAAAATAATATATAATAAAGGTCCCATTCCGGCACCAAAAATTAAGATCACCCAAATCAGTCTTATGATGAGTGGGTCAATTCCAAAATAATACCCAAAACCAGACGATACGCCTCCTATGTATGAGTTATCTCGATCTCTAAACAAACGTCGTTTTTGACTGTCTGATTTTTCATTTTTAGGGGCTTCTTCAAAAATTTCTTCGTCTATTTTATAATCTTCAGGTTGTCCCATAATGATTACAATCTCATCCACTTCTTTATTAGAAATGACTTGTTGACTTGTTTTTATGCGCTCTGAAAACAGTTCAGCAACACGCCCTTCGATATCTGAAATAATTTCAGATGCACCTTGGGTGTTTTGTAACGAGGCTTTGATGGCTTCAAAATAATTTTGAAGTTTTTGATAGGCATCTTCATCTATATTAAATAAGATCCCGGCTAGATTTATACTTACAGTTTTGTTCATTTTTTTGTGGTTTTTGGGAGGGTTACTAAAGTGACTGCGTTGTGGAGTTCGCTCCACGTGGTCGTTAATTCAACTAAAAACAATTCCCCAGTTTCAGTGAGTGTGTAATACTTTCTGGGAGGTCCGGTTGTGGATTCTTCCCAACGGTAATTGAGGAGTCCAGAATTTTTAAGCCGTGTGAGAAGGGGATAAATAGTACCTTCAACCACCAGCAGTTTTGCTTCTTTTAAGGTTTTTAGAATTTCGGCGACGTAGGCATCTTTATTTTTTAAGACGGACAATATGCAGAATTCTAAAACACCTTTTCGCATTTGCGCTTTTGTGTTTTCTATTTTCATTACTATTAATTTTCAACAAACCTAATACATAAAAAGGTATTATGCATAACATAGTATTATATTTTAACTTAACTTTAACAAATCAAGGTCTTTAAAAATTACTTATCTTAGCTAACAATCTAATCGCACAAATGGACTTCACACCAAGAAAACTCAATTTATTTTTACTGTTCAAATTACCATCTGCTTATCTGACAGGCGTAAGGGCAAAATCGATTGATGCACAAACATGTGTGATCGTTGTGAAGCACCGTTGGATCAATCAGAATCCTTTTAAATCCATGTTTTGGGCCGTACAAGGGATGGCAGCAGAACTAGCAACAGGGGCTTTGATTATGATGAAAGTGGAAGCTTCTCATAAAAACATTTCCATGTTGGTCATTAAAAACAATGCCCGTTTCACCAAAAAAGCAAAAGGGGTTATTACGTTTACTTGCGACCAAGGTAACCTAGTAGACAAAGCCTTGCAAAAAGCAATAGAAACAGGCGAGGGGCAAACGGTGATTTTAACCGCCAATGGAATTGATTTGGCAGGCGATGAGGTCGCTTCTTTTGACTTCGAGTGGTCTCTGAAACTGAAACAAAAATAAATCAAAAGATACTGTTAAAGTTTGATGAGGGGTTCATTTTTTCATTACATTTATAAAATAATCATTAAATATTCGCCTATTCAATAACATTACTTTTTATTAATTTTAATCCATTCTAAAAATGTCAAGAGCAATGTTTGAGTACACCAAAACGGTACTGAATAAGGTGAGTTTCGATACCAACCTTTTTTGTAAAGAAGTTCAAAAGGCACTTCAACGTTTATTACCATACGAAATAGAAGAATTAAAATTATTCATTCAAAACTTGATTACATTCAATCCTGATTTGAAACAATGTATGGTTTATTTGAATTAGTCTTTGTATAAAATTAAACTGTAAAGTGGCCGAGAGGCCACTTTTTTTATTTTGGAACGGGACTTATAATTTGCACATTTTGAAAGGCAATCGCCCCCCGAATGATTCCAGAAATGATGTTGTGGAGTGCATCCGTTATTTGAATTTTCAATTCACTTTTATGATAGATCAAACTGACTTCCCTTGCAGGTGAAGGCTCACTAAAATAATGTAGATTCTCTTGTTCTTTTTCTTTTAAGTCTAAGGTGTGCAAATAGGGGAGCAGTGTCATTCCCATCCCTTCATTGGTTAATTTCACCAACATTTCAAAACTTCCGCTTTCCAACTGAAATTCGTCATGGTCTTTGGTTTTTTTGGCGTTACATAAATTAAGCACCCCATCTCTAAAACAATGCCCGTCTTCTAACAACAGCATGTCATTAATGTCCAAGTCCGAAACCTCTAATGTTTTTTTGGAGGTCAAACGATGGTTGTTGGGAATGTAGCCTACAAAGGGTTCGTAAAACAAAACACGTTCTTTGATGTGTTCGTTTTTCAAAGGCGTTGCGGCGATGGCAGCATCTAAATGCCCGTCCCTGATCCGTTGGATGATTTCCTCGGTATTCAGTTCCTCGATTTTAAGCTTTATTTTTGGATAGCGTTTGATAAACGTTTTTAGAAACATTGGCAACAATGTTGGCATGACGGTTGGGATGATTCCTAATTTGAACTCTCCACCAATAAATCCTTTTTGTTGGTCCACAATATCCGTGATGCGTTCGGCTTCATTGACAATGTTTTTTGCTTGGTTGACAATTTTGCGTCCCACCTCAGTCAATTCAATTGGCTTTTTACTGCGGTCAAAAATCTGAACAGCCAACTGGTCTTCCAGTTTTTGAATTTGCATGCTCAGTGTGGGTTGTGTGACAAAACACTTTTCCGCTGCTTTGGTGAAGTTTTGATGTTCAGCAACTGCTAAGACATATTTGAGTTGTGTGATGGTCATAAGCGTTCTTATTAAGACTGCAAAGCTATCAATAAAAACTATGAACCTAGCTTGTTTTGATAGTTTTTTACTGTTTTGAGTTAAAAAAATAAGTTGTCATTCTGAACCTGACGGTAGGCAGGTTTATTTCAGAACAACTGCTACTGCAAAGTCTGCCGACTTTGAGTTCTCTATTTTTATAATACGCTCTTTCATTATTCTTCATTTTTTTTTACTTTTTAATGTAATCTTGCCTTTTTTATGTTGCGCTAAGTCGGGAAATCGAAGATTCGACGAAGTCAAACTTTGTGCAGCATGGGGATTCGACGAAGTCAAACTTTGCGCAGCAGGGGTACACATTGATTTTATGAAATATACAGCTTAAAATTAATTGAAATTTTATTTGTTTAAGTCATAGAATACGCAGCAGGGGTTTCACACTATTTAAATAAAAAAAGAGGGAGTCTGAAAAGCTTTGCTTTGTCAATCTGAACTCGTTTCAGATTCTAAAACAAATTGAATATCTGTGAATTGAGATTCTGAAACGAGTTCAGAATGACAGATTTTCTACTTTTTAGACTCCCTCTTTATCAAATACTATATGTGATTCTTTTAGTTTACAGGAAAGCCACGGTCGCGCATCAAGGCCTCTTTTTCAGCATCACGGCCTCTAAACAATCTGTAAGCTTCTGCAGGATCCATAGAGTTTCGTAGGTTCAAATAAATACTTCACCAAACGTTGGGCGACCTCTTTGTCATAAAACCCGCCTGGGGCTTCTTGAAACGCTTCTGCAGCATCGGCAGTCAGTACATCTGCCCACATATAGCCATAGTAAGCAGTGGCATAACCTTCCCCAGAAAATACATGTCCAAAATGAGGCGTGCGGTGACGCATTGGAAGTTCTGTCGGCATTTTGAGGTCTGCTAAGGTTTGTCTTTCAAACGCATCAATATCAATGTTTTCAGGGTCTGCAAGGTGAAGTTTCATGTCCATCAATGCAGAAGCTAAATATTCAGTCGTTCCAAACCCTTGGTTAAACGTCGCTGCTTTTTTGATTTTTGCCACCAATTCTTGTGGAATCACAGCACCCGTTTTATAATGCACTAAAAACTGATTGATCACTTCGTCCGTGGACAACCAACGTTCTAACAATTGAGATTGAAACTCTGTATAATCTCTGACACCGCCGTTTAAAGTGGGGTATTTTACATTGGATGAAAAGAAGTGCAAAGCATGTCCAAACTCATGAAAAAAGGTGGTCGCATCGTCCCAGGAGACTAACAAGGCTTCACCTTCTGCAGGTTTCACAAAGTTGGAGTTGTTAGAAGCCAACACTGTTTTTTTACCATCAAAGGTGGTATGACTTCGGTAGGTGGTTGCCCACGCTCCAGAACGTTTCCCTTGACGTGCATAGGGGTCTAGATACCAAAGTCCAATATGGGCTCCAGAATCTTTGTCCGTCACTTCCCAAACCTTTACATCCTCTTGGAAAACAGGGACACTGCCTTCTGGCACTGGCGTAAACTCATAATTAAACAAACGTCCTGCGACGTAAAACATCGCATCTCTCAATTTGTCGAGTTGAAGGTATTGCTTCACTTCATCACTGTTTAAATCGTATTTTGCCACCCGTACTTTTTCGGCATAGAAACGGTAATCCCAAGGTTCAATCGTAATTTTCACGCCACTCGCATTTGCCACCGCTTGCATGTCCGCCACTTCTTCATGAACACGCGCGATGGATGCTGGCCAAACGGCTTCCATCAAAGCCAACGCATTTTCGGGCGTTTTTGCCATGCGATCTTGTAAACGCCATTCGGCATAATTTTTATGTCCTAATAATTCTACACGTTCTCGACGTAATTTCAGAATTTGTGCGATGATGCTATTGTTATCGTATTCATCTCCATTGTCACCACGTGCATAATAATTGGTCCACACTTGTTTTCTTAAATCTCTGTTTGTAGAATAGGTGAGGAATGGATCCATTGACGAACGCGAATTTGTAATCGCATAACTGCCTTCTTTTCCTTTTTCAGTGGCGATGGCGGCGGCAGATTTAATAAATCCTTCTGAAAGTCCATCCAACTGATCGTCATTTAAAAAGGTCACATAATTTTCTTCATCGTGAAGTACATTGTCTGAGAAGGTGTTATAGAGGGTTGATAATTCTTTGTCGATCGCTGCATAACGGGCTTTCTTTTCTGCACCTAATTCTGCACCACGCATGGCAAAACCGTTATACGTAAGTTCAACAACACGTTGTTGGTCGGCATCCAAAGGCGTCACTAAAGACGCATCATAGACCGTTTTAATGCGTTCAAAAAGCGCTTTATTCTGATTGATTTTAGAAGAAAACTCAGACAGTTTTGGCGCGAGTACGCCTTGTATTTCTCTGAATTCAGGCGACGACATATTGGCACTCATAATTCCATAATAGGAAAACACACGGTCCAATTCTGCTCCTGAGCGTTCCATCGCTGCGATGGTGTTTTCAAAGGTGGCTGGCTCTGTTGAATTTGCAATGGCTTCGATCTCTGCAAGATTGAGTTCCATGCCTGTTTCTACGGCTTCTTGAATGTCATTCACAGTCATTTTATCAAAGGCTGGAACGCCGCCGTAGGGGCCATTCCACTCTTGTAATAATACATTTTCAGCTTGTGTTTTCATGTCTTTTTTACAACTTATAATCAGGGTTAGAAGACTCAAACAAAAAACTTTGAGGTAAGATTTTGGTACAGTAATTTTCATGGTTTATGATTTTGAATGTTAAAATAGATTTTCACAATTTACTCAAAATATATTATACCCCTTGTAGATTTAAAATTAATTTAAAATTTCAATTTTTCGGATGAATACATTTTGAAGTGGCCAATCGGAGGCATCGGTGGGAACGGCAGCAATTTTATCCACCACCTCCATACCGCGAATCACTTTTCCGAAAATAGTATAATCACCATCTAAATGATGGGCTCCGCCTTGCTGCTGCACAATGAAAAACTCAAAAGGGGAGGCCTTTTTGTAGGGGTTTTCTATGTTTTTGCTCGGCATACTGAGTATGCCACGGTCGTGTTTAAACCCTTTGTTGTGATCATTAGGAAGTAAGTATTTCCCAATCTTCCGTCGTTTTAGGGACGTTTCTCGGTCATCGCTATTGCCCCCTTGAATGACAAAATTTTGAATGACTCTGTAAAATTGAGTCCCGTCGAAATACTGTTTTTTTATGAGGTATATAAAGTTAGAGCGGTGGAACTTAGTCGCCTCAAACAATTGGACATCAATGGTTCCAAAATCGGTGGTGATTCTTATTGTGTCTTCTTTATGCTTTTGGTCGTAGTCCAAGAAAAACTCCATGACATTCGCATCGCTTAGAAGAAAGTTTGGTTTTTTTTCTTGAGGATTTGGTTCTTTTGTGATGGAAGTAGAGTCGTTTTTTTGGGGCTTGATTGTTTTTGTTTTCTTACCTTCACAACTCAACAAAACACAACTTAAAAAGAAAAGTAAAACTAGTCGCATGAATCGTATTAATTTATTGAACTGTAATATATGAGATTTAAGGCATTTGAAAAAGCGATTTCAGAAATAAATAAACTTAGTTTACCTGGCATAGAGACGCAGTTAAAAATGGCTCCTTCATTTCGAAAGCAATTAATGGAACGTTATAAAGAAGAACAGAAATCCGCAAAATTGGCGGCTGTTTTGGCGTTATTTTACCCGAGTAAAGAAGGGGAGACGCTCTTGGTTTTAATATTACGTAAATCCTATAAAGGGGTACATTCTGCGCAAGTGGGATTCCCAGGAGGAAAACCAGAACCCGAGGATGATGGGATGGAAGCCACCGCTTTGCGAGAGACTTGGGAAGAGATTGGTGTTTCTTCTGAAAAAATTAAAGTCCTCCGCGAATTGACCTCTATTTATATACCGCCCAGTAATTTTTTGGTATCTCTTTTTTTAGGGATTGCACATGCGCCACTGACGTTCACACTTCAACCTTCCGAAGTAGATGCAGTTCTGGAAGTGTCTTTGACAGACTTTATGGATGACAAGTCTGAGGTAGTCTCTGAAATATTAGCTGCGGATGGTACTGCCTACGAGGTACCGGCTTTTAAACTCAACGGACGTATTGTTTGGGGAGCGACCGCCATGATGTTGATAGAAATTAAATCAATGTTAAATCAAATTTTAAAAAAATAGCTTACGTTTGCAGAATAACTTTTTTTAAAATTTTAATGGGTCTTTTCAAGAAAAATATATTCGGTCAATTTTTATTCTTTAAAAAATGGATCATTCGAATTGCAGGGGTATTAAGTCACCGACGTTACAGAGGATTTAACGAACTTCAGATAGAAGGCTCCGAAATTTTACGAAATTTACCCCAAAATAATGTCTTGTTTATTTCTAACCATCAAACGTATTTTGCGGATGTGATGGCGATGTTTCATGTGTTTAACGCAGCCCTCAGCGGACGCGATGACAATATTAAAAACGTAGGCTACTTGTGGAATCCGAAATTGAATGTCTATTTTGTAGCGGCGAAAGAAACCATGAAATCTGGATTTCTCCCAAAAATGTTTGCTCTTGCGGGGTCTATCAGTATTGAAAGAACGTGGCGTGCTTCTGGCGAAAACGTGAACCGACAGGTTAAAATGAGCGATATTTCTAATATCAATAAAGCTCTAACCGATGGCTGGGTGATTACATTTCCTCAGGGAACCACCACTCCTTTTAAGCCCATTCGTAAAGGAACGGCACATATTATCAAGCATTACCAACCCATTGTTGTGCCAATTGTAATTGATGGTTTTCGACGGTCGTTTGATAAAAAAGGCATCCGTGTGAAGAAGAAAAATATTCTTCAGTCGATGGAAATTAAAGTCCCTTTAGAGATTGATTATGAAAAGGAATCGATTGAACAAATCGTAGAAAAAATTGAGTATGCGATTGAACAACATCCCTCATTCATGAAAGTGATTTCTCAAGAAGAATTGTTGGAAAAAGAATCGCTGAACAAAAAACGTAAATGGTAAACGATTACTCTGTTATCAATTCTTTTAAATCTTTGTAATTCGATTTTAAACGCTTCAATAAAACCCCATAAATCAAATAGTAGAATCCTAATAAAAACACAGTAATAAGGACCATTGCGACGAGACTCAATCCAACGACTATCAGATAAAATACAGTAACATTTCCTTCACCTTCTGAATCGATTCTAGAGAGTGTGGTTAGAACTTCCGGGTTGTTTGTCAACTCAATATACACACCAATAACAATACAAATACACATGAAAACAAGATTAAAAATCACATAGTGTTTTACAGTTTTGCGTGTTTTTAAAATGCGTTCCATCAACATTTTTGTATTCTCTGTCGCTGAAATACTTTTGTAGTTTTTATAGAAAACATAGAAGAAATAAATCAACACACCATATCCTAGGATCATAAGAGGATAGAGGATGTATTCGACATTATAACTCTGCATTTTCTCTAAATCTTCACTGCTATTAAAGGCGAATGAGAGGAGAGTCCAAAACGCAAATTCTAGCAGACTGATGATGAAAATCCATTTTACAATCGATGAAGAACGCTTATAAATTAATTTATAAAGCTCCTCTTTGTTTAACTCGGGATAGTTTTTAGAAGACGTCTCCCAATCTTTTTTTAATAGCTCTAATTCATCCATACCTAAGAATTTAACTGGGTTTTTAGTTTTGTTTTAATTCGGTTCATTCGCACGCGAGCATTGACTTCACTAATCCCTAGTGTTTCACTAATTTCTTTATAATTTTTGTTTTCTAAATACAAGAAAACAATTCCTTTTTCGATGTCGTTTAACTTATGCACGGCAGCATAAATTAGTTTCAATTGTTCATCCTTGGTGTCATCATACTCCTCATAAGAAAGCTTATAGGCGACAGGTTCAATACTCTGACTTTCGACCCGTCGCAAGGATTTTCGGTAGAGAGTGATGGAGGTGTTTAGACCCACTCGGTACATCCAAGTGCTAAATTTTGAGTCCCCTCTAAACTTCGGATACGCCTTCCATAACTGAATGGTTATCTCTTGAAACAAATCCTTATGCGCATCAGAATCATTGGTATAAAGACTGCAAATTTTGTGCACGATGTTCTGGTGCTTTTGCAAAAGTTCTACAAAATTATGTTCTGATGATAATTTCAAATGTATTGGTTCGTTGAAGTGTTAGTATCTAAATGTAATAAATTGTTACTCAAATTATAAAAAATTAAAGAGCTTCTTCTAGAAGTTCTCCGGCTTTAACGCTAAAAGCGAGTTGATTTTGTCGTGGTGGGAATAAACATGTTGTAAATTCCGAATAGGCGCAGGGAGGATTAAAAAGATAATTAAAATCCAAAGTAACGGTTCCATCTGTTTCTGGAAGGTCAATATACATATAGCGTCCGCCTCCATAGGTGGTTTCTCCGGAAGTTAAATCTCCAACCATCACAAATCCTTCACTTCCGATATCTAAGCTGTAAGGTTCGCCCTCATACATAAAACGCAGTTGTCCAATAAAATCGGTGACGTCTGGGATCCCTAGTTTTGATTCTACAGATTCTAAACGTGCCGTTTCAAAATAGTTAAAGTTGGCTTCAAAAATATAGTCACTATTAATATCATAATTTTTAAATCCTTTGAAGGCTTGAATGCCAGGATTTTTCAAATCCCAAACTCTCAGATATAATGCGCCTGATCGGGTAATCACTTGCCATTTTAGCTGCTTGTGAAAAAGCTGAACTGAATTTCCATTGGCATCAATTTCTAGTGGTAAAGTTTCTATTTCTTCATCTTGGGCATTGGTAATTTTGATGTTTTTAGCGGCATTAAACGTCAGTGCTTCTTCTGATAAATCGATGCTTCCAATGGTTTCTGCTAAATTTTCAATAGGTAAAACAAATTCATTTGAAACTGCTTTCCCAAATGTATTGCTGGTAGAATCTAGCTTAAATAAACCTGTCAACTCTAAATATTTGACTCGGTTTTCGGCACGAATTTCACGGTTTTGGTTCAAAGCATCCATATACGCAGCATCCATAAGGTTCTGTTTAGTTCCCTCTTTGCAATTGAAAAAGAGTGTTATAAAACAGCCGATTATAAAATAGGATTTCATCTGAATTATTTTTTAGTGTCAGGTGTGGACTTCGAAGCCTTAGGTGGCATAGGTCCTCTTAAGTGAATGATGAGTCCGTCTAAGAAATTCCTTAAAAACTGATCTCCACACTCCATATATTTGGGGTGGGTCTCGTTTCTAAAAATCGCATTTAGTTCACTTTTTGTGATTTTAAAATCTTTTAGACTGCAAATTTTTACAATATCGTCATCTCTTAATTTATGAGCGACTCTAAGTTTTTTGAATATATCGTTGTTGTTTAATCCCATGCCCCAAAGGTAGTATTTTTATGAGTTAATCTTTTATTCTGTTGTCATCAAAAGCAGAGGGTAATAATTTAGGGATAAATTTCACAAATAGCGGCAATAATAAAGCACCACCAGGTAATAAGAAAATGGCTAAACTTGGAATCGATTTTAAGAGGTCCAACAACTGTTCTTGCATTTGTTTTTGTTCGGCATCATTCAGCTCTCTTTGGGTCGATTGCGATAACAACTTCACCAATTCCTTGCTTTCTTTTAATTCTTTAAACAGGCGTTTGCTATTTCTTGAAATCAACTTACGCACCATCAAACTGGTATGGTCATAAAAACTTTGCACACTGTTTTTGGAGTTTAAAAGTGCTATTTTGTTTTTATGCGTTTTATAAAATATTTCTACCGAAGTTATAGATTGATCAATTAGAGTCTTTGAAATTCCAAGATCAGATCCTAATATATTTAAAAATTCTTGTTCTGCTGCTTCAAGTTTGAGATCACTCCAAGTGGACATGCACGCCAAATCTAAATAATATAAAGATTCTAATTCTGAGGGAGCAGCATCTATAACCGTTTTATAGTTATGGGAAGCGTTTTCTGTGAATCGAAATGAAGACTCTAAAAGTTTAATCAAACTGTCATCATAAGATGTTTTCAGCGATTTAGAATTTAAAGCCGTTAACACCAATGTTCTAATGGAATTTTCAAACTGATTTAAATAAAGGATGGCGTTTTTTTCTCCTTTTAAATATTCTTGGTACGCCATCACATCCATAAATAGGAGGGCATTCGTCACAAAAAAACTAAAATTTTTAGTCAGAATATTATTGTCAATATGAATGCGTTTATGAAGAATAGATTCTAGATTGTTCCCTAGAATGGTACGTATAAAGGTTGATTTATATAAGGTGATTTCTTTATAAAACTTTAATAAACTTTTTTCAAAGGGTTCAGTCGATTTCGTATTAGAATGGACTGCGTACAAGGCAATCACTAAATTGATTTTACAACGCTCTTCCTTAGTATAATCTGGATTGTCAGCGATATGGCTAAGTGTGGCCATATTACTCCCATATAAAAACCCCACATTTCTAAGTTTTGGATACAACTGCTCCAAAGACTCAAATTCATGTTCTGAATGTGCTTTGAGTAGCTTTAAAAGTTTCGTAATCCAACCGCTTCCTGATGGGTTCATTCTGCAACGTATTTGATGTAAAATTAAAAAAGCTACTCATTACAAGTAGCTTTGTATCGTTTTTTTTAAATTAAATTATTCGATAATTCCTCCACAACTCACACGGCTGCCAGCAGCTCCTGAGGGTTGAGATGCAAAATCGTCCATACCTTGGTGCACAATAACGCCTTTGCCTAGGATATCTTTTGTGTCATCTCCACAGCCAATACACCATTCATCTGTACTAAACTCAACGGTTGTATCATCCGCTGCGTTTTTAACCATAAAATTCCCAATATCTCCTTTGTGGTAGCCCGTTTCAGCACCCCATTTCCCATGTGGTTGCGCCGTTGGATTCCAATGCCCTCCAGCCGATTTCCCATCTGTAGATGTACAATCACCTGTTTTATGAATATGTATCGCATGAGATCCTTCGGAAAGTCCTTTGATGACCGCAGTCATCTGAACCATGCCGTTGGTTTCTACAAATTTAGCCGTTCCAGTCACTGTACTGTTACTTTTTGGGCTGAGAGCGATTGTTAAAGAGCGCATCTTTTGAACGGGTTCTTGTTTTTGCTCGGTATTAAGCATGTCTTTGTCAGACGTATTTGTTTTTTTGACTTCTTGTTTACAGGATAATACACTGAAAATAAGAAGTAAAGCTAGAATCGAATTTTTCATTTTTTTCATTTTAAATTTAGTTCCTCGAAAGTTAGTTAAAAAATCGCAACCGCATAAGAATGGAGTTTAATTTTTTAGTTTAAATGTTTCTATCGTCTTAAATGGAGACAGATCCTTGGCTTCCATTTCAGTTTGAAATGTGAGCCATTCAGCTTCAAAAAAGCTGTTCGTGGTTTTTAAGGCACTATCAATAGCTGTTTTTGCTTGTTTCACAAGGCTGTGTTCCGTATCTGTGATTCCATGCTGACGTGTGCTGATATAATACGAAGCCGTCCCAATGCGCTCTGTCACAGAAACCACAGGGTCACTTGTAATCCCTTGACGTTTATCGTCTTTCCCAAAATAGAGGGCCAAAATAGTATCTAATTTTTTGGTGATTTCTTTGCAATTTTTTAGAGCCTCTTTATTTATTTTTTTGTCTTTTTTGTTCAGTTTATCTGAAAACTCAGAAACGATGTTTTTACTTTCTACCAGTTGTTTGACGGCATTGCCCGTCATTTCTTGCTGATGTTCTAAAGCTTTCATCGTATTATATACATCTTGAGTTGCTTCTACATCGTAGGGAATTCGAGGGTCGCTCTGAACTTCAATAACAGTTTCCGAAATTTGATCGCCATAACTGACCACCGCACGGTAGGAGCTAGGGAGAACTTGGACTCCAGAAGGTTCTCGTTTTGATTTACTTATTATTTTAGATGGCCATTCGACGCCTTTTTCGTCCATGTTCCATTTCCAAGTATGCATTCCACTTTCTTTAGGAGCTTTCTGTTTGAGGGTTCTAATAAGCCGTTCCCCATCAAATAGTTGAAGCTGTAAAGAATCCCATTTGACTTTTGTCGTCATTTCTTCTTCCTCTTCATTCTCATCATCATTTTCTTCCTCATCCGCTTTTGAATCTTTTTCTTGCACGGTTAAATAATATGAAAACTGTGCGCCACTGTCTCGGTTTTCACCATTAAACAAGGCATCCCCGCCAAATCGACTTCCCGTGGGTTGTTGATACGCCGCTTGGTAGGCGGTAGGTGGATCAAACAAATGCACTGTTTTTTGAAGTACATTTTGATCTTTCGCGATGGCTCTCAACGGGCGAATGTCGTCCAATACCCAAGCCGCTCGTCCAAAAGTTCCAATGACTAAGTCATGCTCACGGGGGTGAATTATTAAATCTTTTACCGAAACGGTTGGGAATCCTTCGGTCCATTTGGTCCATTTGGTGCCGTGGTCGATAGAAATATAAAGACCATCATCAGTTCCTAAAAACAATAGATTCGGTTCTTCCTCATCTTCTACAATGGATAATGCATAACTGGTTACATCTGTAGCATCGACAATGCGTTCCCAATTTTTTCCATAGTTTGTAGTGCGATAGACATAGGGCGTATAATTAAAGCGTCTGTAATCATTGGCAACTAAAAGTGCTTCGCCCTTATTTGTTTTAGATGCTTTGATTTGTGGAACCCAGCTCCCTTTTGGCAAGCCTTTAATGTTTTTAGTGACCTCAGTCCATTGGGTGCCTCCATCTTGTGTATAGTGCACACGACCATCATCGGTACTTACCCAAAGCATGTTTGCTTCCACTTCTGAAGGCTCGATGACTAAGATGGTACAATGATTTTCAGCACCTGTCGCATCCATGGTCAATCCGCCGCTTTCGTGTTGTTTTAATTTATCGGGATCATTGGTGGTTAAATCGGGAGAAATAATTTGCCATGTCTCACCCTTATCGGTTGATTTATGCACAAACTGACTTCCAAAGTATAAAGTATTATTTGAGTTGGGATCTATATTAATCGCTGCATTCCAATTGAACCGAAGGGTGACATCTGCATCTGGGTGTGTGGGTCGTACAATGTAATTATTCCCTGTTTTCCAGTCGTAACGACTTACATAGCCTTCTTGACTCATGGTCCATCCAAATTGAGAATCGTCCTTATCGGGGATCACGTCAAATCCATCCCCAAAACTTATTTCTTGCCAATACGAATTTCTGATGCCCTGCGCACGCCATACATAGGCGGGACCTCTCCAAGAACCGTTGTCTTGCATGCCTCCATACACATTGTAAGGAAATTCATTATCTATATTGATATGGTAAAATTGTGCGACGGGTAAATTTCCGATAAAACGCCAGCTGTCGCCACCATCTTTGGTGATGTTCATACCGCCATCGTTTCCATCTATCATAAAATCGCCATTTGTGGGATGTATCCACCACGCATGATGATCGGGGTGAATGCCATTATCTACGCCATAAGCTGGCATGAGTTGTTTGAAACTTTTTCCGCCATCTTCACTTACATTGACGTAGGTGAAAATTGAAAACAACCGATTTTCATTTTGAGAATCGACATAAATATCTGCATAATAAAAAGGGCGATTTCCGATTTCGTCCATGTTATCACTGACCATTTTCCAGTTGACACCACCATCGGTACTTTTGTATAAAGCATTCTTTTTGGCCTCGATCAGCGCATAAATAACATCGGGTTTGCTAGGAGCAATTGCGATGCCAATGCGTCCTAAATTCCCTTCGGGCAATCCATCTTCAGAACTTATTTTTTTCCATGTGTCGCCACCATCGTAAGTGCTGTACAGTCCAGAGCCTTCGCCACCAGAATTAAAAAACCAAGGATCGCGTTTGTGTTCCCACATGGCTGCGATTAATTTATTAGGGTTTTGAGGGTCCATCACCAAATCCGCTGCACCACTTTTTTGATTTGTATATAATATTTTATTCCATGTTTTTCCGCCATCGGTGGTTTTATACACCCCTCGTTCTGGGTGCTCTCCCCAAGGCGATCCAATGGCTGCTGCATACACCGTATTCGGATTTGTAGGGTCAATAATAACACGATGAATATGTCGGGTTTTTTCTAAGCCCATCAACATCCAATTTTTACCACCATCTAAGGATTTATAGATGCCATAACCGCCGTTCAAACTGTTACGGGGATTGCCTTCGCCAGTTCCTACCCAAATGACACTTGGATTGGATTGTTGAACGGCAACAGCGCCAATAGAAGCAGTCGCTTCGTCTTCAAAAATGGGTGCCCATTTAATACCTCCCGAAGTGGATTTCCACAAGCCACCAGAAGCGGTACCTGCATACATGATATCAGGATTGGAATGCACCACATCAATAGAAGTGACCCGTCCCGACATGCCGCCAGGCCCTATGTTTCGAGGGGTTTTGTTTTTAAGAAGTTCCATGGAAAATTCTTGTGCGAACCCATTAAAACTGAACATTAATAGTAAGATTGATAGTATAGTTCTCATTAGAAAATGTTTTTAGTTTAGTTGTTTGTGATCGATATAAAAGTTTCTATCGATGTTGATTTTTGTAGAATTGATTTCCATTTTTTTCCAATCGGCAGTAGGGTAGAGCCATTGTTTTTCTTCATTGATTTCTACTTCAATAGGCATTTGAAACCCATCTACAATATTGATCCAGCGATAGCTCAATTCATTATCTTTTATAGAATACTCTAAAGTCGGAACTCGAACATCCCGAAGGTATTGATTGAAAAAGGCGGTTAAATTTAAACCTGAAAATTCACTCATATAGGTTTCAATCTCTTGAGTGGTGACGGTTTGATGGTAGAATGTTTCGTTCAATCCTCTTAACAATTGTCGCCATTTTTCATCATCATTTACGAGTTGGCGTAGTGTGTGGAGCAGATTGGAGCCTTTGTAATACATATCAGATGAGCCTTCAGAATTCACATCATAGGTCCCAATGATCGGTTTGTCATTTCGAATGTTCGCTCGGGTTCCAATCACATAGTCTGCAGAAGCTTCTGTTCCGTAATGATAATCTAAAAACAGATTTTCTGAATAGGCCGTAAACCCTTCGTGAACCCACATGTCCGCTGCATCTTTATACGTAATGTTATTTGCAAACCACTCATGCCCCGATTCGTGGATGATAATAAAATCAAATTTCAATCCCCAACCGGTTCCTGATAAATCCCTTCCCAAATAACCTTGTTTGAATTCATTTCCATAGGTGACAGAACTTTGGTGTTCCATTCCTAAATACGGCACTTCCACTAATTTGAAACTGTCTTCATAAAAAGGGTAGGGTCCAAACCAATGTTCAAAGGCTTTCATCATTTTTGGAGCATCTTTGAATTGTTTTTTAGCTTTTTCTAGATGGTCTCTTAAAACATAATAGTCCATGTCTAGAGGGCCTTTTTCGCCTTCATAAATTTCAGAGAAATGTACATAATCCCCAATATTGATGTTCACACCATAGTTGTTAATGGGGTTTGTTACGACCCAATTGTAGGTGGTGGTATTGTCGTCGTGTTCTTCAATTGATTCTAGCCGTCCATTAGAAACGTCCATCAAGTGTTTTGGAACATTCACACTAATTTTCATGCTGTCCACTTCATCGTACATATGGTCTTTATTAGGCCACCATACACTGGCGCCTAAGCCTTGACAGGAAGAGGCTATAAAATCATTACCGTTAGAATCTTTTTTCCATGAGATGCCACCATCCCAAGGCGCTCGGACGGCTACCCTTGGTTTACCTTCGTAAAAGACCTCAATTTCTTCCTGAGATCCAATGGCAGTCTGTGGTTTTTTTAAGGAGATAAAATGAGCGTTGCCTTCCGTTACGACCACTAATTCTTCTCCATCTTGAACTGCTTTCGTCAGTTTCATAGGCGGCTGTAAATCAATTTGAAGTGTTTGATAGGGTTCAAGAATTGTGTACTGAATGGTATTTTTCCCTTCGATGGATTTCGTTTCAGGATGGACTGAAATATCTAAATGGTAATAATTCAAATCCCACCATACACGTTCTGGAGTAATGCTACCCCTTAGAGAGTCTTGACGTGTAAAGGTCTCTGAGTCTGATTTTAAACTTTGTCCATTAATCAACATGCTTAAAAGCAAAATTGGGATTAAAAATAGAGATTTGGTTTTCATATTTTTTTTCTAAAGTTAAACAATTTTTAAACTTAGCACTCTAAGACTGTACATTTTGAATAAAAAAAAACGCCTCAAATCACTTTGAGACGTTTCTTCACTAGTTAAATTGGTTAAAAACAATAGCCATTTTCTTCTTTGACTTTTTCTGCAATTTCAATACGTAAATCTACAATATCCGGATAGTTCGCATATTTTGTAAAACGCTTCAGTCCCATTAACATCATGCGTTGTTCGTCGCCTTCAGCAAAAGAGATAATACTTTCTTTTCCTTTTTCTTCAACGGTATCTACGGCATGGTATAAATATAATTTAGCCATCGCTATTTGTGCCGATTGCTCTTTTTGACTTGTGCGCTTCACATTTTTCTCCGTTCGTAAAATTGAAGATTCTGCCATGTAGATTTCAATTAAGATATCAGCAGCAGCAATTAACAATTGTTGATGCTCTTCAAGTTGAGGTCCATATTTTTGAACCGCACCCCCAGCAACCATCAAGAACGTCTTTTTCAATTTCTTAATCATTTCTTTTTCTTCTGAAAATAATTCAGAGTAATCGGGTGTTTCAAAAGAGGGAATGCCCATGAGTTCTTCTTGAACTTTCGATGCAGGGCCTAATAAATCAAGATGTCCTTTCATTGCTTTTTTAACGAGCATACCCACAGACAACATTCTGTTAATTTCGTTGGTACCTTCATAAATACGTGTAATTCTAGCATCTCTCCAAGCAGATTCCATAGGGGTTTCTTCAGAGAATCCCATACCACCAAAAATCTGAATTCCTTCATCGGCACAATTTTGTACATCTTCAGAAACCGCCACTTTTAAGATGGAACATTCAATCGCATATTCTTCAACGCCTTTTAGTTCGGCTTCTTGATGGGTATTTCCAGCCGCTTCACGTATTGCGATTCGGTCTTCAATATCTTTTGCAGCTCTATAAGTTGCAGACTCACAAGCATAGGCATTCGATGCCATTTCAGCTAGTTTTACTTTAATGGCTCCAAAGTCTGCAATAGGGGTGTCGAATTGTTTACGTTCCTTAGCATAATTTACAGCGATGGATAAGATACGTCTTTGCGAGTCCAAACAAGCCGCAGCCAGTTTGATACGACCTACGTTCAGTGCATTCATTGCGATTTTAAAACCTTCACCACGTCCCGCTAACATGTTTTCAACAGGTACCACACAATCGTTAAAAAAGACTTGACGTGTAGAAGACGCACGAATTCCTAATTTGTGTTCTTCTTCACCCAAAACGATACCGTTTGGTTTGTCACCATCATATTCAACAATGAAACCCGTAATATTTTTATCTCCTTCAATACGTGCAAATACAATCATCACACTACAGAAGCCTGCATTTGAGATCCACATTTTTTGACCATTGATTTTATAGGATTTTCCATCAGCAGATAATTCAGCCGTTGTTTTTCCTGAATTGGCATCTGATCCCGCGCCCGGTTCTGTAAGGCAATAGGCTCCAAACCATTCTCCAGAAGCTAATTTTGGTACGTATTTTTGTTTTTGTTCATCAGTACCATATAAGGTAATTGGCATGGTTCCAATTCCTGTATGTGCACCAAAAGCAGTACTAAAAGACCCAGTTCCACTAGAGATGTAATCACAAGTCAGGCAAGTCGAGACAAAACCCATTCCCATTCCGCCATAGGCTTCAGGAACAGCAACGCTTAAAAAGCCCATATCCCCAGCTTTTCGCATCACCTCTTCTGTTAACGCAAAATCTTTAGCTTCAAAGCGTGCCTTATGAGGAATGATCTCTCGGTCGTTGAATTCCATCACCGCTTCCTTCATCATTGTTTGCTCTTCCGTAAAATCTTCAGGTGTGAATACGTCTTCACATTTTGTTTCTTTCACTAAGAATTGACCTCCTCTGAGTAGTTGTTTGTCGTTTGTTTCCATGTTCTTTTATAGATTAAAGAAGATAGAAAATAGAGAATAGACCCTAATTGAGACTATTTTGAAACCCCATTGTCATTCTTTGGAATTCTTCTATTTTTTCTTCTATTTTTTTTAAAGTTTCGTTATTTATATAATTTCTATGTTTTGCTTCTAATAATTGTGTTCCTAACTCGAACGATGATCCTAAAGAGATATCTAAAAAATGACTAAAAGATTTATCTGTTCTTGAAGACCCTTCTGCAATATTGCTAGGCATTGAAACAGAACATCTACTTATTTGTGTACTTAAACCATATCGTTCGTGCTTTGGGAAGTCCAATAAAATATCCGAAATATCATTAGTAATTTCCAAGCCGAGATTCCAAATTTTCAAATTTTTGTAGTTATGTCTTTGTTTAGCACACATTAGTCTTAATTTCTTTCCTCTTTCCTCTTTCCTCTTTTTTCTCTACTCTCTTGTTTCTAATTAAGGAATTCAAAAATCCCACACGCACCTTGTCCTGTTCCCACACACATGGTGACGGCTCCATACTTTCCATTCATTTTTTGCTTTCGCATTTCATCAAACAATTGAACCGATAGTTTTGCACCTGTACAACCTAAGGGGTGTCCTAATGAAATTGCGCCTCCATTTGGATTGATGATATCAGGGTTGAGGTTTAATTCTCGGATCACTGCTAACGATTGAGAAGCAAAGGCTTCATTGAGTTCAATCAAAGACAAATCGTCTTGTTTTAATCCGGCTTGTTTCAATGCTTTTGGGATGGCTTTTACGGGACCAATCCCCATGATTCTTGGCTCGACACCTGCGGCTGCATAGTTGACCAATCGTGCAATCGGCTCTAAGTTTAATTCTTTTACCATGTCTTCACTCATGACCATGACAAAGGCGGCACCATCACTCATTTGTGATGAATTCCCTGCGGTTACGCTTCCACCCGCAGCAAAGACAGCTCTTAGTTTTGCTAATGCTTCCTTACTCGTTCCGGCTCTTGGACCTTCATCTTTAGTGACTGTATAGGATTTTGTTGCTTTCTTTCCATTGGCATCAATATATGTTTGTTCTACATCAATCGGTACAATTTGATCTTGAAAACGATTTTCCGCTTGTGCGCGTAAGGCTTTCATGTGAGAGTTATAAGCAAACGCATCTTGATCTTCACGAGAAATTTTAAACTGATTGGCAACTGCTTCAGCCGTATTTCCCATGCCCCAATAATAATCTTCGTGACCTGCTTTTACGATGTCGTAATTGAGTTCGGGTTTATAACCCGTCATTGGAACGCTGCTCATACTTTCAGCACCGCCCGCAATGATGCAATCAGCCATTCCAGCTTGAATTTTTGCAGTTGCCATCCCAATCGTTTCGATTCCAGAGGAACAAAAACGGTTGACGGTGACCCCAGGAACATCTACAATATCCAATCCCATTAAAGAGATGAGTCGTGCCATATTTAATCCTTGTGACCCTTCGGGCATCGCGTTACCAACAATCACATCGTCGATACGCTTTGGATCTAAATCAGGCAATTCTTTCATCATGTATTTGATGGTTTCAGCTGCTAATTCATCGGTTCTTTTAAAACGGAATACACCTTTTGGTGCTTTCCCTACGGCGGTTCTGTAGGCTTTTACAATGTAAGCTTGTTTGCTATTCATGGTATTAAGATTTTTAGTATTAAGTATTAAGACTTCTTTGAAGTGAGAAATTCATTTTTGTGACTTCAAGAACTTCATTTATAATGGGTCTTACATTTTCTTCTTTTATTAAGTTTAACCTTGATGATAAATATAATTGTGTTAATAATTCATAAGAAGAACCATTTGCAATTCCTAAGAACTGCTTAAATTCTCCATTTGTATTCCTTCCTGCCTCTTCTGAAATATTAGAAGGAATAGAAACCGCACTTCTTCGAAGTTGAGAGGTCAAACCATATCTTTCCTCTTTGGGGAAATTTTCTGATGCTTTGTAACATTTTTCAGTGATGTCCATTGCTTTTTGCCATATTTTTAAATCTTCAAATTTGTGCATGGGGATAAGTGTTAGTTAGTATTAAGTATTAAGTAGTTAGTATTAAGATTAAAAAAATTTCATTTAAATTATATTTTATTAGTTACCTGTCTTAGTACTTTGTACTCTATACTTTGTACTAGTTACGAAGCGGTTTCCCCGTCGTCAACATATGCTGAATACGTTCCAATGTTTTTCGTTCTGTACAGAGACTCAAAAAAGCTTCTCTTTCAATGTCTAATAAATACTGTTCAGATACCAACGTTGGTTCTGATAAATCGCCACCCGCCATGACATACGCCAATTTGTTAGCGATTTTCATATCGTGTTCCGAAATGTAGTTGCTATCCTGCATAGAGTCTGTTCCTACTAAAAACATCCCTAAAGCTTGTTTGCCCAATACTTTTACATCCGTTCTCATGATAGGTTGTGTGTATCCACTTTCAGCCATTAATTTAGCATGTTGTTTTGCAACCGCTATCTGTCTGTGTTTATTGACGACTACTACATCTTTTCCTTTTTGCAAAAGGTTTAAGTCGAATGCTTCATAAGCAGAAGTTGATACTTTTGCCATCCCAATGGTTAAAAAATGTTCTTGTAATACATTCAATTGAACATCTCCTTTTTGGAAGGTATCGGAAGCTCTAAGAGCCATTTCTTTTGAACCCCCTCCGCCAGGGATTACCCCAACACCAAATTCTACAAGTCCCATATAGGTTTCTGCTGCAGCGACTATTTTATCGGCGTGTAAAGACAATTCACAACCGCCTCCTAAAGCCATACCGTGTGGTGCGGCTACCGTTGGAATGGAGGAATAACGCATGCGCATCATGGTGTCTTGAAAGTATTTAATTGCCATATTGAGCTCGTCATATTCTTGCTCTGCAGCCATCATAAAAATCATTCCAATATTAGCACCCACTGAAAAATTCGCCCCTTGATTTCCAACGACTAAACCAGCAAAATCTTTTTCAGCCAAATCAATCGCATTATTTAAGCCTGCCAATACATCCCCGCCTATGGTGTTCATTTTAGAACGGAATTCACAGTTGAGAATGCCATCGCCTAAATCTTCAATCACCACGCCCGAATTTTTAAAGACTTCGTTAGATTTTCGAATGTTATCTAGGATGATAAAACTATCCTGCCCAGGGATTTTTTCTTGTGTCTTTTTAGGAATATCATAAGCACAAGTCGCTCCATTTTTAACCGTATAAAAAGAAGTGTTTCCAGAAGCTAGCATGTCGTTCACCCAAGCAGCGGGTTCCAAACCTTCGGCTTTCATTAATTCAATTCCTTTTTCAACGCCAATCGCATCCCAAATTTGGAAGGGGCCATGCTCCCAGCCAAATCCTGCTTTCATGGCATCGTCAATCTTATAAAGTTCCTCTGTAATTTCAGGAATTCGATTAGAGACGTAAGCAAAGAGTGCGGTAAAACTTTTACGGTAAAATTCGCCCGCCTTGTCTTTTCCTGCAACTAAAACTTTGAAACGATCAATGACGTTATCAATTGTTTTGGTTAATTCTAATGTGGCAAATTTTGCTTTTTGAGCCGAACGGTATTCAAGTGTGTTCAGGTCTAAAGTTAAAATTTCTTTTTTGCCTTCGGCAGATACATTTTTCTTATAAAATCCTTGACCCGTTTTGCTGCCCAACCATTTGTTTTCCACCATGGTGTTGATGAAATCTGGAAGTTGAAAGGATTCTAAGCGTTCATCGTCTTTACAGTTTTCTGCAATTCCGTTAGCGACATGTACCAAGGTGTCCAAACCAACAACGTCCACCGTTCTAAAAGTGGCCGATTTTGGTCTGCCAATGACGGGACCTGTTAATTTATCAACAGCTTCAACAGTCATGTCCATGTCTTTAACTGCATGAAACAAACTCATAATGCTAAAAATTCCAATACGGTTTCCTATAAATGCAGGGGTGTCTTTGGCAATGACAGCCGTTTTTCCTAAAAATTGCTCTCCATAGCTTCCTAAGAACTCAAGAACTTCGGGATCTGTTTTTGGCCCTGGGATAATTTCAAACAATTGTAAATAACGCGCAGGGTTAAAAAAGTGCGTTCCACAAAAGTGTTTTTGGAAATCGTCACTGCGTCCTTCACTCATGAATTTTATAGGAATTCCTGATGTGTTGGATGTAATTAAAGTGCCCGGCGTTCTGTGTTTTTCTAAGTTTTCAAACACCATTTTTTTGATGTCCAAACGTTCAACCACCACTTCCATGATCCAATCCACATCGGCTACTTTTGCGATGTCATCTTCCAAGTTACCGGTCGTAATTCGCTGGGCGAATTTTTGATGGTAAATAGGGGAGGGCTTTGATTTTAAAGAGGCAGTAAGGGCTTCGTTCACCAATCGGTTTCTGACAGCTTTGTCTTCTAAAGTTAAGCCTTTAGCTTTTTCTTTGGCGTTGAGTTCTCTGGGAACAATATCTAAAAGTAATACATCGACTCCAATATTGGCAAAATGGCAAGCAATTCCGCTGCCCATGATTCCAGATCCAATAATGGCAATTTTTTTGATTCGTCTTGTTTTCATCTAAGTATATATAGTGTTGTTAGAATATTTTTTTATTTGATATGAGGTTCATAATAGAATCCGATACTTCATAAAAGTGGTTCAGCTTTTCTTCTGAAATTTCAGTTTTGATCACGTTGTTAAACTTTAAAACAATTTGTTTTACTTCCTCTCTGTTCTTAAGCCCTGATTCCGTTAGGTGTATCAGTACACCACGACCATCATTTGGATTGGGTAAGCGTTCAATTAAACTCAAGCCTTCCAAGGTTTTTAAAATTCTGGAAAGACTTGTAGCTTCCATTCCCATTTTTGGTCCCAATGATGTTGAAGGTGTCCCATTTTGCGGATCCACACTTAATAGTGTGAAACCTGTTGCCATTGTGATTCCATTATCTGAAGCCTCTTCATTATACATTTTTTGAACCGCCAACCATGTGGTTCTCAAAACATAATCTATCGTTTTATCTTTCATGCGTATTTTAATATCTAAACTCAAAGATAGGTAAATATATTATGCATGCATAGTAAAAAGCAAAAAAGTTATGCATGCATAGTATTATTTATTCATAGAAAGATATTTAAATCAGTAATGGGTACACAAATCCTAGAGAATTACTTAGTGGGATGACTTAAAGTCGGGAAATCGAAGATTCGACGAAGTCAATCCTATCGTTTGGTTTTTGAAACTTATTCGGAACGCGAAGGATTCGCGCACCAGCGGGAGTTTTATTTGCAGCTACGTAGATTTTTTATCCAGCCATGAAATCTAATTTTAAATCAACTATTTTTAGATTTTTTATGCCAAATGAATAACTGTATGAGCTTTCTGGACACCAATCTAATTCTTCTTCATAAAACTCTTCGTAAACAAACAAAATAAATCTACTTTCAGATTGAGAATATGAAATTTTCATTTTGTCATAACATTCACATTTAAAGTCCTCAAATAACATTTTTTTTTCAAATTCTTTTCCGTTTCTTAATTCCGTCACGCTTATTCCATTTAGAAGACTTGTTAAATGCTTTCGGTTAAAATCAATTTCAAATTTTGATTTTAACTCACTATACAGCGAATTAATTAAATTTTGGTCAAATATTTCTTTTTGTTGATTTAATTCAATTGTCTGATTTTGTTCAGCTATTTTAACTTTTTGATTTTCTTTTTGTTTACAAGAAAATATTAAAAATAAAATTACGATTAAAGTATGTGTTTTCATATGTTTCGTATCGCTATCGTTAGGCTTGCGATTTTTTTTTACGTTTCCTTTCTCCTGCTGGCGCAAGCGTCTCGCTTGTGCTATAAACAAACGATAACAATTCAGTATTTTTTTATATTTTCGATTCATTTATTATTTCTCTTTCATTTTTTCTTTTGCATACTGGGCACGAGCAAAAGATGCTCGCGCTAGCGGGGGGACTCAGAGTCAACGGAACTTAAACTAAATTTAATCGTCTGTATAAATTTTAGAAACCAAATCTTTGTAGAGGTCAAAAATAACACTGCGTTTCATTTTCATGGTAGGCGTGAGGTGCCCACCTTCAATACACCACACATCTGGAGTGAGCTCAAACCGTTTGATTTGTTCCCAATTCCCAAAGCCTTGGTTGGATTTGCTGACTTCTTTCTGGATGCGATCAATGATGATGTCAGACGCACAAATTGCTTCTGGTGTGGGTTCAAGGTCGATGTTCTTTCTTACGATCCATTCTTTGATAAACTCAAAATTAAGCTGAATTAAGGCCGCTGGCATTTTTTTATTTTCACCAATCACCATCACTTGTTCGATGAAATTAGATTCTTTCAAATCATTTTCAATTAGTGTTGGAATGATGTATTTCCCGCCCGAAGTTTTGAACATTTCCTTTTTACGCCCCGTGATTTTAAGAAACCCATCGGGGTCAATTTCACCTTTATCACCTGTGTGAAAATAATCGCCACTCATGACTTCCGCGGTTTTTGTAGGATCTTTGAAATAGCCTACCATTACGTTTGGGCCTTTGATGAGAATTTCGCCATCCTCAGCAATTTTCACTTCCACATTAGAAATCGGTTTTCCAACCGTTCCAATTTTAAAATGATGATCCGTATGCATTCCCACCGAAACGACTGGAGACGTTTCTGTAAGGCCATAGCCTTCCATAATCATCATTCCCGATGCACAAAAAATACGTGCCAAGCGTGGGTGCAGGGCTGCACTTCCCGAAACCATGGTGTGCAACTCGCCACCGAGCGCGGCTTTCCATTTGCTGAAAATTAATTTTCGAGCTATTTTTAATTGAAATTCATACCAAAATCCGTTGGCTTGGTACGGTTCGTAGCGTTCGCCTAGTTTGATGGCCCAGAAAAACAAGGCTCTTTTGATCCCTGTTAATTCGCTGCCTTTGGCGTTTATTTTATTAAATACTTTTTCTAACAAGCGTGGCACCACACTCATCAGGTTGGGTTTGATCTCCTGAGCATTTTCGCCAATCTTCTCGATGCTTTCAGCAAAATAAATACTGATCCCTGCATGTTGATATATGTAGATCAATACACGTTCAAAAATATGACAGAGTGGTAAAAAACTAAGGACGCGCGTTGTCCCTTCCATTAAGGGGAGACGTGGCATACTTACCAACACATTTTCAACCACATTGTAATGAGACAACATCACGCCTTTTGGCTTTCCAGTCGTTCCAGAGGTATAAATAATAGTTGCTAAATCTGAAGGAATGACTTCTGCCTTTCGAGTTTCAACATCGGGTTGCGTACTTTCATCGGCACCCAGTTCAAATAATTCTGTATAATTTTCACAACCTTCAATTTCATCAAAACTAAATACCTTTTTCAGTTTTGTGTTGTCTTTTACTTTGAGAACCTTGTTATAAACCTCTTCATCGGATACAAAACAGTAAACAGCTTCACTGTGATTTAAAACATATTCATAATCGTCCGAAGAAATTGTCGGATAAATCGGGATATTTTGCGCGCCAACTTGAAGCACTCCAACATCGACAATACACCATTCGGTACGGTTGGTTGTCGAAATGACGGCGATTTTATCATTTTTTTGAACGCCCATTTTTAGTAAGGCCCTACTGAGTGCATTTGCTTTATCGAGGTATTCTTTTGTGGATGTTTTCACCCATTCGCCATCTTTCTTAGAAACCAAAGCGGCTTCTAAATTATGAGTCTCTAATTGATAATAAGCAAAGTCAAATAGTCGCGTAATTGGTTTCATCGAATTGTAATAAGTTTGTGAGCATGCAAAGTACTAATTTTTAAAAGAGTATCAAATTTGATTCTTTAAAAATAAATACATCTTATTTTAAGGCCTCTAACCACAGTTTTGCATTCAAAAATCCTTCTAACCAAGGCGAGACATCATCAGTTCTGTTTTCAGGGTAATGTGCCCAATTCCACTGAAAGGTCGAACGCTCAATATGCGGCATTGTTACCAAGTGACGCCCTGTTGCATCACACATCATGGCGGTGTTAAAATCGGAACCATTTGGGTTGTGGGGATAGGCATCGTAGGCATATTTACCGACAATGTTATAGTTGGACTCTTCATAAGGCAATTTAAACTTCCCTTCCCCATGAGATATCCAAACGCCAAGTGTACTTCCCTCCAAAGACGAAAGCATCACCGAATTATTTTTCTGAATGGTGACCGACGTAAACGCACTTTCGTGTTTTTGAGAATCATTGTATGTTAATTTCCCATGTTTTTCGTGTTCTGGGTTGATCAAATCCAATTCCATCCAAAGTTGACACCCATTACAGATGCCGACAGATAACGTGTCTGGACGCTCAAAGAAATTTTTGAGAGCCAATTTGGCCTTCTCATTGTATTTAAACGCGCCTGCCCATCCTTTAGCCGAGCCCAAAACATCACTGTTGCTAAAGCCGCCAACGGCTCCAATAAACTGGATATGTTCAAGAGTTTCACGTCCCGAAATTAAATCGGTCATGTGCACATCCTTCACGTCAAAACCAGCCAAATACATGGCGTTTGCCATTTCTCGTTCAGAGTTACTTCCTTTCTCTCTTATGATAGCGGCCTTTGGTTTGTTTGTTAGGTTGATATTAGGCAATTTCCCAGTGAACTGTTGTGGAAATTTATAGTTAAGTACTTGTGTTTTATAATTATCAAATCGATCTTTTGCCAATCCATTAGCCGTTTGTTTTTGATCGAGTAAATATGAGGTTTCATACCACACATCTCTTAATTCATTGATGTTTAAAGCTAAATCATCCGATGCGTTTTTAATGTTTAAAACAGGCTGATTTGTCACGGTTCCAAGTTCATAAAAATCAATAGACACTTTTGATAGTTCGGCTGCTACAGAGGCATCTACTGCTTGAAATACAATCCCTGAATTTTCGGAGAATAACAGTTTGATACTGTCTGCTTCTTCAAGGGAATTCAAATCCAAATCGGCTCCTAAATTGGTATCTGAAAAACACAGTTCTAATAAAGTGGTGATCAATCCACCAGAAGCGACATCGTGACCTGCTACAATTTTATTGTTTTGAATCAACTCTTGAAGTGTATTAAATACCGTTTTCACATAAGCTGCACTTTGTACGTTTGGCGTTTCTGTTCCAATGGTATTTAAAATTTGTCCAAAGGCACTGCCGCCTAATTTAAAAGCATCTTGAGATATATTGATGTAATAAATAGGACCTGCATTTTGTTTAAATAAAGGCTCTACCACTTTAGAAATCGCATTACAGTTTCCTGCCGCCGTAATAATAACCGTCCCTGGAGAGACCACATCGCCTTCAGGATATTTTTGTTTCATTGAGAGTGAATCTTTTCCTGTTGGAACGTTGATTCCTAAGTCAATCGCAAATTCAGAAATGGCTTCCACCGCGCTGTACAAGCGTGCATCTTCTCCTTCATTTTTACAAGGCCACATCCAGTTGGCAGACAATGAGATACTATCTAAACCGTCTTTTAAAGGGGCCCAAATAATATTAGTAAGTGCTTCAGTAATGGCAGCACGACTCCCAGCTTTGGGGTCAATAAGTGCCGCCACAGGCGCATGTCCTAAAGAAGTCGCAATCCCTTCTTGACTTGAATAATCCAAGGCCATCACACCCACATTATTGAGCGGGAGTTGTAAGGGGCCAACACATTGTTGTTTGGCAACTTTACCACCCACACAACGATCGACTTTGTTGGTCAACCAATCTTTACAAGCGACAGATTCAAGTTTTAAAACGTCTTCAAGATAAATTTGAAATAAACTGCTGTCATAAGAAGCCGATTTGTAATTTCTGACAATGGTTTTATCTTCTAAAATCGTTTTAGGAGAGCTTCCAAACATGTCTTCTAAATTAAAATCCATAGGTTTATTTCCTGTAGATTTTGATTCAAATACAAAACGGTGATCGCCGGTTACGTTTCCCACCGTGTACATAGGCGAGCGTTCTCTGTCGGCAATTTTTTGTAAGGTATCAATATGTTTTTCAGCAATCACAAGCCCCATGCGTTCTTGAGATTCGTTGCCAATTAATTCTTTGTTTGAGAGGGTAGGATCGCCAACTGGAAGTTGATCTAAATCGATATGCCCTCCGGTATCTTCGACCAATTCTGACAAGCAATTTAAATGTCCACCTGCGCCATGATCGTGTATGGATACAATGAAATTCTCTTCACTTTCAATCATGCCTCGCACGGCATTTGCAGCACGCTTTTGCATTTCAGGATTCGAACGTTGTACGGCATTTAATTCAATTCCGCTTGATAATGCGCCTGTATCTGCAGAGGATACAGCTGCGCCGCCCATTCCAATGCGGTAATTTTCGCCTCCGAGGATGACGATTTTATCATTTTTTTCAGGGGTGTCTTTCAGTGCTTGATCGGCTTTTCCGTAGCCAATCCCACCAGCTTGCATGATGACTTTATCAAATCCTAATCGTTGGGCGTCTTCCTGATGCTCGAATGTGAGCACCGACCCACAAATGAGGGGTTGACCAAATTTATTTCCAAAATCAGAAGCACCGTTAGAGGCTTTGATCAAAATATCCATGGGAGTTTGATAGAGCCAGTTCCGTTCTTTAAATCCAGCTTCCCAAGGTCGGTTGGAATTTAATCGCGAGTAAGAGGTCATGTAAACCGCTGTTCCTGCCAAGGGCAACGACCCTTTTCCGCCTGCGAGACGGTCTCTAATTTCGCCTCCAGAACCTGTTGCAGCCCCATTAAAAGGTTCTACAGTGGTGGGAAAATTATGCGTTTCAGCTTTGATGGAAATTACAGATTCAAAATCTTCTGTGGTATAGAAATCAGGTTTGTCAGCACTTTTAGGTGCAAACTGTTCTACGACGGGACCTTTTACAAAAGCAACATTATCTTTGTATGCTGATACGATGGTATTCGGGTGTTGTTTAGATGTTTCTTTTATGAGTTTGAAAAGGGAAGTTGGTTTTTCTTCCCCATCAATTACAAAGGTTCCGTTAAATATTTTATGGCGGCAATGCTCCGAATTGACTTGTGAAAATCCAAAGACTTCCGAGTCGGTGAGGGGTCTGCCTATTTTTTTACTGACTTGATTGAGGTATTCAATTTCATCGGCATTTAAAGACAGTCCTTCTTGCTGGTTGTAAGCAGAAATATCATTGATATTCAAAATCGGTTCTGGGGTGATGTCAATATCAAAACTCTGCTGGTGTAAGCCTTCAAATTTTTCTGAAATCATAGGATCAAAATCAGAAAAACCTTCTTCAATTGTATGAAATTCTTCGATTCGAATAATCCCTTCAATACCCATGTTTTGGGTAATTTCGACGGCATTCGTACTCCAAGGCGTAATCATTGCTGCACGTGGGCCTACAAAAGTTGAATTGAGTGTTGTCTGTTCTATTTTTGGTTGGTCACCAAAAAGCCATTGTAGTTTGGCGATCGTTTCGGGAGTTAATTCGTTTACGGTTTGAACTGCAAATACCTTTGTATCTAGGGTACCAAAGAAATGAATCATTCGTTTTGTTTTGGATATTATTCGATCCTACAAATTTAATGATTTTAAGAGTATTTTTGAATGATTTTATTTCCTAATTTATGGAGTTATTCACCAGTTTTGAACATCCCCAAAAAGGATTATAAAACCATCTTATTTTTTCTCTAATAAAGCCATATAAAATCCGTCAAATCCAGTTTCGTGTGCCAGTATTTTTTTGTCTTTTATAAATGTAAAATCTTTTCCAGATTCTGATTTTAAAAAGGTTTTAACTTGAGTTTCATTTTCAGAAGGCAATACTGAACAAGTGGCATAGACCATTTTTCCTTCTGGCTTTACCATTTTAGAATATTGTTGCAAAACCTCTTGTTGAGTTTTACGGATTCGGTCTATAAATTCAGGTTCTAGTTTCCATTTTGAATCTGGATTTCGTCTTAAAACTCCCAATCCAGAACAAGGCGCATCAATCAATAAGCGATCCGCTTTTTCATGCAATTTTTTGATTGGTTTTGTAGAGTCAATCACTTTCATTTCAATATTATGGGCGCCATCACGACGGGCTCTAATTTTTAGTTTTTTCAATTTACTTTCGTAAATATCCATCGCTACGACGGAGCCTTTATTTTCCATCAATGCAGAAAGGTGTAAGGTTTTTCCACCTGCGCCTGCACAACAATCCACTACTTTCATGCCTGGTTTCACATCTAAAAAATCAGCAACTAATTGCGAAGAAGCATCTTGAACTTCAAACCAGCCATCTTTAAACGCTTCCGTTGTAAATACATTGGCGCGTTCTTTCAGTTGTAAGGCGTAAGGATACCCCTCAATTTCGATGGTTTCAATGCCTTCAGATTCTAATTTTAATTTTAAATCTGCTTTCGATGTTTTTAAGGTATTGGTTCTTAAAATAACACTGGCTTGTTTATTTTGCATGGCCATTTCTTTGGTCCATTTGGCTTCGCCTAATTCTTTAACACCTAATTCATCAATCCAATCTGGAATGGATTCACGGTATTTCCGGTCTTTGGAAAGTTCGTCAAAACGCCCTTTTATTTTTCTAGAAGGTGTGCCTTCAAAATATTTCCAATCGGGTAATTTCACTCCTTTAAGCGTTGCCCATACTGCAAACAAGCGCCAAGCATCATCTCTGCTAAATGGCTCTTTGATTTGCGCAATCTCTGCATACAAACGTTTCCAGCGTACGATATCATAAGTGGTTTCAGCCACAAATCCACGGTCGCGACTTCCCCAACGTTTATCACGTTTTAATAATTTCTGAATGACTTTGTCAGCATATTCTCCTTCATTAAAGATCAGTAAAAGTCCGTCGATGACCGCAAAACATAAGTTTCTGTGTAAACGCATAAGTAAATTAGTTATAGCTGCAAAGTTACGTTTAATAATGCTAATTATTACAGATAATATGTATATTGAGAATTCAATTTTTCTAAATAAAAACGATCATGAAATACGCACTCTCCATCGGAATGTTCATCCTCTTTTTTACGGGGTGTAAGCATTCAAAAAAAACGCCTTCAACTCCATTTTCTAAATTGATTATTGAATCGGTGATTGAAGATTCTCTGCTCAATATTAGAGCTTTGGAAATTAATGAACAAACCTTAAAAGCTGTATCCTCTATTGGTGATGTCTATACTTATGATACAAAAACAGGACAAATGGCAGTCGAAAGGGTTTCGGAGGATACTCTAAATTTTCGAGCTTCGGCAATCGTAGAGAATTCTTATTTTGCGTTAAGCATTGGAAGTCCAGCGTATTTATTTAAAAATCAAGAATTGGTGTATGAAGAAACACATCCTGCTGCTTTTTATGATGCGCTTCATTTTTGGAATTCCAAAGAAGGCATTGCGATTGGTGATCCAACGGATGGTTGCATGAGTATGGTGATTACAAGAGATGGCGGACTGACATGGCAAAAAATATCATGTGATATACTACCTCCAGCAATGGAAGGTGAAGCCGCTTTTGCTGCGAGTGATACAAATATTGCGATTGTAGGCGATCAAACTTGGGTGGCTACTGGCGGTCGATCGAGTCGTGTTTTATATTCTTCGGATAAAGGAATGACTTGGGATGTTTTTGAGACTCCAATTGTTCAAGGTCTTGAAACGACGGGTATGTATTCCATAGATTTTTATGATGCTCTAAACGGATTTGCCATTGGTGGGGATTATACAAAACCAAAAAGTCAACATTCCAATAAAATCCGTACAAAGGATGGCGGGAAAACTTGGGAAGTGGTGGCACAGGATCAAAGCCCGGGTTATCGAAGTTGTGTGCAATATGTGCCTAACAGCAACGCAATGGGCTTGGTTGCCTTGGGTTTTGAGGGGGTCGATTACAGTCAAGACGGCGGTGCTACTTGGAAGCACCTTAGCGATGAAAGCTATTATACCCTTCGATTTTTAAATGACAGTGTGGCTTTCGCTGCTGGAAAAGGGAAAATTTCTAAACTGACGTTTAAGTAGTGACAGTAATAGATCAGTTTGTTAAAGTTTAAACTTTTATTGAAACGACTGCATAGATACAAGGTTGTTGTAAACTCCTTTTTTGTCTAACAATTCTTGGTGTTTTCCTTGCTCTACTATTTGACCTTTTTGCATCACGATGATTTCATCCGCATTCTGAATGGTTGAAAGTCGATGCGCAATCACAATAGAGGTTCTGTTTTTCATCATGTTTTCCAAGGCGACTTGCACCAAGCGTTCGCTCTCTGTGTCCAATGCAGAAGTGGCCTCGTCCAAAATCATGATCGGAGGGTTCTTTAAGACGGCTCTGGCAATGCTCAAACGTTGTTTTTGACCTCCTGATAATTTATTTCCTGAATCTCCAATGTTGGTATCCATGCCTTCCGGTAAGTCTTTTACAAACTCCCAAGCATTCGCAATTTCTAAGGCCTTTAAAACTTCGTAGTCAGTGGCATCCTCTTTACCTAAACGCACGTTATTTTTAATGGTATCATTGAAAAGAATAGAATCTTGTGTGACCAAGCCCATTAGGTTACGCAAGGAGTGTTTTGTAAGCGTCCGAATATCTGTACCATCAATATCGATCTGTCCTTCATTCACATCATAGAATCGAGTTACTAAATTGGCGATGGTCGATTTTCCACTTCCAGATTGTCCTACAAGTGCGACGGATTTTCCCTTAGGAACTGAAATTGAAAAGTTTTTCAGAACATATTCATCCTCATATTTGAAGCTAATATTTTTTATTTCAATAGCAGACTCAAAATCAGTTTTAGTCAGAGCATTTGGGATGTCTTTTAAAGGCGATTCTGAGTTTAGAATTTCCATCACTCGCTCTGCTGCGGCATTCCCTCTCTTAACGCCATAACTTGCTTTGCTTATAGCTTTGGCGGGTGTTAGGATATTATAAGCCAATCCCATGTAAACTAAGAACAAACTTGCGTCTAATGATTTTTCATTCAACACCATATTTCCTCCGTACCATAACAAGATAGCGATGACTGTAATACCTAAAAATTCACTTGTCGGACCTGCTAGATTTTGCTTGTTTAATAATTTATTTGAATACTTATAAAACCGTGTGGTAGAGGATTGGAATTTATTACTAAAAATCTTTTCACCGTTAAAACCTTTAATAACTTTAAGACCTGAAAGTGTTTCATCAACAATAGACAGGAAATAGCCTTGTTCTTTTTGAACTTTATTAGAATTTCGTTTTAACGACTTCCCTATAAGTGAAATCAGAAATCCAGAGATTGGGATAAATATCAATACAAAAATTGAAAGTTTTGGACTGATTATAAACATGGATACAAGCGTGAACAGAATTGTGAGTGGCTCTCTTACGATCAGCTCTAGAATAGATAAAAACGAGTGTTGAATTTCTAAAACATCTGTAGAGATTCTAGACATGGTGTCTCCTTTTCGTTTTTCGGAATAAAAGGCTAATGGAAGACTGGTTACTTTGTCATACAATTCGTTTCTCATATCTTTTAAAACACCATTTCTTAAGAAGGTAATAAAAAACATTGCTAAGTAGCTAAAGAAGTTTTTTAATAAAAATGAACTTATCACAAATCCCACCATAAAAATAAGGACATCATCATTTCCTTCAGATTTTTTTAGGGTGATAAAATAGTTAAGATAGTCTTCTCCATAAGAGGTTAGATGTCTAAATCCTTCCCATTTGGGTTTAATGAAAAGTGCTTCGGAATCTCCAAATAACACTTTAAGCATTGGAAATAAAGAAATCATCGATAAGGTCCCGAAAAATGCATAAAAGATGTTGCAAATAACATTCAGTAACGCATAAAATTTATAAGGAATCGCATAGCGAAGAATCGGTTTTAAATAATTCATTAGATCAGTTTCATATCTTTAATTATCGCATCAATTTTAGCATCGAGTACTTTTTCTGTTAGAGAAAACTCTGTTGAGCTAGATAAGTTAGTATTCACGCTAATATAAAACTTTATTTTAGGTTCTGTACCACTTGGGCGCAATGCCACTTTACTGCCATCTTCTGTAGTGTAAATTAACACATCGGCTTTGGGTATTGAAATGGGTTCCGTACTGTTTAAAGCTAAGTTTTTACAGATAGAGAGTTTAAAGTCTTCTACAGTCACCACTTTTGAACCGTTGATAGAAGTTACCGGATTGTTTCGAGCAGATTCCATGATGTTGTTTATTTCTTGGCTGCCTTCAATTCCTTTTTTGGTGATAGAAATTAAGCGTTCTTTATAAAACCCATGCTCAACATAGGTGTTGATCAATTCATTAAAAAACGAACTGTCATTTGCTTTGGTATGGGCTGCAATTTCACAAGCCAGTAGGGTAGAAGTAACCGCATCTTTATCACGAACAAAATCGCCCACCATAAAACCGAAGCTTTCTTCGCCACCACCAATGAAATCCATTTCAGGAAAATCTTTTATCATTTTGGCAATCCACTTAAATCCTGTAAGTCCAATTTTGCACTCAACGCCGTAAGCTTCCACAAGTTTAGGGAGCATTGGAGAAGACACAATAGTAGATCCTACAAATTGATTTCCGTTAATAGCTCCGTTATTTTTCCATAAATCTAACAAAAACTTGGTCATCATAACCATGGTTTGATTCCCGTTGAGCATCACCATTTTATTGTCAAAATTACGCACTGCAATTCCAAGTCGGTCACAATCAGGATCAGTTCCAATTACGATATCAGCATTGACTTCTTCCGCCAATTCTAAGGCCATTTTCAGAGCTTCTGGTTCTTCAGGGTTTGGCGACTTCACTGTTGGGAAATCTCCGTCTGGTACGGATTGTGATTCAACAAGATGTACATTCGTATAACCTGCTCGTTTCAAGGTTTCTGGAACGGCTGTAATGGAAGTTCCGTGTAAGGCCGTAAAAACGACGGATACATTTTCTCTTGATGCTGGAGTATTCACTTCTAAGCTACCGTTTTTAACGGCTGCATTTATAAAAACGTCATCCACATCTTTTCCGATTAAATGAATCAACTCTTCTTTTGCAGAAAAATTAATATCTGTGTATTTTAAAGAATTGATAAGGTTGATGATTTCGCCATCAAACGGAGGTACCAGTTGCCCGCCATCTTCCCAATACACTTTATAACCATTGTATTCTGGAGGATTGTGAGAAGCCGTTAAAACGATTCCACATTGACATCCTAAATATTTAAGAGCAAAAGATAATTCTGGTGTGGCACGAAGGTCTTCAAACAAAAACACTTCGATATTATTCGCAGAAAACACATCGGCTACAATTTTAGCAAAGGACTGACTGTTGTGCCTACAATCAAACGCAATCACCACTTTTATGGGTTGATTGGGATAGGTTTGATGTAAATAATCACTGAGTCCTTGGGTGTTTTTTCCGAGGGTATATTTATTAATTCGGTTGGTGCCAACGCCCATCACGCCGCGCATACCACCGGTTCCAAATTCTAGATTTTTATAGAAACTATCGTTGAGTTCTTCTGGGTTACTCGTTTGAAGTTGCTGAATTGTTTTCTTTGTAGCATCATCAAAAAAAGGGGATAACCAAGTGGCTAAATTTTCTTGAACTTGTAAATCTGTTTTAGACATGTAAAAAAATATTTTTGCAAATGTAAATATTTGCGAACATTTATGAATTGTTTTAAGCGCTTTTTAAGGATATTTTAAGCATCTGTAGCTTCAGATACAAGATAACGTTCTTTGTTTTGTCGGGATTGGAGGACTATTTCGCCTAAAAATCCTGCTACAAAAAACTGTGTTCCAATCACCATGGTTGTCAAGGCGATGAAAAACTCGGGTCTGTTGGCAATCAAGCGTCCAGAAGGATTTAAGAATAATTTATCAATTCCTAGATAGGTTGCAAATCCCAATCCAATGATAAACATGATGACTCCTAAGAGTCCAAAAAAGTGCATAGGGCGTCTTCCAAACTTGGAAATAAACCAGATGGTAATCAAATCTAAAAATCCATTTATAAATCGTTCCATACCAAATTTTGTTTTTCCGTATTTTCTTGCTTGATGAATGACTACTTTTTCTACGATGTTGGTAAACCCTGCATTGACCGCCAATACGGGGATATAGCGGTGCATTTCTCCATAGACATCAATAGTTTTTACAACGTCCTTACGGTAGGCTTTTAGGCCACAGTTAAAGTCGTGAAGGGACAATCCAGATATTTTTCTGGCCGCCCAATTAAATAATTTTGAAGGCAGATTTTTAGCGAAAAAAGAATCGTAGCGTTTCTTTTTCCAACCACAAACGATGTCGTGATCGTGGTCTTTTATAAGTTGAAAGAGTTCTGGGATTTCATCTGGACTGTCTTGTAAATCCGCATCCATAGTGATGACAACTTCCCCTTTGGCTTTTGCAAACCCGGCGTGCAAGGCTTGAGATTTTCCGAAGTTTTTAGAAAATTTAAGTCCTAAAACTGCTGTGTTTTTGCTGCGTAGTTTTTGGATCACCTCCCAAGAATTGTCCGAGCTACCATCGTCTATAAAAAGAATTTCATAAGAAAAATGATTGGATTGCATCACAGACACAATCCAATCATGGAGTTCTTCTAAAGAATCTTGTTCGTTAAGTAGTGGTATAACTACTGATATATTCATTCTAATTACTTTTGAAAGTCAAAAGTAAAGAATTTAAGCCTCTTTATTGTCAGTTTTCTTAACGATTAATGCGACGATCAGTCCAATTAATGAATAAAATGCCAGTCCAAAAACAAAATTCTTGAATTGCATACCTAATGAAAAGTTGTCATTTTTAGCAGCTTCTTCTAAGGCAACTTGCATTGCTTCTTGAGGCATTCCAAAACGTTCCATGGTCTGCTTGGTGACAACTAATATTTGCTCATTTATATAGGTGGCTGCTTCCGGATCGATAAACGTAAAAATAACAATTCCTAAGACTGTAGAAATAATTGATCCGATTAAGACGGTAATAAAATAAGAAGTAAAAGCTTGTTTAAAGCTAATAAAACCATTTAATAATGTTCTAGATTTTATAGCTGAAATAACGCCGAAAGCGACGACGACTACAAATAAAATAATTCCAAGCCACCATTCAGTAAATAGATCAAGGTTGACAGCGTAAAGTAAGACGGTAATTAGTGATAAAATTCCTCCTAAGTAAAGACCATTGTTAGTAGCAGATGATTTTGTTGTTGTTTCCATAATTTTTGTTGATTTTTGTTAAGTTATATTAATAAGACTCAGGCTTCAAAGATAAGTTACATTTTTAATTAAAAAAATAAAATTAATAAACTGTTGTAGTTTTGTAAAAAATATATAAATTTGCAACTCGAAAAATCGAATTTAATAGTTTACGCGATGAAAAAAGATATACACCCAGATAATTACAGAGTAGTAGCATTTAAAGATATGTCAAATGAAGATGTATTTTTAACAAAGTCAACTGCAGACACAAGTGAAACTTTAGAAGTGGACGGTGTAGAATACCCATTAATAAAAATGGAAATCTCTAGAACATCTCACCCGTTTTACACTGGTAAATCTAAATTAATTGATACTGCAGGACGTATTGATAAGTTCAAAACTAAATACGCAAAATTCAAGAAATAATTACATTTCTTTTAATTATACTATAAAAGCCTTTCAACAATTGAAAGGCTTTTCTTATTTTTACACAAAGCTTTCGTATGAATTATATACTTTTTGACGGTGAAAATAGAGAGGCCTTATTGCCATTTACCTATACACGTCCTGTAGCCGATATCCGTATTGGGATTTTGACGATTCGTGAAAAATGGGAATTATTTTTAGGAGCCACCACCACCACAGTGACGGAGGATTATCTTTCTGATAAATATCCAATGGTTGAAATGGAGCAGAACATAATGATCAATGCGTCCTACACACCCAACGAAGCTTTAGTCCATCAAATTAAAAATTTAAAAGAAAATCAAGCTGTTTATGATGGCGACACGATGGTCGCTTTTTTCAGTTTGGAAGATCAAGAAATAGATATTGATTCCCTAGAGGTATTTCAATCTAAAGGAGAGCTTTTAAAAATTGAAACGACTTGGGATATTTTCTCCAAAAATGGGGCTGCAATACAAGCGGATTATAAGCTGTTAACAGCCGACAGAACATCCGAACCAATTCCTGAAAAAACGGTGGCTTTTAATCCAGAGGCTATTTTTATTGAAGAAGGAGCCAAGCTACCCCTTTGTGTGCTCAATGCCACAGATGGCCCTATCTATATCGGTAAAAACACCGAAATTATGGAAGGCAGTATGGTAAGAGGGCCTTTTGCACTTTGTGAAGGATCGACTCTTAAAATGGGAACTAAAATTTATGGACCCACCACTGTTGGACCCTATTCTAAAGTAGGCGGTGAGATTAATAATTCGGTGTTCTTTGGTTACTCTAATAAAGGACATGATGGGTTTTTAGGAAATTCTGTTATTGGAGAATGGTGTAATTTAGGAGCGGATACTAATAATTCCAATCTAAAAAACAACTATGCTGAGGTACGCTTGTGGAGTTACGAGACTGAAAATTTCGCCAAAACAGGACTTCAGTTTTGTGGTTTGATGATGGGCGACCATAGTAAATGTGGGATTAATACCATGTTTAATACCGGAACTGTTGTGGGTGTGAGTGCTAATATTTTTGGAAGTGGTTTTCCTCGAAACTTCATTCCAAGTTTCAGTTGGGGCGGGGCTAAAGGTTTTGCAACCTATCTAACGTCCAAAGCTTTTGAAGTCGCTACAGAGGTGATGAAACGCCGTGGATTGGAATTCTCGGCACAAGAATCCGCTATTTTAGAACACGTGTTTGAACTGTCTGCAACCTATAGAACCGATTAGTTTTTCTGAACGTTTTTTAGTTCTAATAAATTGGTGGGATTAATTCCTAGCCCTCTCACATCGATAGATGTAAACCGAATGACTTCATCATAAAACAATACGACTACCGGCGCTTTTTTGATCACTAATGCATCCATTTTTTGATACAGATGGAGGCGCTTCTCCTGATCTATTTCTAGCAGTGCTTCCTCATACCATCTGTCAAACTGTGCATCTTTAAAGTGGGTGTAATTAGGGCCATTGGGCGCGAAATTACCACTGTAAAATAAAGATAAATAATTCTGAGCATCTGGATAATCGGCGACCCAACTCGCTCTAAATAAATCTATTTTCCCGTTTGATTTAGCAGATTTCAAAGACGATGGCGGCATCACATCAATACGAATGGTTAAACCAATGGATTGTAATTCTCGTTGAATAAATTCACTAAAACTTAAATAATTAGAAATGGTGGTCAACGTAATTTCAGGTTGCGGATTGCCAGATTCATTTCGATAAGTTTCTAGTAGCTGCTTTGCTTTTTCGGGTTGATAGTCATAGCCTACATTTTCATTATGCCCTGGAAGTCCTTTTGGAATAAATCCGCCCATTCCAGGGATCCCAATGCCGTTTCTAAGGTACCTCATCATTTTGGTGCGATCAAATCCGTAATTCACAGCTTGTCGAATCAATTCACTTTGATATTCAGAAACTTCGGAATCCATATAAAACCCAAAATATTCTGTATTTAAATAGGGTGCTCTGAGCATTTTCACGCTTGATGCGTAGCTCGGTTTTAAGACGCCATCGGCACGAAGAATGTCATCTTTATAAGAAGCATCTAAGCCTGTTATGTAGTCAATATTTCCTTGAATAAATTGTAGAAATTCACTTTGCTTGTCTGCTAAAAACGTAATAGATACCGCTTCTAAATACGGCAATTTTTCACCTGCTTGATTGGTTTCAAAATAGCGGTTGTTTTTCCTGAAAATTAATTTAATATTTTCTTCCCATCGTTTAAATTTATAAGGACCGGTTCCAATGGGATTCGACCTGAAATCCGCCCCGTAATGCTCCACAACCTCTTTGGGCACAACACTGCAATACTTCATCGTTATGAGTCCTAAAAACGCAGGAAACGGTGACTTTAAAGTGATCTGAAAACGCTGTGCATCCAATGCTTTATAAGACTCCACATTTTGAAGCACCCAACCTCCAGGCGAAGCCAATTTAGGGTCTCTCAAGCGATCAAAGCTATAGACAAAATCGTTGGCAGTTACTGTGCGTGTTTTGTCAGTTCCAAACAAGCTATGTGTATGAAAATAGACATCTTCTCTAAGATTGAAAGTATATACTTTTGCATTTTCTGAAATCTCCCACGAACTCGCGATGGCTGGCACCACATCCATTAAAGAATCCATTTGAACTAAGCCGTTAAACAATTGATTGATCGCAGAAATATCGGCGTTGTCTTTTGCAAACGCAGGGTCTAAAGAGCCAATATTTTTATGTTCATTGTATCTAAAAACCTGTTTGGTTTTAGCGTCAATATCGCTAGTGTTGCACCCTAAAAATAAGGAGCTAAAAAAAAGAACACTTCCGATTCGAAGCCAGAAGTAATTAGATGCTTGCTTTGTCATTATAGATGTTAATTGTAAATTTGTCCACTTGGTAAAAGTACAAGAATGATTGATAGAAAAAAAGTCGCTTTTTACACTTTAGGGTGTAAATTAAATTTTTCCGAAACTGCAACGATTGCACGGAACTTTCAAGACGAAGGTTTTGATCGTGTTGAGTTTTCTGAATATGCGGATATTTATGTCATCAATACCTGCTCTGTAACCGAGAATGCTGACAAGCGTTTTAAAACGATTGTGAAGCAGGCACAGCGTTCAAATCCAGAAGCATTTATAGTCGCCGTGGGGTGCTATGCACAATTACAACCCGAAGAATTGGCGGCAGTCAATGGCGTTGATTTGGTATTAGGTGCCACCGAAAAATTTAAAATAACCGATTATTTAAACGAACTGACTAAAAATGAGACGGGTGCGATTCACTCGTGTGATATTGAAGATGCCGATTTTTATGTGAGTAGTTATTCTGTTGGCGATCGCACGCGCGCCTTTTTAAAAGTTCAAGATGGCTGTGATTATAAATGCACCTATTGCACCATTCCGTTGGCGCGTGGGATTTCTCGATCGGATACGCTTCAAAATGTATTGGACAATGCCAAAAAAATAGCAGATCAAGGGATTAAGGAAATTGTCTTAACTGGTGTCAATATTGGAGATTACGGCAAAGGCGAATTTGGAAATAAAAAACACGAACATACCTTTTTTGAATTGGTTCAGGAATTGGATACTATTGAAGGCATTCATCGCTTGCGAATTTCATCTATTGAACCGAATTTATTAAAAGATGAGACCATTGATTTTGTTGCGCAAAGCAATTCATTTGTGCCTCATTTTCACATTCCTTTACAGAGTGGAAGCAATGTAATGCTCAAAGCAATGCGAAGACGTTATATGAAAGAACTCTATCAAGATCGGGTAGGACATATCAAAACTGTGATGCCAGATGCTTGTATTGGGGTGGATGTGATTGTTGGATTTCCTGGCGAAACAGATGAACTATTTTTAGAGACTTACAACTTTTTAAATGCCTTAGACATTTCATATCTACACGTATTTACGTATTCCGAACGGCCAAATACCCATGCGGCGACGCTGCCCGATGTCGTGCCAAAAGCGGTACGATCGAAACGCAGTAAAATGCTCAGAGGCTTGTCTGCCAAAAAACGACGAGCTTTTTATGAAAGTCAGATCGGGAGTAAGCGGACCGTGTTATTTGAAGGGGAAAATAAAGAAGGGTATATTCATGGGTTTACCGAGAATTATGTCAAAGTAAAAGCTCCATGGAATCCAGAATTCGTCAATACGTTGCACAAGATTACGCTGACTGAAATTGATTCAGATGGATTGCTAAGGTTTGAATTTGAACAAGTGTTTGCAACTACTTAGATGCGAATTCCTACAGGAAGCATTTTTCTGTAACGACGGTTTCCACGAATAAATTTTGCTACAGGGGGGCTTGTAGGAACTACACTGATATTTTTTTCACTAATATTCTCTAAAACGACCTTTAAAAAGCTTTCAAGAAATTCATCAGACTTTAAAACTTCAGGAATGTTTAGTTTTGTTAAGAAAATTTTTCGTTCTTGTTGAGAATATTCTAGGGTAGCCATTTCCCCACCAACATTTAATTCATATTGGCGTAAAAAAGCATTGTCTATTAAATTAGAAGCGTCAACCATATTAAAGTGTTTTTCAGTAGGTTTATGATAATTCTAGAATGCAAATTTACAAAAAATATTCTAACTAGTTAATATATTCGCAGAGTGCATCAAAATGAAAATAAAATACCCGTCTATTTTTTACCTGGGTTAGCAGCGAATCCTAGTATTTTTAAAAATATTCAATTAGATCCTGATAGGTTTGAAATTCATCTTTTAGAATGGATGATCCCTTATCATGAGGAGACTATTTCAGAATATGCTTTGCGTTTCTGTTCTAAAGTTATTCATGCAAATGCTGTTTTGGTAGGCGTCTCTTTTGGTGGCATCATAGCGCAAGAAATGAATTTAGTGCATAACTTTAGAAAAATAATTATCATTTCAAGTGTTAAAACCCGAAAAGAACTGCCGCTTCACCTTCAATTGGCAGGCAAAACAAAAGTTTATAAATTAGTACCCACGAGTCTTTTTGCTCAAAATATTGATTTATTATCTAAATATGCATTCGGAAAACCGATAGTAAAGCGCTTGGATTTATACAAACAATACTTATCCATTACAGATAAACGTTATTTAGATTGGGCGATCAAACAGGTGGTATCTTGGAATCAAGAAAAGAGTGACCCCAATTTAGTTCACATCCATGGAAATAAGGACATTATTTTCCCGATTGATAATATCGAAAATTGTATTGTTATCGAGGGCGGAACACATATTATGATTTTAAATAAATTTAAATGGTTGAACGAAAATTTACCCAATTTGATTCTTGGTTGATATTGGCTTCACTTTTTTTTGTATTTTTAAACCATTAAACCCATACTGTTATGTACTACCTTAAAAATATTTTTTTTACTATTGGAACACTGTCTTTGATTGGATTTTTGGTTTTGGCTTTTACAAGCCAACCTGTTCTTGAAGATGGTCACGATACTTTGGAAAACGATTATAACGTTTATGCACTAGAAATTCCAGAAGCTCTTGATTTTTCTGGGGAAGCCTTGCCTATTCATACGCCTGATATTCGGGAGCGTATAGACCGTGAGCTGCTTGTAAACACCTATTGGCAGTCCAATGGATTGTTATTATTTAAACGCTCTCACCGCTATTTTCCTGTGATTGAGCCGATTTTAAAATCCTACGGAATTCCAGATGATTTCAAATATTTAGCACTTATAGAAAGTGGATTACAAAATGTAACGTCTCCTGCGGGGGCGAAGGGGTTTTGGCAAATCATGGAACCAACGGGTAAAGAATATGGTTTGGAAATCAATGACAACGTTGATGAACGTTACCATTTAGAATTATCGACACACGTGGCTTGTAACTACTTTTTGAAAGCCAAAGAGAAATTTGGAAATTGGACCCTAGCGGCGGCGGCTTACAACGCTGGTATTCGCGGAATCGCAAATCAACTTGAAAAGCAACAGGTTTCAGGGTATTATGATTTGTTGTTAGGGGAGGAGACGGGTCGGTACGTGTTTCGAGCAGTTGCACTAAAAGAAATTATAGAACACCCCAAAAAATACGGTTATAATTTCTCAGAGAGTGATTTGTATGCACCCATTCCAACCTCCACGATCCAATTAGACACAGCCGTAACGAACTTTGTGCAGTTTGCAAATAAATTGGGACTCAACTACAAACAGCTAAAACTTCACAATCCTTGGTTGAGGGAAGGGTTTTTAAATAATAAATCCAGAAAGGTATATACTTTAGAGATTCCTGAAAAAGGGTATTATACAAACTAAAACTTAACGTCGCTTCCCACCACGTTGTTGTCCACCAAAATGTTGATTGGGCATCGAAGCTTTTTTCATCTGTTGCTTCATCATTTTGATTTGTTCAGACAACATATCTCTCTTGTCTAATTTTTGTGCTTCCTGCAATAAGTTTTGAGCTTCTAACTTCCGGCGCTTCGTAAAAGCAATTCCTGCTAGATTTAATTTAGCCATTGCTAAATCATGATCCATCGATAAACCGAGGCTGATCGCGTTTTTAAAGTATTTCTCAGCATCGTTCATATTTGTTTGAGACACCATAATCCCTTTTAGGAAGTTATAATAGCCTTGTTGCTTTTTCGTCAATGCTGATTTTGGATTCTTAATTTTGTTGAGTAAGCGCTCTGTCCCTGGAAAATCTTGTTTTCTAAGTTTTAGAAATGCCAAAAGAATCATCTCATTTTTAAAATAGAAAAACACAAAGACCAAAGCTAGGAGAATGAGCATGATGCCATTTCCAACATAGGTTTCTATAATTTGATAAACGCCATACGTAATGATAGCAGCGGCAAGGAATAATTTTATATTTTTGTTGAACATATCTAAGTTTATTTATTTAGCGAGTACAAAGGTAGTAAAAACAAATCAAAATTATTTTAAAATTAGGTTTGTCAAAGTAAAAACTCTTTGTATATTTGCACCGCGCTTTAAGTAAGGACTTGAGCGCATTTTTTAAAGATAACAACACTACAAAAAGTTTTAAAAATATACTAAAATGAAAAGAACGTTTCAACCATCGAAAAGGAAAAGAAAAAATAAACATGGTTTTAGAGAAAGAATGGCTTCTGCCAATGGGAGAAAAGTTCTTGCTAGAAGACGTGCAAAGGGAAGAAAAAAAATCAGTGTATCTTCTGAACTTCGTCATAAAAAATAATGATTAACAATTGTTAACATATTAAAGGTATTGCTAGTCGCAATGCCTTTTTTTATATCCAAACGTTACTTAATTTTGTATCTTATTATACTACAATCAATTACATTAAAAAATGCCTAAAAATAAAGATCTTAAATCCATTTTAATTATAGGTTCGGGACCCATCGTCATCGGACAGGCTTGTGAATTTGACTATTCCGGAACACAAGCATTGCGCTCGCTTAGAGAAGATGGGATTGAAACCATTCTGATCAATTCAAATCCAGCAACCATCATGACGGATCCAGCGATGGCCGATCATGTGTATCTACTACCATTAACCACCAAGTCAATTATCAAAATTTTAAAAGACCATCCTCAAATTGATGCGGTATTACCGACCATGGGAGGACAGACGGCTTTAAACCTTTGTATTGAAGCGGACGAAAAAGGAATTTGGGCCGATTTCGATGTGGATATTATAGGGGTCGATATTGATGCTATTAATATTACAGAAGACAGAGAGAAGTTCCGTGAGTTGATGCTTAAGATTGGGATTCCAATGGCGCCACAAGCGACAGCAACTTCTTTCTTAAAAGGAAAAGAAATTGCACAAGAATTTGGTTTTCCACTCGTCATTAGAGCTTCTTTCACTTTAGGAGGTGATGGTGCTGCCATTGTACATAAAGAAGAAGATTTTGATGAATTACTAACCCGTGGATTGGAAGTTTCTCCCATTCATGAAGTGATGATTGACAAGGCTTTATTAGGTTGGAAAGAATATGAATTAGAATTGCTAAGAGATTCTAATGACAATGTCGTCATTATTTGTTCGATTGAAAATATGGATCCTATGGGGATTCATACAGGGGACTCTATCACAGTGGCTCCCGCGATGACATTAAGTGATCGTACCTATCAACGTATGCGTGATATGGCCATCCACATGATGCGCAGTATTGGCGATTTTGCAGGCGGATGTAACGTTCAGTTTGCAGTGTCTCCAGATGAGAAAGAAGATATTATTGCCATCGAAATTAATCCACGAGTATCGCGTTCTTCGGCATTAGCCAGTAAAGCAACGGGCTATCCCATTGCAAAAATTGCAGCTAAATTAGCTTTAGGGTATCACTTAGATGAATTAAAAAATCAAATTACAAAATCAACTTCGGCATTATTTGAACCGACCTTGGATTATGTGATTGTTAAAATTCCACGATGGAACTTTGATAAATTTGAAGGCTCCGATCGAACCTTAGGATTGCAAATGAAATCTGTTGGAGAAGTCATGGGGATTGGACGCTCGTTCCAAGAAGCACTTCACAAAGCAACTCAATCGCTCGAAATTAAACGAAATGGTTTAGGTGCCGACGGCAAAGAAAATAAAGATTACAATCAAATTATTGAAAAACTAACCATGCTTCATGGGACCGTGTGTTCATTATTTATGATGCCATTCAGATGGGAATTCCACTGAGTCGTATTCATGAGATCACTAAAATTGACATGTGGTTTTTGAAACAATATGAGGAATTACATTTGCTTAAAAATGAAATTTCTACTTTTAAAATAGACACCATAGAAAAACCGTTATTGCTTGAAGCAAAACAAAAAGGGTATGGCGATCGTCAGATAGCCCATATGTTAGGCTGTTTGGAAAGTCAAGTGTATAACAAACGAGAAGAATTAGGCGTCAATCGGGTTTATAAATTAGTGGACACTTGTGCTGCTGAGTTTGAAGCCAAAACCCCTTATTACTATTCAACCTTTGAAAGTGATATGGAAACCGCTGATGGCAAACGTTATTCAGATAATGAAAGTGTTGTTTCCGATAAGAAAAAAGTGATTGTATTAGGTTCGGGTCCCAATCGAATTGGTCAAGGAATTGAATTTGATTACTGTTGTGTACACGGTGTGTTAGCGGCTGCAGAGTGTGGCTATGAAACCATTATGATCAACTGTAACCCAGAAACGGTTTCGACTGATTTTGATACGGCTGATAAATTATATTTTGAACCTGTATTTTGGGAACATATTTACGACATCATCAAACATGAAAAACCGGAAGGGGTGATTGTTCAGTTGGGAGGTCAAACGGCTTTGAAACTTGCTGAAAAATTAACAAAATACGGCGTAAAAATATTAGGAACCAGTTTTGAATCTTTGGATTTAGCGGAAGACAGAGGCTTGTTTTCCAATCTTTTGAAAGACAATAACATTCCGTATCCAGAATTTGACATTGCCACCACGGCCGATGAGGCAGCTGCGATTGCTGATGTATTGGATTTTCCAATCTTAGTGCGTCCGTCTTATGTACTTGGAGGACAGGGAATGAAAATTGTAATTAACAAGGAAGAGTTAGAAAAACACGTTGTTGAATTACAAAGCAGAATGCCAGGCAATCAGTTGTTATTAGATCATTATTTGGATGGCGCAATTGAAGCTGAAGCCGATGCGATTTGCGATGGTGAAAATGTGTATATCATTGGAATCATGGAGCATATTGAACCTTGTGGAATTCACTCAGGCGATAGTAATGCAACCTTGCCACCGTTTAATTTAGGCAATTTAGTAATGCAACAAATAAAAGACCATACCAAAAAAATTGCCTTAGCGCTGAATACGGTCGGTCTTATTAATATACAGTTTGCGGTGAAAGATGATATGGTTTATATCATTGAAGCCAATCCAAGAGCGTCTCGTACGGTTCCATTTATAGCGAAAGCCTATGGAGAACCCTATGTGAATTATGCGACTAAAGTGATGTTAGGTGAGAAGAAAGTCACAGATTTTGATTTCAACCCACAGTTGGAAGGCTATGCCATCAAACAACCTGTATTCTCGTTTAATAAATTTCCAAATGTCAACAAACAACTGGGCCTGAAATGAAAAGTACAGGAGAAAGTATCTTCTTTATAGACAGTCTTAAGGACGATGAATTTTATAATCTATATTCTAGAAGAAAAATGTACTTGAGTAAATAAATTTTTCATTCTGATTTCTATGACATGTATTGAAAAGAAGAGGTTGTTTAAAATTAGAATTTCTGTCATTCTGAATTTATTTCAGAATCTCAATTAACTGAAATTCATTTTGTTTTAGAATCTGAAATAAATTCAGATTGACAAATCTGAGCTTTTTTTATGGCTACCTTAATGATTATTTTTTCATCAACTCAAAGTCAAAAACAACAGTAACGCTGTCCGCAATTTTTGAACTGACAATGCTTGGAATTTCAATATCAAAATCATTTGGAGTTATTTCAAACGATCCTTTAAAGTTGAACGAATTTTTAGAAGGTATGATTTCCACAGAAACATTTTCAAGTGGTTTTGTAACCCCATGAAAACTCAACGTCCCGTTGATACTATAGGTAGTTTGAATGTTTTCTATAGAAAAACCAGTGAGCTCTCCTTTAAAAATAGCTTTGGGAAATTCATCTGATTCCGCATAATTTTCATTAAAATGCTCTTCCATAAGCGCATTTTTAAAACGGAATCCTTTGACGAGGGCGAGGGCTGCAAATTGCCCATTGGCTGTATTTAAAATTGCGGTCACATTAGTATTGGTCGCCTTTATTTCTTCAAAGGCTTCAACACTAGCTTCAAAATTGAGCAGCCCTGATTTGGTGAGGTATTTCTCTTGAGAAAACCCAATAACAGAAGCAAAGGCGAATAGTAGGTATATATGTTTCATCTTCTTATTTTTTAAGTTATTCAGCAAATCCTTCTGTTTGCCACTGTATAATTAAATCAATAGATGCTTGTGGCATTCGCGATCCGCCGAGGGGCATAAAGCCGCCTTCACCAGATTGCTTGTTGATACGATCTATAAGATTTGTGTTTTCAATAGAACTTTGAACTTCGCCAAGTGTTGTTAAAGGCACTCCAGCACCATTGATTGGTGGATTGGAATGACAAGCAATACAGTTGGAGTCAAATACAGTCTTAATGTGTTCTGTGTACGTAATCACTATTTCTGGATCTACTTGCTCTATCAGATCACTTTCACTCGCATTTGTACAAGAGAGCATCAAAAAGGCAAACGTAATTGTAACAATAAATGATGTAATTTTCATAGGGATGGATAAATTTATAAATTCAAATTTAATTCTTTTTTTGTTTAGTCAATATATAATTCAATATTAATCTTTATTTTTGTTTAACTATATTGGTGTTTATGAGAAACAAAATAATATTTAGTATAATTATAGTATTTGGTATAATAATTGCATACAATTATATGTATCCAGACCACCGATCCATTAGTGAAGAAACGGTTAGTTATACGTTAGATGCAGAATCTCTTTTTAATGAATTTACAGAGGATTCTCAACAAGCAGAATTAAAATATTTAGATCAAACGATTATAGTTTCAGGGGTTATAACCTCTATAAACGCAAATAGCGTTACAATTAGTAATAAAATTTATGGTCAATTTGAGACTCTAAATAGTGATTTAAAAGTAAACGATTCGATTGCAGTTAAAGGCCGTTGCATCGGATATGATGATTTATTAGAAGAGATTAAACTCGATCAATGTAGTATTATAAAATAATATATGAAGTACCTGTTACTTATTTTAGCTTTCAATTTTTCATTGGCACAAACTGATGTGTTTGACTGTGCACGTACAGGAACAGCTGAAGAAATGGACGTCTTTTACACTACAAATCCAAAAATAGTAGATTCACTAAACAACAGAGGAAGTTCGCCACTCACCTTAGCGGCTTATTATAACAACCTTGAAGTTGCCAACTACTTAATAAATAAAGTTGACAACATCAACGGAAATAGTAAAGATGGTACGCCTTTAATGGCTGCAGTGGTCAAAGGACATGTAGAAATTGCCAAAGCCTTGATAGATGCCGGAGCAGATCCCAACCTTACCGATGCCAACGGTGCTACTGCTTTGCACTATGCGGTGATGTTTAACAATCAAGAACTCGCCACCCTATTAATGGACGCAGACGCCAGCGCTTTTATGAAAAACAATGTCGGCCAATCCCCTTTAGATTTTGCAAAAATGCACAACGATAAAACCTTAAACACAATTTTAAATAAATAATCCTTAATACAAATACTATGAAAAAAATTACTTTTATTTTAACATTATTAATTTCCTCTTACGGTTTCGCGCAAAACGTTTCCACAGGCGTTGTGCAACTTGCATCTGATTTCACCGTCAATTTTCAAGTGAATGGTACGACTAACAAAGTTACTATGACCATGGTGGGACCTTCTAATGTTTGGTTAGCGGTTGCTCTAAATACAAGTGTTGGAAATTCAATGGGTTCTGGAGGCGAAGATGTGATTCTATATGACAGTACAGGTCTAAAAGACCGTAATTTAACAGGAGGTCAAAATGCTCCAAATGTTGATGCTTCTCAAGATTGGACAGAATCAAGTAATACAGTAACCAGTGGCGTACGTACAATTGTAGCGACTAGAGACCTAAATACTAATGATAGCAATGATTATGTGTTTACGACCACAAACAACACAGCCCTTCCATTGCTTTGGGCAAAGGGTACTTCTACTACTTTAGGATATCATGGTGCTAGAGGTGGCGTTACTTCTACATTGGGTACTGAAGCAATTGCTGTAATGCCAGAATTTGATGTGTATCCAAATCCAGCAGATTTAGAACTGAATGTAGAGTTTCCAGCGAGCATACAAAAAGCAACCGTTGCGGTGTACACTGTTTTAGGAAGCTTGGTTTTTCAAGCTGAAATGGACCAGTGGAATTCAAAAATCAATACGTCTGAGTGGAGTGCAGGAGTTTTTATTATGAACATTAGCACCCCTGATTTTTCTCAATCAAACCGTATTATTAAAAAATAACAACGATATATTATAATTTTAAAAACCATTAGATGTATTTCTAATGGTTTTTTTTTAACTTTAACCAATGAAAAAATCTCTTACTTCCCTGTTTTTACTTTTTAGTGTGATTCTTTTTTCTCAAGAAGATTTATTGAGTGAAATTGATACAGATGACCAAGCTCCTGTATATGCTTCGGCAGTATTCAAAGGGTTGAAGGTGATTAATTTTGAGTCCACAAAGTTAGTAGCCAAAAAAGGGTTTAACTTTATTGTATCGCACCGATTTGGAACGGTCAAAAATGGTTTTGAAAATCTTTTTGGATTGGACGAAGCCGTGACGCATTTGAACTTTGTGTATGGAATTTCAGACAACTTTAATGTCAGTGCTTCTAGAAGCTCTAATCAAAAGATCTATGAAGTTGGTACTAAGTTTGGATTGCTTAAACAGCAAGAAGGTAAAATGCCATTTACAATCGTAGGATACGCCTCCATTTTAGCAAACACGGCACTGGATACGGACAACTTGCCTAAGTTGATTTTTGAGCACCGTTTGAGTTATGTGGGACAATTATTGATTTCTCGTAAAATAACAAAAGAACTCTCTCTTTTAGTGGCTCCTACATTTTTTCATGACAACTACGTGATTGATGATTTACAAGAAAACTCTCAGTATGCAGTGGCATTTGGAAGCCGTTATAAGTTAGGAAAACGTTGGTCGGTGAATATGGAATATGGCATGCATTTGAACCGAAGCGCTACTTCATTATACAACAACCCGTTTTCTATTGGAGTCGATTTAGAAACTGGAGGGCACATTTTCCAACTACATTTCACCAATTCTCAATCCATGAATACCAACGGCGTTTTTGGAACCAGTACGGGTGATTGGGGCGAAGGCGATGTGTATTTTGGATTTAATCTAGCACGCTCGTTTTAAATAGTGTCCCATAACAGTTAGTTTTCAAAGTCTATTTTAGTCACAATTTTTGGAATTTCACGAAGTTGCATTTCATTTTCGAGCTTATCAACTTGGTCTTTTAAATCTTTGGTTAAGATCTGTTTATTTCGCTTTTCCATAGGAGGATTTAGCTTTTCAGCATTTTCAAACTTAATAACATTTTCTAAAATATCTCTTGGGAGTTGTGTGCCAGCCTTGCTTAAAGTGTCTAAAAATTCACGTGCAAAAAACTCATCAATTTGAATACGCCTTTTGGTAGTGTGTGCAAATTTACCAATGATTCTACAAACATTATCGCGATCTTCAGGGCTTAGCTTGTCAGCAAACTCATACTCTTCAATTTTCTTTAAACTTAAAATAATAGGTTCTAGAGCATCTTTGGTAATAATAAACACGTTATAATCGCCAATATTGTAATGAAACTGATCAATGACATCTAAGGTGTTAGAAGGGATTACTAAAAACAAATCATTTTTCACATTATCATGCTTAGCATATTTTTTCAAACTTTCAGTTTGTAGCTTGATATATTTTGGGAAGTTTGTCAAATCGTCATTTGCGGGACTTTTAGCATCAAACACAACCAACTGATCCATGATTTCAATAGAATTATCAGGTTTGTTTCTGGGATGCGGAAAGTCTTCTTGACTGATGTAAGTAATAATGTTATTTCTACATATTTGTTGAATATGGTTTTGAACATCTTTTTCGTGTTCAGACCATTTGTGTTTCATCTTCTCTAAAAAAACTTCCTTTTCTTTAACACGTTCATCGTTTAAACGGGCTTTCTCTTTTTCTAAAGAGTGCTGAAGGGTCACAGTAGCAGCAATGTTTTTATTCGATTCAAGTTGTCTGCCTTCTTCTGCTTTTTGTAATGAAATCGTTTCCCCTTTCAAATTATTTCGCTCAATTTCGAGTCGTTTTATACCTTCTTCTAATTTTGCTTTTTCAATTTTAAGTTGTTCAAAGGCTTCTGTTTTTGCAGAAGCAATTTCTAACTGTTTATTTAAATTGGAAAGATTTGTTTCTTTTTCAATGCCTTCTTTTTCTAACTGTGAGATTCTAGAATCTTTCTGTTCTAATTGTTGTTCCAATTGCAGCTCAATACTGGTATTGGGTCGTTTTAAATATAAAGCCAGTAAAACAAAGCCAATCACAATACAAGCCAGAATGATAAATTCCATAATAGATAAGTTAAACCTTTTAAAAAGGTGTTTGGTTAAAAGAAAATCAAAAGAGATGAATCTCTTAGGCTAAATTAAGATATTTTTTCTGAACAAAATTAAACCCAAGAATCATCACACCAGAATAAAAGAAATCTCCTAAAAGTGAATTTCTAAAAAATGGAATTGCAAGGGTGTAGCATTCGATGAAACCTGTTAAGTTTTTTGGATAAGACAGAAGCCATACGCCAAAATTAGTAATGACGAAAAAACTAACACTGCCTAAGAGAATTGTAAAGACACTCGGTTTTTTGGTTTGGGTTCCAATAAAACTGACCCCTAAAAAGGCAGCATATACAAAGATTGAAATGGAATGAAACCCTAGAAACAAATCCGATAATATCATGATAAAAATTGGCACTAAATACGCCATAGATTTATTGGTAAAATAAAGACCACCAAAAAGAGCAATTGCGGTAATAGGAGTGAAATTTGGGAGGTGGGGCATCAGTCTAAATAAAATAGCAACAAGCATAAATGCTATTATAACGATTTGTTTTTTAGACAAGTAGGTATTTGACATAGGAATTATTTTCTACAAAAATAATAATAATTCGATTAATTCCATCTATATGTATTAGAATTTTTTACATTTGACCCGAATTTTGGTTTGGATATTTGCTTTATGAATATTCAATTAAAAGGGAATCTGGTTAAAATCCAGAGCTGTTCCCGCAACTGTATACTTAGTTTTGCGTTTGCAAAATGCTTTTGATACTATTCTTTGTCACTGGAAATTTCTGGGAAGACTCATCAAAAGACGTAAGCCAGGAGACCTGCCTTATTCAAAAAACAATGTTAAACTTTCGGGATAGAAGTTTTCATACTAAAAAGTATGCCTTATTATCTCGAGTAATTAAATTTAAATGACCTACAAATCCTACGTATTAATCGCACTATTTCTATGTGCTCAAACTCAAATCAGTGCTCAAACCGTTTCTGAAGAATCTCTTGATGAAGTGGTCGTCACCGATTCTCGTTTTAAATTAAAACGTGAAAATTCTGGTAAAACAGTGATTAAAATTTCTCAACAAGAAATAGAAAACAACCAAGGGCGAACCATTTCAGAATTAATTAATACTAAAAGTGGAATCGAAATTAATGGCAGTCGAAGCAATGCCGGGCAAAATTTAGGAGTCTATGTTCGTGGTGGACGAAACCGTCAAGTGTTGGTTTTAATTGATGGCATTCAAGTGAGTGATCCGTCTCAAATCTCTGGAGGTTATGATTTTAGATTGCTTAATCTTAATCAAATCGAATCCATTGAAATTATCAAAGGAGCTGCAAGTACACTGTACGGCAGTGGTGCCGCCGCCGCCGTTGTCAATATTACAACCAAAGCTGCCAATGCAAAAAAAATAAGTGCTTTTATTTCCTCGAGTATAGGAACAAATCAAACGGAATCCGATCAAAACTATAACATAGCAGATTTTAATAACAGCGTCGCTTTTAGTGGCACAGTTAATAAATTCACGTACCGAGCTGCTTTTAACAATCAATTTTCGGATGGTCTTTCTGCTGCAATTAGCGATACCAATGAGAAAGATGCGTATTCTAAATATGGTCTAGACGCCAACCTTGGCTATCAATTCAGTACTGCTTTTTCTTTAAATGTGTATGGAAATTTAACAGATACAAAATCAGATATTGATGGCTATGATGCGAGTTTTAATTTTGTGGATACCAACGATGAATTTAACAGCAAACAAGCGCGTGTAGGATTGTCATCTCAATTCAAATACAATAAGGGAAGTCTTAATTTGAATGCAGCCTTTAGTGAATATGATAGAGAATTTGTTTCTACGTTTCCATCGCTGTATAAATCCAAAAACCTTGTGTTAGATGTGTATAATAAATATGTGTTTGACGATGCATTTTTTACGATTATTGGACTGAATGTTATTGAAAATAATGCCACCTTCACGACTGATGAAACCTTTGATATTACAGATCCTTATGCTAATTTTGTGTATGTTTCAGACTTTGGTTTTCACATGAATGCAGGGGTGCGTTTGAACAATCACAACGCATACGGATCTCATTTTATATATAATTTTAATCCATCCTTCACGCTTAAATCGAATAAGGGATATACAAAATTTTTCGGGTCTTACAGTACTTCTTTTATCACGCCTTCCTTATCTCATTTGTATGGAAATTTTGGAGCAAACCCTAACTTAGAACCAGAAGAAAATTTAACCATAGAAGCGGGGATAGCTTTTAAATTGAATGACAATTTCAGAATTTCTGGGTTGTTCTTTAATAGGGAAGAAAAAAACACGGTTTTATGGATTGATGGCGGATATCTGAATGCGGCGGATTTATTACACGCAAAAGGCGTTGAGATTGAATTGAAAGCAACACTTTTAGAAAAACTATCTATTGAAACCAACTATACCTTTGTTGAATATAAAGAAGCGTTGGCACGTAGAATCCCTAAACACAAAGCGAATGTTCAATTGGGTTACGAAGTTTCAAAAACCACCTTTGCATCTTTGTCTTACCAATATACAGACGATAGATTTGAAAATAGTTTCGTACCGAATTTAGAGAGTTTTAGCGTATTGAATTTCTATATCAGTCATAGTGCCTTAAAAAATAAAGTGACATTTTTTGCCGGTCTTGATAATCTTTTAAACGAAGCTTACGAAGACATTCCTGGCTATGCAACCAAAGGGCGAAATGTGAGATTAGGGTTTAATCTTACCCTTTAATAATCAACAGCTAATCAAGATACATCTCTTGTGAATGTGGTTTAAACGAATTCGAATCTAGGATTGGGTTGATACCATGAACATCAATCGCAAACCTTCCAGCTTGAATTGCTGCGAGGGCAGCGGCGAGCAAAGGTTCATTGACATCTCCTAAAACACCATAATTTGAAACGGTTTCTTTCACTTCAATAGTTGGTGTCAATCCCGTGGACGGAACTGCTTGGTCGTCTTTGTTTACGGTGATGGCGACCAACGGTTGTAGCGCATATAAATGACCCGAATTGGCGCCTTGTCTTTGAAAATCTGGAGAATCATAAAGCGTTATAGATGCTTGCGATTTCCCAACAGTTTTAGTACCAATTTGCACCACATCGATATAGGATCTTAGGCTGTTCACAATCATTTCACTTGCGGATGCCGAACTTCCTGTGGTGATGACATATACTTTGTCTAGACCCACCGAGTTAATGGCGTCTCCTTCTGATAGCGTGCTTGTGAAATCGTAATTGGTATTGTTACTCTGTAAGTCGCTATTGTACTGTAGTTTCGCGAAAATTCCATTAGAAAGACCTGTAATCATACTCCCTAAAGCGGTCGCAGAATTTACACTCCCTCCGGGATTGTAGCGCAAGTCCAATATCAATTTTTGAATGTTTTGTGCTTGAAATTCTCCAAAAGCGGTATTCAGTTGTGCGTCATAATCGGCCACAAACCCGTTGTACATTAAATAGCCTATGTTTTCATTGTTTACAGTGATTACTTCTGATTTGAAAATTGGGTTTTCAGAATAAACGGTTTTGGTAAGTGTGATTGTTTCTGTTCCGTCTGTAAGACTGTCATCTTCTGGAACATCTGTTCCGTTTGTATTGTATGTTGCTAAATGAATGGTATAAGTTTCACTGCTTAAAAGCGTACGAAGATTATCTTCTGTTAGGGTGACACCATCAATTTTATTAAAAACGTGCCCTCGGGTCAAAGTGGTTGCACTCGCGTTGCTATTTGGTTGTACCAAACGCACAATTCCAAACGCATCGCTAGAACTCCCTGGTGCATAATAGAAATTAAATTCAGCGCCATTGGTTTTAGTAACCCCACTAAATTGTTGTTCAAGAGCAATATAATCATTTGTAATCCAACTAAAACGATCGACCGTTTCTCGGTTATAAATTAAACTTTCAAACAAACCTTCAGGGCTTTCATAGCCGTTTAAAAAACTTTGATAGTCACTGTCTGACCCAAAACGATCGTTGGCCAAGTTTGGACTGTCATCTTTGTAGAGATAGGCAAAATTCATTGCTTTCCAAACAAAATTTTTGATATCTGAGTTTCCTGAAGCGGTATCATCATTATCTTCAAAACAACTGAAAGTAAGACTAAAAACAAGGGAAAGAAGTGCGAATTTAAAAATGGAGTTCATAAATAAGGTTTAAATTGTTTGGTTACTTATCAAAGTAACTTTTATTATTGCTTTTAAAATGGGTGATTTGAAGCCTTTTTTTTATAGCTTTGAATCTTAGACGTCTAAATTAAACTAATTATTAGAAAACAAAAATTATTTCACATTCTTGTAACAAAAAAAAACATGAGTCGTCTTTAATTTATAAGCTCCCAACCTACGATGAACGAAAGAGAATATTTAAAAATTGTCACTCCTTTTAAGGATAAAATTTTCCGAGTGGCGAGACGTTTGTTGGTATCGGTTGAGGAAGCAGAGGATGCGACACAAGAAGTTCTTTTGAAATTATGGAACAATCGGCAAAAATTTAAGGACTATAACAGTCCTGAAGCATTTGCAATGACAATGACAAAAAATTGGTGCTTTGATCGATTAAAATCAAAACAAGCACAAAATTTAAAAATAGTACATAACAATTATGAAGACCATTCACAATCCTTACAAAAATCAATAGAGGTTAATGACAGTCTTCGCTGGGTAGAGAAACACATGGAAGCGTTGCCCGAAAAACAAAAATTAATATTACAACTCAGAGATATTGAACAGTATGAGTTTAATGAAATAGCAAAAATACTAGACATGTCCGAAGCCACCATCAGAGTTTCACTGTCGAGAGCAAGAAAATCAATAAGAGAAAAATTAACAAAGACCCATAATTATGGAATTAAAAAACATTGAAAGTCTTTTAGAAAAGTACGAAGAAGGGCAGACAAGCTTACAAGAAGAAGCACAGTTAAAACACTATTTTACAACTGAAACTGTGGCGCCTCACTTGGAAGTTTACCGCTCACTATTCACTTATTTTGTATCGGATAAGCAGCTTTCCTATCAAAGACCTTTACCCGCGACACGCCGCAACTCCAACAAATACCGTTGGTTTGCATCGGCTGCTGTCGTCACCATTATGTTTACTGCTTTTATGACGCTCACCTCAAAGGATGAATTTATCAAGCTCTCTAATGAAGAACAATTTGCTTATAATGAAACCTTGAAAGCCTTTGATTTAATTTCGAATCAGATGCATAAAGGAGCAGCACCCTTAAATGCTTTAAACATGATTTCTACTTCTTTTGAACAAGGGCAACAAAATGTTGTTTTTTTAGAAGAATTTAATAACTCGACCAACAAAATATTTAACATTAAATAATTAAATCTAAATTTAAAAAAATGAAAAAAATTGTAGTAATTCTTAGTTTGCTTATGGCTCCGATAGCCATCTCAGCGCAAAGCATATTTGAAAAATATGAAGATCAAGAACATGTGACTTCTGTGGTTGTGAACCAAAAGATGTTTAAAATGTTGGCCAATATTGATATTCAAACCAATGATCCCGATTCTGATGCTTTTATAAACCAAGTCAAAATGCTGGATAATTTAACTGTTTTTACAACCGATAATATGGATGTTTCAAATTCCATGAAAAAAGATGTTGAGAAATACATCAAAAGTTCCAAGCTCGAGGAGCTCATGCGAATCAAAGATGGCGATCAAACCGTTAATTTCTTTGTTTTAGAAGGTAAAGACGATAACCATGTAAAAGAACTCCTCATGTTTGTGAATGGCTTGGGAGATCTCACCAAAAATGAAAACATCTCTATTAATGGGAAACAACGTGTGATTGAAACGGTTCTGTTATCTCTCACTGGAGATATTGATTTACGTCAAGTTTCAAAACTCACAAATCAGTTGAATGTCCCCGGTGGAGAGCAACTTAAAAAAGCAACTAAAAAATAAATGAAGACGCTCCTTAAATTTTCAACAATTTTTGGTGTATTCCTTGTTTTAGGATGTTCACCTGAATTAACACTACAAACCTATTTTGTAGAGCACCAAGAGGCCTCTGGTTTTATGTCTGTGGACATTCCGATGTCCTTTCTAAATCCCGATAAAATTGAGCTTTCAGACGTTCAAGAAGAGGCGATTGATTCCATCGACAAACTCAATATGCTTGCCTATAGTTTGAGTGATGGAACTGAGGAAGAATTTAATGCTGAATTGGCTAAAGTCAAAACCATTTTAAAAGCAGAAAAATACAACGATCTGATGCGTGGTGGCAATTCTACAGACGGGAAACTCTACATTAAGTATATAGGAGAAGATTCCGAAATAGACGAACTCATTGTGTTTGGTTTTTCTCAAGACAATGGATTTGCCATCATCAGAGTTTTAGGGGACAATATGGAGCTCTCTAAAATTTTGAAACTCGAGACAGTTGTGGATCAGTTTGATACTGAAAACGCAAATGTCGAAGATTTTATGAAATTCTTACTGTAGGATACAACTTTAATTTAATCTAGGAGGCTATCTAAAAAGACTTTACTTTGTCAATCTGAACTTGTTTCAGATTCTGAAATAAACCTGCCTACCGTCAGGCAGGTTCAGAATGACAGATGTTCTACTTTTTAGACAGCCTCTTTTAGAGTTTTTAACTCCCTTATATCCCTGTGTAGTTAGACGGTGTAATGGCTTTTAACTCTGTTTTAATGGAGTCACTAACTTCAAGGGTATCAATAAAATTAGAGATCGAAGTTTTGGAAATAGCTTCGTTGGTGCGTGTCAATCCTTTCAGTGCTTCATAAGGATTTGGAAATCCTTCACGTCTTAAAATTGTTTGAATCGCTTCTGCCACAACCGCCCAATTTTTTTCTAAATCTTCTGCAATTTTAGAAGGGTTTAATAATAATTTTTGCAATCCTTTTAAGGTCGATTTGAAGGCGATGATGGTATGTGCAAACGGCACTCCCACATTTCTTAAAACCGTACTATCCGTTAAATCACGTTGCAATCTTGACACAGGAAGCTTGGCTGATAAATGCTCAAAAATCGCATTGGCAATTCCTAAATTCCCTTCGCTGTTTTCAAAATCAATGGGATTGACTTTATGGGGCATCGCCGAACTGCCGACTTCCCCTTCTTTAATTTTTTGTTTGAAATAATCCATAGACACATAGGTCCAGAAATCACGGTCCAAATCGATGATAATGGTGTTGATGCGTTTTAAGGCATCAAACGACGCAGCCATGTGGTCGTAATGTTCAATTTGTGTGGTTGGGAAGGAGTGGTGAAGTCCTAGTTTGTCTTTTAAAAAGTTGTTTGCAAATGCTTGCCAATCAATGTTTGGGTAAGCCACTTTATGTGCATTAAAATTTCCTGTGGCACCCCCAAATTTCGCAGCATTCGGAATCGATTTTAAAGATTCAAATTGCGCCTCTAAACGGGTTACAAACACTTGAATTTCTTTTCCTAGGCGGGTAGGTGAGGCGGGTTGCCCGTGCGTGCGTGCCAATAACGGAATTTCTTTCCAATCGTTGACCAATTCTTTTAAGCAATTTGTTAAGGTGTTGTATTCTGGGATATAGACCGCTTCAATCGCGTCTTTGATGCTTAAAGGAATGGCGGTATTGTTTATATCTTGAGAAGTCAATCCGAAGTGAATAAACTCTTTATATTCAGAAATTTGAAGGGCATCAAATTTGTCTTTTATAAAATATTCAACTGCTTTCACATCGTGGTTTGTAATGCTTTCAATGTCCTTAATTGCTTGTGCATCTTTGGATGAAAACTCCGTGTAAATGGCTCTTAAATCTTTAAAATGATCCGAATTGAAATTTTTTAATTGCGGTAAAGGAATTTCACAAAGCGCAATAAAATATTCTATCTCAACTAAAACTCGGTATTTGATGAGGGATTCTTCAGAGAAAAACCCTGCCAATGCATCAGTTTTTGATCTGTAGCGACCGTCAATTGGAGAAATAGCATTTAGCATGGATATAGACATAGTTGTTGTATTTTTTTGAAGCTACAAATATAGGGCTTTTCAATCGAAGTAATTCGACTTGCTTTTAAGTTTTTAGGAACTTTTAAGTGTCAATTATATAAGAAATTCATGGGTACTCAATTTAATTTGATTCAGAATTTTTCGAGCACGTGCCTTGTATCCTGAACTTCCAGTATGATAATCCCGCTCTAAAATAATTTTTAATTCGGGGTGGATCCAAGTAAATTGAAACCCTAGCCAATATAAACTTTGCATCGCATAGGCTTTTGGCGCTATTTTATGGTCTCCTATCAGATAGTCAAAGTTCACTGCAATAATACGTTCTAAGTGAACTGGTTTTAAGCGTTGTTTTAGGGGTTTAATTTTTTTATCTAGATAATATTCAATGAGGTACTCACAGATTTTAGCGATGGGACGCACAGCTGAATCTAAATATACGTCTCCCATTTTCGATGTAAACACATCGATATACGGAAGTATGATGGAAGGATTTTTTTTGGTAACAAACTCCAAAACCCATGCAGCTCGACAAGATATTTTTGAATCAACTTCAAACAGAATTTTTAAAAGAACTGGAATTAATTTTTGATTTTCAATCACCATTTGAGCGTATTTCGCCCTGTTTTCGCGACTGTGATTCACGTATGAAAGTTCCTTTACTAAGTTTTCGTAGGTCATAACTTAATTTTAAAAGGGTGTTGACTTCAACACAATAAGCCTTAAAAGTAAACAAAATTTAATTCAACTCAAAACCGTCCCCAAAACGCCCACTGGGTTTTAAACTCTCAAAACTAACGCTAGTTAAACTAAATTTTAATAACTTTATACTTTAATCAAATTGTAATGACTCGTAAGAAAAAAATAATAGTTGGTGTAGTGATTGTGTTTGTAATCGCACAATTTTTTCAACCGAACAAAAACCAAGGAAATCTGGAGTCCATTGATCTTTTTTTAGTGGAAACACAAGCTCCTAAAGAAGTGAAACAAATTTTACAACAAGCCTGTTTTGATTGTCATAGCAGTTCTACAAATTATCCATGGTACAATTCGATCACCCCCGTAAATTACTGGTTAAACAGCCATATTAAAGAAGGTCAAAAACATTTTAATGTTTCCAAATGGGCCAGTTATTCAACCAAGAAAAAAGACCATAAGCTGGAAGAATTAATAGAGGAACTTGAAGAAGGTGAGATGCCGTTGGCGTCTTATACTTGGACGCATTCGGAAGCGCAATTGACAGAAACTCAAGTGCAAATTCTTATGGATTGGGCCAGCAGCGTTCGGTCCAATTACAGTCTTCACAACGACCACGACTAATTTTGAGCCCTATGCAGTCCACCTTACTTGTAATCGGATTTGTGTATCCAGAACCCAACTCCTCGGCGGCGGGCACGCGGATGCTTCAATTGATAGAAGCCTTTCAAGCGCAAGACTATCAAATTACGTTTGCTACGACATGCAAAAAGTCAGACAATGCGTTTGATTTAGAATCCATAGGGGTGACCGTTGTTGAAATTGAACTCAACCATTCGAGTTTTGATGTATTTATAAAAGAGTTGAATCCCGCGATAGTTCTGTTTGATCGGTTTATGACAGAAGAACAATTTGGCTGGCGTGTCAGTGAACAGTGCCCCGATGCTTTAAAGATTTTAGATACAGAAGATTTGCATTTTCTTAGAAAAGGACGTCAAAAGGCGTTCAATTCAAATCAAAAAATGGATGCTACATTTTTGACAAACGATACCGCCAAACGCGAAATTGCCAGTATTTATAGAAGTGATTTATCGCTAGTGATTTCCGAAACTGAAATGGAGATTTTAACAGTTACCTTTAAAATCGATCCTGCTATTTTGTGTTACCTCCCTTTTATGATTTCATCTGAAAATTGCGAACCCCGTACAGATTGTAAGCCCTATTCTGAGAGACGTGATTTTGTCTCCATAGGAAATTTTTTACATCCCCCAAATTTAGATGTCGTACGGTATTTGAAAAAAGACATTTGGCCCAAAATTAAAAAAGAACTCCCAGTAGCAAAACTCCATATTTATGGCGCTTACGACACTCCAAACATCAAAGAAATGCACAATGAAAAAGAAGGGTTTTTGGTACATGGATTTGTAGAGAATGCGTTTGAGGTTTTAAATTCTGCTAAAGTTTTATTGGCACCGCTTCGTTTTGGGGCGGGTTTGAAGGGTAAACTCATTCAGGCCATGCAAACGGGAACGCCTTGTGCCATGTCGTCTGTGGCGGCGGAGGGCATGTTTGGCAGCATGAAACCCAATGGGGTTATAGAAGATACTGCCGATGCGTTTATAGCGCGTACTGTGGCGACGTATTCCAATGCCACTGAATGGGAGGGCTTTCAACAACAGGGGTTTTCCGTTCTTAAAAACAGATTTGAAAAAGCTGAACATCAAACACGATTTTTGAATCGAGTGAAAGCACTTCAGAGTAATCTCAATACCCACCGTGCTCAAAATTTCATCGGACAAATGCTCAGCCACCACCAAATGCAAAGCACAAAGTATATGGCGCGCTGGATTGAAGCGAAGAATTCGACGCCTTAAATACCTGAAACCTCTCCCTTATGTTTTGTCATCCTGAACTTGTTTCAGGATCGTTTCAGGATCATTTCATATCCAAAAAACCCTTATATTTACACCTAGCCCCAAACTCAACTCCAACCATGCCAAAACGCTTCTATCACAACTACTGGGTATACATCCTCGCCAGCAAACCCCGCGGCATTTTATACATCGGATTCACTGGTGGAATAGACGATCGTATGGAACGTCACATGAGAAATGAAGGCAGTAAATTTACTGCAAAGTATAATGTAAAACAATTGGTGTACTTTGAAGAATTTCAATATGTATGGGATGCAATTGCTTGAGAAAAACAATTAAAAAATTGGCATAGAGAATGGAAGATTAATTTAATTGAAGAGAGTAATCCGAATTGGGATAATTTATGGAAGCCATTAGGGGACCCTGAAACACGTTCAGGGTGACAAGTCTGGTTGTTTTGGTTTTGCGACCCTGAAACACGTTCAGGGTGACAAGTCTGGTTGTTTTGGTTTTGCGACCCTGAAACACGTTCAGGGTGACAAGTCTGGTTGTTTTGGTTTTGCGACCCTGAAACAAGTTCAGGGTGACAAGTCTGGTTGTGTTGGTTTTGCGACCCCCTACCTTTTTCTATTGCGACTCAGAATTTTATATTCTTCGTAGCATTCGCTAATCGCATCTAATATTTGCAGGTCATTAGCAGTTCTTATGAAGTCGGCAGAGTAGTTACATTCACTGATTAGAAGGTCTAAATCAATTTTATCAACCTGTAATAAAGCAATCAGCATTTCTCTGTCAAAACGAGACGCGAGTAAGTTTCTAATCTCATCTTGCTTTTTCATTTCTCTCAGTTTTCGCATTTCGCGAGGCTTTTTACCAAATATATTGTGTAAGAAATCAGCAGGATTAAAAATAGCCCCTAAAACTTTGGTCACCATACTTGGAGATCGGGAAGTAGATTCATACCCACTATTAAGCCCTGAAATACTGTAACGCACATTTTGTTGAATTGGGACTTGCTTGATATCGACTTCAAGATATCCGGTAAGTTTTAGTTTATTGACATTCACTTCTTCAAGAGCAAATGCCAATTCTGTAAGTTCAATGGTTGTAGAAGTACCATATTTGACCCAGTCATTACTGACTTTTACTTTGATCGATTTATAGCCTAAATAGGAGAGGTGCAAGGTGTCATTGGCTTTCGCGCGAATCTCAAATTGCCCCTCAGTATTGGTAGTTGTTCCAATCACCTGATTCAGGTTGACAATATTCACACTTTCCATGGCCCCTAAATTTTCAGCATTTACAATCTTCCCTTTGACAGTATTGTAAATTTGAGCTGTCCCAAAAAAGGGAAGCACTAGGAGTAATAAAAGTGTGAAATATGATTTCATTTTTTCGATTAAGGATATAAAAGTAGTAAACAAATACTACACTAATATTGTCAATCTCAACTTTGACTAATAATTAACACATTGGTTTATTATCTACGGCTTTTTCTTGCTCTTGAAAAATCGCCACCACCACTTGGTTTAAAGTCTGATGAACGTCGTGGAGATCTGCTGCTAGACGAATCGCTGTCGCTTCTGCGTCCTCTACTTTCAGATTTGAACCCAGAAGAAGAACCTTTAGAACGGTCATTACGACCTCTTCCGCGGCCACCTCCGTAGCCGCCTCCACCACCAGAACGACGACCACCGCCACCACGATTGCGATCGCGACTCTTTTTTTCTGTGACTTCAACGTTGATAAAGCGTCCGTCTTGTTTGAAGTCTGTAAAGAATTCTAAGACTTTATCTTTATGAGCAGCATCCGTGTTAAAAAACGCAAAACTGTCTTTAACATCTACTTTATAAAGATCGTCTTGATTCAGTTGTAAGGTATCTCTTAAGAAATCTTTTAACTTCATCCAATCGTATCCATCTTTGCTTCCTATGTTGATAAAGAAACGCGCCGAATTGTTATCAGAACGGTAATTATCATCGGAAGTACTTCCAGATTGTGATTTTAAATCTTTAGATTTTTTATAATAATTAAAGAAACGTGTAAATTCAGCAGAAAAGAATTTCTTGATCAATTCATCTTTAGTAACATCTTCAAATAAACTATTGATGTCATTCAAATACGGCTCAATTTCTTGATTGATTTCTGTATCGTGAATTTTACTAGCAAGAGCTTTCAATTGAACTTCACAAATTTCCATACCATTAGGCACTTCTTTTTTGATAAATTCTTTTTGAATGATCCGTTCGATACTTTTAATTTTTCGAACTTCACTCTTAGAAGCAATCACCATAGAAATTCCCGTTTTTCCGGCACGACCTGTTCGACCGCTTCGGTGGGTATAAATTTCTATTTCATCTGGCAATTGATAATTAATAACGTGTGTAATATCGTCCACATCAATTCCACGTGCTGCAACATCGGTTGCAACAAGCATTTGAATTTGCTTAGCTCTGAATGACTTCATGACCACGTCACGCTGGTTTTGACTTAAATCACCATGTAAGGCACCAGCATTGTAACCATCTTCAATAAGTTGTTCCGCTACTTTTTGAGTATCTCTTTTGGTTCTACAGAATATAACTGAAAATATTTCTGGATTGGCATCGGCTAAACGCTTCAACGCTTGGTAACGATCTCTTGCTCCAACTACGAAATATTCGTGAGAAACATTTTTACTTCCCATGTTTTTGTGACCAACTGTGACTTCTGTCGGGCTGTCCATGAATTTTTTAGCAATTAAAGACACTTCTTTTGGCATGGTTGCCGAAAAGAGCCATGTGCTTTTTTCTTCTGGTGTGTAAGATAAAATTTCTGTAATATCTTCAAAGAAGCCCATGTTCAGCATCTCATCAGCCTCATCCAAAACTGCATATTCAATTTTGGAGATATCAACCAATCGTCGGCTAATCATATCTTTCATTCTCCCTGGAGTTGCTACAATAATTTGCGCTCCTCTTTTTACTTGATTGGCTTGGTCTGTAATGCTAGCACCACCATAAATTGCAGTCACGTTAAGTCCTTTACAGTGCTTACCATACAATTTCATCTCGTTGGTAATCTGTAAACAAAGCTCTCTTGTTGGAGATAAAATAAGACCTTGAGTCGTACGACTGTTGATGTCGATTTTCTGTAGCATTGGAAATCCAAAAGCAGCTGTTTTACCAGTTCCTGTTTGTGCCAAAGCAACGAGATCTCTGTCTTCGTCTAATAATAATGGGATTGTTTTTTCTTGTACTTCACTCGGCGTTTCAAAACCTAAGTCTGTAATGGCTTGAACTAAATGATCTTCTAGTCCAAGTTCTTTGAATGCATTCATTTTTTTAATTTAGTATTCGATAAATTTCTAAGTGTTACTTAGAAGGGGTATCGAACATACCTAAACCAAGTTCCTTGTAACACATCCTCACCCTGAGGAATTTCAAGTTGCAAAGGTAATACTAATTAATTTAATGCATATTTAAATAGTTTACCAATTTTGAAACGGCTTTTCCTCGGTGTCCAATCCGATTTTTCTCAGCCAAAGAAAGTTCAGCAAAGGTCTGTTTGTAATCTGTAGGTTTAAAGATGGGGTCATAGCCAAAACCGTCCGTTCCTATTTTTTTATGGGTAATTTCTCCTTCACAAATCCCTTCAAAACTTATCAGTTTTCCTTGAAAATGTATTGCAATCACGGTTTTGAACCGTGCAGAGCGATTGTCTTTTGAATCTAATTCTGATAATAACAGATTCATATTGTCCTCTGCATTGCGTTGAGGGCCAGCATAGCGTGCAGAAAAAACTCCTGGTGCGCCATCCAAAGCAAGCACTTCCAATCCTGTGTCATCGGCAAAACAATCAAGACCATAATGTTCTTTAATATAATCTGCTTTTTGAATGGCATTGCCCTCAATAGTATTTTGAGTTTCGGGAATGTCTTCCGTACAGCCAATTTCTTCCAGACTTACCAGTTTTATGTGGGAGGGGATCAAGGCTTGAACCTCTTTGATTTTATTGGGGTTATTGGTAGCGAATACAATATTCATATGTAGTGGTGTTAAATTAACGGTGGTGATAAGGTTCATTTTTGAGAATCGTAAACCCTCTGTAGAGTTGCTCAATAACAAAGAGTCGAACCATTTGATGTGAAAACGTCATTTTTGAAAGTGCCAAGGTTCCAGATGCTTTTTGATAGACGGCTTCCGAAAACCCATAAGGCCCTCCAATCACTAGCACCAATTGTTTGATTCCTGAATTCATCTGTTTTTGAAGAAAGGAAGAAAATCCAACAGAGTTCATTTCTTTGCCATTCTCATCCAATAATATCAATCGGTCTGTGGCATAAATTTTGCTGAGAATTAATTTACCCTCTTCTTCTTTTTGAAGTTTTTTAGATAAATTTTTACTGTTTTTCAGGTCTGGAATAATTTCAAACGAAAATCGCACATAATGCGACAATCGGTTTTGATAGACGGAAATAAGGTGGTTCAGTTCAGTTAAATCTGTTTTCCCTATGGCAATGAGTTTAATTTGCATGTCCCAAAGTTAATTTTTTTTTAAATAAGGTTTTAGAATTATGAATGTATTTGCGTTACAATTCATATTTTAGCTTCAAAGTTACAAACATGATCACCAACGAACAATTTAAAAACGAAGTACAATTAATAATAGCCAATGCAGTCCGAGAAGATGTAGGGGATGGAGATTACAGTTCTCTAGCATGTATTCCTTCGGATGCTGTTGGCAAAGCAAAGCTTTTAATAAAAGATAATGGCGTGATTGCGGGCGTCAATTTTGCCAAGCAAGTCTTTCAGTATGTCGATCCGAACCTGCGTATAGAAACGCTTATCAACGATGGGGAACAAGTTAAGTTTGGGGATATCGCTTTTTATGTGGAAGGATCTAAACAATCCATCCTCAAAGCCGAACGTATTGTTCTCAATGCAATGCAGCGCATGAGTGCGGTAGCTACAAAAACACATTCCTATGTTGAAATTCTAAAAGGAACCAACACCAAAATTTTAGATACACGTAAAACAACTCCAGGATTTAGAGCCTTAGAAAAATGGGCTGTCGCCATTGGTGGAGGTGTCAACCATCGGTTTGCATTGTATGACATGATTATGCTGAAAGACAACCATATTGATTTTGCAGGCGGAATTACCAAAGCAATTTCAACAACCAAAGAGTATTTAAAGAAACACCAATTGGACCTTCAAATTGTGGTGGAAGCCCGTGATTTAGAAGAAATCGAAGAGATTTTAGAGAATAAAGGCGTTCATCGAATTTTAATTGACAACTTCAATTATACCGATACACAAAAAGCAATCAAACTGATTGGAGACAAATGCCAGACGGAATCCTCAGGAGGCATTGATGAAGTCACCCTTCGGTTTTATGCAGAATGTGGCGTGAATTACATTTCCTGTGGTTCTTTGACCCACTCTGTTTCAAATATGGATTTAAGCCTCAAAGCAATTTAATGAGTAAAACTACAGAAGATAAACTAGATAAAATTCCAATTCTAAATTGGATCGCAAAACTCCTAAAGCGAATTCAGCTTCCTGGATCTCAAGGTTTTTCTTTCTATGATTTGTTAGAAATGTATGTGATTGGTATTTTTAAAGGAGCACTTACAACACGCGCGAGTGCCATTGCATTTAGTTTTTTTACAGCCATATTTCCTTTTTTGTTGTTCATTATTATTCTGATACCCTACATTCCTTTTGATAATTTTAAAGTGGATTTTTTAGAGTTTTTAGATTCTATTTTACCGCCTCAAACATCCGATTTTTTCAATCAAAATATTTTTGAAAACATCAATGATAGGAGTACAGGAGGTTTGCTTTCAACCGTCTTTCTTGTCTCTATGTTTTTGATGGCTAACGGCGTAAATGCCGTGTTTTCAGGATTCGAAAATTCCTACCACCAACAACTCAATCGCAATTTTATTAAACAATATTTTTATGCTTTTGGAGTTGCCATCATTCTTGTCATTCTTTTAATCCTGACGGTTATTGGATTTGGATATGCTCAAATTTATTTAATTCATCCCATAGTCGAAAGGTTCGGTTCTGGCGATGCGAGCAACGAGCTTTTTTGGATTACAAAAGCAAAGTATTTCTTTTTTGTAATTATGATTTATCTCAGTATGGCCAGCTTATATTACTTCGGAACTAAAGACGGAAAGTTGTCTAGTTTCTTTTCTGTAGGAGCCCTGTTTACCACCTTTTTAATACTTGTGAGCTCTTATTTATTTGGTCTTTATATTAATAATTTCTCTACCTATAATGAATTATATGGTTCCATTGGGGGTTTATTAATTCTCCTATTCTACTTTTGGTTGAATGCAAACATTATCCTTCTAGGTCATGAATTGAATTCGTCTCTTCAACTTCTAAAGAAAAAATGCACGCCATAGAAGTCTTTTTTATCGATGTTATTTTACCGCTTTCCTTAGAGCGGAATTTCACCTACGCCATCACCAAAGCGGAAGCAGACTTTATTAAAAGAGGGGTCAGAGTTGCGGTCCCTTTTGGAAAAAACAAAGTCTATACAGGCATCGTCTATAACATACATCACAATGCACCTACAGCTTATGAAGCGAAATCGATTCACAGTATATTAGATGAAAGTCCTGTGGTCAACCAGTTTCAATTTAAATTGTGGGAGTGGATGTCAAGTTATTATTTGTGTAGCATGGGAGAAATCATGCGTGCCGCAATGCCCAATGCTTTTTTGTTGGAAAGTGAAACGATTATCTCATTAAACCCATCCACAGAGTTTGAAGTAAACAGCTTAAAGGACGATGAGTATTTGGTGTGTGAAGCACTGCAACAACAATCCAGTTTAAAGGTCGATGAAATCAATGCGATTATTGACAGAAAAAATTCGTTCCCAGTTTTAAAACGTCTTCTCGATCAAAAAGTGATTGCTTTAGAACAGGAATTATCTGAAAAATACAAGCCTAAATTAATTCGTTGCGTACGTTTACATCCCAATTATCAGCATGAAAACGCCTTGCAAGAACTTGTGGAGATGCTGAAAAGTGCGTCCAAACAACGGGAGATTGTTTTAAGTTATTTTAATTTAGCGAACGCTACCAAACAAATCAAAGTAGCGGATCTTAAGACCAAAAGCAAAGCGACTTCTACTCAAATTAAAACATTAATAGATAAAGGCGTTTTTGAAGAGTATCATTACCAAACCGATCGCATTCAGTTTCAAGATTCAGAGGATGGTGCTTCAACAGAACTAAATACCTATCAAGAAACCGCTTTAGAAGAAATTGATGGTCTTTTTGAAACACAAAATATTGTATTACTTCATGGGGTAACGTCTTCGGGGAAAACCGAGATTTATGTCAAAATGATAGAATCGATTTTAGCCGAAGGAAAGCAGGCTCTCTATTTAGTGCCTGAAATTGCATTGACGTCGCAGTTGGTGCAGCGTTTGCAAAAATACTTTGGGAATCAAATTGCGGTTTATCACTCGCGCTATTCACAAAATGAACGTGTTGAAGTTTGGAATCATGTCTTAAATCAGTCCGAGAATGCACGTGTTGTCATTGGTGCACGCTCCTCTGTTTTTCTTCCCTTTAGTAATTTAGGACTCGTCATTGTCGATGAAGAACACGAGCAATCCTATAAGCAATTTGATCCTTCGCCACGTTACCATGCAAGAGACACAGCGATTGTGTTAGCGGCTCTATTTAAGGCAAAAACACTTTTGGGATCCGCCACGCCGAGTCTTGAAAGTTTTTACAATGCCACCAAAGAACATAAATTTGGGTACGTAGCGATCACTAAACGTTTTAACAATGTCTTAATGCCAGAAATTGAACTGGTAGATTTGACAGATAAATACAAGCGAAAACGCATGAAAGGTCATTTTAGTGACCGATTGATTGCAGAGATAAAAGAGACTTTAGAGGCGGAATCTCAAGTCATTTTGTTTCAAAACAGGCGTGGATATTCTCCCGTAGTATCCTGTAATACTTGCGGACACACCCCAGAATGTCCAAATTGTGATGTGAGTTTGACCTTTCATCAATATAGAAATCAACTCCGATGCCATTATTGCAGCCATACCATGGCAATGCAACAATTTTGTGGCGCCTGTGGAGGGGTTGAAATTGACAGTAAAGGCTTTGGGACGGAACAAATTCAAGAAGAAATAGAGGTGTTATTTCCAGAGGCTAAAGTGGCTCGGATGGATTTGGATACCACCCGAGGAAAATACAGTTACGATCGCATTATAGCCAGCTTTGAGAACAAAGAGGTTGATATTTTAGTGGGAACGCAAATGGTTACCAAAGGGCTTGATTTTAGACACGTAAAATTAGTAGGTGTTTTGAATGCCGATCAATTGATTAATTTTCCTGATTTTAGAGCGCATGAACGGAGTTTTCAGCTGTTGCAACAAGTTGCAGGGCGTGCAGGCAGAACCGATGAAAGGGGCAAAGTGATCATTCAAACCTACAATCCGCATCATACCATCTTGCAACAAGTATCTATAAACGATTATGATTCCATGTTTGTAGAGCAGCTAGAAGACCGTCGTATTTATAAGTATCCTCCTTATTGCCGCATCATTAAATTGACTCTTAAACATAAGGACTATAATAAAGTAAACGAGGGTGCTGAATGGTTGGCAATCAGTTTAAGGCATGTGTTTAAAGACAATGTCTTAGGACCTGAATTCCCTGTAGTTTCAAGAATACGGAATCAATATCATAAAAACATTTTACTTAAAATACCTCAAAATCAATCGCTGGTAAAAACGAAGTCAGTGCTTCAGAAAATTAAAATGAGTTTTTCTAGTACGAGAGATTTCAGAGCGGTTCGCTTGCTTATTAATGTAGATAATTACTAATCCACAATCACATCCAAAGCTTGTGTCAATTGTGCCTTTCGAGTTCTGCTTAAGGGAAGTTTCATTTTTTCAATCTCTACATGTCTGCTATCGTAACGTTCCACTTTTTTCAAATTGACAATATAGGATTTATGGATTCTTAAGAACAGTCCTTTTGGGAGTTCGTTTTCAAAGGCTTTCATGGTCGAAAGAATAACGAAGCTTTTGTTATTAGTTATTAATTTCACGTAGTCACCGAGAGCTTCAATCCATTTGATCTCGTTGATGTATATTTTACGTTTTTTAAGATTGCTCTTTACAAAAATATGCTCTCCATCATAATCTTGGAAATTTTCTTTCATTTTTGCTTGCAATACAGTTTTAGCAATGGCTTCGTTAAAACGTTTTTTAGAGGCTGGTTTTGCTAAGTAATCGATTGCATTGTATTCGAATGCTTTAAAGGCATGAGATGCATCTTCACTTATTATGATAACGTAAGGAGTCTTGAGTTCGGGAGTGTCGATGTAACTGTCTAAGAGATCAAATCCATCAGAAACAGAAAGGTTGACCTCCATTATAATAAGGTCTATAGGGGTTGTGAGAAGGAATTTTTTAGCTTCAACTACAGATGTGAATTTCCCCATCAAATTAAGAGAAGGGTGGTTGTTAATTAGTCTTAATGTGGCTAATCGTTGTGTAGAATTATCGTCAACAATTATACAGTTTAAAGTCATCGGGGTTGTGTTATCAGTCGTTATCAATTACAATTATACAAAAAATAAATCGATTAAACTCTTAAAACACCGATTAACGAGTAAAATTAATTTCGTTTAAATAATGTTATATAATGTTGTTCAGACAACAATTAATACTTACTTTTGCAGCCATTAAAAATCAAATAATAATAAAATTTATGAATCATTACGAAACTGTTTTCATCTTGAATCCCGTTTTATCTGACACACAGATAAAGGAAACAGTAAAGAAATACGAGGACTTACTCGTTTCTAAAGGAGCAAAGATGGTATCGAAAGAAGATTGGGGGCTAAAGAAATTAGCGTATCCAATCCAAAACAAAAAAAGTGGCTTTTACCACTTATTTGAATTTACAGCACCTGGAGAGGCTATTGGCCCTTTAGAAGTAGAATTTAGACGTGACGAGCGTTTTATGCGTTATCTAACTGTTAGTTTAGATAAACATGCAATCTCATGGGCTGAAAGAAGAAGAGTTAAACTTAAAGAAAAAGCGTAATTATGTCTATAGAACAACAAGCCAAAGGAAAAAAAGATGGTGAAATCAGATATTTAACGCCTTTAAATATTGACACCAACAAAGCTAAAAAATACTGTCGTTTCAAAAAATCAGGTATCAAGTATATCGATTATAAAGATCCAGATTTTTTAATAAAATTTGTAAACGAACAAGGTAAGTTATTACCAAGACGTTTAACTGGAACCTCTTTAAAGTTTCAAAGAAAAGTGTCTGTTGCTGTCAAAAGAGCAAGACATTTAGCCTTGATGCCTTATGTAGCCGATTTAATGAAATAAAACTATTATAACTATGGAACTTATATTAAAACATGACGTAGAAGGATTGGGGTTTAAAGACGATGTTGTAACAGTGAAAAACGGTTATGGTAGAAATTCTTTAATTCCGGGTGGTAAAGCCATTCTTGCTACGGTATCTGCTAGAAAAGTATTAGCAGAAAACTTAAAACAACGCGCATTCAAAGAAAAGAAAATAGTAGATGAAGCCGAAGCAATTGCTGAAGCTTTAAAAGCTTTAGAAATCAAAATAGCAGCGAAAGTTGGTAGTGGAGATAAATTATTTGGATCTGTTAACAATATTGATTTAGCAGCAGCTATTGAAAAAGCAGGCCATTCAATTGACAAAAAATTTATCAATGTTACCGGTGGTAATGTAAAACGTCTTGGTAAATACAATGCGATCATTCGTCTTCACAGAGATGTAGCAGTTGATTTTCCTTTTGAAATTATTGCAGCTAAATAACAATTATATATTGTTAATAAAACGTTAATAAATTGAATTTTTATTTAAAGCCTACACGTAAGTGTAGGCTTTTTTTGTTGTAATTTAGCAGCTTAATCATAAACAAACTTTAATAAAATGAAACAAATTTCTACACTTTTAATATTCATTTTTACTTGTACACTGTGCTTCTCTCAGGTGACAACTTCAAGTATTAAGGGGTTAATCTCCGATGAAACCAATGCTGGCTTACCAGGAGCAAACGTTGTTGCAGTGCACACGCCAACAGGGACAACTTACGGAGCCGCCACCAACATTGACGGGCGATTTAACCTTGTCAACCTTAGAGTTGGCGGACCTTACACAATTACGGTTAGTTATGTAGGCTACAAAGACCAATCGTTTACAGATGTATTCTTGACCTTAGGGAAAACAGAGAATTTAACATTAGCATTAACACTTGATGCTGGACAATTGGATGCAGTGGTGATTACTGCAAACACTTCTAAAGGTGTTTTTGGAAGCGACCGTACAGGTGCTGAAACCAATGTAGGCCGTAGAGAATTGACAACACTTCCTACAATTTCTAGATCTGCTTCTGACTTTACACGTTTAGAGCCAACAGCAAGTAACGGTTCTTTTGGAGGACGTAACGACCAGTTTAATAACTTCTCTTTAGATGGAGCTATTTTCAACAATCCTTTTGGATTGGATGCAGCAACTCCTGGAGGGCAAACAAATTCACAGCCGGTATCTTTAGATGCCATCGATCAAATACAAGTATCGACTGCGCCTTACGATGTAACGCAATCTGGATTTACAGGAGCAGCGGTGAATGCAGTGACGAAGAGTGGATCGAATGAATTTAAAGGAACTGTTTATGGTTTCTATAGAAATGAAGACATGACGGGTTCTAAGATCAAAGGACAGGAAATTTTTGTTCCAAGTCTTACGCAACAGCAAACTGGGTTTAGTATTGGTGGGCCGATTGTGAAAAACAAATTATTTTTCTTTGCCAATTACGAGCAAGATGAACGATCAGATTTAGGACAGGCATGGTTACCAAACACTGGATCTGGAGCGGTCAACGAATCTGTTGTTTTAGAATCTGACTTGATAGCTGTACAAAGTGCTTTAGCGAATTTAGGATATGATACAGGTACTTACCAAGGCTTTACGCACGAATCTGCATCTAGTAAAGGTATTTTCAAACTAGACTGGAATGTGAATGACAACAACCAATTAGCCGTTATATACAACTGGTTAGATGCTTCACAAGAAAAACCTGCACATCCATCTGCACTTGGAGTAAGAGGGCCGAGCGCGACAACGCTTCAGTTTCAAAACTCAGGATACCAGATTAACAATAAATTGCAATCCGTTCAATTGGAATTGAATTCTAGATTATCAGATGAAGTCTCTAACAAACTTCAAGTTGGTTATACAAATTTTGATGATTTCAGAAACCCAATGTCTTCTGCAGCGCCTGCAATTACAATTCAAAATGGTGCTGGACAAAATTACATTATTGCCGGTCATGAGCCATTTTCAGTCAACAACGTATTGAATCAAAAAGTGTTTCAGTTTTCTAATAATATGACGATTTCTAAAGCAAACCATACCTATACAGTTGGGTTCTCTTTTGAGAAATTTGAATTTGACAACTCATTTAACTTAGGAGCTTATGGCTATGGAAATGATGATGGATATGTAGGTGCTTTTGGTGCTTTTGGATCTATGGGAGATTTCTTAGCAGCTTCTACAAACGGATTGTTATCTGAAGCTTTAGCAAATGCACAAACTGTTAAAAATGCTGATTCATGGGCTTTAGCTGAAACAAATGTTGGACAATTGGCATTTTACCTTCAAGATGAATGGGATGTAAATGACAACTTCAAATTAACTTACGGCTTGCGTTTTGATAAGCCTTTGTTTTTTGATTCTGCTCAAAAAGCACAGGAAGTGATTGATGTCTCTTTTTACCAACCAGAAATTCCTTATGTAAATCCTAATACAGGAGAAGTTCAATTATTGGACAGCACACAAATGCCATCAAACGATTGGTTAGTCTCTCCACGTGTTGGATTTAACTATGATGTAAAAGGAGATAGTACGATCCAATTAAGAGGAGGGTCTGGTTTATTTACAGGACGTTTTCCTTTTGTATGGTTAGGAAACCAAATCGGAAACCCTAATTCATATTTCTACCAAATGGTAGATCCTGATTATAAGTTCCCACAAGTTTGGAGAACGAATTTAGGATTGGATCACAAATATGACAATGGTTTGATTCTTACAGCAGATGTATCTTACACAAAAGATATGAACGGTGCACAAGTACAAAACTGGGGACTTACAACGCCATCAGGGACTTTAGCAGGTGTGGATAACAGACCTTATTACACAGACGCTGACAAAATTAACAACGCTTATGTATTTACAAATTCTGATAAAGGACGTATTTGGAATGCATCATTCAAAGCACAAAAAACGTTTGACAATGGTTTATATACCATGTTAGCTTATAGCTATTTAGATTCAAAAGATGTCAACTCCATTGAAGCTGAAATTACAGGAGATGCATTTGATTTCAACCCCGTTGTTGGGGATGTAAATTCAGATGAATTATCGTACTCTAGATATGGAGATACGCACCGTGTCATTGGAGTTGTAAGTAAAAAATGGAACTACGGAACCAACAAAAAATGGGGAACTACGCTTTCTACTTTCTTTGAATATTCTCGTGGAGGTCGTTTTAGCTATACCTATGCAGGAAACATTAACGGCGATACATCGTTTCAAAATAATGACCTTTTATATGTGCCAACATCTGCAGAGATTCAGCAAATGCAGTTTGACCCTACGGGAGATCCTGGACAAGCAGCAGCTTTTGACAATTACATCGCACAAGACGATTATTTAAGTGGTCGTAGAGGGCAATATGCAGAGCGTTACGGCGCACAAGCACCATGGAGAGGCCGTTGGGATGTGAAATTTTTACAAGATTATAAAATCAAAATTTCTGAAAACAAAACCAACACCATCCAGTTCAGTGTCGATGTTTTAAACTTTGGAAACTTAATTAGATCAGAATGGGGCTTAGTACAACAGCCAAACAACACGTCTCCAGTAGGAGTGAGTGTTGATCCAGCAACTTTGGTACCAACTTATACATTCAATCCGAACCAAACAGAAACGTTTGGATACGATTCTAGTTTAGCGTCAAGATGGCAAATGCAATTTGGATTGCGCTATATCTTCTAGTATTAATTCAATCTTATTTTATATAAATGCGTCCTAATTAGGGCGCATTTTTTTTGCATAGTGTAGTGATTTGTTATGTTGTATAAGCACCTAATTTAGTAAATACAAACTAAGTTTTAAACTAAAACTAGTTTTGTAAAAGTGTCTTTTTTAGCTCAGTTCTTTGTTACCACCACACGAAAGGATTCGTGCGGTAGCGGGGACTTTCCAGATATGCCTTAACTTTGATTAAGCAACTGATTAGCTATGAGCTATATACGGTGTTGGCAAACGTTTTTAATTGCAGTCACATATATCATCAAAATTGTATAATAAAAAATCATAACCACCACATTGAGAATAAACACTTATATGATTATCTAGATGATTTGTTCCAGCGACACTTAAATAATTATCAACTAGAAGTGTTAATGCGCAAGTATTTTCTAAATCATTTTCAGTAAATGGATTTATAGAAACTATTTTAGATGTATATGCTAAACTCTCTAATCCATTTAATGTTGTTAAAGATGGATTATGATCCATTTGAAAGCAAAAATCTCCATTACTTCCATAAATCTCTGCTAAATTGGAAAAACCTTCTAAACTATTTAAAACCAGATTGTGATTAATGTTAACTATACCTATCCTTTCAAGTGAAGGGAAATTAAACGATTCTAATGAATTATTTTCACCTAAATCTAGACCTGTCATGTCAACTACATTTTCAAAACCATTTATAGTTATAAGGGAATTACAAAAAGTAATACTTAGATATCCAAATTCAGTAAGCATATTAAAATTACCTAAATTTATTAGAGAGTGACATTGATGTAAAATAAGCCTATCAATTTTATTATTGATATTATTTATGCTTTCTATTGATAGTAATTCTAAATTATTAGAAATGTGTATTTCTGAATTAATTTCCGTTGTATCTGTATCAATAATGTCACTTTCAAAAGTTGTGGTTAAATTATTAAGCCCATTAAGATTTTTCAAATTATCATTAAATTGAATATTTAAATACGATATGGTTGTTAAAGATTCAAACCCTTCAAAATTAATTAGGCTTTCATTATGTCTAATATTTAATTCATCAAGTTTGCTGACATTCCCTATGCCTTCAAAATTAACAAGATTGTCACAATTTGTTACTATCAACCGTTCAACATTTTCTAAGTTTTGTAAGCCATTTAAATTAGCAATATTTGCATTTGTAATTATTAAATGGTCTATAGATTTTAAACAAGCAAGAGAAGATAAGTCACTAACATTTGAAACTCTTAAAGTTCCATTTATATGTGTATATCCAAGAGTCTGAAAATCTGCTAATTGTTCTTCACTATTAAACGAATAGAAATCTTCTTCAGCAATAACTATTCCTTCATTATCACATAATATATTTGATGGAGAATCTATGTTTTCATCAGAATTATTTGAACAACTTATGGTAATAACTAATGTAATTAAGAATAAGAATAATTTGTTTTTTTTCATCTTATTTTTTTTAATGTTTGCCAACGGTTTTGTATATGGCTCGTAGCGTGCAAATTATGAAATTATTTTCGGATTAAGCACGAGCCGAATTTTTTAATTTTTCTTATTATCTTTTTTCTCAATAAGCCAAATTAAAAAATTTGGCGGACTAGCAAATATACCTTAACTTTGTTTAGTCAACTAACTAGATATGAGCTATATACGTTGTTAGCAACTGGCATTACTTACAATTCTTTATAATTGAATTCATTTTTGTTTTGAGTTTTGTCCACTCAATAGACGACCAATCTTTATCTTTCATATTGTCGAAATATCTTTCTATTTCCTTTTTTAAATCATCTCTAAAATTATTTGCATCAATTATCTTTTTTTCGTAATCCAATTTTACTTTTAAATCTCTTCTTATTCTCCATCCACCAGTTGTTTCTCCTTGATGTAAAATACCACATCTAATATGCTTATAAAATTGAAATGGAATATCATTTCCTGTGAAATCTTTAAATAAATTAGAACGATTGAAAAAACCACAAAATGCTAATGGTGAAGAAGGTGATTTAGACCAACCTCTATAAAAAGATTCATAAGTCTCAATTAGAAGACAACAACTTGCCATTATGTTGAAACCACTCTTATTCAACTTATTCTCTCCAGGTGTAATATATCTTTGAATAAGTCTAAGCTTTAATGATTCTGCGATGATTTTTTTGTCCTCATTTGATTTAGACTTTATTCGTTTATTATATTCACCAATTGTAAAATTTGGATGAGCAATTATAAAAGATTCCATATGTTAATTATTTTCTTTCTTCATACATAAATTTTCCATTGTTGTCCCAAACTTTCCAGACACCAGTCTCTCTTCCATTTTTGTATTCACCAATATCCCAAACTTGACCATTTTCATACCAACTTTTCCAATTTCCATTTTTTTTGCCATCTTTATAATTTACTTCAAAGAATAATTGACCATTTGAATACCAAGATTTTGAAATTCCCGTTTGAATTCCTTTTTTGTATTCTCTCTCTAAAAATATAATTTCTGGTGAATGCCATTTTCTAAATATACCATCTCTCTTACCATTTATAAAATTACATTCGTACTTTAATTTGCCATTATCAAAATAATCAACAACCAGCCCATTTACAAGACTCATATCATACTTGAAATATGCGATTTCGTCAACTACATTGATGTCTTTTAAACTAATTTTATCACTTTGACAGCTACAAAAGATAATGAATATCAATATTATTTTTTTCATAAGATGCTCTTTGCTTGTTGCTAACTCGTTATATGTCAACAAAAGGGTGTGTTAACGGTTATATATTCCGGGATAACACAATGTTTTAGTTGTTATTATTCGTAACTGATTTTAGTACAAGCATCTTGCTTGCCCCCGCATCTATAATTCAAATAAAACAATCGCTTACAACGGGTCAAGCTGCTTATGAAGATTTAGATTTGGGGTCTAAAATCTATCAAACTTATGAAATAGTTTATAAACTTTAAAAAAAAGTATCCATTAATTTATGTAAACAGCTGTAAATAAATCAATTTTATTAATTTACAGTCGCATGGTTCACTTAAAACTTGAATTTTTGCAATTTGGATTACGGTCTATCTTCTAGCATTAATTCAATCTTATTTTATATAAATGCGTCCTAATTAGGGCGCATTTTTTTTGCATTGTGTAGTGATTTGTTATGTTGTATAAGCACCTAATTTAGTAAATACAAACTAAGTTTTAAACTAAAACTAGTTTTGTAAAAGTGTCTTTTTTAGCTCAGTTCTTTGTTACCACCTCACGAAAGGATTCGTGCGGTAGCGGGGATCGCTTATTATTTCTTTACTTTTATCTTCAACCAACACTGGTAATTCTCTTTCGCATTGCTCAGCAATTTCTTCAGGTTTGTCTTCCCAAACTAAACCGTACCGTTTTTTCTCTAATTGCTGTAATTTGGCAATGAGTTGTTCTTTACTATAATTATCGTATTTATTCTTTGCCATTTATGCTGTTTTTATTTCGTAAATCTTGAACCAATAAAAAAATGCTTCAGGATTAGATTTTTTAAGTTTGTTTAGTTTGTTGTTCATTGGTTCGTTTATTTGCCATTCTTTCATTTGTATTTGGGTGTCATACTTTTCAATTTCTGTTTTCTCATATTTTATTAATGTGATGAGATAAGCTGTTTTAGATGCTTGAGTAATTGCTTTTTCAATATGATAACTTTCAGAAAAAATATAAGCTCGTATTCTTTGTATTCCCAACTGTAATTCTTCGAAATTCCCTATTCCATCTATTCCTCTACTTGCAATACAAAGGGAAGTTTGGTAAATATCTTCAATTACATCTTGTTCATTACAATCATTAATATTTCTGTATGACAATTCAGTTTTTGCAAATTGGTAAAATGTGTTTTTTATAATATTTAAGTCAATTACTTTATCAAATAAATTCCCTACATCATATAATTGCTTTATGATTTCCATACTCATACTGTTTTCACTTTTAAAGTATGGTATTCCTGTGGTATTGGGAGCAAAGGCAGTGAGCTTGTCTCCCAAAATATCTTCCAAACAGGGAAGGTTTACAAGTAATGGTTTGTTAATAATCGGTACAAAATTAGATTCTATAGGCAGTTGGATTATTTTTTTGTAATCCGCCTTTTCAAATAATATATCAAGTAAAATATAATCTTCTGTTTTGTTTGATTTATGAAATGGAGTGTAGTAGAATTTAAAATGTGCTTTTGTGATTTTTGAATTTGTGTTTCGGTGTTGTAATTCTTTTCGTAAAAAACCTTGCTCGGTTGCCAAAGAATCTAATATGTCGTTTAGCCCAATATCCTCTTTAGGCAAAATAATATCAATGTCAATAGAAAGTCTTTTAGTAGAATTGAAATGTAACATTAAAGCAGTTCCTCCTTTGAATACAAAGTCCAATTTTTGTTTCACAAGACCTTCTAATAGAATCAATGCTCGAATAACCTTTTCGACAAGAATTTTATCAGCATTTTTATTTGCTTTTGAAACCTGATTAATCCATTCTATTGATATTTCTTTTTGATTTATCATAAACTATAAATTGGCAGTAAATTAATTTTGTTGCCGTAAATTAGAATTAATATATGTTTTAAGTTCTTCTTTTTTTCCTCTCCTGTTGGCATAACGTAACAACTTACTTTTATTGATTGAGTATTTTGAAAAAGCTTCATTATAAATAGTTCTCATTTCATTACCTTGATATGCCGAAAAGATGATTTCATCACAAAAAACATCTACTAATATTTTTTCTAAAGAAGAAGTGTTTATTCCATCTATGTTTTGTGTAGGAGCTTCAGTTATTAGTGTTTTAACAATTATTAAATTATTGTTCTCTGTTATGTATTTTTCAAAAACATCTTTTGAAGGTTCTAAAAAGACTGAGTATTTGTTTTCTTTTAAATAAAGAAATATGGCTTGTGTTGCTTCTTTCTCAACTTCAATTAATAAATAGAATTGATTGGCTTGATGCAGGGTAAATTCATTAAGAATAGAAGAATTCCAGATGCAAGATTCTAAATATGGAAAATGTTTTTTTATTTTTTTACTTAGAATTTTTTCTTTTGAAGAAATCTCAGGAATAAAATAATTCATTGCTCCAAGAGTAAATATTCCTTTTCCAATTCGTTTAAGAACACCTTGTTTTATCAAAGTAAATACTCGCCAATTGATAGTCGTTTGACTAATATTGGGTTCAAACCCTTTAAAGAAATTAGCAATGTCAGTTGTTTCAAAGCTTTTTCGATTTTTGAAAAACATTGTTAATTTTTCAATATGTAACTTGTCTTTAGCGATAGTATTTCTTTTTAACTCAGCAAATGTACAAAACTATAAATCGGCAACAAAATTAATTTACTGCCAATTATTAGAATTCTGTTAGCGTGGGGAAGATTAAGCTCTTTTGGTTTTTATGTGTTGGCTTTTGTGTAGGCAAAAACCAAATGTGCTTAATGTGCGGCTGGCTTTTTTCGGTATGAAACACAACTAGTTATATGGAGAACAAACCTCCTGTTTATACGTCTCTATTTCCGGATAATAGGAACTTTTGGTTTCTTTATCCAAAATCAAATGTACAAGCATCTTGCTTGCCCCCGCATCTATAATTCAAATAAAACAATCGCTTACAACGGGTCAAGCTGCTTATGAAGATTTAGATTTGGGGTCTAAAATCTATCAAACTTATGAAATAGTTTATAAACTTTAAAAAAAAGTATCCATTAATTTATGTAAACAGCTGTAAATAAATCAATTTTATTAATTTACAGTCGCATGGTTCACTTAAAACTTGAATTTTTGCAATTTGGATTACGGTCTATCTTCTAGCATTAATTCAATCTTATTTTATAAATTTGCACACTGCAAATAGGACACATTTTTTTTAACTATAATCAAGGATGAAATACACAAGACTTACCAAAGAACAGTTGGAGGAATTAAACCAAGAGTTTATTAATTTTTTAGCAACGCAATCCATCACGGCAGATGAATGGAAAGAGATCAAGGAACAGAAGCCCGAAGTGGCAGAAGAGGAATTGGATATTTTTAGCGACTTGGTTTGGGAAGGCGTGTTGTCAAAAGTGGAGTATCTAGAAAATATAGCGCCGCAGCACATGTATCTGTTTAAAGTGGATGCATCGCAGTTGCGATTGATTGGACTCAAAATAAAAAAAGAGGACATTGATTTGACCACCAAAGAAGGGTTTGGGTGGTTAAGAGAAAATTTGATGTCAGACGAGGTCGAATTGTTCAATGCCGATAAAACGCTTGAAGCCGATAAAAACACAAAAATATTTGAACTTATCGTGCAAGGGTCTAACATCACAAAAGGCGATCTTTATAAGTATTTAGAAGATCTAATTGGATAGGTTCATAAAAAGAGAGATATTTGTTAATTAAAGCAAAACCATGGTATCTAAACCACGCATATCTAAAGGAACGCGAGATTTTTCTCCAAAGCAGTTGGCAAATCGCGACTACATTTTTAGTACCATAAAATCAAATTTTAAAAAATTTGGATTCCAGCCCATTGAAACACCGAGTTTTGAATTGGCGGAAACCTTATTGGGGAAATATGGAGAAGAAGGAGATCGCCTCATTTTTAAGATTTTAAACTCTGGCGATAAAGTCAAAAAAGCAGATTTGCAAGCCCTTGAAGATGGCAACTTAGCACGCTTTTCAAATTCACTCACAGAGAAAGCTTTGCGCTACGATCTGACTGTGCCTTTTGCACGTTATGTAGCACAATACCAAAACGATATTGTATTCCCATTCAAACGCTATCAAATTCAACCCGTTTGGCGGGCCGATCGTCCTCAAAAAGGACGGTTTCAAGAATTTTATCAGTGTGATGCGGATGTGGTCGGCTCCAAATCCTTATGGCAAGAAATTGAATTCATTCAACTGTATGACGCCGTTTTTTCAGATTTAAACCTAAAGGGCGTTACCATAAAAATAAACAACAGAAAAATATTAGCAGGCATCGCCGAATTGATTGGTGCTCAAGACAAGCTCATCGATTTTACGGTCGCTTTGGATAAGCTTGATAAAATAGGAGCGGAAAAAGTTAAAGAAGAAATGCTTAAAAAAGGCATCACTTCTGAAGGCATTTCTAAACTCGAACCTCTTTTTAATTTGACAGGTGATTTCTCAGATCAATTACAATCTTTAAAATCAATTTTAAGCACTTCTACGGAAGGCATAAAAGGCGTAGAAGAACTAGAGTTTATTGCGTCTTCTGTGGCTGCATTAGGGCTTAAAACTGCCAAACTACAAATGGATGTTACCCTAGCACGGGGTCTTAATTACTACACAGGTGCTATTTTTGAAGTGGCTGCACCAGAATCTGTACAAATGGGTTCCATTGGTGGCGGTGGTCGTTACGATGACCTTACGGGTATATTTGGACTCAAAGATGTGAGTGGGGTAGGGATTAGTTTTGGATTGGACCGAATTTATTTGGTCTTGGAAGAATTAAACTTATTTCCAACAGATAAAACACTATCCACCAAAGTACTTTTTATCAATTTTGGAACTTCAGAAAGTTTGTACAGCTTAAAAGCGATTACAGCCTTGAGATCAAAATCCATTGCCACTGAATTATATCCGGATGCTGCGAAGCTAAAAAAGCAAATGATATATTGCAACAAGCGCGAAATACCTTATGCAGTCATGGTTGGAGAATCGGAAATAGAACAGAATAAATACTTGTTAAAAGACATGAATTCTGGGGAGCAGCAATTGGTTGCTTTAGAGGAACTTATGAAAATCGTTTCTTAATATTTTTGCAAAAAACACCTCCTTTTCTTATATTTGGATTATAAACATTAAAAAAATGACCACAATTACGATTGAAAACGGCAAAGATCTTCCCCAAAAAACATTTAGCAATTGGGAAGAACTGCGAAATATATTGAATTTTATGGCGCTTCAGTTTAAGCAAACTAAAGAATCTTCTACCATACCCGAAAATCTAAAAGAGAAACCATTATCAGCTTTCAACTACCTGACTGATGAAAGTTTATGAAACTGACACAGCAGTTGCCTATTTAAAAAAGAGAGAACTCATTAAACCGTATCTCAAAGCCAAACAATACTTTGAGCAAGGACATACTCGAATGGTTAAGCTAAAACTATTACAACCTAACAAAAATAAAGAATACCAATTTAGGATAAACGATAAATATCGTGCTCGTGGTTTTTACAAAGAAAACGGTTTTTTGGTCACTGAAATATCCGACCATCAGTAAAACTTCAAGAGATATTCCCCCACCCAAACAAAAATTTGCACAAAAACCCTCTTTTCCATATATTTAACTGTTAATAATAAAAAAAATGACGACAATTACTATCAAAGACGGACAAAAATTACCAAAAACTGAGTTTGGAACAATCAAAGATTTTCTAGAATGGGCTGTTGATCATTTTCAAGAAGAAATACCTTTGTCAGAAAAAACTATCAAGAAAGCAGCAAAAGCCAAGAAAGAAATTTCATCGCCAAACTCAACTTTTAAACCGGCATTATAATGCTCGTGTTCGATAATGAAAATGCTCGAAAAGATTTACAAAAATTTCAATTAACCAAGCAATACAAAAAAGCTTGTGATTATATTCGTGATGACCAATATTATAAGGTTCAATTAAAACTGCGGAAACCGAAATCAAAAGGTATTTACCAGTTTAGAATTTCTAAAAAATACCGTGCCTTTGCTATCAAAAAAGAACAAACTTTATTTGTTTTTGAAATCTCCGACCATCAGTAAAACAAAAATTTGCCCAAAAAACCTCTTTTCCGTATATTTGGACTGTAAATAATAAAAAAAATGACCACAATTACCATAAAAGAAGGCAACGCTTTATCCCGTTCTGTATTTTGAACATTTGAAGATCTCATTGAGGAGTACTACGCTTCCAAAGGAGTTGTGTTATTACATCAAATTGATCTAGAAGACTTGCCAGCAGCCTCTCAAAAGTTGATTGAAGAATCCAAGAAAAAGGGAAAAAAAGATTTGCATGATTTTTAGGGATGAAAGTAAGAGAAAGACAGAAAGCCATTGATTATTTAAAGAAAAGACAACTCGAAACATCGTACTTTAAAGCAAAATCATATTTATCTAAAGACCAATTCAAAATGGTCGATTTTAAATTGAGACAACCAAAATCAGATGGAATTTATTATTTTCGAATCACCCGAAAATACTAGGCTATAGGTCACTTTATCGATGATGTTTTTGTTGTTACTGAAATCTCTGATCATCAGTGAAACTTCAGAATAAACAGCACAAAAGAAAACTTGTTTTTAGCCATAAAAAAAAGACTCTCAATTTCTTGAAAGTCCTTTGATTATCTAGTAGCGAGAGCGGGGCACGATCCCGCGACCTCCGGGTTATGAATCCGACGCTCTAACCAGCTGAGCTACCTCGCCATAATTTAGATGGCTGCAAATATAAAAACAATATATCGCCTCACAAATAAATACCCCTTTAAAAAAAATTAAAATTCCTAACAGAACTAACCAATTATTGTATATATTGGATTTTTTTAAATTTCAAATCACCCAATGAGTAATAAAATTAAATTCGAGTTAGAATACCCAATACAAGCGTCCCCTCAATTGTTGTATCAATACATCTCAACGCCTTCTGGATTGTCAGAATGGTTTGCAGACAATGTGAACTCAAGAGGTGAATTGTTTACCTTTATATGGGATGATTCAGAAGAGGAAGCCAAATTGTTAACGAAAAAAAATGGCGAGCGTGCCAAATTCAAATGGCTCGACGGCAATGAAGATCAGTCTTATTTTGAAATCAGAATTCAAGTTGATGGAATCACAAAAGATGTGTCGTTAATGGTCACCGATTTTGCCGAAGACGACGAAGTAGAAGAAACAAAGATGCTTTGGGACAACCAAATATCGGATTTGAAGCAAATCTTAGGTTCTTCCTAGACATTTTTTTATTTTTAAACTATATTTGTCCTGATTAAATCAGGACTTTTTTTATGATAAATAGTAACGGCGAATTACTTTCGGAGCAGCAAGCAAAACTTTCGGTATTCAATCGAGGATTGGCATATGGAGATGCCCTTTTTGAAACGATTAAAACCTTAAATGGAAAAATCCTGTTTTGGGAAGATCATTACTTTCGATTGATGGCCTCCATGCGAATTCTTAGAATGGAAATTCCGATGGCATTTACCCCAGAATCTTTAGAATCTCAAATTCTAGAATTGTTAACGCATTACAATTCAAATTCAAATTCTTTTAGAGTTAAATTCACGGTTTTTAGAAACCAAGGTGGATTTTACACCCCTCATACCAACGACGTTTCCTATTTTATAACGGCAGAATCGTTAGAGGCGGATTTATACTTGCTAAACACTTCGGATTATAGAGTAGAGTTGTTCAAGGATTTTTATGTCGCACCAGGGCTTTTATCTACTTTAAAAACCAATAATAAGGTATTGAATGTTTTAGGGAGTGTGTATGCAAAAGAGAATCAATATGATAATTGCTTACTGCTGAACACCAATAAAAGTATTGTGGAAGCCCTCAATGGGAATCTATTTTTAGTAAAAGACAATGTTATTAAAACACCGCCTTTAGAAGATGGCTGTTTGAAAGGCATCATGCGAAAGCAAGTTTTAGAAATTATCAAAAAAATTCCTGATTTTGAATGTGTTGAAGCCTCTATATCTCCATTTGAATTGCAAAAAGCAGACGAGTTGTTTGTGACCAATGTGATCCAAGGGATTCAGCCAATTACAGCGTTTAGAAAAAAGAATTTTACCACAGCAGTGAGTCAAAGTATTTTAGCGAAGCTAAACATGACCGTAAGACTGTCTTAGTTATACGAGGGGTTTTCGGGTGCATTGGACCAGATGCTATAATCGCCACCGAGTTCCAGCATTTTCTCTTTCCAAAAACTCGTATTTACCTTTTCAATAATTGTTTTAGGGTGTTTGTTTTCAGATAGTATCCATGTGTGTGCTAATAATTCAGAGGTCAATTGATTGGTTTCCCATCCCGAATAGCCAAGAAAAAATCGAATGTCATTAGAATCTAATTTGTTCTGTTGAATCAATTCGGTGACTTTTTCAAAATTTCCACCCCAGTACAATCCTTGTGAAATTTCAATACTGTCCGGAATAAGCGTTGGAATTTTATGGATGTAATAAAGATTGTCTTGTTCAACTGGGCCACCATTGTAAACTTTGAACGGAATTTCTATTTCAGGAATCAAGTCTTGAAGCGTGAAACTCAGCGGCTTATTTAGAATAAATCCAATAGAGCCTTCGGTATTATGGTCTGCGATAATAATAATAGACCTATTGAATGACAGATCACCAATAATAGAGGGTTCTGCAATTAATAAATGACCTTTTTTCAAATGGATATTTGACATCTTTAGCTCTAATTAACAACTAAATATAGCAATTTTATTTTAAACGCAACAATTCAAATACAATCAATATATTAAAAAAACTTTATTTAATGTTTTTAGAGAAGAGGTCTATAATGATGAAACAAGGCTAAAAACAGATAGAAAGTTGTTTTAGTTTAAGGAATTTGTCAATTGAGAACTCGCCTTAAATTTTATTACATTTTTTGTAGGAATCGCTAAGGGTTCATTAGTTTTAGGATTTCGCCCCATGCGTGCCGAGCGTTCATAAACAGACCAAGTACCAAATCCCGCCAATGAAACTTTGTTGCCCTTTTGAAGCGATTCAGCGGTTGCCTCCATGAAAGCTTCTAAGGCTTTTTGAGCGGATGCTTTTGAAATTCCAGCACGTACTGCCATGTGTTCTATAAGATCGTTTTTTTTCATTGTTTTGTGGTTGGTTTTATAGCATTCGTGCATTTTCATGAAAGGTAAATCCATTTAAAAAGGATACCGCATCCATTTGTCGTTTTCCGGGGAATTTAAAATTGATGAGTTCAATAAACCCTCCTTTTACGGCGACTTTAATGTCTTTTTTTGAAATAATAAGCTGTCCAGCTTCAAACGCATGGGGTTCAGAATGTTTTAGAACCTCATACAATTTGATGTTTAAAAGTTCTTCGCCATTGGATAAAAGTCCCCAAGCCGCAGGATAGGGATGGAGTCCGCGCACCTGATTGTATATGCTGTCTAATGTCGAATTCCAATCAACTTTACAATTGTCTTTATTCAGTTTATAAGCTGTTTTGGTTTCTTTAAGTGGTTGTATCGTTGTTTCTAGGCTGCCCTTTTCGATTGTTTGGATCGTTTCCAACACCACATCACTCCCTAAGTGCATTAGTTTGTCATGCAATTCTCCTGCATTTTCTGTGGGGTTTATATCAATTTTGGATTGTAAAATCACGGCCCCCGTATCAATTTTTTCATCAATAAAAAAAGTGGTCACACCCGTTTCTTTTTCACCGTTGATAATTGCCCAATTTATAGGGGCAGCACCTCGGTAATCAGGGAGTAGAGACGCATGTAAATTGAAGGTTCCTAAAGCCGGCATCTGCCACACAGCTTTGGGCAGCATTCTGAAAGCCACCACAATTTGAAGGTTGGCATTCAAAGCTTTTAAATCACTCAAAAATGAGTCGTCTTTTAAATTGGTGGGTTGTAAAACCGTCAAGCCTTTAGATTTAGAAAATACCTTTACGGCGGATTCATGAATTTTTTGACCGCGACCTGCTGGGCGATCGGGCGCAGTGATGACCCCTGCAATCGTGTAATGGTGTTGTAAAAGTCCGTCTAATATAGTCACCGCAAATTCGGGTGTGCCCATAAATACAATACGAATATCTTCTTTTTTCATGACGTTTTCAGTTTGTATGTGTTTCGTTCTGTTAGTTCAATCAACTCTTTTTCTAAGAGGTTGGTGAGTATAGTGGTTAATTTTTCGCTATTAAAAGTGCTTAGAGCTTCTAGTTTTCTAGAAGAGAGGGCGTCTGTTTTGAGTAAAGTTAAGATTGTTTTTGAATCACTTTCTGAAATTACACTTTTTTTTGAACGTTCTAAGCAACTCGAACAAATCCCACATTGTTTTGAGTCTATTTCTTCAAAGTAAGACAGCAATTTTTGACTTTTACAAATGCCATCATTTTTGATATAATCAAACACCGATTGCAGTTGTGCTTTTTTTAAATCCTGTTGTTGTGAGACGATCTTAGAAATTCTATGAATTGTTTTATCATCTTCTCGGGGTTCAATAAAGGTGATTTGTGCATCTGTTTTTGAGGATTCAAACTGCACAATTTCAGCCTTATTCAAAGCAGTTAAATGCGAGATTACTTCGTCCTCTGAGAGGTTTATTTTCTTCGCGATGGTCTGCGTGAAAATTTCTGTAGAATGGTCAAACACCCCTTCGTGACTTCTTAAGACAACTTTTATGATCAGGGCTTGTTTTGGATGCTTTTCGATGTAGTTGAACAAAGCAGTATTTCCAATAATGATTTGTAGGAAGGCCGTGTTTTTAAACCGTTCTTCTAATGATATGATACTGGTTCGGTCTAAAATTTTAAGCGCATTATACGTCAGGATAGAAGGAAGGCTATAGGTGCTGCAAAATAATTTAAAGTTAAAATTATGAACCGTGTCCACGCCTTCTCCATAAGAAATTTGAAAATAATTACAAAGTCGTTTATATACATTTTTTAAAAACGCAATATCAGGCAGGCCATTGATATATTGACTTTTAGAGTTTTTTTCATCGGATGTATTCCGAAGGATGACTGCATAGGCGTTTTCATTATTGCGCCCTGCACGTCCAGCTTCTTGATAATAGCTTTCCAAGCTTTCGGGTAAGTTATGATGAATCACAGTTTGTACGTTGGCTTTGTCAATGCCCATTCCAAAGGCATTGGTGGCAACCATCACTTGATTCTCATTCGCCGTCCAACGCTCAAATTGAGTGTCTTTTTCCTTCGGACTTAATCCACCGTGATAGTACCCACTTGTAATTCCGATCTTATTCAAATACCCTGAAATTTCAAGGGTTGCTTTTCTGTTGCGTACATATATGATGGAGGTACCCGCATATTTTTTTAAAATCTGTACCGTTTTGAAATATTTATCTTCACAGTCCAAGGTCAAATACGCCAAATTCGGGCGTTGAAAGGAGGTCTTAAAAATTTGTGGTGCAATGCAGTCCAATTGTGTGCTAATGTCCTCTACCACCTTGGCAGTTGCCGAGGCAGTTAATCCAATCACGTTTACAGAGGGATGAAGTGTTCTGAGCGTTTTGATATCTCGATAGGCCGGTCTAAAATCATGTCCCCACTGACTGATGCAATGCGCCTCGTCCACCGCAATGACATTGACATTCATTTGCTTGATGCGTTCTTGCACTAAATCTTGTTGAAGACGTTCCGGAGAGAGGTAGAGAAATTTATAATTTCCATAAATGCAGTTATCCAACATCCGATCGATGTCGTCATAAGTATAACCGCTAGTGAGTGCCATTGCTTTGATGCCTTTTTCTTTTAGGTTATTTACTTGATCTTGCATCAATGCAATGAGTGGAGAAACCACAATACAAATGCCGTCTTTGATCAAGGCTGGAATTTGAAAACAAATCGATTTCCCACCTCCTGTTGGCAAAAGTGCGATGCAATCTTCATTTGCTAAAACCGCTTCAATAATTGCTTCTTGTTGTGGTTTAAACTCAGAAAATTTCCAATAGTGTTCCAATATTTCAATTGGATGCTTCATTCACTTTCGTTTAAATGATTTAATATAAAGTCAATGCGTTCCTCAACCGTTCCAAAAGGGGTGTCAATAATAGCATACCCATAGTCTGTATAGGTTTTAACCAGAAAATCATGCAGGATCAACGCTTGTTCAAACGTTTCGTAGCGTTCGTTGTCTTGTTGGTAAATCGCTTTCCAAGGTTTTAAAATGAACACTTTGTTGTAGTTGTGTTGACTGCAAATTGTTTTAAAAGAATCTGGATAGCTACTTTTCAAATAATCTAAATAGGCAACGACATCTGGAAGTCCACGATCAAAAAATACAATTTCTTTATTAAGAGTATCGGCTTTTAAAAATTGTTTTTGACGGCCTAATAAAAGATGCTCACTAAACAATAAGGGATCTTCCAAAAACAACTGTTCAATGCCTTTTTCTTGCGCATCAAGGGTAATTTGTCTAGAAATTTCTTCCATACAATTATAGCCTTTCGTTTTAAGTGCGTTGATTAAGGTTGTTTTGCCAGTGCCAGGCCCTCCAATAAGAGCAATTTTTTGAGTATTCAAGTCGTTTTGTTTAATTCCTGTAAAATTCGTGATTTAAAAGGGAAATAAAAAATCAGATATAATGTATATTTGTACACTTAGCATTAAACAATGGAAAAATCTGTAAACCCAGAAGAATTTTACAACAATTTAAAAGAAAAGCTGCAGGATACTTCTGGATGGCCCTCTGAGTATTTATATAAATTCATCATTAAAACAGATCCTGTCAAAATCAATACCGTTGAATGTATTTTTGATAATATGGGAGCGGTTATTAAAACCATTCCTTCTAAGAAAGGAAATTACACCAGTATTTCTATCAATGTGGTTATGAAGAACCCTGATAGCGTTATAGAAAAATATAAAGAAGTTGGAAGACAAGTAGAAGGGGTTATTTCGCTCTAAAAATAGGACTTTTAAGCATCTTTTAAAATACCCTTAGACTCACATTATTTTTTTGTATTTTGCAAACACTTAAATTTTAAAAACCAAAGATCGCATACATGACAGCGTTAACAGATCAACTAGAATATAATACAGAACGAGAACACTTAATCATCCCTGAATATGGAAGACATTTACAGAAAATGATCAACCATGCCGTGGCTCAAGAATCTAAAGAAGAACGCAATCGCTTGGCGAAAGCGATTATTTCTGTGATGGGAAATATGCAGCCACATTTACGTGATGTGCCTGATTTTCAACACAAGCTTTGGGATCAATTATTTATCATGTCGGATTTAAAATTGGACGCAGAATCTCCTTTTGATAAACCAACAGAGGAAATGTTAAGCCTTCGTCCTGAGCCATTAAAGTATCCACAGAACTTTCCGAAATATCGTTTTTATGGAAACAACATCAAAACAATGATTGATGTGGCCAATACATGGGAAGCTGGAGAAATGAAAGATGGATTGGAATATACCATTGCGAACCACATGAAAAAATCATTTCTGAATTGGAATAAAGACACCGTTGAAGATGTCGTTATTTTCGGACATCTGTTCGAGTTATCTGGCGGAAAAATTGATTTACGTAAGAGTACCGAAGCTTTGAGTGAAGTCTCAAGTTTATTAAAAGTACAACGTAAATTTGCGGCTCCAAAAAAATCTTCCAAAAAGAACAACTACCAAAAAAATCGAAAACGTTACTAATATCCAGATAGATTAGGATTTCAGTAAACGCACTACTCATTTAAATTACTCAACATTGAAAACTTTTAAAATTGAAGGCGGACACCAACTAAAAGGGGCGATTCAGCCACAAGGCGCAAAAAACGAAGCCCTTCAGATTTTGTGTGCTGTTATATTATCACCAGAAAAAATTACGATTCACAATATTCCAGATATTATTGATGTCAACAAGCTTATTGATTTATTAGGAAAGTTGGGCGTTAAAGTCGAAAAATTAGCCAAAGGCAGTTATTCTTTTCAGGCGGATGAGATCAATTTAGAGTATTTAGAAACTGAAGCTTTTAAGGAAGACGGTCGTGGACTTCGAGGATCGATTATGATTGTTGGGCCACTTTTAGCCCGATTTGGAAAAGGATACATTCCAAAGCCTGGAGGCGATAAAATTGGTCGCAGACGTTTAGATACGCACTTTGAGGGATTCATCAAATTAGGGGCTAATTTTAGATACAACCGCGAAGACCATTTTTACGGAGTAGAAGCGAAAGAGTTGAAAGGAACCTATATGTTGTTGGATGAAGCGTCAGTGACAGGAACGGCAAATATTGTGATGGCGGCTGTCTTGGCCACAGGAACAACAACAATCTATAATGCGGCTTGTGAGCCGTATTTACAGCAACTCTGTAAAATGCTCAATAGAATGGGCGCAAAGATTTCGGGCATTGGTTCAAATATGCTAACCATTGAAGGTGTAAAAACCTTAGGCGGTACAGAGCATACCATGTTGCCAGATATGATTGAAATTGGGAGTTGGATTGGATTGGCTGCGATGACCAAAAGCGAATTAACAATTAAGAATGTAAGTTGGGATGATTTGGGAGTGATTCCAAATGTGTTTCGAAAGTTGGGAATTACCATCGAAAGAAAAGGGGATGATATCTTTATTCCTAAGCATATAGATGGCTATGAAATTCAAAATTATATTGATGGCTCTATACTCACCATTTCGGATGCGCCATGGCCTGGGTTTACTCCAGATTTATTAAGTATTATTCTGGTGGTGGCTACACAAGCCAGAGGAAGCGTGCTGATTCATCAAAAGATGTTTGAAAGCCGTTTGTTCTTTGTCGATAAATTAATTGACATGGGTGCAAAAATCATTCTTTGTGATCCACACCGTGCGTCTGTGATTGGACATGATTTTAAATCAAGCCTAAAAGCTACGACCATGACCTCTCCAGATATTAGAGCGGGGGTTTCCTTATTAATTGCGGCACTTTCTGCTAAAGGGACTTCTACGATTCACAATATTGAACAGATTGACCGAGGGTATGAAAATATAGACGATCGCTTACGTGCCATTGGCGCAAAGATTGAACGTGTCGAGTTATAATTCGAGCAGACAAAATTAGTTTTACTAAAGCGAATGATTATTAAATAGATATGAACTTAGAAAAAGACCTTCAAGAACGCAGCAAACACAGTTGCGAACTTTGTAAAGCCACTGAAAACCTAAACGTTTATACCGTTCAGCCTTCCAAAAAAGTAGATCTTACGGATAGTATCTACGCCTGTGAAACCTGTACCTCACAAATCGAAGATTCTGATTTAATGAATCCAAACCATTGGCGGTGTCTTAATGACAGTATGTGGAGTGAATTTCTTCCCGTTCAAGTTGTTGCCTGGCGTATGCTCAACCGTGTGCTTTCTTCGGGTTGGTCTCAGGATTTATTAGATATGATGTATTTGGATGAAGAACCGTTGGAGTGGGCAAAGGCACTCGGCGATGGCGTGGAAGAAGGTACTAAACTTATTCATAGAGATGTGAATGGCGTCATCCTTGAAGCAGGCGATAGTGTCGTTCTTATAAAAGATTTAAAAGTCAAAGGGTCAAGTATGATTGCCAAACAAGGAACCGCCGTCAGACGGATCTCTTTGGACCACGAAAATGAAACCTATATTGAAGGAAAGGTCGATGGCAAGCATATTGTGATTATCACTCAATACGTAAAGAAACTTTAGTTCTTACCCAAGGCTTCTTTATAGGTCGAAAGACAACGCTCTCTCGCAAATTTATGATCAACCATCGGCGTAGGATAGGTTAACTCTTGATATTCAGGCACCCATTTTTTAATGTATTTATGCTCTTTGTCAAAATTGGTAACTTGTGTCGTAGGATTGAAAATTCTAAAATACGGTGCCGCATCTACGCCACAGCCAGCAACCCATTGCCAATTACTCACATTACTTGAAAGTTCAAAATCATGGAGCTTTTCCGCAAAATAAGCTTCTCCCAAGCGCCAATCGATCAAAAGATGTTTGCATAAAAAACTACCCACCAACATACGCACACGGTTGTGCATAAATCCTGTTTGATTCAGTTCACGCATCCCCGCATCTACAAGGGGATAGCCGGTATTTCCATCACACCATTGTTTGTATTCTTCGGGGTCATTACGCCATTTAATCGCTTCGTATTGAGGCTTGAAACTTTGGGTGACGGTATGAGGAAAATGCCATAAAATCTGCATAAAAAATTCACGCCAAATCAATTCTTTTAAAAACGTATTGTTGGTATGCTGAATGGCTTTGGAAACAATCTCTCGAACACTTACCGTTCCAAATCGTAAATGAGGGCCTAATTTGGACGTCCCATCCACCGCAGGAAAATTCCGTGTGGCTTCATAATTTTCAATGATGCCACTTTCCACTTTGTAAGGCGCGACTTTAACAGGGTTTGGCTCAAAGCCCATAGACTTTAAATCCACCCATGGAAAAGAACTAGATTGGTAAGTATTGCTTAATAATTCTTCTGAGTGAAATGCGCTGCAACGATCGGTATTAAAAGCGGCCAGCCATTTTTTTGAGAAAGGGGTATAGACTTTATAAGGAAGTCCGTCGTCTTTTGTAATTTCATTTTGTTCAAATATCACATGGTCTTTAAACGAATTAAATGCGATGGATTTTGATTCTAGTAAGTCAGAAATACTTTGATCCCTTGAAAGGGCATACGGCTCATAATCTCGATTGTAATATACGCTGCTTACGTCGTATTCAGTGGTCAGTTGTTCTATAACCGCTTCAGGAGTTCCGTGGTAAACAGACAACCCACTTCCGTGTGCTTGCAGGTTTGTGTTGATTGCTTGAAGTTGTTCATGGATGAATTCAACTCTTGCATCATTTTTGGGTAATGAATCTAATATAGAGGTATCAAAAATAAATATAGGCAATACAGCCTCGTTATGTTTTAAGGCTTCAAACAATCCATGGTTGTCGTGCAGTCTTAAATCTCTTCTAAACCAAAATAGTGATACAGTTGTTTTCATTAATACGTTCCAAATAATTCGGTTAATTTCTTTTGTCTGTGGGCGAAAATTTCTTCCAATTTAGGTTTTACGATAAACGGATGCACGAGTTGCCCTAGCCATCCCAATGGGACTTTATAGTCAATGATGTCTTCCATTTCTACGCCGCCATCAATCGCCTTAATAAAGTGTTTGTGATGCCAAAGTGCGTAAGGGCCGTAACGTTGTTCGTCCACAAAATAATGTTGGTCTTTCACTTGTGTGATTTCAGTCACCCATTTGGTTTTAATCCCCAAAAGAGGCGTCACACTGTATTGGATAATCTGCCCAGGATACATAGGACGGTCGGCACCCGATAAAATATCAAAACTCATATAGGCTGGAGTGATGGTTTTTAGGTTTGCTGGATTCGATAAAAATTCCCAAGCTTTTTCTACACTAATAGGTAGATTTTGCTTTTTGTGGACAGTGTAAATTTTCATACTTAATTATATAATGCGATGTATAAGTTTAAAGAAGTTGCGAGTACCAACCAGATGCAATAGGGCAGTACATAAAAACGTTTATTCTTAAGGGAATTTTTAAATGCTATCAGGAAATAAAACATTAATACCGTTAAAAGTATGATGTTAAGTAAGCCTATATTGATAAGGTGTCGATTGAAAAATAGATAATTCCAAATTATGTTCAACACGAATTGAGCGCTAAATAGGAGTACAACTTTTTTGGATCGATTCACTTGAATTAAAAAAGTCATATACACTGAAAACAGAATCATAATACTGCTCCAAGCCACTCCAAAAACCCAGCCGGGTGGAGACCATTGTGCTTGATTCAGATTGATGTACCATTCGGTTCGTGGGCCGTCATTCATGAGCCAAGTTCCGATTGCAAGTGCACTAAAATTAATGAGAATAAAAAGGAGTAAGCCTTTATAAAATTTCATTTAGCTGTTTAGTTTGTCAATTTCATCTAATAACCCTTGCGCTTCAGAATACTTCGCGTCACTCGCGGAGCGATTCGTTGTTGAAAGTTCGTGCCATTCTGACATTAACTTTTTATAACGATCTTGAAGTTTCTCGACTGGGGTCTTTTTTTTGAAAATTCCGAACATAACTTATTTTAATTGACGTGTTATTTTACTACTTAATGGTTTTGTAATCGAATAGAAATAATCTACAAAGGCTCCGTTACCATCGACTAAATACTTTTGAAAATTCCATTTTACGGAAGTGCTTTTAACACTGTTTAAATCCTTGTTGGTTAACCACTTATATAGTGGGTGTTGACTATCTCCTTTAACGTCGATTTTTTCAGTCATTAAGAAAGTTACGCCGTAATTTTTTGAACAAAACGATTGTATTTGATCTGAAGTACCAGGCTCTTGACCGCCAAATTGGTTGCAAGGAACTCCGATGACCATCAGCTTATCTTGATAGGTGTCGTACAGTTTTTGAAGGTCTTCATACTGTCCCGTAAAACCACATTCAGAAGCAACGTTTACAAACAGGATGTGTTTTCCTTTGTAGTCGTTTAGATTGATGGGACTTCCATCAAGACTGTTAATTTCAATGTTATATAAAGACATAGTTTGGTTATTTATTATTTGTGAATTAGTTTGAATTGAAACGAAAAACAAGATTGATAAAATCACTAATTTTAATGAATTCATAGCTTATAATTTTAAAGAGACGATACCGCAATCTAGGTTAAAAATTTGCCCAGAAATTGACTTAGAGACGTCTGAAAGAAGGTATTCTGCCATGGCAGCAACTTCTGAAGGCTCTAGGTATTTTTTCAAAGGATGACGCTGAATGGTACTTTCAATCATGCGTTCATTTCTAAGAAATTTAGCGGCTAATTCTGTATCCGTAATCGTTGGCGCAATCGCATTGACTCTAATTTTAGGAGCTAAATCGGCTGCTACAGACTTGGTCAGTCCTTCAACGGCAGATTTTGCAGTGGCGATGCTGGCATGAAATGGCATTCCTAATTTTGTAGCGACCGTGCTAAACAAGACGATAGAAGCAGCCTCACTTTTGGTAAGTGCTTTTGTATAGGCTTGAATGCATTTAACCGCACCAATTACGTTTATTTCAAAATCGGTTCTAAAATCATCGATACTCAACCTGTTGAATGGCTTGAGATTGATACTTCCTGGACAATACACCAGTCCATCAGCATCTTCAATTTCAGGTAATTCATCGGCTAATACATCGCAGGAAAAATGTGATAAGTTAGCGTGTTGGAACTCCGGAGCCGTTCGACTGATATTGATGACTTGATGCTCTTTAAGCAAACTTTCGGTAATAGCTTTTCCAATACCTTTACTACCCCCAATAATAATAATTTTTTTCATGCTGTTAGTGGACGTCCTTTTAAACGTTTTTCAATTTTTTGTTTGATCGCGGTTAAGCGTTTCATTAAATCCATTAATTTTGGATCTTTAGAGGTTTTATAAATTTCATTGACTCCCAATATTAATCCTTTTACTTCTCTTGATGCTTCGATACGCTCACTTGTTGTTTTAAATGTAAGTGGTTTGAGTTCAAAAGCTTCTGCTTGTTTTACAACATCCATAGTTATAGTTTTAAATAATTTTGTAATTCAGCAATTTTTGCTGAGGTATTAAAAGTGCCCCCATAAAAAGCGGTCACAGTTGCAGAGGTATCGTCTTTGATTCCTCTGGAAGACACACATAGGTGTTTTGCGTCAATAATGACTGCTACATCCTCGGTTCCCAAAATGCCTTTTAATTCTTCTGCAATTTGATTGGTAAGGCGCTCTTGAACCTGTGGTCGTTTGGCGTAATACTGTACAATGCGGTTGAGTTTAGACAATCCGATTACCTTTCCAGATGATATATAGGAAATATGTGCTTTTCCAATAATAGGCACAAAGTGGTGTTCGCAATTGGAATAAAATGTAATGTCTTTTTCTACCAGCATCTGGTTGTATTGATATTTATTATCAAATAACGCTACTTTTGGTTTATTTTTAGGGTTTAATCCAGAAAATATTTCATCAATATACATTTTAGCAACGCGTTCAGGAGTTCCTTTAAGAGAATCATCCGTTAAGTCTAAGCCCAAAACATCCATGATTTCTTCAAATAAAACAGCTATTTTCTTCTTCTTATCTCCATCTGAAAGCTTAAAAGCATCTTTCTTCATTGGCGTTTCTAACCCAGTAAAGAGGTGGTCATCTCCAATTTCATGATTTGAAAATCCATTTAACAAATCTTCGTTTTCTGTAGTAACTTTAGTATTCATATAATGTTTTAACGCTTTGATATTTTATTGTGAGTTATTTGTCGTTGTCTTGTACATTTAAATCTTCCAGATTCAAAAGACCGTAATTTTTGATGTTTTGTTTTTCTGCCTTGAACCCGCGCCCGCCACAATCGGAAACTTTTTGGCTTCATATAGGTACGCATTACCTTGATTACTTCTTGCTCAGTGAGTTTAAACTGGTGCTCAATCGCTTCAAAAGTGGTGCGGTCTTCCCACGCCATCTCAATAATTCGGTCTATTTCTATAACCCCTAAAGTCATAATGCAGGCATTTTATATTGTTCGTCGAATTCTATTTTTTCATTTAATAAAGATCTTAAAAAATTCTTATTTTCATGAAAAGTTTTCGTTTTTTTAAATTGAATAAATTTTCCTTGTGCATGAATGCTCATTCCATCTGTTTTGTAAAATACTAAATGATAGAATGGAATTGCCCATGTGAAATTTCTGTGTCCCTTGGTAATGTGTATTAAAATACCTTTTTTACGCATTTCAATATTCGCGTAATTTAAATCAGAAACTGTATTTAAAATGAGATTCAAATTAGGACTCACTTTATCAACGATCATGCGTTTTGATCCTATGCCACGACGTTTGATGGATTCAAAAAAAGTGTAAGGCTTACCAACAAAATTATTAAATATTTGTTTGTGTTCCTTGTTGTAGTATGTTGTATCTAGAACCAATGGAGTCATTTAAGTTTCAAACATACACAATGTTCAATCATTTAAAATAACAATTAAACAAATATTAACATTTTTTATGTATGTTTAAAATTTCTCAGGGGTTTCTATGACTTGAGAAGCTCTTAATTTCATGGCAATTAGCTCGTCAGTTGAGAACTTATTTAACACAGAATACATCATTTTCATACGGAAGTTTGTGGCCAGTTGAGGGCGTTTATCATCTAGAAAATTCCAGTATAAACTATTAAAAGGGCAGGCATTTTCTCCCAAGCGTTCTTTGACGTTGTATTGACAGCCACTGCAGTAATTACTCATTTTATTGATGTAACTGCCAGAAGACACATAGGGTTTTGTTGCAATCAAGCCTCCATCGGCAAACTGACTCATTCCGCGGGTGTTGGGAAGTTGTACCCACTCCAAAGCATCAATGTAAATCCCCAAATACCAATCGTCAACTTCATCGGGGTGGGTTTGGGTTAACAATAAATAATTCCCCGTAATCATCAAACGCTGAATGTGATGCGCATAAGCGTTGTCCAAAGAATTATTTATTGTTTTGCTCAAGCAATTCATTTTTGTGTCACCCGTCCAAAAGAATTCTGGAATCGCATGGTGATTGTCAAGGGTATTTAAAGTCTTGTATTCAGGCATTTGTGCCCAGTACATACCCCGCATATATTCGCGCCATCCGATCACTTGTCTAATAAACCCTTCTACTTGAGATATTGAAATTTCTTCGTGATTTGCTCGGTAATGAACCAAAACAGAATCCACAATTTCTTTGGGACTGATTAGTTTTAGGTTCATGGCAAACGACAGACGGGAGTGAAATAGATATACCTCCTCGTTGTGCAAGGCGTCTTGATAATCCCCAAAATGAACCAATAAATTTTGATTAAAATAATCAAGTTGTTCTAGGGATTGTTTTCTGTTTATGGGGTATGAAAAGGTAGTGTCATTAAAACGCCCGATGGTTTTAATGCTAGCAGTGTGAATCGTTTCTAATATATCTTTAACAGGGTTTTTAAAGTCTAAAAATGGAGGTATTTCTGGGGAGCCTTTCCATTTGTTACGATTGCTTTTGTCGTAATTCCACTCTCCACCTTCAGGTTGTTCGCCCTCCATCAAAATATGATGTTTCTTACGCATATACCGATAAAAGCGTTCCATTACAAATTGCTTTTTCCCTTCGTAAAAAACAGATAGTTCGTCACGTTTGGTATAAAAATGTTCGGTATCCACTTCTGACGATGGAATTGAAAGCGTACTGCAAATCGATTTCAGTTGCGTATCTAACCGGTATTCATCTGGCGATTGGTATTCAAAGGATTCAATGCCTTGAGAGTTGATAATATTTTTGATATTCTCTTCTAGATTCTGAAGGTTGGTAGTGTCGTCTAAAGTTAAATAAACAACCTTGTGACCTTGTGCCTCCAGTTGTTTTGAGAAATCGCGCATGGCTGCAAAAAACCCCACTACTTTTTGAATGTGGTGTTTCACATAATCCGTTTCTTGACGCATTTCAAACATACAATACACGGTTGATTCTGAAACAGACGCATACCACGAATGTTGTGCGTTTAGTTGATCCCCAAGAATAAGACGAAGTGTTTTCATTTAAAATAATTTAGTTTGAAGTTGTAGGAGTTGCAACGCAGTGATTCGTGTATTTACAAATTAAACTCAGCTCGATTGTTTTCGTAGACTGCTGCATTTTTTACTGCAATATTTGACGGATTCCCAGTTTTTCTCCCATTTCTTTCGCCATGTAAATGGACGTTGGCATTGGACGCAAACTTTGGTAGGGAGATTTGTTTTTTTCAATTCGAATACGGCTTTATTTCTTTGGACGTTGGTACTCGATGCGTTGTTTAAGAGCGGGCAAGGCATAGCCGTCCAAGCCATTTATGGCAACAATATTAGCTTTTGCTAAATTGACAAATCCATCGGTTTCAACAATATCATCTTGAATATACAAATCCTTTATTTCGGCAATGAGTTGCACGGTGTTATTGGTTTTGATGATATATTCCTCACAATAGGTGAGTGCCATCTGAATTGGTGCGCCTTTTACAAAGGGCGCATGCCAATCGTTTTTGTATTCTTCTTCCAGTTTTGTAATGTCAAATTCCGAGATACTTTTATCGTATTTAGCAGAGGTATGGTGCGCTTGCTCAATAATGTCTAAGTGGATATGATTCACTGTAAACTGCCCTGTTTCTTTGATGTTATCATACGTATTTCTTGGCACATCAGACACGGGTCTAAAAACAATTCCTAGCAATGGAGGATTGGATCCTAAATGGGTTACAGAACTAAAAACAGCCACGTTTGGTGTGCCATCATTTGATTTGGTTCCAATGAGGTTTGCCGATTTAAAACCGGAGCAACTGTTCATCATGTTTATTCTGTAAACATGGTCTAAATCATCAAAATCTTGCCGTCTTAAGTGTAACATTTAGTAGTTGTTAAATTGGTTAATTTTTACAGCCGAAGCTTTCAAATCAAACATTAAATTATACAGTCCAAAAAAGGTTCGGTTGATGTATATAAAATGCTTGGAACCACGGTTGCCGTTAAACTTTCGGAGTTCGGTGCTTTTGCTGTATCGTTGTGCTAAGTCTCCGATTTTATCAAAAAAATCAGGATTGGAAAAATCAAAGATTGGATCGTGAAAAGGCAGTGTAAACACACTTAATAACTCATGAAACATATCCGTAAAAAACACCAGTTCCTCGGGGGTATCGGTGGGTGTTAAAATTTCTAATTCGTATAATTTCTCTTTGAACAACGCAGGGTTGTCAATGATGTTTTTGTCAGATAATTCAAAGTAAGGAATGTAAAACTCATCGGGTATGGACTTCATACATCCAAAATCCAAAGCAATCAGTTGTGCATCTTCATTTATTAGAAAATTACCAGGGTGGGGATCTGCATGCACTTTTCTGAGCGTGTGAATTTGAAACATAAAAAAGTCCCAAAGAGCCTGTCCAAGTTGGTTTGCCTTGTCTTTATCCGTGTTGTATTTTGTGAATTCAGAAAGATGTTCACCTTTCATAAAATCCATCGTGATGATGCGGTCTGAGGAGTAATCCTCGTAATATTCAGGAAACAACAAATTAGGGATGTGAAGGCAAGCGTTCGCAATTTCTTTGCTTTGAGAAATTTCAAGATTGTAATTGGTTTCTTCCACCAATTTGTCTTCAACTTCTTGGAAATACTTGTCCGAATCTTTTCCTTTGATATTAAACATTTTGATGGCAATGGGTTTCACCATCGCCAAGTCTGATTTGATACTGTCTGCAACGCCAGGATACTGTATTTTAACGGCCAATTGTTTGCCATCTTTTTCGGCTTTATGAACTTGACCAATACTCGCCGCATTGACGGATTCTGAGTCGAATTCATCAAAAATTTGGTTGGGGTGTTGCCCAAAATATTTTTTAAATGTTTTAATGACTAATGGAGAGGATAAGGGCGGAACTGAGAATTGAGCTAAAGAAAATTTATCCACGTAAGCTTGTGGTAAAATACTTTTTTCCATGCTCAACATTTGTGCCACTTTTAAAGCACTTCCTTTGAGTTGTTTTAATCCTGAATAAATATCTTCAGCATTGTTTTTATTGAGATTTTCTTTGGCTTCTGATTCTGTTTTGGTGATTTTTTCACCGTAATATTTTAGGTAGTTAACGCCTACCTTGGCACCCGTTGAAACAAGTTTTCCAGCGCGTTGTATTTTTGAAGTTGGAATTCGGTCGATTGACTTCATATTAGTGCATGCTAATTTTTTCCTTGATTAAAAATTTTCCAAAATCCACAAAGCTTTTAAGAGGGGAGATGTTAATCAAATCGAAACTTGCGTTGATTGATTTCTCAATAAAAATATCTGTTTTCTCAAAAGATGTAGAAGTGTCATCCAACCAAAATTTCATTGTGAGCATCAGTTGAATCCAGTAAGTTTCTTGAACCACACTGTCTTTAATTTGTTCTAATTGTTTATTTTTAATCTGTAGAACTTCAATATCTAATTGGTCAATGTAGTTCAGAAACTTTGAACGCAACCCTTTTAGTTTTTTTAAGTTCTCAAGTTGGTTGCTGCTTTCGTTTAAAGCATAGACCACATAACTTCTATTGGCGGTTAAATTTTCAAAAAATGTAAAGTAGAAACTTAATAATTGATTTCGGGAATCGTAAGTAGGATAGTCCTTACTGGACTCCAAAGTCTCTATAGTGTTTGTGAAAAACAGACTGAATATCGTACTTTCAAGGACTTCAAAATTCGCAAAGAATTTATAAAAATCAGCTTCCTCAAAGCCGTTAGATTTTGCAAAGGTATATATTGATTTCGGAGCGTGGTTGTGTTCTAAGACATGCTCCATATAAAGCTTAACTAGGGTGTTTTGTGTGAGGGTATTTTTTTTGGCCATAACATTTATAGATTATGGTGTAAAAATACATTTTGTTTAATAAATGTAATATAAAATTAAACAAATATTAACATTTATCATCACAACAATTGTCACTTTTGACAAGCTTACAACTAAAAACTGCAAGGAACATTCCAATAAAAGGTGCTGTAAGATACACCCATAAATGAGTGAAATTTCCAGAAGCAAGGGCAGGTGCTAAAGAACGAATGGGATTCATGGACGCTTTTGTTAAGGGGCCTGCAAACATGGCTTCTAGTAGAATGACACTTCCGACAGCAATCCCAGCAATGGGACCAATTTCTTTACTTCCAGTTGAGACATTAATAATAACAACCATCAAGAAAAAGCTAAGCAGCAATTCTATAATAAAGACCTTCAAAGGTTCAATGTTAGGGAGTGTGGCTCCTAAATCACTTTCAGGAAAAAGAAACAGCAACACTAAGGAGGCAGCGAATGCTCCTATAAATTGCGCAACTATATATTTGGGAACTTCGTTCCAACTGAATTTTTTAGCCACTGCAAAGCCTACGGTCACTGCAGGATTAAAATGCGCCCCAGAGATATCTCCAAAAGCATAGATCATGGCCATTACAATAAGTCCCCAAGTGATGGCAACTCCTGGGTGGGTGATGGTGCCTCCAGTAAAATCATTGATCACCATGGCGCCACAACCACAAAAAATCATGCTAAAGGTTCCTATCGTTTCAGCGATGTATTTTTTCATTCTATTTTTTTTTCAAAGATACAATCAAATTTTGTTATTTTTAGATATTGAAGTTTTACTATAATGTTAATATGTATCTATAGTTATATCGGCTTTTGTTGTCAACCTATACACTTGTAAAAGTGACGAATCCTTTTTTATAGATTCTTCAAAAAAAACGTTACGCTAATAAAGAGTTTCCACTACGCTTAAAACGGATTCCCCTTAAAAAATACTCTCTTCAAACTATACACTGCTTTCTGAAGTGCTTTTATCTACCTGATATAACTATACATTACCCATACAATTGCTATTACATTAGATAATTCCAACCCAGTCCAAATTTTGTAAATCCTTGATTTTCTCAGTTTATTGGTATTCATTTTGTTAAATTAGTTATAATCGAAAAGGTTTTTTAGTTTGTATGTTTTTTGTAGTGCTTTTTTTTATCACTCCAATGTTGCTTAGTCCCTATATTTAACAACAGTATAAATAATTCTAAAATCAACTTTTAAATTAACTCTATTATTTTTAAATGAACCAAATTATGAGAAACACCTTTATAAGATTAATTCTTTTTTTAATTACAACCAGCGCATTTGCTCAGGCAGATAAAGTAAAGGTGGTCAATAATGAAGACGGAATGAAATTAGTTGTCAATGGAGAAGACTTCATGATCAACGGAATGAATTGGGATTACATCCCAATTGGTACAAATTACTCCTACAGTTTATGGAAGCAATCTGATGATGTCATTAAGGCAGCATTGGACGCAGAAATGGGCTTATTGAAAAACATGGGAGTCAATGTCATAAGGCAATATACAGGTGTACAGCCAAAATGGATACAATACATCTATGAGAACTATGGTATATATACTATGCTGAATCACTCCTTTGGACGTTACGGATTGACCGTAAACGGCGGATGGGTAGCAGTGACGGATTATAGAGATCCAGCAACCCAAGAGTTGTTGATGTCTGAAGCAACTACATTGGCTGAAGATTATAAAGACACGCCGGGTTTACTAATGTTCCTATTAGGAAACGAAAATAACTACGGTCTTTTTTGGGCAGGTGCTGAAACAGAAGATTTTCCTGATGAAGAAGAAAAAAGAGATTTCGTTGGCGAAGAGCGTGGAAGACCGATGTACAAGCTGATGAACGATGCTACGATTAAAATGAAGAGTATTGATTCCTCTCACCCCATAGCAATCTGTAATGGAGATGTCTTATTTATAGACATCATTGCTGAAGAGTGTAAAGACATCGATATTTTCGGAACCAATATGTATCGTGGATCTTCTTTTACAGATGCATTCAAAACGGTTAAAGAAAAATTAGACATGCCTATTATGTTAACCGAGTTTGGTGCAGATGCATTTAACGCGATTGAAAATGCTGAAGACCAAAAAATGCAAGCCTATTATATGGTTGAAAACTGGAAAGATATTTACCAGAATGCTGCAGGTTTAGGGAAATCAGAGAATGCAATAGGAGGTTTCACCTTTCAATTTAGCGATGGTTGGTGGAAATTTGGACAAACTAAAAATTTAGACATTCATGACAACAATGCCTCATGGGCAAATGGTGGTTATGCTTTGGATTTGGCTCCTGGTGAAAATAACATGAACGAAGAATGGTTTGGTATTTGTGCCAAAGGCCCTACAAATACTAGAGGACTTTATACCTTATATCCACGTGCAGCATATTATGCATTAAAAACAGCACACCAATTAAATCCTTATGAAGAAGGTGTCACTCCAGAATTTGTAACAACTCATTTTGAGAACATTCAATTAATGGATGCAGTTCTTCGAGCAAGAGGAGATAAAGCAGCTTTAGGAGGCAGTGAAAAAATTAAACTAAGCAATTTAAGAGCTGAGTTTTCAACCTTTAATACAGGCGGTACACTTATTACAACTCCTGATAATGCAGATCCAAATACAAATGGATATCCAAATGAACTAGGTTTTGATCATATGCAATCTTACTTTATTGGTGTAGAAGGGAATCCTACTTCTAATTTGCGTGCCAATGTGAATTTCAACATTCTTGGTCATGTTGCTGAGAATCCAATTGACGAAATATTTTATGAAAATACAGGACGTTCATTTGAAGTTACTACAGACGATGGAAATGTAACTATTTCAGATCCAAACAGAGTTAAAATATACAATGCAGAATTTGATTGGAATGCTAAAGAATTTAATCTTAGAGGGTTTTACAGAACCGGGCATTACCACTGGGCTTATGAAGGCGATTTATTTAACTTGTACAGAGAAGCAAATTACGGGCCTAATTTAGATTTGTATAACGGTGAAATTTCAGGTATTGAATTTGATGCCAAGGGAACACTAAAAGGTTTAAAAGCCGCTTTTGGTCCTCAACTTTGGTGGGGAGCAAATCCAGCAATATTATTGAAATATGGTAGAAATCTAGGTGGCTGGGATGTTGCTGCTGTTTACCACGAAGATATTGATGATGTAGGTAGGGCTGTTACTTCAATCGCCATACCACTTCCAAAAACACGTAGAGTCTCTTTGGCTGTCGAAAGACAATTTGGAGCTTTTAATTTTGAGATCGGTGGTTTATGGGGAGGACAACCTCTAAACGGTCGTGAATTTCAAATAGCGGAAGGCACTACTGATAATTACATCATTTATACAGACAAAATCAACGAAAATGACAACTGGGGTGCAAAAGCCAAGTTATCCTATGAAAAGGGAGCTTTTAAATGGTATGCACAAGGCGCCAGCATGGGCTTAGTTGCTAATGGTGGATCGGATCAAACACAAACATTTACAGGTTGGAAATTGAAGGATTCTGGAAGTGGAAACCAAAACAACTTCCTTTCTGGTTTTTCATATACGTTTGGGGACTTTCAAATTGCCCCTAACTTTTTATGGCAAAAGCCAATCGTTGGTGCCATGCCAAATGATTTAAATGGAGGCACTGGACGTCTTAGAAATATTCAAGACGATCCATTTGCGGTAAGAGGAAACAGAGAAACCACTGCTGGAGAACTCTTATTTTCTTACGATCCAACACCAGGAACCTGGATGTACGAATGGGACAACGACCGAGCTGAAGACGCAAAGTTCGCTTTCAACCTTGGCTTTGTATTTCGTCACCACCCAACAGCACAAGATGCAGCCGTTGGATTTTTAGCAAATCGTACTGCTTTTGCATTTCCGAATGCAGCACCTGCACAAGATTTATGGGAAGCACATTCACGCATCGTATCTAAAATGACTCCAGAAATTGGATTTATTGCCAACCTATATGCTGGTAATGCACAGGCAAATGGTAGCGATCCTCGACTGATTCAACGTGTTGGAGGAGACATTCGATTGATTTATAATAAATTGAAATTGACCCATACATTTAAAATTAACGATTGGGGACCTTTTGATTACCACCGAGATTTTAACTTGACGTACCCAGTACAATTAATGTTAGATCTATCGACCACCTTAGGAAAACCAGATTGGTTCATCCTTCCAAACACACAAGTAGGTGTCCGTGGAACATGGCGTTCATTAAATGAAAACTCGCCACGTTACTCACCTAATTTTGTGCCAGCTAACACATTCCCACCAGTGCCTCCTATTAGTTCGGTAGGATTTCCTGACGGAAGTGAATGGGAAATTAGAACATACATACATATCAATATTGGAAAATAAAAAACTGTAAAAATGAAAAATATAAAATTTATGTATTCAAAAATTATGCTCCTCACGGGATTACTTTTTGTAATCACCATGAGTTGTGAGAGAGACATTTCTGATCAGGTAGAATTTGCACACTTATCTAAAACAGGTGAGATTTTCACAGATTCACCTATTGGACTTGGGAGTGATTTTTACTTTCCATACACAGGTTCAAAAGCAACCGCTTGGTCAGTAGACGAAGGCGAAGGTTATGAAAGTTTTGCTTCCATGCGATTTGATGTGCCCAATGCAAATGATCCAGCAGGAAATTATGCAGGAGCCATATTTAGAGTTGATGGATCAGGACGTGACCTTACTGAATTTGATGCCTTAACCTTTTGGGCGAAAGCATCTCAAGGCGTTGTGATTGGTGAAGTAGGATTTGGACAAGACTTTGGACTGAATAAATACCAAGTATCTGAAAACAATGTAAGTTTAAGTACCAACTGGCAAAAATTTGTGATTCCAATTCCAGATGCTTCAAAACTTTTTGATGAAAGAGGGATGTTTTGGTATTCGGCAGGAACCCAAAATACAGGTGGAAATGGTTATACGTTTTGGATTGATGAATTAAAGTTTGAAAAACTAGGAACCATCGGACAACCAAGACCCGCCATTTTAAATGGTAATGATGTTGTACAAGATGCCTTTTCAGGAATTGTTTTAGAATTAACAGGCTTAACTCAAACCTTCAATTTGGGTTCTGGATTAAATAAAACAGTGAATGTCGCACCAAGTTATTTTGATTTTACATCTTCGGAACCAAGTTTGGCTTTCATAGATGAATTTGGGAACATCTCTGTTAGTAGTGGTTCAGCTGTGATAACAGCGACTCTAGGAGGCGTAGAAGCAGAAGGCTCCATGACCATAAATGCAGTCGGTGCATTTGATGTAGCACCCACGCCAACAAGAGACCCGAGTGATGTGATTTCTATTTTTAGTGATAGTTATACAAACGTTCCAGTGGACTTTTTCAATGGTTACTGGGAACCTTGGCAAACAACACTGTCTTCTGATTTCGTAGTAGACGGTAACAACATGATCAACTACACTAATTTTAATTTTGTGGGAACTCAATTTGCCAACCCAACTGTGGATATTACAGATTATCCTAATTTACATGTAAATATCTACATTCCAGAAGAACCTGCCAATCTTGATTTTTTAATTACAGTGAGAGATTTTGGGCCTGACCAAGCTGATGGTGGAGGTGATGATACATTCCAACAAATATTCTTTAGATGGCGATGATTTTGAAGCAGGTACTTGGAGTACTTTAGAAGCTCAAATAACCTTGCCGACTCGAAATAATATGGGACTTATTATTTATGAAAACATTAATGGTTCTTCATTAAATGAACTGTATGTAGATAATATTTATTTTTATAAAAACTAGAGGATTATAAATTCAAAAAAACAAAACATGAATAAAATAAATAAATATAAGTTAAGGATTCAAACACTCGTGTTGATGTCTTTTCTTTTTGCATCATTTTTCACGATTTCCAGTTGTGATACAGACGAAACCCAAACGGTTGCCACGTTTACAAATTTAACGATGTCTGATGAGTTTGATGTTGAAGGTGCTCCTAATTCTGAAATTTGGAATTACGATACAGGAACAGGTATCGATGGTTGGGGTAATAATGAGTTGCAATATTATACAGACCGTTCAGAAAATGTAACCGTACAAAATGGACTGTTAGTAATTTCTGCGATTGAAGAAAATTATAACGGCTCCTCATTTACATCGGCAAAACTGGTTACCAAAGGAAAATTCTCTCAAGCCTATGGACGTTTTGAAGCACGTATTAAAGTTCCGGGAGGATCAGGTCTTTGGCCTGCATTTTGGCTCTTAGGAGAAAACGTCGATGTGGACGGATGGCCTCAATGTGGTGAGATTGATATTATGGAGTACCGCAGACAAGAACCTACAAAAGTAAGCGGCTCTATACACGGACCAGGGTATTCTGGTTTAACAGATCCACAGGGACAAGTGACCAAAAGTTACGACTTAGGAAATGACCGTTATGACGCAGGATTCCATGTGTTTGGAATTGAGTGGAGCCCTGATTACATCAACTATTATATAGACGATGTATTGTACAATCAAATTACACCTTCTGATATTGAAGTCACACCAGCCGATGCTGTTTACATCCTAAACGATGGTGTTGCAGCGACTGCTGATACCGAAGCAATTCCGGGGACTGATATTACTGGGGATTGGGTTTTTAACAAACCCTTCTATATCATTATTAATTTAGCTGTTGGAGGTAATTTCCCAGGAAATCCTGACAGTGGAGAGACGTTTCCACAAAACATGCTAGTAGATTACGTAAGAGTATATAAATAATAAAAACAACTAATATAACAGACGATGAAAAATTTATTTAAAATATTAAAAAAAGTTTCACTACTTATTTTAGCAATCAGTTTTATGGGTTGTGACGATGATGAAGCGGTTTTACCACAACTTACAGCTGGTTTTACACACACGATTAATGCAGATACTGGTACAGTCACCTTTATCAATACCTCAGTAAATGCCTCAACATACGCTTGGGATTTTGGAGATGAAAGTACTTCAACGCTTATTAATCCAGTAAACGTCTATGCAAACGGTACATACTTGGTGGTTTTAAAGTCCTCCAATGTCGCAGGAGCTTATGATATTTTTTCTGATGAGATTACAATTAATATTCCTGAAATCGCAACCTTACCAATTACGTTTGATGGTGTAAATACCAACTATGATGCAACCGTTTTTGATGGTACAAGTTTTGAGATTCTTACAAATCCAGATCTTTCAGGTACAAACGCAGTGGAATCTAATGTAGGAGCAGTTACAAACAGTGGTGCGACTTACGAAGGCTTGTTCTTTGAATTAGGGGCACCCGTAGATTTAACGACTGACAAGTCGATCAAAATGAATTTCTGGGCAAATGCACCAGTAAACGTTTTATTAAAACTTGAAGATGGTTCTGCAGCAAATGTAGAAGCTACAGCCAGTCATACAGGAACTGGTTGGGAAGAAATTATTTTCACTTTTAACTCTGCCGCGAGTTACTCACAACTTACCATGTTTGTAGATGGTGCGGGAACAACCGATGGGACATTCTATTTTGATGATATTACACAAATAGTATCGCCTCCAACACCTTGTACAGCAGAAACAGTTGAATCAATTTCCGCTGCTGATTTGAATATAACATTTATGTCAGATCCAACGGCTAGTGTTGTTAATGATGGTGCTACATTTGAGTGGATAGACAATCCAGATTTTGATAACGCAGTAAATACTTCTTGTAAAGTAGGGAAAATCACAAAATTAGGAAACAACCCTTGGGATAACAATCAAATTGTCTTAGATGCGAAATTGGATTTTAATGCCAATGAAGGTTTAAAAATGAAAGTTTGGTCTTCAAGACCAAACACTGAAGTTAGAATTAAACTTGAAGAAGATGGAACTCCAGCTACTAATGTAGAAAAGTTTTTAACTACATCAGTTACTGATGGATGGGAGGAATTAAGCTTCGCTTTTACTAGTGCTGATAGTGACAAATACAATAAAGTGGTTCTTTTCTTTGATTTGAATGCAAACAACACAGATACTTATTATTTTGATGATTTGACATTATATGGAACAGGAACAGGTCCTGTAGTTTGTGATCCTGAAACAACAGAGTCTTACAGTGCATCCAACTTAAACATGACGTTTCAATCCGATCCAACTGCAGACTTTATCACTGATGGTGCTAGTTTTTCATGGGTAGATAACCCAGACTTTGACAATACTGTAAACAGCTCTTGTAAAGTAGGTAAAGTCGTAAAAGCAAATAACAATGCTTGGGATAACAATCAATATGATTTAGACGCAAAATTAGATTTTAATGCGAATACTGGCTTAAAAATTAAAGTATGGTCTGCAAGACCAAATACCGAAGTTAGATTAAAATTAGAAGAGATTGGAAATGCAGGTAATAATGTTGAGAAATTTTTCACAACTTCAGTAACAAGCGGATGGGAAGAATTGACGTTCCCTTTTACAGCTGCTGATAGTGGTAAATTTAATAAGCTTGTTATTTTCTTTGATTTAAATGCTAATAACACCGATACGTACTACTTTGACGACCTTAAGCTTTATGGTTCTGGCGGCGGTGGCTGGCGGCGGCGGCGGCGGTTCATATAATCTTACGCTTCCTATTAATTTTGAGACAACAGGACATGGAGCAAGTTGGACTTGGAATGTTTTTGAAAATGATTCGAACCCACCAGTTGAATTCGTAGCAAATCCAAATGCATCAGGAATAAACACCTCAAGTACAGTGGCTAAAATCACGGCACTTCAAGCTGGACAACCTTATGTTGGTTGTGAAACCGCACATGGCGAAATGGGAATTACGTGGGATCTTTCTGCATCCAATGCGATCATTAAGATTATGGTTTACAAAACCGTAATCAGTGATGTTGGTATTAAACTAGTAAATACTACTAATGGCGCACAAGGAGAAATCAAAGTTCCAAACACTGTAATTAATGCATGGGAAGAATTGACATTTGATTTTACGAGTCGTATTGGAAATGGATTAGATGGCTCTACAAATATTGATCAGATTGTTGTATTCCCTGATTTCAATGCAAGAACATCGGATAATGTAGTGTATTTCGATAACATTACGTTTCAATAATTAATAAATAAGGCTAGGGAAAAATTATCTCTAGCCTTTTTATATTAAAATAGTCAATAGTTCAGCGAGAATTCATACAGGTAAGTTATCCGTAAAAGAAACGCTATAATTTTCGTTTATTAAAATAAATGAATTAAAACACGAATAAAAAGGTTATGATTAAGTTGTTTTTAACAAGCCTTTTTTATTTTTGAAATTAGTATTTAAGTATTAAAAAAAACCAATCAACTCTAAGCAGTTAAAAGATATTAAAGAATTATAAAGCCTCAAAAAATCATAAATGGGGGTTTATTGATAAAAAATTAAATGACAAAGAAAGCTATTTTTTTAGGAAAAAATAAAGACGTGAATCAGGGTAAAGACATCGATGGAACCTTAGTCAACATTGACAACGAAGTCTATTACAAGATTTCGAATAGTGACAAAATGAGACCATTTTTCATGAGCATCGTTAGTGATTCAAATCACTGGATGTTTATTTCTAGTAATGGAAGTCTAACCGCTGGAAGAAAAAACTCTGAATTTGCATTATTTCCGTACTACACAGATGATAAAATCACGGAAGCAGCTGAAATCACAGGAAGTAAATCTATTTTCCAAGTAGTCAAAAATGATGAAGTTCATTTATGGGAACCTTTTTCGGATCGTTTTGCTGGAAAGTACCAAACCACTCGAAATTTATATAAAAACGAGTATGGTAATAAAGTGTTATTTGAAGAGATCAACCACGATTTAGAACTCACCTTTCAATACCAATGGAATTCTACAAACACCTTTGGATTTATAAAAAAATCGAAGCTTATCAATAATTCGACTTCAAACGTTGAAGTCAATATATTAGATGGGATTCAAAATATTTTACCTTACGGAGTTGGGAGCGATTTACAAAACGCAAGTAGTAATCTAGTCGATGCCTACAAACGAAGTGAGTTAGAAAAAAGTTCAGGTTTAGGGATTTATGCTTTAAGCGCAATTATTGTAGATAAAGCAGAGCCTAGCGAAGCTCTAAAAGCAAATATTGTTTGGTCTTTAGGGTTAGACACTCCTAAACATTTACTATCGTCATTACAACTTGACAGCTTTAGAAAACAACATGAAATCCAAGATGAGACGGATGTCAAAGCTGAAAAAGGTGCATATTTTGTCAATTCTCAAATTGTGTTACCTGCACAAGAAGACAAAGAATGGTTGCTCGTTGCAGAGGTAAATAAAAACCATTCTGCTATTGCAAAACTCATTAATAAAATAAAAACCAATGATGGTTTATGGGAATTGATAGACCAAAAAATTGAGAAAGGAACCACGCGTTTAATCGCTCTTAATGCTGCTTCTGATGGTTTACAGCTTTCGGCAGATAAATTTAGAGACACACGTCATTTCTCAAACACCTTGTTCAATATTATGAGAGGTGGGATTTTTGATAATAACTATCAAATTGAAAAATGGGATTTTAAAAATTACCTAGCAAAAGCCAATAAAAAAGTAGCCAGAACGACAGAAGAAAATGTTGAAAAACTTCCTGAAAAGTTCACGCTTTCTGTCTTACAAGAACTCGCTTACCAAGTAGATGACACCAACTTTAGACGCCTTTGTTTCGAATACATGCCGTTAAAATTTAGCCGTCGTCATGGAGATCCGAGTCGTCCTTGGAATAAATTTTCAATCAATACCAAAAGTGAGATTGATGGTTCAAAAATATTAGATTACGAAGGAAACTGGCGTGATATTTTCCAAAACTGGGAAGCATTAGCACATTCATATCCTGCTTTTATTGAAAGCATGATCCATAAATTTTTAAATGCAACAACCTTTGATGGCTACAATCCATACCGTGTGACAAAAGGCGGATTTGATTGGGAAACCATTGAGCCAGACGATCCTTGGTCGTACATCGGTTATTGGGGCGATCATCAAGTGATCTATTTACTTAAGTTTTTAGAGTTTATTGAAAGTCACCAACCTGGAAAATTAGCAACTCTTTTTGATAAAGATTTGTTTGTCTATGCCAATGTTCCTTATAAGATCAAGAGCTACGACGCCTTGCTTGAAAATCCAAAAGATACCATTGAATTTGATGAAGCATTAGATCATAAAATTAGAGAACAACGCGTAGAACTTGGAGCTGATGGTGCTTTACTTCGCGATGAAAATCGTTTTATTGTAAAAGTCAATTTCATTGAAAAAATACTAGCCACCACTTTAGCAAAACTTTCAAACTTTATTCCAGAAGGTGGAATTTGGATGAATACGCAACGTCCAGAATGGAACGATGCTAACAATGCTTTGGTTGGTAGTGGAGTTTCTATGGTCACCTTGTATTATCTACGACGTTTCTTGAAATTCTTCGATACAGTGGTTGTTCAATCGGATTTAGAAACGGTAGAAGTCTCTAAAGAGTTGATCACATTCTTTGAAGCCATTTCAACGACTTTTAAAGACAATCAGAATTTACTATCGGGGCGTATCAATGATACTGACCGAAAAGTAATTTTAGATGCCTTAGGAAACGCAGGAAGCACTTATAGAAATCAAATTTATAATGCCGCTTTTTCAGGAAGAAAAAGTGAACTATCTGTTAAAGATATAAAAGCATTTATTAAGGTGAGTCTTCAGTATTTAGAGCACTCTATCGAAGTCAATAAACGAGAAGATAACTTATACCATGCGTATAATTTAATGACGGTCAATGATAACAACAGCGTTTCAATTTCGTATTTAGATGAAATGCTAGAAGGGCAGGTTGCAGTGTTGAGTTCAAAATATTTATCTACCAAACAGTCCTTGTCTGTTTTGGATGCAATGAAAAACAGTAAATTGTTCCGACCAGATCAGTACAGTTATTTATTATATCCGTATAAAGAATTAAAAGGATTCATTGAGCGTAACACAATTTCAGCAGCAGCTGTGTCATCGTCTAAATTATTAGGACAACTCGTAAGCGATAAAAATGTTCAAATTATAGAGAAAGATGTCAATGGTGATTACCATTTCAACGGAAACTTTAAAAATGCCAACGACTTAAAAGCGGCTTTAATCGAACTTTCAGGAACTTCTTACGAAGCACTTGCGAAGTCAGAAACACCAAAAATTCTTCACATATTTGAAGAAGTATTTAACCACAAGGCCTTTACAGGACGATCAGGCACATTTTATGGCTATGAAGGTTTAGGATCTATTTACTGGCACATGGTGTCGAAATTGCAATTAGCAGTTTTGGAAACTTGTAATTCAGCCATTGAATCGGAAGCTGATGCAGTGGATGTAGGGAATTTATTAGACCACTATTACGAAATCAATGCAGGAATAGGCGTGCACAAATCACCAAAACTATACGGTGCTTTTCCAACCGATGCCTATTCGCATACACCGGCAGGAAAAGGCGCACAACAACCCGGAATGACGGGGCAGGTAAAAGAAGATATTTTATCGCGCTTTGGAGAATTGGGAGTGGTGGTTTCAGAAGGGAAACTAGGATTCAATCCACGTTTACTACGAGGAAATGAGTTTTTGAAAGAAAGTAACATCTTTCATTACATCGCGATTCCTACTAAAAAAGACAGCATTTTGGTTTCAGAAGGTTCACTTTGTTTTACCTACTGTCAAGTGCCTATTATATACACCATAGCAGAAGAAGACAGTTTAACGGTTGACTTCAGCAATGGAATCACAAAAACGTTTAACAGCTTAAGCTTAGACACAGAAATAAGCGAGCACGTATTTAATCGTAATGGTGAAGTCGTTCAACTAAATGTACACATTAAAAAGAGTCGTTTAAAATAAAATTTGTAAGATATTATGAGAGCAACAAAGTATATATTAATTTTAATACTCCTTGTTTTTCTTGTAATATCTTGTAAAAACAAGCAATCAAATACGAAAAACCCGAACCAACAAATACAAAACGAAGTGACAGCTAAAGACATCTTAGGAAATTCAAATTATTTAGCGATCTCTTACGGAGGGTATCGAAAAAAGTCACGCGATTTTCAACCCACAATTGAAGAGTTGAAAGAAGACATGAGAATTCTTCATGCGATGAATATTAGAATATTACGCACCTATAATGTGCGTTTAGCGCATACGTCAAATATTTTAAAAGCCATTCGGGAGTTGAAGAATGAGGATGCCAATTTCGAAATGTATATGATGGTTGGTGCTTGGATCGATTGTAAAAATGCTTGGACGGATCAACCGTTGAATCACCACGAGGAGAGTGAGTTCAATGCATCTGAAATTGACCGTGCAGTCGCCTTGGCACAAGAATTTCCAGATATTGTAAAAGTCATTGCCGTTGGAAATGAAGCCATGGTCAAATGGGCCGCATCTTATTTTGTGCAACCCGCTGTGATTTTAAAATGGGTAAACCATTTACAAGATTTAAAGAAAAAAGGAGATTTATCTAAAGATTTATGGATTACCAGTTCCGATAATTTTGCTTCTTGGGGCGGGGGAGACCCTCAATACCATGTGGAAGATCTCACGAAATTAATTAAGGCGGTAGATTATTTATCCGTACATACCTATCCGATGCACGATACGCATTACAATCCTATTTTTTGGGGCATTTTTGGAGACGAAACCGAACTGTCTAGTTTGAAACGCATTGATACCGCCATGAACCGAGCCAAAACTTATGCCGTTTCACAAAGCGATAGTGTGGCAAGTTATATAAAAAGCTTGGGCATCAACAAACCAATTCATATTGGCGAAACAGGTTGGGCTAGTTTTTCTAACGGTTATTATGGGTCTAAAGGCTCCAAAGCAACTGATGAGTACAAGGAGTCTATTTTTTACAACCATATTCGCGAATGGACGAATGAAGCTAATATGTCATGCTTCTATTTTGAAGCCTTTGATGAACCATGGAAAGATGCTCAAAACTCAGGAGGCTCTGAAAATCATTTTGGTTTATTCACTGCAGATGGAAAAGCAAAATACGTCCTCTGGGATTTGGTAGATAAAGGCGTTTTTGAAGGATTGACTCGTGGTGGAAATCCCATTACCAAAACCTATAATGGAAACAAAGAAGCACTATTCCTTGAGGTTGAATTACCTCCTGTAAAAAAAGAAATTACAAAGAACCATTAATATGAAACGTTTAAAAACACATCATTTTTTAATTTTATTCGCAATGCTCACAGCGTGTACATCTAAAGAACCTTTGCAAGTAACCGTTTATGAAACGTCTGCTGCGGGTCATAAATTAACTGAAGTTTCAGAGTTTAGTACTTCTGAAAACCCTTCTAAAATTCAATTGAACCCAGACAAAACATTCCAAACCATCACTGGTTTTGGGGGCTCATTTACTGAATCATCTGCGTACTTACTAAATCGTTTGAGTAAAAAAAATAGAACAAAAATACTGGAGGCTTATTTTAGTGAAAAGGGTGCGAACTATTCACTGACCCGTACACACATCAGTTCTTGTGATTTTTCATTAAATAACTATACTTATGCGCCAATAGCGGATGATTTTGAGCTAGAACATTTCACTATCAAAGAAGATCAAGACGATTTAATCCCTATGATAAAAGACGCGATGGCCGTCTCGGAAGATGGATTTAAAATCATCGCCTCTCCATGGACCGCGCCGCCATGGATGAAAGACAATAAAAAATATGTTGGTGGTAAATTATTACCAGAATACTACGATACTTTTTCCTTGTTTTTTTCTAAATATTTAGATGCTTACAAAGCCGAAGGCATTGACATCTGGGGTTTAACACCCGTCAATGAGCCTCATGGAAATGGCAACAACTGGGAGAGTATGCATTTCACCCCAGAAGAGGAGACTGATTTTGTGCAAAATTACCTAGGCCCAAAATTGGAAGCAGACGGAAAAGGAGCGATCAATATTTTAGGATACGATCAAAACAGAGATGGTTTAAAAGAGTGGGTCGATGTGATGTATAAAGATGACGCATCATCTAACTACTACGCTGGAACTGCGATTCATTGGTACGAAAGCACCTATGACTTTTTTCCAAAAGCCTTGCAATATGCTCACGAGAAAGCACCCAATAAATACTTAATCGAAACAGAAGGATGTATAGACTCTGAAATCCCTAAATGGCAAGATGACAAATGGTATTGGTCTAAAGAGGCAACGGACTGGGGATTTGATTGGCGAGAGCAAGAAAAAAAATATTTACACCCAAAATATGCCCCTGTCAACAGATATGCCAGAGATATTATTGGCTGCTTAAACAACTGGGTAGACGGTTGGGTCGATTGGAATATGGTGATTGGACAGACAGGGTGGGCCAAACTGGTTTAAAAATTGGTGCGTCGCTCCAGTGATTGTAGATACCGACAACGATGAAGTCTATTTTACGCCTTTGTATTATACGATGGCACATTTCAGCAAATACATTCGACCCGGCGCCAAAGTAATTGGTCTGGATCATTCGGATACCGATTTACAAGTTACTGCTGCGCAAAACCCAGATGGGACCATTGCAGTTGTGGTATTCAATGAAGGAACAACATTAAAAACCTTTGAACTTTCTTTAGGAGAATCTTCAATATTGATAACCATACAACCACAAGCCATACAAACGATTGTATTGACAAACTAACAGACTAACAAACTAACACACAAACTAAAAACCAACACATCATGTCTAACACTCTTAACAAAGTCCCCTTAGGTCAAAAGATTGCCTTCGGTTTAGGAATGCTTGCCAACCAAATGTTTCCAGCAGCGCTTGGAATTTTTATGGTCGTACTCGTTCAAAATTTAGGATTTCCAGGTTGGATGTGGGGTGTTATATACTTTTTCCCAAGAATATTTGATTCTTTTACAGATCCAATAATGGGTTTTATTTCAGATAATACCAAATCCAAATGGGGGAGACGAAGACAATATGTGTTTATTGGCGCAATTGTGATGGGAATTTCCTTTGCCATTATGTGGCAATTATTCAAAGATAGCGGCGTAGATTATAACTTTGTGTATTTTATGTTTTGGTCCTTTATTTTCTATTTGGGACTCACTATTTTTAGTGTTCCTTATGTTGCGATGGGATATGAGATGAGTGATAATTTTCACGAACGTACAAGTATCATGGCGGTTGCACAATGGATAGGGCAGTGGGCATGGGTTATAGCCCCATGGTTTTGGGTGATTATGTATATTAACGGCGATGATGGATGGTTTGCAACAGCAGAAGAAGCGACACGAACCTTAGCAATTTGGGTTGGTATTATTTTAATGTTTGTTGCAATGGTTCCTGCTATTTTTATCAAGAGTAAATCGACTTTAGATGAAGATTATGCCGATTTATCTTTGAGTAATATCAAAGGCAGTTTTAATGAAATCAAGTTAGGGTTTAGAGAAGCTCTAAAAATTAAGCCGTTCCGAAAATTATGTATTTCAACTTTTTTGATTTTTAATGCATTCAATACGGTTGCCACCTTTACTTTTTTCGTCATTGTATATCAATTGTTTAATGGAGATGCAGAAGCTGCAAATGCAGGATACTGGCCTTCGTTATTTGGTTGTTTGGGTGCACTGTCCACAACTTTTATTGTCATTCCGATTGTGACTTGGATGTCTCGTAAATTAGGAAAGAAAAACGCATTTTTATGGTCTCAAGGGATTTCTATAATAGGGTACATACTCCTTTGGTTTTTATTGATTCCAGGAAAACCCTATATGTTTATTTTCGCCCTTCCTTTCTTCTCCTTTGGAATTGGAAGTTTATTTACATTGATGATGTCCATGACTTCAGATGTGATCGATTTAGATGAATTAAATACAGGAAAACGAAGAGAAGGTATTTTTGGCGCTATTTATTGGTGGATGGTTAAGTTTGGCTTTGCAATCGCTGGAGCTTTGAGTGGTGTCATTCTCTCTGTTATTGGTTTTCAAGAAGGGATTGCCACTACCGAACAAGAAGGGGCTATCATTGGGTTACGTGTATTCTTTTCTGGGTTTCCAATATTAGGAACTTTAATAGCGATGTGGGTAATGCGTGATTATGATCTTACAGAAGAAAAAGCGGTAGAGATCAGTGCTAAGCTAGCAAAACGAAAAGAGAAACCAACCTCTTTTTATCAAACAAATAAGTTAGCATCCTTACTCGCTTCAGGAATACAAATTGATTCGACTTCGGATACTGATTTCACTTCAAAATCGGATGCGGATATTAAAGCCCTGTTTTCAGAAACTTTAAATAAGGGGCTGCACGGGATGTGTTTTAGCCCGTATTTAGAAGGACAAAACATTGGAGATCAGTTATCGGAATCTCAAATCAGTCAACGTATGGATGTCATTGCACCTTACACTCAATGGGTGCGTTCATTCTCCTGTACTGAAGGGAACGAGCATACGCCTAAAATTGCCCATGAAAAAAAGTTAAAAACAATGGTGGGTGCATGGATCGGAAGTGATAAAGCTCAGAACGAAAAAGAGCTCAACACCTTAATCAAACTTGGAAAATCGGGGTTTGTAGATATCGCAGTTGTAGGGAATGAAACCTTGATGCGTGAAGAATTAACAGAAGAAGAATTGATTGCATATATAAACCGTGTCAAACGCTCCCTGCCAGGAATTCCTGTGGGTTATGTGGATGCCTATTACCAATTTGTAGAACGTCCTAAATTGGTAGAAGCCTGTGACGTTGTGTTAGCCAACTGTTACCCGTTTTGGGAAGGCTGTAGTATTGAGCAATCAGCAACGTATTTAAAGCAAATGTATGCCGTCACACAACAAGTAGCCAATGGGAAGCCTGTTATTATTACAGAAACAGGCTGGCCAAACCAAGGAGATCACACAAAAGATGCGGAACCTTCAGAAAACAATGCGATGAAATATTTTATAGATACTGCCAATTGGGCGGGGCAAAATGAAATACCACTATTCTATTTCTCCTCATTTGATGAGTCATGGAAAGTACATCACGAAGGAGATGTTGGAGCACGCTGGGGACTTTGGGACACCAATGAGAATTTAAAATTTCAATAATAAAACTACAGGATTATGTCATTTAAAGAAGGTCAACAATTTTCGCTAAAAGAAATCGATCAACCCTACGAATCTGGAGTTAATTTCACGAAAGCTATCTACAGAAGGTTTAGAAGAATTATGGAAACATACCTTAAACAACGGAATGCACGGTTTGTGTTTTAGTATGTATGAAGACGGCCAAGGGCCTGGTAATAAAATTACAGAACAACAGGTTGATAGACGTATGCAAGTGATCAAGCCTTACACCAAATGGGTGCGCTCATTTTCGTGTATTGAAGGGAATGAGTTCATCCCTCGCATGGCGCATAAACACGGCATTAAAACCTTGGTTGGTGCTTGGTTGGGTGATGACTTAGAAAAAAACGAAGAAGAACTAGAAGCCTTAATTGCATTGGCAAAAGAAGGCTGTGTAGATATAGCTGCCGTTGGCAATGAAGTGATGTATAGAGAAGAACTCACAGAAGCACAGTTGTTAGAATACATCCTTAGAGTAAAAGAAGCATTGCCCGGAATTCCAGTAGGCTATGTGGACGCTTATTATGAGTTTACACAGCGACCAAAAATCGCAAAAGCTTGTGATGTCATTTTAGCCAATTGCTATCCCTATTGGGAAGGCTGTAGCCAAGAAGACTCCTTAAATCACATTCAAAAAATGTTTGGCGAAGCAGTTGATGCGGCACAAGGAAAAAAAGTAATAATTACTGAATCTGGCTGGCCGAGTGAAGGCGGCAGTTTAAGAGGGGCGTTTTCATCTAAAGAAAATGCAATGCGCTATTTTATAAATGTCCAAAAATGGTCTAAAGAAGCCAATATAGATCTGTTTTATTTCTCCTCCTTTGATGAATCATGGAAAGTGGGTACCGAAGGCGATGTTGGTGCCTATTGGGGTCTGTGGGATAAAAATGAGAAGTTGAAGTTTTAGGAACTGTTACATTTTATGATGCTGGTTTGAATTAATTGCTTGAGATAGATTCAAGTCCCTTCAAAATTAAAAATGCAATAAATGCTTCGTCTCTTAAATGGATTCCTAATCTATTATTTGTCATATGTATATAACTATCATAAATACTCCAGAATATTTGATTTTTTATACTCAAGTTTGATTCTTTATTTAATTCAAACCATTCTGGTTTTAAGAGCTTGTTTTTAGAATATGTTTCTTCTATCAGTCTTTTTATGGATGAACAGCTATTTGACCACTCTTTCATCCATGAATCGCTGAATTCTTTATCCCAAATGTTTTTTGCAATAAAATCTATAGTTTTTTTTTGACTCTTATACGAATTTGTAAAAAAAGTCTTTACTTTATTTATTTCTCCTACACAAATTTTATTGTTTTCATCTAGTTTAACAGAATTGGGCAACAACTTTTTTTGTAAAGAGTCGAAATATAAAATTGAATCCTTTTTATTGACAATCAATTTTTTAGCAAAAATGAGATGCATTTGTATCGCAAAAGAAATGGCATTACTGTAACTCCAATTATTTTTATTATATGAAATATGACTTAAAACTATATTTGAAGAATGTTGAAAATGTTTTTCTGCTATTTTCATATTGTCATCCCCTCCATATCGTTGTATTTCCTGAACGTAATCATTAAATTTGACAGTGTAGTTTAATTCTTTTTTTAAACTGTCAAAATAACTTTTTATAGTAATTTTAATGACATCTATTATTTCATCCGTAAATAATTTATTTTTTGGAAATATCCTTAATCTTACATGTGGTCCATTTTCCCAATAGCGAATGAAGAAATATTCATTACTATAATTACTTTCTTTTAATTTGTCTATTAGTGGTTTGATTAGCTCAATTAAAACCTTTTCAAAAGAAATATCATGAAAAATGTAACACGAAATCCACTTTGGTTGATTTTTCATACAATTTTTAATTAATGTTTAATACATATTCTTTAGCAAAACCTCCTGTTTGATTTATATGTGAAGCATTAGGGAACATCTCTATGATTTCTATAATGTCATCTGCCTTATCAATCATACTAAGAAATAACAATATAAAAACAGGGGATTCAAAATTTATATATTGTGGCTTGTAATTATCGTTTTGTGAGTCTGTTAATTCTCTTTGTGCAATTTTTACAAAAACTTTTACAGGTATTTTATTTTGTAAAATCCATTGATTTATTATTATAAAGTTTTCATCTAAACTTTGTGTCACTTTATTAAGCAGTTTTTTGAGAAATTCTTTTTTGACTAACCATTTTTCGCGCTGAATAATAATCGCTTCACCATAAATTATTCTAGGAATATGAATTAGCTCTTTATCTTTAAGCTTATTAATGAATAATTGATTGATGTTTTGTATGAATATTGAATAACCTAATATGTCTACAGGATTAAAAACATCTAAAAATTGTGTGAATTTTGATTTTCTATTTAACCCTTCTAAAGAAAAATTATTGGGCTGTATTTCTACGCCTTTTTCGTTCTTTAAAACAATACCCCTTTTAGGGTCACTTACCGCGTAAATATTTAATAAATTGATACAATGATAATGCTTTTTCAATGCATTATCATCCATAACATTTATAACATAATTAGATAGTGGAGGATACGCATTAACATTATGTATAGACGCATCTTTAACTTCAGCTAATATTATATTTTTGTGACGATCTTTATTGTATTCTAGTACTTCCTCTGAGTATTCTTTTGGTAGAAAATTTAGAAACCGAGATATATTTGATCCATTCCCATTTGAAAATGAGTTTACTACTATTTGATCCCAATTTTGATTTGACACCTGAATATAAGCTCCAAATGGAGTGTCACAATTTCTATTCGGTTTAATATACTTTGATAAATCGATTGCTCCTAGAGATTCATTTTCGTTGATATCCTTTGCAATCTTTTGAAAACTTTCTGTAAAAATAGTTAAATCACTCTCGCTTAACACAAATTCTTTTGAATATTTTAGATATATTTTTTCATAAAATAATAATATAGGTAATTTGCCATTGTATTTTTCTTGAAGATGATTTCCTAAATTTTTTTTAAAAGCCTCCTTGTATTTAATATTATTCAAGCTAAAAAAAACTTCTTTTAAAGTTTCTGAAGCATTATTAATGATTTTGGCAGAGACTATATCCTTATATTTAGAAAATGTATCTTCGTAAAATAAATCTTGAGGTTTTACTTTAGTTGCAAAATTTGTTTCATTATTCAATGTATTAAAATATTTTAAAATTTCAAGGTAAGATTCTTTTATATATTTAGATCTTTCATTAACGTTAATAGAATTCTCTAGATCAAATATTGTTTTTTGAATGCTTTTTAAAAGCGAGATAAGTTCACTTTCTTTTTTAAATAGTTGAGTGTTATTTAATATAAAACTCAGTAATTCTTCAATCCAGTTTTTATTATCACAAGATACAGGGTATTCAATATTTAAAAAGCCCTCATCAATAAGGTTGTTAATAAATAGATTTATGGTCTTTTCAGTTTCTTCTGTTATTATTTTTAATTCTGTAACAAGTTCGTCATAAACTAAATTATTACTTAACAGCTTAGTTTTAATGTATATTAATATTGGAGATTTTTGTAATTTTTTAAAAGTTTCATTATTGCTTCTATTTATGAACAAGTGAAACTCGTCACTATTTTCTTTCTCTTCCCAAATGGTAGTATTACAATGAATATTTAAGTGATTCTTAAAGCCCTTATTTTGAATTAAAATTTCTTTTAAAAAATGAAAAAATAAATTCGTTATTTGAAAACTTGAAGTTTTAATGTCATTAATTATAGGTGCGAAGTGATTACTCCTGCCTTCTAAACAAAAAACACTATTAAAACTACTAAAAGGAGTCGTCTTTGTTAAACTACGTGATAAATACTTTAAAACTGAAATTAAAAGGCGTTTGTTTTTTTTATTTAAGATGTTAAATTTAAAATCTGTTTTACTAATTTCTCTACTTAATATATGAGATGAAAATAACATTCCATTTTTAAAAAAATAGGTGTTTGTTATTTTTTTTAATTGCTCAATTGAAGAAATAAGCTCCTGGTTGAATACTTCTTTATAGACTTTTAGTTCCTTTTTATAATTTTTCTTTTTTTGAGAATACAATTCAAATTTATCATAAAACATATTATATTCTTTTATTGTTACGGCATATTTTTCTAGAGATCTATTGTTAAAAAAATCTCTTTTAAAATTGAGTAATTTATTTCTTGTTTTTTGATCGTTCTCTAAATCGATAATCGAATGTAATTCATTTATTAAAAACCCTTTAAAGCTTTTTATTTGTTGGAGTTTCTCTAAAAGACCAACAAGATTCTTTTGAGTAATAGGAGTAGATAAGGAGCTTAGTATATCAAATTCTTCGCCTCCTTTTCTGCCAAAAATTAATGGAAATTTAGTTTTTAGCATGCTATTGGTTATTCGAAAGTTACATTTATTATTTCAATATTTTTTTCTTGTTTTTTAAAAGATAATCCGTAATTTTTTTGTAAAACAGATAAAAGATGTTTAAATGGAACACGATTTATATCTATTGAATATCTAAAACCGTTATCAATATTTGTATAAAACATCAACTCTTCTTTATATGCATCATTTAAACCCGTAATAAAATCTTTTACTCGTCCGTTAGAAATTCTAACTGAATTCTTATCTGTTTTTAACGAAATTTTATTATCCTTTAAATTTTCTTTATTGGTGTTAAACTTAAGGCTATTTTGTATATACAGTTCATATAACACTTTAGTCTCTTTTTTAGTTGTTAGAGTAAATCTATATGCCTTTTGCAATTCTTTTAAAATATTTTTTTTCTTTAAAAAAGAATCATTAACTTTTTTATTTTTTGAATTATACTCTATTCGTAACAAAACATTAGCTTTAAGTTGCGGTAACCCCATAGCCATAAAAGAATCATCAAATTCTATAGATTTCTCTTCCTTATCAAGTAATAAACTTAAACATTTTTTAAAGCTATAGCTATTGATTGTAATAGAGTCTTTAGAGATTGTTTGAAAATCATCATATTTATAATTTGATGCTACTTTTTCAATATCTAAGTTATATTCTTTATTTTGTATACTAACAGCTGGGAATGCCGTAGATAAGCTTATTATTAATGGAAGCATTAATATAGCATTACTTGCCATGTGCAAAGTTACTCCCCAAATAAATCCAGCTTTAACTCTTAAATAACCAATAAAAAAACCCCCAATAAATTGAGGTAATATTAATATAGGTGCTAATAATATTACAGTTAGAGAAAGTTCATAATTGGTAATATGAATCAGCGCAAAAAGTAGAGTTGTGATATAAAAAACAAGGTTGAATTTTCTAATCCAAATTCGTTCTATATAGTTAGTTGTTTTTTGATTAAAAACAATATAAAATATAAGTGTTATTAAACTAACAAAGGTAACGCAGATACTTATTGGTGAGCTGCTAATACTAATTAAAAAACTGCATGTTAAAATAAGTACCATTGGTAAATAAACATTTACTACCCAACGTCTATATTTTAAATGAAATCTAAATACAAACTCTTCAATTATCGGAACTAAAACTATAATTAAAAGTGTAACTAACCAAAGTGGAAATTCATTGAACAATTTAATAGTTTCGTTATATTTTAATATTTCGTCTAAACCAAATAAGTATACAACATAAAATAACACAGTTGTAAGAGCTAATAATATTAAATCTAACAACAATACAATACCAAAACGTTTTAAATTTGGATAAAAGTATTGCTTATCTTCCTCGTAGCTTGGTTTGCTTGCAAAGGCAATTAATGCTTTAATTTCATTTTTAAATAACATTAGAATGTTTTGCATAAAAAATATTTTTAATATCTCAGAAATTGTGAATATTGGATTCAATTATTTTTTTGTAAAAAATAATATCCTTCCATTACTAAAAGTAATATTAAAGAACCAATGAAAATTGATTTTTTGTGCGGATAATCAATTTTAAAAAAAAATGAAACTGAAATTATAATTATAAAAATATAGATGATATAAGTAATTATTTTTTTCATAAAAAATTAATTTATAAAGATATTAAATTTCACATAATAAAAGTAAATTCCTTTAAAATAGATTACATTCTAAAGGAAAATTTACTTTTTGTACAATCGACAATAAGTAAAAAATTTTATTATTCGACTATTTTATTTCCACATTCGTCATATGGAATAGGTACATAGCCTTGTTTACTTTCCCACTCATCATATAATGTTTTAGCAGCTGCAGCTGCAGCTAATACTTTGGCAAGAGCCCTGAAGCAGATTAACGATGTTCCACCTTTAACTTCTGTTAATTCGTTTTCACAAATTTGTGTAGAATAACTATCTACTTTTAATTGATCTAATGTTAATTTCATAATATAATAATTTAGGATTTTTCCTACTCTTTTTTAGCTTTTCGGATCCCGCTATTTCTAAATATAGCATCAAGAAACGTGCCACTATATTAAGAATTTCTATTTGTGATTATCATTTTCTAAAAATATAAATTATTCTTTCAAATATCCGCCCTAAATGTCTTGTTGGTTTTAAAATTACTATATAGCCCTAAGAGAATTAAAGTAATAAGAATGATAATTGGAATTATGTATATTATTTTTTCAAAACTTAAATAACTGTCTATTTTGAAATAGAGACGGTAATAATAATTATTGTATTCAGCCTTATACACCAAAATATTATTTACAATAAATAATGAACTAGTTAGTATTACATATTTTGGAATTACTTGCCCAATTGTAATAAAAAAGTTTTTAATAATTTTTTTTAAATAATGCCACCAACTGTAATTTTTATCTTTAAAAAAGATAGAGACAAGGTATTTACCAAAATTCTCGGTTTGAATAAATAAATTATTTTTATTTTTAACAAAATATAAATAATTAATTAATAATGTTAAAACGCCAGTAATTTCTAATATTAAAAATAATATTCTGCTGTTAATGTTAAAAATGCGAACAATTATATTCAATTCATTATCTAAATTTTCTTGATCCATAAAAACGTAATATGTAGATATCCAATCCAATAATCGGAATAGAATTATACAAAAAATTGAAACCTTTTGATTATAACTTAATTTCATTATTTTATTTAAAAAATTGAAACCATTAAATTTAAGTTTGTCTAAAATAAAAGCAACCTTAAAAAACAGTAAGAATAGTTTGTATCATCAGCATACATATAGGATGATGGGAATTAACTACCCTAAGTTGTATTTATTTAGTGCTATGGGAAGACAATTAAAAAACCCTTGATAAATAATTTCAAGGGTTAATTAAGAAAGATTTTAATAATTCATACAATCATTTCCAGCTGCTCCACCATAATAGCTGCCTGCTCCTCCTCCTGGTGCTTCATATGGATGATAATTCATTGCTGGTTTTGCTGCTGCACAACTGCAAAAAAACCATGAACCGCCTTTAATTTCTGTTAATTCTGTTTCGCAAATTTGTGTAGAATAACTATCTACTTTTAATTGATCTAATGTTAATTTCATAATATAATAATTTAGGATTTTTCCTACTCTTTTTTAGCTTTTCGGATCCCGCTATTTCTAAATATATTATCAAGAAACGTGCCACTTTATTAAGTATTTCTATTTGTGATTATCATTTTCTAAAAACATAGATTATTTTTTCAAATATCCGCCCTAATATACTCCTGTCATTGGTTATAATTTCTCCTGTGCCACTCATATTCTCTTTAATTTTAATTTTTTTCCCGTAAGTAGATATGCTTTTTTGATCTATTTCTACTTTCCCTAAATAATAATTTTCGCCTGCAACTGGAGAAAAACCCTTTAGGACACCTTCTAAAACACCATATTCTCTATACGGATAATCATTTAGTTTTATAATTACTCGTTGGTGTTCTTCAACCTTGCCAGCTCCTATAAAAGGAATTTGTATAGTCGCATAAAAACTTTTATCTATTGGAGTTATAACAACCGCATTACCTTCGTAGAAAACATCTTTTTTTAGATCTTGAATAAAGGAAACTTTACCATCAATAGGAGAGGTTAATGTATATTTCCTTTCCCAAGAATCAATTGAAGACTTTACTCTATTTAAATATTTTTTAATTCCTAAATTTTGTTTAAGCAATTCTTCACCTTCATTGTTATCAAACTTTTCAATAGCATTTTCTATCCTTACAATATCTAAATTAATACGTTTAATCGTTAGGTCATTTTGCTGTAATATTTTACTATTACTATAATAGTCTCTTCTTTGATTGTTGTAATCCATTTTACTAATTACTCCTTTTAAAAATAAAATAGAATCCGTTTTTATTTTTTTATTTAACAATAATTTTTGTTGTTCATCAGTATTTGAAAGCTGGCTATACTGTTTTTTTAATTGATGTTGTTTTGATAGTTCATTTCTTAAAAAATCGGTTTGAGATTTAAATGAGCCCAGCTTTTCAATTTTATAAAATTCTAATAACTCTGCGGATAAAGAAATCCAATCATTTTCTACAATGTCTCCAAGTTGTAAATCATAGTTGATAGAGCGCTCAAAGAATCTAATTATAGAGTCTTTTTGAAATACAAATTGTTCTATTTTTTTTTTAAGAAAAACAACATCATCATAATTGCTATTATTTTTCAGAATTAGAATGTGTGAGCCTGAGTTAACAAAAGTAGCATTATTAATTAATAATTTATCTATTTGAGATCCTTTGGACAAAGGTAAGGTCACACTTGGTTTATTTGTTGTTAATCTAAGTTCTGAGACGATAACATCTGGGTATTTTACAACATAACTTAGTGTTAAAATTATAATTAAAACTATAAAAACGGATGAAATACCCCACCGCATCCACCAATTTGGTTTCATGTTGTGAACATTGTTATAGTACTCTTCTCTAAAATCGATGTCTTTAATTTCCACTTATTGTTGTAATTCTATTTGATTACTTACTAAACTATAATAATATCCTTTTTTGTCTAAAAGTTCTTTGTGAGTTCCACATTCTGCTACCTTTCCCTTTTCTAATACTATAATTTGATCAGCAGCTTTTACTGTGCTCAAACGATGCGCAATAATAACAGTTGTTTTCCCTTTAATAGTTCTATTTAAATTTTGTGTAATCTCATTTTCATTTTTCGTATCTAGTGAGTTTGTAGCTTCATCAAAAAACAAGAAGCTAGGGCTCTTGTACAAAGCCCTAGCTATTAAAATACGTTGTTTTTGTCCACCGCTTATTCCATGCCCCCCTTGACCAATCATAGTATATAATTTTTGAGATGTTTCATTAATGAAATCTTCTAAATTTGATATATTTATTACAGAACTTAACTTATTTGAGTCAATATTTTCGATATCTAAAACAATATTTTGAAGAATACTATCATTAAATATTTTTCCTTCTTGCATAACCGCCCCACAATTATTACGCCAATTAGTAATGTTTATAGACTTAAAATCTGTAGACCCAATTTTTATTTCACCTTGGTAATTTTGATAAAGGCGAAGCAATATTTTCATCAGTGTTGTTTTTCCACTACCACTTTGACCAACAATAGCAGTCATTTTACCTTGAGGAATTTTTATATTTATATTCTTTAAAACCAGAGGATTACTATCATGATACTTGAAAGATAAATCATTAATGAATATTGTTTTTTCCTCAGGAATTTTCATTTCTACTCCTTCAAATAAAACTTCTTCGTTCTCTTCATAAACGACTTCACTGACCCTTTCTAAACTTATTTTTGCGTCTTGATAAGATTGAATAAAATTTATCAACTGACCTACGGGACCATTCATTTGACCAATTATATATTGAGCGGATAACATCATTCCTAAAGTCATATTTCCATCTATCACAGCTTTAGCTGCAAAAAATGTGATGAATACATTTTTTAATCGATCTATAATTGTAGTGCCTAAATTCTGAGTTTGGTCTAAGTTTAAAAGTTTAATATTCAAGTCATATATTTCTAATCTGCTGACTTCCCAATCCCAACGTTTTTTTTGTTCTAAATTATTCACTTTAATTTCACTACTATTATCAGCAATTTGGATAACTTCATTTTGATTAACAATATTAGAATCAAAATATTGGTAATCTAATTTGCGTCTTCGTTTTAAAAAAAGTAGTATCCAAATAACATACAAGACTGTGCCTCCAAAAAAGAAAATAAATAATGAGAGATCATAGAAAGCTAAAATTATCGCATAAATAATGAAACTTAAACCCGCTATAATAATGCCCAAAAAGGAGTTTAAAATAAATTTTTGAATTCTATCATGATCACTAATTCGATTTAAAATATCGCTAGTCATCTTACGTTCGTAAAAAGTGACGGGTAAGCGCAGTGTTTTTTGTATAAAATCTGAAACCATACTAATATTTACGCGGTCAGCTACGTACAACATCATTCTACTTTGAATATACTTTGAAAAAACTGAACTTAAAGTTAAAACAACTGTTGCAACTAATAAAATATTGATGAAACTAAAATCTCGAGTTTCAATTCCAATATCTACAATAGATTGAGTAATAAAAGGAAAAAGAAGACTTATTAAGACACCCATTAACATTCCGAAAAACACTTGAATCAGAAAATTGGTATGTGGTTTTAAATATTTAAAATAATTAGAAAATGTACTAGTTGTTTCAGCATCTTTGACTTCATAAAACTTTGGACTTGGCTCAATAACTAAAATAGTACCCTTTTCATTATTTTTCTTCCAAGCGAATTCAAATTTTTCTTTGTTATAGCTTACTAGGCCTATTTGAGGGTCAGATATATAGATTTTGTTTTTCTTTATTTTGTATAAGACGACAAAGTGAGAGTAGTTCCAGTGTAGAATACATGGTAAGGGGATTTTTTTAAATAAATCATCATAAGTTACCTTTAGAGGTAAGGTACGTAGCCCAATTTCTTCTGAAACTCTACTAATATCTTTTAAGGATACTCCCTCACGAGTAATTCCACATTTATCTCGTAAAAATTTCATTGAGAAATTTTTACTGTAATGTTTACAAATGATTTTTAAAGATGCAGGGCCGCAATCCATAGCATCTAATTGTTTAAAAAATGGAAACTGTATTATTTTAAACATTTTTTTATCAAGTATTAACCAAAGCATTAATTTTTAATGCCTCAATTATATGACACATATATCTTAAAATAGTCACTGAATTAATTAATAAATTTTAAAATATAGATATGTAAATATGAAATAATTCATCAAAGTGCTGACTATTAGTTAATTATTTATTTTAAATGGGATTGGATAATTAAATTAATTCTTATTTTAAATCAAAGCCCTCCTTTGATGAATCATGGAAAGTGGGCACCGAAGGCGATGTTGGCGCCTATTGGGGTCTGTGGGATAAAAATGAGAAGTTGAAGTTTTAGGGATCGAATCGTTTAAAAAGAAAGGTTTTCTTGTCTTGTAAATCGACTGATTATTCTAGCACAACTCAATTCCTTTTTCTGAGCTTGACGTTATAACAAACCCCTCCTATAAGTTTTATTATTCCGTAATATTCAGTAGTTTTAAATTCTCAAATTTACTGAAATGCTTAAAAAAGTCTATGGAAGCGCTGTCTTTGGCGTGGAAGCACATACCATCACAATCGAAGTCAATGTCGATAAAGGCATTGGTTACCATCTGGTAGGATTGCCCGATAATGCCATTAAAGAAAGTAATTTCCGTATTGCGGCCGCCCTTCAAAACAATGGCTATAAAATTCCCGGTAAAAAACTCATCATCAATATGTCGCCAGCCGATATGCGCAAAGAAGGCTCTGCCTATGACTTGCCCCTAGCGATGGGCATTTTAACGGCCTCCAATCAAATTAAAGAGGATCAACATTGAGCGCTATATCATTATGGGAGAGCTCCTTAGACGGAACGGTGCAATCCATAAAAGGAGCACTGCCCATTGCCATTAAGGCCTTAGAAGAAGGATTTGAGGGATTTATCTTACCCAAAGAAAACGCGAAAGAAGCTGCCATCGTGAGTGGTCTGAAAGTATATGGCGTTGAACACATTTCTGAAGTAATCGACTATTTTGATAACAACAAAAAACTAGAACAAACCATTGTGGATACCCGTGCCGAGTTTCAAAAAAATCTTGAGCATCCCGAATTTGATTTTTCAGATGTGAAAGGGCAAGAGAGTATCAAACGCTGTATGGAAATTGCGGCTTCGGGCGGACATAACATTATATTAATTGGTCCTCCGGGGGCGGGAAAAACCATGTTGGCAAAACGCTTGCCTTCTATCTTACCTCCGATGACCTTGCATGAAGCGTTGGAAACCACCAAAATACATTCGGTTGTGGGGCGTATTGGGCTCAAAAAGGATTGATTGCACAACGCCCGTTTCGATCGCCCCATCATACAATTTCAAATGTCGCCCTCGTTGGCGGTGGGAGTTATCCGCAACCTGGGGAGATTTCACTATCTCATAACGGCGTGTTGTTTTTAGACGAGCTGCCCGAGTTTAAGCGTGAAGTTCTCGAAGTCATGCGACAACCGTTGGAAGATCGAGAGGTGACGATTTCACGTGCCAAATTTACAGTGACCTACCCAAGTAGTTTTATGTTGGTCGCCAGTATGAACCCAAGTCCAAGCGGGTATTTCAACGATCCAAATTCGCCAATGATGTCATCAGCCACCGAGATGCAGCGTTATTTGGGTAAAATATCGGGGCCTTTATTGGACCGTATTGACATCCATATAGAGGTGACGCCCGTGCCTTTTGAAAAGCTGTCAGACGAGCGGAAAGGGGAGTCCTCCGTGGATATTAGAAAACGGGTGACCAAAGCCCGTGAGCTGCAAACCAAACGCTTTGAGGATTCTGAGGTTGTCCATTACAACGCACAAATGAATACCAAACAAATTCGGAAACACTGCAAGCTAGACGATACGTCCATGCAGCTCTTAAAAACCGCTATGGAGCGTTTAAACTTATCTGCTCGTGCCTACGATCGCATCTTAAAAGTTTCCAGAACCATTGCCGATTTAGAAGGAGCTTCGTCTATTGAAAGCACTCATATTAGCGAAGCTATTCAGTATAGAAGTTTGGATCGAGAGGGATGGTTGGGGTAATTGTTTTGATCATTAGATTATTACTAAAAAATATGTAATTTCACTGTTGAGATAAATACAAACTTATGATACTCCAAAAGAGCTTTATAGTAATGATAATCACCTGTCTAATGGGGTGTAATCAAGGAAATAAGAGTCCGCTTGCTGTTGATTCAACTTTAAATAAACCCGTCTTAAATTTGACAGAAGCCAACCGCTTAGCCCAATTGCCATTGCATTGTATGGATACAGAATATCCCTACAGGCTAGGACAGACCTTGGGCAGTGAAGCCGATTTGTTGTCTCCCAAAACATTGCATCCTACTTTTTATGGCTGTTTTGATTGGCACTCAGCAGTTCATGGACACTGGAGTTTGGTGAGTCTATTGAAGCAATTTCCAGAACTACAATCTTATGAAGCAATCAAACTGCAGTTATTACAGAGTATATCAAAAGAAAACATCTTAAAAGAAGTGTCTTACTTTGAGGGGCCTCACAACACCTCTTTTGAGCGTACCTACGGATGGGCTTGGTTGTTGAAATTAGCAGAAGAGCTTCATACGTGGAACGATCCAACAGCAAGGGAAATTGAACAGAATTTACAGCCGTTAACAGATTTGATCGTATCTAAATACATTGAGTTTCTGCCCAAATTAAACTATCCTATTAGAGTAGGAGAGCACCCTAATACCGCTTTTGGGCTGAGTTTTGCTTGGGATTATGCACTTTCCGTCAACCATGCTGAATTACAAGCCATGATTCGGAACCGCGCAAAAGACTTTTATTCGGCCGACAAAGGGTGTCCGATCGTATGGGAACCTGGAGGCTATGATTTTCTATCTCCTTGTTTGGAAGAGGCGGCTTTGATGAAACGTGTCTTAACGGCACCAGAGTTTATAATTTGGATTGATGGATTTTTACCACAATTAAAAGACCCTAATTTTTATATCGAACCAGGCATTGTATCCGACCGAACTGACGGGAAATTAGTACACCTAGATGGAGTTAATTTTTCACGGGCATGGAGTCTCAATGCCATCGCTAAAAACAGCAAGGAATTCAAGCACTTAAATACGCTTGCAAACACACATATTGAGTTTTCATTACCAAGCGTTGTAGGGGATAGTTATGAGGGTGGACATTGGTTGGCGAGCTTCGCGATTTACGCATTGAACTCAATTCAGTAGAAATTTCTGTTAAATCATAAAGTTTTTGTTTATATAGCGACTGTAAGTAAATGAAAAACAAGATATTAAATACTCACTATAAGAAAAAACTATGGCGATAAATAAGCTGTTTTTAAGACCTTTATCCCAGAAATTTAAACAGTCGTTTTAGCTTATTGAGCTTGTTGGTGTAGGGCGCATAACGTAGAGGAATGTCCAACCAATTCCCTTTAATTACGATGCCTTTTTTGTGTGAAAATGTATCAAATCCAAGACGCCCATGATAGGCTCCAATACCACTTTCTCCAACCCCTCCAAAGGGTAGTTTAGAGTTCCCAAAATGAATCATCGTATCGTTGATGGTACCCCCTCCAAAACTATAAGTTTCAATCATTTTTTTGTAAAAATATTTATTATTTGAAAAGACATAAAATCCAAGAGGTTTGTCATACTGACTCAAAACAGACTGGATGTCAGCTTCGGTTTCATAGCTCAAGATTGGCAAGATAGGGCCGAAAATTTCATCTTTCATAACTTCTGAATCCATAGAAGGTTCGTCAATTAGCGTAGGAGCAAGGTAGCAATCAGTAGTGTCGAAAGCACCTCCAAATACGACTTCAGAATCGGTAAGCATTTTTGTGAGTCTTGACAAGTTGGCGGTATTGACAATCCGTGGATAATCTGCAGATTCTTGTGGGTTTACGCCGTAAGCTTTCGTGATTTCGGTTTTTAAATCAGAAATTAACTGAGTCTTTACAGAAGTATGCACTAATAGATAGTCAGGTGCTATACAAGTTTGCCCTGCATTGACAAACTTCCCCCATACCAATCGTTTTGCAGTCAATTGTGTTGACATGCTGCCATCTATGATACATGGGTTTTTACCGCCTAATTCGAGCGTTAAAGGGGTTAAAAACGGAGCTGCAGCTTTGGCTACAATTTTCCCAACAGGAACACTTCCTGTAAAGAAGATGTAATCCCATCGCTCTTTTAAAAGTAAGGTGGTTTCTGGAATGCCCCCTTGAACGACTTTGAGGTGTTCAGGTATAAACACAGCACTTAGGATATCTTCCAGTAACTGCGATGTGTGTGTCGTATGCTCGCTAGGTTTTAAAACAACCGTATTTCCTGCTGCGATGGCTGCAATGACAGGGGCAACTGCCAGCTGAAATGGGTAGTTCCAAGGAGCAATCACCAATACTGTTCCGTAAGGCTCGCTGTAGATGTAATCTCTCGATGGAAAATTAAGTCCCGCAGCTCTTATTCTTTTGGGCTTCGACCAAGAATCAATATGTTTTAATGTGGCATCAATTTCAGAGATGATGATGCCAACTTCACTAAAATAAGCTTCAAACTTCGATTTCTTAAAATCTTTATAAAGTGCTTCGTAAATAGCGTCTTCTTTTTTAAGAATCTCTGAACGAAGGTTGCCAAGTAATTTTTTAAGCATCCCTACATCACGCGTGGCACGTGTTTGAAAATACTGTTTTTGACTCTCTATAATTAATTTCGCTTCCATAGTCTATACGTCGATGTGATTGATACATTCCTTCCATAACACCTCGTTAGGAGGGGGCGCAGTAACGGATATTAACTGCTCATTTACGGGATGTGTAAATGAAATATTTCGTGCGTGTAAGTGGATGCTTCCATCGGGGTTGCTGCGGTCAAATCCATATTTCAAATCCCCTTTGATAGGACTTCCTATGGTAGAGAGTTGACTTCTAATTTGGTGGTGTCTTCCCGTTTCAAGGTTGACTTCTAAAAGATGGTAGCGATCCAAACTATAGATTAATTCATAATGCAGTATCGCCTTTTTACTTTGATCAACTTCTTTAATATATGCTTTTGACTTGTTGTTTTTAGGGTTTTTCTTAAGCCAGTGAATGAGCGTATCTTTTGATTTTGAGGGTTTATTCTTTACAACGACCCAATATGTTTTAGCAATTTTTTTGTTTAAAAATAATGCGTTCATCCTCGTAAGTGCTTTTGAGGTTTTAGCAAACACAACAATTCCTGTAGTAGGGCGGTCAAGCCGATGCGTGACTCCCAGATAAACAGCGCCTGGTTTGTCGTACTTCTTTTTTATATAGTCCTTTACAATATCACTTAGAGGAGCGTCTCCAGTTTTGTCACCTTGAACAAGATCTCCCGAGCGTTTATTGATAACAATTAAATGATTGTCTTCGTGAAGAATTTGAAGGTTGTCAATATTTGAAACAATCTTACCCATTAATTAATACTGTTCGTTTTCATTAGGAAAGTCAGAAGATTTTACATCGTCAATGTATTGATTGATTGCTGTGGTCATTTCTTCGTGTAGGCTCAAATAGCGACGTAAAAAACGCGGGTGAAATTCTTGTGTCATTCCAAGCATGTCATGCAATACGAGTACCTGTCCATCAACGCCACCACCAGCTCCAATTCCAATAACAGGGATGCTAATACTCTCGGCAACTTGTTGCGCTAAGGCTGCGGGAATTTTTTCAAGGACCAGAGCGAAGCAGCCTAGGCGCTCTAGAAGTTTTGCGTCTTCAATTAACCGTAAAGCCTCCTCTTCCTCTTTGGCTCTTACGGTATAAGTTCCAAATTTATAGATCGATTGGGGTGTAAGCCCTAAATGACCCATGACAGGAATTCCGGCATTTAATATTTTTTTAATAGAATCTTTAATTTCTTTACCGCCTTCGAGTTTTACAGCATGCCCGCCACTTTCTTTCATGATGCGAATTGCAGAGCGCAAAGCTTCTTTAGGGTCACTTTGATAGGTTCCAAAAGGCAAGTCAACCACAACCAACGCACGATCGATGGCACGCACCACAGAAGACGCGTGGTAAATCATTTGATCCAAGGTAATAGGAAGTGTAGTTTCATGGCCTGCCATTACATTACTGGCAGAATCTCCTACCAAAATCACATCAACTCCTGCGCCATCTACAATTTTGGCCATGGTGTAGTCATACGCCGTAAGCATGGATATTTTTTCACCCAAGGACTTCATTTCAATGAGCGATTTTACTGTCACTCTTTTGTATTCTTTTTTTGATGCTGACATTTTGGTATATAATTTTGATAGATTGTAAATGTACTAAATTAGTATATAAATTTCGCTTTTTGTGTAAGAACTAAATAACGAGGCTTCATTAGATGTGAATGTTGTTAGGCCGTACAACCTTTAGAGGTAAGCTGTAGCTAATTTGAATAATGACTTTTATATTGGGAGTCAACATATAGCTCAAAAATAAAAAACGAATCGTTTGATGCGATTCGTTCGTGTTTATTAAAATTAAAAAAAATTAATAGCGCTTTTGAAACAAAGAACTATCGAAATTAGTCATTTCTGGATTGCTAAGACTGCTTACATTATCTGCAGGAACCACAACAATTCTAAAAACTGCATCTTGAGTCCAAACAGCATCCAAATTATCAAAGTTTGCAGTGCCCTCTAAAAATAGTTTAACATCAGTCTGTGTAAAATCAAAATTATAGGTGAGCGTCGCGCCACCAACAAAAATAGTGCTTTGTGGTAATAATCTCCAGACATCTTGACCATTATCAGTTTTCCATCGGATATAAACCAAGGTAACATCATATTCAAAAACATCAAATCCGTAAGGCTCAACAATTTCGTAATTGTTATTTGCATTAAAATCGACTACAATTTCAAATGCACTAGACACAATTAAACCTCCATCTCGTCCGTCAATTCCTTCTTCAACAACACAAGACATAAATAATACAACGGATAACAATGACACTAATTTTTTCATAATGGTTAATTATTTAAGATGATAAAGATACTAATCTGTTGTTTGTTTTTTAATAAAAGCGCATTTTATTTTTTTTCTGACATCGTGTCAGTCCTATTGTATTGGCACAATGATTGACTTATGGTTTGCGTAATATTTAAATATAAAATTAAATTATATAAATTATGAGTAAGATTATTGGAATCGATTTGGGAACTACAAACTCTTGTGTTTCCGTTATGGAAGGAAATGAGCCCGTTGTCATCACAAATGCTGAAGGACAACGTACAACCCCATCTGTCATCGCTTTTGTGGATGGTGGTGAAATCAAAGTAGGAGACCCTGCAAAACGTCAAGCGGTCACCAATCCTACAAAAACCGTTTATTCAATTAAACGTTTTATGGGAAACAAATTCTCAGAATCTAAACAAGAAGTAGGTCGTGTTCCTTACAAAGTAGTTAAAGGAGACAATGACACACCACGTGTAGATATTGATGGTCGTTTATATACGCCACAAGAATTATCGGCAATGGTACTTCAAAAAATGAAGAAAACGGCTGAAGAGTTTTTGGATCAAGAAGTTACAGAAGCGGTGATTACAGTTCCTGCTTATTTTAACGATGCACAGCGTCAAGCAACCAAAGAAGCTGGTGAGATTGCAGGTTTAAAAGTAAGACGTATTATCAATGAGCCTACAGCGGCAGCATTGGCATACGGAATGGACAAAAAAGGAAAAGATCAAACAATAGTTGTTTTTGATTTTGGTGGAGGAACACATGATGTTTCTGTATTAGAATTAGGGGACGGCGTGTTTGAAGTATTGGCTACGGATGGTGATACTCACTTAGGTGGAGATGATGTTGATGAAAAAATCATCAACTGGTTAGCAGAAGAATTTATTGCGGATGAAAACTTAGACTTACGTAAAGATCCTATGGCGCTTCAACGTTTAAAAGAAGCAGCTGAAAAAGCGAAGATTGAATTGTCATCTTCTGCACAAACAGAAATCAACTTGCCTTATGTAACAGCCACTGCAAGCGGCCCAAAACACTTGGTACGTTCACTGTCAAAAGCAAAGTTTGAGCAATTAATTGACGACTTAGTAAAAAGAACAATTGAGCCATGTCAAACTGCTTTAAAAGCAGCCGGTTTATCTACAAGTGATATTGATGAAATTATTTTAGTAGGAGGTTCTACTCGAATTCCTGCGGTTCAAGAAGCGGTAGAGAAATTCTTTGGTAAGAAACCTAATAAAGGAGTAAATCCTGATGAGGTTGTAGCTGTAGGTGCTGCCATCCAAGGGGGTGTATTAACAGGAGATGTGAAGGACGTGTTATTATTAGACGTTACACCATTGTCTTTAGGAATTGAAACTATGGGGAATGTATTGACTAAATTAATTGAGTCTAACACAACCATCCCAACTAAAAAATCTCAAGTATTCTCAACAGCAGCGGACAATCAGCCTTCAGTTGAAATTCATGTCCTTCAAGGAGAGCGTGCTATGGCAGCAGATAACAAAACGATTGGACGTTTTCATTTAGATGGACTTCCACCAGCACAACGAGGAACGCCACAAATTGAAGTAACATTTGATATTGATGCCAACGGAATCATCAAAGTTTCTGCAACGGACAAAGCGACCAATAAAACACAAGACATTCGTATTGAAGCGTCTTCTGGGTTAACGGAAGAAGAAATCCAAAAAATGAAACAAGATGCAGAAGCGAATGCGGAATCTGATGCGAAAGCTAAAGAAACAGCAGACAAGTTGAATGCTGCAGATGGTATGATTTTTCAAACAGAAAATCAGCTGAAAGAATTTGGTGATAAATTATCGGATGATAAAAAACAACCAATTGAAGCTGCATTGGAAGAATTGAAAGCGGCCTACGAGTCTAAAGACATAGCGGTTATTGACCCTGCTTTAGAGAAAATCAACGAAGCATGGAAAGTTGCTAGCGAAGAGATGTACAAAGCACAAGAAGGTGCTCAAGGTGCTCCTTCTGATGCTGCTCCAGAAGCTGAAGCGTCTCAAGAAGAGAATGTTGAAGATGTAGATTTCGAAGAAGTGAAATAACAGTTAGTTTTGTTTAGTACAGAAAAGCACAATCAGTTTATGGTTGTGCTTTTTTTTTGGAAAACATTCTCAGCATTACAACAGCGTGTGGAAATGTAACTGCTGCTATAAATGAAAAGAACAATGGGTAAAACTGTTTTTCACTACTAAAAATCGCATATAAGATAACCATTCCGACCAATGAGATAACCCAATAAGGCAAGGCTGCTTTGCAGTACTTTAAAGCTGAGGTTGTTTTGGTGTCCCCATATATAAATGTAATTTGTTCTATTAAGGAAGGTATGCTATGCCAAAGAATAAAATAAATAGCAAACCCCCATATTAAAGTTGAAGAACTAAAAACCATAGCCAGAACAGTTAAAGTGAACAGTTCTTTTAAAATCAGTTCAATAGCGAGGCGTTTTTTAAGAAACTCAACACTTAAAACAAAACCTACAACGATTCCTAACACGATGAGTATATAAGGACTGTATAAATGAGCGATCTGGTAACCGGTGATTTCAAATACAATAGACTTCACTGCCGCATCATTAAAAGCAAACAATAGATATAGGATTAGCATTCCATAAGAAAAGTAGAAAATAGATTTAATTAGGGTGTTTGACTTGGAAAAACGATGGTCCCAATGCTGTTCTCCAAAATGATAGGCGCTAAATAGCATAAACAGAATCATAGCGAGGGCGGGTGTCCAATAAAAAACCAAAATCGCAACGGACACTATTAATAAGTAGGCGGCAAGGAGTGTGAATTTGGAATAGTGTTTTATGTTTTTTAAAATTTTATTAACAATAAGTAAATCGTTTGATCCATGGATCATGCCGAATGTAAAAATTAAAATAAATCCCAATATGAGTTCAAAACTCTCTGGTACATGGGTAGTTATCCATAACCCTAAGAAGCTTGAGACGATTGAGAAATTGAAAATATTTTTCATAAAATAGTGTTAAATACGTGGTCTGAGACTACAAATTTACGAAATACTCAACAATTAGTTTAATTTTTTATATATTTGTTTAAATAAAAAAACTAACTAAACTTTTAAAAAATGACAAACTTAATTTTACCTTTTGCGAACAAGGTGGCCTTAATGGCTGACACGGATTACGTAGGCTTTACATTCTTTATTGGATGCATGGCAATGATGGCAGCTTCTGCCTTTTTCTTTTTATCATTAAATCAATTTGACAAAAAATGGAGAACTTCTGTTTTAGTTTCTGGTTTAATTACATTTATTGCAGCAGTACACTATATGTACATGAGAGATTATTGGGGAGAACATCAAGTATCACCAACGTTCTTTCGTTATGTAGATTGGATTCTTACGGTGCCATTAATGTGTGTTGAGTTTTACTTAATTCTTAAATTAGCAGGGGCTAAAAAATCATTGCTTACAAAAATGATCGGACTTTCAGTGATCATGTTAGTAACAGGATATTTAGGAGAAACGGTTTATTCTGAGCAAGCATCTATGTGGGGCTTTTTCTCTGCTGTAGCATACTTTGCTATCGTTTACGAAATATGGCTTGGTGGAGCAGCAAAATTAGCTAAAGAAGCTGGTGGAGATGTATTAGCAGCTCACAAAATTCTTTGCTGGTTTGTACTTGTTGGATGGATCATCTATCCATTAGGTTACTTAGTAGGTACAGCTGACGGACAGTGGTATTCTTCTTTTGCAAATCTTGGATTAGACATGGATGTTTTATATAACATTGCAGATGCAATCAACAAAATCGGTTTCGGTTTAGTGATTTATAGCTTAGCAGTTAAGAAAACAGCTTAAGAATATAGAATACAAGTAGATGTTAAATTAAGGCTGTCTGAAAAGGCAGTCTTTTTTTTTGCCTTTTTTTAACGCTGTAGCATTGGTGTCTTCATGCTTGATTTTTGTAACTTTACACTCAAATCATATTAGAATGAGTCCAACAAAAGATCAGATTATAAAGGCTGCAACCGCAGCTTGCAAAGATACCTTAATGGAAACCCTAAACATCGAATTTGTGGATGCAGGGGAAGACTTTGTAATTGCTAAAATGCCCGTCAACAAACGCGTCTATCAACCGGATGGTGTATTGCACGGAGGTGCTACCGCAGCACTCGCTGAAACCGTTGGAAGTTTTGCCGCACATATTTTTTTAGATACCAAAAATTATTTTGTACGAGGCATTGATATTTCTGCCAACCACATCAAAAGTGTAAAAGAAGGCTTCGTCTATGCCAAAGCAACCTTTATTCACAGAGGAAGAACCATGCAAATTTTTAACATCGAAGTCACTGACGATCAAAATCAATTGGTCTCTTCTTGTAAACTCACCACCGTTTCACTTCCTAAAGAACGCTAAACGATGACTTCGACAGATTTTTTCGATCAAATCAATACAGCGATCCAATCGAAACGACCCTTTGTGCTTTTTTCTAAGCCAGACAGTCCATCTGTAAAAGCATATTTACAAACAAATACAGACACCTATACCATCGATGATTATTCTGAAAGTGGATTTGTGTTTGCACCCTTTGATTCTGAGAAAGACAGTTATTACATTCCTTTAGATAGTTCAACAGTCCTAGAACTAGCGCAGCCAGATTTTGAAGTTGTTCCTGAAACAAGTTCTCTGCATCCAATAGATTCTACAGCCGATCATTTAAATCTTGTATCCAAAGCGATTGATGAAATCAATACAACAGATTTAGAAAAGGTCGTGCTCTCAAGGGAATTCAAGTTTAATTTAGAGCAGTCCAACCCGCTTGAGATTTTTAAAAAATTAGCACAAAACTATCCTTCTGCCTTTACTTATTGCTGGTTTCATCCTCAAACAGGATTTTGGTTAGGAGCATCTCCTGAAAGTCTTTTAAAACTTGAAGGGAAATCCGTTTCTACAATGTCACTTGCAGGAACTCAGGTTTATAAATCTTCTGAGCAAGTCGAGTGGGACACAAAAAATATTGAAGAGCATGCGTTTGTAACCGATTATTTACTGGAAGTTCTATCGGATTATTTAGACCCCATTAAAACATCTGGACCACATACGCTCAGAGCCGGGGAATTACTACACCTTCAAACACTTGTTTCAGGACGCTTAAAACCGACACATAACAGTTTAAAACAGCTCTTACGGGCGATGCATCCCACGCCAGCCGTGTGTGGTACGCCTCGAAACAGAGCGCTCGAATTCATCAATTTGAATGAGTCCTACGATCGAGAGTTTTATGCTGGTTTTTTTGGGGAATTAAATATACCTACGGAATCAACTTTTAGGAATTCAAAAAGAAACATCGAAAACAGAGCCTATCAGACGGTTCATAAATCTACACAGCTCGCCGTTAATTTACGCTGCATGCATCTAAAAGACACGTTGGCGATTCTTTACAGTGGTGGAGGCATTACCAAAGACTCTGATCCTTTAACGGAGTGTACGGAGACTGAAAACAAGATTCAAACCATAAAAAAGGTGCTCTAAACCTTTAGGAAATATTTATTATTTCATTTCAATTTAAACCCTAAAAATTAAATAACTTTGTGGCCAATGATACAATCAAAACAGCCCTTAGCGCAATCGATTATTCAACTATGTAAAAGCCATAATATCAAACATATTGTGATTTCTCCAGGGAGTCGAAATGCCCCTCTGACGATCGGGTTTACAAATCATGATTTTTTTGAATGTTACAGTATTGTTGACGAGCGTTCAGCGGGGTTTTTTGCTTTAGGAATGGCGCAACAATTACAACAGCCTGTCGCGTTGGTGTGTACTTCGGGCAGTGCACTCGTTAATTATTATCCTGCGGTCACCGAAGCGTTTTACAGTCGGGTTCCGCTTGTTGTGATTTCTGCAGACCGCCCAGAACATCTTATCAATATTGGGGACGGACAGACCATTACGCAACCCCATGTTTTTGGTTCGCATATTCTGTATGAAGCCAACCTAAAAGAACATTTTAAAAAGCCCTTTTTAAAAGCCATTAAAAATAATGACTCTCTTATTGAAAAGGCACTACAGATTTCAAAAACGGAGCATGGGCCTATCCATATAAATGTGCCTTTTGCGGAACCTTTATACGATACCGTAGAGGAGTTTACGTCTGATCCAAATCCGGCTAAAATAAAAATAAACAACCCATCTTTTTCTCTGTCAAAAACAGATCTTAAAAAGTGGCATTCTTCCAAGCGAAAAATGATTTTGGTAGGAGTGAACCCACCTAAAAGTGTTCAAGAAATTTATTTGAAATTGATTGCAGAAGATCCTTCTGTGATTGTGCTTACAGAAACAACATCAAACCTGCACCATCCGAATTTTTTTGCCAGTATCGATCAATTAATTACTCCTTTGGACGCAACGGATTTTGAGACACTTCAGCCTGATATCTTACTCACATTTGGTGGGATGATTGTCTCTAAAAAAATTAAAACATTTTTACGAACCAACCCTCCAAAAACACATTGGCATATTGATGAGGTCCTTGCAAATGATACCTTTTTTTGTTTGACCAAACATTTTAAATGTTCTGTTAATACGTTTTTTGAGCAACTGAACAGTTCCAGTCATCCATACTTAGTAAGCACCTATTTTGAAACATGGAATCATGTCAAAACACGGCGCCTTCAAAAACATAAAAAATATATAAAATCGATTCCGTTCAGTGATTTTAAAGCGTTTGACCGTATTTTGAAACAGATTCCAGCGGACTCTATGGTTCAGTCAAGTAATAGCTCTACCATACGTTACTTGCAGTTATTCGAAATGAATCCAAGCCTGACTGTGTTTTGCAATCGCGGTACGAGTGGTATTGACGGATCGACAAGTACTGCCATTGGTGCGGCGCTTATCTCAGAGCAACCGACGGTTTTTATTACAGGGGATTTAAGCTTTTTCTACGATAGCAATGCCCTTTGGAATAACTACATTCCTTCAAACTTCAGAATTATAATCATCAATAATAGGGGCGGAGGGATTTTTAGAATTTTACCTGGGAATAAGAATTCTGAAAACTTCAGTACGTTTGTTGAAACCAATCACACGCTTACGGCCGAACCGATCGCTAAACTCTTTGATTTGGAGTATGCGTCTGCAAACTCTACGGATGAATTAGATGCTGCGTTAGAAGATTTCTACAAACAAAGTTCGCGCCCAAAAATATTAGAAGTGTTTACGCCATCTTCTGAAAACGACCGAATCCTTCTCTCTTATTTCGATTTCGTCAAATAAGATTTTAATTTTCTTCGATTTAAATGTGACTTTTTTACGTATTCTGTGTCATATTTAAAAAGGGTGTATGTTACACCTACCAAATCTAATTTAAAGATACCTCATTATGAATGCAAGAGAAAAACTTATTGTAAAGTATGTCAGTGATTTAAAAGAAAAATGCGGTATGAACCCAGATATGGAATTGCTAAGAAAAGTGACTGTTGGGTGTGGCCCATCCATCTATAATTCAGATTCTAGTACAGTTTCATCTACGGACAAATCCGAGTTGACAACCTTACGAAAAAAATTTCTAATCAAAAAATTAGGACTCTCAGAAAATGACAAGTTAGACGAAGGAATTGAAAAAGTCATGCAGCAATACGGACAATCTAATCGCCATAAATACCGCGCCGTGGTTTACTATTTGTTGACGAAGCATTTTGGAAAAGAATCCGTGTATAATAAATAGCCCATCAAAACCAATTATTAAGCGTTGCAATTTGTTGGGACGCTTTTTTGTTTTTCTTTCGTTATACATAGCGTGGTTGCATTAAAGAGTTTTATAATTTTAAAATAAAAATACACGAACTTGAAGTCACGAGTAAAAAAAAGGAATTAAGAAATGATAGCAGTATTTAAATAAATGAAAATATAAGCGATACTTGTGGTTGTAATTAAACATTTACATATAAGGATTATTACTATCTTGATATTAGTTTTGACAATATTTGGAACCTTTGGTGATTTTGAGAACAACATTTCTTATAGTTGTTCTTTTTTTTCACATCATTATGAAGGTTTTAAAACAATAAATTTTTTATCATCTTTTTTTGTTATGATTATTTTTTCGTTAAATTTTTTAAAGATATCGAATAAAATTCTCATTAAAATATTTATCGCTGAACTCTGTTTATGGTTGTTGAAATTATTTTTTATTAAGGGTGGATATGCAGTCGGAATTGGAGGTCCAATATTTCTCATGGTAGAATATGACACAATGAGTTTATTCTTAAGAATGAGTGTTTTGATGCTTTTCTTTGTTATGAATAAAAAGGTGCATTATTATTTCATTTTTCTTTTAATAGTATTGTTTTATACAATAGCCCATTATTTAGTAATGTTGAAGCTTTATCATTTTGCACAACCCATTTATATAAATTAGGTAATCTCTACAACATAAGAAACTTAAGAGCTCTAAGTTTGTTTTATTAAAAAAAAATAGAATAAAATAATAAAAAACATTAAATTACCTTTGTAATATAAAACCAGAAAATTATGGTAATGACACTAAAGCAAGGTGCTACAAAAAAGAGCATCATAAGTATGTTAGAAAATTTAGACAAAGAGGTGAAGTCTAAAGGAGTTGATGTTTATAAGTATGTTGGAAAAATCAGCTTAAAAAAAGATGCTTTAAATATACAAAAAGAGCTTCGTGATGAATGGTAGCAAGTTGTTTTTAGACACTAATATTATTCTTTATTTATTAAATGGAGATCAGACTCTAGCAGAACTGTTAAACGGAAAACAATTATATATTTCTGTAATTACAGAGTTAGAATTATTGGCTTATAAAAGTATTACGGCAAAAGAAGAAAAAGTTATAAATGAGTTTGTGTCACAATGTAAAACCATAACAATAAATAACGCAATAAAACAAGAAACAATAAGAATCAGAAAAATATACAACACAAAACTTCCAGATAGTATAATAATTGCAACAGCATTGTATTTAAATTTCCCATTAATTACTTCAGATATTAAGTTTAAAAAGGTAGATGAATTAGCATTGATACTTTACGAAAAATAATAATACCTGATATTGCGGACTTTTAGTGCGTGCAACTTAAGAAACGTTAGAATAAAAAATTATATTTTTATGAGGAAAGTATCAAACAGCCCATCAAAAACAATTCTTTAGCGTCACAATTTGTTGTCACGCTTTTTTTAATTTCTCCCTCTATTATTCTTACCTTTGTAGCATGATACACATAGGAGACTACAATAAGCTTACAATTCTGCGAGATACAGAACCAGGATTGTTTTTGGGAGATGACGAAGATCAAGAAGTCTTACTACCGAACCGTTATGTTCCCAAAGAATTTGAAATCGATGATAAAATAGAGGTCTTTGTCTATTTAGACAACGAAGAGCGCCTCGTTGCGGTCACGGATCATCCATATATTAAAAAAGGAGAATTTGCACTACTACGTTGTAATAACGTCACTGATATTGGTGCATTTCTTGACTGGGGGCTGGTAAAAGAATTATTTTGTCCGTTCAGAGAACAAGCATTCCCTATGAAAGCAGGAGGCTGGTATTTGGTCTATTGTTATCTAGATGAAACTTCCGAACGTCTTGTAGCATCTAGTAAAACAAACCGTTTTCTGGACAATAAAGAACTCACTGTGGAGGCTTTTGATGAAGTCGATTTGATCGTTTCCCATCCTTCCGATTTAGGAATGAATGTCATTATTAATAAAACCCATTTAGGGTTGATTTTCAATCAAGATTTATTTAAAGACCTAAGTATTGGCGACAAACTAAAAGGCATCGTTAAAAAGATTCGTCCAGGGAATAAGCTCGATATCACCCTTGAAAAAATTGGTTATAGAAATATTGAACCAAATGCGCAATCAATACTAGAGTTTTTAGAAAACAATCAAGATGGATGTTTAAAGCTGACAGATAAATCTTCTCCTGAAGACATTAAGTCTGTCGTTCAAATGAGCAAGAAAAGTTTCAAAAAAGCCATCGGAACACTTTACAAACAACGTCGCATCCGCATCGAACAGGATGGGATTTATTTAACAAGCTAAAACCGTCATCCTATGCCGAGTATACAATGGAAAACTGTTAAAGAATACGAAGATATTACTTATAAAAAATGCAATGGCGTTGCCCGTATTGCATTTAACCGTCCGGATGTAAGGAATGCGTTTAGACCCAAAACAACGCTTGAATTGTACCAAGCCTTATACGATGCCAATGAAGATACCAGTATTGGCGTGGTGTTGTTAAGTGCTGAAGGACCTTCTTCCAAAGATGGGGTCTATTCATTTTGTAGCGGGGGCGATCAAAAAGCACGAGGTCATGAAGGCTATGTGGGCGATGATGGCTACCACCGATTAAACATATTAGAAGTACAACGTCTCATTCGGTTCATGCCGAAAGCGGTTATTGCCGTGGTTCCAGGTTGGGCTGTGGGTGGAGGTCATAGTTTACACGTTATTTGCGACTTGACCTTAGCGAGTAAAGAACATGCGATTTTCAAACAAACCGATGCCGATGTCACCAGTTTTGATGGGGGCTATGGCTCTGCATATTTAGCAAAAATGGTCGGTCAGAAAAAAGCCCGTGAAATCTTTTTCTTAGGAAGAAATTACAACGCACAAGAAGCGTTTGATATGGGCATGGTAAATGCCGTAGTGCCACACGCAGAGTTGGAAGCAACGGCTTATGAATGGGCGCAAGAAATTTTAGAAAAATCACCGATATCCATTAAAATGCTCAAGTTTGCAATGAACCTTACCGATGATGGTATGGTTGGGCAGCAAGTTTTTGCAGGGGAAGCCACACGACTTGCCTATATGACCGATGAAGCCAAAGAAGGCCGTGATGCTTTTTTAGAAAAACGAAAGCCTAATTTCGAGAAAAAATGGATTCCATAGTATGAGAAAATTACAAGCTTGGATTTCTGCCTGTCGACTCAGAACATTGCCATTGTCAATTTCTGGAGCAATAGTGGGATCTGGAATAGCGTATTCTAGAGACCTTTTCGACAGTTCAATATTTACTTTGACAATCCTTACAACTTTAAGTTTACAGATTCTATCAAACCTCGCCAATGATTATGGCGACGGAGTTAAAGGCACCGACAACGAAAACCGTATTGGTCCTGAACGCGCCTTGCAAAGTGGAGTAATAAGTCCAAAGCAGATGCGGAATGCCATTATTTTCAATGTCATACTTTGTCTTATTTTGGTCGTAAGTTTAATTTATACAGCATTCGGAGCCGAGCAGTTTTTAACCTCTTTTGTATTTGTAGTTCTTGGGGTTTTAGCCATTATTGCCGCCATTAAGTACACCGTAGGTGCTTCTGCCTATGGCTATAAAGCATTGGGCGATGTCATGGTATTTTTGTTTTTTGGATGGTTGAGTGTTTTAGGAACCTATTTTTTATATTCAAAACAAATCGATTTTTTGATGCTACTGCCCGCAAGTACCATTGGGCTGTTAAGTGCTGGGGTACTCAATTTGAATAATATGCGGGATATTGAATCTGATAAATTATCAAACAAACAAACCCTAGCAGGTTATTTTGGATCAAAACGTGCTAAATCATACCAGCAATTATTGGTTATAGTTGCCATGTTTTTAATAGGACTCTATTTATTTTTAATAGTAAATAGCTCTATGTATTTTGTATTCATTGCTTTCGTTCCACTCTTACTACATCTCAACATTGTTCGTAAAATCAAGACCCCTATAGAGTACGATCCGCAGCTAAAAGTCTTGGCATTATCGACTGTTGCCTTAGCGCTTCTTTTTTGTGCCTCACTTTAATAGAGGTTGTATTATAATTTTGTAATTTTAAATAAAAATTAAAATGACGATTCAATTTCTAGGTCACGCCAGTTTACTTCTTACGATTAATCAAATTCATATTCTTGTAGACCCTTTTATTTCAGGGAATCCAAAGGCATCCCACATTGTTTTGGACGATTTAAAAGCAGATTATATTTTATTAACCCACGCACATCAAGATCATATTTTAGACGCTGAGGTCATTGCAAAACGCACAGGTGCGACTATTGTATCTAACTTCGAGATTGTTTCTCACTATCAAAAAATGGGTCTCAACGGCCACCCCATGAACCATGGCGGGAGTTGGGAATTTGATTTTGGAACGGTTAAATACGTCAATGCGATACATACTTCTTCTTTTCCAGATGGAACTTACGGAGGTCAACCGGGTGGATTTATCATAAAAGGAGAGCATAAAACAATATATATCGCAGGAGATACTGCCTTGACTTATGATATGAAATTGATTCCACTTCAGTTTAAATTAGATTTAGCAATTCTTCCTATCGGTGATAATTTCACGATGGGCGTGGAAGATGCCTTAATTGCCAGTGATTTTCTGGAATGTGATAAAATTTTAGGGTATCATTTTGATACCTTTGGTTATATCGAAATTGACCACCAAAAAGCAATTCAAACATTTTTTGAGAAAGACAAAGACCTTATGTTGCTTTCAATCGGTGAATCCATAGCCCTCTAGATGCAAGCAACCTATTTTAAATATCAACTTCAGTTCAAGCAAGCAAGCGGCACCTCTCGTGGGGTTTTAACCTATAAAGACACTTGGTTTATTCAACTTGAGCAGAATTACGTTAAAGGGATCGGTGAGTGCGGGATGTTTAAAGGATTGAGTATTGACGACCGTGCCGATTTTGAAACTAAACTAGCATGGACTTGTGAAAATATTGATTTAGGATTGGAAGTATTGTTAGCCGCTTTGATTGAATTTCCATCGATTCAGTTTGGATTGGAAATGGCACTTCTATCCTTGCAACACACAAATCCATTTGAATTATTTCCTTCGGATTTTACTAAAGGCAAGGACTCGATATCTATTAATGGATTGATATGGATGGGGGATAAGTCGTTTATGAAACAACAAATCAAAGACAAACTTAGTGCAGGTTTTTCATGCATAAAACTGAAAATAGGAGCGATTGATTTTGATAAAGAATTAGAGCTCATCAAATCCATACGAACCGAATTCGACGCACAAACAATTGAAATTCGGGTCGATGCCAATGGCGCCTTCAAACCCGATGAAGCCTTAGAAAAATTAAAACGCCTTTCGGACTATAATTTACATTCGATTGAACAACCCATACAACAAGGGCAATTTCATGAAATGGCACAATTATGTGCAGACACCCCTTTGCCAATTGCTTTAGATGAAGAATTAATAGGCGTGTTTTCTGTAACAAATAAGGCCTTATTACTACAAACTATCAAACCTCAATACATCATTTTAAAACCGACCTTAGTCGGAGGTTTTAAAGGCAGTCAAGAATGGATTGATCTCGCAGAATCAAACAACATTGGCTGGTGGGTGACCAGTGCCTTGGAAAGCAATATTGGACTCAATGCGATAGCGCAGTGGACTTATACACTCCAAAGTAAACTCCCTCAAGGATTGGGGACGGGCGGTTTGTTTACCAACAACATTCAAGCGCCCTTAGTAGTCGATTCGGGGCAGTTATTTTATGATTTAAAAACAAAGTGGAATTTAAAATTTTAATTTATGTACATCAAACAGGCATTTAATATCAAACACGATTGGTGGCTTTACATTGCAGGAATAGCAATCATCGTTATCGCCGTTATCTTAGGGCAAATCCCATATACGATTATCTTAATTGCAAAAGCAGTCGAAGCCGGTCTGGACCTTCAAAACTTAGACATGAGTCAAACCATGGGTTTATTAGATTTTAATTTGAATTTATTTCTCATGTTACTGTCGTTTGCGGCAGGTCTTTTAGGGATCTTTTTTGTGGTCAAAACACTCCATAAACAAACTATAAAAAGCTTAACGACTTCTAGATCAAAAATTGATTGGAGTCGTTTTTGGTTTGCATTTTTATTTTGGGGAATTATATCGAGTGGATTGGTTTTAGCGGATCACTATATGTCACCAGAAAATTATGTGTTTAATTTCAAACTAGTGCCATTTCTGATTTTAGCAGCCATTGCCATCGTGTTGGTACCGCTTCAAACAAGTTTTGAAGAATATCTATTTAGAGGTTATTTGATGCAAGGTATAGGAGTGCTTTGTAAGAATAAATGGGTGCCTTTGATCTTCACTTCTGTTTTGTTTGGACTCCTTCATATTGCCAACCCAGAGGTTGAAAAGATAGGTTATATATTATTGGTGCATTACATTGGAACGGGGTTCTTTTTAGGGATCATCACCTTGATGGATGAGGGGCTAGAATTGGCCTTAGGATTTCATGCGGCAAACAACTTATTCACAGCACTTTTGGTGACTGCTGATTGGACGGCCTTCCAAACAAATTCAGTTCTTAGAGACATTTCAGATCCTGAAATTGGATCTACTGAAATATTTGCTTCCGTATTAGTGATATACCCCATTCTGATTTTCGTTTTTGCGAAGGTCTATAAATGGAATAATTGGAAAGATAAGTTAACTGGTCCCGTGACCAATGATAAAGTTTCAAACGCGAGTCTACCAGAATAATTGAATACAAACACCACATATAAACAACCACATAGGTCCTTCAAATTGGAAGGTATTTTTTATGATACGATAGGACTGTCGAGTCTTTCAGATCGTTTTATGAAAGAAAGGGAGGATTATCAGTTTACACTAGGAAGTTTTATAGCCAAATGGATGGATTCAAGTCCGGAAATTTCATTGCAAACTTCGGGCTCTACAGGATCACCTAAAACTGTTTTAATGTCCAAACAAGCGATGGTGAATTCTGCCATTGCTACGGGAGACTACTTCAATTTAAAACCTGGAGATTCTGCCTTGTCCTGTTTGCCTTTTGAATACATTGCTGCCAAAATGATGTTTGTAAGAGCCTATGTTTTAGGCTTGGAACTCGACTGCATTAAACCGAGTTCTAACCCCTTAGAAACCCTATCAAGAAACTATGACTTTTGTGCGATGGTTCCCTTACAATTAGAAAACTCCCTAGAATATTTACATCAAATTAAAACCATCATCGTTGGAGGTGCAAAGCTTTCCAATGGTTTAAAAATTAAACTTAAAAATTCATCCTCAAGTATTTACGAAACTTTTGGAATGACAGAAACTGTCAGTCATATTGCAGTTAAAAACATCAGTCAATCCTCAACGTTTTTTGAGGTCTTACCTTCCGTATCTATTGGAGTTGATGCTCGAAATTGCTTAACCATTAACGCACCACATTTGGTGTCAACACCCATTCAAACGAATGATGTTGTGAAGCTCAATTCAAAAACCACTTTTGAATGGATCGGGCGATTTGATACGATTATAAATTCTGGAGGCATAAAAATAGCCCCTGAACAATTGGAACAACAATTGGAAGGGTTTATTGAAGAACGCTTTTTTATAACCTCTCAAAAAGAGAACTCTTTAGGGGAAACCGTCGTCATTGTGATTGAACGTTCTAAACCTTATGAGACTTTAAATTTTGATGTTTTAGAGCCGATGAAACGTCCCAAACATATTTACTATGTAGACGCGTTTAAGGAAACAATTTCTGGAAAAATCAAACGTCAAGAAACTTTAGATTTAGTTAAACCTGAATAACCCCCATATTGAATGCTTTTTCAATAGGTGCATGGTTTGCAGCCTCAATACCCATGCGGATCCAATCTCGAGTATCTGTAGGGTCAATCACAGCATCTGTCCACAATCGAGATGCCGCATAGTAAGGAGAAACTTGTGCGTCGTAGCGCGATTTAATTTCATCAAATAATTCGGCTTCTTTTTCTGGAGTAATGGTTTCACCTTTCTTTTTTAAGGAGGCAGTTTCTATTTGCAGCAACACTTTCGCAGCGCTATTGCCGCTCATCACAGCCAATGCTGCACTTGGCCAGGCGACAATCAGTCGTGGGTCGTACGCCTTGCCGCACATTGCATAATTGCCAGCTCCATAACTGTTCCCAATGATAATGGTGAATTTTGGCACCACACTGTTGCTGAGTGCATTGACCATCTTAGCACCGTCTTTAATGATTCCACTGTGTTCACTTTTACTGCCCACCATAAACCCGGTGACGTCTTGTAAAAAAACCAAGGGTATTTTTTTCTGGTTGCAATTCGCCATAAAGCGAGTTGCTTTATCAGCACTGTCGTTATAAATCACCCCACCAAATTGCATTTCTCCTTTAGCATTTTTGACAAGTTTTCGCTGATTTGCGACAATTCCTACCGCCCATCCTTCGATACGGGCATAGGCTGTAATAATAGTTTTGCCATAATCGGCTTTGTATTCTTCATATTCAGAACCATCCACCAAACGTTTGATAATCTCAAACATATCATATTGATCGGCTCTTGATTTAGGCAAAATTCCATACAGTTCTTTGGGATCTGAAATGGGCTTTTTAGCAGCGACCTTACTGTAGCCCGCTTTGTCAAAATCACCAATCTTATCCATGATGGATTTTATTTTATCCAGTGCATCCGCATCATCTTTGGCTTTGTAATCCGTCACACCACTTATCTCGCAATGCGTTGTGGCACCGCCCAAAGTTTCATTATCAATGGTTTCTCCAATAGCTGCTTTTACCAAATAACTTCCCGCCAAAAAGATACTAGCTGTTTTATCCACGATGATCGCCTCGTCACTCATAACGGGCAAATATGCACCACCAGCCACACAGCTTCCCATAATCGCCGAAATTTGCGTAATTCCTAGACTGCTCATTTGTGCGTTATTTCTAAAAATACGTCCAAAGTGTTCTTTATCAGGAAATATTTCATCTTGCATTGGGAGATAGACCCCCGCAGAATCCACTAAGTAAATGATGGGTAATTTATTTTCGATGGCAATTTCTTGCGCTCTAAGATTTTTTTTAGCGGTGATTGGAAACCATGCGCCCGCTTTTACTGTGGCATCATTTGCAACGACGATGCATTGCTTACCTTTGATATATCCAATTTTCACAACAACGCCTCCTGAAGGGCAGCCGCCGTGCGCTTTATACATGCCATCACCCACAAAGGCACCGACTTCAATGGATTTTGAGTTTGAATCTAAAAGATATTCAATACGTTCGCGTGCGGTCAGTTTTCCTTTGGCATGTTCTTTTTCGATTTTGGCTTTTCCACCTCCTAATTTAACTTGCGCCAAACGTTTGTTTAGATCTGTTACGAGTAACTTATTATAATCCTCGTTTTTGTTGAAGTTTAAATCCATGGTACTTATCTTTGTTGTAACAAAAATAACATTATTCTTGGATTCTCAAGTTTTTGTTTTACGAACAATTTTAAATATAACAAATGACATTAGTTTTCCACAGTGCCACTTCAAGAGGCTTTGCAAATCACGGTTGGTTGCAAGCCAATCATTCATTTAGTTTTGCCAATTTTCACAATCCAGAAAAAATGAATTTTGGAGCGTTAAGAGTTTTGAATGATGATTTAATTGCGCCAAGCATGGGGTTTGGAACGCATCCACATGACAATATGGAAATTATTACCATTCCACTTTCGGGATTTTTGAAACACAAAGATTCTATGGGGAACTCGTGGGAAGAAGTGAAAGCAGGAGAAGTGCAAGTCATGTCTGCCGGTACTGGGATTCAGCACTCGGAAATTAATGGCTCCGCTTCGGAGTCTTTAAGTTTGTTCCAGATATGGATTGTGCCCAATAAAAAAAATGTCACCCCTCGATACGATCAACATTATTTTGAGCAAACCTCAGAGGGTGAATTGCAGATATTAGTATCATCGATTGACGAAGCATCCACAGATTCGAGTTTAAAAATTCATCAAGATGCTCAAATTTCTAAAGTTAATTTATCTGCAAACACCTCTTTTGATTACCGTTTAAAATCCTCGAATCACGGTGTTTATGTGATGCAGGTATTTGGAGCTTCAAAAATTGAAACCACAGAATTAAGTTCGAGAGATGCGGTTGGTATTTCTGAAATTAACGACTTTAAAATTGAAGCTACAGAAGATTCTCAACTCTTATTTATAGAAGTTCCTGTAACTTTTAAGGAAAGCTAAACAAGTTTCGATCAAATTAACGATATTTGTTTTTTTAAAATTTTAATTATGGCAATGAACAAAAATACAGTACTGGCTTGGGCCACATATATAATGATATTCATAGGAGTATCTCTAATCGCCTTAGGAGCCATTAGATATAACAAGGTCGCTGGATGGGGCTTTGCTTCAGTAGGAGTTGGGTTTTTTGCCATTGCTTGGGTGTTTAATGCTTTAAAAGGACGTGTATAATGAGTGACGATAAAAAGATTATTTTTTCAATGTCTGGTGTGACCAAGTCGTACCAAAGTGCAAATACCCCTGTTTTAAAAAACATATACCTTAGTTTCTTCTACGGAGCTAAAATCGGTATTTTGGGACTTAACGGATCTGGTAAATCAACTTTGCTTAAAATTATAGCTGGAGTTGATAAAAACTATCAAGGGGATGTTGTGTTTTCACAAGATTATTCGGTGGGTTATTTAGAACAAGAACCAAAATTAGACGAATCTAAAACAGTGATGGAAATTGTTCGAGAAGGCGCTGCTGAAACGGTTGCTATTCTGGATGAATACAATAAAATTAACGACATGTTTGGATTGGAAGAAGTGTATTCCGATGCCGACAGAATGGAAAAACTAATGAACCGTCAATCGGAACTTCAAGATCAAATTGATGCGTCGAATGCTTGGGAATTAGATACAAAATTAGAAATTGCGATGGATGCTTTAAGAACCCCTGATGGTTCTAAAAAAATATCTGTGTTATCTGGTGGTGAACGCCGTCGTGTAGCACTTTGTCGTTTATTACTTCAAGAGCCAGATGTCTTATTGTTAGATGAGCCAACCAACCACTTGGATGCAGAATCGGTACATTGGTTAGAGCATCATTTGGCACAATATAAAGGAACTGTGATTGCAGTCACGCATGACCGGTACTTCTTGGACAATGTTGCGGGTTGGATTTTAGAATTGGACAGAGGTGAAGGCATTCCTTGGAAAGGGAATTATTCTTCTTGGTTGGATCAAAAATCGAAGCGTTTGGCACAAGAAAGCAAGACCGCATCTAAACGTCAAAAGACGTTAGAGCGTGAATTGGACTGGGTACGTCAAGGTGCTAAAGGCCGTCAAACAAAGCAGAAAGCGCGTTTGAATAATTATGATAAATTAATGAATCAAGATCAGAAACAACTTGATGAAAAATTAGAAATATACATCCCTAACGGTCCTCGTTTGGGAACAAATGTTATTGAAGCAGAAGGCGTTAGTAAAGCCTATGATGATAAATTGTTATATGACAACTTAAACTTCAATCTTCCTCAAGCAGGAATTGTCGGAATTATTGGACCTAATGGTGCTGGTAAAACCACCATTTTTAAAATGATTATGGGTGAAGAAACTTCAGACAAAGGAAGTTTTAAAGTGGGAGAAACGGCCAAAATCGCTTATGTCGATCAAAGCCATTCAAACATTGATCCTGAAAAATCGATTTGGCAAAACTTTAGTGATGAGCAAGAGCTCATTATGATGGGAGGGCGGCAAGTAAATTCTCGCGCTTATCTGAGTCGTTTTAACTTTACTGGGAGTGAGCAAAACAAAAAAGTAAACATGCTATCTGGTGGTGAACGGAACCGTTTGCATTTAGCAATGACGCTCAAAGAAGAAGGTAACGTTTTACTTTTGGATGAGCCAACGAATGATTTAGATGTAAATACTTTGAGAGCTTTGGAAGAAGGTCTTGAGAATTTTGCAGGTTGTGCGGTGGTAATTAGTCACGACCGTTGGTTTTTAGATCGTGTTTGTACTCACATTCTTGCGTTTGAAGGAAATTCGGAAGTCTATTTTTACGAAGGTAGTTTTAGTGAATATGAAGAGAATAAAAAGCAACGTTTGGGTGGCGACTTGATGCCGAAACGAATTAAATATAAAAAGTTAGTTAGATAAGCATGTTAGAAATGCGCCCTGTTTGTGAACACTGTAACAAAGCATTACCAATGGATAGTGCTGAAGCAATGATATGTGCTTATGAATGTACCTTTTGCAGGAGTTGCGTAGAAACTACTTTAAAGAATATTTGCCCCAATTGTGGCGGAACTTTTGAAAAGCGTCCAGTTAAAAAAACTACTTCTTAGCTTTTTTAAACAAGGGCACTAAATAACTAACACTGTAGCCAAAACCAACTCCAAAATTCCCACTATCAAAAGTGCGTCCGAATCCTGGAATGTATATGTTTTCAAAATTATCGGGTTGCGTTTCAGATAATCGCCCTTTAATTTGAACATTAATCCCCATAAAAAGATTGTTTAAAACCTCGGCTTTAAATCCAAATATAAGTTCAAGCCAAGCGGCACTCAATCCTGTGAACGTCTCACCTTCTAAGACTTCGGTTTGTCCCCAAGTTGGGCTGTTGGTATCATAAATCGTGTAACTATTCAATGTTTGATCGAAATTAGAAAGCCCAAAACGAAGCCCAGAATAGACCATATTTTCCATTCCAACCCAATTGGTATACATATTATAATCAAAACCAACTTTCAGATAGGAGCCTTTTGCGGTGCTGTTTAAAAAGTCCGTGGATGTCGTACGCTCTTCAGTACCGACGTCTCCTGCAACATACAGCTTATTTGAAATACGGTAATCTGCATTGAGCTCAAACCCACTATAATCGGTTTCTAAAAAGGTGCGTGCGATTTTACTCGCGTCAACTCCAACCCGAAGACCGTATTTTTGTTTGACAACTAAACTATCGGTAGTTTGAGTTGTTTCTTCTTGCGCATGAAGATTCATGCACAGACTTAAGCAGCTAATTAGGCTGTAAATGAAGTATCTTAACATGGATGTCATTTTCATTTGTGATTTCAGTTATTAATATTTCAGAACTAATCATCCACTGATCAGGATCAGCGGTAATTGAGAATGTTTGAATATTGAAGTTTGTTTTATAGCCACAAGCTCTAGAAACATATACATCTTCAGCCTCGTAGGTTATTTTTATTGTATCAGGATTTCCGCTGACCACACCATCCCCAAAATCATAACTTTTATAAAGTATAAATTCTGTTTCAGTGTCGTTTGTTTTTAAGGGGAGTGTAATGGAGGAACGGGTTGTCACTATTTCATTATTGATTGGCACCTCCATACCTTCAGTATCAAGACCAATGGCGAAAAGTCCAGGAACTGCCAAAATTTCATCAGGTGAGGACAGGTCATAAAACTCAATGACAAGTCGGGGAGTGGTCTGAGTGGTATCAGAACAGATGTCATCTTTTTCACAACTAAAAATGACGATTAAAAATAAACAAATAAATTTTTTCATGGCTTATTTTTTAGGATTACGTTTTTCCAAAAGTACAACATTTTCGACGTGATGCGTTTGTGGGAACATATCAACGGCTTGTGTCTTACTTATTTTATAGACTGAATCTAACAACGCCAAATCTCTTGCTTGTGTTGCACTGTTACAGCTCACATATACAATTTTTTCAGGGATAATTGCCAAAATTTGAGCCACCACATCTTTGTGCATTCCATCTCTTGGAGGGTCGGTAATGATGACATCAGGATGTCCATGCGTTTCTATAAATTCTGTATTGAAAACCGTTTTCATATCGCCCACAAAAAAGTCCACATTATCAATGTTATTTAAGATGGCATTTTCTTTGGCAGCGCTTATCGCATCTGGTACGGATTCTACACCGATGACTTTCAGGGCGTTTTTTGCAACAAATTGCGCAATAGTTCCAGTTCCGGTATATAAATCATAGACGAGTTCCTTTCCTGTAAGTCCTGCAAAATCACGAGTTATTTTATATAAATTATAAGCTTGATCTGAATTGGTTTGGTAAAAAGATTTTGCATTAATTTTAAAACGCAAACCTTCCATTTCCTCAAAAATATGATCTCGACCGTGATAACATATAACATCTTGGTCATATATGGTATCATTGGCTTTGCCATTAATAATGTATTGAAGCGACGTGATTTCTGGAAAGGTTGTTTTTAAATGGTCTAGAAGCGCGATTCTATTTTCGGTATCCTCTTTAAAAAACTGAACGACAATCATTAATTCTCCGATACTAGTATTTCGAATCATGAGGGTTCTTAGTACTCCTGTTTGTTGACGTGTATTAAAGAAGGGGATTTGGTGTTCAAGAGCAAAATCTTTAACCGCATTTCGAACGGCATTGGAAGGATCTCCTTGGAGCCAACATTTTTTAACGTCTAATATTTTATCCCACATTCCAGGGATATGAAAGCCTAAGGCATTTCGATCTCCTAAATCTTCTGTTGAAGCGATTTCTTCTACAGTTAACCATCGGCTATCACTAAAGGAAAACTCCATTTTATTGCGATAGAAGTATTGTTCTTTAGATCCTAAAATAGGGGTGATTTCTGGCAATTCAATATGCCCGATGCGTGTGAGGTTATTGACCACTTCTTTTTCTTTGTAAAAAAGTTGGTGTGAATAGTCCATGTGTTGCCACTTGCAGCCACCACAAGTCCCAAAATGCTCGCAAGCAGGTTCGGTGCGTTTGTCTGATAATTTATGAAAAACGGTTGCTTTTCCTTCGTAATACCCCGTGCGTTGTTTGAATGTTTGTACATCTACGACGTCTCCTGGAACGGCGTTTGGCAAAAACACCACTTTTCCGTCCGGAGCCTTGGCAATGGTTTTACCTTTGGCACCTGCATCAATCACTTCTAAATTTGAAAACACTTTGTTTTTATTTCGTCTACCCATGAAGCAAAAATAGAATAAATGGTAGCATAATTCTAAGAAATCTATTTAGAATTCTTAAATTGCGTCACAATATGGATGATTTCTCTCCACTAAGAAGGAATAGTTATTTTATAATTTTAAAATTCTCATTAAAATGGCTATTTTAAATCAGATTACACCAAAAGAAGCTATCAATTTAGAGGACCAATACGGGGCTCACAACTACCATCCACTTCCAGTCGTCTTGGCTAGAGGCGAAGGCGTTTACGTTTGGGATGTTGAAGGAAAACGTTATTACGATTTTTTATCGGCGTATTCCTCAGTGAACCAAGGACATTGTCACCCTAGTATTGTGAATGCGATGATAGAGCAAGCACAAACGCTGACTCTGACGTCTCGTGCATTTCATAACGACAAATTGGGACCTTACGAAGAATATGTCACCAAATACTTTGGATTTGACAAAGTGCTACCAATGAATACGGGAGCTGAAGCGGTGGAAACAGCTGTTAAGATTTCTCGTAAATGGGCGTATGAAGTGAAAGGGATTCCTGAAGGTCAAGCAGAAATTATTGTGTGTGAAAACAACTTTCACGGAAGAACAACGACGATTATTTCATTTTCTAATGATCCCGTTGCCCGTGAAAATTTTGGACCTTTTACGGATGGATTTATAAAAATTCCGTATGATGATACAGAGGCTTTAGAAAACACACTGAAAAACAATCCTAATGTTGCTGGTTTTCTAGTAGAACCAATCCAAGGAGAAGCAGGTGTTTTTGTACCAACTGAAGGCTATCTAGCCAAAGCAAAAGCCTTGTGTGAAGCTTATAATGTATTGTTCATTGCCGATGAAGTACAAACAGGCATTGCTCGTACAGGTCGATTATTGGCCACTTGTGGTAATTGTGATTGTGTGAATAAAGATTGTTCTGGTACGCCAGAAACAAAACCCGATATTTTAATTCTTGGAAAAGCATTGAGTGGTGGCGTATATCCTGTGTCTGCTGTGTTGGCAGATGATGCGATAATGAAGGTCATTACCCCAGGATCTCACGGAAGTACGTTTGGAGGAAACCCTATTGCAGCAGCTGTTGCAATGGCGGCTTTAGAAGTTGTGAAAGATGAGCAATTGACTGATAATGCATACCAACTAGGGAACTTATTTAGATCACTTTTAAATGACTATATATCCACTAGTAAAATTGTAAAACTAGTGCGTGGAAAAGGCTTGCTAAATGCGATTGTTATTGATGATCATGAAGACAGTGATACCGCTTGGAACATCTGTTTGGATTTAAGAGACAATGGACTTCTTGCCAAACCAACCCACGGAAACATCATTCGTTTTGCTCCTCCTTTAGTGATGAGTGAAGACCAATTGATTGACTGTGTGAATATTATTATAAAAACCTTAAAGAGTTTTGAAACTAAATAATGTTTAAAAGCCCTTACGAATTCTTTAAAAATCACTCCACAATCGGAGTGATTTTTTTTTCAATGATAGTGACAGTTCTTATCTTAAAAATATCATATTCAACCAGCGGTCTTCAAATGCTTGATAGCCATGTTCATAAATCCAAATCGCTGTATATCCAAGGTAAAACAGGTTAACAGCTAAGGAAATAAGAGCAGCGATTTTGGCGAGTTTCATCGTTTTTAAAGCTCCTGTAAAACCTAAGGGGTTGTGTTCGGCTTGTTTGATTTTTTTATTGGCCATGTAAAAAGCCACGACAGAAAAAATAATTCCGATACCTCCGAAGCAGGCACTTATTAAACTTATAAACGAGAGCGTGAAAATAGGCGTACTAACTAAACGAGTTTTCATAGATATGGGTTTTTTGTCCCCGCTCGCAACGCTTTTCCATATAACAAATGGACGAGTAGGTTGTTGGGTTTGGGGTGTTAATAAGCATAAATGTACTAAAAAAAACAATCCCTACTAAAATTTAGAAGGGATTGTTTGTCTTTCATAGAAGTATATCGACACTTTACAACAGATATTCAGTACTGACAAAATTAGATTTACTAGATTCTAACAAATTCTTCAAAATCGCTTTATTCGCCTCATTTTCTTTAGTAGCTACAAACGTTCGTATTGAAAAAGAGCGCAAGGCATCGCGTACACTTAAGGTGCTAAATGCGGAATCTTTTCTTCCGGTGAAAGGAAAGACATCTGGGCCCCGTTGACAAGAACTGTTTAAGTTGACGCGACACACAAGGTTGACAAGTACATCAAATAGTGGCGCTAAAGTGTCTGCGTCTTGACCGAAAACGCTCACCTGTTGTCCATAATTTGATTCTGCCATATCATCCAGCACTTGTTGAACATCGGTAAATGTAATGATGGGAATGACGGGCCCAAATTGTTCTTCTTTATAGACCTCCATATCTTTAGTGACAGGGTAAAGTACGGCTGGAAAAATATAATTATCAGAAACTTGTCCGCCTTTTGAGTTTAATATTTTTGCTCCTTTAGATTCAGCGTCTTTTATTAATCCTTGAATGTATGCTGGCTTGTTAGGTTCTGGAAGTGGGGTGAGTTGAACACCTTCTTCCCAAGGGTTTCCAAACTGAAGTGCATCTACTTTTTCACAAAAACGTTTGTTAAATTCTTCTGAAATACTTTCATGCACATAAAGTATTTTTAGTGCGGTACAACGCTGTCCGTTAAATGACAGGGTGCCAGCAATACATTCGTTAATTGCAAGGTCTAAATCGGCATCCGGTAAAACGATCCCAGGATTTTTAGCTTCTAACCCTAAAACAGAACGTAGGCGGTTTCCTTTAGGATGGCTATTTTGTAAGGCATTGGCGGAACTACTGTGCCCGATCAACGCAAGAACATCTATTTTCCCCGTTTCCATTATGGGAGTAGCCAAGACACGTCCACGTCCATACAACACATTCACAACGCCTTTAGGAAAGCTGTTTTGGAAGGCCTCTAATAAAGGAGACAATAATAAAACACCCAGTTTTGCAGGTTTGAATACCGTAGTATTTCCCATAATCAGTGCAGGAATCAACAAAGCGAAGGTTTCGTTTAAGGGATAGTTGTAAGGACCTAAACACAGCACGACGCCAATTGGGCCTCGTCTAATGTGGGCATACACACCAGAATGTTTTTGAAACTTAGCAGAATTACGATCTACCTGCTTATAGTCATCTATTGTATCGTAGATATAATCAACGGTACGGTCAAACTCTTTTTCAGAGTCTCCAAGATTTTTTCCAATTTCCCACATCAGGTATTTTACGACGTCAGTACGTTTGGTTTTCATTTGCTCCGCAAATTTTTCCATACAGGCGATACGATCGCTAACTTTCATCGTAGGCCATTGTCCTTGTCCATTATTATAAGCATTTGACGCCGCATCTAAGGCCTCTAAAGCCTCAGTTTTAGTGAGTTCAGGAACGCTTCCTAAGAGTGTTGGTTTGTAATCCTCCGTAGATGAAATGGTAGAATAGACATCGGTCATTTTTCCCGACCATTCTTTGATTTTACCATTGATCAAATACGTTTTTTGTTCAATAAGCGCGTTGATTTTATAAGCTTCAGGAATGTTTTTAAACGACATATAATTAAGTGTTAGTTTGTTTGATAAAACTAAGAAATTATTATGCTCAAATATCCTAATGAAACGTTAATCTTATCAAAAAGACATTTACAGGAAAGGGGATTAGTTCATGAATAATTTAATTTAATACAACAATACCCCCTAAATACTAGGGGGGTATTGTTGTATTTATGAATTTCTCTTGATTTCTTCCATTGCTTCGTTCCATTTTTCTAGAAATTCGTCATAGCTACCAGAAGACAACACATATATAACATAAATAAAACACAATAGATTAATAATTAAAGCTACTAAGGCTACTGTTTTAGAGGTATTCATCGCATTTATATTCCCTTCATAATTATCAGGGTTTTGGGAGGCGTCTTTTACTTTATTATGTGCGATCAAATAAGCTGGACCTGAGAGTAAAAAACCCAGTCCACCAAAACAGCAACAAAGTAATCCTATAATACTGAGTACATAAATAAGTGTGGTGTTTAATTGTTTCTTCATTTAATTAAATTTTAGAGTTGTTTAATAGTGTAACTTATAATAATGGTTGCAATCGATAAAATAGACAACCAATTGATGCCTTTCGTATAATTTTTAAATTTATAAAATCGGGTGAAGATTAAATAGCCCATAAGAATCAACAGCGGATAAATGGCAGCATACATATAAAAGGCTTCCATAAAATGACCTCTCCAGATTAAAAGTAGAGATCTTTGAAAGCCACATCCCATACATTCAAACCCAAAAAGGGTTTTACTGAGACAAGGAATCATATAGTTTTCTAGAGTCACTATTGTTTTTTCGAATTGGATATTCAAATATAAGAGAATTATTTTCTAAATAAAAAATGTAGTTTGGTATTTATCATAAATTCAAAAGCTGTAATTTTGATTTTTTAAGCCAAATATGATGTCAAAACGTACTCTGTATTTTATCTGTTTAGTGTTAGGAATCTTTCTTGTGATCGTTACAGAGTTTCAAGACGCACCCGATATGATCCTACAAATTGGCGGATACTGTTTGCTCATGCTTGCGTTGTATCAGTTGTCCAAAGGAATTGGAGACCGTCCAACAAAAGATTCTTATGTTGTAAATGAAAATGAAGAAGAAGAAGAATGAAATTTGAAATCAATGATACGGTATCCGTTTTGGATGATGATTTATCAGGGACCATTACTAATATAGAAGGTTCCGAAATTACGGTTGCGACCACGAACGGGTTTGATTTAAAGTTTGAATCTAATGAGTTGGTAAAAATCAAAGATCCCCGAATGATGAGTCGCTCGTTATTTTCAAGTAAATCTTTAGAAAGTGTCCTCTCTGAAAAGGAAACTAAAAAACGTCAAAACCCTCCCAAAGTTTCTTCTAAGGAACGCACACAGCCCGCAATGGAAGTGGATTTACATATCAACCAATTGGTAAAAAATTCTCGTAGGATGCAAAACCATGAGATGCTAGATTTACAGTTAGAAACTGCCAAGCGTCGATTAGAATTTGCGATTCAAAACCGCATTCAACGTATTGTGTTTATTCATGGAGTAGGAGAAGGAGTTCTAAAATTAGAACTAGAATATTTATTCAAAAGGTATGAAGGATTAAAGTTCTACGATGCAAATTACCAAAAATACGGGCAAGGGGCGACCGAAGTTTATATCTTTCAGTCAAAAACGTCTTAATAGGTTAAAAGTATTCGTAAGTTCCTAACTCAAAGCGATCCGTTGCTAAGATTGTGAGGTCGATATCTTCTAAAGTGACATTGATTCTGAATGTACGTCTGAATGCGTTGGGCCTTACAAAAGTAACTGCATATGTATCAAAGACCGTATCGTCTAGAAACCGTGCGACCGCTGCACCGGTAGCTAAATCGTCAAACAAGTTACCATTGTTGTTTTCATCTTCTAAACGTGTAGGAGTGCCATCGCCATCATCATCCGTATCTAAATAATCTGGAATCCCATCACCATCCGTATCTTGGGCATCCGAAAGATCGCCATCGTCATTAGGGTCTGGTTTTTCGTTTAGGGTGGGTACATTATCACCGTCATCATCACTGTCTTTATAATCAGGGATGCCATCTCCATCCGTATCTCCATCAAATTCTAGAGCGGTTGGGACGCCATCATTATCGTCATCCTCAAAGGTGGACATGAAATTGGCAGTTCCGCTTTCCGCTTCGTAATTTTCGTTTACAGAGACGTCCAGCGTCTGGAATGTCTTCGCAAATATAAGTCGTTAGGATCTCCGTTGTAGGTTCTGTAAATGAATTGCGGACACTGGACTTTTATTTATAGTCATTGTTTCCATATTCCCTGAAACTGTAGGGTAAAGGATGGATTGCGCTTGTGCATTGTCTGGAAATAAAAGCGTGAGCGATTCAGACGGGTCGTTTTTAGTGTCGTATAAAATGAAATTACTAGATGCAGGAGGTTCACAAAGAGTGAGGTTTTTGTCAAAATCCAATTGAACATTTAAAACATCTCCATCGTCACATGATAAAAGAAAGTTACAACAAAAAAGTAAGATTAATAAAGATCGCATACCAAACATATTTAACACAAAAGTAAACGATTTGTTAATTAGTTTGAATATAATTTGCTAATAATTTTATTTGGTTATTTTTGTATCAAACTAAAGCTACATGGATTCAATTTATTTAGATAATGCGGCAACTACCCAAGTCAGAGACGAAGTGATCGATACGATGGCTTCGGTCTTAAAGTCTAATTACGGAAACGCCTCCTCAACACATGGTTTTGGACGTTCTTCAAAATCAATTATCGAAAATTGCCGCAAGCGAATTGCGTCTCATTTTAATGCGTTGGCTTCTGAAATCGTTTTCACATCCGGAGGAACTGAAGCTGATAATTTAGTACTGCAATCTGCGGTTAAAGATTTAAAAGTAACCCATATCATCACTTCCAAAATTGAACACCATGCGGTGCTTCATACGGTAGAACAATTGGAGGTAGACTATAACATAAAAGTTAGTTACGTCGCTATTTTAGCAGATGGGACTATTGACTATAAATACCTTGAAACACTCTTAGAGTCAACAGAAAAAACCTTAGTATCCTTGATGCATATCAACAACGAAATAGGAACTATTTTAGACCTTCAAAAAGTAGCCGATTTATGCAAATCTAAGGACGCTCTTTTCCACAGTGATTCTGTGCAATCTGTTGGACATTACCATTTAGATGTACAAACGACGCCAATTGATTTTTTAGCGGCGAGTGCTCATAAATTTCACGGTCCTAAAGGGATTGGTTTTGTGTTTATTCGAAAAAACTCAGGACTAAAACCTTTAATTCACGGAGGAATGCAAGAACGAGGTGTTCGTGCAGGAACTGAAAGTATTCATGACATTGTGGGCTTAGACGAAGCCTTGGCAGTGTCCTACCAAAACTTAGAATCTGAAATGACTCAGGTAAAAGCGTTAAAAACGTATTTTGTACAGCAATTAAAAACCAATATAGAAGGCGTCAAATTTAATGGATGCTGTAGCGATTCTGAGAATAGCACTTACACACTCGTTAATGTGTGTTTACCCGTTTCAGAGGCGAATGCGCCTATGTTTCTGTTTCAATTGGATTTAAAGGGAATTGCCTGTTCTAAAGGAAGTGCCTGTCAGAGCGGAAGCGATAAAGGCTCTCATGTATTGACTCAAATTCTTTCAGAAGAAGATCTCAAAAGACCATCCATACGGTTTTCATTTAGTATTTATAATACCAAAGAAGAAATAGATTCCGTTGTTGAAACACTTCAAACACTCATCAATACAACGGCTTCTTAAAAACGCATTCCTAATCTGACATTAAATACACGTGGTGTCAAATAATTTGGGATTGAATATTGTCGTTTAGAGTACACATCTCTTACCCACGTATTTGTAATGGAGTTTTGAACATCAAACATGTTAAAAATTTCCAAACCAATTGACAATTCTTCGAATGGTTTTCTCCATCCATTTTTGTTAGAATCTTTAGCATCAACAATCACATAGGACATTCCAACATCGGCACGTTTATAATCTGGCAAACGGCTTTGGTAATCGTAAGGACTGGCATAACTAGGTGAGCCGCCAGGGACCCCCGTATTATACACCAAGTTTAGATACATTTTCATTTTTGGAAGCTTCGGCACATAATCCTGAAAAAGAATTCCGAATTTCAAACGTTGATCGGTTGGGCGTGCAATAAATCCTTGACCATTGATGTTTTCTTCCGTTTTTAAATATCCAAAAGAAAACCACGATTCTGTACCTGGGACAAACTCCCCATTTAAGCGTAAATCCAAACCATAGGCATAGGCTGTTGCGTCGTTAGAAGCGTCATAGCGTATGCGGACGTTTTCGACTGTATAAGGGTTCACGTCAGTTAGGTTTTTATAATAGGCTTCTGAGATGAGTTTAAAAGGACGTTCCCACATTTCAAAACTATATTCGTTGGCGAGTACCACATGAATGGATTGTTGTGCTTTGACATCGCTATTGACAATACCGTCACTGTTTCGGAGTTCTCTATAAAAAGGCGGTTGGTAATACAATCCACCACTCAAGCGAAACAACATATCTTTATTCCAATCGGGTTTAATTGCCAATTGTACACGTGGACTGAATACTGATTGCGAAGTATTTTTAATGCCATCGCCTTGTACCGTCCATGCGTGGTAGCGTACACCAACATTGGCATAAACTTCGTGGTCTCCGAGCATGCTTCGGCGGTTCCATTGGCCATAGGCTTGGACGCGGTTTATTTGTGTACTGTTGGTTGCTCGGATGTTTTTATAGGGGGCTAAAGGCCCTTCGTATGCCGTGTAAGGTTGGTCGTTAAAACTGTCTAAATTTGGTGGGTTGATAGAAAATCCAGCAGAATCAATGACTTCCCATTCCACAATACGATCTCGGATATCTTCATGGGTATATTTTACAGACCATTCAAAATTATCGTCTCCAGATTTTAACTGTCCTTTATGCTCAACGTTTGTGATTAAGGCGTCTAAATCGTTTCGAGCATGGTTGATTTGTGAGCCGATGCCTTTCGAAAATTCAACTTCTCCTAAACTTTCATCTCCAATGTTACTATTCACTTCGCCCAAGCGGTACTGCGCTAGAATGTCGAAATACTCTTGTTCGGTAGTGTGAAAGGTGGAAGCAATCAGTTTTAAGGTTAGATTTTCATTCGCGAAATAACTCCCTTTAAATGCACCGAAATAAGTTTGGTATTTGTCGTTTTCTTGTCCTTCATAAAAGACCAACAATGCCAAAGGATCTTGTAAGGTTCCAAAGTTCGTTTGACGGGTTCGAGGTTGGTAGTTATAATCGTTGATGGCTAAATTCCCTAAAAAACTTAAATGAAATTTATCTGAAAATTTATAGGTCAAATAGGTTTGCACATCCGCAAACTTTGGAGTGAAGTTAGTTTCGGTTTCTTTAGAATCCACCAACAGGCTGTTATCTCTGTAACGAAGTCCCAGCAATGCTGAAAACTTAGAATCTTTGCTCACACTCTCGGCGGTAATACTGCCGCCTAATAAACTTAAATCTGCTTGAATTCCAAACTTAATGGGAGTTCTATAGGTAATGTCTAAAACTGAAGACAGTTTGTCACCATATTTTGCTTGGAAGCCACCGGCAGTAAAATCTAAATTCTGTACCATATCAGTATTCACAAAACTGAGTCCTTCTTGCTGCCCTGAACGCACTAAAAACGGACGGTACACTTCTATTTCATTGACATAAACGAGGTTTTCATCAAAATTACCACCTCTGACCGAATATTGTGTACTCAATTCATTTGAGATGTTTACGCCCGGAAGTGTTTTTAGTAAGTTTTCTACGCCGGGTTGTGCCCCTTTGATGGTGCGTATAATTTGAGGGGAAATTGTGGTAATCCCTTCCAACTCTTTTCGTTTGGAACCTGTAATTATAACGGTCTCAATCTGCTCGTAATTACTTTTTAAAACAGGATTAAATTCTAGCTCTTCTCCATTTTTCAAATTAAAAGATGCTTCTAGATACTTGTAATTCAGATGAGAAAATCGAATTTTTATTTCTGTATTAGCAGGGATTTTTAAAATGTAAAACCCATTGATATTGGTTGTTGTACCATTGGTGTCTGAAACCACATTAACACCTTCTAGAGGTTCGTTGAGTTCATTGAGGACAATGCCGCGCAGGGTGGCAGATTGACCGATAGCCATTGTTGGTAAAATTAAAATAAAGAATAAAATCTGGTATACAGTGATTGATTTCAAATTGATAGAGTGTTATTTTTTGTAGAACGTAGTTTCAAATGTAGAACTATTTCCAACATTATCGGTTACAATGATTTTTAAATTGTTTTTAGTCTCTTTAATTATCTCATCATTAAAATCATGAGTAAGCGTTTGCGTTTTAGAATCGTACTCCATTAGAATCCATTGATCGTTGATCGTTGCTCTGTAATTTTTGATCCCAGAAATTTCATCCGAAATCTTTACTTTCAAATAGCGGTAGTTACTTATCCAACTGCCATTTTTAAAATTTATTGCTTCAATTTTCGGTTTTTCATCATCAATTCCAAGCGTGTAGCTTCCTAAATATTTGGTGCGGGCGGTCAATGTATTACCTCGTTTTTTAGTAGAAGTGTAGTAGAGTTTATTCCCATAACGCGACACACTTCCAATAAATAATTTATCCTTATCAGTGCCTTTATATTGACTGATGTCAAAATTTATATTCATTGATTTCTGTAAAGGAATGATAGGCTTGTGGAGTTTTAGGGTGTCGTTTGTGACTTCAAAATTGATGGCAACATTTTCGTAAAACGAGTCCTTATAAATTTGAACACTGATGTGGTCTTTTTCTAAAATCGTTTCTTCGGATGCAATGATTTGGTGAAGGTTCAGAGGAAATGACTTGGCTTCAGGCAGTTCTTTTTTTAGCCCCTTAATTGGGATGCTTAAATCCGTTTGGTTGCCTTTAAAATCACTGACGGTTATTTTGTATATGGAATTCGTGTCATTTATTATAGATACTATTCCTTGAGTGGTGTGGCTTTTAAGAAGTTTTAAAGGGTTATTACTTTCAATAAATAATTTTTGAATTCGTTTTTTGGTTTCAAAAAAGTACCCGTAGTCTATGTAGCGGTTGAGGTGTTTGGTTTCATTAAATGAAAAACGTTTAAAATCAACCTCCAAGCTTTTGGAGCCATTCAAAGAGGTTTTTATATGGTTAAGGCCATTTTTATTGGAAGCTAAATCTAGTTTGTCTGTACTGATAATTCCAAACCCTATGTTGCCGAAGGCCGTAATTTGTTCTGTTTTATAATGCCCGTTGGGGAGTTTGATAATCCTAATTTTGACTCTGGATGTTTCGCCATTGATATGACTCCCTTCAGATAATGGATATCCAAACAATTCATACACAGCAGGTTTGGTAGTGTCTTTGATGTCAAAACCAAACAGCATGGGATTCATTGGGCGTTCTTGCTTGTCTCTAATTTCAAAATGGAGATGCGGCCCACCAGAACCGCCTGTATTTCCTGTATAAGCGATCACTTCTTTAGCAGAAATTTTGAGATCTTCGGCTTTTGGAAACAGTTCTATTTCAAAAGTTTCTTTGATATATTGTTGTTTTTTGACGTAGGCTTCTATGGTTGGAGAAAATTTTTGAAGGTGAGCATAAACCGTTGTATAGCCATTGGGATGGGTGATATACAATGCTTTTCCATAGCCATAGCGCGAAATTTTAATTCTACTGACATAGCCCGCTGCCGCTGCATAGGTTTTAAAACCTTCTTTTCCTTGTGTTTTTATATCCAATCCAGAATGAAAATGATTGGAGCGGAGTTCTGCAAAAGTTCCAGACAGTACCAATGTAATATCTAGAGGGCTTGTGAAATAATCTTGAGGGTAAGGGGTTTGTGCATTACAAAATGAGACCACTGATAAGAGAAAAAGTAAACAAGCTTTCATAAAATAGGATAGACTGCTAAATTATACAATTGACAGTAAATAGAAAAATAAAATCAGACAGTGTGGCAAGGATTTATAAATAAAATAAAATTTAAGTTAAAACAATTGTGTTATTAAATATGGAATGTTAAATTTGTGGAATAGGTATTGAAACTGTAAATGAGCAAAATCGAGCTAATAGTCAATTCTTTAGAGCAAAAAGTGCAACGAGTTTTGCATGAACTGACTGAATTAAAAAAAGACAACACGTTTTTAAAAGACGAATTACTCAAAACAACTGCTTTAAATGCGAAGCATTTGGAAGCACTTCAACAAAAAGAAGATGATTTTAGCACGCTTAAATTTGCAAATTCAATCCTTGGCAGTGACAAAAGTAAAAGAGAAACAAAACTTAAAATTAATACTTTAATCAAAGAAATTGATGATTGTATATCAAAGCTATCCGATTAAAGTTTACAGTTTATGAGTGAACGGTTAAAAATAAAATTATCCATAGCCAATAGAGTATATCCATTGACTATCACTCCCGATCAAGAAGAAGGGCTTCGATTAGCCGCCCAAAAAATTGAGACGACAATAAAACAATTTGAGAAAAGTTACTCTGTTCAAGATAAGCAAGACGTATTGGCCATGTGTGCCCTTCAATTTGCAACTCAAAACGAACAAAAAACAATAGATAATACGAGTTTGAATGAAGATTTAGAAAGCCGTCTGATTGCTATAGACGAATTATTAGACACCCATTTAAACAACAACGTTCTTTAAATAACATTAGGTTACTGCCTATATTGATCATTTTTTTGATAAACTCAACGGAAATTCTTTAAAAAGGAGTGCGTTTAAGTTGTAAAAGCATGCTGTCTTGTTACAGATCCTTGATCAGCTTTTCAACTCTAAATCTTGTATTTATGGAGTTTATACAAAGACCAGATTGATGTAGGCTTTTTTTTTAAATTAAACTATCAACTATGGAATCCAACATTATACTCATTGCTTTAGGTGTCGCCGTCGTAGGACCTGTCTTAGGATTGGTAATCTCTAAAGTTCGTGAAAAAAGCAACGCCTCTCAACTCACTAAAAATGCGAAACAAGAAGCAAGCTCAATCCTTTCAAAAGCAAAATCAGAAGGAGAATTAATAAAAAAAGATAAAATATTTCAAGCCAAAGAACGCTTCTTAGAATTAAAATCTGAGCATGAACAAGTTATTTTAGGAAGAGAGAAAAAAATGAGAGATACTGAAAAACGTATCCGTGATAAAGAATCACAAATTTCGTCTGAGCTTTCTAAAAACAAAAAATTATCCTTGGACTTTGAATCTAAAATCAAGGATTACGACCACAGGCTCGAAATTTTAAATAAACGCAAAGAAGAGGTTGACAAAGCACATAAAGGACAAATACTCCAACTGGAAGTTATTTCTGGCTTGTCTGCGGAAGATGCCAAGCATCAACTTGTAGAGTCTTTAAAATCGGAAGCAAAAAACGATGCCATGGTCTTTCTTCAAGATACAATGGAAGAAGCGAAGCTTACGGCAGAACAAGACGCTAAGAAAATCATTATTAATACCATTCAACGTATCGGTACAGAAGAAGCGGTTGACAATTGTGTGTCTGTATTTAATATAGAATCGGACGATGTTAAAGGACGTATTATCGGTCGTGAAGGACGTAACATTAGAGCGATTGAAGCTGCCACGGGAGTTGAAATTATTGTGGACGATACCCCAGAAGCAATTATCTTATCCTGTTTTGATTCTGTCAGAAGAGAAGTGGCACGTTTATCTTTACATAAATTAGTAACGGATGGTCGTATTCATCCTGCTCGTATTGAGGAAATTGTAAAGAAAACACAAAAGCAAATAGAACAAGAAATCATTGAAGTTGGTAAACGTACGGTGATCGATTTAGGAATTCACGGTTTACACCCAGAATTAATAAAAACGGTAGGACGTATGAAATACCGTTCGTCTTATGGTCAGAATCTATTACAACACTCCAGAGAAGTTGCCAAACTTTGTGGGGTGATGGCTGCAGAATTAGGGGTTAATCCTAAGCTCGCTAAGCGTGCTGGACTGCTTCATGATATTGGAAAGGTGCCAGATGCGGAAGCGGATATGGAAACGCCACACGCTATTTTAGGAATGCAGTGGGCTGAAAAATATGGTGAAAATGCAGAAGTATGTAATGCTATTGGTGCTCACCACGACGAGATTGAAATGAAATCGTTATTGTCTCCAATCGTACAAGTTTGTGATGCTATTTCAGGGGCACGTCCAGGGGCGCGTCGTCAAGTTTTAGATTCGTACATCCAACGTCTGAAAGATTTAGAGGAAATCGCTTTTGGATTTAGTGGGGTTCAGAAAGCCTATGCGATTCAAGCAGGTCGTGAACTTCGTGTGATTGTCGAAAGTGAAAAAGTAAGTGATGAAAAAGCTGGGAATTTATCGTTTGAGATTTCTCAAAAAATCCAAACAGACATGACTTATCCCGGACAAGTGAGAGTCACGGTGATTCGTGAAACTCGTGCGGTGAATATTGCTAAATAGAATAACAGGTTTATAGTTATAAAAAAGCAACCTTAGGGTTGCTTTTTTAGGCTCTAGAATGAAATTTTAGCATGGCGTATTCAGGTTAACTTTTATAAAGCCTTCTTCAAAAAACAAACCCGATATCTTCAGCTCCTTGAGTTCACTCACTCGAAGTCCACAACTGTATAAGGTTTCTAAAATAGCGCGGTTGCGTTCCCCTTCAAGTTTTGCTCACATAAATACTAGCGACCGTTTGGTCTATCTGGTTATTAGCTAATTAGTTGTTATATTAAAGTTATCATCGTTAAATTTAGTATACTTGTACACTAATTAACCAACTTTTATATTTTATGAAAAAATCGATACTACTATTGATTTCAATGCTATTCTCTTCATTCATGTTTGCTCAAGATGAACCTTGCGGTACAATTTCGACGCCTGAATCAGAAGCCCATTTTAATCGCATGAAAAATCAAATAGAACAATTGGAAAATGAATTTATGAGTAGAACTGCTACGCAAAGAAACTCTACAGCATTGACTTCTATTCCAATTAAAGCTCATATTATTCGACAAACTGATGGGAGCGAAGGCCTCACTGAAGAGGAGTTAACTGATGCACTCGAAATCGTCAATACATTTTATGCCAATGCTAATCTTAATTTTTTTCTGTGTGAAGCTATCAATTATATAGACGATACCGCATTGTATGATTTCCAAACGGATTCTCAAGATGATATGTCAACCACTAATGGTGTAGATGACGTTCTCAATATCTATTTTGCGAATAGCGTAACTAGATCTACTACAAGTTCCTCGTTATGTGGCTATGCATACATGCCTCCAGGCCCTGAAACCATTTTAATGAATAACAGTTGCACAACGAACGGGTCTACGCTAGCGCATGAAATTGGACATTTTTTTGGATTGAATCACACGCATGGTCCAAGCAACTCAGAGTTAACCGAGGAACTTGTAGATGGGTCTAATTGTAATGTTACTGGAGACAATATTTGAGATACCAATGCCGATCCACAACTTTCCTTTAGTGTGGTAAATTCTTCCTGTGATTATACTGGAAATTTATCGGATGCAAATAATGAAGTTTATGTACCCAATCCTCTAAATGTCATGTCCTACTCTAGGAAGATTTGTAGAATTGAATTTTCTGATCAACAATATGCTAGAATGAATGCCATTTATCAAACATCTAGAAACAACCTAAACTGTCCAACCTTTACAGTCGACTTTGTAGCGGATAACACAACAATTTGTGAGGACACTGCAACAGTATCCTTTACGGACACTAGTGTTGGAGCTACCTCTTGGTCATGGGATGTGGATGGTGATGATGTTATAGATTATACGACTCAAAATGTTACACATACCTACTCTGATGCAGGACAGTATGATGTTACACTATCTATTTCAAATAATTTAGATATTATAACTAAAGTAAAAACAGAGTATATAGAGATTGGTTTTGAGATTGAAGCCACACAAATTCGATTGGAGATTAAATTTGATAATTTTGCTGATGAAACGTCTTGGATGTTTCAAGATTCTGAAGGATCAATTTTATATTCAGGAGGCGATTATGGTGATAACGACAACGGTACAACACTAGACCAAACTTTTGATTTTGCTCCTGGTCTATGCTACCTATTTACAATTAGTGATTCTTATGGAGATGGGATGTGTTGTGGTCAAGGTCAGGGTAGTTATGAGTTAATACCAATCGTTAATGGTACTGTTGGTAACACTTTTTACTCTGGCGGTGAGTTTGCTGCAAGCGCGTCTAAACAATTTAATGTCGCAGGAGTTTTAAGTTTAAATGGGTTTAATACATCATCAATTACGTTATACCCAAATCCAACACGTTCAAAAATTACAATTGCGTCTCCGATGAATTCCTTACCCGATGCGTTTACTATATACACTACCTTAGGCCAAAAAGTTCTGAGTAAGACAATTAATTCTGAAACTGATTTAGAAATTGATCTGCAAGATTTTGAAACAGGGATGTATTTTATAAAACTCACAAAAGATTCTATGAGTGTAACCAAAACGATTATTATAAATTAATTTCATTTTATAATATTCTGGTATTGATAAAAGCAGCTTTCGAGCTGCTTTTTTAGGCTCTAGGATGAAATTTTAGCATGGCGTCTTTTAGATGGCTTTTATCAACGTGCATATAAATTTCGGTAGTTGTAATGCTTTCGTGGCCTAGCATCATCTGAATGGCTCTTAAATCAGCCCCATTTTCAAGAAGATGCGTCGCAAAGGAATGCCTAAAGGTATGTGGAGAAATATTCTTTTGAATCCCTGCTTCTAAGGCCAAGGTTTTTACAATGGTAAAAATCATTGCTCTGCTGAGTTGTTTTCCGCGACGGTTCAAAAACAAGGTGTCATTAAAAGCCGTTTCAATCTTTATTTGTGCGCGGACGTGGTCTTTATACAAATTGATATATTTTTGAGTGAGAGGGCCAATGGGCACAAAACGTTGTTTGTTGCCTTTTCCGGTCACTTTGAGAAATCCTTCCTCAAAGAATAAATCCGAAATTTTTAGTTCTGTAAGTTCGCTCACACGAAGTCCACAACTGTACAAGGTTTCGATAATGGCACGGTTGCGCTCCCCTTGAGGTTTGCTTAAATCTACTGCTGCTACAATGAGATCAATATCCTTCACAGAAAGGGTGTCGGGTAATTTACGCCCTATTTTTGGAGCTTCAATGCGTTCTAAAGGATTGGACTCACAATAGTTTTCAAAGATCAAGTAATCATAAAAACTTCGCAATCCAGATATAAGTCTCGATTGAGTCCGTGGATTTAGTTCTTTGGCCATTTCATAGATAAATCCTTGCACGTGTTCCGTAGTAATCTGAAGCGGGGTTAACTGCATATCGTGCGTTTCCAGATACAGCATCAATTTCTGAACATCAAAAGTATAGTTGTTGACGGTATGTTTGGACATGCCACGCTCAATTTTCAGGTATAAAGCAAAATCTTTTAAGGCCTCCTTCCACTTCATTGGACTCTATTTTTGAATACTTTTTATTTGATTAAAAAATTACCACAGCTTGATAACAAATATAACAAAGTGAATTCATTAATGTGGACTTGGCCTCAAAAAACGAATTCGGATTTTAGTTTTTGACTGAACAGAAGACACCATTAGATTTTTGTTTAACCATTAAATAAATACCTCAAACAAGACATGTTCTCTCTTGCTTTTGTTTGTTTTATTCTATTTTTTTAAATACATTTATTCCAGAATTCAGTCCCCAAGTCTAATTCTTCATAAATAATTGAGTTAGAGTAAGCTGATTTTATATGAAATATTGAAGGCTGAATGTGAATTTCATTTTGAAATTTTTCACTGTTTGAGGACTGTTTTTAAAGGTTACAGTAAACTATTCTTGATACAAAGTATAAATAATTAAAGCGTGCTAAAACCTATGTTTAAACAAATATTTAAATCCTATTATAGTGTTATATGAGGGATCAATCTAAATTAGCTGCTGTATTAATAGAAAATAGAATTTTTACTTGCCGTGGAGCACAAGTGATGCTCGACTATCATTTGGCAGAACTGTATCAAGTGAAAACGAAAAGACTTAATGAACAGGTAAAAAGAAATATCAAACGTTTCCCTGAGTCTTTTATGTTTCAACTTTCTCAAACAGAGTGGAAGAATTTGCAGTCGCAAATTGCGACCGCAAAAAGAAGAGCTTTACCCTATGTCTTTACAGAACAAGGAGTAGCCATGTTAGCTTCGGTTTTGCGAAGTGAAATAGCAGTAAACGTTAGCATTGCTATTATGACTGCCTTTGTAGAAATGCGAAAAAGCATAGGTAACCACCAACAATTATTGAAACTATCAGATGATTTTGTAGCTCACAAACTAAAAACTAACCAAAAATTTGAACAGGTTTTTAAAGCCTTAGAAGCGCCTGAACTAAAAAATAACCAAGGTGTTTTTTTTGATGGACAAACCTATGACGCCTATGATTTTTTAAGTAAACTTATTAAAAAAGCAAACCAATCTATTGTTGTTATTGATAACTATATAGACGACAGTGTAATCATGCAACTCACCAAAAAAGCGAAGTATGTAAAGGTATTTTTACTTAGTAGAACCTTTGATAAAAAACTACAACTAGATATTGACAAAGCCAATACTCAATATCCCACATTTAAGGCCATTATCTTTTCCAAATCTCATGACCGTTTTTTAATTTTAGATGGTACAGATGTATACCATATTGGTGCCTCATTAAAAGATTTAGGTAAAAAATGGTTTGCGTTTTCTAAGTTGAAAAGTGACTCAGTTACAGTTATTAATCAAATTAAAGGAATGCTATGAAAAATGAAATCGTTTAGAGAAACAAGAAGCGATCGGCCAGTCGTTAAAAAAAACTCAAAACCAATACAAAATAATATGAAAACAGTTTTAATACTATTTCTGGGGTTTACAACTATTGCGGTAGGAGCTCAAGATTTGCTCTTTATCGAAGAAATTGAAACATTTCAAGAGGAACTAAATAATGAATTTAAAAACCCTGAAAAATCTCCCTTAACTAGAAGAGAACAGCGAAAATTCAAAGGACATGATTTTTTTCCAATTAACAAATTCTTTCGGGTAGAGGCTCAGTTTATCAGATCACAAGATGAAGTTCCGTTTCAGATGAAAACTACAACAGATAGAGTTCCTATTTATGAGAAATATGGAGAAGTTGTTTTTAAAATTGAAAATAAAAAATATAAATTAAATATTTATCAAAGTCATAGGTTAAGGAAAATGGAAAAATATAAAAACCATTTATTTCTTCCTTTTACTGATTTAACAAATGGAGAACAATCCTATGGAGGTGGACGATATATAGATTTAAGTATTCCACATACAGACAGTATTATCATTGATTTTAATAAGGCTTATAATCCGTATTGCGCCTACAGTTCCACACGTTCCTGTCCAATTCCACCAAGAGAAAATAACCTTGATTTGAAAGTAGAAGCAGGCGTAAGAATTGTAAATCATTAATCTCTATCAATCTCTATCAATCTCTATAAACCTTAAAACTAAAACCTAACACAAATACCCATGTCTGAACAAACAAAACTTTGCACCATGTATGTAGATAAAAAACTACAAGGGGTAATGGCTGTTCAGGCCTTAAGCAGATTGAACCGCTCTGCCAATAAATTGGGTAAGAAAACAGAAGATTTATTCATCTTAGATTTTTTCAATCAGGTAGATGATATCAAAGCTTCGTTCGATCCATTTTATACGTCTACATCCCTGAGTGGCGCCACAGATATTAATGTGCTACACGAATTAAAAGGTACTTTAGATGAAGCAGCAGTGTACGAAAGTTCGGAAGTAGAATTATTTGTAAAAAAATATTTTGATGGAGTTGATGCCCAGCAACTCAGCCCTATAATTGATGTGGCTGCCAATCGATTTAATAAAGAATTGGATATGGAAGATGATGAAAAAGCAGACTTCAAAATAAAGGCAAAGCAATTTGTTAAAATCTACGGACAGATGGCATCCATCATGCCTTATGAGGTATTGGATTGGGAAAAACTATTTTGGTTCTTAAAATTTTTGATTCCAAAATTGATTGTCAAGACCAAAGAAGACGAATTGATTGATGCGTTGTTAGAATCGGTTGATTTATCAACGTACGGACTAGAACGTACCAAACTCAACTATACCATTGGGATGGATGGTTCTTTAACAGAGTTAGATCCGCTAAACCCAAATCCTAGAGGGGCGCATGGAAGCGATGAAGACAAAGATCCTTTAGACGAAATTATCAGAAGCTTTAATGACAGATGGTTTCATGGTTGGGATACAACTCCAGAAGATCAAAGAGTTAAATTTGTAACCCTGAGTAAACACATTCAAGCGCATCCAGATTATCAAACTAAAGTTGCAGGGAATAATGATAGTCAAAACAGGGATTTAGCGTTTAAGAAAATTTTGGATGACGTGATGAGTAAACAGCGTAAAAAAGAGTTGGACCTCTATAAACTTTATGCTAAAGACGAGTCATTCTATCAAGCTTTTTTTGACAGTATGAAACGAATGATTGACAACCCAAATTTAAGACAGTTGTAGGAATTTAGTTTACATTATCCCAACCCCATAAAAAAAGAGGCCTCCTTTTCAGGAAGCCTCTTTACATAAAAATAATTTGGATTATTAATTTCTAGAAAACGTATAAAGTGTATAATACGTTTCATAAAAAGCGTTGACAGGATCAGGCCTTTCAAAAGTAGAAAACGCACCTTCCGTATCGGTCAAATATTCGACAGTAATAACTGTAGTATCCTCTTCAGTTCCTACAGTAAATGCAGTTTGAGTTTCATCGGTCCAATTCCAAACATTGGATTCGATATAAGTTCCTTGGTTGCTTCCTCTCCAAACCAATGCATAAGTGCCATAAGTTGAAATAGTAAGAGTGATGCTTGTAGCTGGTGTACAGCCATCAATTAACACACCATCTTCTTCATCGTTAGAATACTCATAACAAGGTTCATTTAGCCACTCTGAAGTTTTGTCTAGCCAGGTGTTTTCAACCATTGAAACAAAGGTCCAGTTTCCAACGACTTTCGCATGATTGGAGTCCGGATCTATTGTAATACTTTCATCCATTGGCGCATCTTTTTCAGCAGCATATTCTCCTAGAAGATTATCACAAGTCGCAAATCCTTCAGGAATACTCCATTCGATTAAAAAGGTAGCAAAAATCTCAGTAGCACTTTCAGTTACCACAACTTCGGTTAAAGATGCAACCGTAATTACTGCGTTGTCGGATTCAAATTTTAAATCGATACTTGAAACGTTTCCGTCAGCACTTACATTAATTTCGTAGTCTCCAGAAAGTGTTTGAGATTCTCCATCCACAGTTACTTGCATGATATATACATCATCTGTAAACTCAATAGAATTAAAAGTACAATCCGAAGCGGCTAATCTTGAGCTGCTTGAAAAATTCCATTTACCATAAATGGTTTCTTTAGCTTCATCAGGCGTTTGTTCTGAAACCGTTCCAGTAACATTCAAATCAGTTCCATCATTGTTGGAAGGAGTTACAGAAGAATCGTCACTACTACAGGCTACAACCAGTATAATAGTACATAAATAGAGTAATTTTTTCATAATAGTCTTAGTTAAATTAGGTTGCTAAATTAAAGTAATTTTTCTTAAAAGATGTGTTTTTACTTGATATAAACTTAATTGTTACATCTTGAAAATAAAGTTGAAATAAAAGCTATTTAAAAAGAAAGACCTACAACTTTCGTTATGGGTTTTCTATTGCGGAGAGTAAGGAAAACTTTTTCCACTTTTTTCATAAAAATAACAAACTAAATTACAGACGTTAAGCGATATTATTATTATTTGTTATTTAAGTGTTTTAGTTACAGTTTACAGAGAACTATTTAATCTCCGCTAACCGTTTTAAGTTTAATACTTTCAATTTGAAGAGTAATCGATAAAAACTATAGGATTTTAAGAAACTAAGAGACGGTGACTGATAAGAGCATTCACTTTTTAAGCAATGGCCACAAGCTAAGCTTCATCGTCAAATATAATGTAAATTAAATCTTAGCCTGGTAGGTAAATAAATCAAAGTACCTCCCCTGTTTAGTTATTAATTCATCATGGTTTCCACGCTCGGCAATACGGCCATTTTCGATCACTAAAATCTTATCTGCTTTTCGAATTGTACTCAAACGGTGGGCGATTATTATGGTCGTTCTATTTTTTGTTAACTCTGCTAAACTTTTTTGAATTAAAGCTTCACTTTCTGTATCTAAATTTGAAGTCGCTTCATCTAAAATAATAATTTTGGGATCGGCTAGAATTGCCCTAGCAATGGCAATACGCTGCCTTTGCCCTCCAGAAAGCTTGACTCCTCTTTCTCCTATCAATGTTTCTAAACCATCTTCAAAACGATCTGTAAATTCATTTACATAAGCTGCTTTTACGGCTGCTTGCACTTGGACTTCTGTAGCTTCGGGTCTAGGAAACATTATATTTTCTCGTATGGTGCCTTCAAACAAAAACTCATCTTGCAAAACCACGCCTAAATGTTTTCTAAAGCTCTGTAATTTAACTTTCGACACATCTTCACCATCAATGGTAATGATTCCAGATTGAGGGTTTAAAAAGGTCGCTGAAAGACCAGCGATGGTAGATTTTCCGGAGCCCGAGCTGCCTACCAATGCAATTACAGATCCAGAGGGAGCTTTAAAGTCAATGTTATGTAGAACTTCTTTGTTTTCTTCATAGGCAAATGACACATCGTTAAATATAAGATCCCCTTTAAAATTTTCCAGTTCAATGGTGCGGTTTGTATCGTCTTCTTCAGCTTCCATACTCATTAATTCTTCTGTACGATCTAGCCCTGCCAAAGCTTCTGTTAGTTGACTCCCTATATTACTCATCTGAACTATCGGAGCCACCATGAACGCCAATAGAAATGTGAATTGCAGAAAATCTCCAGGCGTAATTTCGCCTTGAATCATATAGTGGCCTCCAATACCCATAATTCCTGTGGTAGCTAAACCAATCAAAAAGGTGGAAGAACTTGTCATTATAGCTGTGGCGGTTAAACTCTTTTTAACATTTTGAAAAATAGCGTCTACCCCTTTAGCGAAAATTTCACTTTCCTGAGCCTCCGCATTGAATGCTTTAATCACACGAACTCCCGACAAGGTTTCTGTTAGTCGTCCTTTTACATCAGCATTAATTTTTCCTCTAGCCCTAAAAATAGGACGTATATATTTGAATGCTTTAAGAGCAATCACTGCAAAAATAGACAGTGGAATAAACGTAAATAATGTCATCCATACATTCATTTTTAATAAAATAATTAAGGTAAGAATGGCTGTGAAAGAGCCCCCCACCAATTGAACTAATCCAGTGCCAATTAGGTTTCTTACTCCTTCTACATCACTCATTATTCTAGACACTAAAGCGCCTGATTTTGTGTTATCGAAAAAACTAATTGGCAATGACAATACTTTCTTCTGTACTTGAGTTCGTAATTCACTAATCAAATACTGGGCTTGGATACTTAACACTTTAGTAAGTAAAAAAGAAGTGACCGCTTGAACAACAATGGAACCAATAACAATAAAGATCAAAGAATACAACAGGCTGTAATCATTATTAGGAACCACGTCATCTAATAACACCTTGCTTTGCAATGGCAAAACAAACCCAGATAAGCTTCGAATGACAATAAGTAAGAGGCCTAAAAAAACCAAGTTTCGTCGGGGCCAAATAATTGTTTTAAAGGCCTGTTTTAATGTTACTTTTGGTTTTCTCTGATCTTTTATTATGGGTTGTTTTAGGTCTTGCATGGATGTAATATGTATTACACAAATATAAGACCGAAAAAAAGACTGCTGGTCTTAAAAATTAATCTTTTGTAAATTTAAATTTGAATGAATCCTGAATGTGTAAAAACACTTTTAAACAACCAATTCATTTAGGGAATTTACGATGTCATAATTTCAATCTATTAAAAAGTATATGAAACAAAAAACCCATAACTTTCGTTATGGGTTTCCTATTGCGGAGAGTAAGGGATTGCATATCCCCAATGGAAATCCAATACAAACATAAAACCCCAAACAAAGCTACGCGTTGTTCAATTTTGTATTTTCACACGCTTATGAAAGCAAGCTTTCAACACTTATAAAAACACAAAATCCAAAACTTTCGTTTTGGATTTCTTTTGCGGAGAGTAAGGGATTGCATATCCTCAGTGAAAATCCAATACAAACATAAAACCCCAAACAAAGCTACGCGTTGTTCAATTTTGTATTTTCACACGCTTATGAAAGCAAGCTTTCAACACTTATAAAAACACAAAATCCAAAACTTTCGTTTTGGATTTCTTTTGCGGAGAGTAAGGGATTGCATATCCTCAGTGAAAATCCAATACAAACATAAAACCCCAAACAAAGCTACGCATTGTTCAATTTTGTATTTTCACACGCTTATGAAAGCAAGCTTTCAACACTTATAAAAACACAAAATCCAAAACTTTCGTTTTGGATTTCTTTTGCGGAGAGTAAGGGATTCGAACCCCTGGAGGTGTGACCCTCAACAGTTTTCAAGACTGCCGCATTCGACCACTCTGCCAACTCTCCAATGGGCTGCAAATATAAAAGGGTTTTTAGTTCTAGCAAATACTTTTAGTAATTATTTTCAAAAAATTTAATTCGTCTATTTTTAAGCAATTATTAAGAATAATTTTTGTCAAACTGTTGTAAAATTATATACTTTTGAAAAAAAACTTATATATGGACATTATAAAGGCTCTTGAATGGCGCTATGCAACTAAAAAATTTGATTCTGAAGCCATCATCTCCGATGAAACAATTGCGTTACTTAAACAAGCATTTAACCTGACAGCCAGCTCTTATGGGCTTCAACCCGTAAAGCTGCTCATCGTGAGTAATAAATCAACTCTGAACGACTTGGTGCCTTTATCTATGAACCAAAAACAAGTAGGGCAGGCGTCTCATTTGTGTGTCTTTTGTGTAGAAACGAAGATTGATGAAGCTTACATCAGAGCCTTTTTTGATCGCATCATTTCTATTAACAATACTCCAGACGAAGCTTTGAATCCGTTTCGAACGAGTGTCATTAACAGTTTTAAAGAGAAATCTGATGATGATGTTTTTAAATGGGGTGCAAAACAAGCGTATTTAGCCATGGGAAACATGCTGACCGTTTGTGCCACTCAAGGAGTCGATGCCTGTCCTATGGAAGGCTTTAACCCTGTAGAATACGACCGTTTTTTTAAACTGAACGAACAAGGCCTACGCTCTGTACTTGTCATGCCAATTGGCTACCGTGCCAAAGACGATATGTTTGGAGCGATGAAAAAAGTTCGTAAACCCCTCAATGAATCAATTATAGAATTTAAATAAACCTACTATGCCCGGATTTGAACTATTTGGCGATGCCGAACGAAAAGAAGTAAATGATGTATTAGACAGTGGCGTTTTGATGCGCTATGGATTTGACGGTATGCGTCAAGGCCACTGGAAAGCAAAAGAATTAGAACACGCCATTCAATCTCGATTTGACGTGAAACATGCCCAACTGCTTTCGAGTGGAACGGCTGCGGTAAGTCTCGCACTGGCATCTGCAGGAGTGGGTGCTGGCGATGAAGTCATTATGCCTTGCTTTACATTTGTAGCCAGTTTTGAAGCCATTCTTATGTTGGGAGCAATTCCCATTCTTGTGGATATTGATGACACTTTGACTTTGGATATCGAGGCTGTTAAAGCCGCCATTACACCAAAAACAAAAGCCATCATGTGTGTACACATGTGTGGAAGTATGGGAAATTTAGACACTTTAAAACAGATATGCGACGCACATAATCTATTTCTTATAGAAGATGCCTGTCAAGCCATAGGAGGGACTTACAAAGGAAAAGCCCTTGGAGCTATTGGTGACTTAGGTTGTTTTTCGTTTGATTATGTCAAAACAGTTACTTGTGGTGAAGGCGGAGTTGTCATTACCAATAACAAAGAATTTCACACTCATTCAGATCAATTTAGCGATCACGGACACGACCACCAAGGAAGTGATAGAGGTGCAGAAACCCACCCAATTTTAGGGTATAATTTCCGTATCTCGGAATTAAATGCCGCTGTTGGGGTTGCACAATTCAGTCGTTTGGATGAATTTTTAGCGATTCAAAAAAAACATTATACAATTATCAGAGATGAGTTGTCAAGTATAGATGGCGTCACTTTTAGAACTGTTCCAGAAGGTGGTGAAGAAAGTTATGCGTTTTTAAACTTCTTTTTAGACGATTTAGAAATCGCTCGAAAGGTAAGTCATGCGTTTAAAACCAATGGGATTGATGTGTGTTTTCATTATTTTGATAACAACTGGCATTACATTCGTAAATGGGACCATTTGACCACTCAAAAATCAGTGTTTCCACTCAGTCAAGAAGTGAAGGAAGGATTGTCGTATTTAAAAGATAAAACCTTTGAGAAATCTGATCATTTTATCGGTCGTAATTTATCTTGTTTGATAAAATTATCTTGGACGGAAGCGGAGGTAAAGCAAAGAGCTTTAACTATGGCAAAATTGATTCGCGAAGTTACTGCTTAGTAGTTGATATAGTCAACGATTTCCAATCCGTAGCCTATAATCCCCACACGTTTGGTTTGTTCACTGTTAGAAATAAGTCCTAACTTGTGAATATTCAAATCGTGAAGGATTTGTGCGCCTATCCCAAAATCTTTGGAATCCATTCCAATACTTGGTGCTTTGGTGATGGTTCCTTTTTGTTGGGTATTTTTCACAATCTCTAAGCGCTTTAAAAGACTGGCAGGTTGGCTTACCTGATTGATAAAAAGAATAGCCCCTTTTCCATGCTTATTAATCAACTTAAACATACCATCCAGCTGTTGGTCAGCATCATTGGTCAGCGTTCCTAAAACATCGTTGTTTACAAGCGATGAATTGATACGTGTTGGAACCGTTTCGTCCGTACTCCAAGTGCCTTTGGTTAAAGCAATATGAACCGAATCATTTGTGGTTTGTTGATATGCTCTCAGTCTGAAATCTCCAAACCGTGTTTCAATTTGAAAATCTTGTTTTTTCTTGATGAGAGAATCGTGTTCCATCCGATAAGCCACTAGATCTTCAATAGAAATTATTTTTAAGTCAAACTTCTCAGCAACGATCCTTAAATCAGGTAAACGTGCCATGGAGCCATCATCATTCAAAATTTCAACCAAGATTCCTGCAGGCTGTAAACCAGCTAAGCGTGCCAAATCTATGGCAGCTTCTGTATGACCTGTTCGACGCAGTACACCACCATTTTTAGCTTTTAAAGGAAATATATGACCAGGACGCCCTAAATCGTGCGGCTTGGTATTTGGATCGACTAAGGATTTAATCGTTTTAGAACGGTCTGACGTAGAAATACCAGTTGTACAACCACTTCCAATCAAATCCACAGAAACTGTAAACTGAGTGTTGTGAAGCACTGTATTATTTTGAACCATCATGTTAAGACCTAACTCATCACATCTGGTTTCAGTAAGTGGTGCACAGATCAAACCACGTCCATGCAAAGCCATGAAATTGATCATTTCAGGCGTTACTTTTTCAGCAGCAGCAATAAAATCACCTTCATTCTCTCTGTTTTCATCATCAACCACAACAACAACTTTGCCTAATCGAATGTCATTAATAGCATCTTCAATACTATTTAATTCAGTTGTTGATTGTGGTTTTGTTCTGTGATCGACATTGTATTTTTATTTTTTGGTAAAGATATTATAAGTAATTCAATCGTTATGATATTTTTAATAAATCTTCTTTCATTTTTTTAATGAAAAAAGGTCTGTAAAGAAAAAATAATGGAATCCCCAAAATGATGAAGACGAATGAATTTGTCAAAAATTTAATGGATAATAATTTATAAAAATCGGATTGATTTGAAGTTGTTTTTTGAAAGACGACCACAAAAAAGATAAGACTTAAAATAGCGATTCCACTCAAAATTTGTCCGAGTGTTGGAAATTCGTTGTTGCTTAAAAAGGAGCCTCCCAAACCGAGTACGATTGTGAGGACATTTAATACAAGTGTTAATTTAGAATTTTCTTTAAAATCAATATAAAGTCGCAATGCATTTTCATAATTTTGGTTGGACAAATTACCCGCCATTTTAAGTTCTAGTTCACTTATGCCTCGAGTATTCAGAATTTTCAAGGCTGTTTGTTTGTAATTTAAAGAGAGTCCATATTGACGAAAATTTTTCACGATATCAATCAACTTGTCATTTTCAAACTGATCTAATTCAGAGGTGTCTTCTGAAGTCAGTTGTTGTACATCCACAATTTCACCATCTGATTTTGAAGACACCAAACGTTTCAGGGGGATCAAAACACTGTCAAAATCGATCAATGCGCGGTCTTTTGTAGCCCGATTGGTTAGGTAAATACTGAAGGGCAACAAAATCAAAGAGGATAGCCAGGCCGCTACTACGGGGTCTACACTACTATCTTCCGAACTGTTTTTGGCGAAGAGACCTATAAAGTGATAGGTTAAAAATATAAGTATCGCAATGATCAACGGAAGACCAATACCGCCTTTACGAATTAAGGCTCCCAAAGGGGCACCTACAAAAAACAAGATTATACATGAGAGCCCTAAAGCAAATTTATCATGAAACGCCACAACGTGTTTATTGACAGTCACCAGTGAATCTAACATGGTTTTTGACTTCGCTGTTAAATCTTTTTTAGCAGTTTTAGTAGTATTCAACGCTAAATCAATCAATTGAATCCTTTTTCGCTCTTCATATAAGTTTAAAATATCCACCGTTTCAGTGATGGAGTCCAGTTCACTTAGTTTGTAATTAAGGTTTAATGTATGCTGATTGGTACGCTTTAGCATCGTTTCTGAAAACGTTGTTAACACGTCACTTCTTTTAATATTCAAAGAATCAATAGCGGTTTTTAAATCCACCACATTTAACATCGTATGTTTTGTGATGGTTTCCTTACTTTCAAAATCAATGTCATTGAATTGAGACACATCAATATTGATAATGTATTTTTCAAACGTACTTTTTACTTGGGGTCTGTTTTTGGTACGCTTTGTATAATCTTTAGACTGAATTTCATCATAATAATTCCCATCAAAGAGTACAAGCTGTAATATATCTGATGTTTCGTCACTGATAAACTCACCCGTATTTGCTTTAATGACGGTAAAATTCCCTGTAAACGTTCCTTTTTTCTGATGAATAATAACGTCTCTTAGATACTCTCCATTTTCGCCGCTTTTTTCAGCAACCTTAATGTTAATATCGTTTAGTTGATTGAACTGCCCTTCAGCAATGGCCATGGCAGGTTTTACTTTGGCGATGTTTCTACGAAGGCTGTAAAAATTAAATTCAGCAAAAGGAATGACACTATTAGCAAAGAAAAAACTAATCACCGCAAGAAATACAATAAACACACTCAAACTTTTCATCGCACGTTGCAGTGAAATCCCTGTAGATTTCATCGCTGCAAATTCATAGTTTTCAGAAAATCCTCCAAAAACCATTATGGACGCTAACAGAATTGTGAGGGGCAACACCAAGACGACAATTCGAGGGGAGACGTAGAGTAAGAATTTAAGAACGATTTCAATTTCTAAATCTTTCCCTGCGAGTTCTGATATATACACCCAAACAGATTGTAATATAAAAATCATCATCAGAATCGTGAATACACTGAAAAATGTTTTTAAATAAGTGGTGAGTATGTAGCGGTCTAAAATTTTCAAACGAAAGCTTAATCTAAATTATTGATAAAATAGTCACTGTATTTTGAAGCATCAAACGTAAATAAGCTTTCAGACAAAGGTTGATTTGTTTTAAAAGCGTTGATCGTTAAGGTTGTTTTTGTAGCATTGCTCCCAATTTCGATCAAATTATACACATGTTTGGTATTTGTATCGATGCCTAACAACACATAGTTAATTTCAGTATTTGAATCGATGGGATCTAATTTGATGTATTGAATTTTACGACCTCTTATATTTTGAATAATATCCATTTTATAATTGTAGCCCTCTTCATAAAACGAAAGCAATTGACTCGGAGTGATGGTGTTTTCTTCAGCCGTATTTTGCTTTGAAATTGTTACTTCTTCGTCTTCAGGACTGATGGTAATTAGTTTCTCACCGTCAAAAATCCTTGTGATTCCTAGAATATTCAATACATAGTTGTCGCCTACTAAGGTGACATCGCCGCGTGTTTCTTGATGTATATTTTCTTCGCTATTGTCCAAGACATACTTAAACTCCAACACCATATTGTCGTATCCATTCACCTTAGCACTCACTTGATCTAAGAGTTTTTGTGCTTCAGGATCGCGGTTTTGTGCTTGACACAACCCGATGCTCATGGTTAATATTAATACTAATAAATTTTTCATTTGTTTATACTTATTGCTTTTTAACGGTCAAATGTTTTCGCTATTCATTATTCTATTGAGCAATGATTCTTTGGACACGCTCGGTTCATATTTTCATGTAATTTCTTGATCTAATAATTGATTCAATGCTAGAAAATCAGGGACGAGTACTTGCCGTGCTTTACTGCCTTCAAATGGGCCAACAATTCCAGCGGCTTCTAATTGGTCAATCAAACGTCCAGCTCTGTTGTAGCCTAGTTTTAATTTTCGTTGTAATAACGAAGCAGAACCTTGTTGAGCGGTTACAATTACTTCGGCAGCTTCTCTAAACAATTGATCTCTTTCGTTGATGTTGTTATCAAGACTTGTGCCAGACTCTTCACTTATGTATTCCGGCAACAAATAAGCACTCGGATATGCTTTTTGAGACCCAATATAATCGGTCAGTTTTTCAACCTCTGGAGTATCTACAAAAGCACATTGAATACGAACCATATCGTTTCCTTGGGTGTATAATAAATCTCCACGTCCAATCAACTGATCCGCACCAGAACTGTCTAAAATGGTTCTAGAATCAATTTTTGAAGTCACTCTAAATGCAATACGTGCAGGGAAATTCGCTTTGATAATTCCTGTAATCACATTCACCGATGGACGTTGGGTAGCTACAATCAAATGGATTCCAATAGCTCTTGCCAATTGTGCCAATCGTGCAATAGGAGTTTCAACTTCCTTCCCAGCAGTCATAATTAAATCGGCAAATTCATCAACCACCAAAACGATGTATGGTAAAAATTTATGCCCATCATTAGGGTTCAGTTTTCGAGCCTTGAATTTCTCGTTGTATTCTTTAATATTTCTACAAAATGCATTTTTAAGCATTTCATAACGGTTGTCCATCTCAATACACAACGAATTTAAGGTATTGATAACTTTCGTATTGTCGGTAATGATGGCATCCTCACTGTCAGGGAGTTTTGCTAAGTAATGACGTTCAATTTTATTAAAAAGTGTCAGCTCTACTTTCTTTGGATCGACCAAAACAAACTTAACTTCTGCAGGGTGTTTTTTATAAAGTAATGACGTAAGAACGGCATTCAGTCCAACCGACTTTCCTTGACCAGTTGCTCCTGCCATCAAAAGGTGGGGCATCTTAGCTAAATCCACTACAAAGGTTTCATTGCTAATCGTTTTTCCTAAAGCAATCGGAAGTTCCATTTCTGATTTCTGAAACTTCTGAGAGGCGATAACAGAATGCATAGATACAATCGTTGCATTTTTGTTAGGCACTTCAATACCAATCGTACCACGTCCAGGAATTGGAGCAATAATTCGAATGCCCAATGCAGAGAGTGAAAGCGCAATATCGTCCTCTAAATTTTTTATTTTTGAGATCCGTACTCCAGCCTCCGGAATGATTTCATAAAGGGTAACCGTCGGACCAATCGTTGCTTTGATATTTGCAATCCCAATTTTATAATTGCTGAGCGTCTCAACAATTTTATTTTTATTTTCTTCTAATTCTTCTTGATTGATGGTGATGCCTTCAGTATCGTACTTTTTAAGTAAGTCTAAAGAAGGAAATTTAAACTTCGATAACTCTAAAGTAGGATCGACTTCCCCAAAGTCTTCCACTAATTTCGCCGCAAGGTTATCGGTTTCAGACAGTTCTTCAACACTGGCTTCAATTTTCATTTCTAACGGTTCTTCTTCTTCCTCTTCGATACTGGGTTCTTCTGTAGGGGTATTGACTTCTAAAGTGCTCGGAGAATCAATACTTGAATGGTTTGAAATTGTAGGTTCTAGGTTTTCTAAAGGAACTTCAAACGCTGATTTTGTTGGTTCATTTTCTTCAGTTCCGAGATCGTCAACCAAGGGGGCAGAAGGAGTGTCATCAACAGATAATTCAGATTCAAGTTCTTTTTTGGTACGCACAAAGAGGCGGGCAATTTGTTGTGGACCAACCTTGAAACGCAAGGCAATATAGACGATAAAACAAAACACCAATAGTAAGGCAGTTCCTATTTTCCCGACATAATCTTGTAGTAATATATTTAATTCATATCCAATAACGCCGCCTAATTTTGGAGCCGTATCAAATGCAAATCCAAATAACATAGATCCCCAAATAATGACCAATGTTCCCCAGAACCAATTTCGCCATAAGCGTTTTTTGGAGGAGTTTGCCAAGACAGAAATTCCAGATAATAATAATAAACCTGAAAATATAAATGAAGAGATTCCAAATCCTTTGTAAATAAGTAATTGACTGATCCAAGCACCTACTTTGCTAAGCCAGTTGTTGGTTTCTACAGTTCGATTGGTGAAATCCCCAAGAACACTCTGGTCACTTTCTCCTGTAAACAAGTAGGAGAGGAGGGATATAAATAATAAGATTCCAAGAATCACTAAAAAACTCCCAAGCACCAATCGTTGTGAATTGGTAAGGGTGAACTTAAGTTTTGAGAACCGTTTTTGGGTAGTTTTAGTCGTTGATTTTCTAGCCATTGCTCTTTCGGAGGTTTTAACAAAAATACAAATTACTTAGGTTTTTCCTATCAATGGGCGCTGTTTTGTTTATAACAATATTTTAAGGGTAATTTATTTAAGGAATCGGTTTTTTACTGCTTTGGTTTTAAACGATTGGACTGGATAATTAGAACCGCAACGCCAAATAGAACGATTCCACAGACCACGTATAAATGTGTTTTTTCAGGAACGTTTAAAAGCGATAGAATCCCTCCAACGATGAGGACGATTAGCCCTGTTAAGACTAAATATTTACGAGACATCTGCGTTAGTTTGTCCGTGTCTATTTTCTCTTTTTCTTTTTTAGACAGCGTGTTATACCCAGCGATCAAATCGGGGTTATTCTTAACAACAATTCCTGTTAAGATTAAAATCACAGCTGTAATCAGACTTCCATAGATCATAATACAATAATTATTTAGCACTCAAATTTAATAATTCAACTTCACAAAAACTGTTTATATTTATGTAAATTTGAGCTAGAATATTAGATTATGGAAAAAGACTTAGGGGATTACCGAAAATCCTACGAAAAAGGAGCACTTTTAGAAACGGCTATTTCTGACAATCCAATGGAATTGTTTCAAAAATGGTTTCATGAAGTGGATGCTCATTTTCAACAAGACGAAACCAATGCCATGACCATTTCAACGCTTGGGTTGGATGGCTTCCCTAAAAACAGGGTCGTGCTATTGAAGAAATATACTTTTGAAGGCTTTATTTTTTATACAAATTACGAAAGCGAAAAAGGAAAAGCGATCACTGCCAACCCTAATGTATGCCTCTCGTTTCATTGGGCAGCTGCCGAACGTCAAGTCATTATAAAAGGAACCGCCGAAAAAATAGCTAAAAACCTTAGTGACGGTTATTTTGAATCGCGTCCGAAAGGAAGTCAATTGGGAGCGATTGCCTCAAATCAAAGTTCTGTAATACAGAATAGAGAAGTGTTGGAAACAAAATTAAAATCCTTAGAATCGGAATACGAAACTAAAGAAATTCCACGTCCAGAATTTTGGGGTGGATTTATGGTGAAACCCATCGAAATTGAATTCTGGCAGGGAAGAGCCAACCGACTTCATGACCGCATTCGTTATCAATTACAAGCAGATTATTCTTGGAACATAGACCGTTTATCGCCTTAGCCATCTAATCGATAAAAGACAATATTTATAAATAGATGAAGACAATTATTTTTATTCGCCACGCAAAATCGTCTTGGAGGTACCAACTTTCAGATGAAAAACGACCGCTTAACAAACGAGGCCTGCTTGATGCGGAATTTATGTCTTCTCTTGATATTGTGAAATCACTTCAACCCGATGCTGTGTTTTGTAGTACAGCCAAACGTAGCCGTGAAACCTGTCGTTTTTTCTTAAAAAATGCGATACCTCCAGAAACCGAAGTGCATTATTCCGATCAATTGTATGATTTAAGTGGGGCGGGTTTAGAAGCATTTATTAATACGATGGATTCTAGCCTTTCAAACGTATTTATTTTTGGACATAACAACGCATTAACGGCCATTGTAAATGCTAAAGGTGATCAGTATATAGAGAACATTCCTACCTGTGGGATTGTTAAAATTAATTTCAAAACCAACAGTTGGAGTGAGTGTTCTAAGGGTATTGTGGAATTAAAATTATTTCCTAAAAATCTAAATCCTTAAGAGTTAACTACCCGTGAATGGATTCCTTGACACTCAATGTTTTCATGATTTCGGCTTCGAATTCTAAGAGAGCCTCCCATTTTTCATCCACTTCTTTGCGCTCGCCATATTGTCTTGCAAACCCTAAAAATGAGCTGTAATGATTCGCTTCGCTAATCATTAATTTTCGGTAGAATTTAGCGAGTTTTTTATCTTCTAAATGTTCAGACAACAGTCGGAAACGTTCACAACTTCGAGCTTCAATCAACGCAGCAAGTAACAAGCGATGTACCAATTGCGTGGTGCGACTGCCGCCTTTTGGGAAAAACTGCAATAGTTTTGATACATAGGCATCCTTCCGATCGCGACCTAAAGTAAAACCGCGCTCTAATATCAGATCGTGAACCATTTTAAAATGACTCATTTCTTCTTCTACCAAAGCAATCATTTCTTGAACCAACTCCGTATATTCAGGAAAACTCACAATTAATGAAATGGCAGTACTGGCTGCTTTTTGTTCGCAAAAGGCATGGTCTGATAAAATTTCTTCTAAATTCTTTTCAGCGATGTTCACCCATCTTGGGTCTGACGGTAACTTTAATCCAAGCATAATTTATAAATCTAAATCAAACGTTTTGCGTAACAGTTCAACATGTTTGTTTTTTTCTACTAATTTTTGATACTTATCTTCTGGGGTATAAGCATATTTTTTCTCGAGCGTTTCATTGACACTAATGTCTAATGTAAGTGAGAAATTATTGACGGATTTTCGTAAGTACTGTAATAATTCGAATTGTTGACGTTCTACTTCAATTTTATTGGTTGTATTTGGGAACTCCAATCGAATTGTATTTTCATTGATGAGTTTTGGGGTGTCAATTTGAAGAATTGCCGCAAGGTTGTATTTACCGTCCGCTTCTAATTTCGTCACAAAAATATTCCAAAACTTGATAAGTGTTTCTAAGGTAAACGGATCATTTGGCAGGTCTTCTTCGTCAACGGTGACTTCCATTAGTTTAATTTGATGCTCCTTTTTCTTTCGAATGCTACTGAGCGACAGTCCCGAAGTGGGGCGTTGCGTACTTTTAATGACGGGTATGGGCAATTCCTTTTTTGGATAGGCTGCTTTGGGTTCTTCTACTTTGTCAGCAACCGCCGGAATTTCTTTTGTTGGGTATTTCGGAGGTTCTTGAGTTGGTGTTTCTGGAGTCGCAACGGGTCGGGCTACTTTAACTTCAGGAATATTCTTGGATCTAAAGTAAGACGCAGGAATTATGAATCCGCTAGGCTTTTTTTTTTCTCCATCAAAAGTGATAGAGGCAAGCTGCATGAGACAAAGTTCGACCAACAGTCGCTGGTTTTTACTGGTTTTGTATTTCAGATCACAATCGTTTGCAAGTTCTATGCCTTGAATTAAAAAGGTTTGTGAGGTGGACTCAGATTGTGTTTTATAAATTGCTTTTGTATCGTCTCCCACTTCGAGTAATTCAATAGTTTGAGGTGTTTTAGAAACTAATAAATCTCTAAAATGAGATGCCAAGCCTGTTATAAAGTGATGGCCGTCAAATCCTTTGGAAAGGATGTGGTTAAAATGCAGCAGTATATCTGGAATTTTATTAGCTAAAATTAAGTTGGTGGCTTCAAAAAAGGTGTCATAATCTAAAACGTTTAGATTTTCTGTCACCGCTTGACGTGTGAGGTTTTTACCTGAAAAACTAACAACTCTGTCAAATATTGAAAGTGCATCTCTCATGGCGCCATCCGCTTTTTGAGCGATGATGTGCAAAGCATCATCTTCTGCAGTGATCCCTTGTTCTTTTGCGATGACCTTCAGATAATTTTTAGCGTCTGTAACAGTGATCCTTTTGAAATCAAAAATTTGACATCGCGATAAAATCGTTGGAATGATCTTGTGCTTTTCAGTAGTTGCTAAAATAAAAATACAATGTTTTGGCGGCTCTTCTAAGGTTTTTAAAAAGGCATTAAAAGCCGAAGCCGATAACATATGTACTTCATCAATGATATACACTTTGTAGTTTCCTACTTGTGGGGGAATCCGAACTTGATCAGTTAGACTTCTAATGTCATCCACAGAATTATTGGAAGCAGCATCCAATTCAAAAATATTAAAAGCGAAATCTTCATTTTCATTTTCAGTACCTTCACTGTTAATCATTTTGGCAAGAATACGAGCACAAGTGGTTTTTCCAACGCCTCTAGGACCTGTAAACAACAAGGCTTGCGCCAAATGGTTTTGATCAATGGCATTCTCTAATGTATTGGTAATTGCGGACTGACCCACTACATCTTTAAATGTTTGAGGTCTGTATTTTAATGCCGATACAATAAATGGTTCCATAAAAATCTTATTGAAACAAATTTAAATATTCATGGCCGATTGCCTAAATTAAACCCTGTAAAATTAAAAGGAGTTATTAACAATTTATGTATTTTTGCCGCAAAGCAGATCGCCTTATCGCTGTTCGTTTTAAACGAAGGGAGGAAAGTCCGGACACCGTAGTGTATTATAGTGGCTAACGGCCACCAGTCGGAAGGCTAGGAAAAGTGCAACAGAAAGAATGTACAGGTTAAGCTGTAGTGAAACCAGGTAAACTCTATAAGGTGCAATGTCATGTATATCAGTGCTTGAGCGCGACACGTGCGATGCTGAAGGGTAGGCAGCTAAAGTTTGCTGGCAACAGTAAACGTAGATAAATGATAAGGGTCACACTTTGTGTGATACAGGATCCGGCTTATAGATCTGCTTTTTTTTTAGTTTTCAAAAAAACTAAACCGATTTCCACCATAGCCTTTAACTTCTGAGAATTGAGGTGCCGAAGACAAGTCTGTTTGTTTGGAATGTTCTATAATAAGCACACCATCTTCTTCTAACAATTCATTTTGAAATACGAGCTCAACAATTTTTAAAAACTTTTCATGTTCAAGCTCATAAGGAGGATCGGCAAAAATAATCGTTTGGGGTTGTTTTGTTTTTTCTAAAAAACCAAACACTTCCGCTTTTACGACTTGAATGGGCATTTCAAATTCTTCAGAGGTTTGTGAAATAAACTTAGTACAATGAAAGTTTTGATCCACAGCAACAATAGATTCCGTTCCTCTTGAAGCAAATTCATAGCTAATATTTCCAGTGCCAGAAAATAAATCTAATACCGAGATATCATGAAAATGATAACGGTGGTTGAGAATATTAAACAGCGCTTCTTTGGCCATATCGGTGGTGGGACGCACGGGTAATTTTTTTGGTGCCATGATTCGTCTGGCCTTGAATATTCCTGATATGATTCGCATTATAAGCTGTTTAGGAGTGTGAAATGTTTTGAACTTGCATCGTTACTGTAAAGCATAGCCTCTTTTGACAATAGGCTAACGTGCCTTACGTATTTGTAAGCAATCTGATAGAGTTCGTCATTTTTATCTACTGATCCCATTAAGACTGCTGGAAATTCCTCTGGGTTGAGCTGTAATTGTTCCGCTGTAAATAAAAGGTAATAGATGAAATCTTCTTTAGTACTGTACTCAAAACGGTTGTAAAACTTTAAATGATTGTTTTCAACCACAATGATTTCAAAATGAGAGGCCTCAATATTGAGATACATTTTTAATGAGTTTGAATTTTTTTCAAGCGTCAATACACGGTTTAATGTAATGGTGGCACTGTGCTTGTATTCAAAACTTCCGAAACGCTCAAATATAAAATTATTGATATTCACCAATGGCACATACACAACCCTTATATCTGCAATTGACAGAAGGTCGTAAGTTATGAAATCAGTTTTTAAAATTTTGGTATTAAACTTAAGATAATCGACTAGGTTGGTTTCGTCAAACAAAGGTTTAGGAACAAGGGTCGCCAATTCATTGTCGTGGATGATGGTCACTTTCCCAAATTGTTTCTGAAGCGCTTCTAAACTGTTAAAACTGTGGGTAAGTTCGTCTAAAAGGGCTTGAGGTGTTTGTTTTTTGTCAAAATTCACCGACTCCAAAAATTCAATGTTTGAGTCCATAGAGTTTAAAACAAAAAAAGAAAGTCCATTCAAGTTTACTTGAATGGACAATTCATATATAGAGTCTGATATGTTACTGTTCTGTCGAATAATTCTTTGGCCAGTTTCCATTTGTATTTATTTCATCCATAGAGCCTACTTTAAGGCTAGGTCCATTAACACCTTCTACTGATTTGACTTCAGATTCAAGATCTACAAAGTTTTTTTCTTGGTCAAATAACAGTATTTTTTTAGAAACAGAAGCTTCAAATACAGGAATGTTAATACCATTCTGATCTAAAAGACCTGCTTTTAATTCAAATTTCTGACCATCACTTAACGTAGGAATGTTCATCATTGTCTTGTATCGAGGATCTGCTCCAAACAATGAGTCTTTTACAGAAACAAAATCAAGGGTATCAACAATCACAATCTCTTTAGTGGTATCAACGCCGTACAAACGTGTCAATTCTTTGTCAATAATGGTGGAATCTCTTCGTTGTGTAATGGTAAATTTTTCATTTTCAATGAATTTCACCAAACTGTCCCAGTTTCCTTGAAATAGACCTGTTACAGTTCTGTGTGCTAATTCGGCATCTCTAATGTCTTTAAGATTTTCGATTACCACTTTGTAACGCTTTTCTTTTAATTCGTTAAAATTAATTTTACCATAAACAGAAACTATGAGTATATACCCTAAATAAATACTGAGACCCCAAAGAGCTACAAGTATTAGCGGTTTATATTTTTTTGGGTTGTATTTATCAATTAGATAAATAATTCCAATGGCCAAAATAATGACGACAAAGATTATTACAAAAGTTTTCATAGTTTTATAAATTGTTATGAGACTTGACAAATCTACAATTTTTTTTTATTCAATAAAGTGAATGTTACAAAAAATCATTTCTATATTTGAATAAAATTACATCTGCTATACAAACCAATGGATAAAAATGAATTTTATAAATTACTAAAAAAGAGTTTTCCCTTCACGCCAACAGTTAAACAAAACATTGGTTTACAGCAACTTTCGAACTTTGTTTTTAGTACGGTTGCCAATGAACTCTTTGTTTTAAAAGGCTATGCTGGTACTGGAAAAACAACAATTATTGGGGTGCTTGTAAAAAACTTATGGGAAGTTCAAAAAAATGCCGTGCTATTAGCACCAACAGGTCGTGCAGCGAAGGTGATTAGCAACTATTCACAAAAAGAAGCGTTTACTATTCATAAGAAAATTTATGTACCCCGTTCTGAAAAAAACGGCAAAATCTCTTTTGTTCTGGCACCTAACAAGCACAAAAAGACCATTTTTATTGTAGATGAAGCCTCTATGATCTCTGATATTTCCAATCAAGCAAAGTTATTTGGAACGGGGTCGTTGTTGGACGATTTGATTCAATATGTGTATTCTGGGTTTCAGTGCAAGTTGTTGTTAATTGGCGATACCGCACAGTTGCCCCCTGTAAAACTCGATTTGAGTCCAGCCCTAAATGAATCTAATTTAGAGCTTAATTATAATAAAGAAGTCCTTCGGTTAGAGTTGGATGAAGTGGTGAGACAAGGCGAAGATTCTGGAATTTTGTTCAATGCTACCCATTTGAGGGAAGCCATCTCAAATTCATTCTTTGATTCTTTTGAATTCAACCTTAAGGGGTTTAAAGACATTGTACGTTTAAATGATGGTTTTGAAATTATGGATGCCATTAACGACGCATACAGCAATTTAGGTAATGAAGATACGGCTTTGATTGTGCGTTCCAATAAGCGTGCAAACCTTTATAACGAACAAATTCGTTCACGTATTTTGTTTAACGAAAATGAATTAACCGCAGGCGATTTCTTGATGATTGTCAAAAATAATTACTTCTGGTTAAAGCCTACGAGTGAAGCTGGGTTTATAGCCAACGGGGATATTATCGAAGTTTTGGAAGTTTTTAGTGTTAAAGAATTATATGGTTTTCGTTTTGCAGAAGTTAAAATCCGTATGGTAGATTATCCTAAAATGCGTCCGTTTGAAACCGTTTTAATGTTAGACACAATTACGCTAGAAACGCCTTCTTTGCCTTATGAAGAGTCCAATAAATTATACCAAGAAATTTTAAAAGACTTTGAAGACGAGCCGTCTTCTTATAAAAAGTTTTTAGGAGTTAAAAAGAGTAAGTATCTCAATTCACTTCAAGTAAAATTTTCCTATGCCATCACCTGCCATAAGTCGCAAGGGGGGCAGTGGAATACCGTATTTGTAGAGCAGCCCTATTTACCAAATGGTATCGATCGTGACTACTTGCGTTGGCTTTATACAGCAATGACGCGTGCCAAAGAAAAACTATATCTAATTGGTTTTCAAGATGATTATTTTGAAGATTAAAGATATTCCATTAAATAAATTATCAAAAAAATATTGTATTTTTGTTCACTAATTAATCAAAAAAGCTAAATGAAAATAATTGCCATGATTCCTGCACGTTACGACTCATCTCGTTTTCCTGGAAAACTTATGCAAAATCTAGGAGGGAAGAGCGTTATTCTTCGCACCTATGAGGCTACAATGGACACAAATTTGTTTAGTGAGGTTTATGTAGTGACCGACAGTGAGATTATATCTCAAGAAATTACAAGTCATGGTGGTAAAGTCTTCATGAGTCAAAAAATACATGAGTCAGGAAGTGATCGCATTGCCGAAGCAGCCGAAGCGATTGATTGTGATATTGTGGTCAATGTGCAAGGTGATGAGCCTTTTACAGATAAAGAGAGCTTGATAAAAGTTTTAAATGAATTTGAAAACGATACTGAAAACGAAATTGATTTAGCTTCTTTAATGATTCACATCACAGATCCTGAAGAAATTCTGAATAAAAATTCTGTAAAAGTAATTGTAGATCAACGCGATTTCGCCCTCTATTTTTCAAGAAGTCCCATTCCTTTTTCTAGAGATAAAACAGTAGATACTAAGTATTTTAAACATAAAGGTGTGTATGCTTTCAGAAAACAGGCCTTGCTTGATTTTACAAAACTTCCAATGAAAATGTTGGAAGCGTCAGAAAAAATCGAATGCATTCGTTATTTAGAGTTTGGGAAAAAAATAAAAATGGTTGAAACCGACATTCACGGTATTGAAATCGATACTCCAGAAGATTTGATAAACGCCAATAAACATTGGAAAACGAATTAATTAATAAAATTAATATTGAAAAAGATAGACTTAACCTCTTGGAATCGCGAACAGCTTTTTAATCATTTTAATGTATTAGCGGATCCTTATTTTTCTGTCACAATTCCTTTTGATGTGTCTAAGGCTTACAAAAAATCAAAGGACACGGGTTCCAGTTTTTTTGCTATTTACCTTCACGACTGCATGAAAGCGATTAATGGGGTTGAAAATTTCAAATACAGAATTATAGACAACGAAGTTTTTGAGTATGATGTCATTCACGCATCTGCAACCCTTTCAAGAGCAGACAACACCTTTGGATTTAGTTTTATCAATTTTTCAGAAAACTTTAAAGAATTTAATAATAATATCCTAAAAGAAAAACAACGCATTAATGAATCCTCAGAGCTTTATCCCCCGGTTAATGGACCCAATTGTATTCATTGCTCTGCATTGCCCTGGTTTTCTTTTACGTCCCAGAAAGAACCCTTTTCAGGGATGAAGGATTCAGTACCCAAATTAGCATTTAGTAAAACCTACACAGAAAACGATTCATTAATGATGAATGTAGGGATTAGCGCAAATCATGCCTTAATAGACGGCTATCATGTCGGGCAATTTGCAGAATTATTTCAAAAAAACCTTAACCTCCCATAATATATTATTATGGATTAATACTACCTAGTTATGAATATGAATTTTAAAAATTTCCCCATGGTTTCCAAAGTTGTCTTTGGTCGCGGTAGTTTCACCCAGTTAGGTGAAATTATATCCCCAATGCGTCTAAATGAAAGAGCACCTTTCATATTTCTTGTCGATGACGTATTTGAACACAATGCATCTCTAATAGCAAAAATACCTTTGCTGTATAAAGATCAAATTATTTTTGTTTCATCTGAAGAAGAACCGAAAACAACACAAGTAGATCAATTGGTCGAAGACATCGTTTTAAACTCGAGTGTGTTGCCCTCAGGAATTATCGGAATAGGAGGGGGAACCCTTTTAGATTTAGCCAAAGCAGTAGCTTTGATGCTAACTAATAACGGATCTAGTCATGAGTATCAAGGCTGGGATTTAATAAAAAACAAAGGCATTTATCATGTTGGAATTCCTACAATTTCAGGAACTGGCGCCGAAGTGTCAAGAACCACCATTTTAACAGGTCCTACTATGAAATTAGGGATCAACAGTGATTTCACGCCGTTTGATCAAGTAATCTTAGACCCAGAACTTACTGATGGTGTTTCTAAAGAGCAATGGTTTTATACAGGTATGGATTGTTATATTCATTGTATAGAATCGCTTACAGGGGAGTATATTAATTCCTTTAGTAAAACCTACGGAGAGACATCTTTAAACCTTTGTAAAGAAGTCTTTTTAGATACACTGAATCCAGAAGAAAGTCAAGATAAATTGATGATGGCCTCTTGGCATGGTGGAATGAGCATTGCCTATTCGCAAGTGGGAGTCGCCCACGCCATGAGTTACGGTTTGTCCTTTTTGTTAGGAACAAAGCATGGGGTTGGAAATTGTATTGTATTCGATCACTTAGAAGAATTTTATCCAGAAGGGGTTAAATTATTTAAAATGATGAAAGCGAAGCACAACATATCTTTACCACAAGGAATTTGCGCAAACCTTACTGACAAACAATTTGACATCATGATTGATGTATCTTTGAGTCTTGAACCTTTATGGGAAAATGCCATCGGAAAAGATTGGAAAACTAAAATAACAAGGTCCCTATTAAAGGATCTTTATTCTAAAATGTAACAATGCACAGGATATCAAAATTTATATACCATAATTTATTAGGTTGGAAAGCAACCGGTTTTAAAAATTTTGATTCTGTAAAAAAAGCAGTGCTTATCGCAGCACCTCATACGAGTTGGCATGACTTTTATATTGGGGTGCTTTTAAGATCAGCCCTGAAATTGGAAGCACATTTTGTTGGAAAGGAAGCGTTGTTTAACCCATTAACAGCTTGGTTTTTTAGAGCCCTTGGCGGGGCACCTGTGCGCAGAAATGCAAATGAAAAACAAGTGGACGCTATTGCACGATTGTTTGAGGATAGAGAGGTATTCCGTATGTTGTTAGCTCCAGAAGGCACTCGTAAAAAGGTTGAGTCCTGGAGAACAGGATTTTACTTTATAGCCAAAACAGCAAACGTTCCAGTTGTTATGTTGTCTTTTGATTTTGAAAATAAAGAAAATAAGTTCTCAGAACCTTTTTATCCCACCGATGATATGGAGGCGGATTTTAAGTTTATGCGTGCTTTTTTTGAAGGTGTTAAGGGAAAAGTACCAGAATTCTCTTAACTACTCTTGCATGGTGTGGTAGACAAATTGAACGTCGTCATCCTCTTCTAGTTTTTCCAATAATTTCTCAACATCCGCGACTTGTGCTTCGTTAAGAGGTTTGGTCACTTGTGGAATCCGTTCAAATCCAGAAGATAAAATTTCAATTTCGCGTGATTCTAAAGCTGATTGAATCGCTCCAAAACTTTCAAACGGTGCATAAATTAAAATACCATCATCGTCTGCAAAGACTTCTTCCGCTCCAAAATCAATAAATTCAAGTTCAATATCGTCAACATCCAATCCTTCGGCATTGATTCTGAAATTACACGTATGGTCAAACATAAACACTACAGAACCAGAGGTTCCTAAACTTCCGTTGCATTTATTGAAAAAGCTTCGAACGTTTGCAACGGTACGGGTATTGTTGTCCGTCGCCGTTTCAACGAGGATTGCAATCCCATGAGGTGCGTAGCCTTCAAATAAGACTTCTTTGTAATCGCCTTGACTTTTATCACTGGCTCGCTTAATGGCACGCTCAATGTTGTCTTTGGGCATGTTGACCGCTTTCCCATTCTGAATGACAGCTCTTAATCGAGAATTGCTATCTGGATCTGCACCGCCTTCTTTGACCGCCATAACGATGTCTTTTCCAATACGTGTGAATGCCTTGCTCATTGCTGACCAACGTTTCATTTTTCTTGCTTTGCGAAATTCAAATGCTCTTCCCATAGGTTTTAATGTATTCTAAATAATGTTTAACAAAAATAAAAATGCTGGAACGAAAAACAAGTATAAATCGATTTAAAACTTCAAAACATATTTTCAAAGAGTTCCAAGCTGTGCATTTGAAGGTGTTTTGGAAGCATGTTTTCTTTTGGTAAAACGGCCAAATAACGGTCGTCATTGGTGGTGTAAACCAGTTTATAGCGAGGGTTTTTAGCCCCTATTTTAGAAACTAACTCTTTGATGAAATCATCGTGATGTACCAAGTCCTTACTGCCTAAATGAAAAATTCCATGCTTGTTTCGATTGATGATGTAATGCAGTTGTTGGGTGACTTTTTTATCTGAAATAACATTCATTATCAGATTTGGAAATAATTCAATTGGCACGTCTAATTCGAGATGCACTTTAAACTCATTAACCCGTGGGGAGGGCGCTCCAAAAACCATTGGCAACCGTAAGATGGTTACTTTTTTAGGGGGGAGTTTTAAGAATAACTGCTCAAGTCTAATTTTAAAATGACCATAAATACTATTACTTAGGGTCGTGTCATTCTCGTAACTCGGAAATTTACTGTAGGCATCAAATACATTGGCAGAGGATAGAAAAATCATCTTACATTTTTCTTGAGAAGATACATACTCAAAAACATGTTTATGTGCTGTTAATTGTGCTGCAAAATCGCCTCTCAGCGCAGAGATGATAATCGTTGGTTTTACGACATTCAGTATCTCAAAAACATCATCTTCTTCCACATCATAGTGAAAGAATTGCTTGTTTTTTTCATAGGCCGTTAGCGGTGTTCTATACGTTCCAAACGTTTGGTAATAGGGGTGGAGTTCCTTATAAATAGCACTTCCCAAATAGCCACTGACACCTAATATCAGAATGCGGTGTTTTTTTAAAGTCGCCATAATTCAACGAATGTTATTTTTTGTAAAAAGGAAGTTTCACAATCGTGGCAAGCACTTTTTGTTTGCGAATGGCGATGCGTATTTCGGTGCCGGCGGCTGCATGTTCTGTCAAGACATAGCCCATTCCAATTCCTTTTCCTAGTGAAGGCGCCATCGTTCCGGAAGTGACAATTCCTATCTCATTTCCAGAAGCATCTTCAATGGTGTAATTTTTTCGTGGAATGCCACGTTCTAATAATTCAAAGCCAACCAAACGTCTTTTAGGACCTTCTTCTTTTTCAGTTTTAAGGGCTTCAGAATTTGTGAAGGATTTTGAAAACTTCGTAATCCATCCCAATCCAGCTTCGATAGGAGAGCTGTGGTCATCAATGTCATTTCCATAAAGACAATAGCCCATTTCCAATCGTAAGGTATCCCGCGCCGCTAAACCAATAGGTTTGATTCCAAAAGAAGCACCAGCTTCTAGGACTTTTTCCCATACCTGTTTCACTTCTGAGTTTTTGCAATAAATTTCAAAGCCGCCGCTTCCAGTATATCCCGTTGCAGAAATGATGACATGCTCAATGCCTGCAAAATCAGCCACCAAAAAATTATAAAACGCAATGGAAGACAAATCAACGCTGGACAACGATTGCATGGCTTCCACAGCTTTAGGGCCCTGAATCGCTAATAGAGAATAGTCCTCACTAATATTTTTCATATCCGCATCCATTGAATTTTTGGACGCAATCCACTCCCAGTCTTTTTCAATATTACTGGCATTGACCACTAACAGATATGTTTCTTCTTTGACTTTATAAATAATTAAATCATCGACAATTCCACCTTGGTCATTTGGCAAACAACTGTATTGAGCTTTTCCGACCGTTAGTTTTGAAGCATCATTTGAAGAGACCGATTGAATAAGGTCTAAAGCATTTGGGCCTTCGATAAGAAATTCACCCATGTGAGAGACATCAAATACACCGACGCCGCTTCTAACGGTTTCATGTTCAGCGTTTACGCCTTCGTATTGAACGGGCATATTGTATCCCGCAAAAGGAACCATTTTAGCGCCTAGAGCTTCGTGTGTAGATTGGAGAGCAGTAACTTTCATAATTAATTAAATTTATAGCACTACAAATCTAATCAAAAATAGGAATCGAAACGGATTAAAGCTGTGTTAAAAATACTTTAAATTCAGAATAGTCCTTAATATCAGTCGCTACTTTTTGTTTGTCAATGACGGCTTTTATTTGTGGAGGTAGTGGAATTTCGGCATCAATCACCTCTTTTACAACATCTAAAAACTTGGTTGGGTGGGCGGTTTCTAAAAAGACACAATGCGCATCTGGATTGGTTTTTAAATACGATTTACATCCTAAATAGCCCACCGCTCCGTGTGGATCGGCGATGTAATTAGTGCTCTTATAAATCTCATCCAACGCTTGTTTTGTTTCTTCATCCGTAAAACTATAAGATGAAAGATTTGATTTTAAAGTTTCAAACTCATTATTATAGATGGCTTGAATTCGGATAAAATTACTTGGATTTCCTACGTCCATCGCATTACTCACTGTTTGAACTGAGGGTTTAGGGTCGTAAGAATTGGACTCTAAATAACGAGTCACCACGTTATTATCATTGTTAGAAGCGATAAAATGTTTAATGGGCAAACCTAATTTTTGAGCAATCATTCCCGCACATACATTTCCGAAATTTCCACTAGGCACTGAAAACACAATGTCTTTATGCTGATGTTTTAGCTGTTTGTACGCAAACATAAAATAAAACAACTGCGGAAGCCAACGTGCTACATTGATAGAGTTTGCGGATGTCAATTGCATGATGGATGTGAGTTCATCATCTAGAAATGCTTTTTTTACCATGTCCTGACAATCGTCAAAAGTACCCTCCACTTCAAGCGCTGTGATGTTTTGACCTAAAGTCGTGAGTTGTTTTTCTTGAATGTTACTTACTTTTCCGCTTGGATATAAAATCACCACTCGGACGCCTTTAACGCCTAAAAAACCATTGGCAACAGCACCTCCCGTATCACCAGAAGTGGCAACCAAAACGGTTACTTCATTGGAATTATTCTTATTGAAATAGCCTAAACAACGTGCCATAAAGCGTGCGCCCACATCTTTAAACGCCATTGTGGGGCCATGAAATAATTCGAGTGTGGATATGGATTCTGTCAGTTTTACCACTGGAAAATCAAAACTAAGCGTTTCCGAAACGATTGTTTTTAAAACGTCTTCAGGAATTTCTGGACTTATGAATTGTTTGATGGCTTCAAACGCAATGTCTTCATTTGAAAGGGTTTCGATGTTCTCAAAAAAGGAAGCATCTAAAGGAGTAATATTCTCTGGGAAATACAAGCCTCTATCTGGAGCAAGCCCTTTGATGACTGCATTTTCAAAAGTGGTTGTTGGAGCGATGTTATTTAAACTATAATAGTTCATAGTTAGTTTTCGTTTAAGATTTTGATGCCGTCTAAATTTATTTTTGAAACATAAATTTCAAACGGTATATTTTGATTTTGATAGGTTTCTCTAATGGCTTTTTCAACATTTTCAGCAGTGGAATCACTTTTACATAAACTAAACACAGAAGGGCCTGAACCCGAAATGCCAGTGCCCAAAGCACCGTTTTCTAAAGCCGCTTTTTTAATGTCTTCAAATCCTGGGATGAGTTGACTTCTAAACGGTTCCACCACTACATCTTTTAAGGATCGACTGATCAGATCGTAATCGTTGGTATGCAAGCCGTGAATAAGACTTCCAACGTTTGACCACTGAGTGATCGCATTTTTTAATGAAATATGCTCTGGAAGTATCTTTCGGGCATCCGCTGTTTTTATTTCAATTTGAGGGTGAATGACTACTGCAAATAAATCAGAAGGGGTTGGGATTTGAAGAACCTCTAAAGGCTCTAAACTTTTCACTAAGGTAAATCCACCAAAGAGGGCAGGAGCAATGTTATCGGCATGTTCACTTTGACTGGCAACGGCTTCGCCTTTCATGGCAAAGGCTGTTAGTTCTGTTTTGGAATACGGATTACCAAGCAATACATTCATTCCGTACACACTGCCAACAGCGCTCGCAGAGCTGCTACCAACACCACTTCCAGGTTTGATGTGTTTATATATTTCGATTTCAAAACCACAATCGGGTTTTGCAGCCTTGTACATAGCCAATGCCGAAACACCTGCTACATTTTTTTCAACTTCAAACGGAAGCTCATAGCCTTCAATTTTTGTAATTCGAATTCCTTTTTCTACGGTTTTACGAATCACCATTTCATCACCAATAGAATCCAAGCAAAATCCGAGGACATCAAATCCGCAGGAGACATTCGCAACCGTTGCTGGAGAAAACAGTTTAATTTCGTTCATTAATGTGTATTTGAAATTCTAATAATATCTGCAAATAAACCAGAAGCCGTAACTTCAGATCCTGCGCCAGCTCCTTTAATAATCATGGGTTGATCGCTGTAACGGTTGGTGTAAAACATCACAATATTATCTTTTCCTTCCAGATTATAAAAAGGGTGTCCGACAGGAATTTCTTTTAAACCTACTTTTGACGCTCCATCTTTAAATTCTGCCACATATTTCAGTTGACAGTTGTTTGCTTCCGCAGATTGAAATAGTTTTTGAAACACCGCTTCATTCGTTTTTAGGGTTTCATAAAAAGCATCTACAGAGTCGGCTTCCATACATTCTTTTGGTAAAAACGCTTCATTTTGAATATCGTTCATTTCTAACATTTCTCCACTTTCTCTGGCTAAAATCAATAATTTTCTTGCAACATCCACACCACTCAAATCAATTCTAGGATCTGGCTCCGTATAGCCTTCAGCTTGTGCTTGTTTTACAACGTCGTGAAAGGTCGTGTTTTTATTGAAATTATTAAAGATAAAATTCAAACTTCCTGAAAGTACTGCATTAATGGAAGTGACGTTATCCCCAGACATGATTAAATTTTTCAATGTATCAATGACGGGCAAACCTGCTCCAACATTCGTTTCGAACAAGAAGGGCACATTGTATTTATGGGAAAGATGCTTTAATTCTTTGTAGTTCTCAATGGCACCTGAACACGCAATTTTGTTACAAGCTACCACGGCAATGCTTTGTTTTAAATAATGAGCATAGGTATTGGCGACCGCATCATTAGCCGTAATATCTATAAAAATAGAATTCCTTAAGTTTAAATCTTTTGACGCTTCAAAGAACGCCATTGGCTCCGTTGGTTGTCCTTCTTTCAACAGAGTATCCCAATCTGAAAGATTTAATCCACTTTCATCAAACACCATCTTTTTAGAGTTGGAAAGGGCGACGACTTTAAGGTTGATTTTAAGTGTTGATTTTATGTATTTCTTTTGTTGCTTAATTTGATCCATGAGGGATTTACCGACATTTCCAACCCCTGCGATGAATAAATTCATTTGTTTGGTTTGTTCCTCAAAAAATTGCTCATGTAAAGAATTCAATGCTTTTTTCACATCAGATTCTGAAATCACGGCTGTAATATTCCGTTCTGAAGCCCCTTGTGCAATCGCTCTAATATTGACATTATTTTTCCCTAAAGTACTAAACATTTTTCCGCTAATTCCTTGATGGCTTTTCATTTTATCGCCTACAACCGCCACAATAGACAAGTTGGGTTCAATGATTAAAGGATCAATTTTATGCAGAGAAATTTCATTTTCAAACTCTTTATCAATGACCGATTTTGCCGAAAGCGCATCGGCATCAGAAACCCCAATACAAATGGAATGTTCAGAAGATGCTTGGGTGATAATGATCACATTTATTTTAGAATGCGCCAAGGTTTCAAACAAACGTTTGGAAAACCCAGGAATCCCCACCATGCCATTTCCTTGAAGCGTGAGTAAAGAAACATTATTAATATTGCTAATCCCTTTGATCGGCGATTGAGATCCGTTTTCTGAAATTTTAGTAATCAAGGTTCCGGGATCTTCAGGTGCTAAAGTGTTTTTTATAAGCAAAGGAATGTCTTTTCGGAGGACGGGTTGCACGGTTGGGGGATACAACACTTTAGCCCCAAAGTGCGACAATTCGATGGCTTCTAAATAGGATAGTTTGCTAATTGGTTTCGCATGCTTGACCATTTTAGGGTTGGTTGTAAACATACCGCTTACATCCGTCCAGATTTGCAAAACACTGGCGTTGAGTGCCGCTGCAAGAATTGCTGCGGTGTAATCTGACCCACCACGCCCTAAAGTCGTGATCTCATCATTTTCAGACTTCGATATAAAGCCTGGTAATATGGTTACCATTTTTTGATTGCTTTCAAAATAGGTGGTGATGTTGGCATTTGTTTCTTCAAAATTAACCGCTGCATTGGTAAAGTTTGAATCCGTTACAATTAAGTTTTGTGAATTTTTTAATTGAACATTGACCCCTTTAGATTTGATGGCTTCATAAATGATTAAAGAAGAAATCAATTCTCCAAAACTGAGAAGTTTATCGTTTGTTTTTGGCGATAATTCGTTAATTAAATACACCCCATCTAACAATTTTTCAAGCCGCGATAAATGTTCCAACACAATGTCGGTAGTCGCTTCGTGCACTTCGCCGCTTAGTAAACCATCAATCACTTCGATGTGTTTTAAACGTAAGGCCTCAAAATCTTCTTTGTAACTGTGGTCTTTACGAATGGCTTTATCAGCAGCAATGAGTAATTTATCGGTAATTCCTCCAACGGCAGACACCACCACCACAATGTTTTCAGAAGCCGATTCTGTTTTTACGATCTTTATGACTTTGGATATGTTTTTTGAAGAACCTACTGATGTTCCTCCAAATTTTAAAACTTTCATGTATTTATTTTTTATTTTTAATGGAAACTATTGTTTTGGTATAAACAATAAAATGAGGGGCGGAGTTATATAATAGCAAAACCCAAAAGGGTGATCATAATCGTCGTCATTGTTACAATAAGAGAATTCATTTGGAAAGGTTCCATGAAGGATAAATTTATTGAACTCGTTAAGTGTTGCATTAGATCTTGTATTAACACTCAAAAGTATCAATTTCAAAGTGAAAAAAAAATAATAATCTCAATTTTACAAATTATGGAATTTAGGAGGTATATATTTTTAATAATTAACCAAAAACGAAGTATTACTGCGCTTTTGTCAATCCCTTTAAAAATTACAAATTTTCAACATAAAAAAGTACTTATTAAATGTTGATGACTGTTTAATAAATAGTCGTTGAAATAGTTGTTTTTTATATGTTTACAGCAATCTTATTATTAATTTTGCAGCCATAACCTTTTGAATAAAACTATACATGCAACGCGACGAACAAATTTTTGAATTAATTGAAGCTGAAAGAGAACGTCAAATCAATGGAATTGAATTGATTGCTTCTGAAAATTTCACAAGTGAACAAGTGATGGAAGCTACCGGATCGGTATTGACCAACAAATACGCAGAGGGATATCCTGGAAAGCGTTATTATGGCGGTTGTGAAGTTGTGGACGAAGTAGAACTCATTGCTATTGATCGTGCCAAAACACTTTTTGGAGCTGCTTGGGCAAACGTGCAACCCCACTCGGGAAGTCAAGCAAATACAGCGGTCTTTCATGCCTGTTTGAAAGTAGGGGATAAAATCTTAGGATTTGACTTATCTCACGGAGGGCATTTGACACATGGATCGCCTGTGAATTTCTCTGGACGTTTGTACGATCCCGTTTTTTACGGTGTTGAAAAAGAAACTGGTGTTTTGAATTACGATAAAATTCAGGAGATTGCCACCAAAGAACAACCAAAACTAATCATTGCTGGTGCCTCTGCTTACTCAAGAGATATCGATTTTAAGCGTTTTAGAGTGATTGCAGACAGTGTGGGTGCTATTTTGATGGGCGATATTTCGCACCCTTCTGGATTGATCGCTAAAGGTATTTTGAACGATCCTTTACCGTATTGTCACATTGTCACCACCACCACGCACAAGACCTTAAGAGGACCAAGAGGCGGTCTGATTATGATGGGGAAAGATTTTGAAAACCCATTTGGAATTACGTTGAAGTCTGGAAAAGTACGCATGATGTCTTCTTTATTGGATTCTGCTATTTTCCCAGGGAACCAAGGCGGGCCTTTAGAACATGTGATTGCTGGAAAAGCGATTGCTTTTGGAGAAGCATTGACCGATGAATTTTTACATTATATTTTACAGGTTAAAAAGAATGCGGATGCGATGGCAAAAGCCTTTGTAAAACGCGATTACCATTTGATTTCTGGTGGGACGGACAACCACATGATGTTGATTGATTTAAGAAATAAAAACATCACAGGAAAGGTTGCCGAACAAGCCCTTGTAAAAGCGGATATTACGGTAAATAAAAACATGGTGCCCTTTGATACACAGAGTCCCTTTGTAACGTCTGGAATCCGTGTTGGAACGCCTGCAATTACCACTCGTGGTTTGGTAGAAACTGATATGGAAACGGTTGTTGAGTTTATTGACCAAGCGCTTAATAACCATGAAGATGAAGCGAAATTAGAAGCGATTTCAGAACAAGTGAATGCGATGATGAGTCACCGTCCCTTGTTTGCATAGACGTACATAAATACTTTATAATTTAGCCTCCTCATTTTTATGAGGAGGTTTTTTTTGTATTATATTTTAACTGTTGTTAAAAATTGTTAAAGTATAAGGATTCTGTTTTTTTATTTAACTTTTTGTTAGTAGGTTTGGAGTTCCAAACTCTGCTACTATGAAAAAAACAGTCCTCCTTGCCATTGTATTATTCTTATACATTCAGTCCGCGTTTTCGCAAGAGTTGCCAACAATTATACCCCCTGGGCCAAACGCATCTTCTTTGGCTCAATATGTTGATGTCCCTGTTTCTAAATATACGGGTATTCCAAATATTAATATCCCCTGATGCCGCTAGTTTGCGCTCCCGCTAAGTTGTACTTAGTGGCGTCAGAGATTGGCAAGTCTCGCTCTCGCCACGCTATAGCGTGGTAACGTCAAAGATTGGTAGGAAGTATGGGTGAAAGTAAAAAGCGTTTTTAGCTAGTTTACGTCCACTAAGTACAACTTAGCGGGAGCGGGGAATGTGTTTGGAGTCCACGCTACCGCCACGCTAAAGCGTGGTTGCGACAAAGATTGGTAGGAAGTATGAGTGAAAGTAAAAAACGTTTTTAGGATAGTGTTCTAGTTTACGGCCACTAAGTACAACTTAGCGGGAGGGGAGATTCAGGACTAAATCCTGAATAGAATTTACATCCGATATGTTGAAATTGGGTGCCGAAATTTGTGATCTCCAATTTAAAAACTATTTTTACACACCCAAAAATTAAACTAATGAGCCAAACCAATCTAGTTCCAGAAGAGATAATAGCAAGTAAAATATATGAAATCCGAGGAAAGAAAGTTATGTTATCTTCTGATTTGGCAGAACTTTATGGTGTAGAAACAAAAGTGTTAAACCAACAAGTTAAAAGGAATGTAAATCGTTTTCCAGAGCGATACATGTTCAAGGTAACACAGGAAGAATACAAAGCTTTAAGGTCACATTTTGTGACCTTAAAAAGAGGGCAACACTCAAAATATCCACCTTATGCATTTACCGAACACGGAATATTAATGTTATCAAGTATATTAAGAAGTTCGCAAGCAGAGAAAATAAACATTGTAATAATAGATACGTTTGTCAAAATAAGAAAACTACTTTTATTAGATAAAGATGTATTATTAAAACTCAATGAAATAGAAGAAAAAGTAGCAAGTCAAGACCAACAAATACTAACCATTTTTAACTATCTAAAAAAGTTCATCAAAGAGGAAAGTGAACCACGATCAAAGATAGGGTATAAGAAAGATAGAGAATAAATTTGTTGCTGCTACAATTGCTAAATACCATATGCCATTGGATTAAGTTAAGCTGGGTTTCTAACAGGGGCAATTCTGAAATAAAATCAGAATGACAGTTTTCCTACATTATTAAACAATCCCTTTCTATCTAATCCTCAAATTCAGTCGCATTATAAGCCCCTAAATCGGGTGGCGACGTGCGTGTGGTATTTGTGATGTCTACGTTTAAGTTTCCAGATGTAATTCCAGCACCCTCTGCGGGCGAACCGAGAGGAATGTTCAGCTGATTGTTAGAAGGGTCTAAAAACTGAGGATCGTTGTTAAACATCACATTTTCGTAGTGATCCGTATTGGTGAAATCGTATTGGGACTCTGAATAAAAGTCTGTTGGATCGTCAAAATAGATTAGACTATTAGTGAATTTAAAATTAAATACTTCTGAGGGTTCTTTTTCTAATAACAACTCTGGATTGTCATTTCCATAAACAATACAGTTGGTGAAATTTGCAGATTCTAAAGGATTTGTAAATACGTTGTTTTCTGCATCAATAATAAAATTATTAAGTAATAAGGCCGGGAATTGTCTAAAGCTATTGCTCCAATAGTTAGCAATGGTCGAATGCGTAAAATTATAATTTCCGCCGTAGGTACCCGCAAAAGAGGACACGCCGCTAATATTGAGCACTACATTTTCAGCACTGATGGAAGTACCTCTGCCTAAAATCCCATAATTACTGGAGTTATAAATCTGTGAATTTGTAATCACCAGTTTTGTAGGGTCGTCTTGATTGCCATCACTTAAAATTCCCACCGTTCCATTTTTGATGGTTGCATGATTGATGCTGTTGTTGGAACTGCCAGATAATAACCAAATGGCTTCCCATTGTCCTGGAATGTTTTCGTAAAGAGGTTCCAAACGATCGCCCTGAATAATGATTTCATTCTCCAAAATTTCGGCGTCTAAACTCGGTGATCCATTGATGTGTAAGGAAGCATTATCTGTAATCAAAAGTCCTGAATTGGCATGAAAATGTACACGTGCTCCTGCATTAATATCAAGTGTTTTTCCGCCTGCTACAGCTGCATAGCCGTAAACAACATAAGGTTTTTCATTAGTGAACGTTAATTCGGTATCTTCTAAAAAACGACCTTGCACATTGGTTTCATCGTCAACACCATCGCCATCTACATCAAAAATGAGTGTTTCCACGACGCCATTGGCATCTTTATTCGGATAGATAAATACGGCATCTTTTACCAAGGTTACCAATTCTACTTTTTGAGTGTTAGTACCTGTTCCAAATTCAATCGCATCGGTGTATAAAAACTGTGTTTCATTGGCGACTAAAGGCTGAATATCGATGGTCGTTTCAATAAAGACAAACATACTGTCTTGTGCCAAAAGTTCTACATTTTCAAATTCTTTCCCGACCAGAGTCCCATTTCCAAGCATACCATCCACATTCATACGGTAGTTAGAATTTTGTCCGTTGCTCAATTTTAAAGACGGAATCAGAATGTCATCATCAGAGTTGTTATACACTTTAAGTGTGTAGGTGCTAGATCCTATATTTGAAAAAACAGTATCTAAATAGACCGTGTCTTTTGAAAAAGTAAGAGTGCCTGTACTAGGAGTAAATTCAAAGTCTTGACGACAAGAACTCCAAAAAATGAGCGTAAAAAAACTTACTATAAAATAAAGAGAGCGATTCATGTGATGTACTGTTTTGGTAAAAATATAACTTTTCAAGCTAATATATATTGTTGTGATTATTTAAATTAACGAAACACATCAGCAATCCTAGTGCTGATTCGTTTTGGCCTTTTGCTTGTTGCATCTAACAAACACCAAGTGGTTTCAGATTTGACAATCAATTTGTCACTGTTCTTATGATACATTTCAACGATGCGTGTAGAGGTGACGCCCTCAGAGTGTGTTACATAGGTTTTGAGATGAATTTCATCGTGGAGTTTGGCAGCAGATTTATACTCGATATGATGGCTCAATAACACCCATACATTTTCTTGTTGTTGGAGTGGAGTGGTGGCAGCTTCCCAATGCGACTTCGCGATGTCTTGAACCCATTGCACATAACGTACATTATTCACATGCATTAAGTCGTCTAAATCATCTGCAACTACAGATCGAGTGGCTTCAAATACCGTCATTAATTTTCAATAATTTTAACTTCAAACAATTTATCCCAACGTTTTCCAGTGACAAATAAGGTTTTTGTTTTTGGGTTGTAGGCCATTCCATTTAAAACATCCAATCCTTGGTGTTTGGTTACTTTTGTTTTTAAGGCTTTAAAATCGATGACGGCTTCGATCGCCCCATTTTCTGGATTGATGATGGCGACGCCATTTTTCTGATAACGATTCGCATAGATCATACCATCGACCCATTCCAACTCATTAAGGTTTGTCAATTTTCCTTTATTGGTGTAGGCTTGCAAAGACCCTTCTTCCGCAAGGGTATTGGGATTCAAAAACCATAAATATTCAGATCCATCAGATTTATAAAACTTCTGACCGTCGTTACACAATCCCCAGCCTTCTTTACTTTGTCCGTAATTAAAAGTTTCTATCTGTTCAAAACTGTTGACATCATACACCAAACCACGGCCTTCTTTCCATGTGAGTTGATAAATTTTATCATTTAAAACCGACAGCCCTTCCCCAAAATAAGAAGCACTTAAATCAATATTTTTAAGAACGGTTCCATTTTTATAATCAAGTTTTCTCAGTTTAGATTCGCCGTATTGCCCCGTACTTTCATAAAGTTCTCCATTATAAAATTCGAGTCCTTGTGTATAAGACGTGATGTCGTGAGCATAGGTATTCACAATTTCATAGGTATATATTTTTGGAGCGGCAGCATTCACCACAATCACCTTTTTAAGAACGACTTGAAACGTATCATCATAAAACACTTTGGCTTTTATAAGTTTTTCACCTAAAGGCATGGAGGATAAATCTACGGACTTCGAGATTTTTCGAGTATCCAAAGTCAACTGAATAGAGTCAAAATCTATATTGTTTGGATTCAGAAGCTCAACAGAAAGTGTTTCAGCATTGGAAATTATGTTTGTCTCACTGTTCGTTTGGATGGAAAAGTTTGTTTTTGTAGTCGATCCGCAGGCGGAGATCAAAATGCTAAGTCCAATGAATGTCAATAGTTTGTAGGTATGCATAGTGCAATTATATTTTTTAGCAATTTATTTATTTATATTCAGTTAAAAAAATCATTGCGTGAATATTAAAACTTTGTATCTTTGCAGAGGCAAGTCCTACACAACTAGCTCCTATTGAATCCTCCAGGGCGGGAACGCAGCAAAGGTAAATGGTTGTAGCAGTGTGATGTAGGTAGCTTGCCATTTTTTGTACCCCATAGTTTCCATAAATCTTCCTATCTTTAGCTTCTTAAATCACAAAAGTTCATGGCAAAAGTTATTTTAATTACAGGCGGATCTTCTGGGATTGGAAAATCAGTAGGAGAATACCTCACCGACAAAGGTTTTACCGTTTATGGTACAAGCCGATTTCCAGAAAAATATACAGATTCTAAATTTCCAATTATAAAATTAGATGTCACGCAAACAGCGTCCATTTTTGAATGTGTTTCTGAGTTAATTTCTAAAACAGGTCAAATTGATGTATTGGTCAATAATGCCGGTGTTGGTATTACGGGCCCTTTAGAAGAAATTCCAATGGAGGAGATGAAACGTAATTTTGAAACAAATCTTTTTGGACCTATAAATATGATCAATGCCGTGTTGCCTCACATGCGTTTGCAGCAATCGGGACAAATTCTAAACATCACGTCTATTGCGGGCTATATGGGATTGCCATTTAGAGGCGTTTACAGTGCGAGTAAAGGCGCTTTGGAGCTGATTACGGAATCGTATCGAATGGAACTCAAAGCCTTCAACATTACGATGAGTAATATTGCCCCTGGAGATTTTGCGACCAACATCGCCGCCGGACGTTATCATGCCCCATTATTAGAAGATTCTCCATATAAAAAACCTTACAGAACGACTTTAGATCTGATGGATTCCCATGTGGATTCTGGGAAAAATCCGTTGCTCATGGCTCAGGTGGTTCATAAAATTATCACTTCTAAAAACCCAAAAATTCATTATAAAGTTGGGGCATTCCTACAAAAGTTTTCAGTGGTCTTAAAGCGCATCCTTCCGGATTTGTGGTATGAGAAGCTTTTAAGTCGTTTTTATAATATATAACACAAGACATTATTTTTTGTAATAACCGTTGTCAAGCAGTTATAATGTATTAATTTTACACCAATTAATTCAAATCAAAAAATCATGAAATTTTTTATTGACACTGCCAATTTAGATCAGATTAAAGAAGCGCAAGACCTTGGTGTTTTGGATGGCGTTACTACCAACCCATCATTAATGGCCAAAGAAGGCATCACTGGTGCAGAAAACATTTTGAACCACTACAAAGCCATTTGCGCGATTGTTGAAGGAGATGTGTCTGCGGAAGTTATTTCTACAGATTTTGATGGGATGGTTAAAGAAGGGGAGGCTCTAGCAGCTTTGCATCCACAAATTGTGGTGAAACTTCCAATGATTAAAGACGGTGTAAAAGCGTGTAAATATTTCAGTGATAAAGGGATTAGAACCAATGTTACTTTGGTGTTTTCACCCGGGCAAGCTTTGTTAGCTGCCAAAGCTGGTGCGACCTATGTATCGCCGTTTATCGGACGTTTGGATGATATTTCTACAGACGGTTTGAATTTAATTGCGGAGATTCGTCTTATCTACGATAATTACGGATTTGGGACTGAAATTTTAGCAGCTTCTGTGCGTCATACCATGCACGTGATTGACTGTGCTAAATTAGGCGCCGATGTCATGACAGGTCCTTTGAGCTCTATTGAAGGTTTGTTACGTCACCCATTGACTGATAGTGGTTTGGCTAAATTTTTAGAAGATTATAAGAAGGGGAATTAATTATTTGATTTAAATAGATGCAGTTTGCGAAGGCTGTCTAGAAAGGTTTTGCTTTGTCAATCTGAACTTGTTTCAGATTCTGAAATAAACCTGCCTACCGTCAGGCAGGTTCAGAATGACAGTTTTTCTACTTTTTAGAGAGTCTTTTTTTATTTGTATGCCTTTAGAAGTACTTCAAATTCAGGATCAAACAAATCGGCGGTAGCATTTAAAATAACGCCATTACGATCCACAATCAAAACTTTTTTTATGTAGTTAATCGCCAAGCGTTTTTTGGCATAGGAGGGATCTGCAAAACGGTATTCGTTGTTGATTTTGAACTGATTTCCGAAAATCATATTTCTCCATACATAGGTGTGCATGGAGTTGATATTGATGGCAACAAAATCAATGTTTGGTAATTGTTCTTGTAGGGTTTTCACTTTGATATGACTGTTTTCAAAATGGTAACGACTGGCATTGTCCCAAAAATAAATCACCGTTGTTTTATCAAATATCGTATTGATATTTACGGTTTCATTTGTATGATTGATCACTTCAATCGCCGGCAGTGGATAGCCGGGTTGCAATCCTTGTGCATTTTTAAACAGGTCTTTAATGTATTTTTTATCCTTTTCATTGGTGCTTTTATCCAAAAAAGATTGGTACAAAATATAACTCTGATCGATGGAATTTGAATTGGAAATGAAATTCCGTGTGGTGTATTTTAGTAAATTATTTTTAATCATGGTATTGGTCACCAAGCTATCGATGAGCTCTAACTTTCGACTGGTGTAGTCCAACTGATGGTCGTCAAATGTGAATTCCGTATTGATAGTAGTCAATTGTTCCAGTGCCAAATTATTGATGTGAGGAAATAAAAAATTATAGTAAGGATAAAAATCTTTAAGATCGATATCGTTGTAAATAATTTCCTTTCTGAAATCATAAAAATCAGATGGAAGTTCTTTGAAATAACTAAAATTGTTAACTCCGAAATGACGGAACGGATACAATTCTTTTCGCGTAAAGTAATGGTATTTTATACTGGAGAGCGCTACCTTTTTAAAGAGTTCAGAATTTGGATTTTTTTTCATAAACAACTCCAAGTCTGTAGTATTTTTAGAAATGAATGCTTCAATATTTTGATGAAATTCCTCAGGGGATTTGGCGTAAAACGCATTGGTTTTACGGTCTTCTTTTTCTAGTTTTAATAAAAGATTAATGAGATAATTATTTTTTTTAGCACCAATCCCGTTATAAACGATCGATTCGTCAAAATCATGAGTATTGATGTGCATCATAATACTGTCATTTTCTTCCAGTAAAATGGATTGGTATTTTCCGCCATGCACAAAAGAATGAATCCCCGGTTTGAAGTTTGTGAAATGATGAAAAAACCGATTCTCATCATTCAGATATAAGGTGTCTGTGTTGTTTTGTGTATCATATAAAACAACATAATTATTACTTGGATTGATGATGTCCCCACCCACAAAAACAGGTTTGATTTCTTCGGGACTGGTCTGACAGCCCACAAAGATTAAAAGCCCAAAAAGGAGGTGTATTGGTTTCATCTATATAAAAATATGGCAATTAATATCTTGATACTTTCAAAAGTACGCTATGATATGATTTATTCTTGTTAAGGCGTTGTTAAATTACGAGTCGGTTTAATTTGATGGGTGGTTTGATTTATTTACTTTTGCAAAAAATTATTTTAAACATGTTATCAGTTTCAAACTTATCAGTACAATTTGGAAAACGGATTCTTTTTGATGAAGTCAATACGTCTTTCAATACCGGAAATTGCTATGGGATTATTGGTGCCAATGGCGCTGGGAAATCTACATTTCTAAAAATCATAGCAGGGGTGCAAGAACCTACTTCTGGACATGTGCATTTGGAACCCGGGAAACGCATGTCGGTGCTAGAGCAAAATCACAACCTATACGACGAGCATACGGTTTTGGAAACTGTTATTATGGGAAACAAACCGCTGTTTAAAATCAAGGCTGAAATTGATGCGTTGTATAACGATTATTCAGATGCAAATGCCGATCGTATTGGAGAGCTTCAAGTGAAGTTTGAAGAAATGAACGGATGGAATGCCGACAGTGATGCGGCGTCTATGCTCTCAAATTTAGGGATCAAAGAAGAGCACCATTACACCCTAATGAAAGATTTGGACGGAAAACAAAAGGTTCGCGTCTTGTTGGCACAAGCCCTGTTTGGATCGCCAGATGTGTTAATCATGGATGAGCCTACCAATGATTTGGATTATGAAACCATCTCTTGGTTAGAGCATTTTTTAGCCAATTACGATAGTTGTGTGATTGTGGTATCGCATGACCGTCACTTTTTGGATGCGGTATGTACACATATTTCAGATATCGATTTTAATAAGATCAACCATTTCTCTGGGAATTATACATTTTGGTACGAGTCGTCTCAATTGGCTGCCAAACAACGTGCTCAACTGAACAAAAAGTCAGAAGATAAAAAGAAAGAATTAGAAGAATTTATACGTCGTTTTTCTGCCAATATGGCAAAGTCCAAACAAGCTACCAGTCGAAAGAAAATGATTGACAAGTTAGATGTGGCAGACATTCGTCCTTCTAGCAGACGTTATCCAGCGATTATTTTTGAACGCGAGCGCGAAGCAGGAGATCAGATATTAAATGTTGAAAAATTAGCCTACGAATTGGAAGGTGAAACACTTTTTGATAAGATCGATTTTAACTTAAATAAAGGCGATAAAGTGGTGGTGTTTTCTAAAGATTCCCGAGCCACTTCTGCATTCTATGACATCGTCACAAAAAAATTAGAGGCTAGAAGCGGGACATTCCAATGGGGTGTGACCACAACTCAATCGTACTTGCCTTTAGATAATAGCAGCTTTTTTAAGAATGCCATGAATTTGGTGGAATGGTTGCGACAGTGGACGAAAACGGAAGAAGAACGCGAAGAAGTACACATTCGTGGGTTTTTAGGAAAAATGATTTTCAGTGGTGAGGAAGCACTCAAACAATCGAACGTATTGTCAGGTGGCGAAAAAGTGCGTTGCATGCTTTCCCGTATGATGATGATGCGTGCCAATGTCCTCATGCTCGATGAACCGACGAACCACTTGGATTTGGAAAGTATCACGGCGTTTAATAATTCCTTAAAAAACTTTAAAGGCACGGTATTGTTTACCACCCACGATCATGAGTTTGCACAAACCTTGGCGAATAGAGTGATTGAGCTGACGCCTAAGGGCGTGATTGACCGTTACACGACCTTTGATGAATATATGCAAGATTCTAAGATTAAGGAGATTCGTGCAAAGATGTATGGGTAGGGGGTTAGTTTATTTGTTCAGTGCTTATCCGTTCTAAATTTAATTTTTTTATGTCCCGCTAAGTCAGGAGACTTTGCGGAGCTGGGGGTAAGTGGTTTTTTAGGTTTTATTTACAGTTGACCACACGAAAGGATTGACTTCATTTAATCTTCTATTTCGTGCTGTAGCAGATTTTATTTATTTTGGTATTCCTTTTTTAGTTTCATCAGACATCCATGTATTTATTTGTCCAATAAATTCCCATACATCACCTTTTGATGGTTTAATAAAATTTGAGTCATTCGGATCTGCACCCATTTTTTCAAACATTTGAGGAAGCCATACAGATTTATGAGCCTTTACCCCTAGACTTTGTAACCAATGCTCAACTTCTCCAGTTCTAACGGTGAATAATCCGTACTCCTCTAGCTGGTTAAATAGGTTTTCAGATGCTTCTTTCTCGGATCGAGGTAATGCATTTATTCCTCCATCCTTTTTCATGTCAATCTTTAACTCTGAAAATTTATTTTTAATTAAACTTCTGGTTTGTCCATAGGGTTGATGACTAATATCAGGAACAAATGAAGATTTTAGAGCATTTGTCCAATTGCTCCCTTCGTTATTTAAAATGTCAATATCATAAATTCCAACAGCAGGAATTCCCATTTCGCGAAGTGGCTTAACTATTTTCCAAATAGTGTTCTTCCCAACGGCATTAATAAATAGACAGTCGTTAATGCCATTTTCAGGGCTGAATTCAAGCAGACGCTCATTAATTTCTTGATAAAATACTCTATCAGAATCACCTACAGTTACAATTACATGTTTATAAAATAATGCATTCAAGACTCCCGTTGACCTTAATAAAGGATCTCTCATAAGTGTTTTTATCTTGTCTTTGTCAAGTAAACGAGCAGTTCCCACTTCGTTTGAATAAGTCAAACGAACAACATTAATTGGAGCTCCACTTTGGATGCAGCCCATCAAAAAATTTGCGCTGTGAGTTGAGACAAATAATCTATTATGCTCTATTTTGGCCGCACTGGCAATTTCTTTACCCAGTTTTGATGAGAGTGCCGGATGCAAAAATGCTTCTGGTTCATCCAATATAGTAACTTTAGGGTTTCCAGCAATAATAGATGTTATTATCCCTGTAAATGCTTTTACACCGTCACTTGCACTCGTTATTTCTAATGCTTGACTATGAAAATCTACAGCTTCTTTATGTAACCCTCTTTCTTCTAAATAGTTTGATGGTTCGCTTTTGGACAGTCTTATTCTTAGTTGTCCAACGTTAGTCGGGTCTAACACAAAATATAGGTTGAAAGCGTCAAAAACAATTCTCCTGACTTCAAGTCTTTTAACATCATCCCTGAAGAGAACAGCTAAAGAATTTAAAGCCCCTTTTTGCATATCTCCTAATGGTTGTGATTTGATCAGTAAAATTCTATTTACAGCATCAAGTTTAAGAGTGTTACGGTACAAGTAATGTCTACAGAATTCATGTTTGTTTTTATTGGGCGATGATAAAAATCTCTCTGGAGCATTTTTCGGTAAATGATCTTTTGAATCGCCTTTTCCAAACAGAATAGTTCCTTGATGTACGTTTTCGTCAGAGTTTGGGGCAAGAGTATGTTTTTTAATTTCTTCATCAACTTGTTCTTTATTTAGCTCAACAAAGGAGATGTCTTCAATTAAATTGAATGTACTGTCTGTCTTTCCTTGAATGCAGAATCGTTGAATTTCTGTTAAAAGTTTACTTTTTCCAGAATTATTTGGCCCAACAAAAATTGTCACAGGAGTAGTTTCCAATGTAAGCTTGTCACTTTCAGGATGTGCTCCAAATTTTATTTTTAAATATTTTATCATAATTATAATTACTCATAACTAATTTTTATACAAACCTTTAGGTGTGCATATTTCCATTATATTCAGTATTTTATTCAACACTACCTCCCAAATTGGTGTGTAGTGTTGAACTATCGGATTTGTAGTTTGAATAAGCTCTTGATCATAAGAAAATGAAAACGTAACGATTGATTCATCGCGAAGAGTACTCGGAATTAGCTGCAGGTTTTTCATAAAGCAAGAACAGATTTGGATGCTATTTTACTCCAAAAGTATTAAAAAACTAAAGCACTGACAATGAGGTATTTAGTTTTTATTAAATGCACAACCAACAAGCAAAAAAAAGGATAAAAAACCGAAGTCTCTTATCCTTTCAACCTTTAATATCTTAGTTTTTATCTTTATTCTAATATGAGTTTTGATATTTTATAGAGTTTAGTATCACTTTTCATTTTACAGAAGTACAGTCCTGAACTTAGGGTTCCTCTTTTTAATTTAATTTCATTTGCTCCTAAAACCGCTTCATGCGTGATTGTTTTCACCAAACTTCCCAACTGATTGTAAACCAATACTTCTACAGTTTCTATATGTTGACTTGTAAAATGGAAGGTTGTACTAGATTTCATAGGGTTAGGGGATACCACAAGTGTATTTAAGGGGTTTTCCGATTGCGGATTCGTTGTTGAAAAACGAAGGTGTTGTATGGTCATTTCTTTTGTTTCTACTTCGCCAGTTTCTGCGACCATTGTAAATACAATAGAAGTGATGTCATTAGGGATAAAATCAGTCCCATTAATGGAGGTGAAATTAGAAAATGAAATGCTATAATCTTGTAAATTGTTTGTGAGGGGAATAGTTGTTTTGTATTGAGATTCCCAATCCGTTACACTTTCTTTTACCAATCTAATTATTAAGTTGCCAGTCCCTTTTGCTTTTAATTTTAAGCTTTTATATTCTGTAAAATTGATAGGACTAAACTTGGGTGTGAGGGCTCTGTAAGCGGCCATATATGCGTTGGTACTGCCGACTAACTCTATATTACGTTCGATAGCAAACTCATCCTCATCAAATGGTTCCTCATTCGGATTCACTTCATACGTATGAACGAGCATATTTGATGGAGCATCATCATATCCCCACGGACCATCAGACATAAATAAATCATCTGGAATTGCAATACCATCACCGATTCTAAAACCAATATCAAACAAGTTTCCTGCATCTATTTCTATATTGGTGATGTAACTCCCTTCAAGATCTATGGTTGACGATACCTGCTCTACCGAATTGGTTTCTGAGGCTCTTAAACCACCATTAAACGCAATGGTATTAGTTCCGTTGGTATTTACAATTTGTAAATCGAGTTTGCCGTTGTGGTATTTGCCTTTTCTAACAAATACAGAAGGGGGTGCAGAATTATGATACGCTACAATCGGCTTTTGAACTTCTAATAAACGAACCACTTCTTCTCCTAGACGTAATAAATCATCTAAAGAATTCGACCATATCTGGAAATTATAAAACGTTGCATCCGCTTCGTACTTATCTAAATTCCAGTGACTCTCAATAGCAAAGTTGTTTTCCTCTGTTACTTTTGCAGAAAGACTCAAAACAAATTCTAAGGAGCCATCTGTATTTTTTATCAACGCTTTTATGAATTGTTGATCTCGAATTTCAAGAGTCGATACTGAAATTAACTGAGCTCCTAATAAGCGATCGCAAATATATTTGGTATGCTCATAGACACCATCCTCCGTTTTAAGAACTAGTATAGAACTTACATTTTCACCCGCTCTTAAATAATCGACTGAATAAACATCCGAAGCATTGGTAATGCCTATTAAATCTCTTGGAGAAGACTCAATCACAAGATCTTCATTCACAACTTCAAGAGGTATGAAATCTGATAATTCAAATTGGTTTCCGTTGTTTGCAGCATTTCTTGCATAGGATAGCGGTTTTACAAATTGTTTTGCAGTTAATTTATCAAACTTGTAACTTGTTTTAGCGCGCTTAAAGTTTCGTTTGCTAATTTGCTGCGAGAGTCTGTTATTACTTTCTAACCCACCTGAATTACCACCAGTCGTTGGATCTTCTATAACTGGACAAGATGCAACTCCAGAACAAGAAGGGTCATCACAATCGATTAAGCCATCACCATCATCGTCTATTCCATTGATACAATCTTCCTGAGGTACTGGAGCCGTCGGGCAACGCGCACCATCATTACTAGAACTGGAAGGTCCAAAAGCAAATAGATTCGAATCCATGGCACTGTTAGCATTCAAGTCTTGAACGTTTTGGATGATATAGATGGTTCCTGTTTGATTGGCACTTACATAAAACCGCCCTGAAGCATCAAAATAAACAGCGCCATAGGTGTAATTTAATCCGGAAAGAATTGGCACTTCTCCCAAGCTTTGTACAGCGCCAGTTTCGGCATTGATACGGTATAAAATATTAGAACCCTTTTCAATGGTATACAACAAATTATCTACGGCATTAAATGCCCAATCATGGATATTTATATCTTGAGATAAATTTAAGGTAGCCAGATACTGACTATAGTTGGCAGAATTTGGATTTAATTCTATGGAATGGTAGGTTGTGCCACCTCCTTTTAAATAATAGATTCCTGAGACACTCACATCTCCAACATAGCGTCCGTTTGTGGGTAACTCATCAATATAAAATAATGTGGTTTCAAAGTTCTTACCAATTCGTACAATGGTTTTTGAGGGAGCACTTAACGAGCCCCAAATAAATCCATCTATAGGATTATAAGCCGCAGCATTGATATTTCCTGGGGTTATGTCGGTTGCAACTGTATATGAATTTCCAGAAGCTAAATCTACAGCATAGACATCGTTGAATTGAAATAAATAGGCATTATAATCACAATAAAAGGGAGTGTCAAGTATAATCAATTCATTGGTTGTACTGTCCGAAACTGTTAGCCCATTTGAACTCCTAGAGGCCGTTGCGAGCACACTATAAGTTCCAGAACTTAAAATTTCATCTATGGGTAAGCTCCAATTTAGAGTGTCTAAAAGCAATCCGTTTTCTGTCGTATAAACGGTTCCATTTAAGCTTACAGACAAACTGTCATCGCCTAACATGGTGCTTCCCCAAGTACCCGTTAAAGTCGGAGTGGAGTTTTCTGTGGTTAAAAAATCGACGGTCGGAATTACAATATTCCCCGAAGTGATATTATTTAAAGTCCCATTAATGACGACGCCTAAATCGACCCAAGTTCTATCAAGTTCCCCTTGAATACGATCATCAACTCCAATAACATCTCCATTTGATGTTTGACTCGTGGACGTAAAACCATACAATGCGATAATTGAATCTCCATCGATTGATAAACCAAAATTATCGAATACATAGGCTTTTATACTTTCTTCTGTAAAACCAAATTCTATCCAAAAATCGGTCCCACTATTTCCACCATCTAAATCGGTCCCAGCACTGTAGTCACTGATGACAGCGTTTCTAGAAGTTAACTCTAATTCATTATTTTGGGAGCCATTTAACCAGGAGGTTTGGGATGGGGAAAGTCCAGACATTGAATAATCTCTCAAATGAAATGCCACAAAAGGCGTCTGACTTTTCACATTAGCTTCAATAAATATATCAGCGATATAATCGCCACTAATATCCAATCCAAAATAGAAAGATGCATTGGGGTTGCTTTGTCCCATTCGGACTCTAAAGTAGTAAACGTCATCTGTTATGCCATCATTAAAGGAAACTGTTTCATTTTGAGTTTCCATAATTGCATGTGTAGCATTTCCTACAAAATCGGTATCTGCATTGGACTGTTGGTCATCATTGGGGTCAAAATTTTCTAGTTGTATTAAGGACTTCCAATCTCCGCTAGCGTTATTTACAAAATTGGTTTGTGCTGAAGTATTAAAAGTGACTAGGATCATAACTATTCTAATTATTAGGATAATTGCTGGTCTAAGAAGTATTGTTTTTGTCATTGTATTATTATTTATAACACAAATCTATGTCACTACAGCAGCAAGAATTTCAATTTTCGATAGATGCTAATTACCTATAGATGAAAGGAGGTTGAATTAAGTTTAATAATTACCTCTCAATAAATAAAATTAACTATTGATAAATAGTAAGTTATATCCAATGGATTCTTTGGAATTAAAGATTTCAAGACTGCCTTTCACTCTCATAAGTCTTGTTTTTATAGATATCGATATTTATAGTTCCGTTATTTAATAGGTCCAATTCCAAATCCCATATCTTCAATTTTATATAAATGGAAGTGGTCGTGCATTAATAAGTGTCTTAGCATACTATAGGGCGTGTACCTTTTGTATTCGGGGTGAATGGCTTCTTTATTCCACATACTTTCATCTAATGAATGCGCCAATTCAATGGTTGATTGTCTGATGCTAAAAAAGTCTTCTATCGTTTTAAACAAGTCTAGTTCCATGAAAAAATAATCAGGAAAGCTATCTCCTGATAAGGGTTCAAAAGTAGGTTTTTCCTTCTGCTTAAAATCCTTGAGTCGTTTTTGAAATCCGTAACTATCGCCCACCGCTATATGGGTTGCATGTTCATGTATTGACCATTTTCCTTCAAGGATTTTTGTTTTATAAAGCTCTGGGTTAATTTCTGAAATCAACTCTTTCAACAATCGAGGCGTTTCTTTCAACGCTTTTAATAAGGGTTCTATTTTTTGGTTCATGTAAATATTATTTTTTTATCCATAAAATTCCGATGACTAAAACAACCAACGGAAACAGAAATAACAATTGGCTAATCAAAACCCTCATCAGGAATTGACTCCATTGTAAAACCCCCATTTCAGTTTGTTTTTGTTTTTTGGTGATGCTTTTTAGTTCCTCAAATTCCATCCTCATAAAATCAGATTTACTTATTTTTAAATCGATAATTCCAACAGCATTCAAACCTTTTTTATACCCCCTAAAAACTTCTTTTGGATACATCCAAAGACTGTATCCCATCGCCCAAAGGCTAAAGATGCAGATGGGGAAATAGCGCCAAAATCCCGTGGATAATTCCCAACCAGCAATAAAAGCTTCTCCTTTCCAAGAGGTGTCGCATCCATTCAAAATATGTTGAATATCATGAATATGGATAACCTTTTTTCTGAATGATGGATTTGGGAGTTTTAGATGACTTCCTAGAACAATCATCTCAAAGGTCGCCTTGTCAACGCCTCCATTTTCAGGAATTCCATTGTCTATGTAGAAGTCTGTTAATAATTTTTCAAGTGTCATTTTTTTGATGGGTTGTATCATACTCAATTCCTCTAAATCATAGTTAGCTTTGATAACTCTTAAATAAAAAGAGAAATCAAAACAAGGTCTGTTTACAAGGGTCTCGTTTTACAGTAAAACAAAACTCACTTAAAAATAATATTGGTTATGAAGAAAAGCGCTGGGGCATAACTTCGGTATAAATATAATAAAAATTAAGGAACAAAGCCCAAAGGGTGAGGGGTATTGAGTCGTAAAAAATTTCAGAATTCATTAAACCGCTCTTGTTTTATCAAATTCCAATCATCTTTAATGATACTATAATATACATCATTTCTACTTTGTCCATTTGGGTTTATATAATTATTTCTAAACACTCCTTCTTTGATGGCGCCTAGTTTTTCAATGGCTTTTTGAGAGCGGATATTTTCCTGGTCGGCACTAAACTGTATGCGTCTAAATCCGATACTCTCAAACCCGAACTTTAATAATTCATATTTACAAGCTTTGTTCAATCCTGTACCTTGAAATTCTGTTCCATACCAAGTCCAACCAATTTCACATTTTTCACTCACAGTATTCAAATATCCATAACGCGTACTGCCAGCAACACGCCCTGTTTTTTTGTCAATAATTAGAAAGGGATAGCAAATTCCATTGTCTGTATCTTCAATGGTATTTTTTAGATAATTCTCAAAATCCAATTCTGTTCTTATGAATATCCCCATGAATTTCCAAATTTCATCCTTAAAAATAATATTTCTAAGCTCTTGGTTTTTCAACGTATCAAAAGGAATCAGCAGCACGCGATCATTTTCAAGTTTAATTTGTGATTTTAAAAGTTCAATGTTCATTATTTAGGGTATTGTTATTTTAAATTTTTCAAGTAGTTCCATAATGAAGTCATCAGTTATTTAAACACTCCACTCATAAAAATTAGAGCCTCTGTTGAGTTCAAACCCTGTTTTTGGATATAAATTATTCCCAATCAAATTTGATTTTTCAGTCTCTAAAAACATACCACAGGCATTGGATTCCAACACCAACGCTTTCGCTTTTTCTATCAAACCTATTGAAACTCCTCTACTACGAGATTCTGGATGTACAAATAAATCGTTTAGCAGCCAAAATTTCTTCATTCTGGTCGAAGAAAAAAGTGGATATAATTGTACAAAACCTACTAATTTACTTTCAGCGGTTTCGGCTACAAAAATTTCAGAATCTTTATTAGAAATCCGTTCTTTTAAAAAAGTTTTGGCACTTTCAATATCTGTTGGTTTTCGATAGAACATTCTATAGGCATTGAACAATTCAGATAACCGATTTAAATCTTTGGGAGTTGCTTTTCTATACTTCATTTTGTTTGAGATAAATTATTATCGTTTAACAGTAAAAAACATACTGAAAAATAATATTGGTTATGAAGAAAAGCGGTGGGGCAAAACTTCAGTATAAATGTAATAAAAAAAAGCATTCCCGTCGGAATGCTTTTTAAAAATATATGAAAAATTTAGGTATTAGCTATTGAGCATCACTGGCATTACCAGCATGGTCACTGTTTCGCCTTCGTCCAATCCGTCAATAGGGGTAAGGATTCCCGCACGGTTTGGCATGCTCATTTCCAATTGGACATCGTCGGCATTAAGGTTGCTCAACATTTCAGATAAGAAACGAGAGTTAAACCCAATTTGCATATCATCGCCCTGGTAATCACAAGTTAAGCGTTCTTCTGCTTTGTTGCTGTAATCGATATCTTCTGCAGAAATATTAAGTTCTGCACCCGCAATTTTTAAGCGAATTTGATGCGTTGTTTTGTTTGAGAATATAGACACTCGCCGTACCGAATTCAAAAATTGATTCCGACTGATTGTCAAGTGGTTTGGATTTTCCTTTGGAATTACCGCTTCGTAGTTTGGATATTTACCATCAATCAATCGACAGATTAATACAGAGTTTTCAAACGAAAACTTGGCATTAGAATCGTTGTATTCAATAGTGACATCGTCATCACTTCCAGCCAAAATCCCTTTCAATAAATTCAATGGTTTTTTAGGCATGATAAATTCAGCCGTTTCATTGGCAGTCACATCGGTACGAGAATATTTAACCAACTTGTGAGCATCGGTTGCAACAAAGGTCAAACTCTCGGTTGAAAACTGAAAAAACACCCCACTCATAACTGGTCGTAAATCGTCATTTCCGGCGGCAAAAATTGTCTTTGAAATGGCAGTAGCCAATATATGAGCACCAATAACGGTGGTACTTGGACTGTCTAAAGAAATAGCTTTTGGAAACTCGTCTGCACTAGCATACGCCAATGCATATTTTCCATGGTTGGAACTAATTTCGATGGTATTATTTTCTTCAATCACAAACGTAAGCGGCTGCTCAGGAAAGGTTTTAAGCGTTTCTAACAAGAGTTTAGCAGGAATGGCAACACTGCCTTCACTTTCACTTTCGACCTCCAATGTAGAAGCCATAGTGGTTTCTAAATCACTTGCGGAAACCGTCAATTTTGAATGTTCTAATTCAAATAAGAAATTGTCTAAAATAGGAAGGGTGTTCGAGTTGTTAATCACGCCGCCTAAGACTTGAAGTTGTTTTAATAAATACGTACTGGAAACTATAAATTTCATCTGTGATGTGTATTATAAATTTAATAAATAGGTTGTTACAAATATATCTTTTTGATGCTTATTATTAAAAGAAACTTATTAACATAAGGTTGATAGCTTTTTGAGCCTTCAGCCGCTCGGTATTTCACCTTAATCTTTAAAAAAATCAACAGAAATCGTATCCATCATATCCAACCCCAACAAGGTAGAAGCACTGCCCACCGTGGCTAGATTGCTCCGATACACGGCAATTTCGAGATACTCGGAAGAATTAAAGACAACCAGACCTTGCCCTTCGTCATTGCGCAATTCTGCCGAAATGTTAAAATCAACAACATCACTATAATGGTTATAAATCCGTTTGAATTTATGATTCCGTGCCGAAATTTCAAACCGACGTCCTTTTTGTACCGATTCAAAAAAGCGCTTTTTTATGTTGGTAATCACATTGCCATAATGGTCCACATAAATGACATTTCCGATCAACTGATTCCCATCATCCTTCACAATAGGCGCAATGTTTTTAATGGGTTTGATTTCTGTAATGATTTTCCCAACCACTTCTAAAGTGCCACCACGTGCAATATGGGCTGCGACTTTTACAAACACATCCAAAACAGGAAAACTGGTTGAAATTTTATCATGAATATTTATTTCTACAATTTTCTGCGGATTGATTTCAGAACAAATCATGCTCATGATCCCATTATTGGCACAAATAAAATAATGATCGTTAAGTTGCACTACAATATGCTTGTTTTCTTCACTTATTTCGGAGTCAACTCCAATAATGTGAATACTCCCCACAGGAAAACTTTCAAAAGCATTTTGAATTACATAAGCTGCTTCTAAAATACTAAATGGCGAAATATTATGTGAGATGTCAACTACTTTAGCCTCCTCAATTTCGGATAACAAGGCTCCTTTTACAGCGCCTGCAAAATGATCTTTTGTTCCGAAATCGGTCGTTAAAGTGATGATGGCCATTGGCGCTTCGTATTGTTTAGTTTAAAAAAATCTGAAAAAATCTGATCTTTTAAGATATACAAACCTACACAATTTTTGTTTTAAATTTTTATTAACAGTCCTAAAAATTATACTAAATTGTGACTACATTTATAGTATCAAACAGAATCATAAATCCACTAAACCAAACAGCCCTTTGAATGAACTAATAATTGAGTTAATAGATATCACACCAAAAGAGTTTTTTGGTCCTCAAAATAAAAACATTGAACTTTTAAAAATGTACTTCCCTAAGCTAAAAATTGTAGCTCGAGGAACAAAAATCACCGCTTTTGGCGATGAAGATTTGTTAGCTGAATTTGACAAGCGCATGAAAATGCTGTTGAGTCACTTTCAAAAATTCAACAAATTAGATGAAAACATGATTGAACGTGTGCTTACAAGTGATTCTAAAGCCGACTATGATACATCCTCCAAAAGTGGGGAAGTTATCGTACATGGCGTCAATGGACGCATGATCAAAGCACAAACAGCCAATCAACGTAAGTTGGTAGACAGTGTTTATAAAAACGACATGGTATTTGCCATTGGACCCGCCGGAACAGGAAAAACCTATACAGGAGTTGCGCTGGCAGTACGAGCCCTCAAAAATAAAGAAGTCAAGCGGATTATCTTAACCCGTCCTGCTGTCGAAGCAGGAGAGAACTTAGGATTTTTACCAGGCGATTTAAAAGAAAAACTAGATCCTTATATGCAACCCTTGTACGATGCTTTAAGAGATATGATTCCTCCAGAAAAATTAGAAAGTTATATCGAAAATGGCACCATTCAAATTGCGCCTTTAGCATTTATGAGAGGTCGAACTTTGGACCATGCTTTTGTGATTTTAGATGAAGGTCAAAATACTACTCATGCCCAAATGAAAATGTTTTTGACGCGGATGGGGAAAGATGCTAAATTTCTATTAACAGGCGATCCGGGGCAAATAGATTTACCACGTCGTACCATTTCGGGACTTAAAGAAGCCCTATTAATCTTAAAGGATATCGAAGGTGTGGGCATGATATTTTTAGATGATAAAGATGTCATCCGTCATAAATTGGTCAAAAAAGTAATTGAAGCCTACAAACATATTGAAAATAGAGATTAAAATAAGAACATGAGTCATACCATTACCGATACAAATTTTGAATTCCCAGGACAATCAAATCTTTACAAAGGAAAAGTAAGAGAAGTCTATAACATAAACGACGACCTTTTAGTGATGGTGGCAACCGATCGCTTGTCAGCTTTTGATGTAGTGATGCCAAAAGGGATTCCTTTTAAAGGTCAAATTCTAAATCAAATCGCTACAAAAATGATGGCAGCCACGGCGGACATTGTTCCAAATTGGTTAATCGCCACTCCAGACCCCAATGTGGCTGTAGGGCATATATGTGAACCTTTCAAAGTAGAAATGGTGATCAGAGGCTATATGTCGGGCCATGCAGCTCGCGAATATTCTGCAGGGAAACGCTTGCTTTGTGGTGTATCCATGCCAGAAGGTTTAAAAGAAAATGACGCCTTTCCAAAACCCATTATCACGCCTGCAACCAAAGCAGAAATGGGCGATCATGATGAGGATATTTCAAGGGAAGACATTCTAAAACGAGGCATTGTTTCTGAAGCGGATTATGTGGTTTTGGAAGATTACACGCGAAAGTTATTTCAAAGAGGGTCTGAAATCGCCGCTTCAAGAGGGCTGATTTTAGTGGATACAAAATATGAATTTGGTAAAACCAAAGAAGGAGACATTGTTTTAATCGATGAAATCCATACGCCCGATTCTTCGCGGTATTTTTATGCGGATGGCTATGAAGCACGTCAAGCGAATAATGAATCTCAAAAACAACTGTCCAAAGAGTTTGTGCGTCAGTGGTTGATTAGCAAAGATTTTCAAGGACTTGAAGGGCAAACGGTACCTGAAATGAGTGATGATTATATTGCAACGGTCAGCGAACGTTACATCGAATTGTATGAAAATATCACAGGAGAAACCTTTGTAAAAGCCGATGTTTCGGATATTCAAATCCGTATAGAGACCAACGTTCTTAAGTATTTAAAGGCTTTATAGTCGGTTTTAAGCCCTGCGTTTTTTTTCTATACTCGTTTAATTGCGTTTGAGCTTTACTGAGATATATTGAAATCACGGTTACAGTCACCAAAAAGCAAATGGCACCTGTAATGGCTTCAATAGGAGTTAGATTTTTCCCAAAGATTCTGTGAAGCCCCCAACCTGTAAAACTACCGTAAAGAAGGATGAAATGTACCACATAAATGGAGAGGGTTTTTTGTCCTATTTTTAAAATAACGGGGTGTTTTAGATAAGATTCTAAGGCATAAAATAAACCGAATAGGATTAAAACATTTCCAAGGCGAATAAATAAATAATTATAATTTGCGACTTCAGAAAAGAGTGTAAAATCGGTTGTGACTGCAAACCATTGTAAGACGGCATAAGATTCAAAAATCAATCCAGAACCCAACGTAAAAAATCCACTGACAATGGCAATCTTAAAGCGCGGACGTAATACGTAGCCATAAAATAAGGTCGCAATAAAAGCACCATAAGCCATGTATCCAAACCATGGAACGATCGTAAATACAGATCCATTTGCTTTAGTAATATAATTGGCAAATATTAAAGGAATTCCTTCGGCAGCAAAAGTTCTGTACAGGGGTTCGGTTAGGAATACAAAAGTTCCCAAACAAAGCATGGTGATCGAAAATAACAAAGTCTTTTTTTGACAGAGGATATAAATCCCTACAATCAATATTAATGAAAGTCCAATGATGTGTAATACACCAATTATCAAAAAATTAGTACCAAAAGCCCCTGTCAGCCATCTGAAAATTGGAATTTGAAGTCCATACCCAATACCAATTAACATCAACCCGCGAATGACTCCTTTTCGCATCCGACGGTTCAGCGTTCCTTTTTCTTTAGCTTTGATAAGTAAGTACGTGAAAATTAATCCTGAAATTGTAAAAAACACAGGCGCAGTGATGCCTCTAAAATACTTCCAAGTATTAAAAGCTAAGTTGTTAGCATCTCGATATTCGACCGCTAATAAGGTGTCTATAAAATGCCCTTGAAGCATCATTAAGATCGCAAAGGCTCTTATAGCGTCAATAAAATAAAGGCGTTTTAATTGCAAAAGTTAAATTGGTTTACCCGCAAAGTTAGAGTATTATAACTGAAAAGGCGTTTTAATTAAAAAGGATTAATCATTAAATGGATTGCTCCATTTAGAATTGGTATAAAGATCCGCGCCGCTTAAAGTTTCCATAAAAGCGATCAATGCGTTTTTTTCATTAAGAGTCATATTCAATTGCTGTGGATTTCCACCTGGGCGAAGTCTTGGGTCTAAGTTGTTATTCCCAGTTCCATCAATTACATTGTAGTGATTTATAACGTCTATAAGTTCCACAAAAACTCCGTTGTGCATAAAGCCGCCATTGGAGTCTCCATTTTGTTTTACAAGGTCTCTAAGGCTCGGGGCTCTTGTGTTTGTTAAATCGGTTCCAAGTTGACCAATGGTACCTATTACACCATTGTTACGCGAATTTGGATCTACATCAAATTCAGGGGCTTGATGACATCCAGCGCATCCCACACCGCCATTGATTCGCATTCCATTATTGTTAAAAACAGGAGGTTGGTTAAATATTTGTTTTCCTGTGTTTTCTAAAGCTGAAAAATTTGGAAATGGTTGGTTATTGTTTGCAGCCATTGAGCGTCCTTGGTCATATTTACTGTCAAAGGATTGAATACTTCTCACAAATTGCGCAAGTGCTCGCTGAATTCGGTCTTCTGAAATAGTTTCCGTTCCAAAAGTATTGGAGAATAATACAGGGTAGTAGGGGATGCTTTCTAGTTTTGTGAGTAAATCGTCAAAACTTAAATCTCCGTTTTCGCCACTAAAGCCCATTTCAATATGGTCCTGAATTGGTTGGGTTGTTTGTGCTTCTAAAGTCGCCGCACGTTTGTCCCAGAAAAATTCATTTCCATTCGCAAAACGATTGTTCACCAAACGCATTGAATGTCTTCCCGTAGTGCCATTAATCCCAACACTCGCTATATCGGCATCGCCAAAAGCCTCACTTTGAACATGGCAACTTGCACAAGCCACTGTATTATCGGAAGAAAGATTGGTATCATAAAACAAAACACGTCCTAAAATAGCACCCTCATCTGTAATAGGATTCGCTGCAGGTGTATTATCTTTTGTGATATAATTCGGAATGTCTTGATTGGCATAGTTAGGTAAGGCATCAAAATCCACGGAAAAATAAGAAGATAAATCAACTGGGGTTTCAAGATTATCTGTTGGTTCCGTGGAGTTGGTGGTAGCGTTATTTGATGAACAACTTTGTAAAATAAAATATAATAAGGAAACTCGTAGAATGTTTTTAAAATTCATTTTAATGTTGCTCTAATTGGTTAAAATGTTGCTCTAATTGGTTAATCTTTTCAAATGTATAAAAAGTTTGAGCGAATTGTATTACTTTAGTGGCTTAATTTTATAACTATGCCCAAATTCGAAATTAAAAATTTAGAAGACTACAATAAAAACTATACCACTGCTGTTCAGAACCCTGAGGAATTTTGGGCGACCATAGCAAAGGAAAACTTCACATGGAAACGTCCCTGGAGCAAGGTATTAGATTGGGATTTTTCTATTCCAAAAGTTAGTTGGTTTGAAGGTGCACAACTCAATATCACCGAAAATTGTATCGACCGCCACCTTGAAAAAAACGGCAATAAAACAGCCATTTTATTTGAGCCTAACAATCCAAACGATCCATCGGAGGCGATTTCTTATAACGAATTACACAAACGTGTCAATCAGTTTGCCAATGTATTAAAATCTAAAGGCATTCAAAAAGGGGATCGGGTTTGTATTTACTTACCTATGATTCCTGAGTTGGCAATTTCAGTATTGGCATGTGCCCGAATAGGAGCCATCCATTCGGTGGTTTTTGCAGGGTTCTCAGCAACTGCTTTATCCACCCGCATCAACGATTGCGATTGTAAAATGGTCATTACCAGCGATGGTGGTTACCGAGGTGCCAAAACAATTGATTTAAAATCGATTGTGGACACGGCACTTTTGGACTGTACAGGCATTGAATCTGTGCTTGTTGCCAAACGTATTCACTCTGATATTACAATGGTTTCAGGAAGAGATTTTTGGTTGCAACCGCTTTTAGATGCTGCATCTGAAGTATGTGATGCGACTGTTATGGACGCTGAAGATCCGCTCTTTATATTGTATACATCGGGTTCCACAGGGCAACCCAAAGGAATGGTTCATACCACTGCTGGATATATGGTGTATACTGCTTATACCTTTAAAAATATTTTTCAATACGAAGCTGAAGATGTGTACTGGTGTACCGCCGACATCGGTTGGATTACGGGACACAGTTATATCGTTTATGGGCCGTTATTAAATGGTGCCACAACCCTCATGTTTGAAGGTGTGCCGAGTTACCCTGATTACGGTCGTTTTTGGTCCATTGTTGAAAAACATAAGGTGACACAATTTTATACCGCGCCCACCGCCATTAGAGCCTTGGCAAAAGAAGGCTTAGAGGTAGTGAAGCCTTACGATTTATCCTCTTTAAAAATCCTAGGAACGGTCGGAGAACCTATTAATGAAGAAGCTTGGCATTGGTACAATGACCACATTGGGAAAAAGAAATGTCCTATTGTAGATACTTGGTGGCAAACCGAAACGGGAGGAATTATGATTTCCCCCATCCCCAACAGTTTTGAAGGAAAACCAGCCTTTGCAACGCTTCCATTTATAGGAATTCAACCGGCATTGATGGATGAAAATGGGGTAGAGTTAGAGGGCAATTCTGTAGATGGACGTTTGTGTATTAAATTCCCATGGCCTTCCATGGCACGCACCATTTGGGGAAACCATCAACGTTATAAAGAGACGTATTTTTCTGCTTACGATCAAAAGTATTTTACAGGCGATGGGGCTTTAAGGGATGAAAATGGACATTACCGCATTACGGGACGGGTTGATGATGTCATTATTGTATCGGGGCATAATCTTGGAACGGCTCCCATCGAAGATGCCGTTGATGAGCATTCAAACGTGGTGGAATGTGCAATTGTTGGATACCCACACGACATAAAAGGCAGTGCTTTATATGGATATGTGACCTTATTTCATGAGGCGGATGCTAACGACACTTTAAAAGCCGAAATCAATCAATTGATCAGCAAACAAATAGGACCCATCGCAAAACTTGATAAAATCCAATTTACATCGGGGTTGCCTAAAACACGTTCTGGTAAAATTATGCGTCGGATTCTTCGTAAAATTGCCAGTAAGGAGACTTCTAATTTAGGAGATATCAGCACCTTGCTAAACCCGGAAGTGGTGGAAACAATCATGAAAAACTCACTTTAAGCTCTTATATTGACTTAAAATTTAATTATAATTAACCAAAACTTGGCACACATGAAAACCAATTTACTTTACATTCTTCTTTTTACATTTGTCTTAACAGCTTGTAAAACAGAAATTAAAACATCGATTAATACTTCAGACTCCGACTATTTAGACAGTTCTCAAAACGCCGATCAATATTTAGGGGGTATAAAAATGATTCCTATTTCAACTCCAAAAGGAGAGTTCAATGTGTGGACCAAACGGGTGGGAAACAATCCAACCATGAAAGTGCTTTTATTGCACGGTGGTCCTGGAATGACGCATGAAATTTATGAATCTTTTGATGGCTACTTTCCAAATGAAGGCATCGAATATTATTACTACGATCAATTGGGATCTTATTACAGCGATCAACCCAAAGACTTATCATTGTGGGATTTGGACCGTTTTGTGGAAGAAGTAGAACAAGTACGCATTGCTTTGGGCCTGACAAACGATAATTTCTATTTGTATGGACAATCGTGGGGCGGTATTTTAGGGATGCAATATGCATTGAAATATCAAGCAGCATTTAAAAGGATTGATTATTTCTAATATGGTACCTTCTATTCCTGATTACCAAAAATATTCGGATGAAGTTTTAGCCCCTAAATTAGATCCAGAGGTGTTAAAAGAAATCATGTTTTATGAAGATAAGGAAGATTATACCAACGCACGTTATATGGAATTGGTGGTCAATAATTATTATACCGAACACATCATTCGTTTGCCCGTTGCCGAGTGGCCAGAACCTCTTAAACAGAAGTTTTAAGCACACAAATTTCGACGTATATGTAACCATGCAAGGGCCCAAGTGAATTTGGAATCAAAGGTGATGCCAACTTAAAGTATTGGGATGTGAAGGCAGACTTACATAAAATTACAGTTCCAACTTTAAGTATTGGTGCCACACATGATACAATGGATCCAGAACAAATGAAGTTTATCTCTGAAGAAGTTCAAAACGGTCGTTTTTATTATGTCCTAATGGGAGTCACCTTTCACAATTTGACGATCAAAAAATCTATTTTGAGGGCTTGATCAAATTCATTAAAGATGTGGATACTGGAGCGTTTTAAATCGTACGTTCCAAAGGTTTGTTCAGAAGAAAAATCACCATAGATAGCAAATCCACATCCTGTAAATCCTAAAAATAACGGCCATACCGTAGTGCTCACATAAGCTCCTATAATATGGGCAATTAATACGCCCATAACCGTGGAAATAAATCCATTGATGGCAGCACCCACGCCAGCAATATGTCCGATGGGTTGCATGGCCAAGGCTCTAAGGTTTCCAAACAAAAATCCAACAGCAGTAAATTGTAAGGCAAAAAATGTGAGTAGCACCCATAAAGGGGGATTTACTTGATTAAAAAATAATACGACATACAAAAGGGAACTCAGCATATAGGCGGCTAGAGAAACCAAAGCAATTCGTTTCATGCCAATTCTAACCACATATACTCCATTCAAGTAGGTTGCAAATCCCACACCCACCGCCAAACTGGCAAAGATCAACGGGAAATCATCTCCTAAATCATACTGAACTTCAAAGATGTATTGGGAAGTGCTCAAATACACCATAAACGATCCTGTAATAAATCCGGCGATTAAGGTAAAAGCAACGGCTTGTTTGTGTTTAAAAAATTCTTTGAATCCAGAAATTAAGGTGGCGGTTCTAAAAGGAATCCGATTTGAAAGTGCCAAGGTTTCTGGTTGGCGTTTCCAAAACCAAAAAATGACTAAAATCCCCAGTCCTAACTGTACATTAAAAATGGCTTGCCAATTGTAAGCGAGCATTAAAAACTGCCCAAGAGTGGGAGCGATGATCGGAATGAGAATAAAAATCATGACAATAAACGACATCACTTTGGCCATATAATCGCCTTCATACGAATCGCGAATCATAGCAATACTTAAAGTACGTGGCGATGCCAATCCAATCCCTTGCAGAATACGTCCAGCAATTAATACTTCATAAGAGTTTGTGTTTACACAGATAATACTTGCCACTGCAAAGACCAAAAACCCCACATAGATAATCGGCTTTCGACCGTAACTATCGGATAAGGGGCCGAAAATTAATTGTCCAAACCCCAATCCAAGAAATATCATGGTGATGAGTAATTGGTGATCTTTCGTGTCCGTAACGCCTAGGTCGTTTCCAATGACGGCGAGAGCAGGGAGAATGCCATCAATGGACAGCGCCACTAAAGACATTAAAAGTGCCATGATGGCTACAAACTCTAATTTGAGGACAGGTTGATTTTGCATTCGGCAAAATTAAGGTTAATTAGAAGATTTTCAATACCGCATCCATCACAAATTGGTAATAGCTCATATTGGCAGGGACAATCTTATAATTGGGATGTTTTTTAAGCATGCAGTTTTGGAGTTCTTCAAAAGAAAACAGTCGTACGGCATCCACCTCCGTTTCTTGAATACGCAGTTGAGAAATGGGAGTTTCCAATTTCACTAAAAATACATGTTGAAACTCACAGTCTATAACACCGTTATCAAAACGATTGGTGTTTTTCCGAATGTCGAGGGGATGTAAATCACGGGCTTGAATGTCCAGTCCAATTTCTTCTTTGACTTCGCGAAGTGCGCCTTCTAAGATGGATTCCCCAGCACTCACATGTCCCGCAACAGAAACGTCCCAATAGCCTGGAAAGGTCTGTTTTGTAAGACTTCGTTTTTGGAGTAAAAGGGCAGGAGCAGGGGTATAAAACCAAACATGTACAGTGGGATGGAACCAACCCTTTTGGTGGGCTTCATCTTTTGTGCATGTTCTGCCTATCGGTTGCCCTTCAGAATTCCAAATATCTAAATATTCTTCCACTACAGATTAGTCAAAGTAAGAAAATGTTTCACCGTCCTTGATGTTCAATAAGGTTTCATAAATCATTTTAATCACATTTTCCACATCGTCACGGTGCACCATTTCAACGGTGGTATGCATGTAACGTAAGGGCAGTGAAATCAATGCTGAAGCCACACCGCCATTGCTGTAAGCAAAAGCATCGGTATCGGTTCCAGTTGCTCTAGAAAGTGCTGCACGTTGGAATGGAATTTCATTCGCTTCGGCAGTTTCTGTAATTAAATCACGTAATTTTTGTTGAACCGCAGGGGCATACGCTATCACGGGGCCTTTGCCCATTTCGCAATGTCCTTGCTCTTTTTGTCAATCATTGGGGTGGTGGTATCGTGTGTCACATCGGTTACAATAGCAACATTGGGTTGGATGGTATGCGTGATCATTTCGGCACCACGTAACCCAATTTCTTCTTGAACGGAGTTTGTAATGTACAATCCAAACGGAAGGGTCTTTTTATTTTCGTGTAATAAACGGGCTACTTGTGCAATCATAAACCCACCCATTCGGTTGTCTAAAGCACGACATACAAAATGATCTTTGTTTAGAATGTGGAAGGTGTCAGGATAAGTGATCACACAGCCCACATGCACGCCTAGTTCATCAACGGCTTCTTTGGTTTTACAGCCAATGTCGATAAAAATATTATCAGGTTTTGGCGCTTGTTCTTTTGCTGCGCTACGCGTATGAATTGCGGGCCAGCCAAAAACACCTTTTACAATCCCTTTTTTAGTGTGAATATTTACGATTTTACTGGGTGCTATCTGATGGTCACTTCCTCCATTTCGGATGACATAAATAAGTCCGTCATCTGAAATGTAGTTGACATACCACGAAATTTCATCGGCATGACCTTCTATTACCACTTTAAACGGTGCTTCTGGATTAATTACCCCCACAGCAGTCCCGTAAGTATCTGTAATAAATGTATCCACATAAGGTTTTAAATAATCCATCCATAGTTTTTGACCGTCCCATTCGTAGCCTGTTGGAGCCGCATTGTTGAGATAGTCTTCTAAAAATGTAAGTGCGTTTTTATCAAGGATTGTTTTTTGTGCCATTTTGAATTTAATTTTGGTTAAAAATAACAATTATGAATGATAATCACACAAAGATTAAGGCATATTTTGTAAGTTTGAGCACTCATAAGTAAACTTAATTATGAAGTTGATTCAATGCATTCTGTTTTGGTTCCCAGTTCTCATTTTTGGGCAAACACAGCCTGTACAAAAAGATTCGATTCCAGATAACTATCTAATCGTTGTTGGAGATACCATTACAAATAATGCGATCAATTTAAATGAGGTCTATATACTTCCAAAACTTAAATTCACTGCAAATGAATCCAGACGACGGTATTTAATTTTACAGCGTAAAACCATTAAAGTCTATCCCTATGCAAAGTTAGCAGCCGAACGTTTAGAAAGTTTAAATGCGCGTATCAGTAATCTTAAAAGTAAGCGGAAACGAAAGAAATATACTCGTATGGTTCAAAAGTATATTGAGGGTGAATTTGCCGAAAAACTCAAAAAATTCACAATTACGGAAGGTCAAATTTTAATAAAATTAATTCATCGCCAAACAGGGGAGACTGCTTTTGAACTCATCAAATACCTAAGAAGTGGTTGGCGTGCCTTTTGGTATAATAATACTGCCAGCTTGTTTAATATGTCATTAAAATTGCCTTTTGACCCCAAGACTTCAGAAGAAGATTATTTGATTGAGGATATCTTACAGCGTCAATTCCAAAGCGGACGGCTAGAGTATCAAAAATCCTTTCATGAATTTGATATTTATGAGCTTTCAGAACAATGGAAACACTGATATTATTAGATTAGGTTCATTTTCACAAGGTTTCTTAAAACCGTTTATTACTGAATATTTACCGTTTGTTACGTGGAATGACCGCTTGTTACTTGACTCTTTGTGCTTTGAGTAAAATGAGGTTATTTTGTACCAGAAATAAATCACAATTTTTAAAAAAACAGAGATTTAATCATCTTTTTTGCCCCTTATTTTTAAACCTACTTAAATACGGTTAAGACTTAAATCTTAATCGTATTTTCATATACTGCATAAAACGCTTCAAACTTTAACATCGTTTCATTCAAAAATTCCATTGCAGTTCTCCAAGTTGATTTGTTATGAATAGAAACCTTGGATTCGATAGAAACATATACAGCAGAAAGAATTTTTTCATCCGATACTTGAAAACAGTCTTCAAACCGTGCTTGTGGTAAAAAATTGGACACTAGGATTGATTTATGAGATAGTAATTGATTCCAATAGGCTTCTTGCTTGATCGGATTCATATCGATGCAGAATGCGACGTAAGCGGTTTGAGTATCAAAATGAAATTTAAAACTAAGTCCTTTAACATTCGTATTATAAAGCACCCAATTTCTAGGAAACGACTTTCCGAAACTAGTCCAAAAGTCTTGTCTTAGAAGTTTGGCTTCATTTTTACTAAACATAATTTTTAAATAAAATATGCTAAAACAACCGCACTAATAATCATTAAAATTTTATTCAAATTAAAATGATGTCCTTCACTACTTTCAAATAAAATGATGGTAGAGATGTGAAGAAACATCCCAATGACGATGGCATTGATACTGTAAATTAGGGTTGGTGAAATACTTAATAGTTCAGCCGATAAAGAACCTAAAGGCGTCATAAGCGTGAATACAATTAAGAACAGGACTACATGCACTTTGGGCATCTTTGACTTTAGGAGATAGGTGGTTATTAAAATCGCAATGGGAATTTTATGAATGACCACGCCGATGATAATGTTATGATGATCTTTGAGAGGAAACCCTTCAAAAAAGGCATGAATACCAAGACTTATAAATAAAAACCAAGGAAATCTCTTATTAGAATCGTTGTGATGCAAGTGGCCATGTTCGGCACCTTTAGAGTAAAACTCTAAAAGAATTTGCAGCAAAATACCACCCATAATAAATACGCCTATTTGTTTGGTGTCTACATTTTTGTACACTTCTGGAAGGAGTTCAAAAATGGTGGTTGACAATAAAAATGCACCACTAAACGCTAAAAATAATTTTAGATTTAAAGGTTTCGATTTACTGTACAAGAGTACGATGGCTACACCAAAAACAACTGATAATATGGGTGCTAAAAAACTAATCATTCGCCATAAAAATTAAGATTAAACGTTCGGATGTTTTACTGTTAAAAGGTTCTAATTTGTAATTTCCAAAACAGTCTAACAAATGCAGTCCCACATTTGAAAGCATGGTTTCAAAATCCTGAAACGAGAATGCGCGTACTTTCTCTTCAAAATGATGTATTTCATCGGCATCGTTCACTTTGATATCTTTAGTGATAAATCCATCTGTGTAACTGCGTTTGAGTTCAAATTTCACGCCTTCTGCTTCATAGGTGTTTTGAGCAATCAAATTGTCAATCACAACAGGGCTGTTCATGTAATCGATGACGCCAATTCCGTTTTGTTTGAGGCTTGATTTGATGGTTTGAATGACTTTAAAATTGTCCGCTTCCTCTTCAAAATACCCAAAACTGGTGAATAGATTTAAAACAACTTCGAATTGAGTTTTATAAATATCCCTCATATCATGGACGTCAAAATGCAAAGAATTTGATTCGTGCGTTTTTGCGTGCTCGATACTATTCTTCGACAAATCCAGTCCTGTAACTTTATAGCCTAAGGTATTTAAAAAAATGGAATGCCTTCCTTTACCGCACGCTAAATCAAGTATAGAATCGTCTTTATCTAGATTCAAATAGTTCACTATATTTTTAATAAAAACTTCAGCCTCTTTATAATCTCTATGCTTATAAAGGATATGATAATAGGAGGTGTCAAACCAAGATTGAAACCACTTTGAATGTTCTTTTGTCATTTATTTACTTCTAACTCGAACAAAAATACTGTATTTTTGCGCTTACTAAATAATTTTGATGGAGAATAATTTTAAGATGGTTGCTAAAACCTTGTTTGGTTTTGAGGAACTTTTAGCTAAGGAGTTGAAACAACTAGGCGCGCAAGCGGTTACTATTGGAGTTAGACATGTGAGTTTTCTAGGAGATAAGGGCTTTATGTATAAAGCAAACCTTGGTTTACGTACGGCTATTAAAATTCTTAAACCGATTGCAAATTTTAAAGTTATAAATGAAAATGATTTATACACTAAAATTAAGGCCATTCCATGGGAAAATTATTTGAAATCCGATGGCAGTTTGGCCGTAGGAGCAACTCTCAATGGAGATACGTTTACGCATTCACAATATGTGTCGCTTAAAACAAAAGATGCGATTGTGGATCGTTTTAGAGATCAAACAGGCGAACGTCCCAATGTAGATTTGAGATTTCCAGATTTAAAAATTGACATTCATATCGACCGTCATTTTTGTACTGTTTCTCTGGACAGTTCGGGAGAATCTTTACACAAACGCGGTTATAAAATTGCAACAAATATTGCGCCTATAAACGAAGTATTAGCAGCCGGATTGATTATGCTTTCAGGTTGGGATGGACAAAGTGATTTTATGGATCCTATGTGTGGTTCTGGGACTGTTTTGATAGAAGCTGCGATGATTGCTTGTAACATTCCACCGAATTTAATGCGTAACGAATTTGGTTTCGAACGTTGGGAAGATTGGGATGTTGATTTGTTTGAAAAAATTGAAGAATCCTTACTTTCTAAAACACGTGATTTCCATCATAAAATAATGGGGTTTGACAAATCTCCGAGTGCGGTAGAAAAAGCCACTCAGAATGTTGAGAATGCGAAGTTGGAAGATTTCATCTACATAAAGCACGAAGATTTTTTCAAAACTCAAAAAGGAGGCGAGGAGCATTTACATATGGTTTTTAACCCTCCATACGGCGAACGATTGGATATTGAGATGGAAACTTTTTACAGCTCTATTGGTTCAACTCTTAAACATAAATACCCTGGTACACATGCTTGGATGATTTCGTCAAATTTGGAAGCACTAAAACACGTAGGATTAAGACCTTCAAGAAAGATCAAGTTATTTAATGCAAAGTTAGAAGCACGTTTTTCAAAATACGAAATGTATGCAGGCACTAAGAAAACGCACAAACTCGAAGCTAAAAACGACTAATTTAATACGCCTTGCTTACTCATCTTATAAGAGAACCAAAGCAAGAAAAATCCAATAGTAATGGTGGCCATTGGCAGTATTAATTTGATGCCATGAATTTCTATATAGTCTTGAATAAAAAAGTTATAGTTTTGTTGTACAAGCAGTGCAATCATTGAAATTATAAACAGGAAATTGGCCATCTTTTTTTTAAATAATAAAGCAAGGGATCCAAATATTCCTGCAAAAACAGCTGTAGCAAATGCAGCGGTTATCCACGCGGGCATATTAGAAAAATAATGTTGCTCAGGTTTAGGTAAGGTCTTATGGATTTCTCCGCTCATAAAAGTTTGTCCTACATAGGCCACGAGTCCCATAATATTCCATATTAAGGCAAGAATGCTAATGATCCAAAAAGTAATTGAAGGTCGATTTGATGTTTGTTCCATAGTATCTGAGGTTAAGATTTTTTAAAACTAGTAAATTTTTCAATTAAACAATGAAATAATCTCATAAATTTAACTTAAACAAATAAAATTGGACTAATATTTATTTTAATCTATTACGGAAAAATAGTTCAAAATAATTCTTTATATACTCAATAAAGAGTGTACTTTTGCAAAAATCAACCAAAACCAATATGCTTTCCATTTCAGAACAAGAAGAACGTAAAACGGGCAAAGAACTCTATAGCTACCAGAAGGGAGCCATTGAAAAAATCTTTCAATGTTTTGAAACAGCAGCGGACGATTATCACCTTTTGTACCAATTGCCAACGGGTGGTGGTAAAACCGTGATCTTTTCTGAAATTGTGAGTCAATACCTAAAAACACACAAGAAAAAAGTATTGGTAATGACCCACCGTATTGAGCTCTGTAAACAAACTTCTTCTGTATTGACAGAATTTGGAGTTCAAAATAAAGTCATTGATAGCAAAGCCAATTTAGAAGATCAATCTAAATTTGATTGTTTTGTGGCGATGGTTGAAACTCTCAACAACCGATTAAAAGACGATAAATTAGACATTTCAGATATTGGGCTGATAATTATTGATGAAGCCCACTACAATTCATTTACGAAACTTTTTAAATTCTTTGAAAAATCATTTGTCTTAGGAGTGACTGCCACTCCCTTAAGTTCTAATATTGAACTTCCAATGGCCGATAATTACAATGAATTAATTGTTGGTGAAAGTATAGAATCCCTGATTGAAAACGAGTTTTTAGCACAAGCTAAAATGTATTCCTATAATGTTGGATTGACTTCTTTAGTGGTTGGTGCCAATGGGGATTATACAGTGAAATCTTCGGAAGATTTATATACCAATAATGAGATGCTTTCCAAGTTAATGGAAGCTTACAACGAACGTTGCGAAGGAAAGAAAACATTGATATTTAACAATGGTATCAACACCTCATTATTTGTGTACGACCTGTTTAGAAATGCCGGATATCCTGTAGCACACTTAGACAATACAGCGTCTAAAAAAGAGCGGACTCAAATTCTAAAATGGTTTAAGGAGACGCCAAACGCCATCCTAACCTCAGTGAGTATATTGACCACTGGTTTTGATGAGCCAACCGTAGAATCCATTATTTTAAATCGTGCCACGAAATCTTTGACGCTTTACTATCAAATGATTGGTAGAGGATCGCGTATTTTGAAGAATAAAAACTCTTTTGACGTGATTGATTTAGGGAATAACTTTCACCGTTTTGGTCCTTGGGGAAGTACAAACCTAGATTGGCAACGTATTTTTAAGTATCCAAATTATTATTTAGACGGCGTTTTAAGTGATGAAGAACTCGAAAGTAATTTCATTTATGAAATGCCGGAAGATATTAGAGCCTCATTTTCTAATTCTGAAGATGTGTATTTTGATGTCAATAAAACTTACATTCAATCCATCCGTAGTGGTGAATCTTCAAAAGTAGTCTTGAAACGCTCTATTGAGCAGCATGCGCTTATATGTATAGAAAATAGTGAAGATGTTTATGACGCCTTAGACCTTGTGAAGCTTTTGACAGATGATATTGATTTCAGAATCCATCGCTATTCAAAATGTATCAGCAAGAGTACACATAACTTTTTGACTTGGCTAAAGGATGATTACAAAAAGAAATTAAGAGCCTATCTAAGAGAAAATTTTGACGAAATTTTAGAAGCACTTCCAAAAGTATAGATTTTACAACTATGTGTTATACATTGATTTTATTTACCGTTATGAATATGTTTCAATCACCAAATGTTATTTTTAAATTTGAATCTGGCAGTTCTACCAAAGGATGGCAAGTGGTAGATGACCGTGTGATGGGAGGGAGGTCTCAAGGAGATTTTACTATCAACTCAGAAGGTTTTGGAGTTTTTGAAGGCTATGTCACCACCGAAAACAATGGGGGTTTCTCTTCACTTCGCTATAATTTTGATGGAATTAAAACGACTGGTTTTGAATCTGTTGTTTTAAAATTAAAAGGAGATGGTAAATCCTACCAATTCAGATTAAAAGGTTCAGACAACCAACGTCATTCGTATATATATACGTTTACAACCACAGGATTAGAACAAGAAATTATAATACCACTCAAAGATTTTTCTCCAAGATTTAGAGGAAGGCAATTGAACCTTCCAAATTTTGATGCGGACCAAATTGAACAAATTGCGTTTTTAATAGGGAACAAAACCAATGAACGCTTTTATTTAGCAATTGAAAGCATTACATTAAAATAAGCATATTTTTAATAAACTGAAAATAAGTAAATTAAATAGTGATCTTTCTATTAAAAGGTTGTACGTTTGCAAAAATATTATAAATTTTAATTACACTATTATGAGTAAAGGAACAGTAAAGTTTTTCAATGAATCTAAAGGATTTGGATTTATCACTGAAGAAGGAGTTGAAAAAGATCATTTTGTACACATTTCAGGATTAGTTGACGAGATTCGCGAAGGCGATTCAGTTGAATTTGATCTTCAAGAAGGAAACAAAGGATTAAATGCAGTAAACGTAAAAGTTATCTAATAAATATACTTCAAGTTTAATAAAAAGCTCAACATTAGATGTTGGGCTTTTTTTGTGCCAAATTCTAACTTTTTAAGAAGGGTGTTTTGTTTAACGAATTACACATAAATAAAAACGCAGTAATTACATCTCCTAGTTCAGAATAAAGATGTAGTTTCGCAGCTGCTAAAAAAAGAGTCTATGAAGCGTATCAGTCAGTATAAAAAACTATTTAGTGTTGAAAAGGAAATTGACCTTAAAACACTCAAAAAGAGTTACCGTAATTTGGTGAAAGAATGGCATCCAGATAAGTTTCAAGAACATGATTCTAAAGCAGAAGAAGCAGAACTTAAAAGCCGTGAAATCATTGATGGCTATCATTTTTTAGTAAGCATTGCTCCCGAAACAATCGCAGCAAATTTAGATGTTTATACGGAAACGATAAACAACTCTGGTATTGCAGATTACATTCACAAAGGAATGCTCTTAGAAATCACCTTTTTAGATGGCACGACTTACGAATATTTTGGGGTGACTAAACCGATCTATATAAAGATGATTAATTCTAACAAGTTGAATCGTTTTGCAAAACGCACCATTTACCCGAATTACATCTACAGAAAATCTAAACGTACCGTTCAAGAAGCTTAAGTCTCTATTTTAGTGGGTTGTTTATCGATGTGTTTTGTTTATCTTTTTTTAAAATAAATTCGCACTTCATTTTACACTGTTCTCGGATTTTGTATAGTTACCTTTGCCAAAAACTATGTTATGTCAAAACCGTTTTCTGATTTAGGAATTAATATCCTCTTGCAACAAGGCTTAGCCGATTTACAGATTTCTGTTCCTACAGACATTCAAGTAAAAACAATTCCGGTGGTTCTAAATCAAACGGAAGACATCGTTGCTGTTGCCAAAACGGGCACAGGAAAAACAGCGGCTTTTGGAATTCCTTTGTTGCAGTTAATCGATGTTGAAAACGCTCATGTACAGGTTGTCATTTTGGCACCTACACGAGAGCTAGGACAACAAATTCATGCGAACTTAACTTCTTATGCAGCGCACAGTCCATCAATATCTGTGGCAGCTGTTTGTGGTGGAATTCCTATAAAACCTCAAATAGAACGTTTAAAATCCCCAACCCATATTGTGGTGGCAACACCAGGACGTTTGGTGGATTTAGTGAAGCGTGGCGCAATTAATCTTAAACAGTTATCGTATTTAGTATTGGATGAAGCCGATGAAATGGTGAGTGCTTTAAAACAAGATTTAGACCTTATTATAAAAGAGGTTCCAAAAACACGCAGAACGCTGTTGTTTACTGCTACACTTTCAGGTGCGATCAAACAATTAGTTCAAAATTACATGTCCAAACATGTGATACAAATTGAAGCCGATATGACAACGGTTGGACACCAAGGTATCGATCATCAGTATGTGGTGGTAGAACCTATTGAGAAACTGAATGTTTTGATGCATTTTTTAAGTAGCAAAGAAGGTCAACGCGGAATTATATTTTGTAAAACAAAAGCAGCAGTTAATAAATTAGCTAAAAATCTAGCCATTAATAAATTCTCTTCGGGAGCGCTTCATGGGAGTTTGTCTCAAGGCATTCGCGATCGAATCATGGGACAATTTAGAGAAGGCTTTATTGATATTTTGGTGGCAACCGATTTAGCAGCCCGTGGTATTGATGTGAAAGAAATTGCCTATGTTGTCAATTATCATTTGCCAGATACCTTTGAAGCCTATGTACACAGAAGTGGACGTACAGCGAGAGCAGGCGCAAAGGGGTTGTCCTTAACCATATTACAAGCAGAAGAAGTTAAAGACATCCCTGAATTTGAACAAGAATTAGGAATTAAATTTAATGAATTCAAAAAAGCAGACGCCCAAAGTATCGAAGAAAATAATGGATTGTTGTGGGCTAAAAAAATATTTAAGACCAAACCCAATCGTACGATTTCAGATACATTCAGAACGGATGTGAGTACTATTTTTCACCATTTGACCAAAGAGGAATTGATCGAAAAAGTATTGGCAAATTATCTAGCGCAAACAAGTACAGCGCAATCAAAAATTTAGGTTTCAAAAAAGAAGTAATTATTATGGCAAATACAATTAAAGAACAACAAGATATTTTAACGAAATTAAATATTCATGTATTGAATCCAATGCAAGAGGAAGCAATTTCGGTGATTGACAGAACAACCAATACCATCTTATTATCTCCTACCGGAACTGGTAAAACATTGGCGTTTTTGTTGCCACTTATCAAATTACTAGATCCCGATAGTAAAGAGGTGCAAGCTTTGATTATTGTGCCCTCGCGTGAATTGGCCATACAAATTGAACAAGTCGTGCGCAGTATGGGATCTGGATTTAAAGTGAATGCCGTCTATGGCGGACGTCCGATGTCCAAAGATAAAATTGAAATCAAACACGTACCCGCTATTTTAATAGGTACGCCCGGAAGGATTGCAGATCATTTTAGTAACGATCGGTTTTCTAAAACGAGCATAAAAACGCTCATATTAGACGAATTTGACAAGTCGCTAGAAGATGGTTTTGAAGCTGAAATGAAAGAAATCATACATCAGTTGCCACATATCAACAAACGGATTTTAACATCCGCCACTCAAAGTATTAATATCCCTGGGTTTGTCCGTTTGGACCAACCCACAACTGTCAATTATTTGAAAGAAAAAGTAGTTTCAAAACTGGAGATTAAAACGGTGGTCTATCCGTCTAAAAACAAACCACAAACGCTTTTGGATTTAGTTGGACATCTTGGCAATCAAACAGGGATCATATTCTGTAATTTAAGAGATAGTGTTGATTCCGTAAGTCGTTTTTTAGATAAAAATAAGATCAACCACAGTTGTTTTGTAGGTGGGATGGAGCAAAAAGAAAGAGAGCGTTCTTTGATAAAATTTAGAAATGGCACCAATCAGATTCTCATTGCGACGGATTTAGCTTCACGAGGTATTGACATTCCTGAACTAAAATTTATTATTCATTTTGAAGTGCCTCGCGCCAAAGAAGAATTTATTCACAGAAATGGACGCGCCGCCAGAGTCGATTCTAAAGGAACAGCGTATATAATGAAAGGCGACTCCGAAGATTTACCAGCGTACATCCATAATTCTAAAATCGTTAACATCTCAAAACAATCCGTTCGCAAGCCACAGTTTTGGGAAACTTTGTTTATTTCTGGTGGTCGGAAAGACAAAATTTCAAAAGGTGATATTGCAGGCCTCTTTTTTAAACAAGGGAACATTACAAAGGATCAGCTCGGAAACATCGAGTTAAAACAAGATTGTGCGTTTGTAGCAGTGCCTAAGTCGATCGCAGAGGACTTGGTAGAGAAATTAAACAATACGAGACTCAAAAAGAAAAAAGTACGGGTAACGGTCTTATAAGCCTGAATCGAACCACCACAATACAATACGACTTTTCTTATTGCCTAAATCCATTGGCAACACATAAGAATTCGCTTTTGCTTTTTTGAGTTGTTTATCAATACTGGCTAAACTGTCTGTTTTTGAAACCAGTGTAGAAAATACTTTCACTTGATTTTTAAACGCGGTACTTTCTTTTATCAATCGTTTGATAAAAAGGGCTTCGCCACCATTGCACCAAAGTTCGTTGGCTTGGCCTTCAAAATTAAGAGCGATTTCTTTTTTATCAAATTCACGACCTAAATTATTGATTTTTCTTTGAGAACCTCTAAACGCATCTTCTTTAGAGGTATGAAAAGGGGGATTGCAAACGGTGAAATCAAATTGTTCATCCGTTTTAATTATATTCTTAAAAAGGAAACTCTTATTTTCTTGGTGTCGAATTTCAATTTTATTTTTTAATGATTTTGTATGTTGCATGTTAGCCTTTGCAATTTCTACAGAATTGGCATCACATTCAGCACCCACCATGGTCCAATTAAAATGTTGTAATCCCAAAATACAATAGATGCCATTCGCACCAGATCCGATGTCCAACCCTCGTAGTTTTGTGTTTTTATCGATATTAAATTGTTCTGAAAGAAACTCACGTATGTGTAATAAATATTCTAAACGTCCTGGGACAGGAGGAATGAGATAGCCCATTGGCAATTCATATTTATCCACTTTAAAGTCGGCCAATAGCATGGCTTTATTCAATTCATAAACCGCGGCTGAATTACTAAAGTCAATCGTTTCTTCGCCAGAGGGGTTTAAAACAATGTGTTCTTGTAACTGTGGATGGTGAATTGCCAATCGTTTCAGATCATAACGATCGCTGTAAGGGTTTTCTAAATGCATGCGGCGAAGGTATGCGATTTCCTGTAAAAACGATCGATATATGTCTCAAATATTATAGAAGAAGATTTCGAATAAGCAGGCGCATCGAAATCTATTATTTCTTTAAAATTTTCAAGTAGTGTACTTGAAGGTCATTAATTTTTAACACACAAAAATAAAGTCCAGAAGCCATAAACGATTCTGGTCTCCAAACGGCTGAATATTTATTTGCATTCAGTTGTTTATTTTCTACATTGGCGACGAGTTGCCCTTGCAGATTATAAATTTCTATACTTGCTTTTGAGGACTTGAAAACACCATAATTAATAGTTACTTGATCTGTAAATGGATTGGGGCTCACGTTGTAAATCATCCCATTTGTGAGGTGTAAATCATCTGCAGAAAGAATGCCATCTCCATCGACAATAACATCCCATGTGCCTTCTAAAACACCCGCATTATCCACAAGAGGAATAATACGATCTGTGGCATCAAAAGTACCAGAAGTAATGGACGCAGCGGCGTCTCCAGCAATACTCGTATCGCCTTCAAAATACAGTTGAGTTGTAAATGTTGAAAACCCAGGAGTAGTCACCTTCACATGAATATGACTGGGTCTGTAGCTACTGCCGTTCAAGTATTTCCCAGGTAAAATAGTTTCTAAATTATAAAAACCTGCACTGTTAGATATGATTTTTCGTCTCAGGCCGAAACCTGTATTGTCGTAAGCACCCGCGTCATTGGCATGCCATAAGTCCAATACAGTATCAGGAATGACTTCTGTGCAGTCTAAATTTTTAATAATTCCCGATAATTTTAAACGGACTCCCACTTCATCACTTGGCATCATAATACCATCAGAACTAATCGGCGCATTGGGCGTATAAAATGGCCCCGTACCATAGTAATCTTGTGTTAACGGGTTGCACGCTTCTTGTGGTTTTACATTTGATAGATCTCTAGATTTACCAGTATCAGCCTTTGTTAGTAAGGGAGATGCACCCATTGCGATGACCGCAAGTGTGGTGTTTTTTAAAAATTGTCTTCTGTCCTTCTTCATAGTTCCTCGTTTTAAAAATTTGATATTGAATGATTTATAACATTTTAAGGTATATAGTTTCAGTTTTAAATTGGAGGGACTCGATATTATATAGCATAAATATCACGTAATATACATTAAACAGCCTAACTTAACTTGCTTATTAAAAGAAAAAAACACAAAAGAGAGGAACATGTCCCAGACAAAAAAATGTTTTATTGAAACGAATGGCGCTGTTCTTCTGTTGAAGAAGCGGTGAGTAATTGGTTGAATGTTTTTATGGTATTAAAATCCTGTGTAATTTCATCAGAAACGCCCACTCCTGAAACTCCAGTTTCTAAGATGGCTGTAACATCCATTGTAGTGATGCCTCCAACGCCAATAATGGGTGTTTCGGTTTTTAAGGCGTCTGTTATTGCAGTAAAACCGTTCAAGCCTAAAACTTGGCTTGAGTTGTCTTCAGTTGTTTTGAAAGGAGCTAAGTATATATAATCGATTTCTTTTTCGATGAGAGTTTCACAGTCTTGTAAGGTATTTGCGGTGGCTCCAATCAGTTGCCAAGGGAGTAGCTCTTTTCTAAGCGCCGTAGGGCAGAGCGTTGATTTGTCTAAATGGACACCATCTACTTTTATTTCTTTTGCAATCTTATAATGTGTACTGATGATTAAACGCGTTTGAAAATGAGCCGTGATTTCTCTTGCCTGTTTCGCTATTTTTAAAAATTTCTTTTCAGAACTATTTTGAATGTCCAGCACGACTAATTCAGCACCAGCCGCACACGCATTTTGGATATGATCCAGATGTGCTTTGGGCGAATTTCCCTGAGAGATGTAATGTAGTTTAGGTATCATTCTAATGGTGTATTTTGTGAGGTATTAATTCCTAAAAAGAAACGATTTTAGAACGTTCCATGAAATAGGATTCAAAACGTTTAAGCATTGAAGTTGATTTTTCTGAGTAGATAACATACTGGCATTTTTGTATACTCTGAGAAATCGACATAATCGCCGAATAGGAGGAGTGTTGCGAAAGAAATTCCGCATCATCAATACTGATTATTTTTAATTGAGCAGTACTGACGCCATTTAACAAAAATAATTTATTCATTGTTTTGGGAGTAGAAATAAGAATGTCTGTCCCTTCAAATATTTCTGATTTCTGAATGTCTATATGCAGATTCTCATGGCCGACATATACCCGTAAGGAATTGTATTTCGTATAAGCTAAAAAGATATCGTATAATTCCATCGCCCGTTCCTTGTTTTCTACAAGAACAACGGCTCTAGGCGCATTTCCAACGGCTTCACATTTTAACTTTTGTAAGGTAGTCAATACAAGTGCAGTTGTTTTTCCGCTGTCTTTAGGAGCCGTGCAATAAACATTGACACCACTTTTAATAATGGGAATACTGCTGCTCTGAAACGGTGTCGGGGTTCGTATGTCTAGAGATTCTAGTTTCTCTTGAATGTCAGAATGTAATTTTTTAAAAGGCATAGAAATTTAAGAGATCACTGGTTAAGGATGTATTCGTAAATATTTGGACAAATATACGGTCTGTAAACTTAATAAACTGAAAAGATGAATTTCAATTTTATGATAGGATTTCGGCTGTCCAAAAGTGACAAATTCAATTGGTTTTAAGAAAACTAACAGTCTTTAAAATTTACGATGAACCATTATATACCGATAAGCAAAAAGCATTCTAAAGCAATTTTTTCACATCCTTTTTCATCAGAATCTGCTTGATAATATGAAGAAAAATTAGCTTCACATTTATTTAGATAACATTGAATCCATTTTGATTTGTTCTCACCAAGATCTGATAATTCTTCGATCGCTTCCATATCTGACTGAAATTTTTGCTTGTCAATTTCTGACCAGTTTCCTTTAACACTTCCATTTGAAAGAACTTCATCATAACATTCTAAAGCAATTTTTTCACATCCTTTTGCATCTGAATCTGCTTGATAAAATGAAGAAAAATTAGCTTCGCATTTAATTAGGTAACATTCAATCCATTTTGTTTTGTTCTCACCAAGTTCTGATAATTCTTCAACCGCTTCCATTTCTATTTGAAATTTTTGCTTGTCAGAATCAGACCAATTTCCTTTAACGCTTGTATTACAGCTACTAAAAATTAATGATGTAAAAATCATTACTACTATTAAAATTGAATTCTTTCTTTTCATTTTGTTTTTTTTAATTTAAGTCAATTTACTGTTTTTTTTAATCTAACAAAAATTTGTTTAGTATACATTAGTAAATCATAAACATTTTAACCAAAATTTAAATATGCTTTTAACAGTTTTCATCACAAATACAAACTTTTAAATAACTTGAAAATAGCATCTTAATTGTATATTTTAAAATCTATAATGATTTTTCAACTCTAATTGAGTAGTGGAATTAATGAATTATTAACGTTCATATTTAATTTAAATAGTTAAACATATTATATCTTTATAACTTATTATTACAAATGAAATACTCATATAAAAAAGGGGTTTTAAATATCACAAATACCTATAAATTAAATGGAATTATTTAACCAAGAAGATACAATGTTTCCTTTGTCTTATGCTGAAATTCTTCAGCGAGTTCGTGCTATAGACCCTGTAAAGTACAGTTCAACACGCAACTACATAAATGGGGCGATCACGCACTTATCTCCTTATATATCAAGAGGTATTATTTCAACTAAATTTATACTTTCTGAAGTTTTAAAAAAAGGCTATAAGCCGGCACAAATTGAAAAATTTATTCAAGAATTGGCATGGAGAGATTATTGGCAACAGGTTTGGATTGCAAAAGGCGATGCCATAAATGAAGATTTGAAACACCCTCAAAACCCCGTTTCTAACCACTCTATTTCAAAATCTATTGTAGACGCCACTACAGGAGTTGAAGCGCTAGACAGTGGCATTGATACACTTTATAAAACAGGGTATATGCACAATCACTTACGAATGTATACAGCTGCTGTTGCGTGTAACATGGGACACAGTCATTGGAAAGTTCCTGCACATTGGATGTATTACCATTTATTGGATGCCGATTGGGCGAGTAATGCCTTAAGTTGGCAGTGGGTTTCTGGTGCGAATGCCAACAAAAAGTATGTAGCCAATCAAGATAATATTAATAAATACTGTTTTACAACCCAAAAAAACACCTTTTTAGATGTGCCTTATGAAGCATTTGCTTCGATGCAAATTCCAGAGGTTTTAAAGGATACGCCTGAAATTAAGTTAAAAACTCAGTTGCCAAAGCAAAACGCATTTGAAATTGACAGTGCACTTCCAACTTGCATCTATAATTTTTATAATTTGGATCCCCTTTGGAAAAATGATATCTCAGCCAATAGGATATTACTCTTAGAGCCGTCCCATTTTAAGGCCTATCCCGTATCTCAAAAAACAATTGATTTCATCCTAAATATCTCAAAAGAAAACATAGATGGAATTCAAATTTATGTTGGAGAATTTAAGGACCTAGTTACAGATTATAAGTTCACAAATATCCATTTTAAAGAACACCCATTAAATCAACACTATCAAGGCACTGAAGAATCAAGAGATTGGATGTTTGATGTGACTGGTTATTTTCCGTCCTTCTTTTCTTTTTGGAAAAAATGTAAAAAACAGCTTACATATTGAATAAACAGGTTGTAAATATTGTTTGGTTAAAACGGGACATTCGATCCCAAGATCACTTGCCCTTATTAAAGGCAGAACGGGCGGGTATTCCATATCGTATTGTTTATGTATTTGAACCCTCTAGAATTGAATATCCAGATACCAGTCCACGGCATTTGCAGTTTGTGTACCATTCTATTGTAGCACTAAATAAAACGCTGGCAGCATTTAATAGGAGGGTGGATGTCTTTTATGGAGAAGCCATCGATATATTTGAACATCTTAAAGAATGCTTTGATATACAAACTGTTTTCAGTTATCGCGAAAGTGGCACTCAAGGGACTTGGGAGCGAGACAAACAAATCAACGTTTTTTGTAAGCAACATCAAATTCATTGGCAAGAATCGCAACGGGATGGTATTCTACGAGGTATTAAAAATAGAGAAGATTGGAACAAGCAGTGGCACATCACAATGCATAAACCGGTACTTCAAAATAGCTATTCTGTATCCAAAGAAGAAGCCTTAAAGCATTCTTTCTTACTGCCTGAAAAATTAGAATCTCAATTAAAAGACTATCCGAAACAGTATCAGCCAGCAGGAGAGCAAAATGCGTGGCGGTATTTGAAATCATTTACCAACCAACGTGGGTTTAATTATCAGAGACATATCTCGAAACCTACAGAAAGCAGGACGTCTTGCAGTCGCTTGTCACCTTACTTTGCTTGGGGGAATATGAGTATCAAACAAGCCTTTCATTTTATAGGAACACATCCTAATGGTACTAGAAACAGCAAGGCTTTTTCGGCGATGCTAACCAGATTGCATTGGCATTGTCATTTTATTCAGAAGTTTGAAGTGGAGTGCCGTTATGAAACGGAATGTATCAACAAGGGGTATGAGCTTTTAGGGCACGAAAAAAACGATGCTTTTATCAAAGCTTGGAAAACAGGTTCTACAGGTTTTCCGTTGATCGATGCGTGTATGCGCGCTGTAGAAAACACCGGGTGGATTAACTTTAGAATGCGTGCCATGGTCGTTTCTTTTTTAACGTTGAATCTAGATCAAGATTGGCGAGATGGCACTTACCATTTAGCCCGACAGTTTTTAGATTATGAACCGGGCATACACTATCCGCAGTTTCAGATGCAGGCAGGGACGACAGGGATTAATACGGTTCGCTTGTACAATCCTGTGAAAAATTCTCAGGAACACGACCCTGAAGGTGTCTTTATTAAAAAATGGATTCCAGAGCTGAGTGATGTTCCCGTAGCTCACATTCACGAACCTTGGAATATGACCGCTATGGAGCAGACGTTTTGTGGAGTTGTTATTGGTGAGCATTATCCACTTCCAATTGTTGATTTACAAGAAAGTGCACGATTGGCAAGAGATAAGATTTGGGGACATAAAAAGCATCCCGCTGTACAAAAAGAAAAGAATCGTTTGCTACAAACGCATGTGAATGCGAGATGATAATTAGTAATTACAAAAGAATTATGACGAAAAATGATTATAAGATACATATTATTGGTGCTGGCGTAAGTGGGCTTATCGCCGCCAGAGTTTTAGAGAATTACGGCTATCATCCTGTGATTATTGAAGCAACAGATCGGGTAGGAGGGCGTGTCAAAACAGATATTGTAAATGGGTATCAATTGGACCATGGATTTCAAGTACTGCTCACGGCGTATCCAGCAGTTCAAAAACATCTTGATTATGAGGTTTTAGAATTGCAGCCATTTTTACCAGGTGCTTCCATTTTTAAATCAAATGATCAACAGATAATAGGCGATCCTTTAAGGAACCTTTCGTTATTGTTTCCCACACTTTTCTCTGGAATCGGGAATTTTTCTGATAAACTTAAAATCCTACAACTGAACCAAAAGTTAAAGAAGAAAAAGATGTCTGACATATTTTCTGAAAAAGAACAATCGACCTTAGACTATTTGATAAATTTTGGTTTTTCAAAAGAAATAATTACTGATTTTTTTAAACCTTTTTTTAGCGGTATTTTTCTTGAGACACAACTTGAAACATCGAGTAGAATGTTTGAATTTGTATATAAGATGTTTGGAGAAGGCGATGCAACGGTTCCAAAAGCGGGTATTGAGGCAATACCAAAACAATTATTAAATAATTTAAAGACCACAACTTTTAAATATAACACGAAAGTAACCGTGTTAAAAGATGGAGAGATTACGCTTGATGATGATACAAAATTAGAAAGCGATTATACAATCATTGCTACTGAAGCGAGTGGTTTAATTCCTAATTTAAAAAATCAATCTACAGAGTGGAAATCCTGCACAACCTTGTATTTTGAAACGGAAACACGGGTTATTGATAAAAAGCTAATTGGGCTCATTCCTAAATCGGGAACCTTCATAAATAACATCTTTTACAACAGTAGTTTAGAATGTGCTATAAGACCCAAGAATGAGTTGCTTTCGGTCACAGTCATAGACGATCAAGGTCTTTCTAACGAATCCCTTGTCGAAGCGGTTCAAACAGAGCTAAAAGAGCTGTGTGGGATTACAACAACTAACTTCATTAAACTGTACAGTATCCCGATGGCGCTGCCAAAATTAGAAGATTTGAAATACGAGATGATGCCTTCTGAAACACGTTTAACAAACGGACTTTTTTTAGCTGGAGATACGCAATTAAATGCGTCCTTAAATGCCGCCATGATTTCTGGCGAAAGGGCAGCATTGGGCGTAATTGAATCTATTTCAGCTATTTAATAGTTCTGTACAAATACTTCGTATGCGTCATTTAAACATCATAATTTCCCCAACACGCATTTATTTATATATAGCTTCATCCACAGGATAAACCTATATATAAAATGTACTATAATTTATATTATGTAAAATAGATAATTTCAACATCCGATACCCTATATTCTTTTAAACTTCATTAATTTTACACCATTCATAAACCATACAAATGAAAACACTAACCATATTTCGAATCATTGCCTTTTTAGAAGGCTTATCCTATATACTATTACTATTTATTGGCGTGCCCTTAAAATATTTTGGCAATGACGTCACACTTGTTAAAATGCTTGGAATGCCACACGGGTTTTTATTCATGGCATATATCGCATTTATAATTGTCTTACGGTTTGACCATCCATGGTTCAAAAAACATTTTATTTTAATTGCCTTAGCATCCATCGTTCCTTTTGGAACGTTTATCGTTGAACACAAACTTAGAAAATTAGCATAACACAAAAAAAAATCCATAACGAAAATTTGACGTTTTAGAAAATGATTAAATGGATGTAACAAGTGACCGTTAAAAAACAATAAAAAAGACACATGAAACATATTATCGAATTAATAGTTCAATTATTAACCTCTTGGGGCTTGCCCGCAAATGTTGCAACAAATCTAAGTATTACGATTTTATTTATAGGATTAACGATTCTCATCTATATCATTGATCTGATCCTGAAAAAAATTATTCGTGCGACCTTTACGAAAATCGCTCACAAATCCAAAACGGATTTTGATGACATCATGCTTGCCAATAGAGTTCCTAGTAGTATGGCTCAAATTGTTCCTTTCATACTTACCTACAAACTCATTCCTAATTTATTTTATGATTTCGAAAAATTACAAGGATTTATTGAAAAAACAATCTTAGTAGTCGGAATTGCCCTTACGATTTGGGGGTTAAGAAATGTTCTCAACTCTTTAAAAATATATTTTAAAACCCTGAGTTTTCTTAAAGACAAACCTGTTGATAGTTACATTCAGGTATTTATGATTTTTGTATGGCTTACGGGTGTTTTTGCAACTGTTGCCATAGTCTCAGGAATCTCATTTTTAGAATTTATTGCGGGATTAGGAACCATTTCAGCCATTATTATTTTGGTGTTTAGAGATACCATTCTAGGGTTTGTAGCCAGTATTCAAGTGTCCATTAACGACATGGTTCGTATTGGTGATTGGATCTCCTTTGAGAAATTTGGTGCCGATGGCGATGTGATTGAAATTAACTTAGCAACTGTAAAGGTTCAGAATTTTGACAATACCATCACCACCATCCCTACTTATGCCCTCATTTCCGATTCGTTTAAAAACTGGCGTGGAATGGACGAATCTAAAGGAAGACGCATCAAGCGCTCTTTAAACATTCGAATGCAGAGTGTCAAGAATTTGACGCAAGCCGATATTCTTAAAATCTCTAAAATTCAACTTATTTCGGAGTATATTTTAAATCGTTCAGAAGATATCAATACTTATAACGAAACGCATGCGGTTGATAAATCGCTTTTGATCAACGGTAGAAATCTGACCAATATTGGGGTTTTTAGAAAATATATGGAAACCTTTATCGAACAGCATTCTGCGATCAATAAAGACATGATGATTATGGTGCGCCAACTGCAACCCTCTGCTCAAGGTTTACCGATTGAAATCTATGCATTTAGCAGTGATAAACGCTGGGCAAATTACGAGTTTATCATTGCAGATGTTTTTGATCATATGATAGCATCTGTCAACGATTTTGATTTGGAAATTTCAGAAACGCCTGTGTTTACAGCTTTAAAAAAATAACCAATGCAATCTAGAAATTCAAGTTTAAATGCCATCCGTTTGGATCGTATATCCAACACCATTAAATCAGAAATGTCTTCTGAAGAATACTTTCAAAACAGCGTTTTAAGACCTATAATCAAGTTTCAAAACGATCTATTACTTGCCGCTTTTTTGAATTTCTCAAACAAATATAAAAACGTATTTTTTGACTTGTCAGCCGAGAAAAAAATAACCTACATAGAAAACGCCATTGCAAAAGATAGCAGGTTTAGAAACAGTCTAAAAGACATGGTTGTGGGATTGTTTACCGTGGAAGAATACAATCAGTACATCCCCAATGCATCCGCCTTAAATAAACGCATGACGGGAATTATTAAAGAGCGCCTCATCAGTCATGTTCAATTACTCTCAAAAATGGGACCTACAGCGTAGATTCTCCATTTAAATTGGTAGTCAACACAGAACTCATATAGTCAAAATAAGGTCGAATGACTTTAAAATTTTCGATTACATCTTCTTCAAAATTCTTTGATAGCACTTCTTTGTCAGAATATTTTTTAGTGAAAATAAATTGTTTTCTACGGATCAAATCAATGTTTGGATCCAACTTATCAAACCCTCTCGGCGCAGACTTTAACTCGTCTCCTTGCATTGTTCCCCACACATTTTTAAATTTAGGAGCTTCCATCAACGCACGAATTTCTTCTGAATCCATTTGAAATTCTTTCCGAATTCTAAGAAGATCTTCTTTATTCGGATCCCAAAACCCCGTGGCAATAAAACTCTCGTTTTGTGGTGCCAGATGTAAATAATACCCACCTCTTAATTCTGGTTTAGTTCGATGAAAACTGCCGCTAAAATGAGCTTTGTAGGGCAATTTATTTTTTGAAAATCGGACATCTCTATAGATGCGAAAAACTTTAAACGTATCAATAGAATCCACCGTATTTAGCTGCTCAAATAATTGAGCATAAAACTGCTTCACTCCCAATTCCACTTCTTTAAATGCCGCTTTATGTTCGTGAAACCAATCGCGGTTATTGTTTTTTTGTAATGTTTTTAAGAAACTAAATACATCTTTAGAGATCATGTCTTATATTTTTAAAATTCAATCTTATGTAAAATCAAACCCGAAGCGGGCGCGATATAATCCATCACTTCTTGACTCTCGGGTTTTAAACTGTTTTTTATATACTCCAAATCAATCTCTCCTCGTCCTAATTTGATCAAAGCGCCCATCATCAATCGTATTTGATGCCGTCCAAATCCCTTTCCAATCACTTTTAAAACATAACTTTTCTCTGGAAAAAAACTGGCCGTATATAAGGTGTTTTCTATAAGCTCACAACAGATGAGTTCTCGATCATACACCCCTTCATTCGTGGGTTTATAACAATAGGTTTTATAATTGTTTTGTCCTTCAAAAAGCTGCGCCCCTTTTTTCATCAGTTCGATATCCAAAGAATCTAAAATGGTAGTCATAATCGGAGCCGCAAACGGATGAAACTTAGCGCCCTGCGCAAACACATAATGGTATTCTTTTAATTTTGAATCCTGAATGATGTTAAATTTAGCATCCACTTCTGTGATACTTAAAGCGCGGATATCTTGAGGAAGATTTTGATTGAACAATTCTAAAAATGCCGTTAAATCTTCTAAAGGCTGTCCATCTAAAAACAATTCAAATGCAGCCTCACTGGCAGACACCATGGCGTCGGTGCGCCCCGCTCCTAGTGTTTTGAATTTTTGATCTTCCAGAATGAACTTCAATGTACGATCGATCATCAGATGTACTGTTTTGGTGTTCGGCTGTTTTTGCCACCCATGAAAACGGTACCCTAAAAATTGAACTTTTACTACATAAAAATAACGCTTTTGCAACATCTTTACAAGGTCGTAATTTTATAAACAGTTACAAAATTAATGTCTGGATTTTAGAACTTCTATGACCGCATCGAGTTTGAACCCTTTTGCTTGCAATAAAATCAAATAATGAAATAACAAATCCGCACTCTCATTTAAAAACAAATCATCGTTTTCATCTTTCGCTTCAATCACAACTTCAACAGCCTCCTCGCCTACTTTTTGAGCTATTTTATTAAGACCCTTTTCAAACAATTCAGAGACATAGGATGTTTCTGAGGAAGCATTCTCTTTCCGATCCGTGATGATCGTTTCGAGTTCCGATAAAAACCCATAAGATTCGTTATTGGATTCTCCCCAACAGGTATCAGATCCTTTGTGACAAGTTGGTCCTTGTGGCGTAGCTTGGATTAACAAAGTGTCCTTATCACAATCATTCTGTAAACTTTTGAAGCTTAGAAAATTTCCACTCTCCTCCCCTTTTGTCCAAAGGCGTTGTTTACTGCGACTAAAAAAAGTCACCTTATTTGTTTCCAAAGTTTTGGCAACCGCTTCAGCATTCATATAGCCGAGCATTAAAACGGTTTTCGTGGTTGCGTCTTGAATAATTGCAGGAATTAACCCGTCACTGTTATACTTGATGTCCATTAGAGTCGTATGTTAATTTGATTTGTTTGTAATTCTTTTTTTAAATCGTTTATCGCAATTTCACCGAAATGAAATACACTGGCTGCCAAGGCAGCATCTGCTTTTCCTTCTTTAAACACCTCCACAAAATGCTGCATCGTTCCAGCACCTCCAGAAGCAATAATCGGAATATTGACCGTTTCTGACAATTGCGCTAAGGCTTCATTTGCAAAACCTGTTTTAACTCCATCATTATTCATTGAGGTAAATAAGATTTCACCAGCGCCACGGCTTTCCACCTCTTTGGCCCATTCAAATAAATCCAAATCTGTTGGGATCGTTCCACCTGCCAAATGCACCAGCCATTTACCGTCCACTTCCTTAGCATCAATAGCCACCACAATACATTGATTTCCAAAAGCATTTGAAAGTTCGTTAATCAACTCTGGTCGTTTGATAGCGGCAGAATTCACACCTACTTTATCAGCTCCTGATTTTAGGAGTGTTTCAACCCCTTCTTTGGTACTCACACCGCCGCCAACAGTAAAAGGGATGTCTATTTGTTCTGCCACATTCCGAACCATTTCTATGGTGGTCGAGCGTGATTCTAAGGTCGCTGAAATATCTAAAAACACCAGTTCATCCGCGCCGTTCTCAGCATATTGTTTTGCCAAGGCTACCGGATCGCCTGCATCTCTGAGGTTTAAAAAATTTACCCCTTTCACAGTTCGTCCATTTTTAATATCTAAGCATGGAATAATTCGTTTTGCTAACATAATTATGAACGGTTGAGTTGATAGGTTTCTAATTGTTTTAAACTGATATTCCCTTCGTAAATGGCTTTTCCAATAATGACACCTTCACAGCCTAAATCGGCTAATTTAGGCAACTCATCAAAGTGTGAAATACCCCCCGAAGCAATTAGTTTTACAGGATTCACTGTGGATAAAATCGTTTCGTATAAATCAAATGAAGGTCCTTGTAACATCCCATCTTTCGCAATGTCAGTACAGATCACATAAGAAATGCCTTTTGTCACATAGTCCTTTATAAAACTGAGGACTTCTTTGTCACTTTCCTCCTGCCAACCTTGAATTGCAATTTTTTGATCCAAACAATCCGCACCTAAAATAATTTTATCAGCACCATAAGTTTCTAACCAATTTAAAAATAGCGAAGGATTTTTGACGGCAATACTACCCCCTGTGATCTGGTGTGCGCCAGAATCAAAGGCGATTTTTAAATCTTTGTCAGATTTTAAGCCCCCACCAAAATCAACCTTTAAATTTGTTTTAGTTGCAATGGATTCTAAAATTTTATGATTGATGATGTGCTGTGCTTTGGCACCATCCAAATCCACCACATGTAGATGTTCGACACCGACATCTTCAAACATTTTAGCAACTTCTAAAGGGTTTTCATTATAGACTTTTTTAGTGCTATAATCGCCTTTAGTCAGGCGTACACATTGCCCGTTGATCAGGTCTATTGCAGGTATAATTCGCATACTATAAGTTTAAAAAATTTTGTAATAATTGAGCCCCGTCTTTACTGCTTTTTTCAGGGTGAAATTGAACCCCATAAAAATTATCAGATTGCAAAGCCGCCGAAAAATCAAGTTCATATTCCGAGGATGCGATGGTTTGCTTTCCAATACTGGCGTAATAACTATGAACAGAGTACATAAAACTGTTTTCAGGAATCCCTTTCAATAAATCTGACTGCAAATTCTGAATTGTATTCCATCCCATATGTGGGACTTTCACAGTATTTGAAAACTGTTTCACATCCACATCAAATACTCCAAGCCCTTTGGTATTACTTTCTTCAGTATGATTGCATAACAATTGCATTCCCAAACAAATTCCCAGCACCTCTTGTTTGAGGTTTGGAATTAAGAGGTCTAATTTTGATTTCTTCAACATTTGCATCGCTTGACTGGCTTCGCCAACACCAGGGAAAATAACCTTATCCGCACTTAAAATTTCCTCTACAGAATTCGAAAGCTTGGCATGAACGCCCAAACGCTGAAACGCAAATTGAATGCTCTGAATATTCCCGGCTCCGTAATCAATTATAATGACATTCATTTATTCTAAAGTTCCTTTGGTTGATGGTAAAATCATTTTGTTTACATCGCGTTTGACCGCCATTTTGATCGCTTTTGCAAACGCCTTAAAAATCGCCTCTATTTTGTGATGTTCGTTGCTCCCATCAGCTTTGATGTTTAAATTACACTTCGCCCCATCCGTAAAGGATTTAAAGAAGTGCATAAACATTTCCGTTGGCATTTTACCGACGTATTCACGTTTAAAATCTGCTTTCCAAACGAGCCAGTTTCTGCCCCCAAAATCAATGGCAACTTGTGCCAAACAATCGTCCATTGGCAAGCAAAAGCCATAGCGTTCAATACCTAATTTTGAGCCCAAGGCGGTGTGAAATAAATTCCCGAGTGCAATCGCCGTATCTTCGATGGTGTGGTGTTCATCAACTTCTAAATCGCCTTTCACTTTAATATCTAAATCCATTTGACCGTGCCGCGCGATTTGATCCAACATGTGATCAAAAAAAGGAATTCCGGTGTCAATTTGACTTTGCCCTGTACCGTCTAAATTTAAAGTAATCGCAATCTTTGTTTCGTTGGTATTTCTCACAATGGACTCCACGCGTTGCTTCGCTTTAAGGAATTCATAAATGGCTTCCCAACGGTTTGTTTCTAGAGCGATAAAAGGTGTTAATTCCTCTTGTTTGACAGAGATTTCATTTTCACCTAAATGCGTTTCGTCATTGATAAAAATGCCTTTACATCCTAAGTTTTTCGCCAGTTCTATATCTGTAAGACGATCCCCAATCACAAAAGAATTTTCTAAATCGTAAGCTTCTGAAAAGTATTCCGTTAACAAACCCGTTTGCGGCTTGCGTGTTGGTGCATTGTCTTTTGCAAAAGTACGGTCGATGAATTGTTTTTCAAAAACAATGCCTTCGTTTTTAAAGGTATCAAGGATGAAATTATGAACCGGCCAAAACGTGCTTTCTGGATATACTTCCGTTCCCAAACCATCTTGATTGGTAATCATCACGATTTCAAAATCCAGTTCTTGACATATCTTTTTTAAATTAGAAAATACATCAGGGTAGAATTCTAATTTATCAAAGGAATCAATTTGTTCATCCGCAGGTTCACGGATGATCGTTCCATCGCGATCTATAAATAATACAGGCTTCATTTTAGAGTCTTTAATAAGGTTAATAATTGTGTGTTTTCAGAAGGTGTCCCTACGGTGATTCTTAAGCAATTTTTACAATGCAATTGTGAGCTTCGGTTTCTGACCACGATCCCGTTTTTAATCAATTCATCGTAGCGTTTGTTGGCATCGTCCACTTTGATTAAGATGAAATTTGCTTCGGAAGGGTATATTTTTTCAATAAAGGAAAAAGCTTCAAATGCTTTTTTTAATCTCTTGCGTTCTTTTAAAATACGGGCGATTTGATCTGTAACTACGTCCTTATTTTGAAGTGCTTTGATCGCTGCTTCTTGCGTAAGTGTATTGATATTATACGGCGGCTTGATTTTGTTTAATACCGCAATAATTTCTTTAGAGGCATAACAAATTCCCAACCGAATCCCCGCCAAACCATAAGCTTTAGAAAGGGTTTGTGTGACTATTAAATTTGGATACGCATTCAGCCATTGTGTCCAACTGCTTTTTTCTGTAAAATCAATATAGGCTTCATCGATGACGACCAGTCCTTTAAACGTGCTTAAAAGACGTTCTACTGCGGTACGATCGACGCTATTTCCAGAGGGATTATTCGGCGAACAGACGAACAATAATTTAGTATTTGGTTTTATGTTTTCTAGAACCGAATCAACCTCTAATTGAAAATCTGAGGTTAAGGGCACTTGAATATTTTCAATGGCATTCAAATTCGCCAAGACTTCGTACATCCCATAAGTCGGAGGCAATGTGAGAATACTGTCTTGATTGGGTTCACAAAAGGCTCTGAAAATTAAATCCAAGACTTCATCGCTACCATTCCCCAAAAGAATTTGATTAGCGGCCACTTCTTTTTGTTTTGAAATGAGCGCTTTCAAAGCCGTTTGCTGAGGATCTGGATATCGATTTAAAGTACTGTCAAAAGGATTTTCATTGGCATCCAAAAACACCATATCCGTTTGTAAGTCTTTATATTCATCACGTGCAGACGAATAGGGTTTCATCTGTTGTATGTTCTTTCGAACTAATTTATTTAGATCCATCTTCTATAGATTTTAATCGAATTGTGACCGCGTTTTTGTGTGCCATCAGTCCTTCAGCTTCCGCCATAAGTTCGATGGTGTTTCCGATGTTTAATAAACCCTCTTTGGTAATTTCTTGAAAGGTGATGTTTTTCAAAAAACTATCTAAATTCACTCCTGAATATGCTTTTGCATAGCCATTTGTTGGCAAGGTGTGATTGGTTCCAGATGCATAATCGCCAGCACTTTCCGGCGTATATTCACCGATGAATACAGAGCCTGCATTGATGACATTATCAACAAAAAAGGAATTGTTTTCAGTACAAATGATATAATGTTCTGGTCCATAAAAATTAATTAAATCAACCGCTTCTTGATCGGAGGCGACTAAAATCAACTTCTTATTTTCAAGAGCTTTTTCTAGGATCGATTTACGATCTAAAAGCTGCGTTTGAATGCGTATTTGATCGGCCGTTTCTAAAAGTAGTTTCTCATCAGTTGACACTAAAACAACTTGACTGTCAACGCCGTGTTCTGCTTGACTTAATAAATCCGAAGCGATAAAAGCAGGGTTGGCATTTTTATCTGCCATAATCAGAAGTTCACTGGGTCCTGCTGGCATATCGATCGCCACGCCAAACTTGGTCGCCAATTGCTTCGCAACAGTGACATATTGATTGCCTGGACCAAATATTTTAGACACTTTAGGGATGCTCGATGTTCCAAACGTCAATCCTGCAATGGCTTGAATCCCTCCTACTTTGATGATTGTTGTAATACCACACAAAGCGGCTGTGTATAGAATTTCGTTGGCAATCGCTCCTTCAGCATTTGGAGGCGTACATAACACACTATTTTTACAACCTGCAAGGGTCGCCGGTACGGCAAGCATCAATACTGTTGAAAACAAGGGTGCCGTTCCACCAGGAATGTACAAACCTACGGTTTCTATCGGGCGTTTTTCTTGCCAACACCGAACGCCAGGTTGTGTTTCTACATCCACTTTCATTGTTTTTTGGGCGTTGTGAAAGACTTCAATATTGGACTTGGCTTGTTGAATGGCTATTTTCAAATCTTTTGAAACCAAAGCTGATGCAGTCTCAATTTCTTCTTGAGACACAAAAAGAGTTTTTAAATCTACCTTATCAAATCGTTTTGTGTACTGCGCAATCGCCGTATCGCCTTCTTGTTTGACAGCTAAAAAGACCTCGTTTACAATGGTTTCAATGGCCTCTACGGATTGTGTGGGACGTTGGAGAATTGCTTCCCAAATGGATCGCGCTGGATATTTAATTAAAGACTTCATTAGAGTACCATTTTTTCGATTGGACATATAAGGATGCCTTGCGCACCTAAGGCTTTCAAATCGTCGATGATGTCCCAGAATTGGTTCTTATCAATCACACTGTGTACGGAGCTCCACCCCGATTCTGCTAATGGAAGTACGGTTGGACTTTTCATTCCCGGTAAGAGGTTGATAATGGCTTCTAAACTGTCATTTGGAGCGTTGAGCAATACATATTTGGACGATTGTCCTTTGAGCACTGCTTCAATCCTAAATTTTATTTTATCTAAAATCGCTTTTTGAGGGACAGAAATTGTTGGAGAGACTGCCAAAACGGCTTCCGATTTTAGAATCACTTCTTTCTCTACTAGATTGTTTTTAAACAAAGTCCCCCCTGTAGAAACGATATCTACGATGGCTTCTGCCAATCCGATATTGGGTGCGATTTCAACAGAGCCATTAATGACATGGATGCTCGCTCTAATATTGTTTTTTTCTAAAAAGGCATTGACGGTATTGGGATAAGAGGTGGCAATTTGTTTGCCGTTCAAATCTTCGAGTGATTTGTATGCCATGTTTTTTGGAACGGCAATTGAAACTCGGCATTTTGAAAATCCTAACTTCGAAATATATTCTATGGAGTTTCCTTTTTCGACAAGAACATTGTTTCCAATAATAGCGGCATCTACAACCCCATCTTTTAAGTATTGTGGAATATCCCCATTACGGAGGTAAAAGACTTCGACAGGGAAATTAGTAGCCGTTGCTTTGAGTTGGTCTTTTCCATTATCAATGGAGATTCCAATATCTTTCAAAAGTTTCATGGAATCGTCTTTGAGGCGTCCTGACTTTTGCACTGCAATTTTTAAAGTATTCATTCTTTATTAATTTAGTAAAAAAAAAGACCCGCTTGATTTCTCAAACGGGTCAGTATATAGTTTATAATAGTATCCTACACAACTTTACCTCGCTTGATGGCCAGTTAAAATATGATGGTGATGGATGACTAAAAATAATTTCATTGTAATTATATTGAAAACAAATATTCAAAAAATAATCAGTGTAAACCTAACTTATTTTTAAGAATTATTGATTTAATAAAATAGGGTGTATAAATCAAGCTATTAATTAAAATTTACTGGTTCCCTAAAATAATTGGCAATCCATTTTTTCCAGATCCAATGACAATCACTTTAGTATTTGGAGATTCAGACAACTTTACAGTCGCTTCAATTCCTTTATCTTGTAAGATGCGATCGTTCAGAGATGCACTTAAAATTTTGTTTGCATCTGCTTTACCTTGTGCTTCAATACGTACTTTTTGAGCTTCTTTATCTGCAGTCACTAATCTAAATTCATATTCTAAAGATTCTTGCTCTTGCTTTAATTTACTCTCAATCGCATTTTTGATGGTGTTTGGAAGTTTTACATCTTCTACTAAAACACGCTTTACATTTAAAAATTGACCGTCTAATAAGTTTACGACTTCGTCAAGAATTTCTTGTTCGATCACATCACGTTTACTAGAGTACAGTTGTTCTGGCGTATAACGACCTACAACACTTCTTGCTGCTGCATTGACCGCAGGGCCTAAAAGTTCGTTCTCGTAATCCTCCCCTTTAGTTTTGATAAGGCTTCCAAGGTTTTTAAATTCTGGCTCGTACCATATGGTTCCGTTTACTTTAACTTCTAATCCGTTTACAGATAAAACATTCATTTCATCAGAGATGGATTGTTGTCTTACTTTATGGATTAACATACTGTTCCAAGGTGCTACAATTTGAAAGCCTTCGCCATATGTTTTGTCCGTTTGGATTCCATCTCCGAAACGCTCAAATAAGACGCCTCCTTCTCCAGGTCCGATGGTCACCGCAGATTTTGATATTAAAAGAATAATAGCACCAATTATAAAGATAACTGGGAGTCCAATTTTAGGAAATTTTTGCATTTTGTTTGTTTTAAATTATTAAATAAGTCCGTTGTATTTTCTGATGAACCATTCGATTGCTAGACTTGATAAAAGTAATAACAACCAGAATTTTATACCAATCAAAGGTACTGTTTTTTTAGTGAATTTCTGAATACTTGAAAAGCGATTGTCAGAAATTAACTGCGCCATTAATTCGTCGGTTTGAGTATCAAAAAAAGCCGTCCCTTCTGTATTGACCGCAAGTTGTTCGAGTTGCTGAACATTGGCATTTATGAATTGTTGTTCGATATTAAAATCTAAGATTTCAATTTCCCCATAAGAACGATGAGTGCCGTTATCAGCAGTAACCTCAAAGGAATAATTACCAGGCTCTAAAGCGTTTATATTTACAGTGTAACTATTTTGAACCGCTATCATAGGATACTCTAATTGTTGTCCTGTAGCATTATTTTTTAGATCAATAACTAATACTGCATTGGGATCTGGCTCGTAATTTTTATTAAAAAATTGTGCCGATATTTCTAAAGGTTGACTCCCATCATAAATAGATTCATAGTTGACGAGCAGGCGTGTGTTTTGATTTTTGATGTTTAAATACTGAATCAATTTCGCCATAAACGAATCAAATGATTTAAAATTTTGATCTTCACGGAAGGAATGCATGCGCCATTTCCACAAATTTTCTGCTAAGAGTACAGCTGTTCTTTGGGAGTTGTTTTCGTAAGTGAACCACAAGGGTTCTTTAGTCATCGTTCCATTAATCGATTTAAATAACAAAGTTTCGTGAGGAACATTTAGTGCGATGCTTCCAAATTCCGTGGTCAAAGGAGGATACGTATTAAATGTGAAATCATCTACAGAAAAATTATTAAAACTTGAATTAACGACCCCTTGATAATTTTCAGTCTGCCCCGTAATTTCTTGCTTAAAATTAGATTGAATGGAATTCAAATACGCCCATTGTGTTTGGTTGCCCCCTATAATAAAGGTGTTTAATTTTCTCTTTTCGATAAGGTCAAAGACAGCTCTAAAACTTTGATTGGGTTGGTATAAAATTGCAAGACCATAGTTGTCATTCGTTTCTAAATACTCTATTGGCGAACAGATTTTTACAAGCCGTTGTTTGTTGGTTTCAATCGCAGTTTTTAATGCCCCCAAATCGGGATGGGACAAAGAGGTTACTAACGCAATATTCGTGAATTCGTCAATCGTTTCTATTGCAAAAGACTTTTGATTGTTAATCTTATTTTTTTCGTTCTCAATGGGTGTTAAACTAACTTTGTATCGCTGTACTCCTACTTTCTTAGATGTGATTTTGGGAGTTAAAATGATTGAATTTTGTGCTGCTGAAAACCGAACACGTTCTTTATGAATAATTCGTCCGCGGGATTCAATTCTTAATTCCGACTGTACAGTTGTGTTTCCAGTGTAAGAAGCGATAATTTCAACAGGGAATTTGTTGTTTAGATAGGTATATTTATTGACGTTAATTTGTTGAATTTTCAAATCCGTATGGTAAATACTGTCACCCAATATAAGAGGAAACACAACTTGTTCAAACTGTTTAGAAGCAAATTCATAAGCGTCACCAATAGTTTGATTCCCATCGGAAATTAAAACAATGGGGGCTAATTCAGATTCGTAAAGAGATTCAATATCTTGAATGCTCTTTGTGATATTTGTTTGTTTATCCTCAAAAGTGAGCTCGGGGTTTTGATTGATCTGCGTCCCAAACGGATACACTTTAACATCGTATTTAGAAGTAATTTCAGTATTTCTCAAGAGGGTTTGAACCGCCTCAGAAGCAACACTGTCTTTATTTAAGTAATTGACAGATTGAGAATTATCAACCAGAACTGCAAGTACAGGTTTAATTATTTTACTTTCTTTTGTTTCAAACTTTGGGTTAATGACAAGAAGTAATAATGAAAAAACCGAAATGAACCTCACTCCTGCTAAACCCCAATGAAGCCGATTTCGTTTGGATTTATATACATACTGAAAAAGCGCTATGAATAGCGCTAAAATTCCAGATCCAATAATGTATAAAATTGTTTGTGTGGGCATATAATTAAATGAGCTGCGAACAGCTACTTATATAAGGTATTAAGTGAGCATGCCACCATCGACGTTGATTGTTTGTCCAGTGATGTAACTTGATAAATCACTGGCGAGAAATACGCATGCATTGGCAATATCTTCAGGTGAACCGCCTCGTTTTAAAGGAATTCCAGCACGCCATCCTGCTACGGTTGCTTCGTCTAATTTAGCCGTCATTTCCGTTTCAATAAATCCTGGTGCAATCACGTTACTTCTAATGTTTCTTGATCCAAGCTCTAAAGCTACTGATTTTGAAAAGCCGATAATACCTGCTTTAGAAGCTGCATAATTGGTTTGGCCCGCATTTCCTTTCACGCCTACGACTGAACTCATGTTTATAATAGATCCTTTACGTTGCTTTAACATCGTGCGTTGTACCGCTTTAGTCATGTTAAAAACAGACTTTAGGTTGACTTCAATCACTTTATCAAAATCATCTTCACCCATTCGCATGAGTAGATTGTCTTTTGTAATCCCGGCGTTGTTTATAAGAATATCAATCCCTCCAAAATCCGCGAGTACGTCTTCTGCAAGTTTTTGGGCATCGTTAAAATTAGCGGCATTGCTTTGGTATCCCTTAACGGTCGTTCCAAAAGCTTGTAATTCTGTTTCTAAAGCGTTGGCAGCTTCAACAGATGCACTGTATGTAAACGCAACATTTGCGCCATGCTGAGCAAAAACGGTTGCAATTCCTTTTCCAATACCGCGACTTGCTCCTGTGATAATGGCTGTTTTTCCTTCTAATAGTTTCATATAGTTCCTTCTAAAAAATTTATATATAATATCTGTAAATATTATTCATATCAAAGATAGTAAAATGCTTTCAAATAAAATTCCTTTAAAAATGATTTGTGAATGCTATGAATAAATCAGAACGTCAAAGTAGGCTGTTAAATAGTATTTATTTCAAGCTTAAAAATCGAATTTGAGTGCACAACTATAATTTTTAAACTTAAACAGATGTCATTATATAGCTAAAATATTACGAGTTATGATTATTATTTTGTTTATTTGTTTTAATAAATAATTAAACAAAACTTATGAAAACATTGAATCTTTTTAAATTTATCCTTTTTGGATTTTTAATCACAAGTTGCTCTGACAGTAATGAACCTACAGGATCTGGTTCTGGGTCTGACAACGAAGCAGTAACATCAATAACATTGTCAACAGCTTCTAATACAGTCAACACAAGTTCTCAAGTAGCGTTCATCATAACAGGCAACAACTCTACTGACTTAACAAGTTTATCCTCTATAAAAGTAGATGACCTTTCTGTTTCAAACCCTTTCTCGTTTAACTTAGAAGGAACTTACCAAGTGGTTGCTACGTATGAAGATTTAACATCAAACACACTCACAATTACTGTGACTGATGTTCCACCTACGAGTATTGAATTAAGTTTTGATCAAGATAGTTATAACAATGGAGACTCTGCCATATTTGTTGTTACAGATAACTTCAATAATACGGTCACAACGGAAGCTGAAGTGACTGTGAACGGAACGGTTACTACAGCCAATCCCTATCCATTTACTGCTGATGGCACTTATAATTTTGAAGCTACTTACGAAGGCTTAACTTCCAATACAATAACTATTAATGTGGTATCCGCTTCTAGTCCAAGTGACACCTCGTCATTTACAGCTTCTGGAGCTCCAACAACTTTTACTAAGAAAGCACTTTTAGAAGATTTCACAGGAACATGGTGCCCACAATGTCCACCTGCGGGCTCCGCTATTGCAAATGCAATGAGTGGAAATTCAAACATATTTGGAGTCGGCTATCATGCTGGTGGTGGCGGTAGTGAGCCAATGACCATTCCAGAAACTGCTTTCTGGTCTGGTTACTATAACGTGACTGGTTTTCCAACGGTTTATGTGAACGGTCCAGATACGCGATGGAATTATAACAGCATGTCACAAGTGAACACCGAACTAGCAGAAACTGCGACCGTTGGTTTAGCTGTTGACGCAGCTCTTGTCGGTGGTAAACTCGATTTAGAAGTTAAAGTTGGATTTAACACAGCAGCAAATGAAGCTGTACAGTTAATGATCTATTTGGTAGAAGACAATGTTACAACCTCTACAGCGCAAGCAGGCTCTTCTCAGGGGGTCAATTATGTGCACAGAGATGTTTTAAGAGAAGTTTACACCGATCAATTAGGAGATGCTATTGAAGCTTCTAACACCATGGCTGGAGGAGTTTTGACACGCACCCTTACGGGACTCGACTTGCCATCTAATGTAGATGATGTCGCTAATTTAAAAGTGATTGCATTTGTAAGAAACACTTATACTAAAACTTTTGTGGATTACTTTGATAACACCCATACAGATTCACCACACTACGATATTTATAATGTACAAGAAGTGCACGTTGGAGAAACGCAAGCTTTTGATTAAATAGTCTAATTAAAACTTAATAATGTTAAACATAAAAAAGCCACTCCAGGAGTGGCTTTTTTGTTTAAGGACTTATATGTAAATAGTTAAGGCATTATATTTATATAAATTAACTGTACGAAATCATTTATGATTGTATATTTAGGTATAAACCTACTTAAAACAATTTATAATTATGAAAAAATTAGCCCTATTCATTTGCCTATTTACTATTACAGTTTCATTCTCACAAACAACCAAAGAAGATTTACTCGGAAAGTGGCATCTCCTCACACTTACAATTGACGGTGAAGTATTGACCACCTACGAAGCTATTGATTCTGAAGAGTTTTATCATGAATATTTAGAGGATTAAACGTTTATAACTACCGTTAATGACAAAAAAGACGATGGCAAGTGGGAGCTATCTATGGACAATGAAACATTAGATATCATTTTGGGAACTAGAAGTGGGGAGCTTCATTTTAAATCTTGAAAATTTCTACTGACGAGCTGCAGCTGTTAGATACCGATGAGGAAAATGAAATTATTTTAACTTTTAAGAAAGTGTAATTTTCAAAACTCTTAGAGAAAACTACAACTTAGTAAATATAGAATCCCCGTTGACACATCATTAAAATGTGTCAACGGGGGTTTTACTTTTTAATAAATTTAGCACAATCATACTCATCCTTCACTTTCAGTGCATTCCCTTATAAGGGACAGATTAGCGTAAAAGAGTTGTAGAGACTGCACGGCAATTAGGATATTAATAGCGTTTTTATTTGGTATCTTTACAATATGGTTAATACAAGGCGGATTAATTATTCCTATTGCTTCATCAAATGCGAGGCTATTGTTTATGTGCTTTGGCATGATATAATGAAAGAATTGTTCCGGACTATTTTAGCTCAAAAAAAGAATGAAAAATATGAAACTATCAGAAGAAGATATAAAAAAACAATTTAGTAACTTAAATTCTAAATGGAGTATTAAAGAAAGTTTTATACATCGTGAATTTCTTTTTAAAAATTTCACACAAGCCTTTTCTTTTATGACTTCTGTTGCATTTGAGGCAGAAAAAAGTAATCATCATCCAAATTGGGAGAACGTTTATAATTCTGTAAAAGTATCTCTGAGTACTCATGATCAAGGTGGACTCACTTCTAAAGATTTTGACATAGCAAAAAAAATGGATTCACTTTTTCAACTTTTTTCACAATAATATTTATAAACAATAAATCTTCTTCTTTTTATCCTCTTGTGTTTGTTGTTTTGGTGTAAGTAAGCCCATTTCCACTAAGTTTTTGTAGATTTTTTAAAACACTTGCTTTATCGGTTTTTGAAAGAGTTGATTTAGTAACATTTCCTTTAGAATCAATAGTAACTAATTCTCCATCTGCCAGTTTATCTAGGATTTTTGTGGCTGTCTCTAAAATGAATGTCTTAGGATTATCTCCACCAACCCCGCTCCCTTAAGTTGTACTTAGTGGCCGTGAACTAGGACACTATCCTAAAAACGTTTTTTACTTTCACTCATACTTCCTACCAATTTTTGATGTTACCACGCTTTAGCGTGGCGGTAGCGGGGAAGCAAGGCACTAGTAAATACTAGCGCTAGTATTTACTAGGACTAGCAGGAGATTTTTTTTAATAAATTTAGTACAATCGGTACTTCTCATCCTTCACTTTCAGCACATTCCCTTATAAGGGACAGCTTAGCATAAAAGAGTTGTAGAGGTTGCAATGTATCAAATTTTAACAATTCGTTTACAGGTAATTAAAATTTAACGGGGGAAAAAACTCCTAATAAAAATTAGGAGGCTAGATATTATATAAAAAAGGAATTTTCTAAGCCAGCACTTCCGCTACTTTCTTCCCGATTTCAGCAGGAGATTCCACAACGTGAATTCCGCATTCTCTCATGATTTGTTTTTTGGCTTGAGCAGTATCATCGCTACCACCAACAATGGCACCAGCATGGCCCATGGTACGTCCGGCAGGAGCCGTTTCGCCAGCAATAAAACCAACTACGGGCTTTTTACTGCCGCTGTTTTTATACCATTTGGCAGCATCTCCTTCAAGTTGTCCGCCAATTTCACCAATCATCACCACACATTCGGTTTCTGAATCGTTGATAAGCATTTCTAAAGCCTCTTTGGTTGTGGTTCCAATAATTGGGTCGCCACCAATTCCAATCGCAGTCGTAATTCCTAAACCTTGTTTCACCACTTGATCTGCTGCTTCATAAGTTAAAGTTCCTGATTTAGAAACAACGCCAACTGTTCCTTTTTTGAAAACAAATCCAGGCATGATGCCTACTTTTGCTTCTCCAGGCGTAATCACCCCAGGACAGTTAGGACCTACCAATCGGCAGTCTTTTCCACTAATATAGTTTGAAGCCTTGATCATATCGGCTACAGGAATTCCTTCTGTTATGGTAATAATCACTTTAATACCAGCATCGGCCGCTTCCATAATGGCATCGGCTGCAAAAGCGGGTGGTACAAAAATAATGGTTGTGTCCGCTCCTACTTGTTCCACTGCTTCTTGAACGGTATTAAAAACTGGTTTTTCTAAATGCGTTTGACCGCCTTTTCCGGGAGTTACACCACCAACAACGTTCGTTCCGTAGTCAATCATTTGAGAGGCATGAAAAGTCCCTTCACTTCCTGTAAATCCTTGAACTATTATTTTTGAATCTTTATTTACTAAAACACTCATGTGGTTTTGTTTTTATTGGTTTTTTAACTGCTGCAAATGTAATTTTTTGAATGGAAATCTTAAAGGTTTTAACGTTTAAAATTCTATCAATTTTTCTTTTCTTTTAATTCTTGAATGATCTCTGGTAATTTACGAAGCAATGCCAATTCTTTTAGTTTGGCTCGTGCCTCTTCAATAGGCGTTCCAAAGTATGTTTTACCTCCTTCAATAGATTTTGTAACGCCTGTTTGTCCTAAGACAACTGCTTTAGCGCCAATAGTAATTCCGCTCGTGGTACCTACTTGTCCCCAAATAGTGACATCATCTTCTACAATACAACAACCAGCAATGCCCGTTTGAGACGCAATCAAGCAATTTTTTCCGATGAGCGTGTCATGGCCCACCTGAATCAAATTATCCAATTTAGAACCTACTCCGATAGTTGTATCTCCAGTCACACCGCGATCAATGGTACATGAAGTCCCAATGTGTACATCATTCTCAATCACCACCCGACCACACGATTGCAATTGGTCATAGCCTTCGGGACGTTTTTTATAATAGAAAGCGCTAGCTCCTAAAACTGTATTTGCATGAATGATGACATTATCTCCAATAATAGTTCCATCATATATACTCACATTAGAATGGATTGTACAATGCTTTCCAATGACCACATTGTTTCCAATAAAACAATTGGGTTGAATAGTAGTGCCAGTTCCTATTTTGGCAGTATCAGAAATCGCTTTATGAGATGCTTGAAAAGGAGTGAAATGAGCGGTGAGTTTATTGAAATCTCTAAAAGGATCGTCAGAAATTAATAGTGCTTTTCCTTCTGGACATTCCACTTTTTTGTTGATAAGTACCACCGTTGCTTTAGAAGCAAGGGCTTTATCGTAATATTTAGGATGGTCCACAAATACGATGTCGCCAGCAGACACCACGTGAATTTCATTCATACCCAACACTTCAAAATCTGGGTCTCCTACATACTCACAATCAATTAGCGATGCAATTGTTTTTAGGGGATGGGGCTGAACAAATTTCATGTGTATGTATTTATTGTTTTTTAACGGTCACATGGTACATCCATATAATCATTCACCTAAGGTATCAAACCCTCGGTATGGATGTTTCATATTATTCTTTAATGCGTTCTTTGTACGATCCTTTGACCGTTTCTACTTTAATTTTATCTCCTTCATTAATAAATAAAGGAACCATCACCGTTGCACCGGTTTCAACCGTTGCAGGTTTAGTCGCATTGGTCGCTGTATTGCCTTTGATGCCGGGTTCTGTTGCAGTCACTTCAAGAATAACGCTCGCTGGTAAATCTACCGAAAGTGGTGAGCTGTCCTCTGTATTAATAAGTACTGTTACAACTTCGCCTTCTTTCATTAAATCAGGACTGTCCAAAACTGCTTTCTGGAGTTCAATTTGAGAATAATCGGCAGTATTCATAAAATGAAACGTTTCCCCATCATTATATAAAAATTGAAATTTATGAGTCTCAACTCTGACTTCCTCAATCTTGTGACCTGCTGAAAACGTGTTATCTATCACTTTTCCGTTGGTGACACTTTTCATTTTTGTTCTTACAAACGCTGGACCTTTACCAGGTTTCACGTGTAAAAATTCAATCACTTTAAAAATATCGTGACTGTATCTTATACATAAACCATTTCTAATATCTGATGTACTTGCCATATGTGTGTTTAATTAGATTTAAAATATCCTTTCATAATTCCACGATGAGAATTTTTGATGAATTGTAAAATTTCATCACGCTCTGGAGTGGCTTCCATTTCAGCTTCAATAATTTCTGAAGCTTGAGAATTGTTGTAATTTTTTTGATAAAGTAATCTGTATATATTTTGTATTTCTTTAATCTTATCTGAAGTAAACCCGCGACGTCTGAGTCCAACAGAATTGATTCCGACATAAGATAAAGGCTCTCTTGCTGCCTTTACATACGGGGGAACATCTTTACGAACTAAAGATCCACCTGTAACAAAGGCGTGATTTCCAATGGAACAAAACTGATGTACAGCTGTCATTCCGGCCAATACAACAGAGTCACCTACTGTGGTGTGTCCAGCGAGTGTACTATTATTTGAAAATATACAATTATTTCCAACGGTACAGTCATGCGCAATATGGCAATAAGCCATAATCAAACAATTGTCTCCGATGACGGTTTTCATTTTATCTGTAGTTCCACGATTGATGGTGACACATTCTCTTATGGTCACGTTGTTTCCAATAACAACAGTGGTGTCTTCATCGTCGTATTTTAGATCTTGAGGCATTGCAGAAATAACAGAGCCCGGAAAAATACTACAATTTTTTCCGATGCGAGCACCTTCCATAATTGTAACGTTCGATCCAATCCAAGTCCCCTCGCCTATCACAACATTATTATTAATCGTAGTAAAAGGTTCTATCACCACATTTTTGGCAATTTTTGCACCAGGGTGTACGTAAGCTAAAGGTTGATTCATGATGTTTGTTTTTTAATCTAAAACAGATTTATTTAACTTTCGTTATTTGAGCCATTAATTCAGCTTCAGCACATAATTTACCATTGGCATAGGCATAGCCTTGCATATGACAAATCCCTCTTCTTATAGGAGTAATTAGCGTACAATTGAATATAAGCGTATCTCCTGGTACCACTTTTTGTTTGAACTTCACATTGTCCATTTTCATGAAAAAAGTAAGGTAGTTTTCTGGATCAGGAACCGTGTTTAAAACCAGTATTCCACCAGTTTGCGCCATGGCTTCAATAATCAAAACACCTGGCATTACGGGGGCTCCTGGAAAATGTCCCACAAAGAACGATTCGTTCATTGTAACATTCTTACAGCCAATCACATGGTTTTGAGATAATTCATACACCTTATCTAAAAGTAAAAATGGTGGGCGGTGTGGCAACATATCCATAATGGCATTTATATCCATTAATGGAGGTTGATTTAAATCGATATTAGGAACATTATTACGACGTTCCATTTTAATGATTTTCGATATTTTTTTCGCAAATTGAGTATTTACAAAATGTCCCGGTTTATTTGCAATGACTTTCCCCTGAATACGGGTGCCAATAAGTGCTAAATCGCCTATAACATCCAAAAGTTTGTGGCGTGCAGCTTCATTTGGAGAATGCAACGTAAGGTTGTCTAAAATCCCATTGGGCTTCACTGAAATAGAATCTTTGTTAAACGCTATTTTTAAGCGTTCCATAGTTTCTTTTGAAATGGGCTTGTCTACATAAACAATCGCATTGTTTAAGTCGCCGCCTTTGATCAAACCATTTTCAAGAAGCATTTCTAATTCGTGTAAAAAACTAAACGTCCGTGATTCTGAAATTTCTTCTTTGAAATTTGATAAATGCTGTAAGGTTGCATTTTGAGTCCCCAATACTTTGGTTCCAAAATCGACCATCGTTGTAACCTGATATTCATCAGAAGGAATGATGGTAATTTCACTCCCTGTTTCTTCATCGGAGTAAGAAATAACATCTTTAACGACAAATACTTCTCTGTAAGCTTCTTGTTCTTTAGTCCCTGCACCTTCTAAGGCTTCTATAAAATACTTAGAAGACCCATCCATTATTGGAGGTTCAGAGGTACTTAATTCAATGATCACATTATCAATCTCAAGCCCTACAAGAGCTGCAAGCACATGTTCGCAAGTTTGAATCGTGACACCATTTCTTTCTAAGCAAGTCCCACGTTGGGTATTGGTTACCAGATTGGCATCCGCTTTAATCATAGGTAAACCTTCTAGGTCAATTCTCCTAAAAGTATATCCGTTATTAATATCAGCAGGAAGAAAATTTATTTCGACTTCTAGTCCAGTATGAAGTCCCACACCTTTTAAAGATACTTTTTTGGAAATCGTTGTTTGTTTCGATTCAGATTTAATGATCATGATTTAAGGGATTTTTCTAGTGTATTGACAGTCTTTACAAGTTTTGGTAGGTTCTTGAAATGCACGTATGATTTATAGTAGTCTCTAAACGAAAATGCTGGAGATCCTTGCAAGACTTCGTTGTCTTTAATATTATGTCCGATGCCCGATTGTGCTTGGATTTTTACATTGTTTCCAATGACGATATGTCCTGCAACCCCCACTTGTCCACCAATTTGACAATTAGTGCCAATTTTGGCCGAACCTGCAATACCTGTTTGAGCAGCAATCACTGTGTTCTCTCCAATCACCACATTATGTGCTACTTGAATATGATTGTCAAGTTTCACGCCTTTTTTTATGAGAGTCGATCCAAGCGTAGCACGGTCAATAGTCGTGGCAGCTCCGATATCTACATGGTCTTCAATAATGACATTTCCAATTTGTGGTACTTTTTGATACGCGCCAGTTTCATCGGGGGAAAACCCAAATCCATCCGCTCCAATCACTGCCGCAGAATTGATGAAACAATGCGAACCAATCACACAATCAGAATAAATTTTAACACCCGAAAACAAGGTTGTATGAGATCCGATGGTGACATTATCTCCAATAAATGTGTTTGGATAAATTTTTACGTGATCGCCTATGACTACATTTTCACCAATATGAGAAAACGCACCAATATAAATGCCTTCGCCATAAGAGGCTGAATCCGAAATAAATATAGGAGACTCAACCCCTACTTTATTGTTTTTTATATGGTTATAATACTCCAATAGTTTAGAAAATGAACTGTAAGCATTTTCAACTTTGATGAGTGTAGTTTCTATTTTCTGTTCAGAAACGAAGTCCTGACCAACGATGGCTATTGAGGCCTGAGTCGTATATATATAAGGAGTGTATTTTGGATTTGCTAAAAAAGTAAGAGAGCCTTCAGCTGCTTCTTCAATTTTGGAAAGTGTATGGACTTCAACATCCGGGTTTCCAATAATTTCTCCGTTTAATATCTCTGCTATTTGTTTGGCTGTAAATTTCATTACTTGCAAAAGTAAAAAAAATTATCAAAGAATATCCTTTGGGAAGCATATATAATGCTTTGTAACTGTTTTAGAGAGTACTTTAGAAGAGAGGTGGTCCGATGCTTTAATAATATCTTTAGTTTTTCCACTCTTATATAAAATCTTAAGCCCTCCCTGTTTTGGATTGTAAGCCAAATTTTCTACATATCCATTAAACACAAAATAAGAAGCTTCATGAGCATCCAAAGCATACTCTAACATGAGGTCTTGTTTAATGGATTCCACTTTTGAATCAGAAATGGGATTGTTTTTAAATTTTATTTTTAATAGGGTTCTGTTTAAAATCATTTCAGAAAGATGGCTCAACACAAAATCGTCATGGAATTGCCACGATTTTAATGCCGACATGACATCATAATCATCCAATAATGAAAACTGATTCAACGTAGATGCCTCAAAATTAGTAGGATTGGTGCTGCTATTTAAAAAGAACCTTAAGGCGGAACTGGCTTCTAGCTTCACTCCTTTGTGGGTTAATTCCTTGGCTCGTTTCAAGATGCGTGTAATCATTTGTTCGGCAACCAAACTTGTTTTATGAAGATACACTTGCCAATACATCAAACGGCGCGCCGTTAAAAATTTCTCAATAGAATAAATCCCTTTTTCTTCAATGACCAATTCATCTTCTACAACATTCATCATAGAAATCAAACGTTCACTGTTGATATTCCCTTCGGAAACACCTGTATAAAAACTATCTCTTTTAAGATAATCAGAACGGTCAATGTCCAATTGTCCAGAAATGAGTTGTCCAAAAAACTTACGACTATAATCTCCTTTAAACATCGAAATAGCGACATCAAGGGCGCCCTTAAATTCTACATTTAAAATTTCCATAAATTTTAAAGAAATTGCTTCGTGACTGATGTTTTCTACAATACTGTGTTCCATTGCATGACTGAATGGCCCATGACCAATGTCATGCAACAAAATAGCAATATACAAGCCGTTTTCTTCCGCTTCAGAAATTTGAACGCCTTTAAATCTTAAAATACGAACTGCATTTTGCATGAGGTGTAAACAGCCCAACGCATGATGAAATCGGGTGTGGTGTGCCCCTGGATACACCAAATAGGACAAGCCCATCTGAGAAATTCGTCGCAAACGCTGAAAATATTTATGCGCGATTAAATCGAAAATTAATGTGTTAGGGATTGTAATAAATCCATAAATTGGATCGTTAAATATTTTAAGCTTGTTGTTCGTATTCAAACTTTATAGTGTTAAATTTACATTCTGAAACTTTCTTTGAAAAGTTTTACGATGTAAAAATACTAAAATGAAAGGACTTCTATTCTTAACTAAAAAAAATATAACAGATGGGTAACATTAATATTTTATGGGTCGATGATGAAATTGAGTTTTTAAAGTCTCATATCATATTTTTAGAACAAAGAAATTATTCCGTAACACCCTGTCAAAGTGGTACAGAAGCGCTTACACTTATCAAAGAAAATGATTTTGATATTGTGTTTTTAGACGAGAATATGCCCGGGCTGTCTGGTTTAGAAACCTTATCGGAACTCAAAGAAATTAAAGCAACACTTCCGGTGGTGATGATTACAAAAAGTGAGGAAGAGTATATTATGGAAGATGCGATTGGAAATAAAATCGCCGACTATCTCATTAAGCCCGTCAACCCGAATCAAATTCTTTTATCACTTAAAAAAAACCTAGACCACAACCGATTAGTTTCTGAAAAAACATCTTCTAATTACTTGCAAGAATTTCGTAAAATCTCTATGAATTTGAATGAAATTAATTCATTTGAAGAATGGGAACAACTCTATAAAAAATTAGTGTTTTGGGAATTGGAATTAGAATCGTCTAACGATGCCACGATGAGTGAAATATTAGACGCTCAAAAAATGGAAGCTAACCAACAATTTGGCCGCTTTATTGAGAAGTTTTATCCCGATTGGTTTGAGGATCACCAAGCGCCCGTCATGTCCCATACCCTCTTTAAAAATAAAATTGCAGACGAGCTTAGCAACACTCAACCCAACTTGCTAATTGTGATTGACAATTTAAGATATGACCAATGGAAAATACTGGAACCTACAGTAAACACCCACTATAAAACACAAGAAGAAAGTTTATATTACAGCATTCTACCAACAGCGACTCAGTACGCTAGAAATGCAATATTCTCAGGGTTAATGCCCAGTGAAATGGAAAAATTATATCCGCAGTATTGGAGAAATGATAACGATGAAGGGGGTAAAAATTTATTTGAAGCGGAGTTTTTAGAAGCGCAATTAAAACGCTTAGGGCTTTCGCATTTAAAACATGAATACATTAAAATCACGAATTTAAGAGCAGGAAAAAAACTATCTGAAACCTTTAAAACAAAAGCGCAGAACGATTTAACCGTCTTAGTATATAATTTTGTAGATATGTTGTCGCATGCAAAAACCGAAATGGAAGTTTTGAAAGAACTTGCTTCCAACGATAAAGGCTACAGATCGCTTACCAAAAGTTGGTTTCAAAACTCACCTTTGCTTGAGATTATCAAAGAAGCCAAAGAGCTTAATTTTAAACTCATTATCACGACGGACCACGGAACCATCAACGTGAAAAATCCTTCTAAAGTCGTTGGAAATAAAGACACCAGTCTAAATTTACGTTACAAAACAGGACGAAGCATCTCCTATGAAGAAAAAGATGTGTTGGCAGTAAAAGACCCTAAATCGATTCACCTCCCTTCTGCGGCGATGAATAGCACCTTTATTTTTGCAAAGGACAATTTGTTTTTTGCCTATCCAAATAATTACAATTATTATGTGAATTACTTTAGAAACACCTATCAACACGGTGGGATTTCTTTAGAAGAAGTCATCATTCCTTTTGTGGTTTTAAATCCTCGATAATATGGCTAAAGAAATTCATTTCAATCTCGAAGAACTATCAGAAGTTGCACAAACCATCCTTAAAAATGTACAGTCTAAAACACTGTTGTTTTATGGGGAAATGGGCACAGGAAAAACAACGCTCATTAGCGCAATTGTTAAAGCAATGGGTGGCACCGACGCCGCTTCCAGTCCCACCTTTTCTATTGTGAATGAGTATAAGGTTACAGAAGATACTGTGTATCATTTTGATTTTTATAGACTCAAAAACCAATATGAAGCATTGGACATGGGAATTGAAGATTATTTTTGTTCTGGTTCATGGAACTTTATCGAATGGCCAGAAAAGATTGTAAATTTATTTCCTGAAAACGTGACTGTTTTAGAATTGTCTCTTGCAGAAGATGGCGGTAGAACTCTTAAACTATCAGAAAAAAAACTTTCTGAAGGATGGTCAAAAAAATAATTGTAAATTAGATTCTTTATACCAAAGGCTATGCATCAACCAACTTCCCCCTTTACAAGAGAACAATTGCTTCCAAAAGAAGAAACTTTAGAGATTACTAAAGAAAAAGGCGCCTTGTTTATTGGCATCCCAAAAGAAATATCTTTTCAAGAAAAAAGAGTGTGCCTCACGCCTGATGCCGTTTCTGCACTGACAAGCAATGGACATCGTATATTGATTGAATCTGGGGCTGGAGACAATGCTAGTTTTGAAGATCATGAATACAGCGAGGCCGGTGCTGAAATATCTAAGGACAGAGCAAAAGTATTTGCCTGCCCCATTATTCTTAAAGTTGAGCCCCCAACTCTAGAAGAAATCGCGCTTTTAAATCCAAAAGCACTTTTAATTTCTGCACTACAATTAAAAATGCAGCATAAAGAATATTTTAAGAAACTCGCCGAAAAACAGGTGACGGCACTGGGTTTTGAATTTATAAAAGACCAAGAAGGAGCGTTTACTGCGGTACGCCAACTGAGTGAAATTGCAGGCTCTGCCTCTATTTTAATTGCGTCCGAAATTATGTCCATTACCAATGAAGGCAACGGCCTGATGTTTGGAAACATCAGTGGGGTGCCTCCAACAGAAGTGGTCATTGTTGGTGCTGGAACGGTTGGTGAATTCGCAGCACGTGCTGCCATTGGATTGGGTGCAAACGTAAGAGTTTTTGATAATTCGATCAGCAAACTTCGCGTCTTACAAGCGAATATTGGTCGGACGATTTATACTTCGACGATGCAACCTAAAAACCTTCAAAAAGCATTGATGCGTTGTGATGTTGCTATTGGAGCGGCAAAAGGAAATAACAGAGCACCTATTTTGGTGAGTGAAGCATTGGTAGAACAAATGAAGTCAGGATCTGTGATTATAGACGTGAGTATCGATATGGGCGGCTGTTTTGAGACCAGTGAAGTCACTTCTCATGACAAACCAACTTTTGTAAAACACGATGTGATACATTATTGTGTGCCTAATATTCCGGCGCGTTATGCACGAACTTCCTCAGTGTCAATCAGTAATATATTCACACCCTATCTTTTAAAAATAGCAGAAGATGGTGGCATAGAAAATTCATTAAGATTTGACATGGGATTAAAAAATGGATTGTACTTTTACCACGGCATTTTAACGAATAAATCAGTAGCCGATTGGTTTGATTTAGAGTATAGCGATGCCAACCTTTTAATCTTTTAATATTTTTACATGAAACTTGCTTACCGTTTTGTCTTTTACTTTGGGGGCTTCTCCATCGGATTGTTGTTTTTGATGTTTTTTTTAAGTGGAAAAAAAACAAGTTGTGCTTATGGTCCTGACGCACGAGTCTTAAAAAACATTCAAATTAAGAGTATTAAATATTCTGAATCGGTTCAAGAGCAACTCAATAACAATGTAATTGATACCTTAACCTTAAATTCCATATTTAAAGGGGCGGATATAAATTTCAGCAAAAGTGATACCAAATCAGTTCCCTGCAAAACCTACCGCGTAGTGGGAGATGACTATGAATTGGATGTTGAAAATTGCGAACGGGTGGCAACAATCAAAACACTTATAATCCGTTAGACGTTTCGTCTTCGTTTTTCTTTTTTTATGAGGGAGAGTTCTCGACTTGTTTGTCCAGCAACCGACGTGTTTTCTTCAGCCCTTCTAATGAGATAAGGCATCACATCTTTTACGGGGCCAAAAGGGACGTATTTAGCGACGTTATAGCCTTGTTCTGCCAAGTTGTAGCTAATATGGTCACTCATTCCGTAAAGCTGTCCAAACCACACACGAGAGTCATTGTTAGAAATGTTAGAGGTTTCCATTAATTCAAGTGCTAAATGGGAACTTTCCTCGTTATGCGTTCCAATAAAAAGATGGATGGAATCCAGATTAGAAAGTATATGCGTAATTGTATCATTAAACAGGGCGTCCGTGATTTCTTTGGTATCGCATATAGGCGATTTATAACCCAACTCTTTAGCACGTTTGCGTTCCTTTTCCATATAAGCGCCCCGAACCACCTTAAATCCTAGTTTAAAATTATTTTGTTTGGCTTTGGCATGAATTTCTTTAAGATAGTCCAAACGGTCCCAACGGTAGGTTTGCAATGTGCTGTAAACGATCAAAGTATCCGTGTTGTAGGTTTGCATCAATTCTAAAATCAAATCATCTACTACATCTTGAATCCAGCTTTCTTCTGCATCAATAAGGATTTTCACATTATTCAATTTTCCTGAAGCACATACTTTTTCAAAGCGATTTTTGATGCGATTCCACTCGTCATTTTCAGAGAGTGATAAGGTTTTCTTTTCACTTATTTTCTGATATAGATCAAAACTTCCGAATGCACTCGGCTTGAATACAGCGATAGGCAAGGCTTCTTTGTCTTTAGAAAATTCAATAAGGTTTAAAATGGTTTCAAGAGCTAAATCAAATTGACTCTCCACCCCTTTTCCTTCAACGGAGTAATCTAAAACACTGTACACTTTACTGGCATACATTTTATCTATTGTTGGCACGCAATCTTGTTCATTGACCCCACCACAAAAATGGTCAAAGACAGTAGAGCGAATCAAACCTTCAACAGGAAGATGTGCTTTGAGTGCAAAGTTAGTGGCAGCAGTCCCAATACGAACAAGCGGTTCGATCGAAATCATTTTAAACAAAAAATAAGCGCGTTCCAATTCTGAATCTGATTTTAGATGAAACGCTATTTTTGTGTTATTAAAATCAACAGCCATAATAATTGCTTTTAGTTTCTCACAAATATATTTAATAGTAATTATAATATTTATAAATTTCTACTTAATTTCACGCTTTAATATTTTGACCACCTAATTCATGAAATCCATACCATCCACATCGTATTCAATTCATTTTAATGAAACATGTTACAAAGAATTAAATTCCTATTTAGAAACTTCAAATTTTTCTAAAATATTCATCTTGGTGGATACGAATACGCACACCCATTGTTTGCCAAAATTTTTATCAAACATTGATATTGATATGACCTTAGAAATCATTGAAATGGAAGCGGGAGAAATCCATAAAACGTTGGATACTTGCACTCAAATTTGGCACAGTCTCTCTGATTTGGACGGCGATCGAAAATCATTGATCATCAATTTGGGAGGTGGCGTTGTCACCGATTTAGGTGGATTTGTAGCATCCACATTTAAACGTGGTGTCAGTTTTATAAATGTGCCTACTTCACTCCTATCCATGGTAGATGCTTCTGTTGGAGGAAAAACAGGAGTGGACTTAGGGACGATTAAAAACCAGATTGGAGTTATTAATTTTAGTGACATGGTCCTTGTAGATGTTTCCTTTTTAGAAACACTTCCTGCGGAAGAAATGCGCTCTGGACTTGCTGAAATGTTAAAACATGGATTGATCAAAGATGCAGATTACTGGAACCGTTTGTGCGATTTAAAAGCATTAAATATTTCGGACTTAGAAGGCTTGATTCATGAATCTATCATTATAAAAAATGAAGTGGTGAAGCGAGATCCAAATGAACAACGCGAGCGAAAACAATTAAATTTCGGTCACACTTTGGGGCATGCGATTGAATCCTATTGTTTGGACAATGACAACCTTCAAACTTTACTGCACGGCGAAGCTATTGCCGCAGGAATGATTATGGAAGGCTATTTATCGATGAAGACTTGCGGACTCTCAGAAGAAGATCTCACGCAAATAAAAAATACGTTTAAAACGATTTACGGTACTGTAGTACTTTCTGAAAACGACAAAAGCTCAATAATTGAGCTTTTGAAGTATGATAAAAAGAATTCTCACGGGCAAGTTAAATATGCACTGTTAGAATCTATTGGAATTTGTAAGGTTGATGTCATTGTTGAGGATCAGTTAATCGATGAAGCCTTTTCGTATTACGCTTCATAAACCCATTTAATCACTCAAATCATTAAAAATAGAATGCATCAAACGCTTTTTGTCGTTGATACTTTCTTCTAGTGAAATCATTGTTTCTGTTCTGTAAACTCCTTCTATTTCATCTAACTTAAAGATGATTTCCTTTGCATGTGTTGTGCTTTTTGCACGAATTTTACAGAAGATATTAAATTTTCCTGTAGTGATATGAGCAACCGTTACATGTGGAATTTCATAAATACGCTCTAAAACAAATTTTGTTTGAGAAGTATTCTGCAGAAAAACACCTACATAAGCAATAAAAGAATACCCTAATTTTTGATAATCTAAGGTTAAAGAAGAACCTTTAATTATTTTAGCATCCTCCATCTTTTTTACTCTTACATGTACTGTACCTGCAGAAATTAATAATTTTTTTGCGATATCAGTGAACGGAACTCTTGTATTGTCAATCAACATATCTAATATTTGGTGATCGATTTCGTCTAATTTTACTTTAGCCAATTTATTTATTTTCATGATGGTTAATATTCAAGATAAATGCAAATTTACTAAATTTTAAACAAAAAAAGAAAGCTTATGTTAAATTATTGTTACCAAACAATGATATCTTCGTTAAATCTATAGTAATGAAATCGATTTCGTGACCTTCTGACAACACCTCAAAATCAGGATGCGACACTTGTTTGAAGTCTGCATCTATATCTAAATGTCCTTGTTTTTCATTCAAATTTCCCACAAAAACGACTTTTGGCTTAAACGTAACTACGCCAGAAGCTAACAATTCTGTATAGTGTATGCCTATATCGTTAAATAGTTCTGGAGTTGATGGATTGAGCACTACATTTCTAACGATGACATCGTAAAACAACTTATCATTTTCTGGGATCTCAAAATAGGGCTTGTAATGATCGCCTGATACAGTATTGTTTGCAACATAGTCTAAAGCACTTATGAGGGCTAAGGCCATGTATTTTCGTGTTTCTTCCCTGTTGTAGTCCTTTGGGAAATGACCCGCTTCAAACAGAAGGGTGGGCGTTCCATGACTCTGAAAATAATCTCCTACACAGTTGTCATTAAACCCATCGTCGTAACGTCCAATTTGATTGGGTAGGTACGGTTGTAAAGCCTGATTCATGATGTGTATAATTTCCATCGATTTCTGACGGGTAGCTGTTAAAGAGCGTTCTTCATTTTCAGAGGGTGACAGGAAGCTAAGTACAGCAGAGTTGTGTGTGTTTCCTGCACTAAAAATCGTACGTTGACCATGCATATTGAAACAAAAATGAGGTTTAAAGTCCTCATAAGCCGTTCTTAAAATTTTACTTTCAGACTGAGTCAACACCTTTGCGTCTCTATTTAAATCGATTTGATTGCCGTTTAAACGCGTATAGGCTTCTGCCCCATCTGGATTAAGGATTGGAATTATAAAAAGCGTACACGCCTCCAGAAGCGTTTTAGAATCGGGTAATTCAAAATAACTAAAGAGATCAAAAAGTGCTTTTGTGGTCGTGCTTTCGTTCCCGTGCATTTGCGACCATATCAAAATACGCTTAGAACCCGCCCCAATTTGAAGCCCATGAATTGACAATCCAGCTTCTGAAGTCCCTAAAATGGTTTGTCGAAATTGTTTCGGCAAAGATTTTAACAAGGGTTCAATATGTGAATTAGTGATATAACGGTTTCTTAAAGCTGTTGCTTTTAAGGAATTGTATTGCGATAAAAAGTAAGAGGAGTCTAGCATGCGTATTTATAAGATTACAAATGTAAACATTCTACCTTTTACATTTGTAAACAAAATAGATCGCTTTACTATTTACAAATGTATACAAATCTTATACACGATTCAACAGTTTAGATACCCATCTGAAAGTGTATAATTGTATGTTTAATTAATCTATTAATTATCAATGTATTACAGGCGCTTATTAAAGTTATGGTTTATTGTTTAATTAATCTATTTACACTGTTATTTGCATATAAGACACCAATGTGTTACATTTGTAACCGCCTTATAATGCTACACATGTAAACAATGATAAACACAACCGAATTCAACACCCGACTCAAAAAAATACTTGACTATTATGGTTTATCGGCTTCTGCCTTTGCTGAAATTATCACGGTACAACGCTCCAGTATCTCACATATATTAAGTGGACGAAATAAACCGAGCTTAGAATTTATCACCAAAGTGCTCAATGCCTTTCCGGACATTGAACTTTTATGGCTCTTAAGTGGTGTCGGTGAATTTCCTAAAAGCACTGCCCCACTCCCAAAAGTTGAGCCCACGCCAATTTCTTCAAACCCTATAACTGCAAATCAAATTTCTGCAAACCCTATAACTGCAATTTCCAATGGAAACGACTCTATTGAACGCATCGTGATTTTCTATAAGGATGGAAGTTTTAAAAATTATTCAACGAATACATCTAAATAATTTAGATTGCTAATTCCCTTTTGTATTTTTGTAGGATAAAACATTCGAATTTTTACATCCAAAATATATGAAATATCTAATAATATTGAGTGCTTTAGTATTTAGCAGTTGCTACGAGGTAGAACGCAATTGTAAAGATTTTAAAACAGGAACCTTTGAGAGTACAATCACCATTGATGGGGTTGACTTTAAATCGACATTCTCTAGAACTTCGGAGCTTCAAGTGGAAACATTTAATGGCGCAATAGATTCTACCAATGTACGTTGGATCAATGATTGTGAGATGGTTTTCAAAACTATAAACCCTAAAAATCGTGCGGAACAAAAAGACATTCACCTAAAAATTCTAACAACTACAAAGGACAGCTACAGGTTTGAATATGGCTACGTAGGCGACACCAACAAACAACAAGGAGAAGCGAAACGTCTTAATTAAAATAAGGTCGTCTGCCCTTCTTCATCGCTAGCGTCAGAATCTAAATCTGATTCGGAGCTTTTTGACTTATCGATAACTTTAGTGTCTGCAACTGGATTTTCTGAGATAACTTTAGGCGCTTCCGTAGAAGTTTCCACCGATGTATCTACAACTTCTTCTCCAACAACATCTATTTCATCTGCAGGAATTTCCTCAGCTTCCTCATAAGGCAAGGATTCCATCAGGTCAATTTGATTGACTTTTAGCTTCGTTAATTGGTTTCCTAAAGCCGAAACCCCTTTGACACTGATAAACTGTTCAAAATCGATGATTTGATCTTCACGTCGTTCTTTACCTCTTTCTTTGGCAAACGACACTTTAGCAACAGGTCGCCAATCGGTAGAAACTATTTCTAAGACGCTAGAGGCATGTTCAGAAATAAACACATCTTCTCTGTTTTCGTTTTCAATTAAAAAACGCTTGACATAGTGCTTTTCTTTTTCACCATCGAAATAAATAGCAGATATCGGTTTGTTGGGGATCCATTTTTCCAAAACAATCATGTCCTCATCAAAATGGGCTGTGATCTCAGGTATAATCGTTTTAGCAATTCCAGATTGTGTAACAACCAAAATACGGTCTTCGCCTCTGAACTCTCCTACCAACTCACCACGCCCGTCCACGTTTAAACGTTGAATGGTGTCATCGAACCAAATTTTCCGAGGCTTCAGTGTGCTGACTCCTTTTTCTTTAAGCTCGATGCGTTTCACGGCATGCTTAGTAACTAGGTTTCCTTTAGAAACCCTTCCTTTTATATTGACATCTGCAAAATCGATGTCCCATTTTAATTTCTTAATACTTCCTACTTGACGTAATAAGACCGAAACAACTTCGCCTTCTCCATTTGGATTGGCAGAAAAATACCAGACGTCAGAAGCTGGTTTTCCTGTCGTCAAATCATATTCACGATCTCGAGTTACCCCGGTGACCGCAAACCGCTTGATATAAGAAGCACCGCCTTTACCATCTTTGTAAATCATATTATAAATGGTACGCTTATCTTTTTTCTTAAAAACAGCGACATGAATAATGTCTTTACCAACAAAGGTTTTACTATCTACTTTTGTAATCATCAATTTACCATCTTGTGTAAACACAATAACGTCATCGATATCGCTACAATCACAAACGTATTCGTCACGTTTCAGACCTGTTCCTACAAAACCTTCTTCTCTATTGACATAGAGTTTTGTGTTTCTAATAATAACTTTTGTCGCATCTACATCCCCAAACGTTTTGATTTCGGTTTTACGCTCTTTTCCAGCGCCGTATTCAGATCTTAAGCGTTTGAAATAATCAATCGCGTAGGTGATTAGATTTGCTAAAAACCCTTTGGTTTCCGCAATTTGATCTTCCAAAGCATCAATTTTCTGTTGGGCTTTGTCAATGTCAAACTTAGAAATTCTCTTAATTCGGATTTCTGTTAATCTAGAAATATCTTCTTCTGTGATGGCACGCTTTAAATGTTTTATATGTGGTTGAAGTCCTTTATCAATCGCACTAATTACACCTGACCACGTTTCTTCTTCTTCAATATCGCGGTAAATTCTATTTTCTATAAAGATGCGTTCTAAAGATGCAAAATGCCATTGCTCTTCAAACTCACCTAATTTAATTTCTAATTCTTGTTTTAATAATTCTACTGTATGATCTGTAGAACGTCTCAACATTTCGGTGACACCCACAAAAAGTGGCTTGTTATCCTCAATGACACATCCCAAAGGCGAAATAGACGTTTCACAAGAGGTGAACGCAAATAAGGCATCGATGGTTTTATCAGGAGATATCCCTGCTGGCAAATGCACTAAAATTTCAACTTCCGCAGCAGTGTTGTCTTCTATTTTTTTGATTCTAATTTTACTTTTCTCGTTGGCTTTAAGAACAGAATCAATCAATGAAGAGGTTGTCGTCCCAAAAGGCACTTCAGTAATGACTAAAGTATTTTTGTTGAGTTGTGAGATTTTAGCTCTACAACGGACTCTTCCGCCTCGCAATCCATCATTATAATTGCTGAAATCTGCCACACCACCTGTAGCAAAATCAGGAAGAATGGTGAATCGTTTGCCTTGAAGGTGTTTTATAGACGCCTCAATAAGTTCAATGAAATTATGAGGCAATACTTTTGTGGACAGTCCAACGGCAATTCCTTCGGCTCCTTGTGCTAATAACAACGGAAACATGACAGGAAGGTTGATCGGTTCTTTACGACGCCCATCATAAGAGGATTGCCATTCCGTAATTTTTGGATTGAAAACAACGTCTAAAGCAAATTTAGAAAGTCGTGCTTCAATATATCTTGAGGCCGCAGCTCTGTCTCCTGTAAGAACATTTCCCCAGTTTCCTTGCGCATCAATAAGTAAATCTTTCTGACCAATTTGAACCATCGCATCGGCAATACTTGCATCTCCGTGAGGGTGGTACTGCATGGTATGTCCAACAATGTTAGCTACCTTATTATAGCGGCCATCATCCAAGTCTTTCATCGAATGTAAAATACGACGCTGAACAGGTTTAAATCCGTCTTCAATAGCAGGAACTGCACGCTCTAAAATAACATAGGACGCGTAGTCTAAAAACCAATCTTTAAACATGCCCGTAACTCGGGTGATCGTTTCTTGATTGTCCGTGTTGTCATTTGTGATACCATCGTTTTCTTCTATCATACCTCTTCTTCGATAATATCAAGTTCAACTTTTAGATTTTCAATAATAAATTTCTGACGGTCCGGTGTGTTTTTACCCATATAAAATTGGAGTAAAGATTCAATCGTGGTGTCAGAATCCAACATCACAGGATCCAATCGGATGTCTTCCCCAATAAAATATTTAAATTCATTTGGCGATATTTCACCTAACCCCTTAAATCGAGTGATTTCAGGTTTTGGTTTTAATTTCTGAACGGCATCTCTACGTTCTTGTTCAGAATAACAATAGATGGTTTCTTTTTTATTACGTACTCTAAATAGAGGCGTTTGTAAGATATATAAGTGACCTTCTTTAATAATTTCTGGGAAAAACTGAAGGAAAAATGTAATCAATAACAAGCGAATGTGCATTCCATCGACATCAGCATCTGTAGCGATGACAATATTATTGTAACGCAAATCTTCAATCGATTCTTCAATGTTTAAAGCAGCTTGTAACAGATTAAATTCTTCGTTTTCATACACAATTTTTTTGGTGAGCCCATAGCAATTTAAAGGCTTTCCTTTCAAACTAAAAACGGCTTGTGTATTGACATCTCTGGATTTGGTGATACTACCGGAAGCGGAATCACCCTCGGTTATAAATAAGGTAGACTCTAGATTACGTCCATTTTTGATATCTCCAAAATGTACACGACAGTCTCTTAGTTTTTTATTGTGTAAACTCGATTTTTTAGCACGATCTTTCGCCATCTTTCGGATACCCGACAATTCTTTACGTTCCCGTTCGGCTTGTAAAATTTTGCGCTGAATGGCTTCGGCTGTATCTGGATTCTTATGTAGAAAATTATCTAGCTGTGTTTTTAAAAAATCATTGATAAAGGTTCGGACGGTTGGCAGCTCGCCGCCCATATCTGTCGATCCTAATTTGGTTTTCGTTTGACTTTCAAAAACAGGCTCCATGACTTTAATTGCAATAGCAGAAATGATCGATTTCCGAACATCGGATGCTTCATAGTTTTTACCATAAAACTCACGAATGGTTTTGACCAAAGCCTCTCTAAAAGCTGCTAAATGCGTCCCTCCTTGTGTGGTGTTTTGACCGTTGACAAAGGAATGGTATTCTTCACTGTATTGCGTTTTACTATGGGTGATGGCAACTTCAATGTCTTCCGCTTTCAGGTGGATGATTGGATAGGTCATATCCGTAGCATTGGTGTTGTCTTCTAACAAATCCTTTAATCCGTTTTCACTGAAAAACTTTTCACCATTAAATAAGATGGTCAAGCCCGGATTTAAATACACGTAGTTTTTAAGCATACGTGCGACATATTCATTTCGGTACTTGTAATTTTTAAATATAACTTCATCGGGCACAAAGGATACTTTGGTTCCTTTACGTCTGGTGGTGTCGTCTAATAAATCTTGATGGTTTAAAACTCCTGATGAAAATTCAGCGGAAGCCGATTTCCCGTCTCGCGTCGATTCCACTCTAAAAAAGGAGGACAATGCATTGACGGCTTTGGTACCAACCCCATTTAGACCAACAGATTTCTTGAAGGCACGAGAATCGTATTTACCACCGGTATTCATTTTAGAAACCACATCAACGACTTTTCCTAACGGAATGCCTCGACCAAAATCGCGCACAATGACTTTACTGCCTTGAATGGAAATCTCAATGGATTTACCAGCACCCATGACAAATTCATCAATAGAGTTGTCTAAAACCTCTTTCAATAAAATATAAATACCATCATCAGCCGAAGAGCCATCTCCAAGTTTCCCAATATACATACCGGGGCGCATACGAATATGCTCCTTCCAATCGAGGGATCTAATGTTATCTTCTGTGTAATCTGTATTTTGAGCCATAAAGTGTTTCCTGACAGGACGCTAATATAGTACATCAGCATAAAAAATAAAACCTTTAAAACACAAATTAATTAACAAAAAAAAACCAATGTTGTTGAGAACATTGGCTTTCAATTTATTAGTACTTATTTTTTTATACATTAAAAAGGAAATGCATGACGTCTCCGTCTTTGACAGTGTAATTTTTACCTTCCACACGCATTTTCCCTGCCTCTTTCACTTTTGCTTCAGATCCTAAACTTTCAAAGTCTTCATACGCAATGACTTCGGCACGAATAAATCCTTTTTCAAAATCGGTATGAATCACCCCAGCAGCTTGTGGTGCAGAGCTTCCTATATTGATGGTCCAAGCGCGCACTTCTTTAACACCTGCCGTAAAATACGTTTGAAGCGTTAATAATTTATACGCCGAACGGATCAGTTTTGCAGAACCTGGCTCGTCCAGTCCAATGTCTTGAAGAAATAGTTTGCGTTCCTCATAGTCATCTAATTCATTGATGTCCGCCTCTGTTCCAACTGCAAGTACCAATACTTCTGCATTTTCATTGGCAACGTTTGTTTTGACTAAATCTACATAGGCATTTCCTGAAACTGCCGATGCTTCATCAACATTACAGACATACATCACAGGTTTGTCGGTAATAAATTGGAGGGGTTTTACAAATTCTAAATAATCATCTTCAGAAAATTCAAGGGCGCGAATGGAAATTCCAGCTTCTAAATTTTCTTTTATTTTTATTAAAATCACTTCTTCTTTTTGAGCGTCTTTATTGCCCGTTCGAGAAGCGCGTTTTACTTTTTCTAGTTTTTTTTCAGTGGTCTCCAAATCTTTCAATTGAAGCTCCATATCAATGGTTTCTTTATCTCTAATCGGATCGACGGTTTCATCAACATGAATAATATTGGTGTCATCAAAACAACGCAATACGTGTAGAATAGCATCCGTTTCACGAATGTTTCCTAAAAATTGATTCCCCAGTCCTTCACCTTTACTAGCCCCTTTTACAAGTCCTGCAATATCCACAATCTCCACCGTAGCAGGAACCACTTTTTCTGGCACAACCAATTCCTCCAGTTTTGATAAACGTGGATCTGGCACATTGACCACCCCTATATTGGGTTCAATTGTGCAAAATGGGAAATTCGCACTTTGTGCTTTAGCATTTGATAAACAATTAAAAAGGGTTGATTTTCCAACGTTTGGCAATCCAACAATACCTGCTTTCATATCTTAAAAAATTTGATTGCAAATGTAATTATTTAAATCAACATTTAATCTCTCTGTTTTGATTACTTAAATCTCCTCTTTTTTATTTTTAATCGACTAAATATTAATTTAAATCATTAAAATCAAGCCATTCTGTTTTATTGTTATTTTTTCATAAAGGCTTAAAAAATGAATTACAATATGTTTGTTTATTATATTTAATATTATTTTAAACGTTTTTTTTTATTGTATTGTCACAAACTATACATCAATTATACTCTGTTGTTTTCAGAATAATAGATCATTAGACTACTAATTTGATTATTTTTTTACACTAATATTGAAGATTTGTTAATTATATTAAAGTATATTTGTTTAACTAATTATTAACAAACTATAACAAATGAAAAATTTTTACATCCTAATGCTAGCCTTTGCTAGTATTAATTTTGCAACGGCTCAAGTTACCGGTACGGTATCTGGAGCAGATGGCGCTCCTATTACAGGAGTTAATGTCGTTGAAAAAGGCACAAGCAATGGAGCAATTTCTGACTTTGATGGAAACTATCAAATCAGTGCAGCTTCAGATGCAACTCTTGTGTTTAGTTATGTAGGTTACGAGACTCAAGAAGTTTCAGTAGCAAATCAGTCGGTCGTGAATGTGACCCTTCAAGATGGTTCTTCTTTAGACGAAGTTTACCTTGTTGGATCGCGTACAGCACCAAGAAGTAATGCGGATTCTCCACTTCCTGTGGATGTTCTACAAGCCAAAGAGCTTTCTAGAACAGGTCAAGCAACGTTTGACAAAGCATTACAGTACAGAATTCCATCATTTAACACGGTACAAACGCCAGTGAACGATGCGACTTCTTTATTAGATCCTTATGAAATCAGAAACATGGGACCTAGTAGAACGTTGATCCTTATTAATGGAAAACGTAAAAACCTAAGTGCATTGTTGTACACACAAACCTCTCCAGGTCGTGGTGAAACAGGTGCTGACATCTCTGCAATTCCAACAGACGCTATCAAGCGTGTTGAAATTCTTCGTGACGGTGCTTCTGCACAATACGGATCGGATGCAATTGCTGGTGTAATGAACATCATCTTAAAAGACAACGTAGCAGATGGATCTGTAACTGTGAGAACAGGAATCACTTCTGAAGGTGATGGCGAAATGTTGGGTGTTAGTGTAAATAATGGAACTGCTATCGGAGACGATAAAGGCTTTATTAACTATACTGTTGACATGTCTAAAACAAGCTTAGCTAACAGACCAGGAACAGTAGATGCTGCTGGTGAAGCTGCTGATTTTACAGCAAACACTGCTGCAGATTTAGCTTTTGTTGAGGAGTTTTTAACTCGTAATCCAGATGCAAATAACATCAATGGATCTCCTGAAACGGCTGCTTCTAAGTTTTTAATTAATGGTGGTTATGATGTTGCTGACAATACAGAGTTGTATTTTAACGCAGCATATGTATATAAGAAAGTAAATTCTTATGCAAACTACAGAACTCCTTATTGGAGAACTGCAGATGCATTTCCTTATTTAGCTGATTTTTTCCCTGGAGACAATCCTAATACAGCTGGAGGTTATGACGGATATGTACCAACCTTTGAAGGTTTATTAAATGATTACAATGGAACTGTTGGTTTAAAAACAACAATCAACGATTGGAATGTTGATTTAAGTTTCACAACTGGTGGTAATGCACAAACCTATAAGGTGAATGATTCTCATAACAGAAATGAAGTTTATGGTGTTTCTTTTAACCCTACATCAGGCGATTTTGAAGCGACTCCTTTATATGGTGCAAATAGTAAGCAATCATTTGATCCAGGTGGAACACGTTTTTCTCATAATGTAGGAAACATTGATATCAATAGAATTCTTTCTGACAAAGTAAGTATTGGTATGGGTGCTGAGTTTAGAAATGAAACATTTGAAGTGATTGAAGGTGAATTAGCATCTTACGATGGTGGTGGTGCCGATTCTTTTGCAGGAAATAGCCCAGAAAATTCTGGTAAATTTAACCGTTATAACTTTGGGGGTTACTTCTCTTTAGATTATGATGTATCGGATGCTTTCTTATTAAGCGGTACTGTAAGAGCTGAAAACTACTCTGATTTTGGTAACACGTTTGTATACAAATTAAGCTCACGTTTAAAATTAAGCGATAAAATTACTGCTAGAGCATCTGTGTCTTCTGGATTTAGAGCCCCTACATTACACCAGATTTATACGCAAAAAGCACAGTATAGCTTTGTGCCTGGTCAAGGGATTCAAGTTGGTGGATTAATTAACAATGTATCGACGCAAGCAAAACTTTTAGGAATAGAAGAATTAGATGCTGAAACTTCTAATAACTTTACAATTGGTTTAGGTGGAAAATTAACAAACACCTTAAGTTTTACAGTTGATTACTACAACATTGCTGTAAAAGACCGTATCGTATTAGGTTCTGAAATTGGAGCTACAGGAGATGCTACCAACCCATTAGATCAGCTACTTACTCAAAACAACTTGAGTGATGTTAGTTATTTCTCTAACGCTTTAAACACAAGGACTTCAGGTCTTGATGTTGTAATCAGCAAAAGAGATATCAAACTAGGTACAGGTGTATTAGATCTTAACTTATCTGGAAACTATACCATCACAAACGAAAGAGAAGGTGATGTTAAAGATATTCCCCTTGTAGCAAATGCTGGGCAATCTGTTGTGAATGCAACTCAAGAAGCTTTATTCTTTACGTCTAGACCTGAAACAAAATGGATTTTAGGAGCTAACTACGAAGTTGGTAAATTCGGATTGAATTTAAACAACACGTATTTTGGTAAAACAACATTCAAGCAACAAGGAATGAGTAATGACTTAAGAACAGAATTTACTCCTAAGGTTGTCACTGATTTAGGTATTAACTTTAACGCGACTGATAAATTCACGATTGCATTAAACGTTAACAACCTATTTAATGTTCTTCCAGAATGGGAATTCAAAGCAGAAAATGCTGCAGGTCAAGCACTTTTAGCAGATGCTAGTCAAGTGAAAAACCAATCTAACTTAATTACATTTAACCAACGTTATTCTCAAATGACTTACGATGGTTACCACTTTAGCCAATTAGGAACGATGTTTAACTTATCGTTAAACTACAAGTTCTAATCAATAGCTAGATTGAAACAAACGAAAAAGCCACGCAAAATTTGCGTGGCTTTTTTATATAAAAAAGTTTTTGAATTATTCTGGATGCATAAAGCGTTGTTTCCCTAACAACACTTCTTCAGTCTCTACATGAGAATCATCGGGCACACAACAATCCACCGGACATACAGCAGCACACTGCGGCTCCTCATGAAAGCCCACACACTCCGTACACTTATCGGGTACTATATAATAGAGTTCGTCGCTTATAGGCGTCTGAGCGGCATCGGCATTCACTTGCTTGCCGTCCGTTAACACCAAATCTCCTTCCAGACTTGTTCCATCTTTATAACGCCAATCGTCAGCACCTTCATAGATGGCTGTGTTTGGACATTCAGGCTCGCAGGCCCCACAATTGATACATTCGTCAGTTATAATAATTGCCATAGCTGTTGTTGCGTATTTATTACTTAAATTTGCATGCAAAAATAACTCCAAAAAAGCTGTTAAACAAATAATGAATCACAAAACAAATACAATTAAGGCTTTAAATGAATTGGGACGTTTTTTATGCCAATTCACGACAGAATCAACACTAAAAAATGAATCTGTGCTTTTTAATGATTTATTTTTCGACGGATTTAAACATCAAATAAAACTATCTAAAGAACACAATGGATGGTTTTCAGAAGCAAATATTTTATTTGCCATTGAAAGTTGGGTAAAACTACTCACTACCGACACCTTAAATTCTTGGGTGTCCAACTATCCCCTTGAAGCAGCTTCACAAAAAAAGGTCGCCATTATCATGGCAGGAAATATTCCACTCGTTGGGTTTCATGATTTTTTATGTGCCTTGATCTGCAATCACGAAATCATTGTTAAACAATCGTCTAACGACAAACACCTCTTGCCTTTTATAACCTTATATCTAACCAAAGCCGCCCCAGAACTCAAAGGCAGGGTTACTTTTTTAGAACAAAAGCTAGAAGGTTTTGATGCCGTGATCGCCACAGGGAGCAACAATACCGCGCGCTATTTTGAGTATTATTTCAAGGACAAACCGTCTATCATTCGAAAGAATAGGAATTCGCTCGCGATCTTAACTGGGGATGAAACAAAGGAAGATTTATTAAAACTATCCAACGATATTTTTCAATACTACGGACTGGGATGTCGCAGTGTTTCGAAGCTGTTTGTTCCAAAAGGCTATAACTTTGATGCCTTTTTTGATGCCATGTACCACTGGCACCCGATTATCAATGGGGCTAAATATGCCAACAATTATGATTACAACAAGGCGGTCTATTTAATGAGTGAATTTAAAATGCTTGAGAACGGGTTCCTAATGATCAAGGAAGATCCAAGCTACGCCTCCCCTATTGCAACACTGTTTTACGAACATTATGACGACCTTGAAACCTTGACCGACAAACTAAATAAGGATGCCGATAAAATTCAATGCATTGTTTCTAATAATTTGTCAGAAGGTCATCTTCCTTTTGGGAGCACACAAACGCCCCAATTAGAAGATTATGCGGATGGAGTTGATACTGTTGATTTTTTATTAAAAATATAACATAATATTAGCATTTTCATATATAATTATCTTTTATTAATTCAGACCTTTACAGCTTGAAAATTTAACATTAATTTGCAATTCGCTCACTCAATAAAATTCAAATGAAAAAACACAATTTTAGCGCAGGACCTTGTATCCTCCCTCAAGAAGTTTTAGAAAAATCCGCACAAGCAGTCTTAAATTTTGATGATGGTTTGTCATTAATTGAAATATCACACCGTAGTAAAGCATTTATTGATGTGATGGAAAATGCAAGTGCTTTGGCGCTTGAATTATTAGGATTGGAAGGCAAAGGATACAAAGCCTTATTTCTTCAAGGTGGTGCAAGTACTCAGTTTTTAGCAGTTGCTTTAAATTTATTAGAAAAGCGTGCTGCATACTTGAATACAGGTACTTGGAGCGACAAAGCTATTAAAGAAGCCAAATTATATGGTGATGTCTTAGAAGTAGGATCTTCTAAAGAGGCTAATTTTAACTACATACCTAAAGATTATAAAGTACCATCGGATGCAGACTACTTCCATTGTACTTCTAACAACACCATTTTTGGAACACAAATGAAATCATTTCCAAAACTTGATATCCCTTTAGTTTGTGACATGAGTAGTGATATATTTTCTCGTACCCTTGATTTTTCAAAATTTGATTTAATATACGCTGGTGCTCAAAAAAACATGGGACCTGCAGGAACAACCTTAGTGATTGTTAAAGAAGATATTCTTGGGAAAGTAACCCGAAAAATTCCATCTATGATGGATTATAAAGTACATGCCGATAAGGAAAGTATGTTTAATACCCCTCCTGTATTTGCTGTCTATACTTCAATGCTTACACTTGAATGGCTGAAAAGCCTAGGAGGAATCGAAGCTATTGAAAAAGAAAATTTTAAAAAAGCACGTTTGATGTATTCAGAAATTGATTTGAATCCTTTGTTTAAAGGTTTTGCTGCAACTGCAGATCGATCTACAATGAATGCAACCTTTTCTCTTACCGACGATAAGCTCAAAGATTCTTTTGATGCGATGTGGAAAGAAGCGGGAATTAACGGTTTGAATGGACACAGAAGTGTTGGAGGTTACAGAGCTTCCATGTACAATGCACTTCCTTTGGAGAGTGTAGCTACTTTAGTAGACGTAATGAGTGAATTAGAACGAAAAGCATAAACAATGAAAATATTAGCAAACGACGGAATTTCACAAAGTGGAATCGATGACTTAACTGCAGCAGGATTTGAAGTCCTTACAACCACTGTAGCACAAGAACAATTAGAGAATTTTATCAATACCGAAAACGTTGTGGCGCTTCTTGTACGAAGTGCAACAACCGTAAGACAAGATCTTATTGACGCCTGCCCTAACCTGAAAATTATTGGAAGAGGTGGCGTTGGAATGGACAACATTGATGTTGAATATGCACGTGAAAAAGGATTGAGTGTCATCAATACACCTGCTGCTTCTTCGGAGTCGGTAGCAGAATTGGTATTCGCACATCTATTTTCAGGCGTTCGTTTCTTATACGACTCTAACAGAACAATGCCTTTAGAAGGGGAATCAAAATTCAAAAACCTTAAGAAGGCGTATGCCAAAGGTACTGAGTTACGTGGTAAAACTTTAGGAGTCATTGGATTTGGTAGAATTGGTCAAGCCACAGCAAAAATGGCTTTAGGTCTTGGAATGAAAGTAATTGCTTTTGATCCATTCTTAGAAAAAACAACCCTTTCTTTATCATTTCACGATGGTCAAACAGTTGATTTCCAAATCAAAACTGTCTCTAAAGAAACGGTATTAAAGGAATCTGATTTTATTACCTTACATGTACCAGCTCAAAAAGATTTCGTCATTGGCGAAGCTGAATTTGAACTTATGAAGGATGGATCTGCATTGATCAATGCCGCGCGTGGTGGGGTTGTCAATGAAGTTGCTCTTGTTGCAGCACTTGATTCAAATAAATTAGCGTTTGCTGGTTTAGATACATTTGAAAGCGAACCGACCCCCGCAGTTCAAATATTAATGAACCCAAAAATTTCTTTAACACCCCATATTGGTGCTGCAACAAATCAAGCGCAAGATCGTATAGGTTCTGAATTAGCATCTCAAATTATTTCTATACTGAAATAATATAAATTATTTAAGATACATCTCACAAAAACCTTAACAGAGTCGTTAAGGTTTTTTAAGTTGTAGTATATTTGAAGAATGAAAAGATTTAAAGCAAACTGGGACATTACACAAAATTGGCAATTTCTGTTTCCCTTTCTTGGGCTTATAACATTAGGATATAGTGCGTTTAGGTTAACGTCTTTACTCCCACTTAATGCGACTTACATTACAATTCCTGCCTCTTTAGCTGTGTTTTATATCCTGTTAAAAACAGTATTGTACGCCATCACTAAATTAGAATCCAAATGGATTGTCAATCAACGCTGGGAACTCATTCGAATTTTTATCGTTTTTGCGATTACAGGATCTTCCTCTGTACTTGTTGGACGTCCGATCATTAAATGGTTGGGAATTACTCAAGACAATTTACATCCTTTACTGTATTGGATCTTATTCATTGCAATTAGCCTGTTTTTCTATCAAGTGTTATTAGTCTTAATAGGATGGATCTTTGGTCAGTTTCAGTTTTTCTGGAACTTTGAAAAGAAAATGATTCGTCGTTTTGGTTTGGGTAGATTTTTAGATGATTAAAGAATATTCTTAGAAGTCATATCGTCAAATATGTAGGTATTTTCATTTTAAAACTTAACATTTTTATTTCTTGAAATACCATAACACTTTTTCAATAGATCAAGTATTGCCAAGGACGTTCAGTTAATTTAAGCCATCGTTTGGAACTTTAGGTGATTTGTCAAAATAATACGTATAAATCCACATGATGGTAAATGACGGAATCACATCAGAGAACGGAAGTGCTTCTTCAATAAAAACAAAAACTGCGGCTATTTTTCCTTTTTTACCCTTGTATAATTCAGTCATCAAATAAGATGATAAAGGCGCCCATAAAATATCAAAAAAAGGGAATACAAAAGAGACATACCCTAGTGCATCAAAACACAATCCAAGAAAGAATTTTGTTGATTTTGATTTGTTATCTAGGTTCATAATAAGTTTGATTTAGGGTTAAAAATCTTACTTTAAAATAGTATTGAAATAAGTCGTTAGTTTTTTAATTTTCGGATCGATTAAATAAGTGCAATACGGTTGTTCCCTGTTCAGATCGTAATAACTATCGTGGTCATCCTCGGCATCGTAAAACACTTCCAAAGGCATTAATTCTGTAACAATTGGGTCTTCAAAAATATTTGAATCATTTAGAGCCTTCATAAACTTCCTCGCTGTTTCAAACTGTTCGTCATCCGTATAAAAAATGGAGGAACGGTATTGCGTGCCTACATCATTCGCTTGACGGTTGAGGGTTGTGGGATCATGGGTTGCAAAAAATACTTCTAATAATTCGGCATAAGAAATTAGCGTTTCATCATAATCCAGTCGAATACCCTCTGTATGCCCCGTGCGTCCTTGACAGACTTCGCGATACGCTGGGTTTTTAATAAACCCTCCAGTGTATCCAGATTTCACGTTTTCAACTCCTTTAAGCCGATTAAATACGGCTTCGGTACACCAAAAACAACCTCCTGCAAAAATGGCACGTTTCATATAAAAATAATTAGACGCCAAAGTTAGTAAACAATTAATTAAAATTAGCTCAAATTATTGCACATAAAAACTATAAAACTTAATTTCACAGTATGATTATTGCAAAACAGATACATAAATATTACGATGAGCTTCATGTTCTTAAAGGAGTTGATTTAACTATTGAAAAAGGTGAAATTGTTTCTATCGTTGGTGCCTCTGGTGCTGGAAAAACTACCTTGTTACAGATTTTAGGCACCTTGGATTTTTACTCTAAAAACCCAGAAAGTCAGTTGCTAATTAATGGAATTGATGTGGCAGCACTCTCTGATACCGCGATGGCTAAATTCAGAAATGAGCAGCTAGGGTTTATTTTTCAATTTCATCAGTTACTGCCAGAATTTACAGCTCTTGAAAATATCTGTATTCCTGCATTTATAAAAGGAACCTCACAAAAAGAAGCCGAAACAAAGGCGCTTGAATTACTTCAGTTTTTAGGATTAGAGGAACGAAAAAATCACAAGCCAAACGAACTTTCGGGAGGAGAACAACAACGGGTCGCCGTAGCGCGGGCTTTAATCAACAGCCCTTCTGTTATTTTTGCCGATGAACCTTCGGGAAACTTAGACAGCGAATCTGCAGAACAACTCCATAAATTATTTTTTAAATTAAGAGATCGGTTCGGACAAACTTTTGTTATTGTGACGCATAATCATGAATTAGCAGATATGGCAGATCGAAAAATAACCATGAGTGACGGACTTGTAAAAACGAACTAGAGTGTCAAAATTAAATTTTTCTGAACTCAAAGAATTTTTGGACGCTAAAGTCGTTCAGTACAATACCCCTGATTTTATTGGATCGGACCCTCTTCAAATTCCACACCGTTATACCTTAAAAGAAGATATTGAAATTTCAGGCTTTCTCACCGCCACCATTGCTTGGGGCAATCGAAAAAGCATTATCAACAACGCCAAACGCTTAATGAGTTTGATGGATGATGCGCCTTATCAGTTTGTAATGCAACACCAACCCAAAGATTTAGAACCCTTAAATTCCTTTGTACATCGTACTTTTAACGGGCTTGATTGTATTCAGTTTATGGAAAGTTTAAAACACATTTATACAAATCACAACGGCTTGGAAGGTGTTTTTAATACCTATGCAGAAGTCGGTAGTTTGCAAAGCGCAATTCATCATTTAAAACAGCATTTTTTTGAAATTGATCACTTGCAACGTACTCAAAAGCACATCAGTGATCCCTTAAAAAAATCCGCTGCAAAGCGAATTAATATGTTTTTAAGATGGATGGTTCGCCCAAATGACACCAAGGTTGATTTTGGTTTGTGGACGCAGCTCTCCCCTTCTCAGCTCTCCTGCCCTTTGGATGTACACTCTGGAAATGTAGCCCGAAAATTAGGAATGCTTCAACGTTCACAAAATGATGCCAAAGCACTCGCGGAATTGGATGCTTCCCTTCGTAAACTTGATCCAAATGACCCTGTGAAATATGATTTTGCCTTGTTTGGCTTAGGAGTATTCGAGAGCTTCTAAAAGTCAAATACTTTCCCGTCATCCGCAAGTAATACGTCTTTAAATACGGTTGAGGCTTCTGTTTTAAATCCTTCTAACCCTCCATATCGTGTAGAGTAATGCCCCAAAATTAATTGTTTAGCATTGGCTTTTAGCGCAATGGCGGCGGCTTGTTTGGCGGTGGAATGCTTTGTTTTGACACAGAGATGCTCGTGAGCGTCCATAAAAGTGGATTCATGATACAACACATCTACATCTTTAATAATCGGTATGATGTCCTCTTTATAAGCCGTATCGCTACAAAAAGCATAACTCTTAGGTTGGTGACCTTCGTAAGTCACTTCTGCATTCGGAACTAAAGTGCCCTCTTCGTTGACCACATCGTCGCCTTGTTTGAGTTTTCTAAAATAGGCTTTATCGATGTTGAGTGCTTCGGCTTTATCGATGTCTAACTTGCGTTCAAATGGTTTTTCTTTAAACAAAAATCCATTGGTATATATGCGATGGTCTAAGGGAATGGTGTGTACCGATACTTTTTCATCTTCATAAATCAACTCAGAAGCTTTAGAAGATAATACATGAAAAATCAATTTAAAATTAGTCCAAGAATCTGCTAGTTTCATCTGGAGGGTAATCAATTCCTTTAAGCCTTTAGGGCCGTAGATATGTAAATCCGTCTCTCGCGTCAACAACCGAAAAGTGGAAACCAATCCCACCAATCCAAAATAGTGATCGCCATGTAAATGAGAAATAAATATGTGCTTGATCTGATTGAACTTGATTTTATGACGTCTCAACTCAACTTGAGTACCTTCGCCACAATCAATTAAAAATAAATGCCCACGAGTTTCTAAAACTTGAGAGGTGGTATGGGCTATAATTCGAGGTGTTGCACTGTAGCAACCGAGTATGGAAAGTTTCAAAGTTGTGGTATTAAATTCCTAAATCACGTTCCATTTGTTCCATTTCAATATAATCGTGTGCTTCTTGAAGTGTTGGAACGACGGTGAAATCTTCTTCAAAATCATCTTGATTTAGCTGTGCACTGACCACTACAAAAGAATGATTTAATTCGCGATGCGTTTTTGACAGCGACACTAACACATCCATAGAATCTGAGTGTGCATCATTGAGTTGTAAAATCACATTGCCTTCTTTAAAACGTTCGTGGAGCACTGAGAATTTCTTAGAAAATTCCGAAAGACTTGTCTTTTCTTGAGTAATTATTGCCGTCGAATTATCCTGTTCTATAGTCATCTTATTGTTTAATTTTAGAAGCTAAAAGGTACATGACTGCCATTCGAATGGCCACTCCATTTTCAACTTGATTTAAAATAATAGCTTGACCAGAATCCGCCACTTCACTGGTAATTTCAACTCCTCTGTTGATAGGCCCTGGGTGCATAATGGTAATTTCTTTATCCAAAGATTCTAACAAATCTTTAGTAACTCCGTACTGTTGTGTGTATTCTCTTGTGGTAGGGAAATAACTGATTTCCATGCGTTCGTTTTGAACCCGCAACATATTCGCTATATTACACCAATTTAGTGCTTTACGTAAGTTTGTCTCAACCTTCACTCCAAGCTTATCAATGTGTTTTGGAATGAGGGTTTTTGGTCCGCAAACCATCACTTCTGCTCCTTGTAATTGCAAGGCAAAGATGTTTGACAGCGCAACCCTACTGTGTAATATGTCTCCGACAATGACTATTTTCTTCCCTTTTACTTCTCCATATTTCTCTCGAATTGAATAGGTATCTAAAAGGGCTTGTGTTGGATGTTCGTGAGCACCGTCGCCCGCATTGATGATCTGTGCATCTATATGTTTCGACAAAAAGGTCGCCGCCCCAGGATTCGGATGGCGCATGACCACCATATCTACTTTCATAGAGAGAATGTTATTGACTGTATCGACCAGCGTTTCTCCCTTACTCACAGACGATTGTCCAGAGGAGAAGTTGATCACATCGGCAGACAAGCGTTTTTGAGCCAATTCAAAAGAGAGTTTTGTTCGGGTTGAATTTTCAAAAAATAAATTGGCAATTGTGATATCTCTAAGGGAAGGTACTTTTTTTATGGGACGATTGATCACTTTCTTAAAATGATCGGCAGTGTCAAAAATAAGGTTAATATCATCGTTGTTGAGATATTTTATTCCTAATAAATGATCTACACTCAGTTCGCTCATGGTCTAATTTTTTATCAAATAAACGGCATCTTCACCGCTTGTTTCTTTCCAGTTTACCAATACTTTTTCGTCATTAATAGCATCGACTTGTCGGCCCCTGTAATCTGGCTGAATGGGTAAGTGTCTGCTAAAACGTCGATCTATAAGGGTTAGCAATTCAATCTCATTCGGACGTCCAAACGATTGAATGGCAGTCAAAGCCGCGCGAATACTTCGCCCTGTATACAACACATCATCAATAAAAACAACACGTTTGCCTTCAATCAAAAAATCAATTTCGGTTGAATTTGCTTCGAGAACTTTATCCGAACGTCTAAAATCATCTCTGTAAAACGTGATGTCCAACAATCCTAATTGCACATCAGGAAGCTTATATTCTTCCATTAAAAGCGTCTTTATGCGTTGAGCTAAAAAGATGCCTCTTGGTTGTAAACCAATTAAAACAGTGTTAGAAAAGTCGGTATGTTTTTCAATGAGTTGACAAGCCAATCGATGTAGAATGATGTTTACTTCCTTATTGTTAAGTAAAACTTTTGGACTCATAGTTGTTCAACGTATTCGAAGCACAAAGGTAATTAAAAAATTGAAACCACATCGCTGCTGGAGGATTTAATGACAGTGAACCTCAACAGTACAAGGCATTATTTTAAAAATGCGATGCTGTAAGGGTAAACAGGCGGTTGCTCGTCGCTTGCTCTTATGGCATTTTTGATTGGATATACAATTGATATTACTAAAATCACTAACAGACCTAGAATCCCTACTCCTACAAAAACCAGAGGGATACATATAAAACTGTAAATCAAGAGACTAAACTGAAAATTTAGAATCATTTTCCCATGCGCATCTAAGTCTTTAATTTTTTCTTTTTGAGTGAGCCATATAATCAGCGGAATCAGAATGCTTCCAAATGCCAATACAAAAGTTGCTAATTGAGAGAGGTGCATCAGCACAATGGTTTGATTGTCTTGTTTCATGATTTGTAGATTTATCTATAAGACTCTAAAGAATGAAAAATGTTACATTTTAAGAAGTCAATTCCTTGAAAACAATCACCACAGCCATGACAATCATAAATCGAGCGAAATTAATTTTCAAGGTCGATTCACGTACATAATTTGAAATATAAGTGCCTACAAAAATTCCTAAAATAGAGAGGGCTGTAAAAAGCATGAGGAAATCCCACTCAATTTTTAAGAAGGAAACATCAGAACTAAACCCAATAAGCGAATTAAAAGTGATGATAATTAAAGAGGTAGCGACGGCTTGTTTGATGGTTAGTCTTGCAAACAAAACCAATGCTGGTACAATAATGAATCCACCGCCAGCACCTACCAAACCCGTCAAAACACCAACACCTAAGCCTATAAAAATTAATAGGACATAACTCTTTTTGGTGTTTAAATTAGATACGGTTTCTGTTTTGGATTTTTTCATCATAAAAACAGAGGATAAAATTATTATCAAACTAAAAAACAACATCAATCCCATCTTTTTTGTAATGTCAAAACTTTCAAAAGAGAACAATACATCAGGAATATTTGGAATTACAAATCGGCGTGTTAGAAATACAGATACCAGAGCAGGAAGCGTAAATATAACCGCTGTTTTGTATTCAACTAACTTCTTTTTCAGGTTGATAAGCGTTCCAATAGCTGCGGAAGACCCAACGACAAACATGGAATAACTGGTAGCGATGACAGGGTTTAATTTAAATAAATAGACAAATATAGGAACGGCCAAAATAGAACCCCCTCCTCCAAAAAGACCAATAACGATCCCCGTCAAAAAGGCACCGAAAAAACCTATAAATTCTAAATAACTCATGGGTGCTAATTTAAGGCATTGTACAGAACCTCAATAGGATGCAGGGCTGTTTTATTCACACCGTCTCTAATTTGATGCCTGCAACTTGTGCCAGAAGCCGACACGAGAACGTCTGTATCTAAACTTCTCAACGAAGGAAATAAGCAGTCCTCTCCTATTTGCTGACTCAATTCGTAATGTTCTTTTTCATAGCCAAAAGATCCCGCCATACCGCAACATCCAGAGTCTATGGTTTCAACCTTGAAATTAGGAGGGATACCTAAAATAGTTTCGGCATACGTATTGGAGGACAATGCTTTTTGATGGCAATGTCCGTGATAATAAACGGTTTCTGTTTTTGTGGTAAACTTTGAAACGTCAATATTTTTGGCAGTCATTTCATTGGCTAGAAATTCCTCAATCGTAAACACATTTTGAGCTAAATTCTCAGCGGTAGGTTTTAACTCCACATCGACAAGATTGGGATATTCATCCCTGAATCCTAAAATGGCAGACGGCTCAATTCCTACCAAAGGCGTCTCTTTAGAAACTAAAGTTCTAAAGGTGTTTATATTTTCTGTAGCAATGCTTTTTGCTTGGTCTAAAAATCCTTTTGAGATATAGGCTCGGGCACTTTCAGGGTGTGCAGGCATGACAACTTTATACCCTAATTTATTTAAGAGTAAGATTGTTTTTTTACCAATTTCTACATCGTAATGATTGGTGTATTCATCACAAAATAAATAAACGCTTCTTGGATGATTTCCCTGTTGAACGCTGTCAAACCATTGTCGTAACGTTTTAGACTGTAAGTTTGGAAGCGACCGTTTTGGATGCACGCCTGTAAGCGACTTAAACCAAGAGCTTTTTCCAATAAAATTATAAATACCTGCAAACCGACGAGCAACCGCATTTATTTTAGCATTGTGCGCAATGAGTTTACTTCGGAGTGAAACCGGATTTGTTTTTTGATACTGGTATAAAAATTCCGCTTTCAGACTTGCCATATCAACATTGGAAGGACATTCTGATTTACACGCCTTACAAGACACACAAAGGTCCAACGCTTCTTTAATCTCTGGATGGTCAAACGGATTTTCTTTGGTGTTTTGTGTTAAAAATTCTCGTAATACATTGGCACGTCCTCGCGTAGAATCTTTTTCATCCAAGGTCGCTCTGTAACTTGGACACATGGTTCCGCCAGCAAAACTCAATTTCCGACAATCGCCAGATCCATTGCATTTTTCTACCGTGTTTAAAATACCTCCAGTTGATTCAAAATTGTAAAGGGTTTCTACTTTTGGAAGGGTTTTATCTGCTTCGTAACGCAAGGCAGTATCCATAGGAACGGCATTCACAATTTTCCCTGGATTGAATAATGTTAAAGGGTCCCAAGTCGATTTGATGCGTTTTAGAAGTTTATAATTTTCTTCGCCCAAAACTAACGGAATAAATTCCGATCGAACGCGACCATCGCCGTGTTCGCCACTGAGGGCTCCTTTAAATGATTTTACCAATTTTGCAGAGGCTTCACTAATAGATCGAAACAATACCACATCGGTAGATGATTTTAAATTTAAGATCGGTCTTAGGTGTAATTCCCCTGCCCCAGCATGTGCATAGTACACCGCTTTTTGATGGTAAGATTTCATAAGCGCCGTAAATGCTTCAATATAGAGTGGTAAATCTTCCAAGGCGACAGCGGTATCTTCGATACAAGCAACGGCCTTGGCATCTCCTGGGATATTCGCCAACAGTCCTAAACCTGCTTTTCTCAAGTCCCATACTTTATTGCAATCCTCCCCTTCGACTAATTTATAGGCATAACCCAAATGAGACGTTTTAAGATTCGTTTCTAAAATGAATGCTTGTTGCTTGGCATCCTCTAAAGTATCACCTCTAAATTCCACCATAAGGATCGCTTCTGGATCGCCTTCGACAAAGAATCGGTTTTTTTGCTGGGTGATATTATCTTTGGTACAATCCAAAATGGTTTTGTCCATCAATTCGCAAGCAGAAGGTGTCTGTTTCATAGCGACTAATGTGGCCTGAAGACTTTCGGTTATGGAATTGAAATGCGCATTTAAAACCACTTGAAAAGGTTTTGGCAGCGGCACAATTTGAAGTTTTAGTTCTGTAGTAAATGCCAGAGTTCCTTCAGAGCCACAGAGCAATTTCGAGAAATTAAAATCTTCTTCAGATTCCTCAAATACATTGGTTTGCATCAATGCATCTACGGCATAGCCTGTATTGCGTCGCGTAATGGATGCTTTTGGATAGCCTGTCTCAATTTGTTCCCGAATGATGTGATTATCAAGCTCTGCGAAAATATGTTTGTATAAGGCGGCTTCTAACGAAGTGCCTTTTGTTTTTGATATAAATTCTTCTTTGCCAAGAGCCGAAAATTCAACGTCGCTTCCATCACTCAAAATGGCTTTGACTGCTAAAGTGTGATCGCGGGTGGCTCCATACACAATGGAAGTCGAACCACAAGAATTATTTCCGACCATCCCTCCCATCGTACAGCGATTGGCAGTCGATGTATTAGGACCAAAAAAGAAACCATACGGTTTAAGAAATGTATTCAAATGATCTCGAACCACACCGGGTTGTACACGCACCCATTGTTCTTGGGTGTTAATTTCCAAGATCTCATTCATATATTTAGATACATCTACCACAATTCCATCGCCGACACATTGGCCAGCTAAAGACGTTCCTGCCGCACGCGGAATAATTGACAATGCATTAGCACCCGCAAATTCAATCAAACGTTTGATGTCTTCTGTTGTTTTTGGAATGGCCACCGCATAGGGCAACTCTCTGTAGACAGATGCATCTGTGGCGTACAAGGTTTTCACAAGATCACTGTCGTAAAGTTCTCCTGATAGCTGCTGTTTTAAAGATGTGAGATGTGTTTGCAATAAAAATAAATATAGAAAGTTTAAAGATATGAAAATGGATGCCTTTTAATGTGAAAAATGAAAATAAAAGTGACTCCTACTAATTTGGAACACTTATTGAATGGATATAAAAACCCGGAAAGCGCAATTTTATATTTAACGCTTCACAAGAAAGTTACCAATCAAATTAATATCTTTACAAAATAAGAAATGCCAATACATTTTATGAATCGAAGTTTGATGCTGTTACTGTTATTAATTGGAATGCAACATGCGGTGTATTCACAGCTAGATACCAATCAAGAAACATTTCGGATCAAAGCATTAGCATTAGAGCGCAATCCGTTGTCCGATCAATTTCCTTTGACCCTATCTCCTATTGTGGGATTAACAGATAAAGGATTTGAAATCACTATGGGCATCAAACCGATTGATGGCTTTGCAAAAAAGAAATATGGCATTACCGAAACTCGCGATGTCGTAGACCCTACTTGGGAAATCAAACAACAATTTAATGAGAACCGTAAAAATGTATCTAAGTTTGATCGCGATTACTATTTAGGCGATATTAAAACCAAATCCAAATACATTCGCATCTTGTGTCGAGATCATGAATACGAAGACGGCGATCGGATTAAATTAATGCTCAATAAAGCTATTATTCATCCGAATATTACCCTTCGCAATTCTGCCTATATTATTGACATCGAGTTAAAAGAAGGGTTAAATACCATTGAATTTATTGCGCTTAACGAAGGAAGCTCCAGCCCTAATACCGCCCAACTGAAGGTGTACAATGAAAGTGACAGCCTTATCGGCTCCGGAGAATGGTTGTTGACCACGGGCTATAAAGCGAGCTTGATTGTGTTGAGGGAAGCTTTTTAGTTTTAGATACGAGTTCTAGTAGATTGCCGCCAACACATATACAAAACAAGGGAGTAAACTCCCTTGAGAAAAGGCACTTCGATAGCTGCTACATATAGTTCACTTTGACTGGTCTGTCTGACGGTAGTCAGGCTCAGAGTTACACGCAATATTTATATTTTCTAGTTTTTAAAAAAAATCTAGTTTTAATCTATAATTCCAAAATTCAATTAAAAATCTTAAAGTCAGTCTGAGCTTGTCGAAGACCCTACAATCATCACATCAAATGATCCAAATTCACCTCATTGGTTGATTTACTTTGAGACAGCGCCACATAACTTTGCACGTTACTTAAATCGGTTATAAGAGCAAGTTTGGTCAAAATAAATTGTTCGTAGTCTTCTATATCCACTAATACTAATTTTAGTAAATAATCAAAATTACCCGACACACGGTGGCACTCAACCACCTCGGAAAAACCGTCAATGGTTTTGACAAATTTTTCCAAATAACTGCGGGTATGATTTTTAAGAGAAATTCCAGCAAAAACAGTCAATTTTAAGCCCAACTTTTTCGAGTTCAAAATCGCTGCATATTTACTAATAAAGCCCCTTTTTTCTAATTTTTTAATACGATCAAAAACAGGAGTTGTGGTCATCCCTAAGAGGTCGGCGATGTTTTTTATAGTACGGTTACTGTTTTGTTGTAACAGCCTTAATATTTCAATATCGGTTTTGTTGAGTTTTTCGATCATTTAGAATAAAAATAGATTAATGGTTTCAAAATTATCCTTAAAAAGAATAAAACACTTTATTTTTGCTAAAATACATATAAATATTCTTATTTAGAAACTGTTTCAGTAATAAACGAATAAGTAACTCATATTATATTTAGATTTGTTCTTGTCCGTTATTTAAGTATTATAATGGATAAATACATTTAATTTTTAACCACCTATTATGCCTAGATATCATACGTTAGGAAAAATCCCGCCTAAGAGACACACCGTTTTTAAAGATGCAAACGATAATTTCTATTACGAAGAATTGTTTGGCACCATCGGGTTTGATGGCATGTCAACATTAATGTATCATACGCAACGTCCAACCCAAGTTAAGGCCATCTTAAAATCTTACGATGTAGCCCCAAAAATTGCGGTGTCTAAAAACATGAAATCCTTAAAACTTGAAGGCTATCAAGTAGCGCCCGTAGATGATTATTTAGAAAGTAGAACATGTGTTTTGGTCAATAAGGATTGTCAAATTAGTTTGGCAGCTCCTAAAGAATCGTTAACCAGTTATTTTTATAAAAACACCGATTCTGATGAAGTCCTATTTATCCATGAAGGCTCAGGAAAACTGAGAACTAATTTGGGGAATATAGAATTTAAGTACGGAGATTACCTAGTAATTCCACGAGGAATCATCTATCAAATTGAGTTTAACGATGCAAACAACCGTTTGTTCATCGTTGAATCCAAGAGTCCTGTTTACACGCCAAAACGCTATAGAAACTGGTTTGGTCAGCATGTAGAAGGCGCTCCCTATTGCGAAAGAGACCTCCACCCGCCTACTGAACTTGAAACGTTTAATGAAACAGGAGATTTTATAATCAAAGTAAAAAAACAAGATACCATTCACGAATATGTGTATGCAGCGCATCCATTTAGTGTGGTTGGTTGGGACGGCTATAATTTTCCATATAAGTTTTCTATTCACGATTTTGAACCCATTACAGGGATGATTCATCAACCCCCACCCATTCATCAAACATTTGAAACAAGCAGCTTTGTCATCTGTTCATTTGTACCTAGGTTGTATGATTACCACCCAAATTCGGTGCCAGCACCTTACAATCACTCTAATATCGACTCTGATGAAGTCCTCTATTATGTAGATGGCGATTTTATGAGTAGAAATGATATTAATAAAGGTAGTATTACCCTACACCCTGCCGGAATACCGCACGGGCCACACCCAGGAACCATGGAAAAAAGCATTGGTAAAAAAGAAACTTTTGAACTCGCAGTAATGGTGGACACCTTTAGTCCATTGATGGTAACAGAAGAAGCAATGAATTTACAAAACGAAGATTATTATAAATCTTGGATTACAGAATAAAAAAAATAAAAATTTGACGGATATGAGTAAAATAGAAAATGTAGAATACGGATTGGAAAAAATATTTAAAGAAGCACAAGATTTTCTTCCGTTATTAGGGACTGATTATGTAGAATTTATTGTAGGTAATGCAAAACAAGCAGCCCACTTTTACAAAACTGCTTTTGGATTTCAATCGCATGCATATAAAGGATTAGAAACAGGATGTAAGGATTATGCATCTTATGTTGTAAAACAAGATAAAATAAGAATCGTATTAACCACTCCTCTTAATCCAGATTCATGGATGAACGAACATTTATCTAAGCATGGTGATGGAGTGAAAGTAGTTGCTTTGTGGGTAGATGACGCTAAAAAATCGTGGGAAGAAACGACCAAAAGAGGTGCGAAATCTTATATGGAACCAACGGTTGAAAAAGACGAACATGGCGAAATAGTGAGAGCTGGAATTTATACCTATGGTGAAACAGTTCACATATTTGTAGAAAGAAAAAACTACACAGGGGTGTTTTTACCAGGTTATAGAAAATGGGAATCAGAATACAATCCTGAACCTATGGGTCTTAAATTTATAGACCATATGGTAGGGAATGTTGGCTGGAATGAAATGGATATCTGGGTGAAATATTACGAAGATGTTATGGGCTTTGTAAACTTCTTATCTTTTGATGATAAGCAAATTACAACAGAATACTCCGCATTAATGAGTAAAGTAATGAGTAACGGAAACGGAAGAATTAAATTTCCAATTAACGAACCTGCAGAAGGAAAAAAGAAATCTCAAATTGAGGAATACTTAGACTTTTACAATGGCCCAGGAGTGCAACATATCGCTGTGGCCTCAAATGACATCATTGATACGGTCGCAAAAATGAAAGCTAAAGGGGTTGAGTTTTTAAGCACACCACCCGACGACTATTACAAATCTGTTCCAAAAAGACTTTCTGATCACAACCATGAATTAGCAGAAGATATTGAAAAATTAAAATCCCTTGGGATTATGATTGACGCAGATGAAGAAGGGTATTTATTACAAATATTTACCAAGCCTGTAGAAGACAGACCCACCTTGTTTTTTGAAATCATTCAAAGAATGGGTGCTAGAGGATTTGGGGCTGGAAACTTCAAAGCACTATTTGAATCTATCGAAAGAGAACAAGAAAACAGAGGAACCCTTTAATTGGATGATTTAATGCCAAAAGCCATTCAAAAACATACCATACCGTTTAACAGCGTCACTGAAAAGTTACCGAAACATCTTCATAAGTTTATAGTACAACAACCTTATGAAGAGTATACGGCTCAAAATCAAGCCGTGTGGAGGTACGTGATGCGTCTAAATATCAGTGCCTTAAAACAAATTGCGCATAAAAGTTACAGCAGTGGTCTAAAAAAAACGGGGATTGATGAAGAGACGATCCCTAAAATGGAAGGCATGAATCGCATTCTAAAAGACATTGGATGGGCAGCAGTTGCTGTCGATGGATTTATTCCTCCCAATGCCTTTATGGAATTCCAGGCCTATAATGTGCTTGTGATTTCTTCAGATATTAGAACCATTGATCACATCAATTACACCCCTGCACCCGACATCATTCACGAAGCAGCCGGTCATGCGCCCATCATTGCAAATCCAGAGTATTCGGAATACTTAAGGCGCTTAGGAGAAATTGGCTGCAAGGCCATCTCCTCACCCAAAGATGATGAGATGTATGAAGCCATTCGACTTTTATCTATTTTAAAAGAGAATCCTAATTCAACCAAAACAGAAATCCTTGAAGCGACCCAAGCCGTTAACTCCCTCCAAGAAGAAATGGGCGGACTCTCCGAAATGGCAAAAATTAGAAACCTCCATTGGTGGACGGTTGAATATGGTCTTATTGGAACGCTCGAAAATCCAAAATTATATGGCGCTGGTTTGTTATCTTCCATCGAAGAAAGTCAGTTGTGTTTAAAAAAAGAGGTCAAGAAAATCCCTTACTCTATTGAAGCAGCGGAAGTCAATTTTGATATTACCAACACACAACCTCAGTTATTTGTCATTCCTAACTTTGCAAGTCTTAGCTTTGTTTTAGAAAAATTTGCAAATACGATGGCGATACGAACAGGAGGTTTAGAAGGGTTAAAAAAATTGATTGTTTCCAAAAAACTGGGAACAATCGAATTAAGTACTGGCATTCAAGTGTCTGGAATATTTAACAACGTTTTAGACTCCAACAACACCCCTATTTACTTTCAAACCAACAGTCTAACGGCTTTGTCTGTCAATGGAACCGAACTGATTGGCCACGGCACAGAACACCACCCTAGTGGCTTTGGAAGTCCCGTAGGAAAATTAGAAGGCATCAATATTGCGATTGAAGATATGTCGCCAAAAGACTTGGAAGTTTATGGTATTGTGGAAGGTAAAACGACCCGTCTTAATTTTGAAGGGGGCATAAAAGTGGAAGGAGAAATTATTACAGGCAAAAGAGATCTACAAGGTAAAATCATTTTAATTACCTTTAAAAACTGTAGAGTTACCCATTTTGAAACGGTCTTATTTGATCCGAGTTGGGGTGTTTATGACATGGCCATCGGAAAAGATATTTGCTCGGCATTCGCAGGTCCTGCGGATTCAAATTCATTTGAAGATATTTATGCCATTTCAGAAACGAAAACCGCTAAAATCATTTATTCTGATAAAGAACAACAACTGCACAAATTGTATGAAATAGTCAAAAATAATAGAATTCAAAAAATAGTAGATTTTGATTCCTTAACAGCAGTATTTAAGGAGGTTAAATCAAACTATCCTTCAGAATGGTTAATCTTATTGGAATTGTATGAATTGGTTTATGATAAAGATTTATACTTAATGAATGGGATTCATGAGCAGTTGCTCAAATTGAAACAAAACAAACATTTCACCAAGCTGATCACTGATGGCTTGGATTTAATTATTAAAAAATAACATATGCAATCTTGGATTAAAATTGATCAAAATTCTGATTTTAGTATTTATAATTTACCCTTTGGTATTTTTTCTGAAGCCGACCACATCAAAAGAGTTGGTGTTGCTATTGGAGATAAAATAGTAGATGTATATGCCGCTTTTGAGTTGGGTGTTTTTAAAGATTTAAACTTTGATATTACCGTCTTAGAATCGAACTACTTAAATGATTTTATTGCCTTAGGGAAGTCGACGACCGTAAAAATCAGAGAATACATTCAAGCCGAATTATGTAATGAAAATTCTGTATTGAAATTACACCCTTCTGTATTTATAAAACAAAGCTCCGTACAGATGCATTTACCTGTAAAAGTCGGTGATTACACCGATTTTTATTCAAGCATAGAACACGCCACTAATATAGGCACAATGTTTAGAGATCCTGACAATGCGTTGCTGCCAAACTGGAAACATTTACCCGTTGGTTATCACGGGCGCGCTTCCTCTATCATCGTTAGTGGTGAAAACGTACACCGTCCAAAAGGACAGGTGGTTTTAGCTCCCAACACGGCGCCTGTTTTTCAAGCCTCTACACGAGTAGATTTTGAATTAGAAATGGGCTTTATCATCGGGAAATCTACTAAACTTGGAGACTCTGTTTCAACAGATGCCGCTGATGAGTATATTTTTGGAAAGGTATTGTTTAACGATTGGTCGGCAAGAGACATTCAAAAATGGGAATACGTTCCCTTAGGCCCCTTTTTGGCAAAAAGTTTTGCATCTTCTATGTCGCCATGGGTGGTGACTTTAGAAGCTTTAGAACCGTTTAAAATTGACGGTCCTAAACAAGAACCGTCTGTACTACCCTATTTGAATTTCAAGGGATCTAAAAATTACGATATTAATTTAGAAGTATCCATTCAACCAGAAAATTGCAAAGAAACCGTGGTGAGTCACTCCAATTTTAAATATATGTATTGGAATATGAACCAACAATTAGCGCACCATACCGTTAATGGTTGTAATTTGAATGTAGGAGATTTAATGGCTTCTGGGACGATCAGTGGAAAAAGTCCTGATTCCTATGGATCCATGCTCGAGTTGTCGTGGGCAGGCTCAAAACCTGTGGAACTACTTGAAGGAGGCACGCGTAAATTTATTCAAGATAATGACTCCGTGATTATGAGAGGTCATTGTCAAAAAGGTGAAATCCGAGTCGGATTTGGAGACGTAAAATCAACACTTTTAAAAACTACTTAAAAAAATAGCATGTCAACCATAAAATCATTTGATCCCGAATTACTAGAAACTAGAGATGTTCATAGACTACTTTCCTCTTCTATTGCTCCAAGACCGATAGCTTTTGCAAGTACCATAGACGCTAAGGGAAATGTCAACCTGAGTCCGTTTAGTTTCTTTAATGTATTTAGCTCCAACCCCCCTATTTTGATTTTCTCGCCGGCAAGACGTGTGCGTGACAATACTACCAAGCATACTTTACAAAATGCAGAAGAAACCAAGGAAGTAGTGATCAATATTGTTGATTTTTCGATTGTAGAGCAAATGTCAGAAACGAGTAAAGAATATGACAAAGGCGTGAATGAATTTACAGAAACAGGTTTGACGGAAGTCCCCTCGATTAAAGTGAAGCCACCTCGAGTTAAGGAATCACCCGTCTCTTTTGAGTGTGTGGTTGAAAACATTGTTTCTCTAGGAGAACATGGCGGTGCTGGTCAATTGATCATCGCCAAAGTGGTACATATCCATGTCAAATCGGATTTATTAGATGAAAACGGTCAAATTGATTCTGAAAAATTAGACCTCGTCGCACGTTTAGGGGGCGATTGGTACACACGAGTCACTGAAGAAAGTATGTTTAAACTAGAAAAACCTAAGGGGTGATTTTTTAATATTCTAAAGGTTCTTTTCTTGCATAGCGTACACGAATAATATAAATCGATTTTTCTCCAACAAGATAAGATATTCGGTACGTGTGTATTTCGTAAGTTCTAACAGTTCCTTTGTTATTTTCTTTTAGCACATCTAATTTATAAATCTCTGGATTAGTCGCCAATATTGAAGCTGATTCATAAACCTCTGTTATGATTCTTGTCGTCGTTTCAATAGATTTGGATTGTTCTAACAAATCTAAAAATGCTTGGTTAAGTTCTGCATCTGCTTGGTGCGTCCAGATTACTGTTTTCCCCATTGTTTAATACGTTCCTTTACTTCTTGATGTGTGTAAAACTCTCCTCTCTCTATTTGTGCAATAGATTCGTTGATTTCTTTATTGTATTGCTCAATACTAATGCGCTCTGAAGGTGCTTTTTTTCTGTACTTGAGCATATTCTTAAAAAGCTCTATTAAAGTTGGGTCTTTGACATTATCTAATTCTTGATGTATCCATTTTAAATCTGCCTGTAAGTCCATAATTACTATGTGTTTATTATAACAAAGATAAAAAATTATGAATAACTAATTTACAAATTTCATTCCTAACTAAAAAGATGGAATGGATATCTTGATTTATATAAATTTTCCAAATGGTTCGTAAGTTGGGAGGCGTCCGTACCTCTCTTGAGGGAGTCTAGCCCCAAACAGAACACTTCGATCTGTCATGTTTTAGCATGACTCGTTTTGACAGATGAGACCCTGAAACAAGTTCAGGGAGACAAGTGAAGTACATATTGTTTTTCGTCTATTTTTATTCTTTTTCTTCATACTTAATAATATCTACTAAATACTTTTTAGCCTTTAATCTCTTCTCTATTTTCTTTTTTCTTAATACTACATACTTAATACCATTCATCTTAATTCTATTTCCCGATACAAAAATTCGCAAAGATATTACCTAAAAGATCATCGGAGGTGATTTCTCCTGTAATCTCTCCAAAATGATATAAAGCTTGTCGGATGTCTATAGCCAATAAATCCCCAGAGAGTTTGGCGTCCATCCCCTGCTGCACTTTTTGAACATCTGCGAGAGCTTTCAAAAGAGAATCGTAATGTCTGGAGTTGGTAATGATCGTATCGTTATTACGCAAAGCACCTGTGTTTACAAATTCCAACAACTTCGATTTTAAGCTGTCTATACCCAATCCACTTTTAGCAGACGTATAAAGCGTATGCGGATACACAAAAGAGGTTTCAATAAGCTCCTGATCGGCTTCATCCATTTTATTTGCCACGACAATCAACTGTTTATCGGGATATTGTTCTTGAATTTTTCGAATATCTGTATTAAAAAGTACAATCGTTTCTGAAGTCACTTTAGATGCGTCCAGCAAATACAACACCACTTGCGATTGCGATATTTTTTCAAATGTTTTTTTGATGCCAATACTTTCAATGGTATCTTCGGTGGCGCGAATGCCCGCCGTATCTATAAATCGGAACTTGATCCCTTCAATGGTAATTTCATCTTCAATCGCATCACGAGTGGTTCCCGCTATGTCACTGACAATGGCTTTGTCTTCGTTCAAAAGTGCATTTAACAGCGTGGACTTCCCTACATTAGGCGCGCCAATAATAGAAATAGGAATCCCATTTTTGATGACATTTCCCGTGGAAAACGAATCAATCAAATGTTTTAACACTTTAATAATTCGTTCTAATAAATCCTCAAATTGTTTCCGATCTGCAAACTCCACATCTTCTTCAGAAAAATCGAGTTCTAATTCAATCAACGAAGCGAAGTTTAACAACTCGTCCCGCAAGACTTTGATCTCATTACTGAACCCACCCCGCATCTGTTGCATGGCAATTTGGTGGGACGCTTTGTTATCACTGGCAATCAAATCCGCAACGGCTTCCGCCTGACTTAAATCGAGCTTAGCATTAAGAAATGCACGGAGTGTAAATTCCCCTGGATTTGCAATGCGAGCGCCATTGCGTACAAATAATTGTATAATTTCTTGTTGTATATAAGAGCTCCCATGACAAGAAATTTCCACCACATCCTCTCCAGTGTAGGATTTTGGATTTTTAAAAACAGATACCAATACTTCGTCCAAAATTCGTGAATTTTCTACGATATGCCCTAAATGGATGGTATGTGTTTTTTGAGTCGTTAGTTTTTTGGCATGTATCGATTTAAAAAACGCATCTACTTTTGTAATTGCTTCAGGGCCTGAAAGTCGAATAATAGCAATTGCGCCTGCACCGGAAGGGGTGGCTAAAGCAATAATGGTGTCGTTTTGATACAATGGATTAATTTTTTACAAAAGTATTAATATTACTTCAAATGGGAGAAGTAATATTTTTAATTTATTTTTGTAAAAATTTAAAACACTTACAGATGAAAACTCAAATCATTTCTATCCTTGTTATTGCACTCTTATTAGGTTGCAAACCCTCAACGTCAAATTCTGAAGGTACATATGAAGTGTTTGTCAAAGCTGACGGCGTTTATGATGGCTTAAGAGCTTATTTGATAAAGACTGAAAATGGCAGAAATAAAATAAAAACCGACACTGCTATTGTTTTTAATGGGGCGTTTCGTTTTAAAGGACAAATAAAAGGGGCCGAAATGCGTGCCTTGACCATAGACGGCGTGAGAGGGCAAACCTCAGTATTTATAGAACCCGGAAAAATTAATATAGAAATTTATAAAGACAGCATTCATAAATCTAAGGTAGAAGGCACTTATAACAATGAAGTTTTTAATGATTATAAGAATAAATACCAAGAAAAAATAGAAGCGATCGAAGCTGTGAAAGCTGTGTTCTTAAGTTCTGAAAAAGATTCAGAAGGCTTAAAAGCACTTCAAAAGAAAGGAGATTCTTTGAGAGCCCAATTGAAAAATTTCGGTTATGAATTTATCCAAGAAAATAACGATTCTGATTTTTCATTATTTATATTGGAAGGACTTACAAGTCAAAAGGGTTTTGATCTGGAATTGGCATCCAAAGCTTATAAAAGCATAGAAACTTCTATCAAAACAAAAAACGAAACGAATCAATTAATTTCAAATCGCATTAAAGAAAAAATTGAAAGCAACCCAAATAAATCGAAAATTAAAATTGGCATGAAAGCGCCTGACTTTACTGCTCCAAATCCGCAAGGAGAACAAATCACTTTAAGTAAAATTAATGGGAAGGTTATCATTGTTGATTTTTGGGCATCTTGGTGTAAGCCTTGCCGAATTGAAAATCCGAATTTGGTAAAACTGTATGACACCTACCATTCAAAAGGATTAGAAATTATCAGTGTTTCTCTTGAACGTGGAGATCAGAAAGCGTTTTGGATTGAGGCCATAAAAAAAGATCAACTAAGCTGGTATAACGTCTCTAATTTGAAATTTTGGCAAGACCCCATTGCACAAGCTTACAGTGTGAATTCGATTCCTGCGACCTTTATTTTGGACGAAAACGGAACCGTCATCGCCGAACGCTTAAGAGGTGCTGAATTGGAAGCGAAAATTAAGAGCTTATTGGAGTAAGTTAAGAATAGTTACTTCTAAATCTTATTATTTTTGTGCATCACAAACAAAATAACAATTGGGATGGCAAGAACGATTACCATCCATAAATGCGTATCTAAAACTTGAGGCGCAATCAACAATGTAAGCACATAACCTCCAATAGCACCGCCAAAATGGGCGTCATGCCCTATATTTCCAACCCGTGATTTCATTCCATAAATAGAGTACAGCATATACCCGACCCCTACAACATAAGATGGAATGGGAATGGGAATGAAATATAGATATAATTCCATACCGGGGTACAATAAAATAGCGGCGTATAAGATGCCCGTCGCAGCACCACTCGCTCCTACTGCAGAATAGTACGATTCATTTTTATGAAAGTAATAAGATAATAGGTTACCAGAAATTAAACTGCCAAAATAAATCAAAAAGAAATAAAACGGCCCCACGCTATTGATTACTATATCTCCAAAAATATAGAGTGCAAACATATTAAATAACAGATGTTGCAAGTCAACATGTAGAAACCCAGAAACCAGCATACGAAGTTGCTCACCACGTTTGATGCCTCCTACATTAAACTTATACGTTTCAAAAAAGGATCGATCTTTAAAGCCTTTAAAAGAGCAAAGCGCATTGAGGGCTATAATAATCAGGGTATAAATAGAAATGTCCATAGGGATATATTAAATAAACTATATATTTGCGACTGTAAATTTAATCTTTTTAAATGCAATTACTAGCGTACATTTTAATTTACCCGATTTTGTGGTTGGTTTCCATACTCCCGTTTCGATTGTTGTACGCCGTTTCAGACCTTTTGTATGTGTTGATGTACCATGTTTTTGGCTATAGAAAAAAAACCGTTCGAGAGAATCTTAAACTTGTATTCCCTGAAAAATCGGATTTAGAAATTAAGACGATTTCAAAGAAATTCTATCACCATTTTTGTGATATGATTTTGGAATCTATCAAATCCATGAATATTTCCTTGGAGTCCATGAAGGCGCGTTATACCTTTAAAAATTTGGACATCATTAAGGATTTTGAAAAACAAAACAAAAGCATCGTGCTTATGTGTGCACACTATGGTAGTTGGGAATGGATTTTCATCCTTCAAACCTACACGAGTCATCGCGGTTATGGCATCTATAAACGACTTCAAAACAAGTATTTCGATCGCTTAATCAAGTCCATTAGAGCCCGTTACAACAGTTATTTAATTACAACCAAAGAAACGTTTTCTGTTTTGGAAGAAGCCAAAAAAAATGGCATTCTGTCCATGAATGGATTTGCCTCCGACCAATCGCCCAAGAAAGACAAAGCCCGTCACTGGAATGATTTTATGGGTATTAAAGTCCCTGTACACACAGGAGCAGAAATGATGGCTAAAAAACTGGACATGCCTGTTGTGTTTTTTGCTGTAGAACGTAAAAAAAGAGGCTACTATGAAGCAACCTTTCAAACCTTGGCAGAAAACCCAACTGACTTTAAGGATTATGAAATTACTGACAAATTTCTAAAACTTGTAGAAACTCAAATTCACGATGCGCCCGAATATTACCTTTGGACGCACAAACGTTGGAAACATCGCGAAGTTTAAATCCCCGCAATATTCTTTATTTCCTCAATAATTTTATCGGCTAAAGCATCTGCTTTTTCTTGAGATGGTGCTTCTGTATAAATGCGAATAATGGCTTCCGTATTGCTTTTTCTTAAATGCACCCACTCAGTTGGAAAATCGATTTTAACCCCATCAATTGTAGAGATTTGTTCGTGTGCATACTTAGCTTCCATCGCTACTAAAATCGCATCCACATCAATGGAAGGATTTAAGTCAATTTTTTTCTTGCTCATAAAATAAGAAGGATAGCTCGCTCTCAAATCACTCACTGCAATTTTACGTTCCGCTAATAAGCTCAAAAACAAAGCCACTCCTACCAAAGCATCACGTCCGTAATGCGATTCAGGATAAATAATTCCGCCGTTGCCTTCACCCCCAATAACCGCATTGGTTGCTTTCATGGCGTTGACGACATTCACTTCTCCTACGGCACTCGCTGTATAAGTCCCGCCATGTTTTTCAGTCACATCTCTCAACGCTCGTGTAGAACTGAGATTACTGACCGTATTTCCTGGGCGTTGACTTAAAATATAATCCGCACAAGCAACTAAAGTATATTCTTCTCCAAACATCACTCCCTTTTCATCCATAAAAGCCAAACGGTCCACATCGGGGTCGACGGCAATTCCAAAGTCCGCATGAGAAGACACCACCTTTTCAGATAAATCTGTTAAGTGTTGCTTCAAAGGTTCTGGATTGTGTGGAAATTGTCCGTTGGGTTCGCAATGAATTTTGACTGCCTCAACACCTAAACGTTCCAACAAAAGTGGAATGGCAATACCGCCCGTAGAATTCACAGCATCTACGACCACTTTAAATTTACAGTCTGAAATGGCTTTTACATTCACAAATTCTAAATCCAGCACTTCATCTATATGAATGTCAAAATAGGCTTGATTTTCAGTGATGACTCCTAAGTCATCAACATCTGCAAATTCCATAGCATCTGCCGCAGCGATATCTAAAACGCGTTGGCTGCTTTCGGCATTTAAAAATTCGCCATTATGATCTAATAATTTTAAAGCATTCCATTGTTTTGGGTTATGACTCGCCGTCAAGATAATACCGCCATCAGCATGTTCTAAAGGGACAGCAATTTCAACAGTTGGTGTGGTTGACAGGTCTAAATCGATCACATCAATTCCCATTCCAATCAGTGTATTCATAACCAAATTTTGAACCATCGCTCCTGAAATTCGAGCATCTCTTCCAACCACCACACGGTAATTTTCTTTAGAGCGTTGTGCTTTGATCCATGTTCCATAGGCCGCAGCGAATTTCACAGTATCTATAGGAGTTAAATTATCGCCAACCGTACCTCCAATGGTACCGCGAATTCCTGAAATTGATTTGATGAGTGTCATGTAAAAAATAAGTTTCAACAAATATAAGACTTCAAATCAATTATATTAAAATGTATTCATAATATTGCCATATGAATTACTTGGCACATATTTTTCTTTCTGGAGGTCAGCCCGATATTATGATTGGCAACTTTATTGCAGACAGTATTAAGGGCTCAAAATACAGCGCCTACCCTACCGAAATCCAAAAGGGAATCCTGTTGCACCGACAAATAGATACAACAACAGATGCCCATCCCGCTTTTCGGCAAAGTACCAAGCGGCTTCACAAAAACTATGGCCACTATTCAGGGATTATCGTGGATATCTTTTACGATCATTTTTTAGCTAAAAATTGGTCGGAGTATTCTGATATTCCTTTAGCCGATTACATTCAAACGTTTTATGAATTATTAAGAGATAATTTTGAAATACTCCCCGAGAACATTCAAAAAATGGCACCTATTATGATGGAAGGCAATTGGCTTTTGATCTATGCGAATCTTGAAGGTATTGACCGTGTGTTAGCCGGTATGAATCGGCGTACTAAAAACAGATCAGGAATGGACAAAGCAGGACAGGAGTTAAAAGAATTCTACACTCTTTTTGAAGCTGACTTTAGACTGGTGATGAAAGACCTTCAAACCCTCAGTGATGATTTTTTAGCGTTTTAAAATCCTAACTAATATAATTCCAGATATTCTTATACTTCCCCATTTTGATATAGGTTTGCGCAGATGGGTTGATGCTTTGGATCGATTAATTTCGGATCGGCAACCAACACTTTTTTAGCCCAATGCCGTGCCAAAGACAAGATGTCTTTATCCTTTACAATATTGGCAATTTTCAATTCTAAAATCCCACTTTGTTGAGTGCCCATCATGTCTCCAGGACCTCGAAGTCGTAAATCAACTTCCGCAATTTCAAATCCATCACTGGAATTGACCATGGTTTTCATGCGAGTTTTACTGTTATCACCTAGCTTAGAGCCCGTCATTAGAATACAATAACTCTGCTCACTTCCACGCCCTACACGCCCTCTCAACTGGTGGAGTTGGGACAGCCCAAACCGTTCGGCACTTTCAATTATCATCACCGAAGCATTGGGCACATTGACGCCTACTTCAATCACGGTTGTGGCAACCATGATCTGGGTTTCACCTTTGACAAAACGTTGCATCTCAAATTCTTTATCGGCAGGTTTCATTTGTCCATGCACGATGGATACTTGATATTTAGGTGTTGGAAAGTCCCGCACAATACCTTCATAACCATCCATTAAATCCTTAAAATCCAAGGTCTCACTTTCGTTAATCAATGGATATACAATATAAATTTGACGGCCTTTTGTAATTTCATCTCTAATAAACCCAAGTACTTTCAGACGATTGCTATCAAAACGATGTACCGTTTTAATCGGTTTTCTACCTGCCGGCAATTCATCAATCACAGAAATATCTAAATCGCCATAAACAGACATTGCTAACGTCCGTGGGATGGGTGTGGCCGTCATCACCAAAATATGTGGTGGCGACACATTTTTCTTCCACAGCTTGCTGCGTTGAGCGACCCCAAATCGGTGTTGCTCGTCAATGATTGCCAAGCCAAGATTTTTAAACTTCACCTTGTCCTCTAAAAGCGCATGCGTTCCTATAATGATCTGTAATTCTCCCGATTCTAATTGTTCATGAATGACACGTCGGGCGGCGGTTTTACTCGATCCTGTTAACAATCCAATCTTAACACCTATTAGATCACAAAACGGTTTTAGGCCGTTGTAATGCTGAAACGATAAAATTTCAGTGGGTGCCATCAGTGTCGCTTGAAAATCATTATCAATCGCGATGAGCATGGACATCAACGCCACAATAGTTTTCCCAGAACCCACATCGCCCTGTAACAAGCGGTTCATTTGGGCATTACTGTCCATATCAATTCGAATTTCTTTCAACACCCGTTTTTGAGCGTTGGTCAATTCGAAAGGCAAATGTTCTTTATAAAAGGTATTAAAATAGGACCCGACGGTTTCAAATCGATAGCCCTTTATTTTAGTTTTGTGAATGATATTTTTAAGAATGAGCTGAAGCTGGATGTAAAATAATTCTTCAAACTTTAAACGAAATTGAGACAGGCTCAGTAAATTTTGTGTTTTTGGAAAATGTACATTTAAAAAAGCTTCGCTTTTAGAAATCAGTTTTTGATGTTCTAAAATCTCCGTAGAAAGCGATTCTTCAAATCGCCCATTCAATTGCAAAAACAATTGTTCCATGATCTTACAAATCACACGGTTCGAAATGCCTCGGTTCGCTAATTTTTCTGTGGACGGATAAATCGGTTGAATGGCTTTCGACAGGCTTTTGTCATAATCTGTTTTGAGTTCGATATCGGGATGCGGCATACTAAAAGTCCCATTGAACAAATTGATCTTTCCAAAAATCACATAATCCGTATGCGTTTTCAGATGCTCACGAATCCATTTATGGCCTCTAAACCAAACCAATTCCACGTAGCCCGTTTCATCTCTAAAGGTTGCTACAAGGCGTTTACCACGTTTCTGAGCAATTTCTTTGAATCCTGTAATCTGACCGACAATTTGAACTTCCGCGTTGGTGGGTTGCAGCTCTGAAACCTTATAAAATCGCGTGCGATCAATATAACGGTTTGGAAATAAATTAATCAGGTCTTGATAGGTGTGAATCCCTAATTCTTTACGCAATACTTCGGCACGCCCAGGCCCTACACCTTTCAGATAATCAATGGGAGTTTGAAGTAATGTGTTTTGCATCAATCCACTTTAATAGGTTAATAAATTACTCACTTCATTTTTTAAATACGCTAAGGCAGCATTGCTTGGTGATGTCGTATCCATTGATTTTGTGAGGACTAATTCGCGGAATTTATCAGCGGATTCGGCGCTGTTTGAAATGTCACAATTTCTAATAAATTGAATGGTCGTGTTTTTAGCGGTTAAAATGATGTTCCAACATTCTTCCGATAAATAGATTTGTTGTGCTAAATTATGTTCAAACTCTTGTTCGATATTCTGAATCAGTAACTGCTCATAATCTTCCTTTCGTTGAGAAATAGGTTGAATTCTAATGAGTAAATTATTGGGAGCCATACGCTCCAAAACCAACGCCAAACGCTCATAGGCCTGAAGTTTGACAGGAAGCACTTCTTTTTGAAGCGATTTATGAAGGATATAGTGGCGTCTTTTACTTTCGTTGTTGGTGTATTCTTTGAAAAATAAATACGCAATCGCACCTGTTATAAGGGCTGGAATGCAATACATGATAAGGCTATAAAACTCAATTTCCATTTAAATATGTGATGTGTTGATTAATAAATGCCAAGTTAATAATTTCCTTCAATATAAAAGCAAAAATTAATGTCTTCAAACGCTTTTAGTAACTTCCCTAGAATTGTTTATAATTTATAGGACTTCCTTTTAAAAATACGAATTACATTCCTTAATTTCACGTCTTAGAAAAAACGAAATTTGAAACAATATTTAAGTCAACTTAACGAGGCACAATTAGCGCCAACCCTTCAAAAAGAAGGGCCAATGATTATCATCGCAGGTGCAGGTTCTGGAAAAACCAGAGTCCTCACCTTTCGCATCGCCTATTTGATGAGCGAAGGTGTGGATCCTTTTAATATTTTATCCCTCACTTTTACCAACAAGGCGGCTCGTGAAATGAAAACCCGAATCTCATCGATTGTGGGAGACAGCGAAGCTAAAAATTTGTGGATGGGAACGTTTCACTCCGTATTTGCAAAAATATTACGTATTGAAGCCGATAAATTGGGCTACCCTTCCAATTTTACGATTTATGATACTCAAGATTCGCAACGCTTAATTTCTTCGATTATTAAGGAGAAAAAACTGGATAAAGACATCTATAAATACAAGCAAGTCCAATCTCGAATCTCCTCCTATAAAAACAGTTTAATTACGGTAAAGGCGTATTTTCAAAATCCCGATTTGAAGGAAGCGGATGTCATGGCAAAGCGTCCCGAAATGGGCGAAATTTATAAAGAATATGTATCGCGTTGTTTCAAAGCAGGCGCGATGGATTTTGACGATTTACTCCTCAAAACCAACGAATTAATCACACGATTCCCTGAAGTATTGGCAAAATACCAAGATCGTTTTCGGTATATTTTAGTGGATGAGTATCAAGATACAAACCACTCTCAATATCTGATTGTACGAGCACTTTCGGACCGTTTCCAAAACATTTGTGTTGTGGGAGATGATGCCCAAAGTATTTATGCGTTTCGAGGTGCGAACATCAATAATATCTTAAATTTTCAAAAGGATTATGACAATGTAAAAATGTACCGATTGGAGCAGAATTACCGTTCGACAAAAAACATTGTGAATGCTGCCAATTCCATTATTGAAAAAAATCAAACCAAGCTAGAAAAAGTCGTTTGGACGGCGAATGAAGAAGGTCCAAAAATCATCGTCAACCGTTCGTTAACGGATGGTGATGAAGGGCGTTATATTGCCAGTACCATCTTTGAAAACAAGATGCAAAACCAAGCCAAAAATGGTGATTTTGCAGTGTTGTATCGTACCAATGCACAATCACGATCTATTGAAGATGCCTTGAGAAAACGAGGTTTGGAATATCGGATTTATGGCGGCTTGTCTTTTTATCAACGAAAAGAAATAAAAGATGTCCTCTCCTATTTGCGGATTATTATCAATCCTTCAGATGAAGAGGCTTTAAAACGGATCATTAATTTTCCTGGGCGAGGCATTGGTCAAACAACGATTGACCGCTTAATAGTTTCTGCTAATGAACATAATAAAACCATTTTTGAAATTCTAAAACACCTTCATGAGCTTCCCATAAACATCAATGCTGGTACCAAAACCAAGCTGCAAAACTTTACAACGATGATTGAAAGTTTTAAGGTGATGAGTCAAACAATGAATGCCTTTGATTTGGCAGAACATGTGTGTAAAGCCAGTGGATTGATACAGGAGTTTAAAAAAGATGGGACTCCAGAAGGCATCACCCGCTTGGAAAACATTGAAGAATTGCTGAATGGGATCAAAGATTTTGTGGAAGGACAACAAGAATTGGCGGACTCCACAGGGTCGATTGCAGAGTTTTTAGAAGATGTTGCTTTGGCAACGGACTTGGATAATGAGGAAGGTGATGACAGCGATAAGGTGGCATTGATGACCATACATTTAGCGAAAGGATTGGAATTTCCGTATGTGTATATTGTTGGTTTAGAAGAAGATTTATTTCCAAGTGCAATGAGCATGAGTACGCGGGAAGAATTGGAGGAAGAACGCCGTTTATTTTATGTGGCCTTAACCCGTGCTGAAAAACAAGCTTATCTGACTTATGCCCTATCGCGGTACCGTTGGGGGAAACTGGTAGATTCAGAGCCAAGTCGATTTATCGAAGAAATTGATGAGCAGTATTTGGAAATTGTAACACCAAAAGAAGAACGCCGCTTCAACCCGATGTTGAGTGCTGATATTTTTGGAGATGTGGACCCTAATACGGTACGCTACAAGAAGCCTGCCTACATGAAAGCAAAGCCAAAAGTTCAAGAGAAATTTCAAATATCGACGCCTAAAAATCTAAAAAAAGTCAGCGAAACAAAATCCAATACCAACTTATTTGACAATAAATTAATTGTGGGCGATGTGGTGAATCACCAACGATTTGGAAAAGGGAATGTGTTAAGCATCGAAGGCAAAGCTGCGGATTTGAAGGCTGAAATTAAATTTGAAACGGGTGGCATTAAAAAGCTATTGCTTCGATTCGCTAAACTTGAAATTATTTCCTAAACGCATTAAATTATATGGCAGAACTTCTCAAAATATATCCTAAAAACCCAAATCCGAAAGCCATTCGGAAGGTGGTTGATGTCCTCAAAAAAGGAGGACTTATTATCTACCCAACAGATACAGTTTATGGATTGGGATGTGACATCACCAACGTAAAGGCTTTGGAACGTGTTGCCAAAATTAAAGGAGTCAAACTAGAGCGGTCAAATTTTTCGTTTATTTGTCATGACTTGAGTAATTTGAGCGATTATGTCACCCAAATTGAAACGCCTATATTTAAACTTTTAAAACGAAATCTTCCAGGACCTTATACTTTTATTCTTCCTGGAGCGAGTACATTGCCGCACCCTTTTAAGAAAAAGAAAACCGTAGGTATTCGAATTCCAGACAACTCTATTGCGTTGGAAATTGTAAAGGCCTTAGGAAATCCTATTGTATCCACATCAATTCACGATGAAGATGAAATTTTGGAATACACCACAGATCCTGAGTTGATATTTGAAAAGTGGAATTCTAAAGTTGACATGGTTATTGATGGTGGTTATGGCGATAATCAACCGTCAACTGTTATGGAAGTAAACGGTACAGAAATTACTGTTCTTAGAGAAGGAAAAGGAAGTGTTGATATATTTTAATGACAACTAATTAAGCACGTACAGAGAAAGATTTATGAGCAAGTTTGATGAATTTATAGAAGTAAAAGGTGCCAGAGTACACAATCTAAAAAATATTGATGTAAAGATACCTCGCGATAAATTGGTAGTGATTACAGGGCTTTCAGGAAGTGGAAAATCTTCCCTCGCCTTTGATACCATTTATGCCGAGGGTCAACGCCGTTACATAGAAACGTTTTCAGCTTATGCACGTCAATTTTTAGGAAGTTTAGAACGACCTGATGTTGATAAAATTGATGGACTTTCTCCAGTCATTGCTATTGAACAAAAAACAACGAGTAAATCACCCCGATCAACAGTAGGAACTATTACCGAAATTTATGATTTTTTAAGGCTCTTATTTGCAAGAGGAGCCGATGCATACAGTTATAACACCAATGAAAAAATGGTAAGTTATAACGATGACCAAATCAAAGACCTCATACTAAAATCCTTTAACGGGCAACGCATCTCCATTTTATCGCCTGTCATACGCTCTCGAAAAGGACATTACAGAGAGCTGTTTGAACAAATTGCAAAACAAGGCTTCGTAAAAGTGAGAATCGATGGCGTGATTGTCGATATCACCAAAGGCATGATGCTGGACCGATACAAGATGCACGACATTGAAATTGTGATCGACCGTCTCAAAATTGACGCGACCTCTCAATCTACGAGTCGACTGAACGAGAGCATTAATACAGCGATGTATCATGGTGAAAATGTACTGATGGTTATTGATCAAGACACCAAAGAAGTGCGTTATTTTAGTCGAGATTTGATGTGTCCAACATCTGGAATTTCTTATCCAAACCCAGAGCCAAACAACTTTTCATTCAATTCTCCTAAAGGTGCTTGTGCCAATTGTAGTGGTATTGGATCGCTTTACAAAGTAAATGAATCCAAAATCATACCTGATACAAGCCTGTCCATAAAAAATGGAGGACTCGCACCACAAGGTGTTCAAAAAGAATCTTGGATGTTTAGACAATTAGAACTCATAGGACGTCGGTTTGATTTTAAGCTTTCAGATCCCATTTCAAGCATTCCTAAGGAAGCCTTAAAGATTATCTTACATGGTGGGAAAGATGATTTTTCGGTGGATAGTAAAACCTTAGGTGTTTCACGAAATTATAATATTAATTTTGAAGGCATTGCTAATTTTATCGAAAGTCAATACAGAAATGCAGATTCTACTTCCATCCAACGCTGGGCAAAAAGTTATATGGATAATGTTAAATGTCCAACTTGTGAAGGCTCTCGACTTAAAAAAGAATCGTTATATTTCAAAATCAATTCTAAAAATATCGCCGAACTTTCCGAAATGGATGTGGTGGATTTAGCCGAATGGTTCAAAGAATTACCAAATCATCTTTCTAAAAATCAAGAAATAATTTCGAAAGAAATTATCAAAGAAATTTCGACACGCTTACAATTCCTCTTGGATGTTGGTTTGGATTATTTATCAATCAGTAGAAGTTCAAAATCCCTTTCTGGAGGCGAAGCCCAACGGATTCGTTTGGCCACACAAATTGGATCACAACTGGTGGGTGTTTTGTATATTTTAGATGAACCAAGCATTGGTTTGCACCAGCGTGATAATGAAAAACTGATCAAATCTTTAATTGCTTTAAGAGATGTAGGAAATTCAGTGATTGTGGTCGAGCACGATAAAGACATGATTGAACAAGCGGATCATGTGATTGATATTGGACCAAAAGCAGGGAAACATGGCGGGGAAATCATCAGTCAAGGAACGCCAAAAGACATTCTGAACAGTGGCACTATGACCGCAGATTATTTGAGTGGTGTTAAAAAAATTGAAGTCCCAAAAACACGTCGAGAAGGAAATGGTAAATTTTTAGAACTCAAAGGATGTACAGGGAATAATCTGAAAAATGTGTCTATAAAATTACCTTTAGGCAAAATGATAGGAGTTACCGGAGTTTCTGGAAGTGGTAAATCGACCTTAATAAACGAAACACTTTACCCTATTTTAAATAATTATTATTTCCATGGAGTGATGGAGCCTATGCCTTATAAATCTATTAAAGGCCTGGATAATTTAGATAAAGTAATCGATATCAATCAATCCCCTATTGGTCGAACACCCCGTAGTAACCCTGCAACTTATACAGGGGTTTTTGGGGAAATCAGAGCCTTATTTGCTAAAATTCCAGAAGCGATGATTCGGGGGTATAAATTAGGACGTTTCAGCTTTAATGTGGTTGGCGGACGCTGTGAGACCTGTAAAGGTGGTGGTCTGAGAGTCATTGAAATGAATTTTTTACCAGATGTCTATGTCGAATGTGAATCCTGTCAGGGGAAACGATTTAATAGAGAAACTTTAGAAATTAGGTATAAAGGGAAGTCCATCAGTGATGTCTTGAATATGACTATTGATGAAGGCGTTGATTTTTTTGAGTTGATTCCAAAAATTCATCGAAAATTAAAAACCATCAAAGATGTTGGTTTGGGCTATATTACGTTGGGGCAACAAAGTACCACGCTTTCTGGTGGGGAGGCGCAACGGATTAAATTAGCCACAGAACTGAGTAAACGTGACACCGGAAATACTATCTACATTTTAGACGAGCCAACAACAGGGCTTCATTTTGAAGACATTCGAGTGTTAATGGGCGTGCTTAATAAATTGGTAGATAAAGGCAATACAGTAATTATTATTGAACATAATTTGGATGTAATTAAAACCGTTGACTACATCATAGACATTGGTCCTGAGGGTGGTAAAGGCGGAGGCGAGATTCTTGTAAAGGGAACTCCGGAAATTGTTATTAAAAACAAATTGAGCCATACCGCTCGGTTTTTAAAAAAAGAATTACATTAGTAGGCATTAAAAAAAAATGAATTATGGGGCCAGAACAGAAACACAAAAGGTGGAATGAAATAAAAACAAACGACTCTTGGGCGATTTTTAAAATCATGGGAGAATTTGTAAATGGGTTTGAGAAAATGAGTAAAATTGGACCTTGTGTGTCCATTTTTGGATCTGCACGAACGCCAACAGAAGACACCTATTATAAATTATCAACGGAAGTAGCAGGAGCAATTGTTGAAGCGGGTTATGGTGTTATTACCGGAGGGGGTCCTGGAATTATGGAGGCTGGAAATAAAGGAGCCCATTTGGCTGGCGGAACTTCTGTAGGTCTTAACATTGAACTCCCTTTTGAACAGCACAACAACCCTTATATCGACCGAGATAAGAGTTTAGACTTTGACTACTTTTTTGTTAGAAAAGTCATGTTTGTAAAATATTCTCAAGGAATTGTTGTGATGCCTGGAGGATTTGGAACACTGGATGAATTGTTTGAAGCGATTACATTAATTCAAACTAAAAAGATTGAAAAATTCCCTGTGATTTTAGTAGGCACTACCTTTTGGAACGGCTTGTTAGAATGGATAAAAGCAACCTTATTAGAACGCTTTGAAACCATCAGTGCCAAAGATTTAGACTTGATTCATGTGGTAGATACTTCCGATGAAGTCATAGCAATTCTAAATAATTTTTATAAAGAATATCAACTAAGCCCAAATTTCTAATTGTACAAAAATTAAATTGTTGACTTTAAAATCGTTATTAAAGCCCCTATTAACGCTTATTATTTATATAAGTGTTTTCTCTGTTTATGGACAACATGCCATGCAAATAGAGGCCGTCTTAGATGCAGAAACAAATAAGATCACTATAACACATCGTATTGACTATCAAAATAATTCTGAAGAGAGTTTAAGTGAGTTGTATTTTAACGATTGGACCTCTAGTTTTAGCAGCCCAACAACTCCCCTAGCAAACCGTTTTGTGGAAGAATTCAACAACGCCTTACTATCTGTAAAACCAAAAGATCGTGGCTATACGAAAATAACTAAAATTCAAAACTCTGATGGCAATCCTTTAGATTACACTTATTTAGAAAACCACCCAGATATCTTTAAAGTCACACTAGAAAATGAACTGTTACCAAATACTTCTACCACACTTCATTTTGAGTATACGCTTCAAATTCAAAACGATCGATTTACAGGTTATGGAGTCACTAAAGGTGGTGATTTCAATTTAAAATATTGGTATTTTTCGCCCGCGGTTTATGAAAACTCAGAATGGAAATTGTACAGTAATAAAAATATTGAGGATTATTACACACCACAATCAAACATTACTCTCAGTATCAATGTGCCTGAATATTACGATGTCGCTTCTGAACTAAATTTAAGATCGACACAAACAAAACAACAAACAAACACTTATAATTTTACAGGGAAAAAGCGCACAGACAGTCGTCTTTACATCTCTAAAACGTCCTTTATCAAATTCAACGTTCAAAACTTGAACATCATCACAGATCGCAACGAAAAAAAGGTAAGTTCTTTAGAACAACTTGATTTATTTAAAAAAGTTGTTGGTTTTCTAGATTCAGAACTCGCAACCTACCCTCAGGACAATCTATTGATTACAAATACAGATTTGAGTAAATACCCTATTTATGGTTTAAATATCATTCCAGATTTTTTAGCACCCTTTTCTAAAGAATTCAAATATGAACTGAATCTTCTTAAAAACTTAACAAGGCTTTATTTAAAACGACAGTTAAAAATAAACCCAAGAGAGGAATATTGGTTACAAGCAAGTTTTGAGAATTTTATATTAATGAAGTATGTCGAACATTTTTATATAGATGAAAAATTAATAGGGAAATTATCCAATGTTTGGGGAATCAAGTCTTATAACTTAGCAAAACTGAAGTTTAATGATCAGTATCCTTTGACCTATTTACACATGGCTAGAACGGGGCGCGATCAAGCTTTAGACACCCCAAAAGATGAACTTTTAAAATTCAACAGTAACCTGTCCAGTAAATATAAAGCGGCTTTAGGCCTTCTTTATCTTGAAGATTTTATTGAGGATTCAAGGGTTGAAGATTGGATGAAAAAATTCATTAATGACCCTAACCAAAAACTCCTCACAACGGAACGTTTCAAAACCTACTTAAAGACAAAAACTTCAAAAGATATCGATTGGTTTTTTGACTCTTATTTGACAAACTCCCAACAAATTGATTATAAAATCACGGACGTAAAAAGCACAAAAGACTCTATCTATTTTACGGTTAAAAACAAGAAAAAAGGACAAAGACCCATCTCTCTTTTTATGCTTAAAGATGGGGAAGTTATTTCGAAACAATGGCTTAAGGGAATTGGTGCTAAAAAAGAGTTTGCGGTTGCCAATATTCAGGCAGATAAATTGGTGCTTAATTATGACAAGAAAGTGCCTGAATTTGATTTAAGAAACAATTGGAAATCAATATCGGGAAATTCATTATTCAACAAACCGTTTCAAATTCGATTCTTTAAAGATGTAGAGTCTCCACATGACAATCAATTGTATTTTTTACCCATTGTAGAATTTAAAAATATCTATGACGGTCTAAATTTAGGAATGAACATCAATAATAAGGGAGTCTTAAACAAACCATTTTTGTTTGGAATCACTCCTATTTACAGTGTGAATTCAAACGCTCTCACTGGGGGTGCAAAGGTTCGATATAACACCTTTTTTGAAGATCAAAATTTATATAATATCAACTTCGGAATGGCTATAACGCACTCCAGTTTTGCCGAAGATGCTTTTGTAACGAAGACCGTTCCTTATGTTAATTTCAATTTTAGAGATGCCTCAAATCTAAGATCAAATGAATTAAAAAGTTTGAGTTTCAGATATGTTGGCATCGAAAAAGATTTTGTAAAAGTGGAAGGTGATGTCGCTGCTGCTCCACCTTATAAAGTATTCAACATTCGATATATTGATGCCAATAATGGGTTTAAAAAATATCATAAATGGTTTTTAGACGCTCAATTTTCAGATGATTTTGGAAAGTTATCTTTCAACTACGAGGTTAGAAGACGCTCCAATAAAAATCAATTTTATAATGTAAGAGTTTATGCCGGAGCATTTTTATATTCTAAAATTCCAACAGGCGAGCAAAACTTCGATTTTGCTTTGGACCGTCCAACCGATTATTTGTTTGACTATAATTATCTCGGACAATTTGAATCTACAGGCATCTTCAGTCAACAACTCATAATTGCCGAAGGAGGGTTCAAATCAAAACTTGATACTGCTTTCGCAAATGAATGGTTAACATCCCTAAATGCCAGTGCTTCGATATGGAAGTATGTACAAGTGTATGGCGATGTTGGAGTGCTAAAAAATAAAGGGCATGACCCCCTATTTGTGTACGATGCTGGAATCCGACTCAATTTAATTACAGATTACTTTGAAGTCTATTTCCCGTTCTATTCTAACCTAGGCTGGGAAATTGATCAAGCTCAGTACAGTCAAAAAATACGATTTGTGTTTACCGCAGAACCCAAAGCACTTTTAGGATTGTTCCGAAGGGAATGGTTTTAATTTAAAATACATCTTATCAAATTTACAGGTTTAATTATTTTCACTCACAGTCAGCCCGTTAATTATCATTACAAAGCATAGGACAAAGCCTCGAAATATTTTATATTTGTACCTCACTAGAATTATTTTAGAATGCAAATCAAAAATGACCTTACTAAAGATATTACATTTGAGGACTTCAAAACTGAGGTGTTAAATGACTATACAATAGCGGTCACGAGTAGAGAGTGTAGCCTTCTTGGACGACGTGAAGTCTTAACAGGAAAAGCAAAATTCGGAATTTTTGGTGATGGAAAAGAACTCCCACAATTGGCTTGGGCAAAAGCGTTTCAGAATGGTGATTTTAGATCCGGCTATTACAGAGATCAAACCTTTATGATGGCGATTGGAAAACTCAGCATCGAGCAATTTTTTTCTGGACTTTACGGAACAACAGACATCAATCAAGACCCCATGAGTGCCGGAAGGCAAATGGGAGGGCATTTTACAACCCATTCTTTAGATGATAATTTTGATTGGAAAAATTTAACGCAACAAAAAAATTCAAGTTCAGACATATCCCCTACCGGAGCTCAAATGCCCCGATTATTAGGATTGGCACAAGCGTCAAAAGTATATCGAAATCTTAAAGATATTGATTCAGAAAAATTTTCTAATTCAGGAAATGAAGTCGCTTGGGGAACCATTGGAAATGCGAGTACAAGCGAAGGGGTATTTTTTGAAACGATAAACGCCGCTGGGGTGCTTCAAGTTCCCATGGTTGTCAGTGTTTGGGACGATGAATACGGCATCTCTGTGCATGCAAGACATCAAACAACCAAAGAAAATATTTCTGAAGTTTTAAAAGGATTTCAAAGAGATTCAAAACATAAAGGTTACGAGATTTTAAGAGTCAAAGGATGGGATTATGTGGAACTCATTAACACCTACCAAAAAGCCAGTCAATTATCTAGAACAGAGCATGTTCCTGTTTTAATTCACGTCAATGAACTTACACAACCTCAAGGACATTCTACTTCAGGATCTCATGAAAGGTATAAAGATGAAGAGCGTCTGGCATGGGAAAAATCAAATGATTGTAACCTGAAATTTCGAGATTGGATTATTTCTAATGACATCGCCACAGAAGACGAAATTACAGCCATCGATCGCACTGCAAAAAAGAAAGTTAGAGAAGGAAAAATAAAAGCTTGGAAAGAATTTTCTGAACCTTTAGAAAATGAAAAACAAGAAGCTTTAAAATTGATGAAGTCTGCAGCAGTGACGGCTTCACAAAGAGCGTTTATTTATAAGATGATTACTCAGTTAGAGCTTATTCATGACCCTTTGCGAAAAGACATTCTAAGTACCGCACGTCATATATTAAAACAATTAATTCACGAAGACACACCCGCAAAAGATAAATTAGTGCAATGGGTGAATGCCTATTTTGAGAAAATTCAACCTAAATACAGCACACTTCTTTACAGCGAGTCAAATTCAAGAGCCACCAATATTCCTGAAGTACTTCCTGTTTTTGATGACACATCAAAATTAGTGGATGGCCGAGTAATCTTGCGTGATAATTTCGATAAAATTTTAAGTAACTACCCTGAAGTCTTAATTTTTGGAGAAGACACAGGAACGATTGGAGATGTCAACCAAGGACTCGAAGGCTTGCAAGAAAAATATGGAGAAATGAGAGTTTCAGATACTGGAATTCGTGAAGCAACCATTATCGGTCAAGGAATTGGAATGGCGCTGCGAGGACTAAGACCCATCGCTGAAATTCAATATCTTGATTATATGGTATATGCACTTCAAATCATTAGTGATGATTTGTCAACCTTGCATTACCGAACTTTTGGAAAACAAAAAGCTCCTTTAATCATTAGAACACGTGGACATCGTTTAGAAGGCATCTGGCATTCTGGATCTCAATTAGGAGGTATTTTAAATCTGATTAGAGGTGTATTTGTATTGGTACCTCGAAACATGACCAAAGCTGCAGGGTTTTACAATACACTTTTAGAAAGTGATCAGCCTGCAATGGTGGTCGAATGTTTGAATGGATACCGCTTAAAAGAAAAAGAGCCTTCCAACTTAGGCGAATTTAGAACGCCCGTTGGTATTGTAGAAACCATCAAGCAAGGGGCAGATCTTACGATTGTGTCTTATGGTTCAACTTTACGCATTGTGGAGCAAGCTGCCAAAGAATTATTGGAAGTGGATATCGATGTTGAAATTATTGACATTCAATCCCTCATCCCTTTTGACCTTCAAAAAGATATTTCAAAAAGTGTCGAAAAAACAAACCGTCTTCTTATTGTCGATGAAGATGTTCCTGGTGGAGCCTCCGCTTATATTCTTAATGAAATTTTAGAACATCAAAACGTTTATCAAAACTTAGACAGCAAACCACAAATGCTGACTGCTAAAGAACACCGACCCGCTTATGGTACCGATGGTGATTATTTCAGTAAACCCTCCGCAGATGATGTGTTTGAGAAGGTTTATAATATGTTTCACGAAGTAGATCCTACTTCCTTTCCTAAATTGAGATAGTATAAAAAGCTTCATTGTTTTGAATTTTCCTTTGCATTTGCAAAGCTTAGACTAAAATCGTAACATTACACTTCAAAATCATTGAAGAACGGTCCTATGAAAAGTCAAGACATTACCCCAAAAGATCCCGTAGACAACCCAATTATTGAAAATAAAGAGTTGAATATTTGGGAAGCACTCATCCCTGTTTTTGGCCTGGTCGCTATGTTAGCTTACAATATTTATGTTTATGGAGATGATGCCTTAAGCGGTAGTAATCAGTTTGTATTATTATTAGGGGCTGCAATTGCGGCTTTGGTAGGTTTTAGAAATAAGGTTTCTTTTTCTAAAATGATGGCAGAAGTAGCCGAAAATGTAAAATCAACTTCAGGAGCATTACTTATTTTATTAATGGTGGGCGCTTTGGCAGGAACTTGGCTCATTAGTGGCGTCATTCCTACTATGATTTATTACGGATTGCAAATATTAAACCCTACTATATTTTTAGCGGCTTGTGTCGTAATTTGCGCCATAATTTCTATTGCAACAGGAAGTAGCTGGACCACGTCGGCTACCGTAGGAATTGCATTAATCGGTATAGGAGAAACATTAGGGATTTCTGTGGGCATGACAGGTGGAGCCGTATTATCAGGTGCTTATTTTGGCGATAAAATGTCACCTCTGTCAGATACCACAAACCTAGCACCTGCAATGGCTGGTACAGATTTATTTACACATATTAAATATATGTCTTATACCACCATACCAACCATAATTGTAACATTAATAATATTTATAATTATTGGTTTAAATTTAGATATCACAGGAACTCCTCAAATAGAAGATAAACTAGAAGCTATTGGATCGGCTTTTAATATTTCTCCTTGGTTATTTATTGTTCCTGTTTTTGTTATTTTTCTAATCATTAGAAAAACTCCCCCATTAATTGCTCTTTTATTTGGAGCATTACTAGGAGGTGTTGTTGCTGTAATTGCACAGCCAGAAATTATAAAAAACATAGTAGCAACACACATGGTCAGTATGGATGATAATTTGATTAAAAGTGATGTTTTAACTTCTCTATCTTATGATTTTAAGACGATGTATACTGGAGTTATGAATGCCTTAACTGTAGATACAGCAGTAGAAACTTCTAGTAAAGAATTAAATGATTTATTTACAGCTGGAGGAATGAAAGGAATGTTGGGTACAATTTGGTTAATTGTTTGTGCCATGGTCTTTGGTGGTGTTATGGATGCTATTGGTGCTTTAGCTAGAATAACAGATGCCTTACTAAAAATGGCGACTAGTATCTTTGGCCTATTTGCGAGTACCGTTGTAAGTTGTTTGGCGTTAAATTTAACTGCTTCTGATCAATATTTAGCATTGGTAATTCCAGGTAAAATGTTTAAAAAAGCATATGAAGATAAAGGTCTAGCGCCAGAAAATTTAAGTAGAACTTTAGAGGACTCTGGGACCGTAACTTCGGTTTTAATTCCATGGAACACTTGTGGTGCCTACCATTCAAAAGTATTGTTCGGCTACGCGGGTGCAACCGCTTACATTCCTTATGTATTTTTTAGTATTTTAAGCCCTGTAACAACGTTGTTATTTGCAGCATTTTCCATCAAAATAAAACAGCTCAAAAAGTCCTAATTCGTTTTAAATCATTGGGGTTGACAAATTAAAAAACTGTAAATTAAAATGACAATTAAGGATATATTATTTGATTACATAAAACAATCGGAAGGCAATGTTAATTATGAAGAAATTACGGAAATAATTTTATCAAATAAGCCTAAAAGTAAATGGAAGTTAACACATTGGAGTTGGTATAAATCTCAAATAGTTTCTAGAACAGGAAAATATCATAATTTGTTTTCTAAAGAAATAAAGGAAAATATATCCAAATCGAAAAATAACACAAAACCTTATTTAAAAGTTGTAAAAACAAAAACAATAATTTCTAAGATTATAAAATTTATTGACAATTCTAATTTAGTAGAAAAAGAATTAGCTATAATTTTAGGTAAAGTAAGTCATCATATCCATCCCCAAATTATTAATAAAATAACTAAAGCAAATGAAGTTTTTGAAAAAGAATTTTCAGAAAATTGCGACCCTATCTTAAATACAAATACTTTTTTTTATAATGGCTCTGATTGTATATTCCCAAGTGTAAAACGTCCAATTAATAAAGAAAAAAACGGGAATGCTCAGTGGAAAAATAACATCTATAAAACTGACGGTACAATTTTAAATGATAATACATATCCTCGACATATCTGGACATACTTATCAATGAATAAAGGTTATTCAGGTGGGACTAATGGTTCATGGAAAAAAGTGGTTTAGATGCTTTTGAATTAGCTCATATTTTTGGGCATAAGATTGACGAAAAAACTCTTGAAAAGCAAATGTTCCAAATATTTGATGAAACTAAAAAACCTTATTCTTTATTTACATCTGCATCTAATGTCGTACTTATCCCAAAAGGATTGGCTAAACCAACTGATAAAATGGATTTGATAAAAATATGTTTCTATAAACGACATATAGACTTATATGGAAACAATTTGATTGGCTTAATAGATTTTGAAGAAAAAAAGGTGCCAGAATGGTATAATGAAATTGAATGGCTAGAACCAATTTTACCTAAGGATTGGGAAAAAAGAATAGATAATTTATTAGAATACAGAAAACAACATTTATTAGAGAAATATAAAGCGATAGTAATCTAAAAGACTATATTTTTTTTACATATTTTTAATTAATATAATGATTAGTGTATTAATACTCAATACTATCTATATTCAAAACCTATATCATTTATACTTATAGTCGTATAGGAAATTATAATTTTTCTAAGCGAAAATAAGATAGATGTTAGCTTATATTTGCATAAAATAATTTAACAACTATTAAAATCATATTATGGCAATTGTAGGAAAAAAATTCCCAAATTTAAGCGTTGACGCAATGAATGAAATGGGCGATACTTTTAAAGTAAACGTTCTCGAAGAAGCAATCAACAACAAGAAAAAAGTACTTTTATTCTGGTACCCAAAAGATTTTACTTTTGTATGCCCAACAGAGTTACACGCTTTTGAAGCAGCAAAGGCTGAGTTTGAAAAAAGAAACACGATCGTAATTGGTGCATCATGTGATACTCCAGAAGTGCATTTTGCATGGTTATCAACGGCTAAGGACAATGGTGGTATTGAAGGTGTCACCTACCCTATTTTAGCGGATTCTAACAGAAACTTAGCATCAACACTTGGAATTTTAGACATCTCAAACGAAACATACAACGAAGAAACGGGTGTGGTACTTGTAGAAGGTGACAACGTTACTTACAGAGCGACTTACATTATTGATGAAGAAGGAACAGTGGTTCACGAAAGTGTCAACCACATGCCTCTTGGACGAAATGTAGCTGAGTTTTTAAGATTGGTGGATGCTTACACACACGTACAAGAAAAAGGAGAAGTTTGTCCAGCAAACTGGGAAGAAGGCAAAGACGCAATGGCGCCAAATGCTAAAGGAACTGCAAGCTATTTAGCTTCTCACTAAAAACTATTTATCATGCAAGAACTTTCTGAAGACAATCTGCAAGCTATTATTTCTGACAACCCATTTGTGGTGGTTCAATACTCCGCAACATGGTGTGGAAATTGTAGAATCATGAAACCTAAGTTTAAAAAATTAGCGTCTGAAATGCCAGATGCGACCTTTGTAATCGTAGATGCAGAAAAATTCCCTGAGAGTCGGAAACTCGCAACGGTAGACAATTTGCCTACTTTTGCAATTTTTAAATCAGGTCAATTTATAAACCAAACGCAAACTAATAAGTTTGACGTGCTAAAAGAACTTGTAGATGAAACTGCCAGTAATTAAACATTTAACGCAATTTATTGAGGCAAACGACGAAGATTACATCGTTGAAACCCTCGAAACTTTAGAAGCACTCTCCGAGGTTCCAAGTCTGAAAGATGAAGAATTAGATGTGATTGGAGAATTAATCTCTAATATGTATGGGGCTCTTGAAGTACATAAAATGGTTAAAGAAGGCACGCCACAAAAAGAAGCATTGAATAGCTTTATGAAACGTGTCTTGGGATCGATTGATTCCTAATAATTTTCATTAAAATTTAAAGCCGCTTCTACAACGAAGCGGCTTTTTTTTGGTATATTTATAATTAGAAAAAGCCCCAACGCCAATTCTTCAGAACGAGTTTAGTCAAGCAAATTATATGTTTTATGAAAATAGCATCCTTTAACGACGCCCTGCAGTTTAACCACGAACGAATTACCACCAATGTCATCTTAGAAACTTCCTTCTCTAAAGAAATCAGAATACTGCTGGCAAAAGGTCAGAAAATGAAAGAACACAAAACACTTTTTCCAATTGTGGTTCATGTTCTTGAAGGTAAAATCGATTTTGGAGTTCAAGGCGTGATTTCTTCTTTAGAAAAAGGAGCCATTATTGCTTTGGAAGGAAATATCCCTCACGATTTAACAGCCTTAAAAGACAGTGTGATTCGTTTAACACTCTCAAAATTAGACACCGCAAAACGTGTAGAAAATGTCGCTGAAACCTCCTAAAATCAAAGTTATGAAACCGATAGAATCCAGAGAAGACGTCCAGTTCTTAGTCCATACCTTTTATTCTAAAATTAGAAAAGACGAATTGTTAGGCCCCATATTCAATTCTCATATTAGTGACGATGAGTGGCTTCCACATCTTACGAAATTGACTGATTTTTGGGAAACAAATCTATTTGGAGTGCGTAAATTTAAAGGTAGTCCGACAAAGAAACATCTTAAGGTAGATGAAAATTTAGACTATACAATAGACCAAATGCATTTTGGCAAATGGCTGCAATTATGGCTGGAAACAATCAATGAATTATTTGTTGGCGACCGTGCGGACAAAGCCATCTACATGGCCCGGAAAATGGCGACAGGTCAGTATTTGACCTTATGGAATCAAAAACCCGATCACAAAAAATAATTTCAGAATTAAACATAAAAAAAGAGCCTTCTCACTTGAGAAGGCTCTTTTAAATTATAAGACTTGGTTGGGATTATTTCCCGTCCATTTTGTCTTTAAGTGCTTGTAAAGCATCATTGGCATCTCCTAAAGTAGGTTTTGCTTCTGCTGCACTACTTGCTGCTTTTTTAACGGCTGCTTTCACATGCTTCACTTCTTCTGCTTTAAAAAGAGCAGTATGAGAAGCGACAACACGTTTGAATTCTTTATTGAATTCAATGATTACAAACTCAGCTTCTTCACCTTTTTTGAGCTTATTCCCATCCTCTTTTTCAAGATGACGTGAAGGCACAAATGCGATAACATCTTCGTTGAATTTCACTGTAGCACCTTTGTCTACAAGCTCTTCAATAGAGGCTGTATGCTTAGTGTTTAAAGCAAATTCCGTTTGATATTTATCCCAAGGGTTATCTGTTGTTTGTTTATGACCTAAGCTTAATTTTCTAGCTTCTACGTCTAATTCAAGAACAACAACTTCTAAGTTATCTCCTACAGCACAAAATTCGCTTGGATGTTTCACTTTCTTAGTCCAAGATAAATCAGAGATGTAAATCAATCCATCAATACCTTCTTCTAATTCAACAAAAACACCAAAGTTTGTGAAGTTTCTTACAATTCCAGTATGCTTAGAAGCAACAGGGAATTTAGAAGTAATGTCTGTCCAAGGATCAGCAGATAATTGCTTGATACCTAATGACATTTTACGATCTTCTCTATCTAAAGTTAAGATCTGAGCTTTAATTTTATCGCCTACTTTAACGAAATCTTGTGCAGAACGTAAGTGTGTAGACCAAGACATTTCAGAAACGTGAATTAAGCCTTCTACTCCTTCTACTACTTCGATAAATGCTCCATAATCAGCAATGACTACAACTTTACCTTCAATTTCGTCTCCAATTTTAACCTCTTCACCAAGGGCATCCCATGGGTGTTTGCTTAATTGTTTAAGACCTAATTGAATTCTTGATTTATTTTCATCAAAGTCAAGTATTACAACGTTTAGTTTTTGATCTAGTTCTACAATCTCACTTGGATGATTGATTCTTGACCAAGAAAGGTCAGTAATATGAACTAAACCATCTACGCCACCAAGATCCATAAAGACTCCGTAAGAGGTGATATTTTTAACCACTCCTTCAAGAACTTGACCTTTTTCTAATTGACTGATAATTTCTTTCTTCTGGATTTCGATATCCGCTTCAATAAGCGCTTTATGCGAAACAACAACATTTTTGAATTCGTGGTTGATTTTAACCACTTTGAATTCCATTGTTTTGTTTACATACTGATCGTAATCTCTAATTGGCTTCACATCGATTTGTGATCCTGGTAAGAATGCTTCAATACCAAATACATCGACAATCATACCACCTTTGGTACGACATTTAACAAAACCGTTTACAATTTCTCCAGTTTCATTAGCAGCGATCACACGATCCCATGCCTTGATAACTCTAGCCTTACGGTGAGAAAGGATCAATTGACCTGTTGCATCTTCACGCACATCAATTAAAACTTCTACTTTGTCTCCAATAGTAAGGTTTGGATTGTAACGAAATTCGTTTAATGAAATAACTCCTTCAGATTTTGCATTGATATCAATAATCGCATCACGATCAGAAATATGAATAACAGTACCTTCAACAACTTGATCATCAAGAGTGTCTACAAAATTACTTGCAACTAACTTCTCAAATTCATCAAGTTTAGCATCGTCCACAGGGTCAATACCCTCTTCGTAATTATGCCAGTTAAAATCTTTTAGGAATTGCTCAGGATTTGCTTGAGCTTCGTTTACTTCGGGAGTTTCTACTGCGGTAGTTTCTGCAGTTACTTCTTCCACATTTGTGTTTTCTTCAGCCATGGCTGTTTTAAAATTTGTATTTTACAGAAGCTAGATTCGATTAAGCCCTTCTATAAAAGCGTTATTAATTAAAGTTATTTCCTTTTACTAAATCTATTATTTGCTAAAAGGAGTGCAATGTTACGATTTATCCCTAATGATTCCAAATGATTTCTTATCTGTTTTTAAGGGAGAGGCTATGAATGTTATAATTTTGAATTTACAAGTGCTAAAACTTGTTCAAATTGCTGCTCTAAACTAAGGTTTGAGTTGTCAATTTCAATGGCATCATCAGCTTTAAAAAGTGGCGAATCGTCTCGAGTAGAATCGAGGTGGTCTCGCGAAGTAATGTTTTCAAGTACGGCTTCAAATGTCACCTCAGTGCCTGCTGCTATCAGTTCATCATAACGCCGTTGGGCACGTGTATCTGCTGAGGCCGTCATAAACAATTTCAATTCTGCATCAGGAAAAACAACTGTGCCGATGTCCCTACCGTCCATCACAATGCCTTTGTTGGCACCCATTTGTTGCTGCAACGCGACCAGTTGTTGGCGGACTTCTGGGACAGCTGCTACCCTACTCACAGTATTTGAAACTTCCATCGTTCGAATGTCAGAATTCACATTTATGCCATTCAAGTAAATTTCGGACGCTTTTAAAGATTCATTGTATTGAAAAGTGACGTTGATTGATGGTAATTGACTTATAAGCGCTGCCGTATCAAGAACCCGATCTTCAATTAATTTATGTTGTAATGTATATAAAGCGACTGCGCGGTACATCGCCCCAGAATCCACATACACATATTGAAGTTTTTGCGCTAATTGTTTGGCAAGCGTACTCTTTCCAGTTGAAGAAAAACCATCGATGGCAATTGTTATTTTTTTCACTATTGTAAATTTATTTGAAGTCCTAGAAAACTTGTATTTGCCGCTGATGAATAACGTGCATGTGTGTAACTAAATCTCAATTTATTAAATTTCAAGCCAACTCCAAAAGAAAGACCTGAAAAATTTCGTTGTTCTAATATTTTTAACTCTGCTGCTCTTCTGAAACTGTACCCCAATCGAATATTAAATCCTTTATCGGGAAATAATTCAAATCCAAGAATGGTATGCCGTATTAAATTGCTGAAAAAACCCACTTCTTCTGGGGTTTGATTTCCGTTCAAATCGGTGGTACCGCGGGCAGGATTCTCAGTGGCTATGGGCCATTGTTGTAAATTCTCAAATGTCAAATGCCATCTTAACGGTACATTTTCAAGTTTCTGAGAAAATCCAAGATCAATTTCAAATGGCAAAGATTCTTTCATCCCTGCATAGGTTGTTAATTGGGTTCCAAAATTACGAATGACCAGAGCCGCATTAAAATCTAAATACTCATTTATGTATATCAACCCTACGTCAGTCGCTATTCCAAAGGAATTATACTGTTCCAGTTTAGAGGATATCAATTTAATATTTGCCCCTGCATAAAAATCTGAATACCCTATCTGAGTTGCATATCCCGCAGAAAAAGCAGCTTCACTCCCAGAAAATTCTCCTGTGCTAATTCCATTTTCATCATAACCATCAAAACTGCCATAATTCACATAAGTCATTCCAATATGAAAGGTTTGCGTTCTTCGATCCCATGTATACGCATAGGCAGCAGTTCCGTAATTGACATCCCCCAAATAACTTGAGTAATTCACCGCCAATTGGTTGTCCATTTCTACGTTTATAGTCGCAGGATTGTACAAGGCTTGTGTGACATCATAATCGACATTTGTGATGACCTTTCCGCCCAAAGCAGCTTGGCGTGGTGAGGATATTAAATTTAAAAATTGGTATGTAGATTCGCCTCCTAATTGAGCGTGCACAGCACTACTACAACTCAAAACCAAAAAAAACAACACCAATATCCTCATTCGCATGCAAAAATATATAAATCAATTCTAAAACGAATATTAGAAGCGATTATTTTGAGCTAAGCTCAAATATTCAAAATTAGAGTGTTTTGGCGTTTTTTACTTTTTGATTCGTAATCGCGATATCAATGACTTCACTCATTTCTGAAACAAAATGAAACGTTAAGCCTTTAAGATACGTTTGATTGATATCTTCTATGTCACTTTTGTTTTCTTTTGAAAGGATGATCTCTTTGATCTTAGCACGTTTGGCAGCCAAAATTTTCTCTTTGATACCTCCTACCGGAAGTACTTTTCCTCGCAAAGTAATTTCGCCTGTCATTGCTAAACTCTTCTTTATTTTTTTCTGTGTAAATAAAGACACCAAAGAAGTTAACATCGTAATTCCGGCACTTGGGCCATCTTTTGGAGTGGCTCCTTCTGGAACGTGGATGTGTACATTATAGCTGTCAAAAATATCTGATTTTAAACCATATAAATCCGCATTTGCTTTGATATATTCCATCGCAATGGTTGCCGATTCTTTCATTACTTTTCCTAAATTTCCAGTGATGTTTAAAGTCCCTTTTCCTTTAGATAAAATAGATTCAATAAATAAAATATCGCCCCCTACACGTGTCCATGCCAATCCCGTGACAACTCCAGCAACATCATTGTTTTCATATTTATCGCGCTCTAGTTTTGGACTGCCTAACACTTCGATAATTGCTTCGTTGGAAACCTTAACTTCGTAAGTTTCTTCCATCGCAATGTTTTTGGCAGCATAACGCACCATTTTTGCAATTTGTTTTTCAAGTCCACGAACACCAGATTCTCTTGTATAACCTTCCACAATTTTTTCTAACTGAGGCTGCGCAATTTTCAGATCGGAAGTTTTCATTCCGTGTTCTTTAATTTGCTTAGGCATTAAATATTTTTTTCCTATTTGAACTTTTTCCTCAATGGTATATCCACTGACATTAATGATCTCCATACGATCTAAAAGTGCAGGCTGAATGGTGTTCAAACTGTTGGACGTGGCTACAAACATCACTTTTGAAAGGTCATACCCCATTTCTAAAAAGTTGTCGTAAAACTCCGAATTTTGTTCGGGATCTAAAACTTCTAACATTGCCGACGACGGATCTCCTTGATTGGAGCTCGAAAGCTTGTCAATTTCATCCAACACAAAAACAGGATTAGAAGTACCAGCCTTTTTTAAACTTTGCAAAATTCGTCCGGGCATGGCGCCAATATATGTTTTTCTGTGACCTCTTATTTCGGCTTCATCACGAAGGCCTCCTAAAGAAATTCTCACATATTCTCTTCCCAAAGCTTCTGCGATGGATTTCCCTAAGGATGTTTTACCAACACCTGGAGGTCCATATAAACAAAGGATCGGAGATTTCATATCTTTTCTAAGTTTCAAAACTGCCAAATATTCAATAATTCGACGTTTGACTTCTTCTAAACCAAAGTGATCGCGGTCCAATATTTTTTGAGCGCGTTTCAAATCAAAATTATCTTTACTAAAAGAATCCCATGGTAAATCTAAAAACAGATCTAAATAATTTCGTTGAATTGAGTACTCCGCAACTTGCGGATTCATGCGTTGCAACTTTCCCATTTCTTTGTTGAAATGTGCTTCTACTTTTTCATTCCATTTCTTTTTAACGGCACGGGCTTTCATTTCTTCAATTTCCTCCTCATAGCTCACCCCACCCAATTCTTCCTGAATGGTTTTGATTTGCTGTTGTAAGAAATATTCGCGCTGTTGCTGGTTCATATCGCTTTGCACTTTAGATTGAATATCATTTTTGAGCTCTAAACGTTGGAACTCAATATTCATGTGCTTTAAGGTCAATAAAGCACGTTCTTGAAGGTCATGAACTTCTAATAATTTTTGTTTCTCAACAACCGATAAATTCATGTTTGAAGACACGAAATTGATCAAAAACGAACTGCTTTCAATGTTTTTAATCGCAAAAGATGCTTCACTAGGAATCGTTGGACTTTGCTTGATGATTTGAAGGGCAAGGTCTTTTATCGACTCTATAATAGCTGGGAACTCCGTGGTGCTTAAAGGACTCACTTCAGGAACATCCTGAATTTTAGCAACCATATAAGGGGTTTCTGAAACCATTTCAGAAATCTCAAATCGTTTTTTCCCTTGAATGATGACGGTCGTATTGCCATCGGGCATTTTAAGTACTTTTAAAATACGTGCAACGGTACCAGTTGTATAAATGTCATCAATTTTAGGGTCTTCTACAGTCTCATCTTTTTGAGAAACCACACCAATCACTTTTGAACCTGAATTGGCTTCATTAATTAATTGAATCGATTTGTCGCGCCCTGCTGTAATTGGGATGACGACACCTGGAAAAAGGACAGTATTTCGTAAGGAAAGAATCGAAATCGTTTCTGGAAGGGATTCATTTTTTATTGCTTCTTCGTCTTCGGTGGTCATCAACGGAATTAACTCTGAATTTTCGTCAAAGTCTTGTAATGACAAATTGTCAAGCATTGTAAATTTTGATTTGCTCATAGGTATATTAGGTCATTCTGTCATAAAACAGAACTGATTTGATATTAATAGTTCGTACAAAACAAAAGTTATCCTCTTTCAACAGAGTAAATACTTTTGTTCTATTCCCTAAAGTTCAATTGTTATGCCAATTTAAGTTTTGACGGAATTAATAAGAGATTATTTGACATATTCGGTGGCTTTGATACGGTTTAAAACAATGTAGGCAATCGCAAAAAAGACTGCCAATGAGAGCACAGAATATTGCATAGAATCTGTGAGTTCAATGAGGAATCCAAATATAAACATCCCTAAAACAATCGCTAATTTTTCAGTGACATCATAGAAACTAAAATAAGTCGCATGGTCATGTGTATCCGGCAATAGCTTAGAGTAGGTCGAACGTCCAATGGATTGAGTCGCCCCTAAAACAAAACCTAGTACAATGCCTAAACCATAAAAGTAGTAATCTACATAAGCTTGACTCTTATCTAAAGAAAAAGCCAAAAAACAGACGCCTAACCAAATAATGAGAGTCAATTTTAAGGTTCTGATATTACCTATTTTAGTTGATAATTTTGAAAATAAATAAGCCCCAAAAATAGCAACTACTTGGACGAGTATAATTGTGAGAATTAAATTTGTAGTTGGCAATCCGAGTTCTTTACTTCCAAAAATCCCAGCCATTAATACAATCGTTTGAACTCCTACACTGAAACAGAAAAAGGAAACTAAAAAATATTTAAGTTGGGGGTAGTTGACGAGTTCTTTCAAAACGATTTTCAACTCTTTAAACCCTTTCCATATAAAATCTTTTTCTGGTTTACGATCAAATACATTATTTGGCAATCGACGGTACGTGAATTGAGCAAAGCCCAGCCACCAGATACCCACCAATAAAAAGGTAATTCGAGTTGCTAAAGCTTTATCCGGAATTCCAAACAATTCTGATTTTTCTATCATAAAAAGACTAAAAATAAGTAATAAGACGGAGCCTGCATACCCATAGATAAAGCCTTGAGCACTGACTTTATCTTGTTGTTCAGGAAAGGCGACTTCGGGTAAATAAGCATTGTAAAACACCAAACTCCCCCAAAAACCGATGCTTGCCAAAATGGTAAATGTGAGCGCCACCCATAAGGTTTCTTGTCCCGTAAAAAAGAACAAGCACATTACTGAGAGGGCTCCCAAGAGGCAAAAGAATTTTAAAAATTTTAATTTATTACCCATATAATCTGCAATAGCAGAGAGGATGGGTGAACAACAGGCCACTATTAAAAAAGAGAATGACAGTGTATAATTATATAAAGTAGTCGGATTCCAAAGGGTACCTAAATAGGGAATATCTCCAGCATCATTCACAAATGAACTGGTCATACTGCTGTAATAAATCGGGAATATTGCAGTGCTAATTACAAGCGGATATACGGAGTTTGCCCAGTCATAAAAAGCCCACGCTTTGGTCAATTGCTTACTTCCTTTTTCAAATTTTTTCATAAAAAAAGCTGCTTATTTTAGTTAAGCAGCTCCTAATTTAATGATTTAATTCAATTATAAAGTCAATATTACCTAAAAGATGTCACTCCAAATTTACGCGCTTCTTCTTTTGCCTTGGCTGACAAAGCTCTTAAATTGGCAATTCGAGAATCATTTGACGGGTGTGTACTTAAAAATTCGGGAGGGCTTTTACCACCGCTATTTGCTTTCATTCGTTCCCATAATAAAGAGGCTTCATCTGGATTGTATCCCGCAATAGCGGTAAGGTATAAACCAATTTCATCAGCCTCTGTTTCGTGACCTCGACTAAAAGGCAACATCCCTCCTACAGAGGAGCCCACCGCAAAGGCTTGCATCCACATATTTTGTTCCGTAGTACTTTTATCCTTGGTAGCAATCGCAACTCCAATACCTGCCCCTTGTTGAAGCATCCCAGCACTCATGCGTTGCTGACCATGGTTTGCTAAGGCGTGGGCAACTTCATGTCCCATAATGGCTGCAATGGCTGCTTCATTTTCAGCGATTGGTAAAATACCCGTGTAAAACACAATTTTACCGCCAGGCATACACCAAGCATTCACGGCTTTATCATCGACCAAATTGTATTCCCATTTATAATCTTTCAAATACCCTTGGTGGTTATTGGCATCTAACCAACGTTCTGCAGCCACTGAAATTTGCTGCCCTACTCGAGTAATCATTTCTGCATCAGGAGTTCCTTTAATGACTTTGTGTTCAGATAGAAATTTATCGTACTCCGCAAAAGCCATTGGTAACAACTGTGTGTTTGGCATAAATGCCATGGTTTTTTTTCCTGTGAACGGATTGGTGGCACAAGACAAACAAAGGATACATACTATAAGAGTAAAAAGCTCATTTTTCATTTTTAATTGTTTTATTTTTTTTATACAAAAACGTTATACCTTTATGACACCAAAATATTCCAACCGTCACAAATTTATGTGAAAAAAAAATAACTAATTAAATAAATACTTATTTTTATTCAAAATTTAAAACCCTACTCATGAATATCAAAAAAATTATATCAATTTGCATACTTAGTCTTATTTTCTCTTGTCAAACGAGTGCCCAAAAAAAGGAAGTATTTTCGGTAACGAAAACGAAACAGGAATGGAAATTTCAACTAACTGATATTCAGTATCATGTATTAAGGGAAGCTGGCACAGAGCGCTCATTTTCAAGTCCTTTAAATAAAATATACGACGCTGGGATTTATAGTTGCGCCGCTTGCAACACTCCCCTATTTGATGGTGCAGACAAATTTGATTCAGGTTCCGGATGGCCTAGTTTTGACAAAGAAATAAAAGGAAATGTGGCGTTTTCCGTCGATTATAATATTGGGATGGCACGTACCGAAGAACATTGTGCAACTTGTGGAGGGCATCTTGGACATGTGTTTAATGATGGCCCTCGAAAAACAACTGGCAAACGGCATTGTATCAATGGCGCTGCTTTAATATTTACACCAACACCAAATGAATAAAACCGACAAAAATTGGAAAGAAGAATTAACGGATGAACAATACCGAATTCTTAGAAAAAAAGGCACTGAGATGCCACATTCAGGAACTTACAATCTACATTTTGAAAAAGGCACCTATTGTTGTGCCGGTTGTAATGAACCCCTGTTTGAAAGTAGTTCCAAGTTTGATGCCCATTGTGGATGGCCAAGTTTTGACGAAGCAATCAAAGGGAAAGTTGGGTATATCTCCGATAAAACCCTGGGTATGATCCGAACCGAAATTGTGTGTCAAACCTGTGACGGTCACTTAGGACATGTGTTTAATGATGGACCTACTGAAACCGGATCGCGCTACTGTGTCAACTCTGTGAGTCTGAAGTTTAAAGACAACTGAAATACAATTTTTATGGAAACCACTTGTCTGGAAAGTTTGTCTAAAGAATTTAACTATTATAAAAGTCTGGGGGAGAAAACTATACATCAACTATCGGATGCCGAATTGAATTGGACTCCAAACGAATGCAGTAACTCTATCGCTACGATTGTAAAACACCTTTCAGGTAACATGTTATCAAGATGGACAAACATATTTAAAGAGGATGGCGAAAAATCGTGGCGGAATAGAGATCAGGAATTTATAGATAATGTTAATCCAAAGGATTCTATTTTGGAACATTGGAACAAAGGATGGGATTGTTTTTTCAACACTTTTAATCAGTTGGTTGAAAAAGATTTAAATACCATAATCTACATCCGAAATCAGGGACACACGGTTCAAGAAGCCTTAAATAGACAATTGGCACATTACGCTTATCATATTGGGCAACTCGTTTTTATAGGGAAAATCATCAAAAATGACGGACTGGCAATCCTTATCAATTCCCAGAAGGAACTTCCGAAGATTTTAACGCTTCAAAATTCTCAAAAGAAAAAAGCAAAACACATTTTACTGAAGACCTTTAATATTACAATTAGGTTTTGTAAATTTGCAGCTTGAAACCAATTCAAAATACCGATTTTATGAGCAAATACGATGTTATCGTTTTAGGAAGTGGCCCAGGTGGTTACGTTACTGCAATTAGAGCTTCACAATTAGGTCTTAAAACTGCAGTCATTGAGAAAGAAAGCTTAGGAGGCGTTTGTCTCAACTGGGGATGTATTCCTACCAAAGCACTTTTAAAGTCTGCTCAAGTATTTGAATACCTTAAACATGCGGATGATTACGGCTTAACCGTCAAAGAATTTGATAAAGATTTTGATGCTGTTGTCAATCGAAGTCGAAATGTAGCCGATGGCATGAGTAAAGGCGTTCAGTTTTTAATGAAAAAAAATAAAATCGATGTCATTTCTGGTTATGGTACTTTAAAGCCAGGGAAAAAAGTCGATGTTGACGGTACTGAATACAGTGCGGATCATATCATCATTGCAACAGGGGCTCGCTCGCGTGAATTGCCTAATTTACCTCAAGATGGTGAAAAGGTAATTGGCTACCGAAAAGCAATGACTTTAGAGAAACAACCTAAGAAATTAATAATTGTAGGCTCTGGTGCCATTGGCGTTGAATTTGCTTATTTCTATAACTCTATGGGAACAGATGTAACGGTTGTTGAATATTTACCTCGAATTGTACCTGTTGAAGATGAAGATGTTTCTAAGCAATTAGAACGTTCGTTCAAGAAAAGTGGAATTAAGGTTTTAACGTCAACAGAAGTCACTTCCGTAGATACTTCTGGTGAAGGTGTCAAAGCGACGATCAAAACAAAAAAAGGAGAAGAAGTTTTAGAAGCTGACATGGTGTTATCCGCCGTTGGAATCAAAACAAACATTGAAAACATTGGATTAGAAGATGTGGGTATTGTAACTGATAGAGATAAAATATTAGTCAATGACTTTTACCAAACAAACATCCCAGGCTATTATGCCATTGGCGATGTCACTCCGGGCCCTGCCCTCGCCCACGTTGCTTCTGCAGAAGGCATTTTATGTGTCGAAAAAATTGCAGGACAACATGTAGAAGCTATTGATTACGGAAACATTCCAGGATGTACCTATTGTACTCCAGAAATCGCAAGTGTTGGACTGACAGAAGCCCAAGCAAAAGATAAAGGCATTGATATCAAAGTTGGTAAATTTCCATTTTCTGCTTCAGGAAAAGCAAGTGCTGGCGGACATAAAGAAGGCTTTGTAAAAGTTATTTTTGATGCCAAATATGGCGAGTGGTTGGGATGCCATATGATTGGTACCGGCGTTACGGATATGATTGCAGAAGCCGTTTTAGGTCGAAAACTTGAAACGACTGGCCATGAAGTTTTAAAAACAATTCACCCACACCCTACAATGAGTGAGGCAGTGATGGAAGCTGTGGCAGATGCTTATGGCGAAGTGATTCATATATAAACACAACACACATATTATAAACTAAAGACGGTCTTAAAAGGCTGTCTTTTTTGTTTATTAACATTATTTTTTAATAATATTAATCGTCGTTTCTTCTCCAATTTTCAGACTTGTAACAACTTTTAAAAATTGATCTCCGTCATTAATTTCAAGGTTAGCCGTATTTACAGTAATACTTCCAGCACTATCAGCTTTGATTACTATTTTTGTTAATTTAGAATTAAGTGAAATAGAGATACTTTTTTTAATCTTTGTTAATGTATAATTATCTAGTACTTTTTTATCATTAACATATATAGAAATAACATCACCATCAATTTTACCTCTATCAAAAAAGGATAATACCATCTCATTTGATTTAGTAAACAAACTCATTTTCTGATTGACTCTTAAAACATTTATTTTTAAAGAATCTAACTGTTTAGATAGATTTATTGATTTTCTTAAGCTGTCTGGCAATTTTTTAATTCTCCTAGCCCTATTTACTTTTTTTGATAATTTGTTGGTTTCCTTCTGAAGCTTGTCCCAGCGTTTCATATTTATTTCCCCATTAACACATTCTGTCCCATCTAAAAAAAGACCTTTAAATTTCCCTTTTAAAACGGTAGACGAATTAATTTTAAAATTATTTGATTCAAAGTTTATAAAACAAAAGTTTTGTTCAATTATTTCAGACTTCGTATACAAAATAGATGTTTCTTTGAATATAATTGTTTTAGAATTCGCATCATATGTGCCAGAAATCTCAGATTTAGTTTCATGATCACCGCCAGAATCTGTGATAGAAAAGCCACTAATTCTATCATTATTAATATCTAAAAAAACACTGTAAGGTATTATTATAGAATCATTTAATTTAATAACACCAAAGAAGTCATTCGTAGATTGAGCATTAATTATATTAGAAAATAAAATTAAAAATAAAACTACTATTATTTTATTAATCATAATTATATATATTTTTTATATATTGCAATATAAACCCAAATTCATAAACATGAAAACAAAATTAATTTTTACATTATTATTTATTTTTGCGGTGTCTTTTTCTTACGCTTCATTCCCCGTAAAAAGATCGACAACCGTAGTTGCTTCAACAACTGAAAGTAATATTTCAATTGAAACTAACGAAGAATACACAGTCGTTACAACTCCTAGTAGGGGACGTAAAAAAATGGTTACTGCGTTATTACTTTGGTGGTTTGCTGGAATAGTTGCGGCTCATAGATGGTATTTAGAAAGTCCTGTTGGATGGAACATTCTTTATATTATTACACTAGGTGGCTTAGGTATTCTGGGCTATAGTTGATGTTATTAATATAATAACAGAAAATTTCCCAACACTATAGCTTTAACCTTATATATAAATTAAAGGCGGTCTGAAAAGACCGTCTTTTTTGTTACAAGAAACTTTGCAACGCTAGCTCGTAGCTTTGCAAACCAAACCCAAGGATCACGCCTTTTGCATTGGGTGATATATACGATTGATGTCTGAACTCTTCTCTGGCGAAGGTATTGGAGATATGCACTTCAATGACAGGTGTTTCAATGGCTTTGATGGCGTCACCAATTCCAACAGAAGTGTGGGTATAAGCGGCGGCATTTAAAATAATACCATCGTAAGAAAACCCAACGTCTTGAATTTTATCAATCAACTCCCCTTCTATATTGGATTGAAAATAGGTTAATTCAAACGCCTTCATATTTAGTTTTTAAATCTGTATAAAAGTCTTCGAAGGATTGAGCTCCATAAATACCGGGTTCACGTTTGCCTAATAAATTTAAGTTAGGGCCGTTGATGATGATGATTTTTTTCATATGTCTTTCTTATTGTTTTTTTATCCGTCATATGTGTTCGCTGTCATTCATTCTCTTGAATTACATTGTTTTTAACATGCTCGGTTCATTCCACAAAAATACAAAAGTTATGGTATAAAAAAAGAGGAAGCGACGCTTCCTCTTTAATTTAAAGTATTTAAGAATGTTTTCTTAGAACTTGTACTGAACTCCAACAGAAAACTTCATGATTGACTCAGAGTCATCAGCGTCTTCTACTGTGAAAGTAAAGTAATCTAAATTAGCAGCTAAACCCCAGTTATCTCCAAGAGAGTAGTTGTAAGTTGCGCCGATGATCCAAGCACTTTCCATATCAACATCAAGTTCAGCTCCTCCTGAATCGATAGTCGCAGAAGAAAAAGCATATTGAGGTTTGAAGTCAAAGTCACCAAAAGAAATCATTGGACCTACAGCAAAATATCCAACTCCAATACTACCATCATCACTACCTTCTAAAGCATGACCAGTAGCACCCCAGTTTACAGTTGCTCCCCATGTTTCATTGAAACGGTAACCTGCATTGATAAGACCTAAGTCTAAACCTGTTTTAGCTGTGTCAGCTAAATCTCCTTGTGGAATCGCTGCACCAATTGATACACCTACATACCCTTTAGAATCTTGAGCAGTCGTTGTGTTTGTTAAAAACAAAGCAAGTACTGCAGTAAATAATAATTTTTTCATAATTTTAATTTTTAGTTTATGGTTAATGAAGCAAAATTAAACAAAATAATTAAAATTACAATTCAAAATTGATAAATATTGTATTTAATCACATATTACTTAAAAACCCTGTAACAGGTTATTGTTATCAATTAAATTTACTTTAAAGACAATTAGCACTCAATTTACTTATAATTAAACATGATTAAGTAATTTATTTAAAAACTAAACAATAAACAGGTATAAGTTAATAATGAGAAGAAATTATTGAAAATAGGGTACAAAAAAACCTTTACAGCTTTTACACTATAAAGGATGTTTTTGTTTAAGCTTAACTTATTTTATTTAAAAAGCGTATCCAATACCAAGTCCAAATTTAGGCAATAAACCATCTAGTTTAATACTCGTTACGTCACCTGTAGCATTAACTGATTTGTAAATTCCTACAGAATTGACATCCAATGAAAAACCTCCTAAGTTTCATGGGCAACCACCAAGAAGTCCCCCTCCAAAAGAGGAAACATTTTACACTCTTACCAGCTTCCTCCAATGTCGCGCTGGAGTAATTCACAACAGTAGCCACATATCATCCTCTGGGTGCTGTATAGGTTGAAGAATGATAAAACTTATACTTTCTTCACCTCCAATTGTATTCACTTCTGTTTCTTCGGATAAGGTCGCTAAAGAACCTGTAACTCTCTTGTAACTCAAGGAAAGTTCAAAAGTTGATTTTTCATTTACAACACGCTTATAGGAAAATTGGACATTATTGAATAAAAATCCTAACAGATCCACTTTTACTACAGTCTTCTGCGCTTGAATACTTGGCATTGCAAACAGGACCACAACTGCAATTAATAATAGTTTTAGGTTTAAGTTTTTATATAATTAATAATTGGTCAAATATATTACAAAAAATAAAAACTCTCAACAGATCTGGAATTCTAGCTGCTAAATATTGTTTAAGTAATTATATTAAAAATTTAAACAAAAAAAAGGAGCCCATAAGGCTCCTTTTAAAAATTATAAAATGTTTGTTAGAACGAATAAACCGCTGCTAATACAAATGATGATAAGCTGTTTGAAGGCATTAAATCATTGTCCATAAAAGTAGCTTCTTCACTCGCTGAGTCCAATCTAAATTCTGGCTTGATCATTAAGTTACCTACTGAATAATTTCCTGTTAAAGTTACTGCAAATACATCTGCATCGCCTTTGAAATCATAAGCACCAATACCACCAGCACCACCTTCAGTTTCAACAAAGTACTCAGCTCTTAAACCAACAGAAAACTTATCTGAAGTCGATACTTGAGGATACAATGCTACACCTGCAAAACTTGTGTCGATATCAATATCATCCGTAGCATCAAAATAAGCAGCGTTAATTCCTAAGAAAAAAGACTCTGAAATGTCAATTCCACCTGTAAAATCAACCTCAAAAGAATCTTGAGACGCTAAGTAATTTAAGTACTGTCCTTTGTATCCTAACTGAACACCAACAGCGTAATCTCCTGTTGGATTGTACTCAGTTAAATCTGTAGGATTCATAATAGCGGTCATTAAAGTTACATCATCACCGAAATCAAAATCAGCTTTTATTCCTGTATGACTGAACGGTCCATAAGAAAATAAATACGACGTACTATAGTTAAAGTTTCCAACAGGCGAGATCACTTCATACCCTAAAAAAGTATTGAAATTACCCATAGTCAAAGTCACCTTGTCACTTACATTCCAGTAGGCATACAATTGATTGATTACGTTCGCAGAACTTGAATTCATTGGAGATGCAAAAACAGCATCCGTTCCTCTTGGTCCAAAAACCAGATCAGCAACAACTCCAACGTTAGAAGCTTCATAGCTCGCAACAATATTTGCCATTCCTAATGAAAACCCTGAAAGGTTTGCAAATGAAGATCCTGGTGCAATTGCATTTTCATCATTTGGAGCATCTAAATTTGCTCTGTAATAAGCATCAACCGACCCACTAAAAGTCAACTTTGGCTCTTCTTCTTGTCCGAATGCAAATCCTACAACGGCAAGAGATAATAAAGTAATTAATTTTTTCATAATCATTGTTTTGTTTAATATATAAGTTGCAAATTTAAACAAAAATAATATTCAAAACCTATATATATTTACTTTAATCGTACAAATCATACACTTTAAAGTACTTTTAAGATGGAAGTTGCCATCATCAAAAACGGTTAAAAAGTATAAAAAATGCTAAAATCAATTAAATGTTACTATAATTTTTGTAATATCGTTGTATAAATATTCATTTCATTAATACAACTCTATGAAACTTAAAATCACACTATTACTATTTATATTAATAGCAAACCAAAACATTGGTCAGGCTCAAAACCAAGAGACCTTTGCTTCTAGCATCACAGCAGAAGAATTAAAAGAAAAACTCTACACCTACGCTTCTGATGAATTCGAAGGAAGAGAAACAGGGACCAAAGGACAGAAAATAGCAATAGAGTACTTAAAGAGTATTTATACGAATCTAGGAATTACCGCAGCCAAGGCTGATGGAGATTATTTTCAAAATGTGCCTTTAGTATTGGTAGAGACTCCAAAAGTGTCTATGACTATAGACGGCAATTCATTTGAATATTATCAAGATTTTATAAGCATCACAGATGCAAAGACAAGCGTTATTAAAGCGAGTGACATTGTTGTGGTGGGTTATGGTATTAAAGATGAACGCTATAACGATTATAAAGACATGGATGTTACCAATAAAATTGTAGTGGCTATTGGAGGTGAACCAAAAAATGAAGATGGCACTTATCTTATTAGTGGTACAGACGAAATTTCTAAGTGGTCTAATGGGCGTCAAGCAATGCGTTCAAAACAAAATACTGCCAAAGAATTGGGTGCTAAAGCCTTTTTTCTAGTAAACGATGCGATGTTTAATCGCTATGCCAAATATTACAAAGCACGTGACGAACGCGGAGGCGAAAGTAATTTAGCCTTAGATGTCAACGAAGAACCCATGTATGGATTCCTTGTGAGCGAAGCAATGGGCGCCGTTTTATTGAAAACCAACACTCTTGAAATCGATTTTGAACAAGTGAGTAAACCTATTACTTCTGAAAATGTCGCTGCCATGATTAAAGGAAGCGAAAAACCTGATGAATACATCATTCTATCGGCGCATTTAGACCATGTAGGGATGCATGATGGCGAAGTTTTTAATGGTGCTGACGACGATGGCTCTGGTACGGTTGCCATTTTGGAAATCGCAGAAGCTTTTAAAGCTGCTCAAGAAAACGGTGAAGGGCCAAAGCGATCTGTAATATTCTTACATGTGACTGGTGAAGAAAAAGGATTGTTAGGGTCTCAGTATTATACAGATTACGATCCAATTGTACCTTTAGCGCAAACTGTTTCCAACTTGAACATTGACATGATTGGTCGTACCGACCCTAAAAGAACCGAAGGAAAACGCAATTATATCTATCTTATTGGAAGTGATAAACTAAGTACCGATCTTCACAACCTATCTGAAGAAATGAATACAAAATACACCAACATTGAATTGGACTATACTTATAATGACGAGAACGATCCCAATCGTTTTTACTACCGATCGGATCATTATAATTTTGCTAAAAACAACATTCCGATCATATTTTATTTTAATGGAACCCATGCCGATTACCACAAGGCAACAGATACACCAGATAAGATTGAATACGATTTATTAGAGAACAGAACGCGTTTGGTGTTTCATACTGCTTGGGAGTTGGCCAATAGAGAGGACGCCGTTAGAGTTGACAAGGCTGTGGAGTAAAACACATCAAATTAAGTGTACAAAAAAAGCTTCTCTAAAATTTAGAGAAGCTTTTGCTTTTTGGGTGGAAGACCGGGTTCGAACCGGCGACCCCTGGTACCACAAACCAGTGCTCTAACCAGCTGAGCTACAACCACCGTTTAGCATTCAAATAATGCGTTTGCAAATGTATAGTATTTAGTATTTTATACAAACCTTTTTTTATATTATTTTAAGTCAAATAACGAATCTATTGCTGGAAGGCGCTCTACATTAAATCCTTCGGCATAGTCAACACCTACCAAACGACCGAGATCTGCCGCTCTGTAACGGATACTATCTACAAAGTTTTTTGAAGAAATTGGTGTTTCAGGAGCCTGACTCTTAGGATCATAGAATTGCGTTGCATAGGCTAAAACTGATGCCATTTTTTGTTCAATTTGCGAACTAATATCCACGACAAAATCAGGTTGGAGGGTTTTCCATTGTATATAATGGTAAATAGATTTTGGGCGCCATGGTGCTTGTAAGTCCTTTTTTCCATCAAAATGGGTCTCAATTTTCACCAATCCGCTTAAAAAACAAGCATCACTGACAAGCTGACTCGCCTTTCCGTGGTCTGTATGGCGGTCATCAAAAGCATTGCACAGCACAATTTCTGGGCGGTATTGACGTATTTTTTTTATAATTTCTAATTGATGGGCTTTATCATTCATTATAAATCCATCGGAAAAATTTAGATTTACTCTAAATGAGACGCCTAATATCTCAGCCGCATTAGCAGCTTCCACTTTTCGGGTGTCGGCAGTCCCTCTAGTGCCTAACTCCCCTTTTGTGAGATCTATAATACCAACGGTTTTTCCGTTTTGAATTTCTTTAAAAATTGTACCGCCACAGCTCAATTCTACATCGTCCGGATGGGCACCAAAAGCAAGGATATCAATTTTCATTTTATTTATATTTATTATTTTTTAATAAGACTCGCAGAAATGGCCTGCTCTATATCTTCAATTAAATCTTTTTTAGTTTCAATACCTACAGAAAAACGAATCAATTGATCTGTAATACCTTGTGTAGCACGATCAAATTCAGACAGTAATGCATGTGAGGTTTTTGATGGCAATAACATGGTACTTTCTACGCCTGCCAAACTCATAGAGGGTTTTATGAGTGTCAAGGCCTTCAAGAATTTTTCAGCATCGTATTTAGCTGTAAGTTCAAAAGACATCATAGCTCCATAGCCATTCATCTGAATTTTAGCCAAGCTATGATACTCATTGGATTTTAGGCCGGGATAATATACAGTTTTTACAGCGGAATGTTTTTCTAAAAATTTAGCCAAACGTTTCGCATTGCGTTGTTGTGCTTTTACTCGAATGCCTAAGGTTTTCATACTTCTTTCGAGCAACCAAACGGTATAATCACTCAGGTTTCCTCCAAAATCTTTTGCTAGATTCCAGATTTTATCCATTAATTCTTGAGAAGAAGCGACCGCACCAGCACTAATATCACTGTGTCCTCCAAAGTATTTAGTGGCACTGTGCATCACAATATCAATCCCTAAATCAATCGGATTTTGAATGATTGGAGACGCAAACGTATTGTCCGCCGCCGTGATGATCTTATGATTTTTAGCCAATTTCGCAATCGCAAATATATCCACTAACTTCATGAGTGGATTGGAAGGCGTTTCTATATAAATTAATTTGGTGTTGGATTGAATACAATCTTCAAATGCCTTGTAAGATAAATCTTTCGTAAAGCTATATTCTATGCCGTAATTCGCGAAATGCGACTCAATAAAATTACGTGTTCCCCCATAAATATCATTTTGAATCACTGCATGGTCTCCCGATTTTAAGAAAGTTAAAAGCGTTGCAGATATTGCTGCCATTCCAGAACTGAAAATTAAAGCTGCTTCCGCATGTTCCAAAGCTGCTATCTTCTTTGATAGGTGTTCTTGGTTTGGCGTGTTAAAATATCGTGGGTAGCGCTTTGTATCCACATCCATAAAGTTAAAAGACGTTGACATATACAGTGGCGACACACTTCCTTGAAAAACTTTGTCTTCGATAGCCCCTGAATGGGTACAAATAGTGTTTAAACCTGGTTTTTTAGAATTCATATGGTTGGGGTTTGGGTCCTGTTATTTTTTTCCAATATCGTTAAATTGTTTTATTAAAACAACTGCCCATATCACAACGCATACAGATACAAAAATAGAAAATGAGAGGACTATGGAGTTAGCGGTCAAGACGGAAGAGTTTAAAGAATATCATTAGACCTAACAGCATTGGCGCCCAGATCCCTACAAAAATACCATGTAACTCATCCCCTGTCATAAACAGGTATTCGGAAACACATATTATAATTGCACACAAGCCGAGCAATAAAACATTAGTGAGTCCAAGTTTTTTTAAAAAATTCATTGGTGTCATTTATTTAAATCTAATGTATAAAAAATTTGTTATTTATTCTCTGTTTATTTCTAAAATCTAATCAGCCCTATTTATTATCTTCGTAAAAAAAATAAGAATGTTAAAAGCAGTACTTTTTGATATGGATGGCGTTATTGTAGATACCGAACCGTTACACCATAAAGCTTACAAAATGATGTTTGATGATGTGGGAATTGATGTATCAGATACGATGTACCGAAGTTTTACGGGACAATCTACAAGGGGTATTTGTGAGTTTCTTTGCCAGCATTTTGATTTAACGCTTGAGCCGATTGTTTTAGAAAAAGGCAAACGGGCGCATTTTACGAAATTATTTTTTGAAGATCCAGATCTGCAACTACTTGAGGGTGTCGAAGATCTGATTAAAAATTATTATGCCAACGGATTGACTTTAGTCGTCGCTTCCTCAGCCTCTATGTTTACCATCAATAATGTCATGAAACGGTTTAATCTTGACGCTTATTTTAAAGACAAGTTGAGCGGTGCCGATTTAAAAGCGTCCAAGCCACACCCTGAAATATTCATCAAAGCTGCCAAAGCTGCGGGGGTTTCTACTTCAGAATGTTTTGTGATTGAAGATTCTAGCAACGGAATCATTGCTGCAAAAGACGCAAACATCTTTTGTATTGCTTACAAAAGCACGAATTCTAAGGATCAAGATTATACAAGAGCAGATATGTTAGTTTCTGACTATAATGACATTAAATTCGATAAAATTAAATCTATTTTTGACTAGCTTTATTTCTTGAAATATTTCAAGTGTTTTCGGTAGGCAAACACAGCGATGATCGTGATTACAATAAGTGATGTTACGATATACGTAACGCTAATTTCTTGATCGTCTTTTGCGTACGAATGCAATCCTGCAAGGTAAAAATTCACTCCAAAATAAGTCATCATAATACTCCCAAATGCCACAACTGAAGCGACACTAAATCCAAAACGGCTTCGCAATCCAGGAATCAAACGCATGTGAATCACAAACGCATAAATCATAATACTGATCAATGCCCATGTTTCTTTAGGGTCCCAACCCCAATAGCGACCCCAACTTTCGTTGGCCCACATACCTCCTAAGAAGTTTCCGATCGTAAGCATCACCAATCCAACAGTCAACGCCATTTCGTTGATAATGGTCAGTTCTTTGATGTTTAACGCCATCTTTTCCTTGTTTTTCGACGTCGTTAGAATCATCAATAAGAGAGTAATTAACCCTAAAATCATCCCTAATGTTAAGGGACCATAACTTCCAACAATAATGGCCACGTGAATCATTAACCAATAACTGTCGAGAACGGGCTGCAGGTTTCCGATGGAAGGATCCATCCAATTCCAGTGAGCGATCATCAAAATCATGGCGGTTACAAAAGCAGTGGACGCAAAGGTCAAATCACTTTTAACTCCTAACATCACTCCAAAAGCCATGGTGGCCCAAGCGACATAAATCATAGATTCATAGGCATCACTCCAAGGCGCATGACCAGAAATGTACCAACGTACAATAAGACCTGCTGTATGTAGTGCAAACAATCCTAAAATAGCGTATTTAAAAACTTTAACAGAAACGTTTATGTATTTACTGCGGTCTTTAAAAATTTGAACAATCAACAATAAAAACATCAAAACACCTGCGTACATATAATATTCAAATAGTTTTTTGAAAATGTCATAACGATTGTATAAAATTTCAGTCGTCAATTTTATCTTCAGAAATCATGGTATCGCCACCAAATTTTATCTGCGTTTTCTTAATCGCATCTAATAATTGTTGACTTTTAGAAAAGTCTGTTTTTAAAACCTTGTCATTTTGCAAAGTGGCCATATACGCCATAAACCCTGTTTTGATGAAATTCCCATACAGCGAATCTTGTAACTGATACCCACCTTCTCTAAATTCATTTGAGGAAACCCACTTATTATTTTCATCGTCAGGAATTGGAAATAAACGCAAGCTACTTCCATCTAGAATATTGAACAACAAACTCACACGTTGATCTGTTTCTTTAAATATTTTTTGAATGGCTGTAGGCACCTGCGCACTGTAAGCTTCATCCAAATAAGGTCCTAATTTATAATTTAATTTAGGGTCTAAAAAGTCCACCAAAGCAGCATATTTAGCTGTTTTTTCTAAGCCCAAAATGGTTCGAATGGTATCTGCCTTTTTAGCTTTTAAGAAAATAATTGGAACATTGTACCAGAGTTGCGGACTTTCTTGCATCGATAAAAACACTTGATTTGCATCATAATCTTTGTACACATCTTTTTTGCTCAGTTTCCGAAGCAATTCAGAAGCATAGGTGTTTACGGGTTTCATCCGTCCATCCGTATCTTGAATGACCAAACGACCAAAACGATCTGCCTCACTAACCGGTGAAATATTTAGTTTTAAAATCGAATCCAACTGTATGGTGGTCGGGCGTAAATTTTCATGATCCGAGCCATGTGTCGTTTGTGCAAATCCATTAAAGGACATTAGAAACAAAACAAGCATCGCCAATTTTGATTTCTTTTTTTTGATTTTATCAAGTTGATTTCGCAAGGATTCCATGCGTGCATGTTTTGATAACAAAATAGCCATCAAACCAAAGTACAATAGGTAGTAGCCCAAATAGGTAAACCAAGTGCCCCAATAATCATGATTGACAGATAAAATGGTTCCTTTTTCATCAGGATCAAAACTTGCTTGAAAAAACTTGTAACCACGGTGGTCAAGAATATTGTTCATATAAATTCGAAAATCAAAATCTTCTTCTTGAGCATCCAAAACAGTGACTTTACTTTCAAAAGACGCATAGCTTTTTTCGGTGCCCGGATAGCGCTCGGCTAAAAAATCATTGAGTTTAATTTCAAAAGGAAGGTCTAAAAGCTTCGAGCCGTATTTAAAATTAAATTCCAAGCCGCCCACTTCTATGTCTTTAAACGAATTATTAGAGCCCTTCCCTCCTAGTAACTTAAAAGTTTTGGTGCTGCCATTAGCTGATATTTTTAAGGCAATACCATCTTCATCTCCTTTAAGTAATTTCGATTTTTTCACGACATCAAACGCACCCTTCACTACCGGTTTTGGAAACACAATCGCTTGATTTCCGATAATATAACGCGAGCGTAACACAAGTGGCTGAATACTGTCTTTTACCAAACGCCCTTGAACTCTTGTCGCCATGGTCATATATTCTCCTTCATAAGGCGATTGTATGGTCAAATCTGTTTCTGAATAGGTAATGTTAATAGCCCCGTCCGTTGGCTTGTTCAATGCATACAACACATTGTGAATGCTGCTCACTTCTCCCAATTTCAGAAAGTGGTTGTGCGGCGCACCATCGCCCGCTTCTACAATTTTTAAATAGTATTCGCCATCATCCGTGGGAACGATATCTTCTTCAGCACCTCCAATAAAATCAACCAATTCAATGGTAACAGCCGATGTATTATAAGAGGTTTCAAGTTTATATTTATTTGTAAGACGTGGAGAAAAATCGACTTCGTCTTCATGAACACGACGTTGTAGCTGACCGTTGATTTCAAAATCGCCGTCAATATACGTTGTTAAATATGTTTTTTGAGATAAAAATGTGTTTTCAGTAGCCCCTTCTCTGATGGACATCATGCCCTCAAATCCGTGGTAGCGTGTCAAAAAAGCGCCAAACAAAATAAATATAAATGATAAATGCAGCGTTAGAGTGGCCCATTTTTCTTTTCTCAACAGTCGGTATCTAAAAATATTTCCTGCAAAATTGATGATAAACACCACCATGATCGCTTCAAACCAAAGCGCATTGTAAATCAATGTTCGTGAATACGGCGTTGGCGAGGTGCTTTGCCCCCGATCTAGAAACGTTCCTACTGCCATAGCGATAGCAAAAACGATGAATAATGTCCCTGTTAAGCGGGTAGAAAAAAGTATATTTGTTAGTTTTTTTAGCATCCTAAATTGGCTCGTTTTATTGAGTTGCAAAGGTACTTATATTAATAGAAAAAGTCATTTATGTTTATCGGTTTTAACAGTAATTTAAATAAAAAATTGGCATTGGGTTCTTTAAACTTTCAAATGACCGATTACTTGTTTATTTTAGCTAAATGATATCTGTTGTAATTTTAGGAGCTGGAAATGTAGGAACGCACTTGGTCAAGGCAATTCAAGCCGCCGAAAACTTGAGTTTAGTTCAATGGTATTGTCGAGATCCGAAAGGGGTTAAATCGCCAATTAAAGACGTTGAATTGTGCCATGATTTAGAGGATTTAAAACTAGCAGATGTTTACATCATTGCTGTGAGTGACAAAGCCGTTTCTGATCTGTCCAAACAACTCCCTTTTGAAAATCGATTGGTAGTTCATACCTCCGGAAGTGTGGCGATGAAACTGTTAGATATGAAACTCCGAAGAGGTGTTTTTTACCCGCTTCAAACATTTTCGTTGACTTCAGAAGTCGCGTTTTCAGACGTTCCATTCTGCATTGAAACAATGGAAAAAGAAGATTCAAAATTTCTTAAAACTCTGGCGAATGAAATGGGAAGTCCATCATATATGATCAATACCGAGCAACGTCAAGCTTTGCATTTATCGGCGGTGTTTATCAATAATTTCTCCAATCAATTGTATCGAATTGCACACGAGTTGTCCGATTTTAAAAGTATTAATTTTGATGTTTTAAAACCGTTAATTTTAGAGACTGCCAAAAAAGTACAATACATATCTCCTTACGCTGCACAAACGGGGCCTGCAAAACGCAACGACCGCGTGACCATTAATCAACATTTGAGAACTTTAGAAAGCCACCCCGAATACCAATCAATTTATGAGCAACTTACACAATCAATAAAAAATACACATGGATTCAAAAAGTTATAAAGAATACTTAAAAGACATTAAGGCGTTTATTTTTGATGTCGATGGCGTCCTCACCGATTCCTCTGTCTTAGTGACTTCGGAAGGTGAAATGCTTCGTAAGATGAGTACTAGAGATGGATTTGCCTTAAAAACGGCGGTCGATGCCGGTTTTTTGATTTGCATTATTTCTGGTGGAAAAAACGAAGGGGTTCGCAAACGTCTTGAAGGTTTGGGCGTTCAAGAAATTAGTTTAGGAGCGCATGATAAAGTTGTACATCTCAAGGAATTGTTTAACAAGCACCAATTGAAAGCTGAAAACGTGGTTTATATGGGCGATGACATTCCAGACATTCCACCGATGCAACTCGTTGGTCTTCCCACCTGTCCACAAGATGCAGTTCCGGAAGTGAAAGCAGTTTCAAAATACATCTCTCATAAAAATGGCGGCGATGGATCGGCTCGTGATATTATTGAACAGGTTCTAAAAGTACAAGGCCACTGGATGAAAGCATTTGATGCTCGATATGATTAATCTATAAACTATGCTCGCAGACCTTTTAAAATCTAAACACATCATTTTAGCCTCTTCATCCCCAAGAAGACAGGAGTTGATTAAAGGGCTTGGACTTGACTTTGAAATCCGAATCAAATCGGTGAAAGAAGAATACCCACACAGGCTTCGACATTTTGAAATATCTGACTACTTAGCACAACTTAAATCGATGCCGTTTGTAGAGGAATTGAAACCAAATGACATCCTTATTACAAGTGATACGATTGTTTGGTTTGACAATCAAGCCCTCGGAAAACCAAAAGACAACAACGATGCTTTTGAAATGCTAAAAATCTTAAGTGGTCGTACACATGAGGTGATTACGTCGGTATGTTTTAAATCTACAAGCTCACAAAAAACCATCAATTCGATTACCAAAGTGACGTTTAAAGAGCTGAGTGACGCCGAAATATGGTATTATATCGATAATTTTAAAGTGCTTGATAAAGCGGGAGCTTACGGCATTCAAGATTGGATTGGACAGATTGGGGTTACTAAAATTGAAGGTTCCTATTTTAATGTGATGGGCTTTCCAATGGATAAAATTTACAAGACCTTACTTAGTTTCTAAAAAGAATTCTAACGCACGCGTTTCGTTATAATAATACCCATTCCGACTGATAAAGCCAACGTGTCCACCACGATTGGGCGTTTCTAAAAACACATTTGGATTCTTTTCCGCTTCCTCAAATGGGAAACAGGCTTCCGATAAAAACGAATCGTTTAGCGCATTTAAAATCAAGACAGGTGTTTTGATCGCGTTCAGAAACTGCAAACTGCTACATTTTTTATAATAGTCTTGTGCGTTTTCAAATCCATGTGCTCGAGAGGTATAGACTTCATCAAAATCGTTGAGTGTTTTGATGGTTCTAATTTTGGCTTTAGTAATCGCTTCCGGAAATTGCTTTTGTTTTAACTTCAAACGGTGGATCAATCCCCATTTGAAATTGATATGATACGGTAAGTTTTTAAGAGCGTGTAATACTTTCGCCGATCCTGATAAGTCACAAGGTACAGACACTGCCATCGCTGCTTTGACTTGCGGCGGCACAACGGATCCATCTCCTAAATATTTCAACAAAATATTCCCCCCAAGGCTGATGCCTTTTAGGAAAATAGAATCGTATTTATCCAGTGAGATTACATGTTGAATGAGATCCTCTATATCGTCTGTTTTACCTGAATGGTAGCTTGTATAATACTTATTTAATTCGCCACTACAACAGCGAAAGTTAACGCAAATTGCATCAATATTTTGTTCATTAAAGTGCAATGCGGCTCCTGTAATATAGGGGCGTTGTCCGTGCCCTTCCAAACCATGAAATAGGATAATCACCGATTTTGAGGGCGTTGGACTGTAACTCCAATCGAGGTCAATAAAATCGTCATCCCTAAGAGTGATGCGTTCTCTGAATTGCTTGATTTTCAAACGCCGTATCAACCCCGAATAGACGGTAGCTATAAATCCACTTCGAAACCTGAAATGTGCTTTGAAATTACTTTTAACTATAGGCATTGCGTTCGATTGATAGTTTTAAAATTTTAGGGCTCTTTTCGGTTGCTAAAAAACGTTGGTCTGCACGCCTGCCAACAATCCAAACAACTGCATCGCCACTGTACATAACCAGGGCGTTTTCTTTATCAATTAAAGATAGTTTTTCATCTTTAAAATACTTGCTTAATTTCTTTTTACCGTTCATTCCAGAAGGGTGGAAATAATCTCCAATTTTCCTGTGACTCAATCTTAAAGGGAATTCTAAGGATTCAAAATCCAAATATAAAACATCTTTAGAAGTTGCTTCCTTAAAAGGTGTAATTTCTAGTTTTAAATCAAACGGTTGGTTTGGAATGGAAACGGTTGTTTCTGTGGCCTCAATCAAAATTGATGTTTCTGAGGATGCATTTAATGGACTTAAAATTAATTGCGATCTATTCTTCAACAAACGATGGGTTGAGGAGGTGATCTGTTTTCCAGACTGCGCGTCTAAAAGAGCTGTAATTTGTGTCCAATCGGAAAAATTATACGTTTTTAACAACTGGTATAAATACGCTTTTGGATTGTTTAAAGATTGTAGTTGGTCTACACTATATACAATTTGATTTTCATTAATGGATTCAACCACCTTGTCCTCTATTTCTAACATATAATCGTCCAAAATGGATTGTGTATCCTTCAGATGATTTTGAGTCGTTTGAAAACTTTCAATAAAAGAAGGGTTCAAATCTTTCAGAAGAGGAATGATGGTATGACGTAAATTATTACGCAGATATTTAGTGCTTTTATTTGAGCGGTCCTCACGCCATGAAATCCCTTCTTGGGTTGCAAAATCATGAATCGCATCTCTCGAAAATTCTAACAACGGACGCACAATAGATCCATTGATTTCAGGAATACCTGTAAGCCCTTCCAAACCTGTGCCACGTGACAAATTAATCAGAACCGTTTCTAAATTATCATCGGCATGATGAGCGGTTAAAATATAATCAAATCCATATTGTTTTTGTAAGCTTTCAAACCATTCATAGCGCAATTGACGTGCTGCCATTTGAATGGATTGCTTGCTGGTTTGCGCAAATGCTTCTGTCTCAAAATGAGTTGTGAAAATTTCTAAATCATGAGTTTTTGAAAAGTCCTTAATAAACTGTTCATCGCCATCACTTTCATCGTCTCTTAGCTTAAAATTACAATGAGCCAACGAAATATTTAAGTCTGAACTTCTACATAAATCAGTCAACACCATACTGTCCAATCCCCCTGAAACAGCGAGCAATAAAGAGGTCTCTTTTAAAAAAGAAAACTGGGTTTGTAAAAGATGTTGAAAAGCTTTTAACATGGGGCAAAACTACAAATTAATTTTCCAAAACACTACGCATTGCTTTGGCTTTCACAAGACATTCTTCATACTCCTTTTCTGGAGTACTTTTTGAGGTGATGGCACTCCCGACAGAAAATGAAATATACGATTTAGAGGCATTATACAAGATACTTCGAATCACCACATTAAAATCAAAATCTCCTTCGGGGGTAAAGTATCCAACGGCACCAGAATACAAGCCCCTTTTAGTGTCTTCAAGAGCTTCAATAATTTTCATTGCCGAAATTTTTGGAGCCCCCGTCATGCTTCCCATGGGAAAAGTGGCAGCAATAATATCCACTGCTGAAATGTTAGGCAAAGCTTTCGCTTGAACCGTCGAAATCATGTGATGAACCTGTTTAAAGCTGTGTATTTGACAAAGTTCTGTCACGTTTACCGTTCCTTTTTGGGCGATTTTTGACAGGTCATTCCGTACTAAATCAACAATCATAATGTTTTCACTGCGTTCTTTTGGGTCGCATTCTAAAGTCGTTTTTAAGTCCGCGTCCTCTTCTGGATGCTCAGACCGCTTGGTGGTGCCTTTTATGGGCTGAGAGATGATTTCTAGCCCCACCTTTTTCAGATAGCGTTCTGGAGAAGATGAGAGTAAATACTTATCTCCATTCTTAAAAAAGGTTGCAAAGGGCGCTTGTGCAATTTCATTCAGTTTAAAATAGGTTTCTAAAGGATTCATGTCGGCATGGGCATAAAATTCTTGACAAAAATTAGCTTCGTAAATATCGCCTCTGTGTATGTGAGACAACATTGTACTTACTTTATTAATGTAGTATTTTTTTGAAATACGAGATTCAATGTGAATGTCATTTTTATGAGATGATTCGTTTTGTAGTGAAAACGCTTCAATCGATTTTAAATCGGCATCTACCTCATCGGAGACATAATTTAAATATTTAATTGTTAGCGAATTATCCTTAAATAAAAATAATTTTTTAGGTTGAAAAAAACAAAGGTCAGGAAAATCAAGCCCATCAAAATTTTGAGACTTTAGGGGTTCCGTATCATTTTTTAAATCATAAGACAGGTATCCAAAAATCCAATCGTTAGTAATCGATTGGTATTCTTTTAATTTTTTAAACCCATTGTCAGAATCGGTCTGAATGCTTGTAAAAGCATCTACTGCTAAGATACAATCATAGCTGCTATGAGGTTGTAGATACTGGTTAGAATCCAGCCAAACAATGTCTTCAAATTGTTGAGCCCAAGCTAATAACTGAGTTTTAAATCCTTCTACCGAACGGAGTGTAATTTCTTTATGGTCTCGCAATGACTGTTTATTTTCAATACAAAGTTAATCAGTTCTAAATAATAAATCGTCACTTTACAAGAATACCTTACCTTTGCCGCAAAATTAGTTCCAATGTTATCTTTCGAAGACTTTAAATTGACCACTCCCTTAAGTAATGCGCTTCAGGATTTAGGATTTATTGAACCCACTCCTATTCAGGAGGCGGCCTTCAGTGTCATCTGTGCAGGAAAAGACGTGGTTGGGATTGCCCAAACAGGGACGGGTAAAACATTGGCTTACTCTTTGCCCCTAGTTAGAAACCTCACTTATTCAACTCAAGAGAACCCCCGTGTTTTGATTTTAGTCCCTACCAGAGAATTGGTGGTTCAGGTAGTGGACTCCTTAAATGATCTGAATATTTATACGAATAATCGTGTTTTGGGCGTTTATGGAGGCACTAATATCAACACTCAAAAACAGCAGATAGCAGCCGGAATTGACATTCTTGTGGCCACTCCGGGGCGTTTGTATGATTTGGCGTTGAGTCGAGTACTACAACTTAAAAGCATTCAAAAACTGGTGATTGATGAAGTGGATGTCATGCTCGATTTGGGTTTCAGACACCAATTGATTAACATTTTTGACTTGCTTCCAGAACGTCGTCAGAATATTATGTTTTCGGCAACGATGACCACAGATGTGGATGCGTTGATTACTGATTTCTTTATCAACCCTGAACGTATTTCAGTCGCACTTTCTGGAACACCTCTTGAGAATATCATGCAGTTTCGTTACGATGTTCCCAATTATTATACAAAGGTAAATTTGATTCGTTTCTTAATGAATGATCGGGATGTATTTTACCGCGTCCTTATTTTTGTATCTAACAAACGGATGGCAGACCGTCTGTTTGAATCCCTTGAAGAAGTCTTTAATGACGATTGTTGTGTGATTCACTCCAATAAAACCCAGAATTACCGTTTGCGAAGTATTGAACAATTTAGAGAGGGTTTCAATAGAATCTTGGTAGCAACAGATGTCATGGCACGTGGATTGGATATTGACGATGTATCGCATGTGATCAATTTTGATACTCCTGAGTATCCCGAAAATTATATGCACCGTATTGGTCGAACAGGACGTGCGAAACGAAAAGGAACGAGTATTCTGCTTTCAAAAGTTGATGAGACCGATTCTAAAGATGCCATTGAAGCTTTAATGCAAATGAACATTGAAACGTTAGACATTCCTGAGGTTGTCGAAATTTCAAAAGAACTCATTGAAGAAGAGCGTCCACAAATTAATGAGCCCTACAATCCTCACAAACAAAGAGATGAGGATGCACCAGGACCCGCTTTCCACGATAAAAAAGAAAAAAATACAAAGGAAAATTTAGGAGGTTCTTATAAATTTATCATTGCTAAGAAATACAAAAAACCACAAACAAGAGGCGATAAAAATTATAACAAACGGAATAAGAAATAAGGGTTAAAGCAATGCTTGAAAATACACAACATTGTAAACGCCCAGGAGTTTTTCTTTGGCACGTTTCAATCTCATTTTAATGGCACTTTCTCCAGCATTGTGAATTCCCATAAGGTCTTTAATACTTTTAAAATCTTGATATTTTGATATTAAAATTTCTTTATCCTCAAAAGGAATTAATCCCAACGCTTCATTCAATTTTTCTACTTTCAGTAACTGACTAAGATCTTCATCACTTGCCTGTGCAATAACCTCATCACACATTTGTTCAATGTTTGATGCATTTTTTTCAAACTTCTTAAACTTATTTCGATGGTAATAATTCACACAATGATTGTAAGTAAAAGAATACAACCAAGTTGAAAATTTAGAAGCGCCCCTAAAACTGTGAATTTTAACCAATAATTTTAGAAAAATATCTTGACATATATCTTCCGCTTCTTGATTGTTTTTTGAAAAACTCAAGCATTTATCAAATACCATTAAAACATAGCGTTCGTACAGAACCTTAAAAAGCAAGGGATCTTGCGAGCTTACTATTAGCTCTACTAACACTCATCTGTTAGTTTGTATGGTAAATAAGAATCATTCAAAGTTAGATTTGTGTATTATCATTGATGCCTTAAAAATGTCATCAATCTGTTATTTATAATTTTGTTTAACTATTTCATAAAAAGATTAGTCAAAATACTACTAATCAAGTAGTTAAATGTAGTGAAAATTAATTACTATAAGGCCTTGAAACTATAAATATTAAAATAAATGCAAAAAAAAAGCCCTCCAATATGGAGAGCTTATAATACATTAGGATTGACTTTATATATGCAAGGCGCGGTCTTCTGTCGCAGCAAGGGCTGCTTCTTTGATGGCTTCTGCAAATGTTGGGTGTGCGTGTGACATTCTAGAGATATCCTCGGCAGAGGCTCTAAATTCCATGGCCACAACGGCTTCCGCAATTAAATCGGCACAACGGGCACCAATCATGTGAACTCCTAAAACTTCGTCCGTAGTTTGATCGGCTAAAATTTTAACAAATCCATCTAAATCCATACTCGCGCGGCTACGTCCCAATGCACGCATTGGAAATTGCCCTGTTTTATAGGCGATGCCTTGCTCCTTCAATTGTTCTTCGGTTTTACCAACAGAAGCAACTTCTGGCCATGTGTAAACGACCCCAGGAATTAAGTTATAATCAATGTGTGGTTTTTGACCTGCAATAGTCTCTGCTACAAACACCCCTTCTTCTTCCGCTTTGTGCGCTAACATGGCTCCTTTGACCACATCGCCAATCGCATAAATATTAGAAGCAGACGTTTGTAAGTGTCCGTTTACTTCTACCTGTCCACGATCGGTGAGCTTCACCCCTGCAGATGCTGCATTTAAACCTGCCGTAAATGGGCTTCTTCCCACAGATACCAAACAATAGTCGCCTTTAAATTCTACCAGCTCCCCTTTTTTGTTTTCTGCTTTTACAGTCACTTCAGTTCCGTTACGCTCAACTTGCGTTACTTTGTGAGAAACATTAATATTAAATTTTTGTTTTCTGAACACTTTATTTAATTCTTTGGACAGTCCAGCATCCATGGTTGGGATGATGCGATCCATATATTCAATGACCGTCACGTCTGATCCAAGACGTTTATAAACTTGTCCAAGTTCCAATCCAATCACACCACCACCAATAATGATTAAGTGTTTTGGGATTTCTTTTAATTTTAATGCTTCTGTAGAGGTTATGATGCGTTCTTTGTCGACCGTTGCAAATGGCAAAGTCGTTGGCTTACTTCCTGTTGCAATGATGCTGTATTTCGCTTCGATTTCTTCATTGGTATCTCCACTAATAGTGATATGAGTCGCATCTTTAAAAGCACCCATTCCATGATAGACATCAATTTTATTTTTGGTCATTAGAAAATCAATTCCCCCCGTAGTTTGATCAACAACTGCTTGTTTTCGACCAATCATTTTTTCGAGGTTGACTTTGATCTCACCCGGAATTTCAATGCCGTGTGCTTCAAAATGCTTTACTGCATCTTCGTAATGGTGCGAAGAATCCAACAATGCTTTACTTGGAATACACCCTACATTTAAACAAGTGCCTCCCAAAGTTGCATATTTTTCAATAATCGCAGTTTTCATTCCTAACTGTGCACAACGAATGGCAGCGACATAGCCGCCGGGCCCAGATCCTATGATAGCAACATCATATGATTTCATAATTGTTTGTTTTTAAATTCTATACAAAAATACAAACATATATTCAATGGAAGAATAATTTGATGTTTAAATATTGACGGCTGTGGTATGTTTTACTTCAGAAATCACAAACATACTATTGTTACTGCCTATATGATCAATATTTGTGAGTTTACTCACCATAAATTCCCGAAAAGACTCCATGTCTTCTACGTGTACTTTAAGCAAATAATCATAATCACCACTCAAGTGGTAAGCTTCCAAAACCTCGTCAATCGTGGCCACTTCTTTTTCAAATTGATGCACCAGTTCTTGAGAATGTTTTACCAGTTTAATATGGCAAAAAGCGACAAATGCCTTGCCAACACTTTGCTTATTTAGCAAAGCAACATATTTATCAATGACCCCCGCTTTTTCAAGTTTTTTGATGCGCTCATAAACAGCCGTCACGGACATGTCTAGCTTGGACGCCAATTCTTTATTGGTTTGTTTTGCGTCTTTCTGAAGAAAGTTCAATAATTGTGTATCTATGGAATCTAATTTCATTTTGGATAAATTTCTGGTTAAAATTTGTTTACATCAAAAATATAAATTAATTATCTGTTTTTATGAACTAAATTAGATTTATTTATTGAAAATAAATAAAGTTGTTGTTTTTAATTCTAAAAAGGTTGAGATTTGAGAAAACTTTAAACTAACCAATCATGGCTTTTAAACCCGCAGACAACATACAAGACTTACAATATTTTGGAGAATTTGGAGGGGTCAATCCATCCATTTCAGATGCGACGACTTTTACCTTCGTCTCTGCAAAAACAATGTCGGACACTTTTGAAGGCAATACCGAAGGTTGTCATTTATATGCACGTCACACCACTCCTTCTAATCTATATTTAGGCGAAGCTCTCGCCGCTTTAGAAGGCACCGAAACCGCCAATGTCTTTGGATCTGGAATGGGTGCTATTACAGCAGTGCTTATGCAACTCTGTGGTGCAGGCGATCATGTCGTGTCCAGTCGTACGATCTATGGAGGGACGTATGCGTTTCTAAAAAACTTTGCACCCAAACTAAACATTCAAACGAGTTTTGTGGACATTACCAAACTAGAGGTTGTGGAAGCGTCCATCACTCCACAAACCAAAGTCCTTTATTGCGAATCTGTAAGCAATCCCCTTTTGGAAGTGGCGGATATTAAAGGATTGGCAGCCCTTGCTAAAAAATACAATTTACAATTGGTAGTCGATAATACGTTTTCACCTTTATCTATTTCACCAAACGAATTGGGAGCGGATATTGTCATTCACAGTTTAACGAAGTTTATCAATGGTACATCTGACACCATTGGTGGAGTCGTTTGTGGCACCCAAGAACTGGTTGACAGTTTGAGAAGTGTCATCGATGGCGCTGCGATGTTATTTGGATCTACAATGGACAGCCGTCCTGCATCTTCTATCTTAAAAAATCTTAGAACGCTTCATATTCGCATGAAACAACACAGTATGAATGCGCAGTATTTGGCTGAAAAGTTTCAGAGTGATGGCATCACAACGGTTTACCCCGGATTGGAGTCGCATCCGTCTCATAAAATTTATAAAGAGATGATGAATGCCGAATACGGATTTGGAGGCATGATGACGATTGATGCTGGAAGTTTAGAGAAAGCCAATGCGCTCATGGAACTCATGCAAAAAGAAAACTTAGGATATTTGGCGGTGAGTTTAGGATTTTATAAAACCTTGTTTAGTGCACCAGGAAGCTCTACTTCTTCGGAAATTCCAGAAGACGAACAAAAAGAAATGGGACTTGGTGAAGGCCTGATTCGTTTTTCTATTGGATTGGATAACGATATTGAACGGACGTACCAACTGATGAAAGGCTGTATGAAAACGGTAGGGATTTTATCTTAAATCCCTTTTATACGGGTCCAAAAAGCTTCAAAAGCGTCTTCACTCAGATCGGAGGCGTAAAATGGTGCGGCTTCCCAACGGTCGTCCGTTTTGGTAATGGTGAATTTAAAAATAGATGAGTTTGGATCGTTTTCATCCATCAATGGGTAGCGTAAATCTTTAAATAAAAAGGTGTCTGGTGAGTCGGTTTCGTTTAAGTTATAATAGCCTCCGCTAAACCACGCAAGGGTTTTTAAATCTTTGGGCATGCCTTCTATCAACTCATGGTTTTTAGGGAGTTTGTGCCATTTACTTATGGTGGCTTCTGTATCTAAAATCGAGTAAAACCCTACATAATAGGCATCGGCAGTTTCGGCAATGCCATACCATAAAATATTGTTTAATATGTGGGCTGGGTTTGAAAACGCACATAATCAATTTGTTGTTCTTCCAACGCCTGTTTATACACCCCATGCACGTGGTATTTATTCACTAGGGTCAACACCATGTACAGAGAACTGATCCCCAACCCTATCTTTAGAAACAAGCGGCGTTTGGCTGAAGTGCGTTTGAAACACATCATCACAATTAAGGCGATAAGAAAAGGGAGTGTGTATAGTGGATCGGCAACAGCGATGTTATTAAACGCGACTCTATAATCTGAAAAGGGCGCAAACAGTTGTGTGCCATAGGCGGTAAACGAATCTAAAATAGGGTGGGTAAAAATAGACGCGAAAAACAGCCACATCCATTCTTTTTGAGTGGTCATGCCATAGCGTTTCCCACGGTTGTAAACCCGAAACACGAACATTCCAAATCCAACGGCTGCCAGAATGGCAAAGAGAAACGAATGCATAAACCCTCGGTGGAACGCCATCGCATCAATTTCGTTGTTGAAAAGCCATTTTCCGACAAACACATCCAAATCGGGAATGGTGCCACCAATCGCTCCAAAAAGCAAGGCACGGTTGCCAATTTTCTTTCCGAGAACGGCTTCGCCACAAGCGGCACCTAATACAATTTGAGTGATTGAATCCATAGAGGCGCAAAAATACAATTATTTAAAAGTGTATCTATTTTTTTTATATATTTATCCAGAATTTAAGCCCCAACGCTTTTCTTCACAACCGATTTTTCTTTTTTGTATTTGATTGTAGTGCTGAATAGCTCTGTGTTTTGAGTGGTTCTTTATATTTAAGTAATAACAAAAATTGAAATTATGATTCTATCAATTATATTAATGCTAATCCTTATCGCACTTGGAGTGATTCATTTTAATTGGGTTTTTGGAGGGAAATTTGGATTTACAGAATCGTTACCAACCAAAGAAAATGGAGAAAGAGTATTGAATCCTAGAAAAATTGACAGTGCTATCGTTGGAATTGGATTGACAGCCTTTGGTGTTTTTTATGCACTTAAATCTGGGCTAATTGACTACAATATTCCCGAATGGATTATGACATACGGAAGTTGGATAATTCCAATTCTATTTCTTTTACGAGCAATTGGAGAGTTTAAATATGTAGGATTTTTTAAAAGCGTAAGAAAAACGGGGTTTGGAAAATTGGATACGCTGTTTTTTTCGCCTTTGTGCTTATTGATTGGGATATTAGGGTTAATAATTCAACTTATCAATTAAAAAAGAAATAAATTGTGAGAAAAATTTTAAAATTTACAAAATGGTTAATCATAGGAATTTTTTCGTTAGTGATTCTATCCGTTCTATACCTTCGTTTTTCAAGGTTTTCGGATGCAATGATTTACCAAACAAGCGGATTTGATTATGAAGTTTTCGAATCAGACTTAAATTATGAACAGTTATTTTTTGAAGTAAATACAAATGTGAAAATTCATGGCGTACTCTTTAAACCTGATTCTCTGCCTGTAATTGGAACGATTTTTCATTATTCAGGAAAAGGAATGCATTTAAATTCTTCCATGCAAAATTCCTATAAACCCTTATTAGAAAAAGGTTTTCAAATATTTTGTTTTGAACGGCGCGGTTTTGGTAAATCAAATGGAAAAGCTAATAATTCTTTAACTCTAAAAAAAGATGCTTTATTTGTTTTTGATGCTGTCAGCAAACTTGATGATGCCGCTAACAAACCAATTATCATTTGGGGGCAATCATTAGGAGGTGCCTTTGCTGTTATGAATGCTGTCGAACGACCAGAAGACATAAATGGATTGATCTTAGAAGGGACGTTTAGCTCCTTCCCTGATATTGGAAAAGTGTATGCTGGTGCACTTAATCTGGAGAATTTTAAATGGACAGTTCCATTGATAATGAACAATGATTTTCCAGCAGATAAAGGCATAAAAAATCTAACTGTATCGACCGTCATTATCCACAATAAATCAGATAAACAAGTTCCATATGAATTAGGTCGAAAAATCTATGAAGCAGCGAATAAAAATATTACTAAATTTTGGGAAATTGACAGTAAACATATCATGGGAATTTATGATTATGAAGAACACTATGTTGGAGAGTTTATGAGGCTGATAAAGGAATAATAGTAAGTGGCTCAAGTCGGGAAATCGAAGATTCGACGTAGTCAAATTTTGTGCAATTGTGTGTCGAAAAAATCAAGCAATGCAAAACGGATTTAAACCATAAACAGGTTCCATCCATTTTTTAGGAAAAATTTGTAAATTAGTGAATGAAATAAATAATTATCTTTGTCCTATAATAATTTAGATTATGAATGTAGAAACCACAAAATTAGAACTGATGAATCTTTTGTTGCAAACACAAAAAGAAAGTCTTCTAGCAAAAATTAAAAAAGTTTTTGAAGATGATCATGAAGATTGGTGGAGTGAGATGTCTAATGAGGAGCAGCAGGAAATCAAAATTGGATTAGACCAAGCAGACAAAGGAAATTATACCGATAGTGAAACTGTAATGGAACGTTTTGAAAAATGGCGTTAAAAATCGTTTGGACACCACAAGCTGAAAAAGGTTTAGACAAAGTTATAGAGTTTTTAGAAAATGAGTGGACAGTATTGGAAATTCTTAATTTAAAACAGAATCTGCAAAATTTATTAACTCGAATAAGTAAATACCCGAAAATCTATCCAACTACAGGGAACTATAAAAATGTTCGAAAAGGATTAGTTGACAAAAATAATTATATCATTTACAGAATAAATTCTAGAAAAAAGATTATTGAAATTGTCAATTTCAGAGGAACTAAACAAGAACCATTATCATAATTCTGAGCAAGCTCTTTTGCTAGTTGATTTAAAATCTGGGAGAGTTAAATCTAAAAATTCAACCAACCAAAACCTTAATCCTTTTTCTTCCCACCCAAAAAGCCGCCAAGAATATCTTTAACGGTATTTTTGGTCTCGGTAGACGTAGAGTCTGTTTTTGAGGAGTTCCCTCCTAGCAATCTACCAAACACATCTTTAATTTGGTCTGTCCCTTGATTGATTAATTTTTGTTTTTGAATGGCAATGAGCTGTTTGGTCAAGCTGGAAACACCAGAGGTTAAATCGGTTGACACCTTTGGACTTGTATAGCTGCCGCCAATGGTTGCAGTGACGGGAATGGTAAGATTTTTAACCGCCTCGGCATCTCCAATAGTGGCAATTAAACTGTTCACTTCCTTACCAAAATATTTGGCAGGGACTTGAAAAACCGCGTTATAACCCATGGTTTTATCAAAACCGTGAGACCCAGCAACAGTAATTTTAATGTCTTCATAATTGACATCAAAAGGATGCACGTTCACAGCTCCATTTTTAAAATCGATATTGGTTTTAAGATCTTTTAAATCCAGCTTGTCAAAATCCACAAAGGACAAAGCGCCTTCTAATTCATTAAAAACAGCGGCGTTTTTAGGTTCTACTTTGGTGGTTAACAACTCCGCAAAGGCATCTCCAGTAATGGAGTTTAAGTCAGGAGTGAAATCGTTGGTTAAATCTCCTGAAATTTTGAAGGTACTGTTCAATTTTCCTTGCATGGCTTTGGCGATTGGCGCTATCTTTTGAAGTAACTCCAAACTACTGAAGGACTGCGAAATATCAAAACTGTCAACCCCAAGATCCATATCAAATGTTGGGGTGTCTGGCTGCGTATCCACCGTACCATTGATGGTTAAATTCCCATCAAAAATTCTGGACGACATATCTTTTAAAGTCGCTTTTTCATCTTTCAGGATCACCGTTCCTTTCACATCTTCGAGCGTTAAATTATCATATAAAACCGTTTTCGCATCTGCTGTCAAAGTACAATCTAAAAACGCAGGGATTTTCAAGGATTCTGTGGGTTCTGTTTCTGTGGACTCCCCACTACTTTCAGCCATAAAATCGCTGACAGCAAACGTATTTGAGTTGAGTTTAAAATCCCCTTGAAGCGTTTTATCACTTAAAAGAAATCCTAATAAGTTCGTAATCGTTCCCGTTGCGGCGAGGTCACTTTTACCCGTTGTGGCAGCAAACGACTGAAGTGTCACCATGCCAGGCTTGAATTGAATATCTACATTTGAAATATGAAGAGGGTTCACCAATTCATCCGATGAAAAAACGAAATCGGTGACCGCAATACTTCCATTGTTTTTTGTTCGCTCATACGCATTGGTTTCAATGGCATTCATATCAAAAACAGTGTGCAACTTTGCTTTTAGTGTTCCGCTTAATTCGGTATCTAGTTCTACGGGATACGCTTTGCTAATATTTGCTAAATTTAAAGTGCCGTCAACTGTGGCATCCACCAATATATTTTTAGTGAAGTTTTTAATCATTGCTGAGGACTTAAACACATCTTGATCGATTCTAAACTGTAAATCACGAATACTAATGTAAGTGTCATCTGCATTTCCAGAATCATTTTTAATACTCGCATTAATGGAGATATCCTCTACACTTTTAGGAAGGCTGGGATATTTAAAGGAAGCATTGTTGGACACCATCTTGATGTCCATTTTTGGAATACTAGTTTCTGTCACCAATCCTTTTACAAAACCCTCGACCTTAAAACTCCCAGTAGTGGTCACGCCTTCAATGTCTTTTGAATAGGTTTCAGGTATCACGGCAAGAAACTCTTTAAATGTTGAATCTGTATTTTTAAAGGTAATATCCAGTTCAGAACCGTCTTCTAAGAGTTTTACAAAACCATCAAACTCAAGCGCCAATTGATTGATAACGAATTTGTTTTCTTTGAAGGTGTATTTATTCTCGATTAAATCTAAAGCAATGAGCGCGTCTAACTTTACAGAATTAGCGTTCAAATAGTTGGTGCTATCCACACTAAAACTAACGAGCGCTTCTGTAGTGGTATTGATTTCCGATAAATCGGTTGAAAAGTTTCCTTTTCCAGAGTGGTTCAATGCGCTGATATTTACAACCGTTTTTGATGCTTCATCTATATATGTAACCGCACTGTTTCGAATTGCGTAATCCTCTATATTGAGTTTAAAATTGGTGTCACTTTCTGTTGAGGCGTCTTCAGTTTCTTTGGCAATATCATAATTTGTATTTCCAAATTCATCTGATTTAATTGTTAAAATAGCTTCATCAATTTGGATGGACTTAACTACAATAGGTCCATCGGTTTCATTTTTAAATAGTTCCTGAACCGACATGTCAAACGAAATAGATTTAACTGCTGCAAAGGTTTCCCCTTCAAAAGTCTGTTGATTCACAATTTTTAAATTCTGAACGGTCACATTTGCTTGTGGGAAACTGCTAAAAAGGCTTAAGCTTACATCTTCAAAATCAATTTGTGCATTCACAGAATCGTTTAAAAATGTTTTAACGGATTCTTTAATCTGACTTTGAAACAAAAAGGGAGTGGCTATTAAAAGTAAAATAATGACTACTAACGAGCTACCAATGATTTTAAATATTTTTTTCAATTTGAATGAGATTTAAGGGTTTATGATTACGGTACAAAAATGATGCTAAAAGTTGAAAAACGCATTAATTTTAAATAAATTTTAGGTTCTATTGTTATTTATGAGGACGAACATACTGTAAACTCACCCAAAATGAAATGGACGAAATAAAAAACTGACACTCTAAGTAACGTATCTTAAATAATTATTATTTTTTATATCTTTGCAACGAAGTGACGCCCCAACGCTTTTCTTCACAATTAATAGTGTTTTTTAAAAGTCATTGTTTTACTACTAAATTTAATCCCGTGAAAAGGAGGTATTTAGAATTGTCCATTTAATTTAGACTATAAACATGACGGTAAATCGCAGCAATAAAAAAAATATTTGAACTTAGAAATACCACAGTTACCCCTGAACAATAGTCATAAACACCTCCCTTTTCAAAAACATGATAATAGTCATCATTTTACAGAATTTTCATCTGTAATTTTACGCTGTACAAATTAGTTAAGTCCATTAAAAATGATTGAATGTCCGTTTATAGTAATAAAGTAATTATTTGTTCTTACTGTCACATTGAGCGAAGTCGAAATGTTTTGATAGTCAGAACTTTAAATTTCTCGACTTCGCTCGAAATAACAGATTTTTCTTAATTATGACATTTAAAGGATATACAAAAAAATGATCACCAAAACAACAAATCCTACTGTATAATGAATTTAATGCTCCTCATCTTAATTATCACCATTGGATTTTTTGTTTGGGGTAAATTTTCGCCAGATGTTGTGGCACTCATTTCCATGATCAGTTTATTTTTAACGGGCATTTTGGACGTCAAAGAAACCTTAAGTGGGTTTAGCAATCCGACAGTCATTATGATTGCCGCGCTCTTTGTGGTGGGCGAAGGCATCGCACAAACGGGATGGACCGCCCTAGCAGGTAAGAAATTTGTGGAGTGGGCTGGAAAAAGCGTCCGCAGACTCTTAGTCATTGTCACCCTCGGAGCTGGATTATTATCTGGTTTTGTAAGCAATACAGGAACAGTTGCCACCTTAATGCCACTCACCATTTCATCGGCTTGGAGTATTGGCACCCTACCCTCAAAAATGTTAATGCCCGTTGCTTTTGGATCCAATACTGGGGGATTGTTAACCCTCACAGGAACGCCACCAAATATCATTGCTAATAATGCCTTGGTAGAAGCTGGATTTGAAGGTTTTTCATTTTTTGAGTTTTCTTTAATTGGATTGCCGCTGCTATTAATTGCGCTTCTTTACTTTAGATATATCGGCTTCAAGCTATTGCCAAAAAACAAAACAAACAACCGACCTGTCAATATTGAATCCACCTTACACCATTGGATTGAGGCTTATAAAATTGACAATGGTTATTACAGACTTCGGATTCGGAATTTATCACCTTTAATTAACACTAAAATTGAAGCTTCTAACTTTGAAAAAACGTATAATATTTCCATTATTCGATTGGAAAGAAGGCATCCCAATCTGCTGAAACGGATTCCTCAATATGAAGAGTTTCCAGATACAAATACAGAACTGCGCTATCATGATATTATAACTGTTAAAGGCGACACAAAAGCTATTAATAAAATCATGATTCGGTTTAGATTAGGTCTATTGCCTCTGAAGCCTATTGCAAATGAATTACAAAACAACCTTATCAATCAAGAGGTGGGGATGACGGAAGTGATTGTAAATCCAAATTCGCTACTTGTTGGAAGACGCTATAAATTAGGAGATTATTTCAACCGTTATGGCATTCAACTTTTGGCTGCTTCAAGAGACAACAATCCATTGACCGAGAAGGAAATTACAGTGAAAGCAGGGGATGCCTTTTTGATAAGAGGTACTTGGGAACATATAGACGACTTAAAAAAAGAACACCAAAATTTAGTCATTATAGGAAGTCCAGAAGGGATGGCTAAAAATATTGAAAGTTTAAATAGTAAATCGTTCATTGCCTTAGGGGCTTTGGCACTTATGATCCTGTTTATGGTATTTGAAATTGTACCTGGCTCCATAGCAGCACTCATTTCTGCTGGAATTATTTTAACAACGGGCTGTGTGCCAATTTCAAAAGCTTATAAAGGAATTAGCTGGACGAGTCTGGTCATGATTGCAGCGATGATTCCCATGGGTGTCGCCTTGCAAAAAACAGGAACGGCACAACTTATTGCAAATGCCTTAGTCAATCATGTTGGATCTATTCACCCTCTTTTTTTATTAGGCAGTGTGTTTTTACTCACCACCACCTTCAGTCAAGTGATAAACAATTCTGCAACGGCCGTCTTAATGGCGCCCATCGCAATCTTAGCTGCTGACAGCCTCAATCTATCTCCTGAACCCTTTATGATTGTAGTGGCCATTAGTGCTTCTACAGCGTTTTTAACCCCCATAGGAACTACTACAAACGCAATGGTAATGACTGCGGGTGGATATAAATTTCTGAATTATCTAAAAGTGGGTGCGCCTTTACTTTTAATGTTTTTTATCATCACAATGTTACTCGTGCCAGTAATTTGGCCTTTTTAAATAAATTAATTATAAACCCTAATCAAACAAACATGACAAACAATTCATTAAAAAAAACCTCCAATTTAAAAGAATACGGCATCAATGACGCGACCGTAAATTGGAATTTATCCCCCGAAACACTTCAAAAAATTTCCGTTGACAAAGGCATGGGAAAAGAAACTACTAACGGAACTCTTGCGATCAATACTGGAAAATTTACAGGGCGTTCTCCTCAAGATCGTTTTTTAGTAAAAGACGATTATACAGCCGACAGAGTCTGGTGGGGAAAAACAAATAAACCTGTATCTCCAGAAAATTTTGACAAGCTTAAAAACGAAATCACTAACTATCTTTCTGGAAAAGAAATTTATGCCAGGGATGGCTATGTGTGTGCCGAACCTAAATACAGAACTTACATTAGAACAGTGACTGAATTTCCTTGGTCTAACCTGTTTGTTTATAATATGTTTTTAAGACCCACTCAAGACGAATTAGAAAACTTTAATGAAGATTGGTTAATTCTGTGTGCGCCAGGCTATGTGTGCCCAGACCCAAAAGCGTATGGAATTCGTCAAGGTAATTTCTCAATTATCAACTTTACGCAAAAAATAGCATTGGTTGGAGGATCGGCTTACACCGGTGAAATGAAAAAAGGAATTTTCTCTGCATTGAACATGATTCTTCCTGTTGAAAAAGAGGTGCTCCCAATGCATTGTTCTTCAAACATTGGTAAAGACGGAGATACTGCCATTTTCTTTGGACTCTCAGGAACCGGAAAAACAACCTTGTCTGCTGATCCCGACCGAAAATTAATTGGAGATGATGAACATGGTTGGACGGCTGACAATACCATCTTTAATTTTGAAGGCGGATGCTACGCTAAAGTCATCGACCTGACAGAAGAAAAAGAACCAGATATTTTTAGAGCGATTAAACCCGGTGCTTTATTGGAAAACGTGGTGTTTAAAGACAATGGCGAACCTGATTATGAGGACAGTAGCATCACTCAAAATACACGTGTTAGTTACCCCATTCATCACATTGATAACATTCAAGAAACCTTGTATGCCAACAATCCAAAAAACATCTTTTTCTTAACCTGTGATGCATTTGGTGTTTTACCTCCCGTATCGAAACTGACCCCCGGACAAGCGGCCTACCACTTTATTTCAGGTTACACCGCTAAAGTGGCAGGAACCGAAGCTGGAATTACAGAACCCGTTCCCTCCTTCTCCGCTTGTTTTGGCGAACCATTTATGCCCTTACATCCGACCGTTTATGGTGAAATGCTGAGCAAAAAAATGCAAGAAGCAGGCGTCAATGTTTGGTTGATTAATACCGGATGGAGTGCCGGCCCTTACGGCGTTGGATCGCGTATAAAATTAAAATATACAAGAGCGATGATTACCGCCATTCTTAATGGCGAATTAGATAATGTGGATTATGAACAAAACTTTATTTTTGGGTTATTCATGCCAAAATACTGCCCTGGAGTGCCTACAGAAATTTTAGACCCAATGAACACTTGGTTGCAAAAAGGTGCCTACTTGGGAAAAGCAATTCAACTCGCACATTCGTTCCATTTGAACTTTGAAAAATTTGCGGAACAAGCTTCTGATCAAATTATTGAAGGGGGCCCACTTATTGACGAACATCATAACTTACACGAGCACCTTTAAAAATTGCGAATGTAAACACGCACCAAACCTGAGTGCTATAATTTTTTAGGGTTGGGTTTTATTATAAACCTGACCCTGAATTAAATAAGGCTTAACTTCATGAGTCACTATATAAACCATAAGCTGAATTAAAAAAATGGGAGGAGGTGGAAGTATTCAAGGAATGATTACAAGTCTGAAAAATAATAGAAAATTGCTCAGAAAAAAAAGACTGTTCAGACCTGAAAAAACGTTTTTAAGAATTAAGAAGGAATACATCAAATCTGCTGAAGGTGAACTCAATTTAAAAAATGCTACTGGAAGACAATTAAGAGATATTCGTGTCAAAGTTCTCAAAAGACGAAAAAAAATGAATTCGTCAGGATAGTCATATTTATTTCCTTTATTTCAGTTTTTAGTTTAATAGCTTATGATTACATTAAGAGTTCTAAAGCACTTAACGAACTAAATGAAAAGAGAGAACTTAAACTAAAATCAGATCAGTATTATTCCTTGATTGCTGAAGGAGATGAATGGTTGAAAACGCGGAAATGGCACAATGCAATTTTTCAATATAAAAAAGCACTTGTTATTTTTCCGAATGACTACAGTATCCATTATCGATTAGCGAATGCTTATTGTCTCAGGTGTGAAGATGAATTTAAAGACTGTAACAAAGCTAAAAAATTACTTGATAAATTAATGAATCAATTCCCAGACAAGCTTGAATTGTTGAAGCTTAAAAAAATACTGGAATTTGAATACTAATAATTTACTAACCCCTAAAAATAATAAAAAATGAAAAACACAATTCTTAAAGTAACACTGGTTTTGGCAATCGCTTTCACCTATTCCTGTGGGGGGAAAACAAAACATAAACAGGACGACACCCAAGTTGAAAAAAAAGAAAAAACGGATGAACTTCATCAATCCGAGCAAAATGGACTTGTATTAAACAATGGAAAACCTTGGCTTGCAAATTCCGAAACAACGGTAGGCGTTGAGAATATGCAGGAAATCATGAAGAACTTCACTGAGAAGTCCTCTGTAAAAGCCTACGAGACACTCTCTAAACGTTTAAAATCAGAATTTTCAATGGTTTTTGAAAAATGCACCATGAAAGGAGAAGCACACAATCAATTACATAATTTTTTAATTCCAATTAACGATTTATTTGAACCCTTAGCTTCATCAAATCTAAAAGAATGTCAAGACAGTTATAACAAATTAAACAGTCATCTTAAAGTATATCAAACGTATTTTAAGTGATGGACATAATGATCGATTAAAACTCCCCAGACTTTTCGTTTCGCTATTTGCGTTGTTTCTATAAAATTTGTATCATTACAACCGCTATGAAAGCAGCCACCGTTGTACAACTCAAAAAAGAATTAGAAACCTTAGATCCCGAGCATTTAAAAACGCTCTGTTTGCGATTGGCGCGTTTTAAATTAGAAAATAAGGAGCTACTCACCTATTTACTTTTTGAATCGGAAGATGAAGCCTATTATATCGAAGGCATCAAAGAACAGGCAGATTTGTTATTCCAGGAAATCAATACCAAAAGCTATTTTTACATCAAAAAAAGTGTACGTAAAATTTTACGGATGCTTAAAAAACATGCACGGTATTCTAACCAAAAAGAAACCGAAATTGAGCTCCTCCTCTATTATTGTTACAAACTCAAAACTTTCAAACCTTCCATCAACAACAATGTGACGCTTACCAATATTTATTTACGACAAATAGAAAGCATTGAAAAAAAAATAATTAAATTACACGAAGATTTACAATATGATTTCAATACCCAACTGAAAGAGATAACGGATCTTTAAAAAACATATCTTATGCAAATTTTAGGAATAGACATTGGAGGTACAGGCATAAAAGCTGCCATTGTAGACTAGTAAAACAGGTGAACTTTTAAGTGAACGACTTCGAGTCCCAACACCAAAACCTGCCACTCCAGAAAGTGTTGCCAACGAGCTAAAAACACTTATAGACTCCTTTGAATGGAAAGGGCCTGTAGGAATTTCGTTTCCAACAGTCATTAAAAATGGCAAAGCCATGCAGCATGGCAATCTCGATAAATCGTGGCAGTACACACAAGTAGATGCACTGTTTAAAGCCAAAACGGGCAATGACTTTTACATCGTAAATGATGCCGATGCTGCCGCTATGGGGGTCATGGAATTTGGGATCGGTAAAAACCAAATGGGTTTGGTGATTACCATTACTTTAGGAACGGGTATTGGTTCTGGTGTATTTTTTAATGGTCAATTATTATCTAATTTTGAATTGGGTCGAATGTACGGTCGTAAAGGAGATATCATGGAATATTTTGCAGCAGATTCTGCAAGGAAACGAGAAGAATGGAGTTTTAAAACTTGGGGGAAGCGGGTCAATTTCTTTTTAACCCATGTTGAAAACACTTTCAATCCGGACCTTATTATCATTGGCGGAGGAGTCAGTAAAAAAATGGAAAAGTTTGAGGCATATCTTGATATCCAAACGCCCATCAAAGCAGCCGAATTAAAAAACAATGCGGGAATTATTGGGGCAGCCATTTTTGCTAATAAAAATTGTTGAAATTAGCCTAAAATTTCTTTTTTAATATTTTTTTATTATCTTTATACCTGCAACCCCAAATTGCTATAGTATGAACACGCCTACAGATCGAATTTTTCGATTGACATATATTCCAGAACACATCCACCTCACTCGGATGCTCATCACTGATATTACAATTTCACAGGACACCTCTCTAATTTTGTATCAAGTACCTTTTGGGCTCACTAAGTCTCCTAGCAGAGCTTGGAAAAAAGTGTTAATGGAAACTTGGCACTCTGTAATACAACATAACGAACGTGTTTCAAATACTGTTATATGGGTCTTTCACAATCGCATCATGATTGACAAGGTTTCCATTGAATTGGTGAAGAATGAATTAGAAACCCTCTTGGCTGTCGCTATTGAAAAAACCAATAAACAGATGAAAATGAGATCACAACTCGCTATTTAAGAATGTTATAAATCAACTCGTTATACAAATCTTTTGGAGTAAGATTGGCACCAACCCCTTTGCTTTTCGTATCATAGGTTCGTAGCGTTTCTAACACCCCACTGATCCGTTTCATGGGGAAATTTCGAGACACTGCAATGTATTCATTTACAAAATAAGGATTGACTCCCAATGCTTTTGCAACTGTTCTTGGGTTTTTATCTCGAACCGTATGCAAGGTCATCAGTTTTGTGAAATACATATACAAGATTGATATGGTCAACACAAACGGATGTTGTTTTGAATTCTGCGCAAAATAACGCACGATTTGATAGGCTTTTTTATGATCCAAATGTCCCAACGCCTTTTGCAATTCGAAGTTGTTGAAATCTTTAGAAATTCCAATATTTTCTTCAATGATTTCAGGGGTGATTTCTTTTTGAGCCCCCACCACAATTTCTAACTTATTGAGTTCATTGGCAATTTTACTCAAATCATTCCCTAAAAACTCTGTCAGCATCAAAGCTGCTTTTGGAGTAATCGTAATCTGTTTCGCTCTTAAGAAGCTTTGAATCCAACTCGGAATTTTATCTTCGTATATTTTTTTACTTTCAAAAACTACCGCTGATTTAGAAAGTGTTTTATAAAGTGCTTTTCGTTTATCTAAAGTTTTATATTTATAATTAAAAACCAAGACCGTTGTTGGTTGCGGATTTTTAGCATAATCTACAAGTTGTTCAATTGTTTTGATAAGATTTTGAGCTTCTTTTACAATGATAACTTGGCGTTCAGCCATCATCGGATACCGCTTGGCATTGGAAACAATATCTTGAACAGTGCACTCTTTTCCATAAAGTCACCATCTGATTGAATCCTTTCTCTTCTTCCGCCAACACATGAGACTCAATATAGTCAGAAATGACATCAATATAATAGGCCTCCTCACCCATTAAAAAATAAATGGGCGCAATTCTTCCTCCTTTAATGTCAGTTAACAGCTGGTTCGTAGTATTCATTCAAAAAAAATTACCAAATTTGTAGTGTGCAAAATTTAAATTTTCCAACATATTCGTTCAGGCTCAAAAATAGCGAAAATAATACTCATATTTTTGATGTTATCCGTAAAAAATTTGTGGTACTTCAACCCGAAGAATGGGTACGTCAACATTGTGTTCAATATTTAATACAAGAAAAAAACTATCCTATTTCTCTAATTAATGTTGAAAAAGTCGTCCTAATCAATGGGCTTAAGAAACGGTATGACATTGTGGTATTCAACCCCGATGGAAGTTTAGCCCTTGTGGTCGAATGCAAAGCACCAAAGGTTAAAATTACTCAAGCTGCCTTTGATCAAATCGCACGGTATAACTTAACTCTAAAAGCACCTTATTTGATGGTCACCAACGGATTAAATCATTATTTTTGCACTATGAATCACGATTTGGAAAGCTTTGAATTTTTAGAAACCCTTCCAAACTATAACACCAAAGAAATTTGAAACTTGCAATTGTCATACTGAACTGGAATGGTCAGCAACTGTTAGAAACCTTTCTACCCTCAGTGGTTGCTTACGCTGATGGGCAAGAGGTTTATGTGATTGACAATGCTTCAACAGATACATCAGTTTCATTTTTAGAAACCCATTACCCTACTGTTAAATGCATAAAACTAGCATCATAATTTTGGATATGCAGGCGGCTATAACGAAGGATTAAATCAAATCAATGCCGATGCTTTTTGTTTATTAAATTCAGACATTGAAGTAACTGAAAACTGGTTAAAACCAATTATCAATACTTTTGAAACTGAAATCAATACAGCCATCATCCAACCTAAAATATTAGATTACCATCAAAAAAACAAGTTTGAATATGCTGGCGCTGGAGGTGGGTGTATCGATCAATTAGGCTATCCGTACTGTCGAGGGCGTATTTTTGAAACTCTAGAGGAAGATCAGGGGCAATACAACGACCAAAAAGAAGTGTTTTGGGCTTCTGGAGCGTGCTTTTTTATAAGAGCGAATGCATTTAAAGATTTGGGAGGATTTGACCCTAAATTCTTCGCACACATGGAAGAAATTGATTTGTGCTGGCGGGCACAAAACAAAGGTATGAAAGTGACTTATGTAGGAATGTCAACCGTTTACCATGTTGGGGGCGCAAGTTTGAAATCTTCAAACCCAAAAAAAACATTCTTAAATTTTAGAAACAGTCTATATACCTTGGTTAAAAACACACATCACCCTTTGCTGCTTGTTGTTTTTTTAAGGTTGATATTAGATGGAATTGCCGGAGTTCGCTTCTTGTTACAAGCAAAACCAAAACACATGATTGCTATTATTAGAGCCCATGGAAGTTTTTATACAGCACTGCCCTATTTACTTCAATTTAGAAAGCAACATCCGACAAGGAAAACACACAATCAACTCCCATCAATCGTATGGTCTTATTTTGCACGGAATAAAAAGTATTTTAATAAATTATAAAAAGTTTTGTTAATCATAGTATTAAGTGCAATAATTTTATAATTTTACGTTCTATTAAAAAAATATTTTAAGATGAAGAAAATTTATGTATTAGGAGTGACCGCATTAATTGTGCTCGCTTCCTGTGGCGCCAACAAAGAATTGGTAGCTGCTCAAGAAAAATTAAAAAACACTGAAGATTTATTAAATACAGCCACTGTAAAGTTAAACAGTTGTCTGTCTGATAAGGCGGTTGCAGATGCAAACCTTACGGCTTTAAGAGACCAATTATCCGATTTAAGAAAAACAAATGATGCACTCATTAGTAGTTCTGAACAAATGACAATGCTAACCTCTAAAGGAGCTGATAATTTAGAAAAAACCTTAGAAAGTCTTCAAGAAAGGGACTTAAAAATCAATCGTTTACAAGATGCCATCACGAAAAAAGACAGTATCACCTTGGCGATTGTATCAAGTTTGAAAAAATCAGTTGGAATTGACGATCCAGACATCGAAATTAATGTCGAAAAAGGAGTGGTTTTTATTTCCATTGCTGACAAGTTATTATTTAAGAGTGGTAGCTTTGTAGTCACCGAAAAAGCCAAAGGAGTTTTAGAAAAAGTAGCGAAAGTCATTAATGACAAACCCGATTTTGAAGCGATGATTGAAGGACATACGGACAATCGTTCGTATTCAAATGGTGTCTTAGTTGACAACTGGGACTTGAGTGTCAAGCGTTCTACATCTGTAATCCGAATCTTACAAGTAATGGGAGTTAATCCCGCTCAATTAATTGCTGCAGGACGTAGTAGCTACGTGCCATTAACAGATAATGACACGGCAATGAACAGAGCAAAAAATAGACGCACACGTGTGGTTGTACTTCCAAAAATTGATCAATTCTATGAAATGATTGAAAATGAAGTAAAAGCACTTTCTGGTCAATAGTCACTTCAATCTAAAAAAGATTACAAAAGCCCACCGTTTTGGTTGGGCTTTTTATTTGAAAGCTAATTCCTTTATTTTATATTTGCTGAAAAGCTATAACACCGCATAATGAAGATATCATACAACTGGTTAAAACAATTTATAAAAATTGATTGGACTGCTGAAAAAACTTCTGAACTCCTTACTGATTTAGGTTTAGAAGTCGAAGGTTTAGATTCGTTTCAATCTGTCAAAGGTGGATTGCAAGGCATCGTTGTAGGCCATGTTCTTACTTGTGAGCAACATCCAAATGCCGATCGATTGCGAATCACAACCATTGATGTTGGTGCAAAAAAACCTTTAGCCATTGTGTGTGGCGCTCCGAATGTGACGGCTGGTCAAAAAGTAGCCGTTGCAACCATAGGAACCACTTTATATACTGCAGAAGGCGAAGCATGGACCATTAAAAAAGGTAAAATTCGTGGCGAAGAAAGCCACGGCATGTTATGTGCTGAAGATGAATTGGGTTTAGGAGCCTCTCATGAAGGAATTATGGTTTTAGATGCTTCTCTTGAAACAGGAAGTCTTTTAGCTAAACATTACGACATTGAAGATGATTTGGTATTTGACATTGGATTAACTCCAAACCGTGCAGATGCCATGAGTCATTATGGAACTGCAAGAGACTTGATGGCTGGGCTTTCTCAGCATGGCATCAACGCCAAATTAATAAGTCCTTCCGTGTCTGCTTTTCATGTAGATGATAGAAGTCTTAAAGTCGATATTAATATTGAGGATAAGCAAAAAGCGCCGCGTTATTGTGGTTTGACAATATCTGACATTACTGTGAAAGACTCTCCTTTATGGCTACAAAATCGACTCAAAGCCATCGGATTAAATCCTATTAACAATATTGTAGATGCAACAAACTATGTGTTACATGATTTAGGGCAGCCCTTACACGCTTTTGATGCAGATAGAATATCCGGTAAAAAAATTATCGTAAAAACGGTCAAAGCAGGGACAAAATTTATAACCTTAGACGGCATTGAACGTACGCTTCATAAAGAAGATCTAATGATCTGTGACGCTGAAAAACCATTGTGTATTGCAGGTGTTTTTGGAGGTGAAAATTCAGGTGTTTCTAAGGAAACGAATTCAATATTTTTAGAAAGTGCTTATTTTAACCCTGTAAGTATTCGGAAAACTGCGAAGAGACATGCGCTCAACACAGATGCCTCATTCCGATTTGAACGTGGTATCGATCCAAATATTACTAAATATGCGCTCAAAAGAGCCGCTTTATTAATTATCGAAATTGCAGGTGGAAAAATAACTAGTGATCTGATCGACGAATATCCAAATAAAATTGAGGACGCTCAAGTCTTTTTAACTTTTGAAAAAACAAATCAATTAATTGGGGAAGAACTTCCTAAGGAAACCATCAAAAGTATTCTGAGCGCTTTAGAAATTAAAGTGAATAATGTGACTGAAAGCGGCTTAGGATTGACCATTCCAGCATACAGAAATGATGTCCAACGTGAGGTGGATGTCATTGAAGAAATTCTTAGAGTGTATGGATACAACAACATTGGAATTACCAATAAATTAAATGCTTCCATTTCGAATACCTCTAAATTTGAAAGTTATAAAGTTGAAAACGTAATTGCAAATCAACTTGTCGGACAAGGGTTTTATGAAATCCTAAATAACTCATTGACTTCAGATAAATATACTGCCTTTAGTGAGCAATTGGAACAGGCACATGAGGTGAAAATATTAAATCCACTAAGTACGGATTTGTCAGTGATGCGTCAATCTTTGATTTTCTCTGGTTTAGAATCTATTGCGTTTAACATCAACAGACAACAAAGCGATTTAAAGCTTTTTGAATTTGGTAAAACCTATCACAATTTTGAAGCGAACAAAGAAGAGTTTAACCACCTTTCTATTTTTGTCACTGGAAATAAAACCGAGAAACGTTGGAACACGAAAGAAACAGCCGTTGATTATTTCTATTTAAAAGGATTGGTTACGGCGGTATTTGAACGCTTAGGGGTTCAAAAACTTAAAAGTTCCCCTTTGACGAATGACGTTTTTAGTGAAGGACAACAACTAAGTGTTGGAAAACATTCTCTGGTTGAGTTTGGAAGTTTAAAGGCCACCACTTTAAAATCTTTTGGAATTTCTCAAAGCGTATTTTGTGCTAATTTTAATTGGGATAACTTACTAAAAGTCATCAATCAACAAACAATTAAGTTTAAGGATATTTCTAAATACCCAGAAGTCAAACGTGATTTTTCATTATTAATCAATGAAGAGGTGACTTTTGAAAGCATCTTTAAATTAGCGAAACAAACGGAGAATAATTTCTTAAAAGATATCAATCTATTCGATGTCTATACAGGGGATAAATTAGCCGAAGGCAAAAAAAGTTATGCTGTTAGTTTCACACTACAGGATAAAAATAAAACGCTCACGGATGTTCAAATTGACAAAATAATGTCAAAAATCCAAAAGCGTTTTGAGTCAGAATTAAGTGCTGAATTGCGTTAATTATTCTTTAGCCGCTAAATAACGTTCTGCGTCCAAGGCTGCCATACAGCCAGTTCCTGCTGCCGTCACTGCTTGTCTGTAAACATGATCTGCAGCATCGCCACTCACAAAAACGCCATCGATATTTGTTTTTGAAGAGCCTGGAGTATTGATAATATAGCCTGTTTCATCTAAGTTTAGAAAACCCTGAAAAATATCGGTATTGGGTTTATGACCAATCGCTACAAAAAATCCAGTAGCTGGAATGTCTATAAGCGCATTTGTTTTGTTGTTTTTTGCACGAACTCCCGTCACAACTTGACCATCCCCTAAAACTTCATCCGTTTCAGTATTAAATAAAATTTCGATATTTTCAGTGTTCTTCACACGATTCGCCATGATTTTAGAAGCTCTAAATTCATCACGACGCACCAACATGGTAACTTTCGTACAAAGCTTCGATAAGTAATGTGCTTCTTCACATGCAGAATCCCCAGCACCAACAATCACAACTTCTTGATTTCTGTAAAAGAATCCATCACAGACCGCACAAGCAGAAACGCCTCCACCAAGTTTTAAATATTTTTGTTCAGACTCTAAACCTAAATATTTAGCCGTAGCACCTGTAGAAATAACAATCGTTTCACAATGGATTTCCTTAGTACCGTTTATCCAAACTTTATGAATAGGTCCCGAGAAATCAACTTTAGTCACCCATCCATCTCTTACATCTGTACCAAATCGCTCCGACTGTGCTTGTAACTCTAACATCATAGCGGGTCCCGTAATTCCATCTGGATAGCCAGGGAAATTCTCCACTTCATTGGTAGTTGTTAATTGACCTCCAGGTTGTGTTCCTTGGTATAATACAGGAAACATATTGGCACGTGCTGCATAAATAGCAGCAGTGTAGCCCGCAGGGCCAGATCCAATAATCAAACATTTTACAGACTCTATAGTATCAGACATAGTTTAAAATTTAGGATACAAAAATAGGCGTTTTACATAAAATTCGAACGGGAAGTTATCAACAGTTTTTATTAACTTGTAGATTCATTAATATTATTCCTCGATAAACAAAAAACAGTAAAATAATCTTAACTTTGTTAGAAATTCAAAAGCGAGCGTTATGTTGATTATTGGTATTGGTGGTGGAACAGGAAGTGGAAAAACGACGGTGGTAAATCAAATTTTATCAGAATTTCCTGCAGGAGAAGTTCAAGTGATTTCTCAAGACTCTTACTATAAAGAAACGTCTCATTTGACCTTTGAAGAACGATGTAAAATTAATTTTGACCATCCAAAATCAATCGATTTTGAACTGCTTGAATCTCACTTGAAAGCCTTAAAAAATGGTAAAAACGTCAACCAACCCGTATATTCCTTTAAAACGCACAACCGAACTGGTGAGACCACAATTACAGAACCTAAAAAAGTAGTGATTGTAGAAGGGATTTTAATTTTATCTAATACTGAGTTACGATCGCTTTTTGATATAAAAATATTTGTTCATGCAGATAGTGACGAGCGCTTAATGCGCCGTTTAAAAAGAGATATCGCTGAGCGCGGAAGAGATTTAGACGAAGTTTTGGAACGTTATCAAACAACGCTCAAACCTATGCATCAACAGTTTATTGAGCCGATGAAAGCCTTTGCCGATATTATCATCCCAAACAATCATTATAATACCGTGGCTGTAAATGTTGTGAAATCAATTATAAACGATCAACTCTAATGTTAAAAAAGTCCAACCGTTTTTTAAAACTACTGAAACCCTTTAAGAATATTTATTTTCTTATATTGATCGTGTTTATTGTTTGGATGGTGGTGTTTGATGCCAATTCGTGGTTGATTCACTCCGATTTAAATGAGGACATTGAGGATTTAAATTCTAAAATTGAGTTTTACAATGGTGAGATTGAAAAAGATCAAAAAGAAATCAACACATTAAATTCTACCGATGGAATTGAAAAATATGCGCGTGAGCATTATAAAATGAAAAAAGAAAATGAAGTCGTTTATATTATAGAAGATGCCGACAGTTTAAAGGTTAAAACAAATGAGTAAGTCAAATCTTTTTGAGAATTTTGAATCCGTTTCTGCCAAAGCGTGGAAACAAAAGATTCAATTTGAACTTCAAGGAAAAGATTTTAACGACCATTTAGTTTGGAATTCTATCGAAGGAATTGACGTGAAACCCTTCTATCATTCCGAAGCTTATTCCAAAGCACCCGCCATTCAACACAATTCTTCTGACTGGAACATCGGACATTCAATTTATGTAAATTCCGTAGAAAAAAGCAATACCCACGCTCTTAAATTGATTGAAAGTGGAGTTGAAAGTATACATTTCACACTCCCAACAGCTGATATTTCAGTAGAAAAACTTCTTAAAAACATAGATACTTCTCTAGTGCCTATTTATTTTGAACCTTTGTTTCTTTCAGAAGCAGTGGTCAAAACACTTCAGGAGTTTTCATTGAAAAATAAGACCTCATTTTACATCTTACAAGATCCCATTGGTCACTTGGCACGCTCTGGAAACTGGCATGAAAATCTCAAAACAGATCTACATACATTAAAACAAACCCTTGCCTTAGGGAGCAATTTAAAAAGTGTTATTTCTATCGATTTGGGACTCTTTCAAAATGCAGGCGGTAGCATGATTCAACAGCTGGCCTATACCCTAGCCCATGCCAATGAATACCTTAATTTATTTGATGGTGACGCTATAAAGTCTATCGTTTTTAAAGTTTCTGTTGGAGGAAATTACTTTTTTGAAATAGCAAAACTTCAAGCATTGCGAGTCTTATGGCAAAGTCTCACAAAGGACTACGGTCTTTCAATTGATTGTCATATTCTTACACAACCCAGTCGTCGTAATAAAACAATTTACGACTACAACATTAATATGTTGCGAACGACCACCGAATGCATGAGTGCTATTTTGGGAAGTAGCGATACCATTATTAATATGCCCTATGATCATTTGTACCATAAGGATAATGATTTTGGAAATCGATTGTCAAGAAATCAATTGTTGATTCTCAAAAAGGAAAGTTATTTTGATGCTGTTTCCAATCCTACGGAAGGGGTTTATTATATAGAAACACTGACGCATCAATTGGCTCAAAAGTCATTTGATTTATTTAAAGACATCGAAAAACAAGGCGGCTTTTTAAAACTTCTCAAAGAAGGTATGGTTCAACGAAAACTGAAAGAGCATGCGCAAAAAGAACAGCGTTTGTATGATGAAGGAACTGAGGGACTTTTGGGATCTCATTTTCAACAAAACACATTGGATAAAATGAAATCGGATTTAGAAATCTATCCGTTTATCAAACAACAGGCTCGAAAAACTTTGTTAGAACCTATCATCCCTCGTAGAATTTCTGAGGAAATTGAGCAAAAACGGTTAAAAGATGAATAGAAAAAAAGTTCAACATATTGTTTTGGAAGGCGTTAAAACAAAAGCCACTTCGAAAAAACCGTTTGAAACTGCGGAAAATATCTCCGTACAATCAAGCTACTTCTGAACAAGATACAGAGGATTTAGAACACTTGAATTTTGCTGCTGGCACTGCCCCTTTTTTAAGAGGGCCTTACAGCACAATGTATGTACAGCGCCCATGGACGATTAGACAATACGCTGGATTTTCGACCGCCGAAGACAGTAATGCTTTCTATAAACGAAATTTAAAAGCAGGACAAAAAGGACTGTCCGTCGCGTTTGACTTGCCCACCCACCGGGGATATGATAGTGACCATGAACGTGTTGTTGGAGACGTGGGAAAAGCCGGAGTTGCCATAGATTCTGTGGAAGACATGAAACTATTGTTTGATGAAATCCCTTTGGATCAAATGAGTGTGTCCATGACCATGAACGGCGCCGTATTGCCAATTATGGCATTTTATATTGTGGCTGCTCAAGAACAAGGCGTTGAAATGGATCAATTAAGTGGAACGATTCAAAATGATATTTTGAAAGAATTTATGGTGCGAAATACTTATATCTATCCGCCTGAAGCTTCCATGAAAATTGTTTCTGACATCTTTGAATACACCAGTAAACACATGCCGAAATTTAACAGCATTAGTATTTCTGGATACCATATGCAAGAAGCAGGCGCAACCGCTGATATAGAGTTAGCTTACACCTTAGCCAATGGGCTTGAATACATCCGAAAAGGATTGGATGCAGGTTTAGAAATTGACACCTTTGCACCACGATTGTCCTTTTTCTGGGGTATTGGAATGAATCACTTTATGGAGGTTGCCAAACTTCGAGCAGCGCGTATGTTATGGGCGAAAATTGTTCAAAAATTTAATCCTAAAAACCCAAAATCTTTAGCACTGAGAACCCATTGTCAAACCAGTGGCTGGAGTTTAACAGAACAAGATCCCTTTAATAATGTCGCTCGCACCTGTATTGAAGCCACGGCTGCTATTTTTGGCGGCACTCAAAGTTTACATACAAATGCCTTGGACGAAGCGATTGCGTTGCCCACTGATTTTTCGGCAAGAATAGCAAGAAACACCCAACTATACCTTCAAAAAGAAACTAACATCACTAAAACGGTGGATCCTTGGGCAGGAAGTTATTATGTTGAAAAACTGACCCATGAAATCGCAGAAAAAGCCTGGAGTCATATTGAAGAGGTGGAAGCCTTAGGAGGTATGACCAAAGCCATTAAATCTGGAGTCCCAAAACTTAGAATTGAAGAAGCTGCAGCACGAAAACAAGCTCGTATAGATTCTGGTCAAGATACCATTGTAGGTGTTAATAAATTTAAACTTGAGAATGAGGATGCATTACATATTTTAGAAGTAGATAACGAATTGGTTCGGGCTCAACAATTAGAGCGGTTAAATCACACGAAAACTCAACGCAATTCAGAAAAAGTAAAGCTGATTTTAGAAAAATTAACAAAAGCTGCAGCCAATGGGAGTGAAAATTTATTAGCTTTAGCGGTAGAAGCTGCCAGACATCGTGCCACGCTTGGAGAAATAAGCGACGCATTAGAACAAGAGTTTGGAAGGTATAAAGCAGAAATTAAAACATTTTCAGGTGTGTACAGTAAAGAAATAAAAAATGACGCGTCTTTTGAAAAGGCCAAAAAATTAGCCAATCAATTTGCGAAATCAGAAGGACGCCGTCCAAGAATCATGATTGCAAAAATGGGACAAGATGGTCACGATCGCGGTGCAAAAGTAGTGGCTACTGGATATGCCGATTTAGGCTTTGATGTTGATATAGGCCCACTCTTTCAAACGGCCCAGGAAGCTGCAAAACAAGCGGTGGAAAACGACGTGCATATCCTGGGAGTCTCTTCTTTAGCGGGTGGTCACAAAACATTGGTTCCTAAAGTTATTGAAGCTTTGAAAACATACGGACGGGAAGATATTATGGTAATTGTTGGCGGCGTGATTCCTAAGCAAGATTACCAATATTTGTTTGATGCAGGAACGGTTGCTGTGTTTGGCCCCGGTACAAAAATTAGCGAAACTGCCATTACGGTGTTGGATATATTAATATAATTAATTACCTTTATATCGATTCTTAACCAAATCAACCACTAAGTAAGTAGCAAATGAAACCCTAAATCTCATATGCCACTATCAAAAATAATCGCAATTGCGAACCAAAAAGGAGGTGTTGGTAAAACAACGACTGCCATAAACCTATCCAGTGCACTTGGCATATTGGAGCAAAATGTCTTGCTTATTGATGCAGACCCGCAAGCAAATGCAACTTCTGGATTAGGAATAATTTCAAAAAACATTGAATTCTCTATAGTAAACCTTTTTAGGGGAGATACAAACACGGATCAATGTATTTTAGATACACACAGTCCTAATTTAAAGATCATCCCAGGATCCATCAAACTTGCGGAAATTGAAATCAATGTTAAAAACCCCAATTTAAATCGATTAAAAACTAGTTTAGATTCGTTAAAAGATAAATTTGATTTTATCATCATTGATTGTTCGCCGTCATTGGGCTATCTCACTTTAAATTCATTTGTAGCTGCGGACTCTATCCTAATACCCGTACAATGTGAGTTTTTTGCATTAGATGGGCTGAGGAAGCTCCTCTCTACAATTAAAAGTGTCAGAAAATCATTCAATACGAACTTAAATATTGAAGGTATTTTAATGACGATGTATGATGGAAGAGTCAATCATAATAACCATATCGTTAATGAGTTAAAAATACATTTTAAAGATTTAATATTTAAAACCATCATCAAAAGAAACGTAAGCTTGAGTGAAGCTCCTAGTTTTGGAACGAGCGTTTTTGATTATAAAATGAACAGCGAAGGCTCTACGAACTACCTTAATCTATCCCGAGAAATCATGAAAAACCTAATCCCAACCAAACAAAAATCTTTAGGCAAAAAAATACCTCAAATTCTGAAAGAAACCGAGGAAACTATTTTACTTGACCCTACTGTTAAAGATCGAGATCTAGATAATTTTAAAACATTCTCAATAAATAATAAAAATTTCGATAAACTAAAGGGCTGCACAAAAAAGGAAGTCATTGAACACTTAGGTATGGTATATAATGACATCCATAGTGATGTATGGATGTATCACATCACAGATAAAGTAAGTCTGATTAAGAAAAACTATCTTTATATCTATTTTGATAAAAACAAAGTAAGCCACATTAAATTAAGACGCTTCAAGTTCAGTTCAAAACTTGATTAAATTCTTGAACAATTTGGTTTATATTCCTCATAAATAATTGTATTTTTACCTCACTAAAAGAAACCATTAATGGGAAAACTCATTGCTATAGCAAATCAAAAAGGAGGTGTTGGAAAAACTACGACGACGGTTAATCTAGCCGCTTGCTTAGGAGTTTTAGATAAAAAAGTGTTATTAATAGATGCCGACCCACAAGCAAATGCTTCATCGGGGCTTGGAATTGATGTGGATTCTGTAGAATTAGGAACGTATCAACTGTTAGAACACAATTGTACGGCTGAAGAAGCCATCCAAAAAACGTCCGCTGCAAACGTTGATATCATCCCTGCTCATATTGATTTGGTTGCCATAGAAATCGAATTGGTTAATATGGAGCAACGAGAGTATATGCTCAAGCAAGCCATTGAATCTGTTAAATCCAAATACGATTATATACTCATTGATTGTGCGCCCTCATTAGGCCTACTGACACTTAATGCATTAACTGCCGCAGACTCTGTTATTATTCCTATTCAATGCGAATATTTTGCTTTAGAAGGTTTAGGTAAATTATTGAATACCATCAAAAGCGTACAAAAAATTCATAATGAACATTTGGATATTGAAGGGTTGTTGCTCACCATGTACGATTCCCGTTTGCGACTTTCCAACCAAGTTGTTGAAGAAGTTCAGAACCACTTTACAAACATGGTTTTTAAAACTATTATTCAGCGCAACGTACGACTCAGTGAAGCCCCTAGCCATGGTGAAAGCATCATTTATTATGACGTAAATAGTAAAGGTGCTACAAATTACTTAAATTTGGCTAAAGAAATCATCAGTAAACAGTAATATAATGGCCAAAGCTATTAAAAAACAAGCCTTAGGACGCGGACTCTCTGCTCTTTTACAGGAACCTGAAAAGAACCAACAGACTGCTGGGAGTACAAGCAGTAGTCCTCAAGTAGGAACTATCGTCGAATTAGAATTAAACCGAATAGAAGTCAATCCGTTCCAACCACGTACACAATTTAAAGAAGAAGCCATTCGTGAGTTAGCATCTTCTATTCAAGAGTTAGGCGTGATTCAACCCATAACAGTTCGTAAAACCAAAGCCAATACATTTCAATTGGTTTCTGGTGAACGTCGTTTTAGAGCCTCTAAATTATTAGACTTAAAGACAATTCCAGCTTACATCAGAATTGCAAACGATCAGGAAGCCTTAGAAATGGCATTGGTTGAAAATATTCAACGTGAAGATTTAGATCCCATCGAAATTGCTTTAAGTTACCAGCGATTGATTGACGACATCCAGTTGACTCAAGAACAAATGAGTCAACGTGTTGGGAAAAAACGTTCTACGATTGCTAATTACCTGCGATTATTAAAACTAGATCCCTTAATCCAAACAGGGATGCGTGATGGATTTATCAGTATGGGACACGGGAGGGCTATCGTAAACATAAGTTCTCACACAGATCAAATTGCTATCTATAAAGAAATTATTTCGAACAAATTATCCGTCCGAGCGACTGAAACACTGGTTAAAAATTACAACACTCCCAACTCAGTAAAAACAACAAAAACGAACGAACTGCCTGACTTTGTTAAAAATGGCGTTGAAAAAATAGCCTCTTATTTTGGTCATAAAATTGATGTGAAAATGGAAAAAAAAGGAGCTGGAAAAATACTGATCCCCTTTCATTCTAAAGAAGACTATGACCGCATCTTAAAATTATTTAAAAGTGATAAATAGGCATTGGCTCCTTATATTTTTTTGTGCAGTTTCGTTAACTAATTTTGCTCAAAAAACAGAAGACCTTCCAGAAGAGGAGATGGAAACTGATACATATAAACCCGTGATCATGGATCCTTTGGCGCCTTCAAAAGCGGCCTTTTATTCTGCAATTTTACCTGGACTCGGACAGGCCGTAAATAAAAAATATTGGAAAATTCCCATTGTGTATGCAGCACTTGGCACAAGTATCTATTTTTATTTAGATAATGACAAGTCTTATAAACGCTATAGAAATGCCTACAAAAGACGCTTGGCAGGATTTGTTGATGATGAATTTTATGGAGAAGGAGATATCCCCCTTCTTTCTAATGATGCGCTCATCAGAGCCCAACAAACCTTGAGACGAAATAAAGAATTATCCTTATTGATCACCATTGGGCTTTATGCCTTAAATATTATTGATGCAAATGTGGACGCTCATTTATTGCAATATAATATGGACAAAAATTTAGCGGTTAACCCATTTATTGATTTTGACACGCCAGATACATCCGCTCAACTTGGGTTGTCAATCAACTTTAATTTTTAAAATGAAAATAGCACTTTTAGGATACGGGAAAATGGGAAAAGTAATTGAGAAAATTGCTGAAAGTCGCGGACATAAAGTGACCTTGAAAATTGACAAAGACAGTGTGCCCTATGACATCACAACCGTTGATGTGGCAATTAATTTTAGCACCCCCGATTCAGCAGTCGAAAACATTCGTATCGCCCTTGAAAATGGAATTCCTGTTATTTCTGGAACAACGGGCTGGTTATCTGAAATGGAAGCTATAAAATCAGTGTGCAACGACCATAATGGCGCATTTATCTATGCTTCAAATTTTAGTTTAGGGGTCAATATATTCTTTGAACTCAATAAACATTTAGCAAAAATGATGAAAAACCTAACGGACTACTCTGTAGATCTTGAGGAAATTCATCACACTCAAAAACAAGATGCCCCTTCTGGTACCGCCATCACACTCGCTGAAGGAGTTCTTGAACATAGTACTTACGATTCTTGGGGATTAGCCCCTATGAAGGATGCTAGCAAATTAGCAATTACTGCCAAACGCATCGACGCTGTTCCAGGAACCCATACTGTAAATTACAATTCTGAAGTGGACAGTATTTCGTTAACACATACCGCACACAACAGAGAAGGTTTTGGATTGGGAGCCGTTGTTGCAGCAGAGTGGATCGTTGGAAAAACAGGAGTATTCACAATGAATGACGTGTTAAACATTGGTTAAACTCTTGAAAATAACTCGAATTAACCTATAATTTTGACTTTTAATTAACTTAAAAATATTATGACTTTATCTCAATGGTTTATTTTTTTCTTAGCAATTCAGCTCATTCACGGATTGGGCACTTGGAAACTATATGTTAAAGCAGGTCGAAAGGCATGGGAAGCATTCGTGCCAGTATATAACGGTATCATCTTCATGAAAATACTAAACCGACCAACATGGTGGGTTGCGTTGTTATTTTTACCTGTGATCAGTTTAATTATGCTTATTGTTATCTGGGTGGAAACCGCCCGAAGCTTTGGGAAAAACACTACAACAGATACAGTTTTATCAATCTTAACCTTAGGGTTTTATAGTTATTATTTAAACTACTTTACAGATGTAAAACACATAAAAGAACGAAGTTTAATTCCTAAATCTGGTTCGGGGGAATGGACGAGCTCTATATTGTTTGCAGTCGTTGCTGCGACCATTGTACATACGTATTTTTTACAGCCGTATGTCATTCCATCTTCATCACTTGAGAAATCATTATTAGTCGGTGATTTTTTAATAGTAAGTAAAATGCATTATGGCCCACGTGTCCCCATGACCACTATCGGACTTCCTATGGTACATGACACGATTCCTGTATTGAATAAAAAGTCTTATTTATTTAGTGATAAAATTGAGGAACAAAGCACCTCTTTAAAAAGCAGATTTCAACTCCCCTATTTACGAATTCCAGGGTGGGAAAAAATTGAGCGTAATGAAATTGTTGTTTTCAATCAACCGGCAGATACACTGCTCGATATGAATGACTTTACACCGGATAGAAATTACTACAAACCCATCGACAAAAAGACCAATTTAGTTAAACGATGTGTGGCGATTGCTGGGGATACCCTCGAAGTTAGAGATGGCTATGTATATATCAATGGCATTCAGAATGAACTTCCAGACCGTGCAAGATTGCAGTTTAGTTATGAAGTGATTTTAAAACCTGGGAAAAGATTTGAAAACAGCATCATAGAGCAGTTAAAAACACGCTATGACATTACCGATGGTATCTATGCTATGGGTAATAAAATTATCATTCCAGCGGCATCAGACGATGCTGTCAAGGTATTTAAAAACCATCCGAGTGTCGCATCCATAACGCGATTTATAGAACCCAAAGGAAAATCAGACATTGGCTTGTTTCCTCAAGATCCAAGCTATGAATGGAATCGTGATTTTTACGGCCCTCTCTATATACCTGAAGAAGGAAAAACAATGGAGCTTACTTTAAAAAATCTACCTGTTTACAAACGTCTCCTCACAGAATACGAAGGAAATACAGTCTCTACAAAAGGCAATCAGATTTTCATAAACGAAAAACTTTCTAATTCATACACTTTTAAACAAAACTACTATTGGATGATGGGTGACAATCGTCACAATTCCATTGACGCCCGTGCTTGGGGGTTTGTACCTTTTAACCACGTTGTAGGAAAGCCTGTATTTATTTGGATGAGTTGGAATACCAATGGGAAAGGCTTTAATAAAATACGTTGGGATCGGCTGTTCTCAACCGTTCATGCCGATGGCGAACGTACTTCTTACTTTGTACATTTTTTAGTCCTATTAGCAGGATGGATTGGATACAGTAAATGGCGCAAAAGAAAAAATACAACGGTCTAATACATTTGAATGGTGCTTCTTTATCCGACGTATTTTCCAAACATTGCTTCTTATATAGTGATGGCACAATCAGACGAACTCGTATTTGAAATATGCGATTCTTATCAGAAACAAACCTATAGAAACCGCTGTTATATTTATGGTGCAAATGGAAAACTGAGTCTTAATATCCCTGTTCATTATTCTCAGAAAAACAGACAGAACACGGAAGAAATAAAGATTGACAACACGTCTAAATGGCAATCCATACACTGGAAATCTATTGAGAGTGCCTATAAAACTTCGCCTTTTTTTGAATTTTATGAGGACGAGTTCACGAAATTGTTTAGCACACCAAAGGAGTTTCTTTTAGATTTCAATTTAGAATGCATTGCTATCATTAATAGCTGTTTGGGTTTAAATCCTGTTATATCTAATTCTGATGAATTTTTAAAAACAACTACTGAATCAGACTACCGGTTTTTAGTGAACGCGCGAAAAGAATCTAAAATTGACACGACTGCCTATATTCAAGTTTTTCAAGGAAAACATGGATTTATAAACAATTTAAGCATTTTAGATTTATTGTTTAACGAAGGCCCTAACGCTTTAAATTATTTAAAAAACCACCCATTTAATTTTTAGAATATGATTCAAGGGCTGGTTCATTACGGCATTCATTTTATTGCTCCCTTAGTGGTTGCTGTTTTATTTTACAGAAAAGAATGGTTTAAAACCTATGCGATTTTTTTGAGTACTTTTCTCATTGATCTCGATCATTTACTAGCCACACCCCTCTTTGACTCTAACCGCTGTAGCATCGATTTTCACCCTCTTCACTCCCACATAGCAATTGCAATGTATGTATGTTTATTAATCCCCTCAAAAACGCGTTTGATTGGAATAGGACTTTGTATTCACATCATCGCCGATAGCTGTGATTGTTTATTTATGTAGCGTCAGTTCTGTAAGAATTGGAAAATGATCGGAATAAGGAACCGAATAATTTTTGAATGTTCCGACCTTGAAGCTTTGATCTGCTAAGATGAAATCTATTCGAACAGGAAAATATTTAAAATCAAAGGTGCTACCAAAACCAGTTCCTGAAGTTTCAAAAGCATCTAATAAATCGCCTTTCAAAATTCGATAGACATACGAATAGACCGTATTATTGAAATCACCACACATCAGTACCTTGTAGGGCGACTTTGCAACATGATTAGCAACCAGTTCAGCTTGGGATTGTTGGGCTTTAAAAGTGATCCTTAAGCGCTTGAGGAGTTTATTGGATTGTTCAGAATCAAGAGACTCTACGTCCACATTAGTATCAATTCCAGAAGACTGAAGGTGCACATTGTACACGCGCAGCGTATCTGATTTAACGAGAATATCTGCATAAATAGCACTGTTGGCAGAGTTCGGGAAATCGATAAAACCAGAATTCAAAATTTTATAGGTGGACAAAATAGCGAGTTCCGATTTATTGTTAGAGGGATTGGTTTGGTGTTTAAAAGGATAGGCTTTAAAATCCAAATCTGTACTTGAATCATATTCTTGAAAACATAGGATATTAGGAGATTCTTCTGAGATAAACTCCTGAATTTTAGTAGGAATGGTTTTGTCATTAATCCAATTATAGACATTGAACAAGCGCACATTATAGCTCATCATTGTAAAGGTATCTTCTGATTTTGGCGTGGACTCCGATGAGAATTTATAAAATGACAACACTTGATTATAGCCTACCACCAACACTAAGATTGAAAGAACGACTTGTTTTTTAAGTTTGATAAGCCAATAGACTGCAAAAAGTATATTTAGAACAATCAACAAAGGAACGGACAAACTAAGGGTGGATATCAGCGCATACGATTTTGGGGGCACATAAGACAATCCGTAGGATAAGAGCAACAAGAGGGCAACCACTGAATTTATCAGGAATATAAACTTATTAAGAAGGTTTAAATTTTTCAAATCTCTCTATTTTCCTGCTCTGAATAAAAAATCCTTTTCTGCTTGGGTTAAACTTTCGTAGCCACTTTTTCCTATTTTATCTAAAATAAGATCAATTTGTTTTTGATGCGTAAACCGATCAAACTCTTCTTTTTTCTTACCAGCAAATGAATCTTTTTTCTTCTTGTGAACTGTTTTTAGTGGTGCTGTTGATCTTGAGAAATAGGCTATAATTTTATCAATAAACTCCCCTATGTCAGTTCCTTTCTGAAATTGTCTTGCATAAAAATATCCTAACATATACCCTCCAAAATGAGCTACCGATCCTCCTGAGTTTTGAGTGAACAATCCCGGAATGTCAAACACAACCATTGCAATGCCTATGTATTTTAGTGGAAATTGAAAGGTGAAAAAACGCACTTCTTTGTTGGGTAAGTAGGCGCACAAGAAAATGATAATTGCACGTACCCCAGCAGAGGCACCAACTAAAGGCCCCGCTGTATTTAAAATACCTGAAGGTAATAAATTATACACCAACACAAAAGCAACTCCACCAGATAGAATACCTAATACATATACTTTAAGCGAAATGTCTTGTTTAAATAAATTAGAAAACGAGCGTCCAAAGAAATACAGGACAATCATGTTGAAAAATAAATGGATAAACGAATAATGTGTAAATCCATACGTTAGCAGTGTCCATGGTTTTGAAAGCACGTCAGAAAACGACTTTGAAAGTGAGAGCCATTCTAAATTTGCACCACTACCTTGAAGTCTTAAAGCAATAAAACTGATAAGACACACTGCCACATTTACCACAATGATTTTTTCAAATACATTGAGTCTCGATAATTTTTCTCTTATATCTTGGTTAAGATTCGTCATTAGTTCCAACGGTATTTATCAAATTGATTTTTTTTCCAGAAATACATCAGTAAAAAGCCGGTGATTGCCCCTCCAATATGGGCAATATAAGCGGTATTATTCGGACTAAAAATAGACACACCTGTAAAAGCAGAAAATAAGTCTAAAGCAATAATTCCAGGGATGAAATATTTTGCTTTGATTGGGATTGGTAAAAACAGCAGCATTAGCTCTGCATTCGGATTGAGCATTCCAAAAGCTACCAATACTCCCATAATAGCACCCGACGCTCCAACCATAGAACCATTACTTTTTACATTTAAATCAAACAACATTCGAAACGATTCGCCATTGAGTTGATTCATACTATAACCATAACTAGACATGACGGGTTCTAACTTAGACGCTAAAATTTCGCCTTTAAACATTTGATCGCTTATAATATTTAAACTGGATGCTTCTCTGATAAAATCAAAAGAAAAACCCAATGCTTTTAAGTCGCTTAACATCGGATATACTTGAATGTAATACACCAAAAAAGTCAAGGCCACAGCACCCAAACCTGATGAGAGGTAGAAAATTAAAAATTTTCGCTGACCAAAGATGCGTTCTACTGCGGTTCCAAACATCCATAATGCAAGCATGTTAAATAATAAATGCTGAAAACCACCATGCATAAACATGTGGGTAAATACTTGCCAGGGCATAAAATAGTCACTCAACGGATAGTAAAGCGCTAATAACCCATAGAACAACTCTTTATTTCCCAATAAGTAAGTTCCTAAAAACACGATGATGTTGATAATAAGAAGGTGCTTAACAGTTGGGGTTATTTGACGCATATTAATTGAATTTTTTATCGAGTTCCTCAACCTTTAAGGTCGTAAAAACTGTTTTGTTGGCGGGTGAAATTGAGGGCTCTTTACAAGAAAACAAAGTATTTACGATGTGTTCTTGTTCTTCGCGTTCTAATTTTTTTCCGTTTTTAATCGCTAAACTTTTAGCAAGGGATTTGGATAATAGGTCACTGACACTAAAATTCACATCGGGGACTTCATGTTCTATATCGTGAATGAGTTGTTCAAAGACAATATGCACTTCAGATTCTTTGACGCCGACGGGCACTCCTGTGAGTTCAATACTTTCATCTGTAAACGTAGAAAACACAAAGCCTGTTGTTTCTAAAGCCTGCTGAAGGTCTTTTAAGATGGTGTTATCCGAATTTGAAAATTTGAGCTCTAAGGGGAATAATAATTGTTGACTGACCGCTTCATTCACCGTCGTTTTACGAAGAAATTCTTCATATAAAATACGTTCGTGGGCTCTGTTTTGATCGATGACAAGCATCCCCGATTTGATGGTATTGATGATGTATTTATTGTGTAATTGAAATGTTTTCTGAACTTTTTGCTCTGTAGAATCGTCAAAAATAGACGAGGTCATTTCGTCGGATTCATAGTTGACTTGACTAAAACTATCCGTATTTGATTTGGATTCCAGCCCAACATACAGCCCTTCCCATGCGTCCCCTGCAGATTTGGAATACGACGGTGGAGTTTGATTGGAATTTGAAAATGGATTGAAAGCGCGATCGACTTCTACTTTTGGAAGTGCCGTTTGTCCTCCCTCAAATCCGTAAGGGGTATCTAAATTTTTATCGCGTTCAAAATCAAGCACGGGCGCAATGCTAAATTGTCCCAAACTGTGTTTGACGGCGGCTCTCAAAATCGCATAGATCGTTTGTTCGTCATCAAATTTAATTTCCGTTTTTGTGGGATGAATATTGATGTCAATACTTTTTGGATCGACTTCTAAATTTAAAAAATAACAGGGATGTTTCCCTGGTTGAAGTACGCCTTCAAAAGCGGCTGAAATGGCATGGTTCAGATATGGACTCTTTATAAACCGATTGTTTACAAAAAAGAATTGCTCCCCTCGTGATTTTTTTGAATACTCGGGTTTTCCGACAAATCCAGAGATGGTTAGAACTTCGGTTGTTTCTTCAACAGGGACTAATTTTTCATTCATTTTCCCCCCAAAGGTACTCACAATACGTTGTCGAAAATTTCCTTTTAAAAGGTTAAAAAGATCGCTCCCGTTGTGGTACATAGAAAAACTGATGGTTGGATGTGCCAATACCGCTCTGTGAAATTCATCAATGATATGGCGTAATTCTACAGTATCAGATTTTAAAAAATTCCGTCTTGCTGGAATGTTAAAAAACAAATTCTTAACTGCAATAGACGAACCAATGGGTGTTGCAACCACTTCTTGAGAAGTGAAAACACTGCCTTCCACCGATAAAAGCGTTCCTAATTCGTCAGAAGCTTGTTTGGTTTTCATCTCCACATGTGCAATCGCAGCAATACTGGCTAGGGCTTCGCCTCTAAATCCTTTTGTATGGAGGTTAAATAAATCGTCGGCAACTTTAATTTTAGAAGTCGCATGCCGTTCAAAACTCAACCGTGCATCGGTCACGCTCATGCCTTTTCCGTCGTCAATCACTTGAATCAATATTTTACCCGCATTTTTTACGAGTAACTTGACGGTGGTGGCGCCTGCATCAATGGCATTTTCTAGGAGTTCTTTCACCACAGAGGCGGGACGTTGTACAACTTCTCCTGCTGCAATTTGGTTTGCCACGTGATCGGGTAACAATTGAATTATATCGGCCATGTATTAGAAAAATATACTTAAATCAAAATCTATAATCCAGAGGAACACAAATATCAAAATTAAAATTATAATGGAAACTCTTCTGTTCGCTAGGGTGTTGGGGTTTGTTTTTAAATCGTCTATTGCATTGGTAAACTTACCTTTCAAGTTTGTTTTTTCAATGGTAACACGTTGATCGTCAAATTTATGTTTTATTTCAAACGGGCTTTGCTCACTTTTATAAAAGCGAGGCGTATAACTGTATCTCTTATTTTTTTTGATATTAAATATACCCATGACGTAACGTTATAAAGTGTCTAACATGTAGATTCCAATCAACAAAAGGACGCATGCAATTAAAAGCCAAGTTAATGAAAAACCACGTGATTTTCTAGTAGAACTAAGACGAAAACGTTCTTTGTTTGAAGTCGAATGATCTACATTGGAAGATGTCGTGGACGTTCTTAAGTTGAATTTTCTGGTTTTTCTAGGAATCAATTGCTTTGTATTTTGAGACGTATCAAAAATACTTAAATCTGTAGAATCAAAAACAAATTGCACTAAAAATTATCAACAGTTGTTTATTTTATAAGATATGACTTAAATGTGCCATCTTAATTGCAGTAATGGCAGCCTCCACCCCTTTGTTGCCATGTACTCCACCCGAACGGTCTATAGACTGTTGGAGGTTGTTATCTGTTAATACACAAAAAATTACGGGTACTTCATGAAGCACATTTAAATCTTTAATGCCTTGGGTCACACCGTCACACACAAAATCAAAGTGTTGTGTTTCTCCTTTGATGACACTTCCAATAGCAATGACAGCATCTACATGTTGTTGCTGCATTTTTTTAGCGCCAAAAATGAGTTCAAAACTACCAGGAACGTGGATGGTTTTGATGTTTGATTCTTCTACACCACAATCTAATAAAGCATCTACAGCGCCTTTTAGCAAGCCTTCCGTAATGGTTGGGTTCCATTCAGAAACAACAAACCCAAACCGAAAATGTGTCGCGTCTGGGAGTGATGTTGTATCGTAATTAGATAAGTTAGTGTTTTCTGTAGCCATGATTAGTTAGACGCAGCTTCCGCTTTACCGATAAAAACGTCAATATTTTTAGCTTCGGTACTTGCTGGAAACTCCGATTTAATTTGATTAAAGAACACTAATGCTTTTGCATTGTTTCCTAATTTCAAGCCAATCACCCCTGCTTTATAAAGATACATAGGTGTTGTGTAATCGTTTGTTTTAAGTTGTGCTGCTTGTACATAATAATCATAGGCATCATCCAATTGCTCTAATTGAACAAATGCATCACCAATACCGCCTTTTGCAATCGGTCCAAGAACATCATCTTCAGATGAAAATGCATTCAAATAGGTCACGGCGTTGGTGTAATCTTTCATGTTTAGGTATGCCATTCCAGCATAATAATTAGATAGATTTCCAGCTTTCGTTCCGCTATATACATCTGCGATATCTAAAAAACCGTATTTACCATCTGCACCATTCAGTGCTAATGTAAATAAAGAATCTTTAGAAGTCCCATTGACCGCTTCGTCAAAATATTGTTGTGACTGGAACATATCGTTGGTGGCGACACTTTCTTTTGGACCTTGAACAAATTTATCAAATCCTAAGAAACCTAACACCATTACTGCTGCAAGCCCTACAATGATAAAAATGTATTTTTGATTTTTTATAACCCATTCTTCGGTACGTGATGCCGATTCGTCGAGGGTGTTAAAAACCTCAGCGGTTGTTGATCCATCTTCAATTGAAGTCTCTTTTTCTGTCTTCGTTGACGGTTTTCCGCCTCGTTTCTTATATGTTGCCATGGTCGTATTATTATTGAGGTTCAAAAATATAATTTTTATTCGTAAAAAAAAGGCAAATTATTTGTTATTTTTCAATAATTTGCAGCATCTTTTTAAAGCCCCTACAAGAAGATAAATAAAAAATATAGACCAATTTCACATGATTTTAAAATCATTAAACTTATTAAACTACAAAAATTTCGATGCCTTTTCGGTAGAATTTGATGCAAAAATCAATTGTTTCGTTGGGGCGAATGGTGTCGGAAAAACGAATATTCTAGACGCTATTTACCACCTCTCTTTTGGGAAAAGCTATTTCAACCCTATTGCGTCTCAAAACATCCGACATGAAGAAGATTTTTTTGTGGTCGATGGTTTATATGAAAAAAAGGATCGCGAAGAAAAAGTAATTGTTTCTCTTAAAAGAGGTCAAAAGAAAATCATCAAACGAAACGGAAAAGCCTACGATCGTTTTAGCGATCATATTGGGTTTTTACCTTTAGTGATTATATCTCCGACGGACCGTGATTTGATTATTGAAGGGAGCGACACGCGCCGGAAATTCATGGATGGTGTCATTTCTCAAAGTGATAAAAGCTATTTAGAAGCCTTATTAAATTACTCAAAAATATTGGCGCAAAGAAATGCATTGCTAAAATATTTTGCCTTAAATAATAACTTTAATAAAGACTCCTTAGATGTTTATAACGAACAACTTAATGAATATGGTGTTCAGATTTATGATAAGCGTAAAACGTTTTTAGAAGTCTTTACACCTATCTTTAAAAGCCGCTATAAAGCCATTAGCAACAACAGCGAAGACGTTGATTTAATTTACAACAGTCAGTTGAATGACAATTCTTTAATGGAGTTGTTTGCGACGAGTATCAACAAGGATCGGATGCTGCAATATACAAGTGTTGGAATTCATAAAGACGATTTAGATTTCTCTATTAAAGGGTATCCTGTTAAAAAATTCGGAAGTCAAGGGCAGCAAAAATCATTTTTAATTGCTTTGAAACTCGCACAATTTGATTTTATTAAAGCGCAAAGTGGTGAAACGCCTCTCCTCCTACTGGATGATGTTTTTGATAAACTCGACGAGCAACGCGTGGCTCAAATTATCCAATTGGTGAATGACGAGAATTTTGGACAATTATTTATTTCGGACACCCATGCCGATCGTACCGAGAAAGCCATTAAAAGTGTGCATCAATCGTATCAAATATTTCAACTGTGAAACAACTTATAGCCCTTTCGTTTTTTATTTTACTGAGCAGCTGCCAATCAGATGTCTCTACTTACATTCCTTTTGTCGAAGGCTATTGGGAAATTGTGAGCGTTACCAAGGATCAAAAGAAAGTCAAAGAATTTAAAATGAGTGGTTCTGTGGATTACTTTAAAGTGAATACTGATTTATCAGGGTATCGAAAAAAAGTCACCCCACGATTTGATGGAGCATTTGAAATGTCTCAGCATGAATCTAAATTTACCCTTTCTATAAAAGACGATCATTTATGGATTCACTATGACAACAATGACGTTGCTTACAGTGAAGAAATTACGCGTGCCAACAACGCCAGCATGGTCATTTCCAACTCTGATGGATTTATATATACTTACAAACCTTACGAACCTTTAATTTTTGATTAATGAGTAAACGCCAAAACGATCCGTTCAAAATTGATGATTTAATGAAGTCCTTTGTGAAAGAAAATAGACTCGAAAAAGGACTGGACAAAGTGAACGTGGAAGCTGCTTGGGCGGATATGATGGGCAATGGGGTTAATAACTACACCAACAGTGTAAAACTCCATAAAGACACGCTTTATGTAGAGTTAAGCTCTTCGGTATTAAGAGAGGAATTGAGCTATGGAAAAGACAAAATCATTAGTATGCTGAACGAATCTCTTGGGAAAAACCTCATCACAAAATTAATTTTAAGGTAGTATTGGGTACAAAAAAAGCCACAATAGAATTGTAGCTTTTAGACTATTTTTATTGAACGTGTTTAGAACATCTCTCTACCTGAAAAATGGAAAGCGCCTTCAATTGCAGCATTTTCATCACTGTCACTTCCATGCACTGCATTTTCGCTAATAGAGTCTGCAAACATATTACGGATGGTTCCTTCTGCAGCTTCTGCTGGATTTGTTGCACCAATTAAAGTTCTGAAATCTTCTACTGCATTTTCCTTTTCAAGAATTGCCGCCACAATAGGGCCACGAGTCATGTAAGTTACCAGTTCGCCATAAAATGGACGCTCACTATGAACGGCATAAAAAGCTTCGGCATCTGCCTTTGTAAGTTGTGTTAATTTCATCGCTACGATTCTGAAACCTGAAGCGGTGATTTTTTCTACGATTCCACCTATATTCCCTTTCTCAACAGAATCGGGCTTAAGCATTGTAAACGTTTTGTTAGTTACCATGGTCTTTGTATAAATTTTGTGCAAAAATAAGGTTTTTCTACAAATAATTGAGCTTCCAACTATTTTAAAAAATTGTATCTTTGCACGCTATGAATACAGCAGAAATTTTAGACCTTAAAAAAATATTATCCACACCTAAAAAAGTGGTCATTGTCCCTCATAAAAATCCAGATGGAGATGCTATGGGCTCCACTTTAGGATTGTTACACTACCTTAAAAAATTAGGACATTCGGCAACCGTGATTGCGCCCAATGACTACCCAGAGTTTTTGAAATGGATTCCAGGAACCAAAGAGGTTCTTATATATGAAGAAGACACTATTGCTTCTGAGGCACTCATTTCCGAAGCTGATCTTATTTTTACTTTAGACTTCAATGCACTACACCGATGTGGTGCGATGGGTACGCCTATTGAAAATTCAAGTGCCATTAAAATTATGATTGATCATCACCAACAACCGGATGATTATGCGACCTATGTCTATTCTGACGTGAGTATGTGTTCGACTTGCGAAATGGTGTATCATTTTATCGAAATGATGGGTGATTTAGAGCTGATAGATGTCGCTATTGGAGAAGCATTATATACAGGTATTATGACCGATACTGCTTCGTTCCGATTTCCGCTAACCACGAGTACCACCCACCGTGTGATTGCACATTTGATTGACGTTGGAGTTGAGAAATCAGATATTCACAATGCAGTCTATGACACCAATAGTTTTGGTCGCCTCCAACTGATGGGCTGTGCCTTGAATAACTTAAGGTTTTTAGAAGATTTTAAAACATCTTATATTAGTTTAACCAATAAGGAATTGGATGCGCATGATTTTCAAAAAGGAGATACGGAAGGCTTGGTGAATTATGGCTTGTCGCTGAAAGGTGCTAAATTTGCCGTCATATTTATTGAACATCAAGAAGAAAGCATCATTAAAATCTCATTCCGATCGAAAGGTACTTTTGACGTAAACACCTTTGCAAGAACACATTTTAACGGTGGTGGACACAAAAATGCTTCTGGTGGACGTAGCAACCTCAACTTAGAAGATACCATTGCAAAATTTATTAGTATATTGTCTGACTATAAATCGGAACTAAATTCATGAAGCACTGGCTGTTATTCATATTCACATTTTTACTTTTTTCCAGCTGTAAACCTTCGGAAGCGAGACGTCCTGTCTCAAATAATTCGGGCTCATTTATTGATGCTTCGATTGAACGTAATAAGCAATTGAATAATAGAGAATATACTCAGATTGAGGCTTTCATTACAGATTCTGACAAACCTTTTCAATCTTCAGAATATGGGTTTTGGTATGCTTACAACACTAAAACAACTACGAACACACAAACCCCTAAGTTTGGCGATTTAGTACAGTACACCTATGCACTTAAAACTTTAGAGGGGCAAGTCATTTATAATGATACAGAATTAGAAACTCAAACTTATTACATCGATCAACAAGAATTGTTTTCTGGATTGAGAGAAGGTTTAAAATTGATGAAAGAGGGCGAATCAGTTACCTTTATATTTCCCTCTCAAAAAGCATATGGCTATTATGGCGATCTCAATAAAATTGGGAGCAACATACCGCTGATTTGCGATGTTTCTCTATTAAAACTTACCAACAATTAAAACATCCTAAACTATTTAAAACCCAATTAAAAATCAAAAAAAATGAAATTCACAAAACTATTTATCCAATTATTTGCAGCAGGATTGCTGATTAGCTCCACCGGTTGTCAAGAAAAATACCCAGATTTAGGCGAAGGTATGTTTGCCGAATTTGTAACTTCTAAAGACACGATCATTATACAGTTGTTTTATGACAAAGTGCCATTAACAGTTGCTAATTTTGTAGGTCTTGCAGATGGGACTCACCCTATGTTGCCCGATTCTTTAAAAGGGAAGCCATACTATGACGGCACTGTGTTTCACAGAGTGATTGACAACTTTATGATTCAGGGTGGTGACCCAACCGCAACAGGTTCTGGGAGTCCAGGATTCAAATTTGGTGATGAATTTGACGACAGTCTAAAACATGATAAGCCAGGGATTTTATCGATGGCCAACTCTGGACCTGCCACAAACGGTAGCCAGTTTTTTATCACTGAAAAACCAACTCCACACCTTGATAACAGACATTCTGTTTTTGGAGAAGTGGTCAAAGGCTTCGCCATCGTTGATACCATCTCAAACGTTAAAGTTACTCCGGGATCAAACAAGCCTGTGGAAGACGTTAAAATATTAAAATTGAACATCATTCGTCAAGGAATGAGCGCCAAAGGATTTGATGCTGTGGACACATGGAACACAGAACTTCCTCTATTAGAAGAAAAGCGTTTACAAAAACTTGAAGATGCAAAACAAAAAGCGGAAGAGGCTAAAAAAATTGCAGAAGAAAAAATGCAGATTGCTGCTGATGAAATGGTCGCTGGATTAGATACCTATAAGAGTAAAGCTACACAGCAAACTTCAGGCTTACTTGTTTATAACATCACTAAAGGCAACGGTCCAAAACCACGAACGGGTGCGACTGTAAAGTTGAATTATGAAGGCTATTTTACAGATGGTAAGTTGTTTGGCAGCAACGTTAAATCAGTTGATGAGAAGTATGGTACTTATGACATCCGAAAAGAACAGCAAGGTGCTTACAACGCAATGCCAATGAAAATCGATCCAGAAGCACAAATGATACCTGGTTTCAAAGAAGGCGTGTTTGATATGTCTGTAGGAGGCAAAATATTCTTATACCTTCCTTCTTATCTTGCTTACGGAGAAAAAGGTCGTGGACCGATCAAACCGAATACCGATTTGATATTTATTATTGAAATGCTGGAAATCGCAGAATAATTTACAACTACAATAAAACAAAAAAAGCAGCCGATTGGCTGCTTTTTTTATAGAATAAAATGAACATTTATGCTTTTGGGATCTCTTTTAAAATTTCTAAAACAAAGACCCAAAATTTCTGAACAGAAGAAATCTGAGCGCGTTCATCAGGAGAATGTGCTCCTCTGATATTCGGTCCAAAACTGATCATTTCCATATCGGGATAATTCGTTCCTAAAAGACCGCATTCTAAACCGGCATGACAGGCCGCTACATGTGGTTTTTCGTTGTATAGTTTTTCGTATAAAGATCTTAATACTTTCAGAATCGACGAATCCATGTCGGGTTCCCATCCTGGGTAATCCCCAGAAAGCTCTACCTCGCAGCCAATAAGCTCAAAGGTTGCACGCAACATCATTGCTAAATCCATTTTAGAGGATTCTACAGAAGAACGTGTGAGACAACCTATTTTTACGTTCCCACCTTTGATAATAACACGTGCTATATTATTAGACGTTTCTACCAATTCAGGAATGTCGGGACTCATGCGGTACACGCCATTCCAAGCGGCGTAAATGGCACGGGTTAATCCTTCTTGAACTCCCAAGTCCATCATCACTTTTGGCGTGTCTATTTTAGTAAACTCAACCGTTAAGTCTGGCTCCAATGTTTTGAGTTCTGTTTGTATGGATTCAACTTGCATTCCCATTTCGTACTTAAAAGCGTCTTCTTGCACTAGGTCTATAGAAACAATTGCTTTGCTCTCTCTAGGAATCGCGTTGCGTAAACTTCCACCATCAATTTCAGAAATTCGCAATCCGAAATTTTCAAAGGCATCAAACAGCAAACGGTTCATGATTTTATTGGCATTTCCGAATCCTTTATGAATGTCCATTCCTGAATGGCCACCTTGCAATCCTTTAACTTCAATAGAGTATCCTATTTTGGTTTCAGGTGTTGGTTCTTCGTTGTATGTGCCTACGGCGGTCACATCAATGCCTCCGGCACAGCCCACTCCAATTTCGTCGTCATCTTCGGTATCTAGGTTTAAAAGAATTTCTCCTTTTAACAAGCCTCCTTTTAGACCCATCGCACCTGTCATACCTGTTTCTTCATCGATCGTAAACAAGGCTTCAATGGCAGGGTGTGGAATGTCGGTACTTTCTAGTATAGCCATAATAGTTGCAACTCCTAAGCCGTTATCGGCTCCTAGAGTCGTTCCATTTGCTTTGACCCAGTCTCCATCGACAATCATCTCAATGCCTTGGGTTAAAAAATCAAAATCAGTATCGCTATTCTTTTGATGTACCATATCTAAATGCGATTGCATGACAATGGCTTTACGATCTTCCATGCCTGCTGTGGCTGGTTTTTTTATGATGACATTTCCTACCTCATCTTCAATCGTTTCAAAGTTAAGTGCGGCTCCAAAATCTTTCATAAATGCAATGACGCGTTCTTCTTTTTTAGAAGGACGGGGCACGGCATTCAAATCTGCAAATTTATTCCAAACTGCTTTGGGTTCCAGTTCACGTATGTCTTGGCTCATAATAGATGTATTTTTTTGTTGCACAAAGGTACGTATTCCTTCCCGATCATATACTCAATACACATAGCTTTTCGGGTTTTTCACTCTTTCTTTTTCCCTTTCTCTGCGTTAAAATTTTAAACCGTAGCTACGGCTATGCTTGGAAATTTTGTCTTAATAAAGAAAAAAATAAAATCGTCAAAATTCCAGAAAATCTAAATCTATTGAGTATAAATTAAAATTATTACTTTTGAGTGATGTCTAAAAAAAAGAAAATCATACTTGCTTTGAGTTTGCTGCCTCAATACTTTCTTCTAAAAGTAGCGAAGCAGTATCCTGATTTTATGGAGACGTATTACAGTATGGGTGTTTTTCCTATACTCTCAAAACTACTAAACACGGCTTTTAAATGGATTCCCTTTTCTGTGGGCGATCTGTTGTACATCGCCTTGATTGTTTATGTGATCCGTTGGGTGGTTCTCAATTGGAAACGCCTCAGAACACAGCCCAAAGCGTGGGGTTTGGATGTGTTATCTTTTGTGTCCCTTTTCTATTTTATGTTTCATTTGTGTTGGGGGTACAATTATTACCGAGTGCCTTTGCATACGACACTCAATTTAAACCCAAAATATACCACGGCTCAATTAAAATCGGTTACCAACCAACTGGTTAAAAAAACGAATAGACTTCACTTTGCGATCACCCAAGATTCTTTATTAAAAACGCCCCTCCCTTATGCCTTTTCTGAACTGACCGAAATCAGTCAAACAGGCTATTCTCAATTAGAAAAGGTGTATCCAAATTTTAAACACGACGGCAAAAACAGTAAAAAATCACTATTTAGTACGCCCTTATCGTATATGGGGTTTAGTGGTTATGTGAATCCGTTAACCCTAGAAGCGCACATCAATGCTGTGATGCCTGCCAATTCTATGCCGACGACCATTGCGCACGAACAAGCGCATCAGTTGGGCTATGCGGCAGAGAACGAAGCTAATTTTATTGGATTTTTGGCGAGCATCCATAATGAAAACCCATATTTCAACTATGCAGGTTATAAATTTGCGTTGCGCTATTGTTTAATAGAATTATCTAAAAGGGATCCGGATGCCTACGACTCTGTTTTATGCACGATCAATCCTGGTATCTTAGAAGATTATCAGGAAGCGTTTGAGTTCTGGAGTGCTTACAACAACCCGTTGGAACCTCTTTTTAAAGGATTTTACAGCCATTTCTTAAAGGCTAACAACCAAGTCAAAGGTATTGAGAGCTATAGCTATGTGGTGGCGCTTTTGGTGGATTATTTGGAGGATTATTTGGAGGATTAAAATCATAAAAAATAAGTTCAACTTCTCATAATTATTAATATTTAACACTTTAAGATTCTGAAATAAACCTGCCTACAGTCAGGCAGGACTTCCTGACGGTAGGTAGGTTCAGAATGACAGATTTTTATATTTTAGACAAAAGTTTACGACTGTTTTAAAATGTCATATTTTGTACATATATTTGTACAAATAAAACAACATTATGATTACAGCAACCATCTCTGATTTCAGAAAAGATATTAAGGAGTACTTCAGCAAAGTCACTGAAAATTTTGAGACATTAATTATCAATAGAGGGAAAAACTCTGGTGTTGTGGTGATTTCATTGGAAGAATACAACGCCCTTGTGACTACTCAATACGAGATGAGTTCTGATAAAAATAAAGCGCGATTGGATGCTGCAATTGAAAAATTTAAAAAAGAAGACACATTCGCTATAGAACTTATTGAATAATGAAGTATCTATTTGTAGACGAATCCTGGGAAGATTATTTGTATTGGCAAAAAATTGACAAAAAAATGCTCAAACGAATCAACTTATTGATCAAAGATATTACTAAACACCCCTACGAAGGGCTTGGAAAACCAGAGCCTTTAAAACATAACTATCGTGGATTTTGGTCGCGGAGAATTAATGAAGAACAGCGTTTAATTTATCAAGTTCGTGAGGATGAAATCAGAATTATAAAATGTAGATTTCATTATGATTAAATCAGGTGTGTTAGCTCCGATAATCACTGTACTGAAAACTTCTCGCCGCTTTTTAATATCTAAATACGTTGATTAAACTTATAAAATCACACACACCTACCCAAAAAAAATAGCTTGAATCAAACGACCCAAGCTATTTTGTTTAAAATGTAAAGTATTATTGTTTACTCACAACTTTCATACAGAGCGTCAAGCTCTTCGTCACTGTTAGCAGTTTGCTGAGTACCATCTTCAAACTCAACTGTGATGGGGTAAGAAATCATGAAAGAATCTTCTTCTGTAAGCTGACTTAAAAACTCCATAAGTCCATCGTAACCATTAAAGGTTTCTACAGTTCCGTTGCCTGAAACCAAAGAGAATGGAAATACAATTTCAAAACATTGCTCTTCACAGTCATCACAATCTTCAATGTCATAACAATCGTTATAAAGAGTATCAAATTCTTGAGGACTGTTTACAGTTGCCTGTGTTCCATCCGTTAAAGTCACTGAGATTGGATATACAAATCCTACAAATTCAAAATTATACAAATCTTGTTCATAATTTACAACTACTTCATTTCCGTCATAATCAAGAGCGGTTAGAGGGTAATTCAATTCAAAACATTCATCGTCATAATCATTATCGTCGTCATCATCATCATCATCAAAATCATAACAATCTTCAAATAACTCTTCAAGCTCTTCGTATGTAGAAATGGTTTGCTGAGTTCCGTCTGACATGGTAACATTAAAAGGAACTTCAATAAAAACTTCTGATTCTTCTGTAAGAGTTTCTAAGAAAGTTAATAATTCCTCATCACTATTTAAAGTTGTACTTGTTTGACCATCAGAAACAGAATAAGGATAGTTGATAACAAAACATTCCCCGTCTTCAACATAATCAGATTCTTGATTTGAAGTTGTAGCTGTTCTGGCGCTATTAAATAAGTTTGTCATTAATTCCGTAGAAACACCTTCTTCAATCTCTTCAACTTCAGCTATAACCTCTTCATTATTGTCTTTGCTACAAGCACTAAATAGAAGCAAAAAAACAAGTGATAATTTTAATAAATTTTTCATTCTTAAATGTTTATGGTTAATTAATTTTTAATAATCAGCAATTTAATAAATATTTAATTGTAAAACACACGTAATAAAAAAAATGATTTTTATGTTAAGTTAAATATACTTGCCAATATTTTTACTCACAATCCTCATATAGAGCAGCAAGTTCTTCATCACTATTAGCTGTTTGCTGAGAACCATCTTCAAACTCAACTGTGATAGGATAAGAAACCACAAACGTATCATCTTCTGTAAGACCGCTTAAAAAGTCCCAAAGATAATCGTAGTCATTTATGGTTTCTAAATTACCATCATTTACAACAAAAGAGGATGGAGATACGATTTCAAAACACGCCTTTCTAAAAAGTATGGCAGATTTAAATAAAATTCCAAACATCAACTTACTACTCGGGATGTATCGAATGACTCAATTAAACACTCCGAAAATAGGAACCGAATTAATCAAAAATTCGATTGAATACATTCCTGAGGCGCACTGTTATTTAAAAATCAATGGCATCCGAACAGATTTAACTACAAAAAATTCTGAATTCAAACACATCGAAAAAGACCTCATTCAAGAAATAGACATTAAACCCCAGCAAGTCATAGATTTTAAAGTTGCATATCACAAAGCTTTTATAAAAAACTGGTTAAAAGACACCAACTCAAAATTTAATTTTGAGCAAATCTGGCACATCAGAGAAAAGTGTATTGAAAATTTATCATCCTAAAAACACCTTCAAAAACTTAAAAATTTACTAATTTTAAGTTCTCTATAAAAGTTTATAAGTACATTGAGACGCTAACTTAATTCTATATCCTAATGAAAAAATTAATCTCTCCTTTGGAGTTTCTTCGGGGCATTCGCTTTATCCGCTCAAGATTATTTTCCAAAGAACGACGGAGTGAAATCTAAAAACACAAATTTCACGGCAATTACCAATGCGAAAATTTTCATAACCCCTTCCGAAAGTATCGAAAACGGTACCCTGTTAATTCAAGAAGGAAAGGTGATAAACGTAGGGGCTAATGTTGTACTCCCTAAAAACACTGTGATCATAGATATAAAAGGCAAATCAATATACCCCTCATTTATTGATCTTTACTCTGATTTTGGAGTTGAAAAACCAAAACGAAAAAGTGACGGAAGTCGCTCGCCAGTCTACAGCGCCAGCCGTGAAGGCTTTTACTGGAACGACCACGTGCGACCAGAGCAAAACGCCATCGATCATTTTAAATACGACAAAAAAGCTGCGAAGACATTATTAGAAGCCGGTTTTGGAGTCGTCAATACTCACTTGCAAGATGGGGTCGTCCGTGGAACCGGGGCTTTAGTCGCTTTAGATTCCAAAGGCAGTGATTCCCAACGCATCTTATCAGATCAATCGGCACAGTACATATCCTTTTCAAAAAGTGTACGTTCACGGCAATCCTACCCCTCCTCTATTATGGGAACAATGGCCTTGTTGAGACAATTGTATTACGATGCCGATTGGTATGCAAAAGGAAACGTCCAAACCAAAGACCGTTCGATTGAAGCGTTCAACCAGAACAAAAATCAAATTCAAATTATAGCAGCTGGCAGCAGAGCCAATGCCCTACGTGCCGATACTGTTGGCGATGAATTTGGTGTTCAATATGTGATCTTAGGGGGGGGTGATGAATATGAACGCATCAATGAAATCAAAAAAACGCAAGCAACGTTTATCCTTCCGTTAAACTTTCCGAAAGCCTACGACGTTGAAAATACTTTTTTAACCAATTCTCTTGAGCTAGAAGCAATGAAAGAATGGAACCAACGCCCTGGAAACCCAATGGCTTTGGATGTCAATGGGGTGGCTTTTGCGTTTACAACAAAAGGACTTAAATCCATGAAAGACTTTAAAGCGAATCTTAAAAAAGCAATTGATTATGGCTTAGATAAAGTCACTGCCTTGGAAGCTTTGACCACACAACCCGCTCAAATTTTAGGAAACTCAAAACTTGGGAATTTGAATGTGGGGAGCTATGCAAATTTCTTGATTACTTCTGGGGATGTTTTTGAGGATAAAACCACACTTTATGAAAATTGGGTGAACGGTTCAAGAACCGTGTTTGAAGATTTGTCAAAGAAAGACATTAGAGGAAACTACAGTTTCACAATTAACAATGACTCTTATGACCTTAAAATTAAAGGAACCCTGAGTAAACTTAAAACAGAGATCACTTCGGATTCTTTGAAGTTAAGCAGCAGTTTAAAATACAAAAATGATTGGATGCATTTAATGTTCTCTGCTAAAGACACCACGCAACAAAACTTTATTCGGGTGAATGCAAAAATTTATTTGGATGCGGAAAACATCACAGGAACTGCCACTTTAATAGATGGAACATCCCCTTCCATAGAAATAATACGCAGCAGTACTCAAACTGAAAAAGACGAAAAAACTAAAAAAGAAAAGGTCTCAATAACGCCGAAACTACTGCCTGTTAGTTATCCAAATGGGGCTTATGGATTTACAGAACTCCCTCAAGCCGAAACAATACTATTTAAAAATGCAACCGTATGGACCAATGAATCCGATGGAATCCTCGAAAATACGGATGTGCTCGTAAAAGATGGACGTGTATCAAAAATCGGAACCAATCTTAAGAACTCAAAAGCGACAGTGGTCGATGCCACAGGAAAGCATTTAACTGCTGGAATCGTGGATGAACATTCGCATATTGCCGCAGCAAGTATCAATGAAGGCGGGCAAAACTCCTCTGCTGAAGTAAGTATCGAAGATGTTATTGATGCCGATGATGTAGATATCTATAGAAACCTTGCTGGTGGTGTCACTTCAATTCAGATTTTACATGGATCTGCCAATCCGATTGGAGGGCGTTCAGCACTTATCAAATTGAAATGGGGAGAATCTGCAAAAAATTTAATCTATAAAGACACGCCCAAGTTTATAAAATTCGCGCTCGGAGAAAATGTCAAACATTCAAATTGGGAAAGCTACAGCCGTTTTCCACAAACACGTATGGGTGTAGAACAGCTTTATATTGATTATTTCACAAGAGCAAAAACGTACGATGCTCTAAAGAAAAGCGGAAAACCTTATAGAAAAGACACCGAAATGGAAGTGCTTTCAGAAATTTTAAACAAGGAACGTTTTATTAGTTGTCACTCCTACATCCAAAGTGAGATTAATATGTTGATGAAAGTCGCAGATCAATTTGATTTTAATATTAACACATTTACCCACATTTTAGAAGGCTATAAAGTCGCCGACAAGATGAAAGCGCATGGTGCTGGTGCCTCGACCTTTAGTGATTGGTGGGCGTATAAATATGAAGTCAATGACGCCATTCCTTATAATGCCTCTATTCTGAATGCGATGGGGATTGTGACTGCTATCAACAGTGACGATGCCGAAATGTCCAGACGTCTCAACCAAGAAGCTGCCAAAGCAGTGAAATACGGAGGCACATCTGAAGAAGATGCTTGGAAAATGGTCACCCTCAACCCTGCTAAATTACTTCATATCGACGACAGAGTTGGAAGTATCAAAGTTGGAAAAGATGCCGATTTGGTTCTTTGGAGTGACCACCCGTTATCAATTTACTCCAAAGCTGAAAAAACATTAATTGAAGGCGTCACTTATTTTGACATCGAACGTGATTCAAAACTCAGAGAAACGATTCAGAACGAGAGAAATGAACTGATTCTTATGATGTTAAAAGAGAAAAACAAAGGTATGAAAACACAACCAATCAAGAAAAAGGACAAACAGCTTTTACACTGTGACTCCATGGATATTAATCAACTATAAATATAGAACAGATGAACATTATAAAATTAATTCTACTATCAATTGTTTGTGTATCTATAGGAAACGCACAACAAACACCCGCAGAAACACATTCAAAGTCCATTGCAATTATGGGCGGTACAGCACACCTTGGAAATGGGACTGTAATTCAAAACAGCCTGATCACTTTTGAAAGTGGGATCTTACAAACCGTATCTGAATATAAGGGGACTGAAGCTATTTCTGAAATGGAAGTTATTGATGCCAAAGGACAGCATATATATCCAGGGTTTATCGTGCCAAACTCAACCTTAGGACTTATTGAAATTGATGCCGTCAGAGCTACTGATGACGAAGAAGAAGTTGGGTCTTGGAACCCACACATCCGAAGTTTAATTGCCTACAATGCCGAGTCTAGAGTTGTGGAAAGCATGCGACCAAATGGAGTGCTTTTAGCTCAAATTACGCCGAGAGGTGGACGTATTTCAGGTACTTCTTCCATCGTTCAATTAGATGCTTGGAATTGGGAAGATGCCGCAATTAAATCCGATGATGGGATTCATTTGAATTGGCCAAACACGTTCACGCGTGGTCGTTGGTGGTTGGGTGAAGATCCAGGTTTAAAAAGCAATCCGAAATACACCAGTCAAACCACTGAAATTGAAGCCTATTTTAACAACGCCAAAGCAAATAGAAACAGCACTAAAGCCAAATTGAATTTACCTTTAGATGCCATGCGTGGACTTTTTGATGAATCAAAAACGTTATTCATTCATGTCAATGATGAAAAAGGGATTGTAGATGCGGTTGAGTTTTCAAAATCACAAGGACTTACAAAAATGGTTATTGTAGGTGGTTACGAAGCTTACAAGCTCGCATCCTATCTAAAAGAAAATGGTATTGCGGTCTTGCTTCAACGCGTACACTCCCGCCCGAACAGTGATGATCACGATTACGATTTACCCTTTAAGATGGCGCATATGTTAGTCGAAGCAGGCGTCAATGTAGGACTAGAAACCAGTGGCGATATGGAACGTATGAACTCTCGAAACCTTCCCTTTTATGCTGGCACAACCGTGGCATATGGACTGACCAAAGAACAAGCGCTGCAATTAATCACCTTGAACACTGCTAAAATTCTAGGGATCGATTCCAGTTACGGTTCTTTAGAAGTAGGAAAAAGTGCCACCTTATTTATAAGTAGCGGAGATGCTTTGGACATGAGAACCAACAATCTGACGAAAGCATTTATAGACGGTCGTAAAATTAGTTTAGAAAGCCACCAAACAGAACTGTGGAAACGCTATTCAAAAAAATACGAAAACAACTAAAAATTCTTCTCTGTTATAATTCAAAAGTTCAAGTTTCGGCTTGGACTTTTTTTGTTTGGACTAAAAAATTAAACACTATTTTTGTGCTATGGTTAAAACAATAAGCAGTCTTCAAAATCCCTTTATAAAACAACTGGTTCAGCTCAAAGAAAAGTCGAAACTAAGAAAACAAACAGGTTTGTTTGTCATTGAAGGAAAACGCGAAGTCTCTTTAGCCATCAAAGGAAACTACACCATAGACACCCTTTATTATTATGCAGATTTATTTTCGGCATCCGAAGCCGCTTCTTTAGAAACCTATGGGATTGATGTCATAGAAATTACCAAAGCAGTGTATGAAAAAGTAGCCCACCGTGAAACCACTGAAGGTATTATTGCTGTAGCGAAAGCCAAAGATTTTGATTTAAAAAACTTAGAATTCAAAAGTAAAACCCCTTTAATATTAGTAGCGGAAGCCCCTGAAAAACCAGGGAATATTGGTGCTCTACTTCGAACGGCAGATGCTGCCAATGTAGATGCTATTATCATTTCAAATCCACTAACGGATCTATACAACCCCAACATCATTCGATCGAGTGTTGGAGGAGTCTTTACCGTCCCAATCGCGATGGGAACTTCGGAAGAAGTAATTGCGTATTTAAAAACACAAAATATCGCAATCTATGCGGCAACGCTTCAGGACTCTGTGGTCTATGATACTATTGATTTCAAAAAATCAACGGCTTTGGTAGTTGGTGCAGAATCAACAGGTTTGAGTGAACTGTGGCGAGAAGCCTCAACCGCTAAAATCCGAATTCCCATGCAAGGAAAAATTGATTCCATGAATGTATCGGTTGCAGCAGGGATCTTAATTTTTGAAGCCAAAAGACAGCGAAAATTTAGCTAAAAGCCACTTTTAATCATTTGTTAAAACAATTTTTGTAAAAACTAAGATTTGTTATTGCGTGTTCCGTTTGATTGTAGTAATTTTAAATTATGACAGCAGCAGAAATCGTACAAGAAAACGCAGCCATCGCTAAGGAGTATAAAGAACTCCTTAAGATCAGCTATAGAACTCTGTCAACAGCAGACAAAAAGTTAATTAGAAAAGCATTTGACGTTGCGGTTGATGCCCATTCCGATCAAAGAAGAAAGTCAGGCGAAGCCTATATTTTTCATCCCATTGCCGTGGCAAAAATCGTTGCTTCCAAAATTGGACTCGATGCAACTTCTATTGCAGCCGCACTCCTTCATGATGTTGTCGAAGATTGTCCTCGCTATACTATTGACGATATTCAACAATTATTTGGGGAAACTGTAGCCCGAATTGTAGATGGATTGACAAAAATATCTTCCCTAAACAAAGACATGAACGTGTCCATGCAAGCGGAGAATTTCAGAAAAATGCTGCTCACCCTTCACGATGACATTAGAGTCATCATCATAAAAATTGCGGATCGGCTTCACAACATGCAGACGATTCATTCGATGCGTGAAGACAAACAATTAAAAATTGCTTCTGAAACGCTTTATATTTATGCACCACTTGCACATAAAATTGGATTGTACAATATTAAATCGAAGTTAGAAGACTTGGCTTTAAAATATACGGAGCCCGAAGTTTACAATGATATTGTACTCAAGTTAGAAGAAAGTAAAGAAGAACAAGACCTTTATATTAAAGATATTAGCAAGGTTCTAACAAAGGCCTTGAACAAAGAAAAAATAAAGTATGTCATAAAAGGGCGTCCAAAATCTATTTTTTCGATTCGTAGAAAAATGCAAAACCAGGGAGTCTCTTTTGAGGAAGTCTATGATAAATTTGCAGTACGAATCATTTATAAATCAGAAGAAAAAGACGAAAAATTTATAGCTTGGAAAGTGTATTCGATTGTCACGGATCATTTTAGACCGAACCCAACACGCTTAAGAGATTGGATTTCTGCACCAAAATCAACGGGTTATGAAGCACTGCACATTACAGTCATGGGACCCAAAGGACGCTGGGTCGAAGTTCAGATCAGAAGCGAACGTATGAATGAGATTGCGGAAAAAGGCTATGCAGCGCACTATAAGTATAAAGAAGGTGAAAAAGAGCATGACGAGAATTTAGAAAGCTGGATTGGAAAACTCCAAGAAGTGATTGAAAATCCAGAATCAAATGCTGTAGAGTTTGTTGAGCAATTTAAGTTGAATCTCTATGCGAAAGAAATATTTGTATTCACACCAAATGGCGAATTAAAATCGCTCCCGAAAGATGCGACGCCGCTGGATTTCTCATTTAGCATCCATACCGAAATTGGAATGAAAACGAGAGGTGCTAAAGTCAATGGTAAATTAGTCCCCTTAAACCATGTACTACAAAGTGGCGATCAAGTTGATATTATCACTTCCGACAGTGCCAAACCAACAGTAAACTGGCTGGATTATGTAACGACGACACGCGCAAAAAGTAAAATAAAATCTTCTTTAAAAGAAGACAAAAAAGCCGTCGCAATTGAAGGAAAAGAGATATTGAGACGAAAACTCAAACAACTCAAAATCACTTTAAACGAACGCTCTATTAATGAATTGGTGAATTATTTCAAACTGAATACAAGTTTAGATTTATTTTACCGCGTTGGCATCAGTAGTATTGATAATACGATGTTAAAAAGTTTTGCAACTTCAAGAAGTAATGTCCTTGTTAGCTACATAAAAAATAAAATTACACGTACAAAGACACCTACAAAAGAATCCGTTGAGAAAGATGAAATCACTTCCAAATATGATATGTTGGTATTTGGCAAGGAAGAAGAGAAATTAAACTATAAACTTTCGGCTTGTTGCAATCCCATTCCTGGTGATGCAGTTTTTGGATTTTTAAGTATAAAAGAAGGCATTAAAATTCATAAAAAAGCATGCCCGAATGCCGTTAGTCTTCAGTCTAATTATGCATACAGAATCATGTCTGCCAAATGGATTGACTCTTCACAACAGGTGTTTAGAGCGGTTATTAAGCTGACAGGAATTGACAAACTTGGCTTGGTCAATTCCATTACAAAAGTGGTTTCTGAAAGTATGAATGTGAATATCAAAAATATAAATTTTGATTCGGATAGTGGTACGTTTAAAGGTCAAATCGCCTTGGAAGTGAACAACAATAATTTTGTTGAAAAATTGATGGAACGACTGCAAAAAATAAATGGTATCGAAAAAGTCTTTAGAGTCTAAAAATTAGTTTAAATTTGACCGTTGTATGAGTGTAAAAACCAAAAATAAAAATCAAGATATCGTAAAAACTGTTTTTACGAAATTTCTCGAAGAAAATGGTCATCGAAAGACGCCTGAACGCTTTGCAATACTTCAAGAAATTTATGACAACGAAGATCACTTTGACATAGAATCTCTCTATATCAAAATGAAAAACAAAAACTACCGTGTCTCCAGAGCCACGCTTTACAACACGATTGAATTATTATTGGATTGTGCTTTGGTACGAAAGCATCAATTTGGGCAGAATCAAGCACAGTATGAAAAATCGTATTTTGACAAACAACACGATCATGTCATCCTCACGGATACAGGGGAAGTCTTTGAGTTTTGCGACCCAAGGATACAATCCATTCAAAAAACAATAGAAGAAGTTTTTGATATTGATATTCAAAAACATTCGCTCTATTTCTACGGAACAAAAAAAAATACTAAAACTAACGATTAAATAAAATGGCAGTAGATTTACTACTTGGATTACAATGGGGTGACGAAGGCAAAGGGAAAATTGTGGACGTCCTAACCTCCAATTACAACATTATAGCACGATTTCAGGGCGGACCAAATGCAGGTCACACCCTTGTATTTAACGGAATGAAGCATGTACTTCATACGATTCCTTCAGGGATTTTTCATGAGGACGCCGTAAATTTAGTTGGAAATGGAGTCGTGATCGATCCAGTGATATTTAAAAATGAATTGGACAAATTAGCGACCCAAAATGTAGATTACAGAAAATCTTTAGTGATTTCTCGTAAAGCGCATTTAATACTCCCCACGCACCGCTTGTTAGATGCCGCCTCAGAAGCTTCCAAAGGAAAAGCCAAAATTGGATCGACTCTTAAAGGGATTGGCCCAACATACATGGACAAAACGGGTCGGAATGGCATACGTGTTGGCGACTTAGAATTGGACAACTGGAAAGACAAATACCGTGCTTTGGCCAACAAACACGAGTCCATGGTTAATTTTTACAACGTTGATTTAGAATATAATTTAGAAGAATTAGAAACTGAATTTTTTGAAGCCGTTGACGTCTTAAAATCTTTAAAATTTATAGACTCCGAAGAATACTTACACCAAGCACTAAGAGATCAAAAATCAATTTTAGCAGAAGGCGCACAAGGGTCTTTATTAGATATTGATTTTGGAACTTATCCATTTGTAACCTCTTCCAATACAACGGCTGCAGGTGCATGTACAGGATTGGGAATTGCACCAACTTCTATCGGAGAAGTTTTTGGAATTTTCAAAGCCTACACCACACGGGTGGGTTCTGGCCCCTTCCCTACTGAATTGTTTGATGAAGACGGCGAAACAATGGGACGTGTAGGACAAGAATTTGGTGCCACTACAGGACGCTCACGTCGTTGTGGATGGTTGGATCTTGTAGCATTACGCTATGCATGCCAAGTGAATGGCGTCACACAACTTATGATGATGAAGGCCGATGTTCTCTCTGGTTTTAAATCCTTAAAAGTATGTACCGCTTACAATTATAAAGGCGATATCATTCACCATTTCCCATACAATGTGGAAGCAGAAAACATCATACCTATTTATACTGATTTTGAGGGTTGGGCAGAAGATTTAACCGAAATGGATAATGAATCTACACTCCCAAAATCATTGAATGCTTATATTGATTTCTTAGAGAAAGAATTACAAATTCCAATCAAAGTGGTTTCTGTAGGACCTGATCGAAAACAAACAATTTTTAGATAACAATTAAAATCTATCCTTAGGGTAGATTTTTTTTTAGAACTTAAAATAATCTTAAGTTTTATTCAAAGAACTCAATATTACCTATTTTTGTCATAAAAATTATCACGTTGAAACATAAAAGCATTTATTACTTAATATGCACCCTATTATTTATAGGATCCATATTGCATGCACAAGAGCGACGCAGAATCGAGATTGAATATGCACCGTTTATGACATTTGACGAATCAAATCCAGATGCGACAATTCTGACGAGAAACAACTCAAAACAGGTACACATCAAGCATGAAGGTATTGAATTGTGGTGTGATGAAGCCATTTATTATGGGAAAGAGGATTTTATAGAAGCCTACGGAAAAGTTCATGTCAAGCAAGGCGACACAATTAATATGACTTCTAAATATGTTGAATACAGCGGAAAGACACAACTGGCTTTTGCGAGTGGTACGGTTATTTTAACAGATCCAAATTCTGAGATCACTACCGATACTTTATACTTTGACAGAGTCAAACAACAAGCCTTTTACAGAAGTTCAGGAAAAGTCGTTCGAGATACCACCGGAACGATTACAAGTACAATTGGACGCTATTACATGAATTCTAAAAAATACCAGTTTGTAAACAATGTCAAACTTGTCAATCCAGAATACGTCATTGAATCCAACCAACTCGATTTTTATACCCTTTCGGGTTTTGCCTTTTTATTTGGACCCACGACCATTACCAGCGAAACCAGTGTGATCTATTGCGAACGCGGATTTTATGACACCCAAAAAGATACAGGTTATTTTGTAAAAAATTCTAAAATAAATTATGACGAACGCGTTGTCGAAGGCGATAGTATCTATTTTGATCGCAATAAGAAATTTGCTTCGGCGACCAATAATATTACCATTACAGATACGCTAAATAACACCATTGTTAAAAGTCATTATGCTGAAGTCTTTAGAGAAAAAGATTCTGTATTTGTAACCAAACGCGCCTTGGCGATTACCATTCAAGAAAACGATTCTATTTTTGTGCATAGTGATACCTTGATGGTCACGGGAAAACCTGAAAAAAGAATTACACGGGGCTATTATAGCGCAAAAATTTATAAGTCCGATTTAAGTGGCAAAGCCGATTCGATTCATATGAATCAAGAGACAGGGCTGACGCAGTTAATTAATTTGGATAAAAACACAACAAACGATCCATTTTACAAAGTGCAACATCCTGTTTTATGGAATTTAAAAAATCAAATTACGGGAGATTCTATTCATTTAATTTCGAATTCGAAAACTGAAACCTTAGACTCCTTAAAAGTCTTTAATCATGCCTTTGTAATCAGTAAGGACAGTTTGGGAGATGGGTACAATCAAATTTCAGGGCAGAAATTATTTGGATTATTTAAAAATAATAGTTTATCAACCATTGACATTATTAAAAATGCCGAAAGCATATACTATCTCAGAAATGAAGACAACGAATTGGTTGGAATTGATAAATCAAAATCCGGTTCTATTAAAGTATGGATCACGGAAAATACGATTGATGAGATGCGGAAATACAATCAAATTGGAGGAAAAACGCATCCTGAGATTGAATTCCCAGAGAATGAGAAAATTCTTAAAGGATTTCATTGGCGTGATTCGGAACGTCCCACAAGTGTAGAGGATTTATTTAAAGACGATCCGCCGCTCGTACTTCCTACAATAAAAGGATTGGATGCCTATATGTCCCTCAAGAAGAATTTTTTGATCCTAACTTGTTAGAACGCGTTGAAAAAGCGCGTCCGACCTCACCGATTAAAAGTTTAGATAAATCGAAACTAAAACCAACAAATAAAGCGGCTAGAAAACTACCTAAGAGAATTTCTGAACAAGCCTACAAAACTTAAAGAAACCAATAAAGAAAATTTGATTACAAAGGATTTTTTTAAACACCAAGCACAAACAACGCCTCATCCCTTAGCGATGGAAGTATCTTATGCGGAAGGGTCTTATATCTACGACCAAAATAAAACGCCGTATTTAGATTTTGTTGCAGGGGTTTCTGCCTGTAGTTTGGGCCATCGACACCCAAAGGTTGTAGCGGCGATTAAAAACCAATTGGACGCTTACATGCATGTGATGGTGTATGGAGAATACATCCAATCCCCTGCTGTAAAACTGTCCAAATTACTCGCTTCGCATTTACCGCCAAAACTCGAAAAAACATATCTGACAAACTCAGGCACAGAAGCAATCGATGGTGCGATGAAACTCGCGAGACGCTATACTGGACGGTCTGAAATCATTTCTGCCAAAAACGCCTATCACGGAAATACGATGGGTGCTTTGAGTGTGATGGGCTATGAAGAACGAAAACAACCGTTTCGACCCCTAATTCCAGACATTCGATTTATAGAATTCAATAAGGTCACAGACCTTTCTGAAATCACCACAAAAACCGCCGCAGTCATCTTAGAAACAATCCAAGGAGGTGCAGGATTTATTGAACCTAAAAATGGGTATTTAACCAAGGTTCAAGAAAAATGCAACGCAGTTGGCGCAGTGTTAATTTTAGACGAAATTCAACCGGGCATTGGACGCACAGGAAAACTCTTTGGTTTTGAAAACTACAACTGCGTTCCCGATGTTGTTGTGACCGGAAAAGGACTTGGAGGCGGCATGCCTATCGGCGCTTTTACAGCTTCCGAAAAAATGATGGACAGTTTGTCCGACCATCCAAAATTAGGGCACATCACCACCTTTGGTGGCCATCCTGTCATTGCAGCGGCAGCCTTAGCAACCTTGGAAGAAGTGACAACAAGTAACTTAATTCCAGAGACCCTAGAAAAAGAACAACTGATCCGAAAACACCTCCAACATCCCCTCATAAAAGAGATCAGAGGAAAAGGGTTAATGTTGGCTTTGATGGTCGATTCCTCAGATATAGCAAACAAAATAGTACTGCAAGCCAAAGAAGACGGTTTGATTTTATTTTGGTTGCTCTATGAGCCAAAAGCGGTTCGGATTTCGCCACCGTTGACCATCTCAAAAGAAGAAATTGTAAAGGGATGTCACATCATTCTTAATATCCTAAATTCTCTTTAAACAACACTGTTAATTATTTTGTTGAAAACATTCGAAGTTTTTGGGTGTTTCAAGCAGATATAATCTTAAATTTATTAGTGTAAAAAAACCCTTTTATGGAGTTCAGTCAATCTGAAGAAAATGAAGAAGTAACCCTCTCAAAGTTTGAGTCGATGTTAAAAACCAACAGCGTTTTTTTCTTTGATTCTAATGAGTTTGAGAACATCATACATCACTATTTAGAAAGTGGTAAAATTGCACTTGCAAAAAAGGCAATCAAGCTCGGATTGAGTCAGCATCCTGCTTCTTTGAACCTGAAATTATTTCAAGTTGAAATTTTAATTTTTGAAAATAAATTAAATGAAGCCGATCGATTGCTTTCTCCCCTCTTTGAAATAGAGCCTAATAACGAGGAACTCTACATTCAAAAAGCAAATATTTTTTCTAAAAAAGACCAGCACGAAAAAGCGATACAAGTTTTTAAAGAAGCTATTGAAATCGCGGAGGACAGTGCCGACCTCTATTCTTTAATTGGAATGGAATATTTGTTTTTAGATCAGTATCAAGATGCAAAACAAAATTTCAAGAAGTGTATTGAGCTGGATTTAGAAGACTATTCGGCGCTTTACAATATCATCTATTGTTTTGACTTTTTAGACGAAACCACGGAAGCGATTGAATACCTAAATAGCTATCTCGATAAAAACCCATACAGCGAAGTCGCATGGCACCAACTTGGGAAACAATACGTGGAAACCAAACAACTGGTAAAAGCCCTCACCGCCTTTGATTTTGCAATTATTTCGGATGATACTTTCATTGGTGCGTATCTGGAAAAAGCCAAAGTACTAGAGAAATTAAACCGTTTTGAAGAAGCGATTGAGAATTATAAAATTACCATCGCTATTGAAGATTCTACGGCCTATGCCCTCATCAAAATTGGGTATTGCTATGAACGTTTGAATAACGGAGATTTAGCCCTTAAACATTACTATCAAGCGGTGGAAGAAGACCCTGCCTTGGATAAAGGTTGGATGCGCATTACAAAGTTTTTCTCTGCTAAAAAGGATTACCAAAAAGCCTTGTTTTACATCAATAAAGCCATTGATATAGATGGAGACAATGCTGCCTATTGGTTGTTGTATTCTACCATTAATGAACGCCTTTCTCTTTTGGAAGAAGCCGAACGTGGATATAAAAAAACCCTCGAATTGGGCGATTGTGAATTAAGCACTTGGCTCGCTCGTGGAGATATTTTAATCAAACTTGGCGAATATGAGGCTGCAAAATATAATTTTGTGCAAGCCTTAGAGTACCATCCCAAGAGTGAAGAATTAGAATATCGACTTTCAGGCGTGTGTTTGAAACTTAATAATATGGATGCTGGCTATGCCCACCTTTTGACAGCGATGCATATAAATTTAGAACACGTGTTTATTTTGGAAGAATTATTTCCGGAAGTTTATCAACGCAAAGCCGTTCTGCAATTAATTGAGAATTTTAAAAATACGCATCAGTAAAAATTTGTATTTTTAGGGGCTGCTATAGAATGTTTATCAGCATAAAAAAATCTTTATAATTCTATTATTTTAAACAAAAAATGAAACGATCCCCACTAGATTACTTAATAATTTCACTCAAAGGAATGGCCATGGGTGCGGCAGATGTAGTACCGGGAGTTTCTGGCGGTACCATCGCATTCATCTCAGGAATTTACGAAGAATTGATTGGCACCTTAAATAATATCAATTTTGCCCTTTTAAAGAACTTAAAAACTGAAGGCCTAAAAAGCACTTGGAAAAAAGCTAACGGCCCTTTTTTATTAGCACTTCTTTCAGGAGTGTTTGTGAGTATCATTTCACTGGCAAAAGGCGTTGAATGGTTTTTGGAACACCATCCTATTTTACTTTGGTCCTTCTTTTTTGGATTGGTTCTTGCGAGTATTGTCTATGTCGGAAAACAGATTAAAACCACTGCCAAGGACTTTAAATTATTTATAGCAATGGCCATTGGAGCCGTGGTTGCTTACCTGATTACCACCATCAACCCCTCTGAAACTTCGGATACAAATCTGTTTTTGTTTTTTGCTGGAGCCCTAGCAATTTGTGCGATGATATTGCCCGGTATTTCAGGGTCATTTATTCTGGTAATCATTGGTGCTTACAGTCCCGTTCTGGAAGCGCTCAATACACTTAATATCAAAAAAATTGTTCTCTTTGGCGCTGGTGCCGTGGTTGGATTGTTGTCATTTTCAAAACTTCTAAAGTGGTTGTTTGAAAAATACCACCGCTTGACATTGGCCGTTATCACAGGATTCATGATTGGATCACTAAATAAAATATGGCCTTGGAAAATTGCTTTGACTTTCAGAACCAATTCTAAAGGGGTGAAAGTTCCTTTGAACGAAGAAAGTATTTCTCCTTTTAGTTTTGATGGAGACCCACAACTGTTACAAGCCATCGGACTGATGGTATTTGGAATTTTAATCATCCTCATTTTAGAAAAAATAAGTACCAAAATAAACACGATTGAAACGTCCTAACGATCATACAAACCCTTTTTTACTGACCCTAAAAGGGGTCATTATGGGAGCTGCCAACAAAGTGCCCGGCGTTTCTGGTGGGATTGTGGCGTTTGTGATGGGCTTTTATGAAGAGTTTATTTATTCCTTGCAGAAATTCAATATCAAAGCAGGAAAATTATTTTTCAGCGGAAGGTTTAAAAGTTTTTACACTTATGTAAACGGTCGATTTTTAGCCTTGCTGTTTTTAGGGATGATCATTAGTTATTTTAGTGTTTCTAAACTGTTGGACTACTTCATTGAACGCTACGAACTCTATGTATGGAGTGTGTTTTTTGGAATGATCGTCGGTTCGATTTATTATATTTATAAAGATTTTAAATCTTGGAACACCAAAACAATCGTGATGGCTTTCCTTGGAATCATTGCAGGGATAAGCATTAGTTTTTTAAATCCAGCAACACAAAACGACAACCTTTGGTTTGTCTTTTTATGTGGAATGATTAGCGTCACAGGCATGGCGTTACCAGGGTTTTCAGGATCCTTTATATTGATTTTACTAGGGAATTATGTCTTGTTGTTAGTGGACTCTGTCAACGTTCTTTTTGATACGTTTGTGTTTATAGTTTCTGGAGATTTTAGTTTTATGTCTGATCCCCAACATCTGAGACTTTTAACAGTTTTATTAGTTTTTACACTTGGTTCGATGGTGGGATTGGTGAGTCTTTCGCATCTGTTAAGCTACATTTTAAAGCATTATAAATTCAAAACATTGGCTCTTATTATGGGATTTATCACAGGATCGCTTGGCGTTGTGTGGCCATGGAAAGAAGCCCTCTATAAACAAGATGCCTTAGGGGATTTCATAAGAGATACAAATGGCGAACAAATCATTGAAAATTATCAACGGTATTTGCCTGAAATGAACACACAAACCATTTATGCCCTCTTATTTATAATTTTTGGAGCAGCCATTGTTCTGGGATTGGAATGGTATGGAAACAAACGTAAACAGCATATATGAAGAATTTTGGATTGCTTGGTAAAAACATTGACTACTCATTTTCGAGAGGATATTTTAAAGATAAATTTGAAACCAACAAATTAGACTGCACTTATAACAATTTTGATTTAAAAACGATCGAAGATTTTGAGTCCATAAAAAACTCCGAAACAGAGCTTGCAGGACTGAATGTCACCATTCCATACAAACAAGCGGTACTCCCCTATTTGGATGCCATTGATTCAGAAGCACAAGAAATTGGTGCCGTGAATACAATTAAAATAGAAAACGGAAAATTAACAGGCTATAATACCGATCATTTTGGATTTGAACATAGTTTAAAACCCCATCTCAAATCCCATCACAAAAAAGCTTTAATTTTAGGAACAGGTGGTGCCTCAAAAGCCATCGCTTTTGCTTTGAAAAAATTAGACATTCATTTTGAGTATGTATCCAGAACCGCATCGTCTTCTGTAAAATACACTTATGAGTCTTTGGCAGTCGAGGGAGTTGAGAACTACCAAATTATCATCAACTGCACCCCTTTAGGAACTTTTCCGGATATAGATAAATGCCCTGCTATTCCTTATGAACAGATTACTTCAAAACATTTACTCTTTGATTTGATTTACAATCCTGAACAGACTTTATTCCTCAAACATGGAAAGGCAAAAAATGCCACGACGCTCAACGGGCTCGAAATGCTCCGTTTACAAGCGGAAAAATCGTGGGAAATATGGAACTCCTAATTAAAAAAGTAATTTAAAAGAATTATATAATTTGTAGATTAGAGGGATAATGTTATATTTATGCTTCAAGTCATTTTAACACTAAAACATTGAAAGATATGTCAGAGCACGATAACCTGCAAGATGCAGATGGAGATAACCTAAACGCCACTCCCCAAGAACAAAGTTCAACAGAGAACCCTACGCCTTCTGAAGAAATTCCTACAGAAGAAGTGACAAGTTCAGAAACGCCTACAGAGGAATCCACAGCAACCCCTGAGAAGGTAGTGGAAACCACAAGTTCAGAAGAAAAAGAGACTTCTGAGGAAGCGCCTAAAGAAGATAAAACTTCCGAAGCTTCTACTGAAGATGCAGAAGAAACTCATGAAGATGCTGTAGAAGAAGAAAAAGATTCTGCAGTCAATTATGAAGAACTTTCATTAGAATACTTAATTAATGAATTTGAAAAATTATTAAATTCTGAGAACATTCACAGTGTTCGTAACAATATCAACGAAGTCAAAAATAATTTTAATGCTAAATTCAGTGCATTAATTTCAGAAAAGAAAGAAGCATTTTTGGCGGAAGGTGGGAATGCAATTGACTTCGAATTTATAAGTCCTTTAAAAAAGCAATTCAACGAATTGTCTAAAACCTTTAGAGAAAAACACCAGTCTTTTCAGAAAAACAGAACACAAGAGCTCAATCAAAACCTTGAGATTCGCTTGCAAATCATCGAAGAAATCAAAGGATTAATTAATGTCGAGGGCGATATTAACTCGGCTTACAATACTTTTAAAAATTTACAAGAGCGTTGGAGAAATACAGGACAAATTCCCTCTAGTGAGAACAATAATACATGGAACAATTACCGTCACCATGTAGAGATATTTTATGGTTTTTTACACCTCAATAGAGATCTTAGAGATTTAGATTTTAAGCATAATTTAGAACAAAAACAGAAAATTATAATAAGTACTGAAGAGTTGGCAAATGAAACCGATTTAAACAGAGCGTTTAGAGAGCTTCAAGCACTTCACAAAATTTGGAAAGAAGAATTAGGCCCTGTTGCCAAAGAATATAAAGATGAGCTTTGGGACCGATTTAGTGCTGCGACAAAAGTAATTAATGACAAGCGTCAGGATTATTACAATCAACTGGAAGAAAAGTTTGAAGAAAATCTTAAAATTAAAAATGAGATCATTGCTCAAATTAATGCTATCTCTGAAAAAACCATCAATTCTCACAAGGATTGGCAGGGAAATATAAAAGAAATTGAAGTGCTTAGAGAAGCCTTTTTCAAGACAGGAAAAGTCCCTTCTAAAGTCAATGAAAAAACATGGTCTGGATTTAAGGATGCCGTGAGAACGTTTAATAAGAATAAAAATAATTACTATAAAACCTTAAAGAAAGACCAGTCAGAAAACTACAAGAAAAAACTGGAATTGGTAGAAATTGCTGAGCAAAATAAAGACAGTGAAGACCTAGAGACAACCTTGGTTTTGATGAAAAACATTCAAAATACATGGAAAACAATCGGGCATATTCCACGAAAAGACAGTGATAAGTTATGGAAACGATTTAGAGGCGCATGTAACTCATTTTTTGACCGTTATCATGAACAAAAAAGCTATGGAACTGAAAAAGAAATTGCTGCCTTAGAACAAAAAAATAATTTATTAGATTCCCTTAAAGCATTTGAATTAAGTGATGATAAGGACAAAAATTTAGAAGCCTTAAATGAATTTTCTAGTCAATGGAAAAAACTAGGACATGTCGTTCAAAGCAAACGTTTTATTGATGGGAAATTCTTTAAAACGCTTGATGGTTTCTATTCTAAACTAGGCTTGGACAAAGAAGCGATGGACGATTTAAAGTACACGCTTAAATTGGAAACATTAGCACAGGATCAGAGATTGTTTAGCAATGAAGTGACGTTCATACGGAAAAAAATGGATGAGATCAAAAGTGAAATCAATCAGTTGGAAAACAACCTCCAATTTTTCTCTAATGTGAAAGATGACAATCCACTTGTTAAAGAGGTTCACAAAAATATTGACAAGCATAAAGCTACTTTACAAACTTGGAACGTAAAATATTCTAAGATCAAAAAAATGATACAGCAGTAGCCAACTACAATTTTTTGGCTTCTTCCCAATACACATCCATCTCTGCAAGGGTCATTTCCGAAAGTGATTTTTGCAGAGATTTGGCTTTGGTTTCTAAATACTGAAAGCGTTTGATGAATTTTTTATTGGTGCGCTCTAGCGCATTTTCTGGGTTGATATCTAAAAAACGGGCGTAGTTTATCAATGAAAATAATACATCTCCAAATTCATCTTCAATAGCGTCTTGATTTTTGTTATCTATTTCTATTTTCAGCTCTCCAATCTCCTCCTCTACTTTTTCCCACACCTGATCAGAATGTTCCCAATCAAAGCCAACTCCGGCCACTTTTTCTTGAATTCGACTGGCTTTGACCAAAGCAGGCAAGCTTTTCGGAACGCCTTGTAGCACGCTGGTTTTTCCCTCTTTCAGTTTTAAATTCTCCCAATTTTGCTTGACTTCGGTTTCGTCCTTGACCACCACATCACTGTAAATATGGGGATGCCTGTGAATCAGTTTTTCGCAGATGCTATTGATGACATCCGAAATATCAAAATCTTTTGTTTCACTTCCTATTTTAGCATAAAATACTATGTGGAGTAAAAGATCGCCAAGTTCATTTTTAACTTCTGCTAAATCCTTGTCCAATATCGCATCGCCTAATTCGTAGGTTTCTTCGATGGTGAGATGTCGAAGAGTTTCCATGGTTTGTTTTTGATCCCAAGGACATTGTTCACGAAGTTCGTCCATAATGGTTAACAAACGGTCAAATGCTTGTAATTGGTCAGCTCTATTGGTCATTATTTATGTTTAAATTGATAGTTGATATGCGAGTTTGACACGCCTTAAACTCAGTTAAAATGGAATCTACAATATCGGAAACGGGCGAAATTTCATCAATCAGTCCCGATATTTGTCCAATTTCTAATTCGCCTTCTTCTAAATCGCCTTCAAACATTCCTCGTTTGGCACGGGCGCGTCCTAAAATATTTTTTAAATCTTCGGACGATGGTGACGTTTTATATACCGCTTGTAAATCTTGATAAAATTTATTTTTCAAAAGGCGTACTGGCGTTAATTCTTTAAGTGTTAATTGTGTATCTCCTTCTTTGGCTAAGAGCACTGCGTTTTTAAAAGCTTCGTGGGCAGAGGATTCTTTACTCGCTACAAACCGACTTCCTATTTGGACACCATCGGCACCAAGCGCCATGGCAGCCATCATTCCATTGCCAGTTGCAATACCTCCCGCTGCAAGTAACGGAATTGTGATTTGCGTGCGCACCATCGGAATGAGAGTGAAAGTCGTCGTTTCATCGCGGCCATTATGACCACCTGCTTCAAAACCTTCAGCTACGATTGCATCGACACCCGCTTCTTGTGCTTTTAAGGCAAATTTTAAGCTGCTCACCACATGCACCACAGTAATGCCGCGTTCTTTCAACCACGAGGTCCAAGTCTTTGGATTTCCAGCAGATGTAAAAATAATTTTTACGCCTTCTTCTACTATAATTTTCATCAACTCTTCAATGTTGGGATAGAGCATCGGAACATTCACGCCAAAGGGTTTTGTGGTGGCTTGTTTACATTTTTGAATATGAGTTCTTAAGACATCGGGATACATGGATCCTGCTCCTATTAAACCCAAAATTCCAGCGTTGCTTGCCGCAGAAGCTAATTTCCACCCACTGTTCCAAACCATTCCTGCCTGAACAATAGGGAATTGAATTCCAAAAAGTTGGGTGATCTTATTTTGCATCTATTCTTTTATGAGCTTAAACGTGATCGATTTTTTATTTTCTGTGTGAATTGTTAATAGATAAAGTCCCTTTGAAAACGTTTCCATACTGATAGGTTGCATGCTTTCGACTTGGTTTTCATACACTAACACTCCTAAAACATTATGTATCGAAATAAAAATACTGTCTGTTGTATATGGGAGTTTTATAAAAAATTCTGAATGTACGGGGTTTGGGAAAACTTCAAATTCAAGTTGTTTAGCAGTCTGATGACTCAATCCTAGAGTCAAAGCAGATTGAAAATCTGGAATTCCATAGCCAAGAAAAAAATCGGGACTCGAATATTGAGAGGCTGACTCTCGAATATACGCCATGATTTCTGCATTTGTAGCATCTGGTAACGCCTGAACTAGAGAGGCAACGCCCCCAGCTAAAATAGGCGAACTGAACGAGGTGCCATTGGATTGCGAAATTTGATTGCTACTATTGATGACATAACTGCCAGAACCTCGTGCTGCAACGTCTGGTTTATGGGTAAGTTGAATAACACTCCCTTGAGAACTAAACGATGCATAGATTCCATTTCCATCAACTGCAGCAATCGTTAAAACTCCTGCTGCATCTGCAGGAGTCACAATTCCAGAAGCTCCAGAATTGCCTGCCGAATTTATTAAGATCAACCCTTTTTCAAAAGCGATATTCGCTCCTTTAGAGCTATAGGTTGTGTTGCCATTTAATTGTGCTGTTGTATAACTATAATTAGCATTATCAAAACCTTTATACCCTAGAGACGTATTAATGACCTGTACGCCTAAACTATCGGCACGTTCGACGGCCTCTAACCAATAGCTTTCCTCCACAGGGTTTTCGGAAGCGACATCCTCGGTTCTAAAAAGATAGTAAGTCGCATCAGGTGCCGTGCCTACATATTGATCCTGTACAAATCCTGCCATGGTACTCAATACTTGTGTACCATGTTGACTCGCTGTTGAAGTATAAACTGCGGTCGTTCGGTCTACAAAATCATAGCCACCCTTTAAATTTCCAGCAGTACGCAAGCGTTCAAATCCAGCCATCGTATTTACATTCGGAAAGCCCGCATCAATAACCGCAACCACCACGCCATCTCCTGTATAATTCGCTATATGTAACTCATCTACATTGAGCATTTCTACTTGGTTTTGAGTGGTTCCGTAGTTGAAATTAGTAAGATTGGCTTCTACTTGAAATTTATTTTGAACCGATTCCATGCGCGCATTTAAATTTGAATCTGCAAAAACGATCTCATCTACTAAATCATGAGTGGTCATTAAACTATTGATATCTGCTTCTGACCCTCTTACATGAACGGCATTGAACCATTTTGATTTAGCTTTATAAATAATTCCTGTGGAGGCTTTGATGAGAGTAATATAAGGCTCATGAACAGGCACATCTCTTTCGTCAATAGCTACCGAATGATTTGCTTTCCGATCAATTGCTGCCTGCGTTAAAATGCTAATTGGATTTGATAACGAAGCCGTTGCGGTTGGTTTATCTGTAAAATAAATCCAGGCGTCTTGCTGTGCAAATACTGTCAATTGGCAGACTAAAAAGGTAACTAAAAAAAGCTGCGTTTTTAAAACCATGAAATTGTGTTTTTAGCAATTTAAGAAATTACACCCGAACCAACTAATTCATCTTCTAAATACCAAGCGACAAACTGACCTTCAGTAATAGCGGATTGAGGGGATTCAAAAGCAACATAAAGTCCCTCCGTTGTGGCATATAAGGTGGCAGTCTCTAAATTTTGACGGTAGCGAATACGAGCCATAACTTGAAGTGATTGACCAATTTCGATTGCTAAATCGGTACGTACCCAATGTACTTCGGAGGACTGAACCAACAATACCGATCGGTACAATCCAGGGTGGTTTTTTCCTTGTCCTGTGTATATGATATTATCCACAACATCAGTATCTATGACAAAAAGAGGTTCTACGGTCCCGCCAACGGCCAATCCTTTTCGCTGTCCTTTTGTGAAATAATGAGCCCCTTGATGGGTTCCCACTGCAACACCATCAGATGTGGCATATTTAATTTTTCGAGCTCTAAAAACCAACTCTTCTTCTTTAGATTCAAAGGTGGGTTGTGTGGTTTTATAATCTTCAAAACTATCGGGGATTTCTATAATCTGACCTTCTTTAGGTTGTAATTGTTGTTGTAGAAAATCCGGCAAACGTACTTTGCCTATAAAACACAAGCCTTGAGAATCCTTTTTATCAGCGGTTACTAAATTTAATTTAGTGGCAATCGCCCGGACTTCAGGTTTGGTTAATTCTCCAATAGGAAATAAGGTTTTAGACAATTGTGCTTGCGACAATTGACATAAAAAATAAGATTGATCTTTATTGGAATCTGCTCCAGAAAGGAGTTTATAAATTTCAGGATTTGAAGAACCTTCAACGGTTCCTTTTCGGCAATAGTGACCCGTTGCTACATAATCGGCTCCAAGAGATAAAGCTATTTTCAAAAAGACATCAAATTTAATTTCGCGGTTACAAAGAATATCCGGGTTTGGGGTGCGCCCATTTTTATATTCATTGAACATATAATCGACAATCTTGTCTTTGTATTCTTCACTTAAATCAACCGTTTGAAAGGGAATGTTTAATTTTTCCGCTACCAACATCGCATCATTGCTGTCATCTAACCAAGGGCAATCGTTGGAAATGGTCACCGAGTCGTCATGCCAATTTTTCATAAACAAGCCTATCACGTTGTATCCCTGTTCTTTTAATAGATAGGCAGCAACACTAGAATCTACACCTCCTGAGAGACCGACAACGACTGTTTTCATTTATTAATTTTTAAGCATGCTTGGTTTAATTGCAAATTTACAACTAATTATAATGTAGAACTTAAGATTTAAAGAGAAAATAGAGAAGAGAAAATAGATGCAAGAACCAAGAGGTCCCAACTTTGTCATGCTGAACCTGCCTATCGGCAGACAGGCTTGTTTCAGCATCTCCAGATCACAACGTAGAGACCCTGAAACAGGTTCAGGGTGACAAATTGAGATGTTGATTTAACACGGGAGATTCAAATTGAATTTAGTCTTTTCTCTATTCTCTTTGTTCTTGATTCTTCTTTCAGCACTTCACATACAAAACACTTCGATCTATCACGCCTCGGAGTGACTGCGCCTACCTTCGGTTGGTAAACTCGGAGTGACAAAGTAAATTCAAATTGACTTTAATATTGAGTCTTTTGTCTTGGTTCTTGATTCTTAATTCTCACATCATAATACTTCTTTCAGCACTTCGATTTATCACGCTTTAGCGTGGCTGTGCCTGCCTACCAAAAATAGGCTCAGTGTGACAAAACAGATTCTTTACTCTTCAAGGGGCTTAAGCCCCTTGTTACCCAATATTATGGATTTAGAAATTTGTCATGACTCTATAGAATGGCATAATACAAACAAAAAAACCACCGTAACTGAATATGATGGTTTTTGTTTTAATACTTACTGTTATGGGCAACCGTTAGAAACGAGCACCAGCGTGAGATTCAAATTGACTTTTGTTTTAAGTCTTTTTTCTATTCTCTTTATTCTTGACTCTTAGTTCTTGACTCTATTTTCTCAGATCTTAATACTTGATACTAAATTCTTAATACTCAAATATTACTTCTTCCGTTTCTGTTGGGCTTCTTTTTGTGCTTCGGCTTGCGCCATGATATCCGCCATTTTCTTTTGAAAACGGTTTTGTTTTTTTGGTTTCGCCTTGCTTACCTGGATTTTAGCCAACACTTTATCTTCATCAATGATGTAGTTTTTAATAACGATCATAATTCCGATACTAATTAAGTTGGAAATAAAGTAATATAAACTCAGTCCAGATGCATAGTTATTAAAGAAAACCAACATAATGACTGGAGACAGATAAATCATGTACTTCATCATCTTGCCCATATCAGGCATGCCTTCTTGTGTGGGTTGTGTTGCCATTTGTTGGCCTGTGGTCATCTTCATATAAAAGAAGATCGCAATAGATGCTAAAATTGGAAACAAGCTAATATGATCGCCATAAAAAGGAATGTTATACGGCAGCTCTGCAATAGAATCATACGAACTTAAATCATCAACCCATAGAAATGATTTTTGACGCAATTCAAAGGCGATTGGGAAAAACATAAACAAGGCATAAAACACGGGCATTTGCAACATTCCAGGCAAACAACCACTCAGTGGGCTGGCTCCTGCTTTGTTTTGAACTGCCATTGTTTCTTGTTGCGCCTTCATTTTGTTATTCTTATGCTTCTCACGAATGGCATCCAATTCTGGCTTTAAAATTCTCATTTTAGCTTGAGATAAGAATTGCTTGTACTGTACAAACGACAATACGATTTTCACCATGATAGTCATAACAATAATGGCTATTCCATAAGACATATAGTTGGTCAACCAAGCGTATAAAGGACTGAAAACCGCTTTGTTGATCCATCCAAAAATTCCCCATCCAAATGGGATACTGGCTTCTAAATTTTGGTCGTATTTACTTAAAATATTATCATAGGTTGGGCCATAATAGATATTCATATTATGTGCTAACTCCCCCCCTGAAAAACTTAGTGGAAGGCTCACTTCATAACGTTTTGTAAATAAGGTGTCTACCGTTTCATCCTTCACTAAGTCAAAAGACTTTAGGTCGGCTGTTTTAAACGGTGTATCGGGCACTAAAATCGTGCTAAAGAAATGTTGTCTAAAAGAAAGCCAAGCCAAATCTGACTCGGTTTCATCGTCATCACCAGATTGAGATAGTTTATTGATTTTATCCCCTTCGTGTTGGTAGGTCAAACGGGTGTATCTATTTTCAAACGAAACACTTTGATCCTGACGGTGGGCTTTAAATTTCCAATCGAGTTTTACATCTTGAGAGGTGTTTAAAACGTTTGACAATCCCTGTGATTTTACAGAGAATCCTAACATATAATCGTTTGGTTTCAACTCGTAGCGGTATTCCAAAAATTGGGTTTCCGAAACTTTAAGACGCATGGATAAGACTTGGTTATCTCCTGATGTGCTCAACGTTGGTTGAAAATATAAATTTGTGGAATTGAGTGTGCGGTTATCGGATGTTGCAAAATTCAAATTAAACACAGAACTACCGTCTTTAATTAAGTATACAGGAACTGAATCGTGATTGACATAACTTTTCAGTTTAACTTCTGAAATAAATCCACCTTTATTATCTATTTTAAGAGATAAAACTTCGTTTTCAAAAGTGGTAATATTATTCGTTGCTGAAGGGAGCGTTAACGCATAAGCAAAATCTCCAATCTTATTTTTTAGACTGGCTAGACCTAGCGAATCCGTAGGCAGTTGATTGCTGTTTGAATTGTCAGTAATGGTCATCTCCGCAGCAGCTTGATTGGCGGCTTCGGATGCTAATTGTTCTTGTTTGGCTTCTTCTTGTGCAGCAAGTTCTTCTGGAGTGGGTTGATTTTGCCATAACATATAAAGTAAAACAGCTCCTATAAGTAAAAACCCAATGATTGAATTTATGTCTAATTTCTTTTCTTCCATAATCTTTTAAATTTTAATTGACAGCCACAGCGCAGTGTGTTTTATCAAATCAACTTGTCTTATTTTTTTGTTTTATGTTTTAAAGCCGCTTTTACAAATGCCAAAAACAAGGGGTGTGGATTGGCAACGGTACTTTTATATTCTGGGTGGTATTGAACGCCAACAAACCATGGATGCGATGGAATTTCAATAACCTCAACAAGTCCCGTTTCAGGGTTAAAACCCGTGGCATTCATACCAGCGTTTTCAAGTTGTGTTTTGTATGCATTGTTAAACTCGTACCGGTGTCTGTGACGCTCCATGATGGAGGTCGTATTATAAACCGATGCAATTTTTGTGTTTTCTAAAAGATCACATTTCCAAGAGCCCAATCGCATGGTACCTCCTTTTTCGGTGACTTTTTTCTGAGCTTCCATAATGTCAATGACAGGATGCGGCGTTTCAGAATCCATTTCAGAAGAATTTGCTTCTGTCAGTCCTAAAACATTTCGCGAAAATTCAATGGTCGCCATTTGCATTCCTAAACAGATTCCAAAAAATGGAATTTGATGTTCTCTTACATAACGAATGGCTTCTATTTTTCCTTCGATCCCACGCTCTCCAAAACCTGGAGCAACCAATACCCCATCTAAATGAGATAGTTTTGCAGCAATGTTTTCTGGTTGAAGGTATTCAGAGTGAATCGATTCCACTTTGACCTTGACTTCATTGGCCGCACCGGCATGAATAAAGGATTCTAAAATTGATTTGTATGAATCTTGAAGTTCTACGTATTTTCCAATCAAGCCTATAACTACTTCGCTTTTAGGGTTTTTATGTTTTGCTAAAAAGTTGTTCCAAGAGGTTAAATCTGGTGTATGACTTTCTAAGTTTAATTGCTCTAAAACCACTTTATCTAAACCTTCTTCTAGCATTAGGTTTGGTACATCATAGATTGTTGATGCATCAATAGATTCGATAACGGCTTCTCTTTTGACATTACAAAAACGCGCCAATTTCGTACGGATACTATCACTAAGTTTATGCTCTGTTCTACAGACCAAAATATCGGCTTGAACTCCACTTTCCATCAAGGTTTTTACACTGTGTTGAGTTGGTTTTGTTTTTAATTCACCAGCAGCAGATAAATAAGGGATCAAGGTTAAATGAATGACCAATGCATTTTCATTGCCCATTTCCCATTTAAGCTGACGTACCGCTTCAATATATGGCAACGATTCAATATCACCAACCGTACCACCAATCTCCGTAATGACAATATCATAGTCGCCCGATTTTCCTAAAATCTGGACACGGTATTTAATTTCATCTGTGATATGAGGAATAACTTGAACTGTTTTTCCTAAAAACTCACCACGACGTTCTTTATCAATAACACTTTGGTAAATACGACCTGTGGTCACATTGTTTGCTTGTGAGGTAGGCACATTTAAAAAACGTTCATAATGACCTAAATCTAGATCGGTTTCGGCGCCATCATCCGTCACATAGCACTCGCCATGTTCATAAGGATTTAAGGTTCCTGGGTCAATATTAATATAAGGATCTAATTTTTGAATTGTTGCGCGGTAGCCTTGGGCTTGAAGTAATTTTGCTAAAGATGCAGCAATAATTCCTTTACCTAACGAAGAGCTGACGCCTCCTGTAACAAAAATATATTTAGTAGTTGTGTCTGTCATTATGCGTTGTTAAACGCGAACAAATTTACAAATAAGTATTGAAACTTTAAGTATTATTGGGAGTTGTTTATGAACACTTTATATAAAATACAAAAAGCACCCGAAAGGTGCTTTTTGTATAAATAATATAATAGAATTTAAATCGAGTTATTTGACCTCAACCAATTCAACATCAAAGATTAAGTTTGCATTTGGAGGAATCACGCCACCAGCGCCTTGAGCACCATAGCCTAAATGACTTGGAATGACAAAACGTGCCTTGTCTCCTACATTTAATAGTGCAACACCTTCATCCCATCCAGCAATGACTTGACCTGTTCCGAGCGCAAATTCAATCGGTTCTTTTCTTTTGTAAGAGGAATCAAATACAGTTCCATCGGTCAATTGCCCTTTGTAATGTACTGAAACCGTAGCTCCTTTTGCGGCTTTTGAACCACTTCCTTTTTGAAGTATTTGGTAACGAAGACCGCTATCCGTTTTTTCGAAGCCAGCGGCTAATTTATCTAATTCCGCTTCAACAGCTGCTTTTGCTTTTGCTAGATTTTTTTCTCTTGAACCTTCAAATGTTCTAAAGGCTTCCACAGCTTGAAATGCTTCTGCATCTGCTCCAACTGCTATAATTTCTAAAGTTTCTAAAACATCGCCTTGAGCAATTGTGTCAACTTTATCTTGACCTTCAATCACGTTCCCGAACACGGTGTGTTTTCCATCTAACCAATCGGTTGGAATGTGTGTGATAAAAAATTGACTTCCATTGGTTCCAGGACCTGCGTTGGCCATAGATAATATACCTGGTTTGTCATGTTTTAAATCGGGATGGAATTCATCGTCAAATTTATATCCTGGATTTCCTGTGCCTGTTCCTTGAGGACAGCCCCCTTGAATCATGAAATCTGGAATGACTCTATGAAATTTTAGACCGTTGTAATACGGATCTCCTTGATTTTTTACAGAATTTTCTAAGTTTCCTTGCGCTAGGGCAACGAAATTACCAACTGTTCCAGGTGTTTTTTGAAATTCTAAATTTACTAAAATGTCACCTTTAGAGGTGTTGAATTTTGCGTATAAGCCGTCGTTCATGAGTATGTATTATTATTTTTTAATAGCTGCAAAGATAAGAAGGAATTATAAACAAAAAAGTTTCGGGAATGGTTTTGTGAAAAAACAATTAATTTGCCACTTCACTTATAAATTTAAGGCGATACAAACGCAATTCTTGATCGTCGTAATCACCGTCAAATTCTTCAATGGCAGCTTCTATATCATCGGATTCGGATTCCATAAAATAGTCGTGAATTTCCTCTTGTTGGTCTTCATCAAATATTTCATCAATCCAATAATTAATATTTAATTTGGTTCCCGAAAATACAATGGCTTCCAATTCTCTAATAAAATCGGCCATATTCATTCCTTTCGCGGAAGAAATATCGTCCAATGGTAATTTTCTGTCAATGTTTTGAATGATATAAAGTTTTAAGGAGGAGTTTAAACCGGTGGACTTGATAATCATATCCTCCAGACGTTCAATGTCATTTTCATCGACATAACGTTTTATGAGCTTTACAAAATCTTTACCATAACGCTTTGCTTTTCCTTCGCCAACTCCATGGATGTGGTAAAGTTCTTCAATCGTAATTGGATATTTAAGCGCCATATCTTCGAGCGACGGATCTTGAAAAATCACAAAAGGGGGAACCCCTAGTTTTTTAGCACTGGATTTACGGAGGTCTTTAAGCATCCGCATCAACGCTACATCCACAATATCTAAAGAATTATTATAGTTTCGATTCGTTTCAATATTATAGGTGTGGTCTTCCGTCATCATAAACGACTTAGGTTGTTCTATAAATTCACGCCCGTTAGGGGTGAGTTTTAAGACGCCATAGGTTTCAATGTCTTTACGTAAATAGCCCGCAACGAGCGCTTGTCTGATCAGTGCCATCCAGTACAGGACATCGTGATTGCTGCCTTTACCAAAAAACGGCAATTCGTTGGTACGGTGCGATTTTATAAGTGCATTATCATAACCTATTATGACATTGACAAGATCTTTACTTTTATATTTTTCGTGGGTATGCGATACAATTTCAAGCATTAATTGAACTTCCTCAACCGCTTCCGTTTGTGGCTTCGGATTCCGAACATTATCGTCCATGTTTCCACCATCACCTGTTTCGGTATCAAATGCTTCTCCAAAATAATGCAAAATAAATTTACGACGCGACATGGACGTTTCAGCCATTGCCACGACTTCTTGCAACAAAGCAAATCCAATTTCTTGTTCGGCAACCGGCTTGCCTGACATGAATTTTTCAAGTTTTTCAATGTCTTTATAGGCATAATATGCCAAACAATGTCCTTCGCCTCCGTCACGACCGGCACGGCCTGTTTCTTGGTAATAGCTCTCAATACTTTTTGGAATGTCATGATGAATTACAAAACGAACATCGGGTTTATCGATGCCCATTCCAAACGCAATGGTTGCCACCACAATATCCGTATCTTCCATCAAAAACATGTCTTGATGTTTAGAGCGTGTTTTGGCATCCAAGCCAGCGTGGTAGGGAACAGCTTTGATCCCGTTCACCTGAAGAATTTGCGACAAACCTTCGACACGTTTTCTGCTCAGGCAATAGATAATTCCAGATTTTCCTTCGTTTTGTTTTACAAATCGGATAATGTCATTATCAACCTGATCTGTTTTGGGAAGTATCTCGTAAAATAAGTTGGGTCTATTAAAAGACGCTTTAAACGTTTGAGAATCCGTGGTTCCTAAATTTTTAAGAATATCTTCTTGAACTTTAGGCGTTGCCGTTGCTGTCAATCCAATGATGGGAATGTTATCCCCTATTTGGGTGATGATGTGTTTCAGATTTCTGTATTCAGGTCTGAAATCATGTCCCCACTCACTTATACAGTGTGCTTCATCTACCGCCATAAATGAAACCGTTTGCCCTCTTAAGAATTCAATATTCTCAGCTTTTGAAAGCGACTCTGGTGCAACGTATAAAAGTTTGGTGATTCCAGATTCTATATCTGATTTCACTTGTTTTATTTCGGTTTTATTTAAGGAAGAATTCAATACATGTGCAATTCCCTCATAATCCGAAATACCTCGAATCGCATCCACTTGATTTTTCATGAGTGCTATTAATGGAGAGACAACAATCGCCGTTCCCTCCTGCATCAACGCTGGTAATTGATAACAAAGTGACTTCCCTCCGCCTGTTGGCATAATGGCAAAGGTGTGTTTTTTCTCTAAAATACTAACAATAACTTGTTCTTGCAGTCCTTTAAATTTATCAAACCCGAAAAAGGTTTTAAGTGCTTTATGTAATTCTTTAGTCGAAATACTCATTTATGCTTAATTTCTTATCTTAATTAAAAAAAAACGTGGTTAATTGAATCAAAATTGGAATAAATCCGGGAACACTCCTAATTTTTTTGTTTTTTTGTACCGTGAATTAAAGGTAGATATATTTAAATAAGTACACAACCAAAATATAAAAAAATTGAGTTCAAAAAAATCGATCGTAGCATTAGCCAAAGAAACCATTGCAATTGAAAGCTTAGCAATCTCTCAACTTGCAGATTTTATTGATGACACATTTGCAGAAGCTGTTGAATTTATCTACAATTCTACAGGCCGTGTCATTATAACAGGGATTGGAAAAAGTGCCATTATTGCCAATAAAATCGTGGCAACTCTCAATTCCACAGGCACTCCTTCCGTATTTATGCATGCCGCAGACGCCATTCATGGCGATTTAGGACTTATTCTTGACGATGATGTTGTCATCTGTATTTCTAAAAGTGGAAACACACCAGAAATTAAAGTGCTTATCCCTTTTTTGAAAAATGCAGGAAATACGTTGATTGCAATTACAGGAAATCAAAAATCCGTTTTGGCAGAACAAGCCGATTTTGTTTTTAATTCTTATGTCGAAAAAGAAGCATGCCCAATTAACTTAGCACCTACCACGAGTACAACAGCCCAGTTGGTGATCGGAGATGCCTTAGCGGTTTGTTTATTAGAACTTCGTGGTTTTACAAAAGATGACTTTGCAAAATACCACCCAGGCGGTGCCTTAGGAAAAAAATTATTTTTAAAAGTAAGAGATATATTAGCATTGAACGAAGTACCCGCAGTAGGACCCGATGCTAGCATCAAGAAGGTTATTGTAGAAATTTCAGAAAAACGCAAAGGGGTGACCGCTGTGACCGCTGCAGAAAAAATTATTGGAATTATTACCGATGGAGATTTAAGACGTATGCTGTCCGTCACAGAAGATTTATCACAACTAAAGGCGGAAGATATTATGAGTAAAAACCCGCGATCCATCACCATCGATGCCATGGCAATTGAAGCAATGGAATTGATGGACACTCACAAAATTTCGCAACTTTTAGTTGAAGATCAAGGGAACTACGCCGGAGTAATTCATATTCACGACCTTATAAAAGAAGGAATTATCTAGTTATGGGAATACAAAAAGAAATGTCGTTTTTAGACCATCTTGAGGAATTAAGATGGCATATCATCAGAGCTTTGGGCGCTGTCATGGTGGCGGCAACAGCGGCTTTTTTAGCGAAAGGCTTTATATTTGACATCCTTATTTTTGGCCCTACAAAAGCTGATTTTTTCACCTATGAATTTCTTTGCAATACCTCAAAATTATTAGGATTTGAAAGTTTTTGCGACACTAATTTTGATTTTGAAGTTCAAAGTCGAACGATGGCTGGACAGTTTTCTGCACACATTTGGACTTCCATTACGTTTGGGTTGATCGTTGCATTTCCTTATGTTCTGTATGAATTCTGGAAGTTCATCAGCCCTGGGCTTTACAACAAAGAAAAAAACAGCTCAAGAGGTTTTATTTTTATTTCCTCTATATTGTTTTTTATTGGCGTCTTATTTGGTTACTACATTGTTTGCCCGCTTTCTATTAACTTTTTAGGAACCTATTCTGTGGCCGAACAAGTGCACAACGATTTTGATTTAAACTCTTATATAGGTCTCATACGTGCGTCCACACTGGCATCTGGGTTTATTTTTGAACTTCCTATTATTATTTATTTCCTGACTAAAATAGGATTGGTCACTCCTGAATTCCTACGAAAAAACAGAAAGTATGCCTTGGTTATTGTGCTTATTTTTGCGGCTATAATTACCCCGCCCGATATTGCGAGTCAAGTGATTGTTGCAATCCCCGTATTGATCTTGTATCAAGTAAGCATACTGATCTCAAAACTAGTGTTAAGAAACCAAAAAAGAAAAGAAAAAAATGGCGAATGAAGTAGAGGAATTTAACGCGTATCGCGAGAAAATGAACACTAAAATTCTTGCAGAAAACAATACCGTTATCAAACGCATTTTTAATTTAGATACGAATGCTTTTCAAAAAGGGGCTTTAAACACTGAAACAAAAGAGCTGTTAGGCTTGGTGGCCTCTGCTGTTTTGCGCTGTGATGATTGTGTGCGCTACCATCTAGAAAAATGCCACGAAGAAGGCTTGAGCAGAGCACAAATTTCAGAAGCATTGAGCATCGCCACCCTTGTAGGAGGTACGATTGTCATCCCTCATTTGAGAAAGGCTTATGAATACTTAGATCTTTTAGAAGCCTAGTTAAATTTAATATAAAGTACCCAGAGTTGATGGATAGTCTGTTTCATTTTACTATTTTTAAAATTCTTTAAGCAAACGAATGAAATTAAGAGTCGAAAATTTGATGAAGTCCTATAACGGACGAAAGGTAGTAAAGGATGTTTCACTTGAAGTCAATCAAGGGGAGATTGTGGGATTGCTAGGGCCTAATGGTGCTGGGAAAACAACTTCTTTTTACATGGCTGTTGGTTTGATTAAACCCAACGGCGGTGCCATCTATTTAGATGATAAGGACATTACGAACTACCCAATGTACAAAAGAGCCCAAAGTGGTATTGGATACCTTGCACAAGAGGCTTCTGTCTTTCGCAAATTAAGCATTGAAGACAATATTTTGAGCGTGCTTCAAATGACAAAACTTTCTAAAAAAGAACAAGTTGATAAAATGGAATCTTTGATTGACGAGTTCAGTCTGGGGCACATCAGAACCAACAGAGGCGACTTGTTATCTGGAGGCGAACGAAGACGTACCGAAATCGCGCGTGCTTTAGCAACCGACCCTAGTTTTATACTCCTCGATGAACCCTTTGCTGGCGTTGATCCCGTGGCGGTGGAAGACATTCAGCGGATTATTGCAAGACTGACCAAAAAAAATATTGGCATCTTAATTACGGATCACAATGTGCAAGAAACTTTGGCCATTACCGACCGTACCTATTTAATGTTTGAAGGGAGTATTCTTAAAGCTGGAAAACCCGAAGTACTCGCCAATGACGAGATGGTTCGAAAAGTCTATCTCGGTCAAAATTTCGAATTACGTAAGAAAAAATTAGAGTTTTAGAACCCCTTAAGCTTTTTTCAAAAACGGTTTCACAACCCGCTTCGATAGTTTCACTACTAAAAGGGTGATGATTCCTGCGCTGAGTCCAAATACCAAATCCCTTAAAATCCCTGGAAAACTTTCTAAAAGGTGATAAAAAATTTCGATGTTGTGAATGAATATCCCACCAGAGACCAGCAAAAGTGCAACCGTTCCAACCAACGACAAGCATTTAATAACCACTGGTAACGCACTCACTAAAGTCACTCCTATAAAATGAAGGCTGTTTTTTTTGCCCTTACTCATTTGTATTAACTTCAATCCAAAATCGTCCATACGGACAATGAGTGCCACAACTCCGTACACACCAACCGTGGCAATCATAGATATAATACTCACCACAATTATTTGAATCGTTATCGACTGGTCCAGTACAGTTCCTAAAACAATGATAATGATCTCAATGGATAAGATGAAATCCGTCAGAATCGCTGATTTTATTTTCTTTTTCTCTAAGGCTAAAATTTCCACTTCTGACAATGATTCAGCACTGGTATCAACGACAGTTGATTTATGTGGAAGGATGTATTCAAAAATCTTTTCAACGCCTTCATAGGCTAAATAGAGCCCTCCTAAAATTAATATAAACGTAATTACCGAAGGTAAAAAAGCACTGAGTAAAAAGGCAACCGGTAAAATAACCAGTTTATTGAAAAAAGAGCCTTTTGTAATGGCCCACAACACAGGTAATTCTCTAGAAGAAACAAAGCCAGAAGCTTTTTCTGCATTGACAGCTAAATCATCGCCAAGGATGCCCGCTGTTTTTTTAGCAGATATTTTACTCATCACAAGCACATCGTCCATAAGAACCGAAATATCATCTAATAATGCAAAAAAGCCTGAAGCCATAAAAGAGGTGTTTATTTAATAATTATTTCGAAGCGATTGACAAAAGGATATATGCTATGATGACAAGTGGAATTCCTGCAAATTGAAAAATAGCGAGAATTGCTATCGATAAAACAATCAATATATAGCGTGAGGCATTGTCTTTAAAATTCCATGTTTTAAATTTTAAGGCGATCAGCTTTATAGGTGCGTTTAACAAATAACAACTCACCAAGGTCAGCACGATAAGAAACCAAGGATTTAGAATCGTTGCATTGATTGCATCGCTGTGTTGATATTCTAATATAAGAGGTAAAGAAATAATCAAGAGGGTATTTGCGGGTGTTGGCAATCCAATAAACGCATCGGATTGATTGGTAGAAATATTAAATTTTGCCAAACGAAAAGCCGACGCTAAGGTGACTAACAACCCAAAATAAGGGAGTAAATTGTAGGTTTCCCAAGACAACTGTGGCGCTAAACCTAATAAATGAAAGAGTACCAAACCGGGCACTAAACCACTGGTGACCATATCAGCCAAAGAATCCAATTGCACACCCAACTCACTTTCCACCTTTAATTTACGAGCCAAAAGTCCGTCAAAAAAATCAAAGAAAACACCAAGACACACAAACAAGGCGGTGAGCTTCATATTGCCTTCCAAAGCAAAAATTACGGCCACACAACCAGAGAATAGATTTAATAATGTAATAAAATGAGGGATATATGATTTCACGATAAATTGTATTTAATTAGTAAAAATAATAAACTATTTTTGTTTTCGGTAAATAAACAACAATATCTAAAAAAAAATAGAGTTTACATTAGTGTTTATCAGTTCATTTAAAAAAAGCCCTTGCAAGTATTAAAATTTGTCTTTATATTTTTGACCCCACTGTTGATGGTGTCTCAATCTACTCGAAAATATTCCAATGAATTTTTGAATATTGGAGTGGATGCGTCTGCTTTGGGAATGAGCAATGCGGTCGTCGCCTCTTCTGATGATGTAAATTCTGGCTACTGGAATCCCGCCGGTTTGGTGCATCTAAAAGACAGTGAGGCTGCCATCATGCACTCCAGTTATTTTGCCAACATTGCCAATTATAATTACATCGCTTTTGCAATGCCTTTGGACGATCGAAGTGCGGTCAGTCTGTCGTTAATTCGGTTTGGAGTCGATGATATTTTAGATACCACTAAACTTATAGACCAACAGGGCGTGATCAATTACGATCGGATTAATTTATTTTCCGCGGCAGATTATGCACTTACGTTTTCTTACGCGAGAAGATTGCCCGTTCCGGGATGGAATTACGGTGTCAATGCGAAAGTCATTCGACGTATTATTGGCGATTTTGCAACCTCATGGGGATTTGGTTTGGATCTAGGTATTCAGTTTGAGTCCAACGATTGGAAATTTGGTTTGATGGCAAGAGACGTCACCACCACCTTTAATGCGTGGGCTATTAATGCAGACCGATTGCAAGACATTAAAGATGCCATCCCAGGACAAAATCAAGAAGAACCTGAAGCCACAGAGCTCACACTTCCTAAACTGCAACTTGGAATGTCGAAACTCTTTACTTTTAATTACGATTACACCCTAAGAACCGAAGTGGACTTCATCTGTCGGTTTGAAGAAAACAACGATATGATTTCCTCTTCTTTTGTCAGTATCAATCCTGCTTTGGGTCTTGAATTTGGATATACGGATCTGGTGTTTTTTAGAGCAGGGATCGGAAATTTTCAAAATGAATTACAAATTGATAACTCTACGCCTTTAACCTTTCAACCTAATTTTGGTGTCGGATTCAAATATAACGGCATATTTTTAGACTACGCCTTTACGGATATTGGCGATCAAAGTGCCGCCTTATACTCCAATGTATTTTCTCTCAAAATCGACTTAAGCATCTTTAGATAATGGACTTTAAAAAATTAATTACGCTTTTACTTGTATGGATAAGCTTCTCTGTAAACGCACAACTTGAGCTGACGACAGAGTCTGAAATCAGTATTCTGACCATTGGCGCCGGCACCTCTTTAAATGATGCGTTTGGACACAATGCGATTCGAATCAAAGACCCCGTTTATAAATTTGATATTGTGTTTGATTATGGACGGTATGACTTCGATACAGAAAATTTTTATCTGAAATTCGCACAAGGAAAACTCGATTATCAAATCAGTCAATCTAAATTTGAGACCTTTTTTGGGTACTATCAATATAACAACCGAAGTGTTAAAGAGCAAGTTTTAAACTTAAATTCAGAACAAAAAACCGTCCTTTATAATCTGTTAAAAGAAAACATCAAACCCGAAAATAAAAATTATCTTTATGATTTTTTCTATAATAATTGTGCTACAAAAATCAAAGATGACATTGAAAACATCCTAGACTACCAACTCGCGTATTACCCCGCAGCAGCATTTCAACAACTTTCTTTTAGAAATTTAATTCGTTCCGATTTGAATCAAAATTCATGGGGAAGCTTGGGAATTGATATTGCCTTGGGTTCAAAAATAGACCAGATTGCCAGCGTTGAAGAACATATGTTTTTGCCTAAATACTTACACCAACTGCTTGAAAATTCACGTTTAAAAACAGACGATTCAAAATTAGTGACTGCCTCAAAAACACTGAGCCCTTCTGATGCTATTACAAAAAGTGACTTTTTTAGCAGTCCGCTTTTCATCTTGGGAATTCTAGCACTTATCATGCTCTTCATCACTTATAAAGATTACAAAAACAACAGCCGTAGCAAATGGCTTGATGTTGGTTTATTTGCCATTACGGGCTGCATAGGTGTGTTTTTATTACTGCTTTGGTTAGCAACTGACCATCAGACAACGGCTTATAACTACAACCTTTTATGGGCGTGTGCGCTGAATATTTTATTCCTTCCTTCCATACGTAAGTCGAGGTTAAACAATCGTGGACTGAGCTATTTAAAATTCCTTGTACTGCTTCTATCTCTGATGGGGCTGCATTGGATCACAGGAGTACAATCCTTTGCTATTGGATTGATCCCACTTCTGATTGCTATTTGTGTGCGATATTTATTTTTAATTCATCATTTCAAGGCTGCAATTCGTCTATAATTATCCTTTCTTTGCAAAAACAAAATTTTGAATTACCTTAACGTAGAAAATATATCAAAGTCTTACGGCGAACTTAATCTGTTCGAAGACCTTTCTTTTAGTATTCATAAAGATCAAAAAATAGCGTTTGTTGCCAAAAATGGCACCGGAAAAACGTCTATTTTAAATATTCTTTCAGGAAAAGATGCACCCGATACGGGGCAAATCATTTATCGAAAAGGACTGCGAACTACTTTTTTATCGCAAGAACCTGTTTTAGATCAAACACTAACGATTGAGGAAACGATTTTTAATTCGGACAACCCGATTTTAAAAGTCATCAATACCTACCATGCAGCACTTGAAAATCCAGAAGACAGCAATCTCTATCAAACAGCTTTTGATGATATGGAGCGCTACCAAGCTTGGGATTTTGAAACACAATACACTCAAATACTTTTTAAGTTAAAACTTGAAAATTTAAACCAAAAAGTAAGTGAACTTTCTGGGGGGCAGCAAAAGCGTTTGGCTTTGGCCAATACCCTCTTAAGTAAACCCGATTTGCTTATTTTAGATGAGCCTACAAACCATTTGGATTTAGAAATGATTGAGTGGTTGGAATCGTTTTTTGCGAAGGAAAACATCACCCTATTTATGGTCACGCATGATCGGTATTTTTTGGAACGTGTTTGTTCCGAAATTATCGAGCTAGATGAAGGCTGTATTTATAACTATAAAGGAAACTACTCTTACTACCTCGAGAAAAAAGAAGAACGTATTGAGCGTGAAGCCATAGAAACCAATAAATCCAAACAACTCTTTAAAAAAGAACTTGGGTGGATGCGTCGTCAGCCAAAAGCACGAACAACCAAATCCAAGTCCAGAATTGATGATTTTTATGAAATAAAAGAACGAGCTAGTAAGCGTCGGAACGACCACGAGGTTCAGTTAGAAATCAATATGGAGCGCTTAGGAAGTAAGATTTTAGAAATTTATAAAGTCTCCAAAGCTTTTGAGGAAAAAGTCATTTTAGACAAGTTCGAATATGTATTTCAACGTGGAGAACGTATTGGAATTATCGGTAAAAATGGAACGGGGAAATCTACGTTTTTGAACATGATTACAGGTGGATTACAACCTGACAGTGGCAAAATCATACAAGGTGAAACCATTAAGTTTGGCTACTATACGCAAGATGGCATCAAAGCCAAACCAATGCAGAAGGTCATTGATGTGGTGCGTGAATTTGGAGAATACATTCCTTTAATGAAAGGCAAGCAAATTAGTGCCCAACAATTGCTAGAACGCTTTTTATTCAGTCGAAAAAAACAATATGATTTTGTAGAAAAACTAAGTGGTGGCGAACGAAAACGTCTGTATTTATGTACGGTGCTGATTCAAAACCCTAACTTTCTAATTCTCGATGAGCCAACCAATGATTTAGACATTGTAACGCTGAATGTTTTGGAAAACTTCTTACTCGATTTTCCGGGCTGTTTGTTAGTGGTTTCGCATGACCGTTATTTTATGGATAAAATTGTCGATCACTTATTTGTATTTCGTGGCGAAGGTATGGTGGAAGATTTTCCAGGGAATTATTCCGATTTTAGAACTTATGAAGACAGTACGCCTGTGGCGGCAGAACCTAAGAAAATAACCGCTTCAAAGGTTTCTACAGAAAGTCAATCTGAAGCTAAATTAAGTTTTAACGAACAAAAAGAACTCAAAAATTTGGAAAGCAAATTAAAATCTCTTGAGTTTGACAAAAAAGAATTAGAAGCAAAATTTCTTGTTCCAGAGATTGACATGGATACCATCGGAGCCCTGTCTGACGAATTGAAAGTCTTAAATGACGTGATTGAAGAAAAAGAACTAAGGTGGTTGGAATTAAATGAAAAGCTGAATTGAACCGACTCGTTTCATATTTAAAATTTTGGTGGCACTCCAAAAATGAACATGGCGTCCACTCCCCTTTTGTGTTTGATTTGGTTACCAACTGTTTTTATGACCGCAGCAAACACAGCGCGTATCAACAGCTTTCTTCAAACGATTCAAAGTCAAAGTTCTTAATTCTCTTAGGGGCTTATTTTAAGTTTGAGAACTGCTTCATTCCTGAAACCATTGACCCAAAATTTAAGGAAGCTTTAAATCTGGTACAAAACACACCTACATTTAAAACAATTGACGATTTAATCAAGACTGAATCTGAAATTTCAAAAACACCCTGTTTGATTTATCTCGATTTAAAAACCATTGAAGAATCTTCGATCGCCGAATTGTTTCAAATTTGTCACAAGGATTCCACAATTCTTATTCCCTCCATACGGGAAACTAAAACCAGATTTGAGCACTGGAATCAGCTGAAATCTCAGTCGGAAGTATCGGTGTCTATTGACACCTTTTATTGGGGACTGTTGTTTTTTAGAACCGAACAACCCAAAGAACATTTCACAATAAGGCTCTAATTACTTGCTGATTGGAATATTACTTTTAACTTTATAGCTCAAAATAATCTATGAAAATCTACACAAAAACAGGAGATAAAGGAACTACGGGACTCGTTGGAGGCACACGCATTCCAAAGCACGATTTGAGAATAGATTGCTACGGCACCGTCGATGAATTGAACTCCTACCTCGGTTTGATACGCGATCAGGCGATTTCAAAGGACAGCAAAACCACACTCATTGAAATACAAAACCAATTGTTTATCATTGGTTCTCTTTTGGCAACCGATCCTGAGAAACTGAAGGAGGAGTCTAAAAGAAAACGTCTCGGAATCACTTTTCTAGAAGCGGACGCTATTGCATTTTTAGAAACCGAAATTGATGCGATGAATTTAGCATTGCCTCCAATGACGCATTTTATTTTGCCCGGAGGCCATCAAACCGTGTCATTCTGTCATATTGCACGCTGTATTTGTCGCCGTGCCGAGAGAAATGTCTCTAAACTCAACGTAGATCAGCCCACCCAACCCGAGGTACTTATTTATTTGAATCGCTTGTCGGACTTCATTTTTGTGTTGGCACGAAAATTGTCTAAAGAGTTAGAAGCGGAGGAAATCAAGTGGATTCCTAATAAACCCTCCTAAATTAGGAAGCCAATTATTACAAATCACTGTCTAACAATTTTTTAGTTTAACAGATGGTTTTTAAACGTTCATAACTTTATTGACGAAATAAATGCTTTTTTACTTGATTTTTTCATCTAAAAAATTATTTTTGCAAAAATTAAATACTTCAACATATGTATTGGACATTAGAACTTGCCTCTTACCTAAGTGATGCGCCTTGGCCAGCCACTAAAGATGAATTGATAGATTATTCTATAAGAACAGGAGCTCCACTAGAAGTTGTGGAAAACCTTCAATCTATTGAAGATGAAGGCGACTCCTACGATTCTATCCAAGAGATTTGGCCTGATTATCCATCAGACGAAGATTATCTTTGGAATGAAGATGAATATTAAAAACTCAAAAATTATTTAAAAAAGTCTCAAACGAGGCTTTTTTTTTGCTTTATTTCACAAAGAAAATAACAACAAACTGTATCTTTGACTGTCTATACATTTAAAGATTATTAAAATAAAACCCAAAAATGAGTTTACTGAATTCGGTACTAAAAGTATTCGTTGGAGATAAATCCAAACAAGACGTGAAGGCGATCATGCCAATCGTTCACAAAATAAAAACATTTGAAGCCGCCACTGCAGCCTTGAGTAATGACGCTCTTAGAGCCAAGACTCAAGAATTCAAATCGACGATCTCAGAGGCTTGCAAAGCACTTGAAGATAACATCGCTGCGTTATATATTGAAGCAGACACCACGGAGGATATCGACCGAAAGGAAGAAATCTATCTAGAAATTGATGGTCTCAAAGATGAAGTGTATGCACAGACGCAAGAAGTTTTAGATGCCATTCTCCCTGAAGCCTATTCTGTTATCAAAGAAACTGCCAAACGTTTTGTGAACAACCCACAAATTGAAGTAACTGCCAGTCCTTTTGACCGAGAACTTTCGGGGACTAAAGACTATGTCTCTTTAAATGGTGAAAAAGCATTTTGGGCCAATTCTTGGGATGCCGCTGGAAAACCCATCACTTGGGACATGGTACATTACGATGTGCAGCTTATAGGCGGTGTCGCGATGCATCAAGGGAAAATTGCTGAGATGCACACAGGAGAAGGGAAAACACTCGTAGCAACGCTGCCAGTGTACTTAAACGCGATCACGGGCAAAGGAGTTCACTTGGTAACGGTGAACGACTACTTGGCAAAAAGAGACAGTGCTTGGATGGCACCCATTTTTCAATTTCATGGGTTGAGTATTGATTGTATTGATTACCACCAACCGAATTCTCAGGAACGTAAAAACGCTTACAATGCCGATATTACTTACGGTACGAATAACGAATTTGGATTTGATTACCTAAGAGATAATATGGCGCATACGCCCGATGATCTTGTGCAACGTCCACCGCACTATGCGATTGTCGATGAAATTGATTCTGTTTTAATTGATGATGCACGAACGCCTTTGATTATTTCAGGACCCATTCCTCAAGGCGATCGTCATGAATTTGTAGAGTTAAAACCAAAAGTAGAAGACATTGTTGGGGTTCAACGCAAATACCTTACAGCAGTGCTTGTTGATGCTAAAAAAATGATTGCTGCTGGTGACACCAAAGAAGGTGGTCTCCAGTTGTTACGTGTTTTTAGAGGAATTCCAAAAAACAAAGCATTAATTAAATTTTTAAGTGAAGAAGGAATCAGACAACTCCTTCAAAAAACAGAGAATTTCTATATGCAAGACAACAATAGAGAAATGCCCAAAGTGGATGAAGAACTCTATTACGTCATTGATGAAAAAAACAATCAGATTGAATTGTCTGATAAGGGCGTCGAATATCTTTCTGGAAAAGACAACCCCGACTTTTTTGTAATGCCTGAAATTGGCATGGAAATTTCAAAAATTGAAACTCAAAATCTTGCGACTGAAAAAGAAGCCGAACTCAAAGAAGAATTGTTTAGAGAGTTTGGAATCAAATCAGAACGCATTCATACGCTCAATCAACTTTTAAAAGCCTATGCCCTCTTTGAAAAAGACATTCAATATGTGGTGATGGAAAATAAAGTCATGATTGTCGATGAGCAAACCGGTCGTATTATGGACGGACGTCGTTACAGTGATGGATTGCACCAAGCGATTGAAGCCAAGGAAAATGTAAAAATTGAAGCGGCGACACAAACCTTTGCGACGGTGACCTTACAGAATTATTTTAGAATGTACCGCAAGCTGTCTGGAATGACAGGAACAGCGGTGACAGAAGCAGGTGAATTTTGGGAGATTTATAAATTGGATGTGATCGAAATTCCGACCAACCGTCCAATTGCAAGAGACGATCGCGAAGATTTAGTGTATAAAACCAAACGTGAAAAATACAATGCCGTTATTGACGAAGTGACGACCTTATCAAAAGCAGGACGTCCGGTATTGATTGGAACGACGAATGTAGAAATTAGTGAGTTGTTGGGGAAAATGTTGAGCATTCGCAAAATTCCTCACAACGTCTTAAATGCAAAGTTGCATAAAAAAGAAGCCGATATTGTAGCAGAAGCGGGACAGCCCGGACAAGTGACGATTGCCACCAACATGGCAGGTCGTGGAACGGATATCAAATTGTCTGAAGAAGTGAAGGCCGCAGGCGGATTGGCGATTGTAGGTACGGAGCGTCACGATTCGCGACGTGTAGACAGACAGTTACGTGGACGTGCAGGACGTCAAGGAGATCCTGGAAGCTCACAGTTTTATGTGTCTTTAGAAGACAATCTAATGCGTCTTTTTGGTAGCGAACGCATTGCCAAAATGATGGACCGTATGGGTCTTGAAGAAGGCGAAGTGATTCAGCACTCCATGATTTCTAAGTCTATTGAGCGTGCTCAGAAAAAAGTAGAGGAAAATCAATTTGGAGTGCGTAAGCGTCTTTTAGAATATGATGATGTGATGAACTCTCAGCGTGAAGTGGTGTACAAACGTCGCTACAACGCCTTGTTTGGAGAACGCCTTCGGGTCGATTTGGCGAATATGATTTATGACACGTCTGAAATTATTACAGAAGAGAATAAAGCCAACAACGATTATAAAAACTTTGAGTTTGAACTGATTCGTTATTTCTCAATGAGTTCGCCTGTAACGGCAGATGAATTCTCAAGCATGACGGCTCTGGACATTGCAGGAACGGTTTATAAAAATGCCTTTCAACATTACATTTCCAAAATGGAGCGCAATGCAGAGTTGGCATTCCCAGTGATTCAAAATGTATACGAGACACAGCGCGATAAATTCAAACGTATTGTGGTGCCTTTTACCGATGGTGTAAAATCCTTACAAGTGATAACCGATCTTGAAAAAGCGTACCAAACCAACGGAAAACAGTTGGTGACGGATTTTGAGAAAAACATTTCGTTAGCGATTATTGACGATGCTTGGAAAACCCATTTACGAAAAATGGACGAGTTGAAACAATCGGTACAATTGGCAGTGCACGAACAAAAAGATCCTTTATTGATTTATAAATTTGAGTCGTTTGAGCTGTTTAAGTCCATGATTGACCAAGTAAATAAAGAGGTGATTTCCTTCTTATTTAAAGGAGAAATTCCACAAGAAACGGCCAATGTGATTCAAGAAGCAAAAACACGCCGACGTGAGAAAACACAAACGTCTAAAGAGAACATCCAAAACTTAGACGAGCGTTCTGCTGAATCGAGAGCGGCTGGAAATACCCAACGTCAACCACAAGTGGTGGAAACAATTACGAGAGACCAACCCAAAATTGGACGTAACGACCGCGTGACGATTAAGCATGTGATGAGTGGCGAGAAAAAAACCACGAAATACAAGCAAGCAGAACCACTGATTGCTAAAGGAGAATGGGTGCTGATCAATGAGTAAGCAGCCTTAACTTACAGAACTGAATTGTTAAAATCACGTGTATCTTTGGATGTACGTGATTTTTTTTATACTATTATACCAGATTTTAATCCCCAGATCTAAATCTTCATAAGCAGCTTAACCCGTTGTAAGCAATTATTTTATTTGAATTTTAGATATGGGGAGCAAACAAGGTGTTTGCACTAAGATCAGTTACGTGTAATGATAAACAAAAAGTTGTATTATCCCGGAATATATGCCCGTTAACACACCCTTTTGTTGACATATAACTAGTTGTAGTAAATAAAACCTAAATCTCGAAAATGAAAATAATAATTACAAAAATATTTATAATAGGTTTAATAATCTCAAACTTAAACGCACAAGAGTCTAAAGAAAACAATGGAATATTTATGAATTTTGAACAATTCAAATTAAATCAACCTTGTCCATTGGCATCGATAGACTTGAAAAAAAGAAGTGAATTATTTCTGTCAGTAGACGATATCGAATCTGAATGTAAATTTAAAAAAGTGAATAAAATAATAGCGATATCCTTTGAGAATGAAATATATTATAATATGCGTTTTAATGTTGAGTTTCTAACAAAGAATAAATTTTCTAAACTTCTAGTTAAAGGAAAGTATTGTGCATTCAAAGTAGACGAATCATATCCGAAAAATATTCAAGGGCAAGCAGGATTTAACACAGGAGGACTTATTGGAGCAATTATTTTAGGTCCAAATGGAAAGAATAAGATTTATTATTTAGATACGTCTAAAGGATATAAAACAAAAGTTTTGACAAAAAATAGACTTAAAGAAATATTAAGTCAAGAAAAGGAACTTTTAGACGCATTTAATAAAGAGAAAGATGTTTCAGCGGAATTATATTTGAATTACTTAGAAAAGTTGAATAAAAAAGTTGAAAATCGATAAATTACTTACTACAACACCGTATATAATTTATTGCTAGTTTTAGCTTATTTACGAAAATTCTCGCAGACTTTCTTGGTCAGTAAATATTTACTAAATTAGTTACTTAAAACACGCAACAAACCATATACAACAACGTTGTGCAACATTTACCAAAACCGATAAACATGATTAAACTTTACATTATTATCTTATCTATATTACTTCCATCAATAACATTTAGTCAACAATTAACTATTGATGAAACTCTTGAATATATTAGTGAACAACACAGTGAAAATAACGCATATAAAATAGTAAACAATCGATTAAATGAAAGAAAATACACTCTTGATAAAGAGGGATTTTTGACTATTACTTCATTTGCAGATAAAAAAATAATAGGTACTGCAACCGCACATGTAGATGATTTAAAAAAAGCGATTCGTTTTAAAAAGGGTTATTCTAATTCCACTATTTATATAGATTGTGCATTTCAAAATTGCTTTTCTTGTAATGGTGCAAGAAAATGGTATGAAACTGAATACGACATTGTAATAACTCAAGAATATCAAGCTCGCAAAATTTATACAGCACTAACATACTTATTTTCATTATTTGACCAAATTGATTTTAAAAGAGATATAGATGACCCATTTGCAACAACTAATAATAACGTAACAATTTCTGATAGCTCAAAATCTGAAAAAATTAAACTGACTGAACAAAATGGTACATTCGGAATAAATGTAAATTTCGGAGACATAACTGAGTCATTCGTGTTGGATACTGGTGCATCAGAAACAACAATCACTAATACACTTGAAAAAGAATTAATTGCGAATGGCTTAATAACTAAAAGTGATTATTTACCAGATGGTCTTTATAAAATAGCTGATGGAAGTATAATTACACAGCGAAGAATATTATTAAAAGAATTGTCAGTTAATCAATATTCAGTCAAAAAAATTGTAGTGTCAGTAGGCAATGTTAATAGCCCACTTTTATTAGGAAAAAATTTTTTAGATAAATTTAAAAGTTGGTCTATAGATAATAACGAGAAAACACTAAAACTTTCTATTTAATATTATAAATTAAAACAAACAAAAATGAGTAAACCAATTTTTTACGATTGTATAACGAATGAAGGCAATAAATCTATAAACATTGAAAATATTGCTTTAATCGAACACTTAAACAGCAAAACAATAATGACACTTGATATAACAAAAGAAAGTGGTGTTAATATTTCCTTTCAAGTTAATTACCCAGCTACCCTCGCTGGTGCGCGAATCCATTCGCGTTCCGAATAAGTTAAAAAAAACCAGCTCGGCAAAGTTTGACTCGGTCCCCAGCTACCGCCCGAATCCTTTCGTGTGGTGTGGGATTTATAACCAACGATAAACAACCTAAAAACTTACAGATTGATTCATCTGTTTTTTTTGATAATCGACAACACTACCGCAAATCAATATTAAGCAGTTATACTTTTAGGATATAATTAAGCCCGTAAAAACACCTAAAGGATGAAGATGCTTATAACCACACGAAAGGATTCGTGCGGCAGCGACGCAGTTAACCGTAAAGAAATACAAAATAATACTATGCATGCATAACTTTTTTGCTTTTTACTATGCATGCATAATATATTTGCCTATCTTTGAGTTTAGATATTAAAATACGCATGAAAGATAAAACGATAGATTATGTTTTGAGAACCACATGGTTGGCGGTTCAAAAGATGTATAATGAAGAGGCTTCAGATAATGGAATTACAATGGCAACAGGTTTTACACTATTAAGTGTGGACCCGCAAAATGGGACGCCTTCAACATCGTTGGGACCAAAAATGGGAATGGAAGCTACAAGTCTATCAAGAATTTTAAAAACCTTGGAAGGCTTGAGTTTAATTGAGCGCTTACCAAATCCAAATGATGGTCGTGGTGTACTGATACATCTGACGGAATCTGGGCTTAAGAACAGGGAAGAAGTAAAACAAATTGTTTTACAGTTTAACAACGTGATTAAAACTGAAATTTCAGAAGAAAAGCTGAACCACTTTTATGAAGTATCGGATTCTATTATGAACCTCATATCAAATAAAAAAATATTCTAACAACATTATATATACTTAGATGAAAACAAGACGAATCAAAAAAATTGCCATTATTGGATCTGGAATCATGGGCAGCGGAATTGCTTGCCATTTTGCCAATATTGGAGTCGATGTATTACTTTTAGATATTGTTCCCAGAGAACTCAACGCCAAAGAAAAAGCTAAAGGCTTAACTTTAGAAGACAAAGCTGTCAGAAACCGATTGGTGAACGAAGCCCTTGCGGCCTCTTTAAAATCAAAGCCCTCCCCTATTTACCATCAAAAATTTGCCCAGCGAATTACGACCGGAAACTTGGAGGACGACATCGCAAAAGTAGCCGATGTGGATTGGATCATGGAAGTGGTGGTCGAGCGTTTGGACATCAAAAAAATGGTGTTTGAAAACTTAGAAAAACACAGAACACCAGGTACTTTAATTACCTCCAACACATCAGGGATTCCTATAAAATTCATGAGTGAAGGACGCAGTGACGATTTCCAAAAACACTTTTGTGGAACGCACTTTTTTAATCCCGCACGTTATTTACAATTATTTGAAATTATTCCAGGGCCAAAAACAGACCCCGAAGTTCTTGAATTCTTAGGAAGCTATGGAGAGAAATTTTTAGGAAAAACGGCCGTCATTGCTAAAGACACCCCTGCGTTTATAGGTAACCGTATTGGAATTTTTAGCATTATGAGTTTGTTTCATGCCGTTAAAGACATGGACATGACTGTTGAAGCCGTTGATAAATTAACAGGCCCTGTCATAGGCCGTCCAAAATCAGCCACTTTTAGAACGGTGGACGTTGTTGGTTTGGACACCTTGGTACATGTTGCTAACGGAATTGCTGAAAACTGTAAAGACGATGAACGCTTAGAATCCTTTCAACTTCCGGACTTCATCAACACTATGGTGGAAAACAAATGGTTGGGGAGCAAAACAGGACAAGGATTTTATAAAAAAAACGTATCCGCCGAAGGCAAAAAAGAAATTTTAACTTTAGACCTGAATACACTTGAATACCGTTCGGCTCAAAAAGCAAAATTTGCCACTTTAGAATTAACCAAAACCATTGATAACGTCATTGACCGTTTCAAAGTTTTAGTTGCAGGAAAAGACAAGGCAGGTGAGTTTTACCGTAAAAGTTTTACCGCACTCTTTGCTTACGTATCCAATCGAATTCCTGAAATTACAGAGGAACTTTATAAGATTGATGATGCCATGAAAGCAGGATTTGGCTGGGAGCATGGCCCCTTCCAAATTTGGGATGCTATTGGCGTAGAAAAGGGAATCGAATTAATGAAAGCTGAAGGCTTAGAACCTGCTGCTTGGGTGAACGATATGCTAGCTTCTGGAAACACTTCGTTTTACAGCGTTAAAAATGGAGCGACCTGTGCTTATGATATTCCTAAAAAGACCCAAGAAAAAATTCCTGGGCAGGATAGTTTTATCATCCTAGATAACATTCGAAAATCAAACGAAGTTTTTAAAAATTCGGGTGTGGTAATTGAAGACTTAGGCGATGGTATTCTCAACTGTGAGTTCCGTTCTAAGATGAATACCATTGGTGGTGATGTTTTAGCAGGCTTAAATAAAGCGATTGATTTGGCTGAAAAAGATTTTGCTGGTTTAGTCGTTGGGAACCAAGGGGCTAATTTCTCAGTGGGGGCTAATATTGGAATGATCTTTATGATGGCTGCAGAGCAAGAATATGACGAGCTCAATATGGCAATTAAATACTTTCAAGACACTATGATGCGCATGCGTTATTCCTCCATTCCAACAGTAGCTGCACCACACGGTATGGCTTTAGGAGGTGGTTGTGAATTGTCTTTACATGCTGACAAAATAGTCGCTGCAGCAGAAACCTATATGGGACTTGTAGAGTTTGGTGTGGGTGTGATCCCTGGCGGAGGTGGCTCAAAAGAAATGGCACTTAGAGCTTCCGATACCTTTCAAAAAGGCGATGTTCAATTAAATGTTTTACAAGAACATTTTTTAACCATTGGGATGGCAAAAGTATCAACTTCTGCTTACGAAGCTTTCAACTTAAACCTTTTGCAAAAAGGAAAAGATGTAGTCGTCGTCAATAAACACAGACAGATAGCGGTTGCAAAACAACATGCTAAATTAATGGCTGAAAGTGGGTACACACAACCTATAATGAGAACGGATGTAAAAGTATTGGGCAAACAAGCTTTAGGGATGTTTTTAGTAGGAACAGACTCCATGCAGGATAGCAACTACATTTCGGAACACGATATGAAAATCGCTAACAAATTGGCCTATGTGATGGCAGGTGGAGATTTATCAGAACCAACGATGGTGTCAGAGCAGTATTTATTAGACATTGAAAGAGAAGCTTTTTTGAGTCTCTGTACAGAACGAAAAACATTGGAACGTATTCAGCATATGTTGACGACGGGGAAACCATTAAGAAACTAAATTAAAAAAGAATAAAGAGAAGAGAAAAGAGAAAAAAGATTATATTATTTAGAGATTGCTAAAGTCTTTTCTCTCTACTCTATTTTCTATTTTCTCACCTTATAATAAACTATAGAACTATGAAGACTGCATACATTGTAAAAGCCTACAGAACCGCCGTAGGGAAAGCACCAAAAGGTGTATTCCGTTTTAAAAGAACCGATGAATTAGCCGCTGAAACCATCAAACACATGATGAAAGAATTGCCTGATTTAGATCCAAAGCGTATTGACGATGTGATTGTTGGTAACGCGATGCCCGAAGGGTCACAAGGATTAAATATGGCACGACTCATCTCTTTAATGGGATTGGATATTGTAGATGTTCCTGGGGTCACCGTCAACCGATTTTGTTCCTCTGGAATTGAAACCATTGGAATGGCAACAGCAAAAATTCAAGCTGGAATGGCCGATTGTATCATTGCGGGCGGTGCTGAAAGCATGAGCAGCGTTCCAATGACAGGTTATAAACCCGAACTTAATTACGACATCGTAAAAGCCGGTCACGAAGATTATTATTGGGGCATGGGAAATACGGCTGAGGCAGTTGCCAATCAGTTTAAAATCTCTCGTGAAGATCAAGATGCGTTTGCTTATAACTCTCATATGAAAGCCTTACGCGCACAAGCGGAAAATCGTTTTCAGGATCAAATTGTTCCTATTGATGTAGAACAAACATACATTGATGCCAATGGAAAGAAAGCAACAAAATCCTATACGGTCACTAAGGATGAAGGTCCAAGAGCCGGAACGAGTAAGGAAGCCTTGGCAAAACTAAGAGCTGTCTTTGCTGCAGGTGGAAGCGTAACCGCAGGAAACTCATCACAAATGAGTGATGGAGCAGCCTTTGTTATGGTGATGAGTGAAGACATGGTAAAAGAATTAAACCTAGAACCAATTGCGCGATTGGTCAACTATGCAGCTGCTGGTGTCGAGCCAAGAATCATGGGGATTGGTCCTGTAAAAGCCATTCCAAAAGCCTTGAAGCAAGCCGGATTAAAACAAGACGATTTGTCTTTGATTGAACTCAACGAAGCCTTTGCATCACAATCGTTAGCAGTGATCCGCGAATTAAACCTCAACCCTGATATCATCAATCCAAACGGTGGCGCAATTTCATTAGGACACCCCTTAGGATGTACAGGCGCAAAACTATCGGTTCAATTGTTTGATGAAATGCGAAAACAAAAAATGATCGGAAAATATGGAGCCGTCACTATGTGTGTCGGAACAGGACAAGGCGCGTGTGGGATTTTTGAATTCCTTAAATAGAGAAAAAAGAGTAGAGAGTAAAGATAAAAGAGGATAGAAATTAAGACTAATGTGTGCTAAACAAAGACATAACTACAAAAATTTGAAAATTTGGAATCTCGGCTTGGAAATTACTAATGATATTTCGGATATTTTATTGGACTTCCCAAAGCACGAACGATATGGTTTAAGTACACAAATAAGTAGATGTTCTGTTTCAATGCCTAGCAATATTGCAGAAGGGTCTTCAAGAACAGATAAATCTTTTAGTCATTTTTTAGATATCTCTTTAGGATCATCGTTCGAGTTAGGAACACAATTATTAGTAGCAAAACATAGAAATTATATAAATAACGAAACTTTAAAAAAAATAGAAGAAAAAATAGAAGAATTCCAAAGAATGACAATGAGGTTTCAAAATAGTCTCAATTAGGGTCTATTCTCTATTTTCTATCTTCTTTAATCTATAAAAAACCATGGAAACAAACGACAAACAACTACTCAGAGGAGGTCAGTTCTTAGTGAAAGAAACAAAATGCGAAGACGTATTTACACCTGAAGATTTTACGGAAGAGCAAAGAATGATGAAGGAAGCGGTGATGGAATTCAACGACCGTGAGATCATTCCTCATAAGGCGCGTTTTGAAGCTAAAGATTTTGCGTTAACAGAAGAAGTGATGCGAAAAGCTGGAGACATGGGCTTTTTAAGCGTTGCTGTTCCTGAAGCTTATGGCGGAATGGGAATGGGTTTTGTTTCGACGTGTTTGACTTGTGATTACATCTCAAGTGGAACGGGTTCTTTTAGTACTGCTTTTGGCGCACATACCGGCATTGGAACCATGCCAATTACTTTATATGGTACCGATGCACAAAAACAAAAGTATGTGCCAAAATTAGCTTCTGGAGAATGGTTTGGAGCCTATTGCCTCACAGAACCTGGCGCGGGATCAGATGCCAACTCTGGTAAAACAACGGCTGAATTATCTGCTGATGGAAAATCATACAAAATCAATGGGCAAAAAATGTGGATCTCAAATGCAGGCTTCTGTAGTGTGATGATTGTGTTTGCACGTATTGAAGGAGATAAAAATATTACAGGGTTCATTGTTGAATATGATGGTGACAAACCAAACGGTATCGTTTTGGGTGAAGAAGAGCACAAACTAGGAATTCGTGCGTCTTCAACACGTCAAGTCTTTTTTAACGATTGCGTCGTGCCTGTTGAAAATATGTTAGCGGGACGTGGTGAAGGATTTAAAATCGCAATGAATGCACTAAACGTAGGGCGTATCAAATTGGCAGCAGCTTGTTTGGATTCACAAAGACGAATTTTATCCATCGCTGTAAATTATGCTAAGGAACGTAAACAATTCAACACCCCTATTGCAGACTTTGGAGCCATTAAAGTAAAACTAGCTGAAATGGCATCGAATGCCTATGCTTGTGAATCTGCAACCTACAGAGCTGCAAAAGATATTGAAGACCGCATCGCATTGCGTGAGGCGGCTGGAAACACCCATCAAGAAGCCGAACTAAAAGGCGTTGAAGAATATGCGATTGAATGTTCCATTTTAAAAGTGGCGGTTTCTGAAGATGTACAAAATTGTGCCGATGAAGGAATCCAGATTTTTGGTGGAATGGGATTCTCAGAAGAAACCCCTATGGAATCTGCTTGGAGAGATGCTAGAATTACACGTATTTATGAAGGTACCAACGAGATTAACAGAATGTTGTCTGTGGGTATGCTCGTTAAAAAAGCAATGAAAGGACATGTTGATTTATTGGGTCCTGCTTCAAAAGTTCAAGAAGAACTCATGGGCATTCCATCTTTTGAAACACCCGATTATTCTGAATTATTTTCAGAAGAAAAAGAAATGATTAAGAAATTGAAAAAGACGTTCTTAATGGTTGCTGGTGGGGCAGTTCAAAAATATGGACCTCAACTCGAAGAGCATCAACAATTGTTAATTGCTGCTGCAGATATCTTAATTGAAATCTATATGGCAGAATCGGCAATTCTAAGAACGGAAAAAAATGTGAAGCGTACGAGTCAAAAAGAGCAATCGGCACAAATAGCGATGGCTAAATTATATTTATACCATGCCGTAGATACCGTTGAAGAAAAAGGAAAAGAAAGTATTATTTCTTTTGCTGAAGGCGATGAACAACGCATGATGTTGATGGGACTGAAGCGTTTTACAAAATATGCGAACTATCCAGATATTGTAGATTTACGTATCGAAATTGCAGAAAAAGTCAAAGAAGAAAATGGCTATTGTTTTTAACCAATTTAACTAGTGAAGAAACGTCTCAAAGTAATTTGAGGCGTTTTTTTTTATTCAAAATTTACAGTCTTAGAGTGCTAAGTTTAAAAATTGTTTAACTTTAGAAAAAAATTTATTATGAAACATCCATAACTAATCCTTAAACACCCAAGGAAAATGATTGAATGGATGTAACACACTTGCAATGAGCGCAGTCGAAGTGGGACTGATAAAAAACAATAAACACAAACATATGAAAACCAAATCTCTATTGTTAATTCCCGTTTTGCTTTTAAGCATGTTGATCAACGGTCAAAGTTTAAAATCAGATTCAGAGACCTTCACACGTCAAGACACTCTAAGAGGAAGCATCACTGCAGAACGTGTCTGGTGGGATTTGAGTTATTATCATTTAGACATCTCAGTCCATCCTGAAACGAAATCCATCGAAGGAAAAAACACCATCCAGTATACAATCCTTAAACCTTATCAAACACTTCAAATCGATTTACAACCGCCGATGAAACTCACCAAAGCAGTTCAAGATGGGGAGGAATTAGTCGTTTTAAAAGAAGGCAACGCGCATTTTATCAGCTTAAAAAAACCACAGACAACTATCGGTAGTCAAGAAGAAATTGAAATCTTTTACGAAGGCAAACCACGAATAGCTGTCAGAGCACCATGGGATGGTGGCATCTCATGGAAAAAAGATTCTAACGAAAATGATTTTATTGCCTCTTCCTGTCAAGGCTTAGGCGCCAGTGTGTGGTGGCCAAACAAAGACCATATGTATGATGAAGTGGACAGCATGAAAATTAGTGTGAATGTTCCAAAACACTTGATGGACGTTTCTAATGGAAGGCTAGAATCCGTTGAAGAACACGACGATGAAACTACCACTTACAACTGGGTCGTGACAAATCCTATTAACAACTATGGTGTGAACATCAATATTGGGGATTATGTGCATTTCTCAGAAATTTATGAAGGCGAAAAAGGACCTCTTGATATGGATTATTATGTTTTAAGAGACCATCTAGAAAAAGCTAAAAAACAATTCAAAGATGCGCCTAAAATGATGAAGGCCTTTGAACATTGGTTTGGCCCCTACCCTTTTTATGAAGACAGTTTCAAATTGGTAGAAGTCCCTTATTTAGGAATGGAACACCAAAGCTCTGTGACCTATGGTAACCAATTTAAACAAGGCTATTTGGGAAGAGATTTATCTGGAACCGGTTGGGGATTGAAATTTGATTTTATCATCATTCACGAATCGGGGCATGAGTGGTTTGCAAACAACATTACGTATAAAGATGCAGCGGATATGTGGATTCACGAAGGGTTTACGGCCTATTCAGAAAATCTGTTTTTAGATTATCATTATGGAACTGAAGCCTCGGCAGACTATGTGATTGGAACCCGAAAAAATATTCAAAATGACAAACCAATTATTGGGACCTATGACGTGAATTCAGAAGGCTCATCAGATATGTATTACAAGGGTGCAAATATGTTACACACACTACGTCAACTTGTAAATGACGATGAAAAATGGCGTCAACTGTTAAGAGGATTGAACAAAACATTCTACCATCAAACCGTCACCACTCAAGAAATTGAAAACTATATAAGTGAATTTACAGGAATGAACTTAACCGCCGTTTTTAATCAATACCTTCGTGATATACGCATCCCAAATTTTGAATACTCTATAAAAAATAATGAATTGAGCTATCACTGGATCAATGTCGTCGATAATTTTGAAATGCCTGTTGAAATAGAAATCAGTAACAAAAAACAATGGCTCTACCCTACTGCCGAATGGAAAAAAATGAAAATCAATTCCAAAAAAATCAACATCGATAGAGACTATTATATCGATCACAAACAACTAAATTAAAAACACATTCTAATGAGAACTATACTATCAATCTTACTATTAATGTTCAGTTTTAATGGGTTTGCACAAGAATTTTCCATGGAACTTCTTAAAAACAAAACCCCTCGAAACATAGGGCCTGGCGGCATGTCCGGACGGGTCACTTCCATTGACGTGGTGCATTCCAACCCAGATATCATGTATGCAGGTACCGCTTCTGGTGGTTTGTGGAAATCGACTTCGGGAGGCATTAAGTGGGCGCCCATTTTTGAAGATGAAGCAACCGCCTCTATTGGCGCTGTTGCCATTCAACAATCCAATCCAAGTGTCATTTGGGTAGGAACTGGCGAAGGCAATCCTCGTAACAGTCTGAATGGCGGTTATGGCATCTATAAATCCTTAGATGGTGGTAAAAATTGGATATTGATGGGCTTAGAAAAAACCCGACATATTCATCGTGTTATTATTGACCCTACAAATCCGAATACGGTGTATGCAGCAGCCATTGGATCGCCTTGGGGAGAGCACCCAGAACGTGGGGTGTATAAAACCACCGATGGCGGAAAAACATGGAATAAAATATTATATACAAATCAAAAAAGTGGTGCAGCGGATTTGGTGATGGACCCTCAAAATCCTAATAAATTAATCGCAGCCATGTGGGAACACAAACGCGATCCTTGGTTTTTTAACTCTGGTGGCGAAGGCTCTGGATTGTACAGTACCTATGATGGTGGCGACACATGGAAAAAAATAAGTTCTGAAGATGGATTGCCTGAAGGGAATTTAGGACGAATTGGCATCGCAATTGCGCCCAGCAAACCCGATGTTATTTATGCCCTGATCGAAGCCAAAAAGAATGCTTTATACAAAAGTACGGATGGTGGTGTCAACTGGAAAAAGGTCAGTGATAACATGGACGAAATCGGAAATCGCCCTTTTTATTATGCAGATATTTATGTCGATTCTCAAAATGAAAATCGACTGTTTTCAATTTTCACCTATGTCAATGTAAGTGAAGATGGCGGAAAAAGTTTCAAACAACTTATGCCAGCTTATGGCGTGGATAATGGCATTCACCCCGATCACCACGCATGGTGGATACATCCCACCAATGGCGATTTTATGATTGATGGAAACGATGGCGGTATGAACATCACCAAAGATGGTGGCGACAGCTGGCGTTTTATCGGAAATTTACCCGTGGCACAATTTTACCATATCAATATAGATAATGAATTTCCTTACAATGTGTATGGAGGCATGCAAGACAATGGATCTTGGAGAGGTCCTGCCTATGTCTGGCGGGCACAAGGCATCAGAAATTCGTATTGGCAAGAAATAAGTTTTGGGGATGGATTTGATGTGATTCCTGATAAAGATGATTCTCAATTTGGATGGACCATGAGTCAAGAAGGCTATGTAAGTCGATACGATTGGAAAACAGGCAATAACTATATTGTGCGCCCAACCCACCCTAATGCGGATGTCACCCTTCGTTTTAATTGGAATGCGGCGATTAATATAGATCCCAACTCAAATAGCACCCTGTACTTTGGAAGTCAGTTTGTGCATAAATCAACCGATAAGGGTCAAACATGGCAAATTATTTCTCCCGATTTAACCACCAATGATCCTGACAAATTAAAACAACATGAAAGTGGAGGATTGACCATGGATGCGACGGGTGCAGAAAACCATTGTACCATCTTAGTCATCGAGCCTTCAGAAGTGGAAGCCAACATGCTTTGGGTGAGTACCGATGACGGACGTGTGCACTATACACAAGATGGAGGCACTCAATGGACGGAGGTCACTAAAAACATTAAAGACTTGCCAAAAGGGAGCTGGATACCACAAATCAAAGCATCCAAAACTAACAAGGGAGAAGCACTTTTAGTCGCTAATGATTACAGACGCTTTAATTATACGCCTTATGTCTATCGCACTAAAAACTACGGAAAAACTTGGGAGCGAATTGTCGATGCTACAGATGTAACCAGTTATGCATTATCCATTGTAGAAGACGTTGAAGAACCCAATTTATTGTTTTTAGGAACTGATGATGGACTTTATATTTCTATCGACCACGGCACCAAATGGACCAAATGGACCGAAGGATTCCCAACCGTTTCGGTAAAAGATTTAATAATTCACCCCCGTGAGCATGACTTGGTGATTGGAACATTTGGACGGGCTGCTTGGGTATTGGACGACATTCGTCCGTTGAGAGCGATTGCAAAAGATCAAAATGTACTTCAGAAAACAGTTCATTTGTTTGATCCCCCTACGGCCTATCAAGCGGCGTATCAACAACCCACTGGAAGTCGATTTGGCGGTGATGCCTTGTTTAATGGTGAAAACCGAGACAGTGGCGCACAGTTTTCTTATTATTTAAAGGTGCAAGAAAACGATTCAGCGGCGGTTGAAGAGGATGAAGATGAGGATGAAGAGGAAGAAGAAATGACGACAGAAGTCAAATGGGATTCTTTACAGCTTCAACTATTTGATGGGGAACGCCTTATTCGAACCCTCAAACAGAAAGCTCCCAAAGAAGATGGAATGCATACTTGGAAATGGAATATGGACGAAAAAGGCATTGAATGGCCGTCTAAAAAAATACGCGAATCAAAACGAGAACCTTCCGGCGTACAAGTGATGCCTGGAACTTACCGAGCGGTACTAAGATATGGCGATCAAAATTCGGAGACTGTTATAGAGGTCAAAAACGATCCACGAATTTCATACGATGCTGAAGCCACACAAGATGTTTATGATAGCTTAAAAGAGTTCGAACATCAGCAAGAAATAACGTTTAATGCTGTCAAGCAACTTGTAGAAAGTAAAAATATCGTTTCTGAGTTTTCCGATAAACTATCCAAAAAAGATAAGAAATTAAATAAAGAAGCTCTAAAAAACTGCAAAGAAATCACCAAAAAAATAGACACTATTTTAGCCCTCTATTTTGGAAAAGACGACAAACGCCAAGGAATTACAAGCGACCCTGTGGTTTCTGTGACTGAGCGCATTGGAACAGCTTTGTATTATACCAGCACACGTCAGCATGGAATTACAGACACGGAACGCCATCTTATGGGACAAGTAAAAATAGCCATTGGCAACGCCTTAAAAACCACGAACAGCTTTTTTGAAGAAGAATGGTTGACATTTCAAACTGAAATGGAAGCTAAAGATTTATCTCCATTTAAAGCTATAGAAACATTTAAACTAAAAAATTAGACCTCTTTATGATACGGTTTCGATTTTTTAACTAACTTTCGACTAACAAAATTTAAAATGAAAAAAATGAAAAATTCGATTCTAGCTTTACTTCTTATTTTCAGTGTATTATCCTGTAAACAAGAAGTCAAAAAAACAAACACATCTGACAAAGACGTGTTTAATACCGAGCAAAAACAAGAAACTGTTCAAAAGATGCGCTCTTTAACAATCGCACTCAGCCCAAAAAGTAACAGTACGGTGACTGGAACGGCTAAATTTGTAGAAACCAACGGCGTGGTCCAGATGACTGCGGTGATGAAAGGACTTTCCGAAGGATCTCATGCGATACATATTCATAAAACAGGTGATTGTACATCAGCAGATGGGAAATCGGCTGGAGGGCATTGGAATCCAACGGCACAACCACATGGAAAATGGGGAGCAGAAACGGGCTACCATAAAGGAGATATTGGAAATTTTATGGTTAAGAACGCAGCGGACGATACAACCGTTGAGTTTAGTACGGATGAATGGTGTATTGGCTGTGGAGATGACACCAAAGATATTTTAGGCAAAGGCGTTATTGTGCACCAAGGTGTGGACGATTTTACATCTCAACCTTCAGGAGCCGCAGGCAGCCGTGTGAGTTGTGGAGGAATTATCGAATAATTTAATTTAAAAAAAAGATACAAAGCTACTTGTAATGGGTAGCTTTTTTAATTTTACATCAAATACGTTGTATAATGAACCCATCAGGAAGCGGTTGGATTACGAAACTACTCAAACTACTAAAGACCAATTCAGGACACGAATTTGAGTCGCTGGAAGTGTTGTACCCCAAACTCAGAGATGTGGGGTTTTTATATGGGAGTAATATGGCCACAATCAACCATATTGCAGACAACCCAGATTACACCAAAGAAGAACGTTGTAAAATCAATTTATTGATCGCGCTGTATGCGGTCCATTCCAATACAAAATCTTCTGAATCATTTGAAAAAAGTTTATTAGAGTTTTATAAAGAAATCACTTTTCATAAATCAACCTTTATACGTACCATTCTAGGGAACAATCTAGAGTCCATGCTTCATAAACGCATTCATATTGACAATAATATTCTGACCAAAAACTTTAGTTTTTTTGTTACTAATGCCCTCCTATTTATGGATGTGATGGCGTATCGAGAATATTTAAAAGGAGAAAAAAACACCATCCTTTATTTAAACCAATTTGAAAACTCTATCAGAACGTTGGTGTTAAGTGCTTTAAATTCCAAAGCCCTAAAAACATCTTATGATGATAGTTTGATTAAACTTTTAGAGTCTTCATTTCGATTTACAGAAAATACTTCTCATGATTATAAATCTATCATAGAAGCCGCCCCATCAGCGGTAGAATCTTTATATTATTTAGATTTGGCGTGCATGTCCACATGGAGTGATCTCAAACTTGAAGCAGCCGAACAAGAATTTTTGAACACCTTAGGATCTGATCTTAAAATTCCAAAAACTCAAATCATAGAATCAATCACTTCAATACATATATTTTATACAACGCATAAAAGTAAAATAGCACTTCTAAACTCCAAAAACAGTGTTCAAAGTTTTTATGACCATACCAGCTTGATGGTTCGGAAGCTGATTTCAAGAAATAGTAAACGCTTGTTTAAAGAGTTAAAAGAGAGTAAGGACTTGGTGAAGTTATTATCTCAATCGACGCATAGAGAGCTGAATGATGCCGAACAAAAACAAATGCAAGAACAGTTATTAGACGTCTTAAAATCGATTCCGAGTTTAGCCATTTTCTTATTGCCTGGCGGTGCTTTGTTATTGCCGCTATTTGTAAAGTTTATCCCTAAATTATTACCCTCTGCTTTTGATGACAATAGAATAAATGATTAAGTCATAAAAATACTACCTTTGTGGCATGGGATTAAACAACAACGATATATTCAAAAAACTCAGAGTCGCTCATAAATTAAGAGATGACGATATTGTAAAAATTTGCAGTTTAAAAGATTTTAAAATCACCAAAAGTGAACTGAATGCTATTTTTAGAAATGAAACCCACCCCAAATATATGGAGTGTGGCGATCAGTTTTTGCGAAATTTCTTAGATGGACTCATCATTCACTTGAGAGGACCGATGCCTCCAAAAGCATCAAAACCCACTGCTAACACTAAAAAATAATTCAGATGAAACCCTATTTTATAATCGGTTGTTTTATAACACTCTTTTTCAATTGCAAACAGGCTACTAAACAGAACCCTATGGATGCTGCGTATGTGGATGCTTTGAACCAAAATCGTGAAATTCGTGCCGAAAATCGTGTCAAATATTTAGAGTTGACAGGTTTGTTTAAGTTAGACTCCACCAGTAATACCTTTGGAAAAGCCGCTTCAAATAATTTTGTTTTAGCTATTGAGAATTTAGCAGAAACCATTGGAAGCATAGATTTATCAGAAGAAGCACTGACGTTTTATGCTACAAAAGACATCAAAGTTACCAATGCCCTAGGCGAAGAAATAAATACTTTAACTCTGACTATTGATACTAATGGAAACTCAATACAGCTTTTTCACAAGCAGTTAAAATGGCAAGTGATTACCCGATCAGGCGCATTATATCTGAGAGTTTGGGATTTAAAAAACCCTGCCATTCAAGCCTTCAAAGGATTTAAAAATTATGATACTAATAGTGACTATATTTTTGAAGCTAAATTCAAGTATTTTGAAACGGTACGTTTAGAATCTGTAGAATCAAAACTAGGGATCCCAGACGTCACCGATTTTATTGGACAACTGCGTTTTATGTATAAGGATGAACCTTACAGCTTAGACGTCGGGAGTGAAGGATTTGTAATGGTTGGAGATTTAACCTCTGGAGAGACCACCTATGGAGGCGGACGCTATATATACCTTGACCTTCCGAAAACAGATGGAACCGTTACTTTAGATTTTAATTACCTATTTAATCCACCCTGCGCCTATTCGGAATTTACAACTTGTTTGTTCCCACCACGACAAAATCAACTCGCTTTCAGCGTTAAAGCAGGTGAACTTATGGAAGAAGCACTTTAATAGTTTAAAATTTGAGTAACATTTTATTACATTTAGACACTAACACTTTAACGAACCAACACATTTGAAATCATCATCGGAACATACCTTTGTAGAACTTTTGCAAAAACACCAGAATATCGTGCACAAAATTTGCAGTTTTTATACGAATGATTCTGATGCGCATAAGGATTTGTTTCAAGAGATAACCATTCAGTTATGGAAGGCTTATCCAAAGTTTAGAGGCGACTCAAAATTTAGTACTTGGATGTACCGAGTGGGTCTAAATACCTCCATTACCCTGTACCGAAAATCCTTGCGAAGGGTAGAAAGTCAAAGTATTGAACCGATAGCTTATAAGCTTTCTTATGAAGAGTACGATGACACAAAGGATGAACAACTAAAACTAATTTATGCCGCCGTGCATAAGTTAAACGACATCGAAAAAGGAATTGTTTTCTTGTATTTAGAAAACAAAAATTATAAAGAAATTAGTGAAACACTAGGGATTAGTGAAGTCAATGCACGCGTTCGAATGAACCGAATTAAAACAAAACTAAAAACCCAGTTAAATTCTTAGGTATGGATGAATTAGAGCTATTAAAAAAAGATTGGGAGACGTCTTCTAAAAACTATCCCGAGTTAAACAAAGAGGAGCTTTATAAATTAATTTATACACGTTCTTCATCGATTGTGAAATGGATTTTCATCATCAGTCTGCTAGAATTTGCGTTTTGGACTCTCCTCTCATTCGCCTTTAATAGCAGTGAAGATTTAGAGAAAATGCAGAGTTATAATGTCGAGTATATCATCTACCCTCTTATGGTATTAGGTTATATGGTGTTGATCTATTTTTTCTATGTTTTTTATAAAAATTACAAAAGTATATCAGCGACAGAGAATACAAAAGTGTTGATGGAACGCATTTTAAAAACACGCAAAACCGTAAAACACTATGTGATTTTCAATCTTGTTTTTATGTGTATCTCTATTGTTGTTGGGGTGTATATTGAGTTGACAAACAACCCGGAAGTTCTAACAACACTCTCTAGAATTGAATCGGGAGGTGAAGGGAACATCACTGTATTCTATCTGATAGTCGTTGGATTGAGTCTCGTCGCGATAGCGCTTGTTACTGTGTTTTTATTAGGATTCTACTATTTGATTTATGGGATTTTATTGAAACGTTTAAAATCGAATTACAAAGATTTAAAAGAATTGATAACAGAGTAATCGTTTACCATTTACGTTTTTTGTTCAGCGATTCTTTTTCCAACAATTCTTCTTGAGAAATCACTTTCATGAATGAGGGATGTTGTTCAATCGCATACTCAATTTTTTCTACGATTTGTTCAATCGATTCCTTTTCATAATCAATCTCTAAAGGGGCTTTAATTTCCATCGACTGAAGAATATTTTTCTTCTTCACACGGATGCCTTTTTTATCAAACGACCGTCGAAAACCATCAATTACAATTGGCACAACAATGGGTTGGTAATGCTTGATAATATGTGCCGTTCCTTTACGAATAGGCTTAAAAGGAGTGGTGGTTCCCTGAGGGAATGTAATCACCCAACCATCGGTTAGTGCTTTATTAATATTTGAAATATCACTCATTTTAACCTGTCGGTTCACGTTTTCGCCAGAAGCACGCCACGTTCTTTCAATACTGATAGACCCCGCAAGAGCAAACATTTTTGGGAGAAATCCAGATTTCATAGTTTCTTTCGCCGCTACAAAATAGATGTTCAATTTAGGATTCCATAAGTAGCCTACGTTTTTAATATTGTCATCGCGTCCGCTGAGGGCTGCGTTAAACACATGAAACATCGCCATCACATCCGCAAAATACGTTTGATGGTTAGAAATAAACAAGACGTTATTTTGAGGTAAATTTCGTAAAATCTCGGAGCCTTCTATCTGAAGTTCGTTAAATCCTCTGTAACGTCGGTGACTTAATACCCCTGCAATTCGAATGATCCATTTTTTAAGAAATAAAAATTGACCGAATATATTTTTCTTGAAAAGACCCATTAAAATTTTAAAAAAAGTTATTCTGCAAACGTAAGCTATTTTTTTAAAATTTGATTTAACATTGATTTAATTTCTATCAACATCATGGCGGTCGCTCCCCAAACAATACGTCCGTTGAGTTTAAAAGCTGGCACTTCGTAAGGACTACCGTCAGCAGCTAATATTTTAGATACAACCTCAGACTTGTCATCCATAAAGTCTGTCAAAGACACTTCAAGAACGGCATCTACTTCAGATTCCTGAAGTGTGAACGTCAGTGGTGCATGTGCAATCCCTAAAAAAAGAGATACCAAAAAATTACTGGGCGGTATATAAATAGAGGTCAATTCGCGGAGAACTGTGATTTTTTCAGAAGAAACACCAATCTCTTCCCAAGTCTCTCGTAAAGCGGTGGCTTCCATCCCATCGTCTTCGGGTTCTGGTTTTCCTCCAGGAAATCCCACTTGCGCAGAATGCACCCCTTTATAGGATTTACGTAAAATTAAAACCAAGAGCGTCTCCCCTTCTTTACTCGGGTAAAATAACGCCAAAACAGCCGCCAATTTTGCGGATTTCTGTTCTTCTTTATAGCGTTCCATTAATTGCTTTCGAAACGAAGGAGCCATTTTTAACTGCGTCTCTATGCCCGGTAAACTAAGTTTATTTATTTTTGAAATCGCTTTTTCAAATGCCTTAAATCTCATATATTACAATTCAATAAATTAATACGATCCATGCGACTAGTTATACTTTTCTTTTTAAGTTGTGTTTTGTTGAGTTGTGAAGGTAAGAAAACAAAAACAATCGAGCCTAAAAAAAGTGACTCTACTTCCATCACAAAAGAACCGACCCAAGAAAAAAAAGAACCGAATTTTCTTCTGAGCGATGCGAATGTCATGGAATTTTTCTTGGACTATGACCAAAAGCATAAAGAAAATACGGTCAGAATCACCACCGATTTTGGAACCATTGATGTCCAATTGTTTGAGGCGACTAAGTTCCACCGCTCTAACTTTATATACCTCATAAAAAAACAGTATTTCGACGGGACTCAATTTTACAGAGTCATTCAAAATTTTGTCATTCAAGGGGGCAATAGTGATGACCGAGAAACGTCCCTAAAACGACGAAAGATCGGAAAATACTTACTTCCAAATGATTACGATAAAGGATTTAAACACGACCGTGGCATGCTGAGTATGCCGAGCAAAAACATAGAAAACCCCTATAAGAAGGCCTCCCCTTTTGAGTTTTTCATTGTGCAGCAACAAGGCGGAGCGCATCATTTGGATGGCGATTATACCATTTTTGGAAAAGTGATTCGCGGTATGGACGTGGTCGATAAAATTGCTGCCGTTCCCACCGATACTTCCGATTGGCCACTTCAAAATGTATTCATCCGAAAAATTGAAATTTTAAAATAATTTTAAATCTACAAGGGGTATAATATATTTTGAGTAAATTGTGAAAATCTATTTTAACATTCAAAATCATAAACCATGAAAATTACTGTACCAAAATCTTACCTCAAAGTTTTTTGTTTGAGTCTTCTAACCCTGATTATAAGTTGTAAAAAAGACATGAAAACACAAGCTGAAAATGTATTATTACAAGAGTGGAATGGCCCCTACGGCGGCGTTCCAGCCTTTGATAAAATGACTGTGAATGACATTCAAGAAGCCGTAGAAACAGGCATGGAACTCAATCTTGCAGAGATCGAAGCCATTGCAAATTCAACAGAACCAGCCACCTTTGAAAATACCATCGCAGCGATGGAACGCTCAGGAGCAGAATTGGACCGGGTTTTTTCATACTATGGGATTATGAGTGCCAATATGTCGTCTCCTGAATTCAGAGAAATACAAGGAGTGCTCGCACCAAAACTATCTGAATTTTCTTCTAAAATCAACCAGAATAAAGCCCTTTTTGAACGCATTAAAACGGTCTATAAAGCGGCTTTAGTAACACCTTTGGATGCCGACCAACAACGTGTTGTTGAACTTACGTATAACGGATTTGCCATGCGTGGTGCAGAATTAGGTGCAGAAAAGAAAGCACGTTATGCGGCAATCGACAAAGAATTATCAACCCTCTATAACACCTTCTCAGACAATGTGCTTCACGATGAAGAAAATTATGTGACCTTTTTAAATGACGATCAGTTGGATGGACTTTCAGAAGGATTTATTAAATCTGCCGCCGCCATCGCCACTGAAAAAGGAAAAGAAGGCAGTTATGCGATTACAAATTCGCGTTCGTCAATGGATCCATTTCTTACTTATTCTACAAACAGAGATTTAAGAAAACAAGTGTGGACCAATTATTATGCACGTGGTGACAATGGAGATGAATACGACAACAATAATATTATTGCACAGATTTTGAAATTACGTCGGGAGCGTGTAGAATTATTAGGACATAAAAATTATGCCGAATGGCGTTTACAAGATCGCATGGCAAAAACGCCCGAAAATGCGTTGGCTTTGATGGAAGCCGTTTGGCCTGCATCCATTGCACGTGTTCATGAAGAAGTGACGGACATGCAAGCCGTGGCCAATGCGAGTGGCGCAAAAATGACGATTGAGCCTTGGGATTACCGTTTCTATGCTGAAAAAGTACGGGTGGCTAAATACGATTTAAACAGTGATGAAGTGAAACAATACCTTCAACTCGACAAATTGAGAGATGCGATGTTTTACGTCGCAGGACGTTTGTTTAATTATGAATTCACGCCGGTACCAGAAGGCAGTGTGCCTGTCTTCCAAGAAGATGTAAAAGTTTGGGAAGTGACGGACAAAGATTCTGGAGCCCACATTGGACTTTGGTATTTAGACCCCTATGCACGTCAAGGGAAACGTTCTGGAGCGTGGGCAACCACCTACCGAAGTCATACAACCTTTGATGGTAAAAAAACAGTGCTGGCTTCTAACAACTCCAACTTTGTGAAACCCGCAAAAGGGGAAGCCTTGTTAGTGTCTTGGGACGATGCGACCACCTTTTTTCATGAGTTTGGACATGCGTTGCACTTCTTTTCGTCGAATGTGAAATACCCCACTTTGAACGGTGGTGTGAGAGATTATACAGAGTTTCAATCTCAATTGTTAGAACGTTGGTTGTCCACGGACGAAGTAATCAATCAGTTTTTAGTGCATTACAAAACGGGGGCTGTGATTCCACAAGAATTGGTGGCAAAAATCAAAAAAGCAGCAACGTTTAATCAAGGATTTGGAACGACCGAATATTTAGCTTCTGCATTGATGGACATGAAACTTCACCTTGCAGACCCTGAAAACATTGATATTGATGCGTTTGAAAGACAAACCTTAGCAGACCTGAAAATGCCCACAGAACTTCCAATGCGTCACCGCACGCCTCATTTTGGACATGTATTTTCTGGGGAGGGCTATGCTACAGCTTACTATGGCTATATGTGGGCAGATGTACTGACTGCCGATGCTGCAGAAGCGTTTCAAGAAGCCCCAGGCGGGTTTTATGACAAAGAGGTCGCCCAACGTTTGGTGAAGTATTTATTTGAACCACGAAACTCTATGGATCCTGCGGAAGCCTACAGATTGTTTAGAGGTCGTGATGCTAAAAAAGAGGCCTTGATGCGCGACCGTGGTTTTCCTGTAAACTAAAAAATTACATATAGTATTTGATAAAGAGGGAGTCTAAAAAGTAGAAAATCTGTCAATCTGAACTCGTTTCAGAATCTCAATTCACAGATATTCAATTTGTTTTAGAATCTGAAACGAGTTCAGATTGACAAAGCAAAGCTTTTCAGACTCCCTCTTTTTTTATTTGAATAGTGTGAAACTCCTTCTATTTCATTTATATTTTTTACCCATTATTAATTTGTTTTAAAACGCAAGTAATACTCAGTCAGACTGTTACGGTGAAATTTATGTGTCTTTTTTTTGGAGGTTTAAAAAATATGTTATACGTTTGAATGATGAAGATCCCGAATCTAAATCTTAGTAAGTAGCTTGACCGAAGTATAGATATTATTTTACTAGAATTATAGAACAGTTGGGGAACTAGAGTGGTTCGATATACGCCTGTTTGGGAGGTATTGAGTTGCTCTAAAGAAAAGATATAATGGAGATGCAAAAGCTGTTGGATGTGGCATTACAAAAATTAAATAAAATAAATAATGACAAACAAAAAGTTGTGTTATCCCGGAATATATGCCCGTTAACACACCCTTTTGTTGACATATAACTAGTTGTAGGCAATATCGCCGAACACAAATTGAAAAATAATTATTAAATTTAAACAACGGAACACATGAAAAACAAATTAAAGAACTTACTCAAACTAGGAATCTTAATCCTATTTATAGGTTGCAACAAAGATTCTGAGCCTATTTTAGAACAGGAACAGCAAACCGAAAACCTAACAAACACCTTTTTTACAAAAAGAGTAAAGATTGATGACATTCCCGAAATCTCATCATACTTAGGTACAAACTCTAAAAAAAGCTTGCTCTCTAAAAACAGTAGCAACAAGGTTATTTTTAATTTTGAAGACATTTTGGAAGTTGTAGATACCCTTGGACAAACCACATATTCCATAAACTTCTCCATGGCGAATACGCCCAAGACAGTAATGTACAATCTTGTTATTGGTAAGGACTCTCTAGGGCAAAAAACAGACCCCATAATCTTAAAATATTCTAGCAAACAAGAAACCTATAATGAATGGGCTAATAATGATTTTAGGTTTGGATTCTTTAGCGGTAATTTGGAGTTGTTCTCTTACTCTGATTTTTTTGAAAACAATACTTTTTCAAAAACAGCAAAGAACAACGATTGTGGCATTCAATTTGACGCCAATGGAGATCCAATACCTTGTTTCAGAAATGAGATAACTAGAGGAGCACCAACAAATAGTAATAGCGGTGGCGGAATTCCAAACAATAATAATAACCCCAGTGGCTCAGGGATTCACTCTCCCAATCCACCAAGCAGAGGCTCAGGTTGCAGAATAAGCACCTATTGGAGAAAATGTGGAGGCTCTAACCAATACACAGCACATAGTGCTGCATCTTGTGGAGGCGATGGCGGAGGTGCAGGTTTGGTACTTAGGATAAACTGTGGTAGTGGTGGTGGAGGAACTAACTATAGTCCTCCGGTATTTAGCAAAAGTAGTGCTAAAGGAAATGACGATTGTGACCGCTGTAAAGCAGGAATATCAGGTGGAGTTGGTGTAAATACCTCTACCGTAGTTGCAGAAAAACTTAATGCCCTTTTAAGCGTAGACCCTTTTAAACTTTTAGAAATTGACTGTGACCAAATAAAGAATTGGCAAAGTTTAGCACAACATACGCCTCCACAATCTATAAAAGATAAAATTCAAGATTTAAAAAACAATCATGAAGCTTTATTAGGTGATTGGGATATACAATATTTAAATGATGCTGGAGGAACAATTGTAAATATGGATTATTTTGGCGTCAATATTACGGCATTACCAAATAATCCATCTACTGGACAGCAATTTACTCCTCAACAATTTTTAGATTATTTCAGAAGAAATATTAATAATTTTGTAGATGGCACAAATTTTTCTCCTTATTGCGAAATTTCTGCAATTTGTCCAACAGGAAACAAATCTTATGGAATTCTAGCAATCCTTTAGGAGCAGATTATTAAATTAGATATTTCACTTTATAATGGTCCTGGTGGTAATATTTTAGCTAATGATGGAGTTGTTATTTTAGCAGAGAACACACCTAATTATTGGAGATTTATGACTATGGAAGCACCTTATGATAGTGAACATCCTGTTACAGGAACAAGACAATTTGGAATTGAACAAAATTCTAATGGTTCTTATAATATATATGTAAGAGGAGTGGATAGGTTTACTAGCAGAATACAAGAAGCTACAGTTGGTATATTTACAAACCCTTTTCTTTTTGCAGATTCTCTTTGGGAAAGTTTTCAAGAAAAAACTAATCAATTTGTTAATTCAAATGGCGGTGTTTCAACTATTAACACTCCAATAACTAGCAGACCAAATTTCAATAAAGTTAAAGAAGTTTTAGAAGGTAGTAGACCTGTTTCTGATTTAGGGTGCAATTAAAAAATACATATATGAAATATATAATTAATCATTTACAAAAAATTTATTTTATTCTTTTTAGTTTATTTATCATAGGAATAATATTTATTCAATTTAATATTGTTGAACTGAACTCTATTATAGGGCATTTAATAGGTTATTTATTACCTTCAATATTGATATTAAATTTAATCCATCTTTTCTCACTATGTAAAGAAAAACTATATAATAAAATCACAAACAATTCACTAAAAACAACAATTTTTTCAATTATTAGTTTCTTTATATTTCTTCTTTTAACTAAATTAGAATTAATAAACCCATTGCTAGGCTATGTTTTTATTTATTTAGTTTTTCCAAACATGTTATTAGTTTTTCTAATTTCTCTCCTGATTCTTTATAGAGATGACAAAATAATAATAAGAAATCTTTTAAAAAAATCATTTATATGGTTTTTAATATTAATTATTGGAATAATACTAAATAAGTATATATTTTAAATATGGTAGTATAAATTATTGAATTTACAATTAAAAATACAAACCACAACACGGTATATAAAAAATAGCAGTTAAGTGCAAACTAGAAAGTTTGTGCTTTTCTGTTATCTTTATTACAAATTGAAAGTATTAGCTTTTTTATTTTGCTACTTTTCATATACCAACACGTTGTAACTAATTTTAAAAACCAATAGTCTTGAAAAAAAGAACCCAAATTAAAGAAATACGCTACTTATTGTTAGCATTTTTAATTCTAAATATTTCGTGCTCTTCGAATGACGAGCCTAATGAAAATGTAGTTTCTACCGACACGATTCCTCCTTCAATAGCATTTACCAACCCAACCAGTGAAGATATATTTACCGAAGCTTTTGAAGTAATAATTGAAGCTAGCGACAACGAGGGAATTAGCAAGGTTGATTTATTTCTAGATAACGGACTAATAGGTTCTGATACTTCATCTCCTTTTAAGTTTCTAATAAATATCGACTCGTATCAATCAGGAACTTATATATTAAAAGGTGTGGCTACTGATCTAGAAAATAATTCATCCGAATCTGAAATTTCTATAAAAATTGCAAAACCAAGTTTTGAGGCTCCATTGGCTTTAAGTGCCAGTAAAGGTGAATTTGGGAATAAAATAGTCGTAACCTGGGATTCTGTAAATAATGCTGTCAACTATCAAGTTTTCAAACAAGTTGATAATTCAAATGAATACCAATTGATTGGTACAACATCTGAAAATAACTTTGAGGATACCGAGGTTCAAGAAAGCCTGACGACCTACAATTATAAGGTAAAAGTTTACAATTCTGAACTTGAATTTGGTGAGTTTAGTGCACCAGATTATGGATACACGAATGGAGACGAATATGATATCGTTGTTTCTTTCGGTAGTGAGGGAACGGGCAATACGCAATTTCTATTCAATGAGCATTTAAGTGTTGATGCTTCTGATAATATATACGTCACAGACACCAATGGTTATAAAATTGAATTATTTAATAGTTCTGGTGTGTTCATAGAAAGGTTTCTAACGATAAACTCTCCTAGAGGAATTGCTTTTTTAAATGATAACAAAGTGGTTGTTTCTAAATCCTCGCAAAACTTAATTTCAATTTTGGATGAAAATAAAAACATTGTAAATGAGTGGGGAAGTCAAGGTTCGAGCAATGGTCAATTCTTTTATTTTCGGCAGATTGCAAGTGATTCCGATAACAACATCTACGTTGTTGACCATAACAATCATAGAGTTCAAAAATTCGATGTTGAAGGCAACTTTTTAACCAAATGGGGGCAAAATGGAACCAACGAGGGTGAATTCAATCACCCATGGGGAATAGCAGTTACTGAAGATTCGGTATTTGTTTCTCATGAAAATGTGGTACAAACTTTTGATTTAAATGGTAATTTTATCGCCAAAAAGGTTTTTAATGATATTCAAACTATCTATGATTTGGCTTTCAAAAATGAAAAACTTTATATGGCTTGCGGGAATGTAATTTTAAAATCTGATTTAGATTTTGAAATAATTCAGCGAATCAAGCAAGATGAATTTATTTTGGCTACTGGAGTGGCAGTTAATTCCGAGGAAAACATAATTATATCTGACACATACCAGAGAACGATTAGCATTTTACAAGAAAACTAGTTACAACAATGGCTATAAGTAATTGCTGATTCTTGCATACTTCTAAAAATCCTCACGAATTTTCAGCTGGTGTGTACTTGCAAATCTAAGTGCTAAACCACGCAACTACTCATAGCCGAGACCGTCAGACTGCGCAAAAACCCCTGATGCCGCTAGTTTGCGCTCCCGCTAAGTTGTACTTAGTGGCGTCATAGATTGGTAGGGTCATGGTTGGGGTCATGTAAAATTTTCAGCTAGTTTATGGCCACTAAGCGTAGCTTAACGGTAGCGGGGTTTTTTAGACCCCACTGCGGCAAAGTTTGACTTCGTCGAATCTTCGATTTCCTGACTTAGCGCAACATAAAAAAGAAAGAATGCATTGTAAAGTAAAAAAAAATGAAGAATAATGAAAGAGTGTATTATTAAAATAGAGGACTCAAAGTCGGGAGACTTTGCGCAGCAGTTGTTCTGAAATAAACCTGCCTAACGGTAGGCAGGACTTCCTGACGGTAGGCAGGTTCAGAATGACAGCCTATTTTTTTAACTCAAAACAGTAAAAAACTATCAAAACAAGCTGAGTTCATAGTTTTTATTGATAGCTTTGCAGTCTCAAAAAGAACGACTATGACCATCACACAACTCAAATATGTCTTAGCAGTTGCTGAGCATCAAAACTTCACAAAGGCAGCGGAAAAGTGTTTCGTCACACAACCCACGCTGAGCATGCAAATTCAAAAACTGGAAGACCAGTTGGCGGTTCAGATTTTTGACCGCAGCAAGAAGCCAATTGAATTGACAGAGGTTGGACACAAAATCGTAAACCAAGCAAAAAATATTGTCAATGAAGCAGAACGCATCACCGATATTGTGGACCAACAAAAAGGATTTATTGGTGGAGAGTTTAAGTTAGGAATCATCCCAACCGTGATGCCAACATTGTTGCCAATGTTTCTAAAAACGTTTATCAAACGCTATCCAAAAATAAAGCTTAAGATCGAAGAACTGAATACCGAGGAAATCATCCAACGGATCAAGGACGGGCATTTGGATGCCGCCATTGCCGCCACGCCTCTGAAAAACGAACACATCAAAGAACGTGTTTTATTCTTTGAACCCTTTGTAGGCTACATTCCCAACAACCATCGGTTGACCTCCAAAAAAACATTAGAGGTTTCGGACTTGGACATTAATGACATGCTGTTGTTAGAAGACGGGCATTGTTTTAGGGATGGAGTACTTAATTTATGTAACGCCAAAAAAACCAAAGACCATGACGAATTTCAGTTGGAAAGCGGGAGTTTTGAAATGTTGGTAAAATTAACCAACGAAGGGATGGGAATGACACTGCTCCCCTATTTGCACACCTTAGACTTAAAAGAAAAAGAACAAGAGAATCTACATTATTTTAGTGAGCCTTCACCTGCAAGGGAAGTCAGTTTAATCTATCATAAAAGTGAATTGAAAATTCAAATAACGGATGCACTCCACAACATCATTTCTGGAATCATTCGGGGGGCGATTGCCTTTCAAAATGTGCAAATTATAAGTCCCGTTCCAAAATAAAAAAAGTGGCCTCTCGGCCACTTTACAGTTTAATTTTATACAAAGACTAATTCAAATAAACCATACATTGTTTCAAATCTGGGTTGGTAGTCACCAAGTTTTGAATGAATAATTTTAATTCTTCTATTTCGTATGGTAATAAACGTTGAAGTGCCTTTTGAACTTCTTTACAAAAAAGGTTGGTATCGAAACTCACCTTATTCAGTACCGTTTTGGTGTACTCAAACATTGCTCTTGACATTTTTAGAATGGATTAAAATTAATAAAAAGTAATGTTATTGAATAGGCGAATATTTAATGATTATTTTATAAATGTAATGAAAAAATGAATCCCTCATCAAACTTTAACAGTATCTTTTGATTTATTTTTGTTTCAGTTTCAGAGACCACTCGAAGTCAAATGAAGCGACCTCATCGCCTGCCAAATCAATGCCATTAGCGGTTAAAACTACCGTTTGCCCCTCGCCTGTTTCAATTGCCTTTTGCAATGTTTCGTCTACAAGGTTACCTTGGTCGCAAGTAAACGTAATAACTCCTTTTGCTTTTTTAGTGAAACGAGCATTGTTTTTAATGACCAACATAGAAACGTTTTTGTTAGCCGCTTGCACTTTCATCATAATCAAAGCCCCTGTTGCTAGTTCTGCAGCCATCCCTTGTACCGCCCAAAACATGGATTTAAAAGGATTCTGATTGATCCAACGGTGCTTCACAACGATCACACATTTTTGAGCGTCAATCGATTTTGCCCTTACGCCTGTCAGATAAGCAGATGGTAATTTGAACAGTAAAAATAAATTGAGTTTTCTTGGTGTAAAGTCCATTTGTGTGATTAGATTGTTAGCTAAGATAAGTAATTTTTAAATATCTTTATTTGTTAAAGTTAAGTTAAAATATAATACTATGTTATGCATAATACCTTTTTATGTATTAGGTTTGTAAAAAATTAATACTAATGAAAATAGAAAACACAAAAGCGCAAATGCGAAAAGGTGTTTTAGAATTCTGCATATTGTCCGTCCTAAAAAATAAAGATGCCTACGTTGCCGAAATTTTAAAAACCTTAAAAGGAGCAAAATTGCTGGTGGTTGAAGGTACTATTTACCCCCTTCTGACACGGCTTAAAAATTCTGGACTACTCAATTACCGTTGGGAAGAATCCACAACCGGACCTCCCAGAAAGTATTACACACTCACTGAAACTGGGGAATTGTTTTTAGTTGAATTAACAACGACGTGGAGCGAACTCCACAACGCAGTCACTTTAGTAACCCTCCCAAAAACCACAAAAAAATGAACAAAACTGTAAGTATAAATCTAGCCGGGATCTTATTTAATATAGATGAAGATGCCTATCAAAAACTTCAGAATTATTTTGAAGCCATCAAAGCCTCGTTACAAAACACCCAAGGTTCATCTGAAATTATTTCAGATATCGAAGGGCGTGTTGCTGAACTGTTTTCAGAGCGCATCAAAACAAGTCAACAAGTCATTTCAAACAAAGAAGTGGATGAGATTGTAATCATTATGGGACAGCCTGAGGATTATAAAATAGACGAAGAAATTTTTGAAGAAACGCCTAAAAATGAAAAATCAGACAGTCAAAAACGACGTTTATTTAGAGATCGAGATAACTCATACATAGGAGGCGTGTCTTCTGGTTTTGGGTATTATTTTGGAATCGATCCACTTATCATAAGACTGATTTGGGTGATCTTAATTTTTGGTGCTGGAATGGGACCTTTATTATATATTATTTTATGGATTTTAATTCCTGCTGCGAATACAACAGCCGAAAAATTATCGATGATGGGAAAGCCCATCAACATTACCAATATTGAGAAAAAAGTAAAAGAAGAGTTTGGTAATGTTAAAGAGAGTCTAGAGCGCGTTAAAGACAGCGTCAACTCAGGAAGGCTAAATGATTTGGGGAAAAATATCCAGTCAAAATCACGCTCTTTTTTTGAAACGATTGGGGATCTCATTTTGCTCTTCTTTAAATTGATTTTTAAAGCGATTGGAATGTTTTTTATTGTTCTTAGTATCGTCATTCTTATTGGGTTTTTTATAAGTTTACTAACGGTTGGCATTGCTGATGTCGTACATTTTCCAGGGATGGATTTTGCAGAGCTCGTCAATTCCACAGGCTTGCCAATATGGTTGGTTTCTATTTTAGCACTGTTAATTGCTGGAATTCCATTGGTCTTTATATTGCTCTTAGGTTTGCGCATGGTTTCCAAACGGATTCCACTATTTAACCGTTATACTAAATTTTCACTCTTAGGAGTTTGGCTCATTGTATTAATTACAATCATCGTATTTAGTATGAAACAAGCTGCCGATTATAGATTGGATGCGAGTGTCACTGAGCAAGTAGAGTTGCCTATTACAAAAATGGATACGTTGTATTTAGAAATGAAAGGCAATCCCTTATACTCGAAATATTTACATCGCAATAGTAACTTAGAAATCATTTATGACGAACAGGATACGAAACGAATTTATGGTTCTGATGTAAGGCTGATCGTACGGTCTACAAAAGATTCTATTGGGAGTATTTCAGTCGAAAAGAAAGCGTCTGGAGTCGATTATTTGATCGCTAAAGAACGAGCGAAGGCGTTGGATTATCAATATGAATTCAAAAATAACACCTTGTCTTTAGATGGTTTTTTCCTTACAGATATAGAACAAAAATACAGAGGACAAAACATTGAAGTCATTATACAACTGCCGATTGGCAGCGTGTTGTTTCCAGATGAAAACACCTATTCATATCACCGAAACTACTCGAGACACAATGACATCTTAGACAATGGAAATGAAGAACATTATCTAAAAATAGAACATAAATCCATGCGATGCTTGGATTGCCCAAACCTAAATAAAAACAACTAACCTAAAACCTAAACTATCATGATAACCCTTATCAAATTTATCAGCCTTGCCATTGTAAGCCTTGCCTTAAACGCTTGTCAATTCAATTCCTTTCCATTTAACAAAGGCGTGCGTGGCAACGGCGTTGTAGTCACTGAACAACGAAACAGTAATGAATCGTTCAGCAGTATCGAAGTAAGTGCAGGTATCGATCTCTTTTTAACACAAAGTGATAGCCCAAGTATTTCAGTTCAAGCAGATGAAAACATTCAAGAATTAATCATCACTGAAATTGAAAATGAAACGCTTAAAATTTATATGGATAAAAGCACCCACCATGTTGCTTCCAAAAAAGTGGTCGTTAATTTTATCACTATCGAACAAATCAAAGCTTCAAGTGGTAGTGATGTTTTTAGTACCAATACACTAAAAGTTCCGAGTCTTGACTTGAGTACTTCAAGCGGAAGCGAAATGAAACTAGCCGTGGATACTCAACTCTTAAGTAGCAGTAGCTCTAGTGGAAGTGAATTGTCCTTAGAAGGAAAAACTGGAAAATTCATTGGAAACGCTTCAAGCGGAAGTGACTTAAATGCTTCAAAATTAATTGCTGAATTTTGCGAAACAAAAGCATCCAGCGGATCGGATTTATCTGTGAAATGCTTAGAAGAATTTAACGCAAATGCCTCTAGCGGCGCGCACATTAAAAATTACGAAGCTTCTATAAAAATATCTGTTAAATCTTCTTCTGGAGGATCTATAGATACTAAAAATTAAAACCTATGGAATCTAATTATTCAAAACTGTATGCTGGTAGCTTTATTGTCGTTCAACTCATTACTCAAAACTTAGAAAAACAGGGCATCACTCCTATTGTCAAGGATGAAACGGAGTCTGCACGACTGGCAGGTTTTGGAACGCCCACCTATGGATTTCAAGAACTGTATGTACACTCAGACGAGAAAACAAAAGCAGAGGCCATCGTTGCCTCCACATTGGCAGATTTTTAAATTAATTTTTTCTTTTTGTCCTAAAGATTGTATTTTAGTCAATCCTAACACTTATTTCATAAAATGAAAAATATTCTTTTTTATATCAGTTTAACGTCTCTGTTTATTGGTTCCAGTCAATCTATTGAAGTCCCTGTAGATACGATGGTGACCACCACCCACTCCACAACCGTAAAAGGTGTGAAATTTGATTATACTGCTGAAACGGGCATGCAGCCCGTTTGGGATAAAGAAGGGATGCCAATCGCTAGTTTGTTTTACACCTATTACACGCTAAACAACGTGAAAAATAGGGCGACACGTCCCTTAATCATCTCCTTTAACGGAGGTCCAGGATCGGCGTCCGTTTGGATGCATGTTGCCTATACAGGCCCTCGTATTTTAAATGTTGATTCTGAAGGCTATCCTGTTCAGCCTTATGGATTTAAAAACAATCCAAATTCTATTTTAGACGAAGCGGATATTGTTTTTGTCAATCCTGTAAATACCGCTTATTCCAGAATGCTTCCTAACAAAGAAGGGGAAATGCCCGATCGAGAACAATTTTTTGGAATCAATGAAGACATCAAATATTTAGCAGGGTGGATCAACACATTTGTAAGTCGAAAAAATAGATGGGAATCTCCTAAATACATCATTGGCGAAAGTTATGGCGGCACCCGTGTGATGGGCTTGTCTTTAGAACTCCAACAAAACCAATGGATGTACTTAAATGGCGTGATCTTAGTATCTCCCGCAGATTATAAAGTCTTACGTGTTGGAGGCCCCGTTTCCTCCGCATTGAACCTCCCTTATTATACCGCAACCGCATGGTATCACAATAAATTACCAGAGGCACTTCAATCCAAAGATTTATTAGACATTCTTCCAGAATCCGAAGCCTATGCCATTGATACACTCATACCCGCATTGGCAAAAGGTGGCTTTATTGACGCTGCTGAAAAAATGGCGGTCAGTGAAAAAATGGCCTATTATTCTGGCTTGAGTCAAAAAGTGATTTTACAACACAATTTAGATGTTCCGAATTCATTTTTCTGGAAAGAATTACTTCGTGATGACACCGGTCAAACCATTGGACGTTTGGATTCTCGCTACCTAGGAATTGACAAAAAAGAATCGGGCGATAGTCCTGATTACAGTGCAGAACTCACTTCTTGGTTGCATTCGTTTACACCTGCCATCAACCATTATATCAAAAGTGAATTGAAATTTACAACCGATTTAAAATACAATATGTTTGGGTCTGTACATCCTTGGAATAACGATGATGACAACACCCGTGACAACCTCCGTTTGGCCATGGCGCAAAACCCCTATCTTAAAGTCTTGAATCAATCTGGGTATTACGACGGTGCAACCACTTATTTTAATTCGAAATACACCTTGTCACAAGTAGACCCTAGCGGAAAAATGAAAGAGCGTTTTACATTTAAAGGCTATCGAAGTGGACACATGATGTATTTGCGTAATGAAGATTTAATTCAGGCGAATGAAGACTTAAGAATCTTTCTTAAAGAGTCCTCCGCAAATGGCAAGGCAGCTAAATACTAATGCAGAAACATCTGATAAGTATTCTGGTTCCCTTTAAAAATACGGAATCCTATTTAGTCGAATGTTTAGATTCTATTGTAAATCAAACCTATACTCATTGGGAGCTCATTATAGTGGACGATGGTTCCACCGATGCAAGTTATGAACTCGTAAAAAACTATGCTGATACCGATGCTCGAATCCACTTGCTTCGCAATGACGGAACTGGTATTATTGAGGCGCTAAGAACGGGCTGCAAACAAGCGAAAGGCACTTTTATGACGCGTATGGACAGTGACGATGTGATGGCTTTAAACAAACTTGAGCAGATGCAACAGTCGCTTATCACGCATGGCGAAGGGCACTTGGCTTTGGGAAGCGTTCGATACTTTTCAGAAGCGGGGATTGGAAATGGTTACAAACGCTATGAAACTTGGCTCAATGCGTTGACGTCTCAAGGCACTAATTTTGAAGAAATTTATAAAGAATGTGTGATTCCATCTCCCTGTTGGATGGTGTATAAAACAGACTTTGAACGCTGTGGAGGCTTCACTCCAAACACCTATCCTGAAGATTACGATTTAGCATTTCGATTTTATAAACAGGGTTTGAAATGTATTCCCTCAAATGATGTATTGCACCATTGGCGCGATTATGCGGTAAGAACTTCAAGAGTCGATGCGCATTACGCCGAAAATTCCTTCTTAGAATTAAAAGTTAACTATTTCTTAGAGCTGTCGCATGATAAAGAAAAGACCATCATAATCTGGGGCGCGGGTGCCAAAGGAAAAAAAGTAGCGCAATTACTTATTGAAAAAAATATCTCCTTTGAATGGGTGTGTGACAACCCTAAAAAAATAGGAAAAGACATTTACAATCAAACCTTAAAATCCTTCGAATACCTGAGTACAATCGAAAATTATCAGAGCATTATTACCGTTGCAAATCACGAGGCGCAATTGGAAATCGAGCAGTATTTTCAAAGTCGCAAAATGACCGCCATGAACGATTATTTCTTCTTCTGTTAACCAAATCAAATTTTAGTTTTTATATTTGACAACTCAATCCATCAGATGCAGTTTTTACACCCAGAATTTTTTTACGCACTTCCAGCACTGCTCATCCCTGTTTTTATTCATTTATTTCAACTGAGACGTTTCAAAGTTCAAGCGTTTACAAATGTTGCCTTATTACAAAAAATACGTTTTCAAACCCGAAAGAGTTCCCAACTAAAAAAATGGCTTATTTTGTTGATACGACTCTTGGCCATTGCCTGTATCATTATCGCATTTAGCCAACCCTATTTATCCAATCAAACAGCAGAAAAAAACAGTTCTGAAACGGTGGTTTATTTAGACAATTCCTTCAGCATGCAAGCGATTGGTCCTAAAGGATCTCTTCTAAATAGAGCCGTTCAAGATGTGTTGACGGGCTTTGATGAAACCGAAAAAATTGGATTGTTCACCAACGACAAGAGTTACAAATCAACCTCTATAAAAGATTTAAAAACAGACTTACTCTCACTGGAATACAGTCAAAATCAGCTGGATTTAAACACCTTAATTCTAAAAGGGACAACACTGTTTTCGGATTCCAAAACAAGTTCAAAGACACTTGTGCTCGTCTCTGATTTTCAACAACATGAAGATAAAATCCCGTCCGTAATAGACACTACAATACGCATCGTTTTAGTGCCTTTAAAACCAATCAACACTGCCAATAGTTATATTGAATCTGTGTCTTTAGAACCTTCTCTTAACGCCAATTACACCTTGAATGTGAGCGGTAAATCATCGAGTGACACGAACGCCCCCATCCCTGTGACTTTATACCAAGATCAGAAAATTGTTGGGAAATCTATTTTAGAAAAATCTAAGAATTACAAAACCACTTTTGTAATTCCGAATACAGTAGAGTTTAACGGCAAACTTTCCATCGAAGATGCTCAAATGCCTTATGATGATACGTTCTACTTTAACATTCCGAAAGCCGAAAAAATAGCCGTTTTAGCCATTAATCAAAATTCTAATTCTACCTTTTTAAAGAAACTGTATGCAGCTGATGAATTCATCTTTCAGAGTCTAAATTACAAGACTTTAGATTACAGTCAACTAAAAACCCAAAATCTAATTGTCTTAAATGGTTTGAATCAGATTTCAATCGCCTTACAAAACAGTCTCAAAACGTTTATGAACACAGGTGGCTTGGTCGTCATGATTCCATCAAAAGATGGAGATTTACAATCCTATAACCAGCTCCTAGCAACACAGACAAAACACAGACTTGAACCGCTTTCAACTCAAGAAAAACGCATCACCAACATCGCGTTTAAGCATCCCATTTTAAAAGACGTTTTTGAAGAACAAGTTTCTAATTTTCAATACCCAACGGTTCAATGTTATTATCCACTTACGACCAAAGCCAACAGTGTGTTATCGTTTGAAGATCAACAGGCATTTTTAGTTCAATTTAAGGGATTGTTTGTCTTTACAGCTCCCGTAGAAACCGAGGCTTCTAACTTTGTGAATTCTCCCTTAATCGTGCCTACGCTTTATAACATCGGAAGATCGAGTTTAAAAACACCGCCGCTTTACTATTGGATTGGCGCAGAAAACAACTTTGATCTTAAAGTGAATTTACAGAAAGATCGGATTTTAAAATTAGGTCATAAAGGGTCTCAATTTATTCCTTTACAGACCAATTTCAACACCAAAGTAAGCATCACAACAAAAGAACAACCTAGTGAGCCCGGACACTACTCTATCTTAAAGGATTCGGACACCTTGACTCATGTGAGTTATAACTATACTCGAACTGAAAGCCAGTTGCGCTATTCTGATCTCACTCAAATACAAGGAGTTTCGATTGAGAATTCTTTGGACGCTACGCTTAAAAATATAAAAATTGAGGCGAATGTGACTTGGTTATGGAAATGGTTTGTTATTTTTGCACTAATATTATTAGCTTTTGAAATGCTCATCTTAAAATATTTTAAATGAACGTACTTATAAAATCAGCTACCATTCTTGATGGAAAAAGTGATTTCCACAATCAAACTCAAGACATTTTAGTTGAAAACGGTTTCATTACTCAAATTGCTAAATCTCTCAAAAACCCAAAAAAACATCCTGTAATAGAATTAGAAAACCTCCATGTGTCTAGTGGATGGTTTGACAGCAGTGTATCGTTTGGAGAGCCAGGGTATGAAGAACGTGAAACGATTGCAAATGGATTACAAGTGGCGGCAACCTCTGGGTTTACAGACATTGCCCTCAATGCGAATACAAATCCCGTGATTGACTCGCATTCAGACATTGCGTTTGTGAAGTCTAAAGCTGCAAATTCTGCGACCAACCTCCACCCTATTGGAGCGCTCACCAAAGGGAGCGAAGGCGTTGATCTTGCCGAATTATTTGACATGAAATCTGCTGGAAGCATCGCTTTTGGAGATTATAAAAAACCCATTGAAAATCCAAATCTCCTCAAAATAGCCCTGCAATACGCATCTAGTTTTGATGGATTGGTGCACTCTTTCCCACACGAATCCAGAGTGGCCACAAAAGGGGTGATGAATGAAAATATAACGAGCACACGACTCGGATTGAAAGGATTGCCTGCATTGGCAGAAGAACTGCAAATTGCACGTGATTTATTTCTCCTAGAATACACCGAAGGAAAACTACACATTCCAACAATATCTACTGCAAAATCAGTCGAATTAATTCGGGAAGCGAAAGCAAAAAAACTAGATATCAGTTGCAGTGTTGCCATCCACAACTTACTTTTTACAGATGAACGTTTAAACGACTTTGAAACCAACTTTAAAGTGAATCCTCCCTTGCGAACGCAATCAGATATAGAAGCACTTATTGCGGGACTCAAAGACGGTACTATAGATATGGTCACATCAGATCATAACCCGATTGATATCGAGCATAAAAAAATAGAATTTGATTATGCCAAAAATGGCACGGTCGGATTGGAAAGTGCTTTTGGCGCTTTGAATGCCTTATTTACAACCAAAAAAGCGGTGCAATTACTGACAAAAGGAAAACAACGTTTTGGTTTAAAAACAGATGTTATTAACATTGGAAAGAGCGCACAACTGACTTTGTTCAATCCTTCAGAAACTTATGTTTTTGAAGAAAAACACATCGGTTCAAAATCAAAAAATTCGCTCTTTATAGGTTCAAAACTAAAAGGAAAAGTTTATGGCATCATTGCGAAAAACACTACTTCAATAGCCCTTTAATGATAGAAGATCAAGATATTAAGTCTGGAAAAACCAATGCGCTCATAAGTTATTTTTGGTTGATAGGAGTGGTTATCGCCTACAATTCAAATGCGGATACAAAAAGCCAATTCGCCTATTTTCACATCCGCCAGTCTTTGGGTTTGTGGTTGACGTTAATGGCCTTAGGCTACACTGTAGGACACTTTGATAATTTACAAATTACCATTTCATTTTGGATGGCGTTTGGGATTCTATTTATTTATGGATTCTCGACGGCCTTATCAGGAAAAATGATTCCAATCCCTTTGGTTGGAAAATTCTATCAATCTGCTTTTAAAAATATTAAATAAATGAGTGTAAAACTCCCACTAGTTCATATTTCAAGACCGTCCACACTCAAAGAAAATGCACCCTTATTAGTGATGCTTCATGGCTATGGCAGTGATGAAAATGATTTGTTTTCGTTTGCCTCTGAACTTCCAGAAGAATTGTTCATTATTTCAATTAGAGCCCCTTATCCCCTACAACCGAGTGGAAATGCTTGGTATGCGATTAATTTTGATGCAGAACAAAATAAATGGAACGATAACGATCAGGCGAAATCTTCTATGAAAATTTTAGTCGATTGTATTGACGACACTTGTAAACAGTATCCCGTCGATCAAACTAATGTAACGCTCTTAGGCTTTAGCCAAGGCACCATTTTAGGAATGGCAACGGCTTTGAATCACCCCACAAAAATCAAAAACATCATTGGCTTGAGTGGTTATGTGAATCATGACATTCTCCCTGAAAATTTAGAGGAATTGGATTATTCAAACCTGAATTTCTACTGTTCTCATGGTAGTATGGATCAAGTGATTCCCATCGATTGGGCACGACAAACCCCTGTGTTTTTGAAGTCTTTAAACATCCAACATACTTATAGCGAATTCCCTGTGGGACATGGTGTCGCCCCTCAAAACTTCTATGAATTAAGAGATTGGATTTCAACTAAAATTTAGAACAACTATAACGAAGATTCTTCAGTAGATACGTCTGTTTCCTTTTCAACCTCTAAAAGAGTGGCTTCTGAATTTGAGGTTTCCAAGGCTTCAATTTTAGCTTTAAATTTTTTAATGTCTTTTTCATATTTATCAATAATGGCTTTGGAGTTCACATACTGGAACACATTGACTAAGATTGAAAACATGAATAAATAAAGGTATATTTTTCCTTTCATTTTAGATAGATATTTGTAGTTGGTCGTAAGCGAGATAAACGTTTGGCGGTAGGTTTTTTTGCACGGCTTCATGAAAGCCTAAATGATGACTCAGATGCGTCAAAAAAGCTCTTTTTGGCTTGACCAGTTTGATAAATGCCAAGGCTTCTTCGAGATTAAAATGAGAGACATGCGGTTCAATTCGCAAGGCATTAATAACCAAAACATCTAAATTTTGAAGCTTTTCAACTTCCAAGTCTGAAATTGTTTTTGCATCGGTGATGTAGGCAAATGCATCCATTCGAAAGCCAAAAATGGGCAGTGAATTGTGAAGCACGTTGATGGGCTGTATTTCTTTGCTGCCCACAGAAAAAGGAGCATCCGTAATTGGATGTGCATTCAAAGTCAATACCCCGGGGTATTTATTTTCGGTGACAAAAATATAATCAAATCGTTTGTAAAGCGATTTCAAAACGCGTTCGTGTGCATACACATCGAGGGCACCTTGTCTGTAAAAAAAAGGTCTTAAATCGTCCAAACCTGCGGTATGATCGCTGTGTTCGTGCGTGAACAGAACGGCATCTATTTGGGTGCAATCGGTACGTAAGAGCTGTTGTCTAAAGTCTGGACCACAATCAATTAAGACCGAAAAATCGTCCCATTGAACCAGTGCCGACACCCTAAGACGTTTATCCTTAGAGTTTTCACTCAAACATACGGGATGCGTGCTTCCAATAATTGGAATCCCTTGTGAAGTTCCCGTGCCTAAAAATGTAATTTTCAATGAATGATTAATTTCAACAAAAATAGACTATTTTTTTTGTAAGCTATTCTAAAGTGATACCTTTGTGAGGTAACCCCGTTAATTTTAAAGATGGAAATAACGCTTAAAGGAGATGCTATCATTGAAAGCATTCCTTCATTAAAAGACAAAGCTTTAAGAATAAATTTGAATGAAAATATCTACGGAACTTTTGCGGAAATTGGTGCCGGACAAGAAACGGTAAGGCATTTTTTCAGAGCTGGAGGTGCTTCAGGAACCATTGCAAAAGCCATGTCTGCTTACGACAAATCCTTTAGTGATGCGATTTATGGAACCGAAAAAGAGAATCGGTATGTAACCGAAGATCGCTTGAAAAAAATGCTGTCTCATGAAGTGATGTTGATTGAAGATCGTCTTTCTCGTGATGAATATCCTAATAAAATGTTTTTCAGCTATGCGAATACCGTCGCAACGATTGATTTTGCAAAACGTTTTAAAGGCCACGGATGGGTTGGAATACGCTATCAAATTGATTCCGAGCAAGAAGAATACAACGAAATTACATTGCACATTCGATTCAAAGAAACCGATGCACGATTGCAACAAGAAACGCTCGGAAAACTAGGAACCAACCTGATTTATGGTGCGTTTTATAAATACAATCAACCAAAAAAATTATTAAGATATTTATACGATCACATTGATAAAGACCAGTTAGAAATTGATACTATCAATTTTTCTGGACCTGACTTTAAAGAGGTGGATAACCGACTGATGAGTTTACAGCTCTTAAAAAATGGGATGACGGATGCCGTCATGTTTGCTCCTGATGGCAACAATGTATTGCCTGCACGGGTATTGTATAAGAAAAACATCTTAGCCTTTAGAGGAAGTTTCAGACCTGTTACAAAGGTTAATATGGATATGTATGAGAAATCATATCAAATGTTTTTAAACGAGAATAAAGTTCAAAAAGAAAATACGCGCGTGGTTTTTGAAATCACCTTATCCAACCTCAGGGCTTCTGGGGGTGAAATTGATGAACAGGATTTTATGGACCGAGCCCGACTGCTAGGTTCTTTGGGACAAACGGTTTTGATTTCTAACTTTCAAGAGTATTACAAACTTGTAGAATATTTCAATCTCTATACCAAAAACCGTATGGGCTTATCGATGGGGATCAATAACTTAATTGATATTTTTGATGAGAAATATTACCGCCATTTAAGTGGTGGTATTTTGGAGGCGTTTGGAAAACTATTTAACAAGGATCTCAAAATCTATTTGTATCCCATGTTAAATGAAAACAACACCATGACAACCAGTGAAGATTTGAAGGTACATCCACGTATGAAGGAACTTTATAAGTATTTCAAATTCAATGGAAAACTGGTAGATATTAAAAATTACGATCCTGAAATTCTGAATATTTTCTCAAGAAAAGTCTTGAAAATGATTTCGAATGCCGAGCCGGGTTGGGAAAAAATGCTCCCTGAAGGGGTTTCCGATATCATCAAAGAACAAAAGTTGTTTGGGTACGAAGCTTAGAAGTGCTCCATAAATTCATAAAAAAAGCGACCTGTTGGTCGCTTTTTTTATTTTTATTTTAAAATCTGCCCTGTATGTTCTTTGGTTTTAACTTTGAGAATGATGTCTTCAATCACACCTGCTTCGTCAATGACAAAAGTAGTACGGTGAATGCCGTCGTATTCTTTGCCCATGAATTTTTTAGGACCCCAAACACCAAAGGCGTTGATGACTGTTTTGTCTTCATCCGCTAACAAAGGATAGGGAAATCCATATTTCTCTTTGAAATTGGACTGGCGTTTGGCAGAGTCGGCACTCACACCAAGAACATCATAACCTTGGGCTGTAAAACGACTGTAATTGTCACTTAAATTACAAGCTTCAACAGTGCATCCAGGAGTGCTCGCTTTCGGATAGAAAAACAACACCAGTTTTTTTCCTTTGTAATCTGCTAAAGAAATGGTGTTTCCCGCCTCATCTAAGGATTGAAAATTTGGTGCCGTATCGCCTATTTGTAATGTTGTCATAATTAGTATCTTTGGTTATCACTACAAAGATAAACGAATGACAAAAACTGAGAAGGTAAATTTTGTTATAAAAACCTTAAAAGATTTTTATCCTGAAATCCCGATTCCCCTAGATCATAAAGATCCCTACACCCTTTTGATTGCAGTGTTGTTATCGGCACAATGTACAGATGTGCGTGTGAATAAGATTACGCCCCTTCTATTTGCCAAAGCCGACAACCCCTATGACATGGTGAAACTAACGGTGGAAGAAATCAAAGCTATTATACGGCCTTGTGGATTGTCCCCCATGAAAAGTAAAGGGATTTATGGCTTGTCAAAAATCATTATAGAATCCCATAACGGAGAAGTACCGCAGAGTTTTAGTGCTTTGGAGGCCTTGCCTGCCGTGGGTCATAAAACGGCGAGTGTGGTGATGGCACAGGCGTTTGGTGTGCCTGCATTTCCTGTGGACACACACATTCATCGCCTCATGTACCGTTGGAACCTGACCAATGGTAAAAATGTAGTGCAAACGGAAAAAGATGCCAAACGCCTATTTCCTGAAGCATTGTGGAACGATTTGCACTTGCAAATCATTTGGTATGGCCGTGAGTACTCCCCTGCCCGTGGGTGGAATTTAGACGCGGATGTCATTACCAAAACCATTGGTCGGAAGTCTGTGATTGATGCCTATTATAAATAACTCCAAAAATTCTCGTTGGTGGAACGAATCTTAAAGTTTCCACTATTTAAAACACACTTTAGAAAGGGTGAAACACCCTCTATTTCATTTATTTCACTTCCCATATTATTTATTTATTTTAAAATGCAAGTAATTTACTGTCAGTTATTTAAGTTGAAATTTGTTGCGTATTTTTTGGAAGTTTTAAAAATATGTCATAGGTTTGAGTGATGAAGATCCCGAATCTAAATCTTAGTAAGTAGCTTGACCGAAGTTTAGATATTATTTTGCTAGAATTATAGAACAGTTGGGGAACTAGAGTGGTTCGATATACGCCTGTTTGGGAGGTATTGAGTTGCTCTAAAGAAAAGATATAATGGAGATGCAAAAGCTGTTGGATATGGTATTACAAAAATTAAATAAAATAAATAATGACAAACAAAAAGTTGTGTTATCCCGGAATATATGCCCGTTAACACACCCTTTTGTTGACATATAACTAGTTATGGGCAATTAAAACCGAAGTTCAACCATATCCGAGAATCAACTCTGCTTGGAAGAAAAAGATAAAAGAGTAAATAAACATATTAAAATGCTCATAAAATAGGAGAAACTATAGAAATTGATGTTCTTTAGTGGCTTTTTTTGCAAGTAACAGAACTCCTTTTAAAATACTGTTGCGTTAATTAGAAATTAATTAGAAATGAAAAAAATATTAATATTAGCACTATTCACTATAGGGATTTCTGCTTATGGACAAGTAAAAAAAGATTATTACACTCAAGGTTATAATACTGGTTGCAAACTTGGAAAAGCAGCTAATGAGAAACTTTATCAAAAGACTGTAAATAGTATTAATTTCCCATTAGAATATAAAAATGGCGTAAGAGAAGGATATTACGTTTGCTATAATCCTATAAAAATAAAAGGAGGCGGGATTTCCGATTTTGTAAAATGTAAAATTTTCAATGAACAAAAAGTATGTAAGAAGATAGAAGGACCTGTTGGGAAACATGAGGAATAACAGCCCATAACACGGTATAAAAAACATAGGGCGTTTGAAATTAAATTCAAATGCTCTTGTTATTTACAAACATTAATTTAAACCGAAACGTATTGCTTATCTAGGCCCTACGTTTCTTATACAAACACGTTGGTAGCCATTTGGACACCGAAACAGAGCAGTTTAATAATCATCCGATTTACGGAATTTCTAAAGAGAAAAATAAAACATTGTAAATTGACTCTCAAAAAGTGGAAAACTGAATACCAGCAGGTCTAAAAAAATGTAGAATAGTCTACGTGCCGAATTACGAAGACCAAAAAAATGTATAGTTTGGCAAATTAACCGTTAAAAACAAATAACGATGAAAAATGTATTTTTTGCACTAGCTTTTATGCTAGTAGGAGCATTTGCTTTCGCAAATTCTAATGAATCTATTGGGAAAATTTCTGAAACTAGTTTTGAGAAATTAGCTTTTGAAAATTCAAATGATTACACATTTAGCTTTAATGAGAATCAATTATCTGATTCACAGCTTTTAGCTTTAAAAGATTGTACTTTGAGAGGAAAATTTAAAATTACTTTTACTGATGGGTCTTCTTATTCTTGGGAAGGACTCTTACAATAGTAGGGCAATCTTGTGCTTCGTTTTTGAAAGAAATGATGGCTGATTAATATGAGAAAGTTAACTTTTATATTAATCGTATTCAGTTTTATTACTTTCAGTTTTGCATCAACAGGAATTTCTAACGAAAACAATCGTTCTACATTCAAAGTTGTAAAAACCCCTGATGCCGCTAGTTTGCGCTCCCGCTAAGTTGTACTTAGTGGTGTCAAAGATTGGCGATTCAAGAGCTAAACAGTAGAAAAAGAGTTGAATTCAACGACTTTTTGAAAAAAATTTCTTAATGAAAGTGTTTTTATCAGAACTAGCTGAAAATAAACTTTTAAAATTGACGGTTTTTTTATCAACCCACTAACTCAAACTTACATTCCTTACAACATAAGTCAATTTCCTAACTTAGCGGAACAAAAAAAATCCCAACAACTGTCAGGATTTACAAGATCGTATTCTAATTCATTACAGATTCAAATTTGAGTCCTTTATAAACAGAGACTTTCAAAGCTTTTGAATAATTCAAAAGGAAATTTATGGTTTCTGTCTTGGGTTTAAATGTGTTAGAATTAGAGAATTTTTCAGTGTAAAGTTTTGCCATGAGCCTGTCATTGTTAGTTAGTTAATACTACAACGACAGAATATATACTTTATTTTATCAGGCAATTAATTTGTCAAAACAATATTGTGTTTTTCAATTAATTTACGAAGATTGATCAAGGCATAACGCATCCGTCCCAAAGCCGTATTGATACTCACACCCGTGTTTTCGGAGATTTCCTTGAAACTCATATCGTTGTACATACGCATCACGAGAACCGTTTTTTGTTCTTCTGGCAACTCCTCTACCAAGGCTCTGATGTCTTCAACAATTTGAGATTTTACCAATTCACCTTCCGCATTTAGAGCGCCATCACTGAGTACAGAGAAAATATCAAAATCACCGCTGTTGTTAAACTTCGGCATGCGGTTGTTTTTTCTGAAATGATCAATCACGAGGTTGTGTGCAATACGCATCACCCAAGGTAAAAATTTACCTTCCTCATTATAATTGCCCCGTTTCAGGGTGCGAATCACTTTTATAAAGGTATCCTGAAAAACATCTTCCGTCACATCGCGGTCGTAAACCTTGGAATAGATAAAACTGTACAACCGTTGTTGGTGGCGTTTGATGAGCACCGATAAAGACAGTTCATCACCTTGAATGTATTGACTTACGAGAGTGGCATCGCTAATAGATTTAGAATTCATAACATTACTTTTAATAGCACACCGTTGGTGTACTGGGTTTGATTAAAATTGAAAAGTAATGTTATTCTATAAGCGTTTATTAAGAGTTATTTTATCAAATATAAGAACAATCTATTTAATTACACAAATTTATTTTAGTTTTTAATCGCAAGAAGAACAAAGACCGCTTTAATATTTTTTATATTAATGGTATCTTTGCAACCAAATTTTAACTCAATAAATGCCACTAGACCTTTCAAAACTAAGTCCAAAAGAGCACATTCTAATTAAGGGTGCAAAATTGCACAACCTAAAGAATATAGACGTTGCAATTCCACGACACAAATTGGTTGTCATCACAGGACTTTCTGGATCTGGAAAATCAAGCTTAGCGTTTGACACCCTCTATGCTGAAGGCCAACGACGCTATGTGGAGAGTTTATCGAGTTATGCACGGCAGTTTTTGGGGCGTCTCAACAAACCAAATGTCGATTATATCAAAGGCATTGCGCCGGCGATTGCGATTGAACAGAAAGTAAATTCTACCAATCCACGTTCCACCGTTGGAACTACCACCGAAATTTATGATTATTTAAAATTAGTATTCGCGCGTATCGGGAAAACCTATTCCCCTATTTCTAATAATGTAGTGAAAAAAGATACAACCAGCGATGTGATCAATTATATCAAAACGCTTGAAATAGGCGACAAACTGCTGCTGCTTGCTCCCATCCATCTGGAAGAAGGGCGAACGCTAGAAAACAAACTACAGGCTCTGCAACACCAAGGATTTGCAAGAATCAAAGTGGGCGATACCGTCGAGCGTATTGAGCAGATTGAAGATTTTAAAAAATTACCAAAAACAATCAGTTTGGTTGTCGATCGGATTATTGTAAAAGGCGAAGAAGATTTTTACAACCGTTTGGCAGATGCGATTGAAATGGCGTTTTTTGAAGGAAAAGGACGTTGTCAAATTGAAAAAATAGAGACTTCGGAGTCCCGTGAATTTAGCAATTCATTCGAGCTCGATGGTCAAAAATTCTTAGAACCCAATACGCATTTATTCAGCTTTAACAACCCCTATGGCGCCTGCCCAAAATGTGAAGGCTATGGCGATGTCATCGGAATTGATGAAAGCCTCGTCATTCCAAACACCTCCCTTTCAGTTTATGAAAATGCGGTGTTTCCATGGCGTGGTGAAAGCATGAAATATTACAGAGATCAGCTGGTCAATAACAGCCATAAATTTGACTTTCCAATTCATAAACCTTACTTTGAATTAGAAGCCAAACACCAAAAGTTATTATGGACTGGGAATTCTCATTTTACAGGTTTAAATGATTTTTTTGCCGAATTAGAATCCAAAGCTTATAAAGTTCAAAACCGAGTGATGTTATCTCGCTATCGCGGAAAAACAAAATGTGGAAATTGTCACGGAAAACGCTTACGACCAGAAGCCAATTTTGTAAAAGTTGGAGGTGCCTCCATTACCGATTTGGTGGAATTATCGCTTAAAGATATCATTGCATTTTTTAAGACCATCAAACTAGATGCGAAAGAACGAGAAATTGCTAAACGATTGCTCAAAGAGATTAATAACCGCTTGGAATTTTTATCCAATGTAGGACTGGATTACCTGACCTTAAACAGAAAATCAAACACCTTGTCTGGGGGCGAAAGTCAACGGATCAACTTGGCCACCTCCCTTGGGAGCAGTCTTGTGGGATCTATGTATATTTTGGACGAACCAAGTATTGGACTGCATTCTAAAGATACCGAACGCCTGATCAATGTACTGAATGCCTTGCGGGATTTAGGAAACACAGTGATTGTGGTGGAACACGACGAAGCTATCATGGCAGCAGCCGATTATGTCATCGATATTGGACCTGAAGCAGGTACTTTTGGTGGCGAAGTGATGGCGAGTGGGACTTACAAATCGCTTTTAAAAAGTAATACTTTAACAGCTCAGTACCTCAATGGAACTTTGGAAATTGAAGTTCCCAAAAAACGTCGGACGTCAAAATACAGTGTAACCATCAAAGGCGCGCGAGAACATAATTTAAAAAATATTGATGTGACCCTTCCACTAAACATGCTCACGGTTGTGACGGGTGTTTCTGGAAGTGGTAAAAGTACGCTTGTCAAACAAATTGTCTATCCAGCACTTCTTAAATCCATTGGAGGCTATGGCGAAAAGGCGGGCGAATTCACGAGTATTGAAGGCAACTTTAGTACCGTTAAATTTATCGAGTTTGTCGATCAAAATCCCATCGGACGTTCTTCACGTTCTAACCCTGTGACGTATATCAAAGCCTATGATGACATTCGGGCGTTATTCGCGAAGCAAAAATTAAGTGTTTTAAGAAATTACCAACCCAAACATTTTTCATTTAATGTGGATGGCGGTCGTTGTGATACTTGTAAAGGCGAAGGGACTGTGACCATAGAAATGCAATTTATGGCAGATGTTCAACTTGTTTGTGACGACTGTGATGGAAAACGTTTTAAGAAACAAGTGTTGGAAATTAAGTTCCATGACAAAACAATTGATGATGTATTAAACATGACCATTGACGATGCAGTTGCCTTTTTTGATACACACAACGTGACTAAGATCAAAACAAAACTACAGCCACTTCAAGATGTGGGGCTGGGTTATGTGACGCTTGGACAAAGTTCTTCAACCCTCTCTGGCGGTGAAGCACAACGTATCAAACTTGCCTCCTTTTTAGGAAAAGGGTCTAAAGCAGACACTGGTTTGTTTATTTTTGATGAGCCCACCACGGGACTTCATTTTCATGACATTAAAAAACTACTCAAATCCTTTAATGCCTTGATTGATAAAGGGCATTCTGTATTGGTTGTCGAGCATAATTTAGAACTGATTAAATGTGCCGATCATGTGATTGACTTAGGTCCTGAAGGCGGTGCCAACGGCGGCTATGTATTGGCTGAAGGCACACCAGAATTTATAACCAAATCCAAAAAATCTTCAACAGCTGAATTTCTTAAAAGTAAATTAAATTGAGTTTTTTTAATTTATTTATTTGACCATCAGTCAAATAAACTAGGCATGTGATTCTTGGCATGCTGTTTGGTAATACAGAGTTGTGTTTAACTTTTAAAACTTTGTATTATGAGAAAATTATTTTTAGCCCTCGTCACTTTAACCTTATTCGGAACCGTTTCTGCAAGCACAGTTTCTAACCATACGAGAACTAGTAATTCTTTTGTATTTAATGAACAAGGGATTGAATTTGCTATTTTTAAAGATGGACAATTTGATTTTAATGTGCTCAGACAGCGTCAAAATTCTATTCAATTTTCAAATCATAATGGAATAAACATCAGTTTCAATACAGGCTATGATTATGCAGGCTATGTCCAATATGATAATTATGGAGCCGTCATTCAAATTGAAAACACCCCTATATATTATGATTATTATGGGCGTATCAGCCAAGCTGGAAATGTGCATGTAAATTATGACTACAGAGGCCGCGTGTCTTGGATTGGCAACATGCGTATTAACTACGATCGCTACAACAATTCACACTGTAATGGCTACGTGAATCAACGTTACTATACGCCAAGCGTATGGTATTCGTATTACAGCGTACCAAATGTTCAGTATTGTGTGATTTTCAAGACTCCGTATAGAAGACATTATACACCTGTCAGGTATCAGTACCAAAGACCGTACAGAAACAATCGTCGTCCGAATGTGTATAGAAATCGACGGGATCAAAATAGAGTCGCGAACAACCGATCAAACCATAGTGACCGCTATAGAACCAACAGAACTACAAGAAGGTCGATAAACAACACTACGCGCTCTGAGAACCGTCAAACAACACGATCAACACGATCATCAACAAATAGATCAAATAATCGCGTTGCAACTTCTAATCAGAGAGCACGAAAAAATACACCGAATCAAGTGAACCGCAACAAAGCGGTCACAAGAAATTCAAAAACAGTCGCCCAAAGAACGCCGAGAGTGAACTCAAAGAAAACATCAGTGCGACGAAGAAAATAATTAGTTAGTTAGTTGAAAGCTCCGTAGATGAATATCCCACATCACTACGGAGTTTTTATGTTTAATCAAGAAGTTTTTGAGCCAATTGTTGGGTTAACGATTTACGACTGTAGCCCTCTAATCCCTTTGAATCTACATTTAATTGCTGTGTCTTATAGGCATCAAAATGCTCTAACAAAAGTGTGCGGAGTGCCGCGGCTTCGTCATATCTAAAATAAGATCCAGATCTGGTTTGGTTTAATATTTTTTCTATATCCGAAGCCTGAGGGCCAATAGCGATTATGGGGCGTTTAGACGCCATATATTCAAATAATTTTCCTGGGATAATGTATTCCGTTTCTTTTGAATTTTCTTCAATAAGCAATAATAATTGCGTCTTTTTCTGATAATCTAAAGCTTCGTTGTGAGGTACGTATCCAATATTATTAATGTAGTTTTCTAATCCATAAATCCGAACGGCATCCATCACTTCTGCACTGACCGATCCAATAAAATTGAGTTGAAACACCGAAGCAAATTCATCGGAATCTTTTATCAAGTCCGATAAAACGGTCCATAAAATATAGGGATTGCGTCCTTCTAGTAAAGACCCAATATGTGATAGTGTAAACTTTGAATCTAATGTGCTATCGTTGGTGATTTCAAAATCAAAACCATTGGTAAGAACTGTTATTGGTCTGGTAGTTAATTCTGAAAATATTGTTTTAGTTTTGAAGCTGGTTACCACTATTTCATCTGCGGTTTGAAGCACAGTAGTTTCTAATTTTTTATGTTTTTTTTGAGCAAAGTAGCTTAGCTTTAATTTTTTATGATACCCTATTTGCGTCCAAGGATCTCTAAAATCCGCCACCCATTTGATAGCATGTTTTTGTTTTAATTTCAACCCAATCAGATGCAAACTGTGAGGCGGCCCCGTGGTGACAATCGTATCAATTTGATGCTCCGTAATATAGTCCGACAAAAACGACACCGAAGGACGTACCCAAGAGACTCGCGCATCTGGTATGAAAAAATTCCCTCTGATAAAAAGGAGTGATTTTTCTAGAATTGATTGTTTTTTTTGATTCGAAATAAGCCCTTTAGACAGGTTTGATGTTTTGGACTTAGAAAATAATTGCGCCCATTTATAGGGTTCATTAATCGGTGTTTTTAAAACCGTTAAATTGGAACTTACATCTGCTAATAACGAAGCATCCGTAATGGGATAATTTGGATTCTCTGGACAATAAACAATGGGTTCTATGCCAAAATCGGGCAGATACTTGACGAACTTCAACCAACGTTGAACGCCCGGTCCACCAGCAGGTGGCCAATAGTATGTAATGAGGAGCACCTTTTTCACGATCGTTTTCTATAAATTAGAAGTCCTTGACCTAGAATTAGCAACACCAATAAAATGGTACTCCCTAAGGCAATATTTGAACCTGTTTTCACAACGGCTGGATTAAATCTAAACACCACTGTGTGTGCTCCCTTCGGAATTTCCAAGCCACGAAGTACGTAGTCCACATTGTAATGTTCTACCTCGACACCATCAATAGTAACGTTCCAACCATTTTTATAATACGCCTCCGAAAATACAGCAAATCCATCTTCAGTGTTTTTAGTTTTATATACGAGGTGATTGAGCTTGTAGTTCACCAATTGGATCGAAGCGGTGGAATCTTTTGCAAAACGTTGCGACTTCAGTTCTGAAGAATTGGCAGTCGCAGTTGTTAGTGTGTTTATTTTATCGAAAGCTAAAATTTCATCATCTGCGGTTTCAAAGGTTTCAATAGCATCTACAAACCAAGCATTTCCATTTGCTTTTTCATTTTCAAAATACAGCACTTTCCCTTCTTTGTTTTGATAAATGATATACTTTGTATTGAGCATATTAAGAACTTCAAAGTTGTTTTTATCAATATAAAATTCTTGCAAGGCTTTAAAACGTTTCAATTTAGCGGCATGATACCCTCCTATTGAGTTATGAAAATAAGAAGATTTCGTAGAATTGTCGGACATATCAAAGACTCTGAAATTTGTGGTGTCTTTTAATATTTCTTTATCAATTTTACTTGCTTGATACGGACGGTCTACTTTAATTGCAGAAACAAAATTGTCATTATTCACATAGCGACGGTCTACCACTCCCAGATCAAAAATAAGAATAACACCCAAAATAATGATCGTGGTATTTTGAGCTATTTTTTGTTTGAGATAGGCGAAAATCAAACCTGCTACAGCTAAGACCAATAACAAAGTTCGTAATGCATCCTCTGTGAAAATAGCACTACGATCCATACGTAAAGCTTCTAGAAGAGGCTCATTAAATTGTCCATCGCTCATCCCAACAAAATCAAACAACAAATTTTTGAAAATTAAAAAAAATAGGGTCAAACCAGCCACAATACTAAGAGAATATTTTAACGCATCCAACTTCGTTTCAGAGCTCACATTTTTATTAAATAATCGTGCCAACCCTAAGGTTGCTAACAGTGGAATACAAAGTTCTAAAATGACTTGAATGGAACTTACTGCCCTGAACTTATTATAGAGTGGTATATAATTAATAAAAAAATCGGTGAGGAACGATAGATTTTTTCCGTAGGATAATAGCAAGGACATCAATACCCCTGCAATCAGCCACCATTTGAAACGGCCATGGTATAGAAATAAAGCCAATACAAAAAGAAAAATCACAACGGCTCCTATATAAGCAGGCGCCTCCACAATAGGTTGATCGCCCCAATACATCGGTGCTTCTTTAGATATTTGAAGTGCTTGTAAAGGCGATGCTCCCATAGCTCTAATAGCTTTGTAGGTCTCAGAATTTTTTCCAATATCTTCTCTATTACCACCGCCCATAAATCGGGGAATGAACAGATTAAAAGTTTCTAATTTCCCATAACTAAATTGCGTGATGTAGGCTTTCTCCAAACCTGTTGTTTGTTCTTTTTTACTGCCATCGGAGTTGATGGTCAGTTCACTTTGTCCACGGGTGCTTTCTTTGGCATATTCGCTGGTGGCCATCAAATTAGTAGCGTTCATTCCAAAGGCTAAAACAGCTGCAATGAACAGAATGCCTGAGGCTTTGAAAAATGCTGGAAGTTCTTTTTCTTTGACAGCTTGAAACAAATACGAGAATCCTAAAATTATGATTAAAAAACCTAAGTAGTACGTCATTTGAGGGTGGTTGGTCACAAGCTCTAAACCGGACGCAACTGCGGTCAATATAAATCCTAAAAAATACCGTTTTTGATAGGTCAAAATAATTCCTGATAACACCAACGGCATATAGGCGATTGCATGGGCTTTTGAATTGTGTCCAACTCCTAAAATAATAATCAAATAGGTGGAGAACCCAAAGGCGAGCGCTCCTAAAACAGCGACTTTGTAGTCAACTTTTAAAACCAATAACAGGATGTAAAACCCTAATAAATATAAAAAGAGATAATCCGCTGGGCGTGGTAAAAAACGAAGCGCTAAATCCAGTTGCTTAATGTAATTATGAGGATATTTAGCCCCTAATTGATAGGTTGGCATACCCCCAAAAGCACTGTTGGTCCAATAGGATTCAGCATCATAAGCATTTCGAAAATCGATTTGCTGTTTGGCCATCCCAGTGTATTGAACAATATCACTTTGATAGATTTTTTGACCTTTCAGAACGGGGTTAAAATACAAAACAGCAACAAGAACAAACCCTAAAATCACTAAAAAATGGGTGCCAAATTGTTTTAAGCTAAGGTTCATAGTCTATGTTATTTATTCAACTTCTTCATAATCGACATATTCTCCAACATCATTATTTGAAGTTTTAGAATTTGGCATTTTATCAATACTAATATCACCTTCCTTTTGGGTTGGTGGTTTTGGAGCGGATTGATTTCTAAAATGAGCTTCTGCTTTTTTGGCAATAGACTTCATTATAAACGGCGCAAATAAGCGCATCAAATACTTAAAAATGGTATAGACCAAAACAAAAATTAGGAGCGTTTTCAGCAATCCAATAAAAGACGCAGTTTGTAACATCGGTAGATTATTTTTTCAAAAATACAATTCTTATTTTTATTTTATGTGTCTATATCTATTGTTTTTTTAAGGACACATGCTGCCTGCCTGTCGCAGGCAGGTTCGCTATTAATCATTCCTTAGTTGATAATAATTTTAGCCTACTCGTTTCATAAATTATTATATAAAATGATTGCACCCACAAGAAAAAAGAGAGCCATCCATTAAGAAATTACATCTTATTAATTAAAAATATAAAAAAAATATGTAGGTTTGGTAAAAGTCTTTTTAAATGAAAATCCTATCTAAGCTCATTACTTTTACTGCACTCCTATGTTTATGTAGCACAGCGCAGGCACAATATACCGATGTTATAAATTCAAACCGACCGGGCGCTTCTCAGAGCGCATTTTCTGTGGGCACCAAAGTCTTACAGTTTGAAGTAGGCCCGTATCTAGTTAAAGAAAAACGAGGTCTCTATCCAAAGTATGAAGTCTCTGGATATGGGGTAGATTTTGCCGCCCACTATGGATTTTGGAAAGAAGCTCTGGAATTTAACATTCAAGGAACTTTTCAGAAGGACACACAAACCTATTCATCACTTGTTGATGTAGAAATTGGCCGTGCAAACTTCAAAAACCTCAACCTTGGAGCCAAATACTTGGTGTACGATCCCCATAAAAACAAAGAAACTAAACCAAATTTATACAGTTACCACGCCAATAATGGATTCAAATGGAGTAGTTTGATTCCCGCTATTTCTGTGGCTGCTGGTGCAAATTATGACACCAAAGACAATCCATACACAGCACCGACAGTTGAAGGACTCAGTTATCGTGGGACTGTAATCACTCAGAATAATTTTTCTGGAGGATGGGTGTTTATCACAAATTTTATGCTGGATCGGATTGGAAGTGACCAAACAGATTTTCAATACATTCTGACGCTTACACATTCATTCAATCCAAAATGGGTGATTTTTGGAGAAACTCAAGGCATAAAAAGTGAATTTTATGCAGATAATTTGTTTCGATTTGGGGGTGGTTATTTGTTGAATAAGAATTTACAACTAGACACGGCTCTCACATTCAATACTAAAAACACACCTGCTGTCATGAGTCTGAATTTTGGAGCCTCGTACCGACTGGACCGTCACAAGGATAAAAACAAACCTGACAATGGCACGTCTGCAGAAGAACAAGGCGAACGAAAATCGCGCTCCAAAAATGTAGACAAAAGAAAAAAGAAGAAAAAGAATACTAATTTTGATGAGGACTAAAGCAGTATGATAACCATTAAAAAAGCGGTTTCTAAGAAAGAGATAAAGCAGTTTGTAACGTTCCCATTTTCACTCTACAAAGATTCTAAGTATTGGGTACCCCCTATTATTAGCGAAGAGATTAAAGTGTTTGATAAAAACACGAACCCCGTACTCCAAAATGCGGATGCGCAGTTGTTTCTAGCTTATAAAGATGGGGAAATTGTAGGGCGTGTGGCGGCCATCATTAATTGGCTGGAAGTCGGGAATAAAGATAGCCATAAAATTAGGTTTGGATGGATGGATATGGTTGACGATATCGAAGTTACCAAAGCATTATTAGCCAAAGTAGAAGTCATTGGAAAAGCGCACAACTTAAGCTATATGGAAGGGCCTATTGGGTTTTCTAACTTAGACAAAGTTGGGGTACTAACATACGGCTATGATGAAATTGGCACCATGGTTTCTTGGTATAATCACCCCTATTATGTGGAACACTTAAATCAATTGAACTTTAAAATTGAAAAAGAATATGTAGAACATAAGCATCAGTTTAGTGACATTTTAATTGCGGATTCAAAGCGACTCGAAGCAGTCATTAAAGATCGTTACAACTTAAAGGCTTTGGATTTTAATAAAACAAAAGACCTCATGCCGTATGCGGATAAGATGTTTGATTTATTTAATCAAAGCTATGCATCCTTGTCTTCGTTTGTAGAGATTACAGACATTCAAAAAGCATTTTTAAAGAAGAAATTTTTAAATTTCATCAATCCGGAATACATTAAATTTGTGGTGAATGAGGCAGATGAATTGGTTGCTTTTGGTGTAGTAATGCCTTCTTTTGCAGAAGCACTACAAAAAATAAACGGTAAATTATTTCCGTTTGGAATTTTTCATATTCTAAAAGCAAAGCAGTCAAAAAAAGTGAATTTCTATTTAATTGGCGTCCATCCTGAATATCAAAAGAAAGGGGTGCATTCCATTATTTTTAGCGCATTTCATAGAACCTTTCAAGAGAAAGGTATTTTAGAATGTCGTAGAACTCCCGAATTAGCGGACAATTTAGCCATCCAAAAATTATGGCGCGATTTCAATCCCGTGTTGATTAAAAAACGATGTACGTTTAGGAAAGAATTATAGAATACTTACTCCCCCATTTCAGCTGCAACAGAGGCAGAAAGACGCTTGTAAACACCTTTTTCTAAGCGTTCGCGTATCACAGAAAATGCCTTTAAGGTTTCATCTACATCTAATAAGGTATGCATTGAAGTTGGAATCAACCTCAGCAATATGAGTCCTTTAGGAATCACTGGATATACCACGATGGAACAGAAAATTCCATGATTTTCACGCAGGTCTTTTACCAAGGCCATCGCTTCAGGAATACTTCCTTTTAGATATACAGGGGTCACACAACTTTGAGTGGTTCCTAAATCGAATCCTCTTTCTCGTAAGCCTGATTGCAATGCATTTACAATCATCCAAAGGTTTTCTTTAAGTTCGGGCATGGTTCGAAGCATGTCCAAACGTTTGAGAGCGCCTTTCACCAATTGCATTTGCAAGGATTTTGCAAACATTTGTGAACGTAAATTGTATTTTAAATAATCAATAATTTCTTTATTAGCGGCAATAAAAGCGCCTGTACTTGCCATGGATTTGGCAAAGGTTGCAAAATACACATCAATCTCATCTTGAACTCCTTGTTCTTCTCCTGCGCCTGCGCCTGTTTTTCCAAGCGTTCCAAATCCGTGTGCATCATCCACTAAAAATCTAAAGTTGAATTTATCTTTCAACGCTGCAATTTCTTTTAGCTTCCCTTGTTCTCCTCGCATTCCAAAAACACCTTCGGAAATCACTAAAATTCCACCGCCTGTATGTTCAGCCATTTTGGTGGCACGCTCCAAGTTTTTTTCTAAACTTTCAATATCGTTGTGCTTATACGTAAATCGTTTTCCCATGTGCAAACGAACGCCGTCAATAATACAAGCATGCGAGTCCACATCATACACAATAATATCATCCTTCCCAACCAATGCATCAATTGTAGACATGATTCCTTGGTATCCAAAATTTAAGAGGTAGGTGGATTCTTTACTTACAAATTCCGCTAATTCATTTTGCAATTGCTCATGAAGCGAAGTGTGACCAGACATCATTCGAGCGCCCATCGGATAGGCAGACCCATAATCTTTGGCAGCTTCGGCATCCACTTTTCTAACTTCAGGATGGTTTGCAAGTCCTAAATAATCATTTATACTCCAAGTGATGACATCTTTCCCCTGAAATTTCATGCGATTAGAAATCTGACCTTCCAATTTTGGAAACACAAAATAGCCTTCTGCATAGCTTGCCCATTTACCTAAAGGACCTTTGTCTTTATATATCTTTTCGAATAAATCTCTCATCATGATTCCTAGTTAGTTTGCACCACAAAATTATACAATAATATTATGAATACATAATAATTTAAGCAATTAAACAGGAGGTGAATCTTATGTTAATTATCTGGTATAAAAAAAAGTGTAAGTCATTTACTTAATAAACTCAATACTTTGAGCAACCACCTCATTTTTAGTGTCAAAAAAGCCTTGATCTTCCATCCATTGGTCATTAAACACTTTACTCATGTATCTGGATCCGTGATCTGGAAAAATTAAAACAACAACGTCTGTAGACTTAAAAGTACCTTTTTGATTGAGTTGTTTGACGGCCTGAACAACGGCTCCTGACGTATAGCCTGCAAACAAGCCTTCCGTTTGTGCCAACTCTCTTGCAGTATGCGCACTGTCTTCATCCGTGACTTTAATAAACTCATCAATCGAATCAAAGTCAGTGGCCGTAGGAATCAAGTTTTTACCAAGCCCTTCAATACGATATGGATAAATTTCATTGGAATCGAGCTCTTTGGTTTCATGGTATTTTTTTAACACCGAACCATAAGCATCCACTCCTATAATTTTTATGTCTGGATTTTGTTCTTTTAAATAGTTTGCAGCCCCTGAGATGGTACCACCTGTACCGCTACACGCTACTAAATGCGTGATTTTACCTTGGGTTTGCTGCCATAATTCTGGCCCCGTAGATTGGTAATGTGCCTCTGTATTTAAACTGTTAAAATATTGGTTGATATATACCGACCCCTCAATTTCTTTATGCAAACGTTTTGCTACTTCGTAATACGAACGTGGATCGTCCGCACTCACGTGTGCTGGGCACACATAGACCTTCGCACCCATACTCTTAAGCATGTCAATTTTATCTAAGGACGATTTTGAACTGACGGCCAATACACATTTATAACCTTTGATAATACTGACCATCGCAATGCTAAAACCTGTGTTTCCAGAGGTTGTTTCAATAATGGTATCTCCTGGTTTGAGGATGCCTTTTTTTTCAGCATCTTCAATAATATGAAGTGCAATACGGTCTTTAGAAGAATGTCCCGGATTGAAACATTCTAATTTAGCAATAAAGGTTCCTGGAGAACCCGCCAAAATAGTATTCAACTTCACAAGAGGCGTGTTTCCAACGAGCTCTAATACATTATCAAATATCATTTTATCTTTATTTACCAAGTTTGTGTATTTAAGTAAGCTACAAAATTACAATAATTTTTTCAAATCTATTTTGAAATCGATTCAAGATCCAATAAAAACGCATACTCTGCTGCCACTTCTTTCAAGGCTTCAAAACGTCCAGAAGCACCTCCATGTCCTGCCTCCATATTGGTTTGAAGATACAGTTGAGATGTGTTTTTATTCTGTGCCCTTAAGCGCGCCACCCATTTTGCGGGCTCCCAATATTGAACTTGAGAATCGTGCAGTCCCGTTGTCACCAACATATTAGGGTAAGATTTATTGGAAACATTATCATAAGGTGAATACGATTTCATATACTCGTAATACTCTTTTTCGTTTGGATTCCCCCACTCGTCATACTCTCCAGTGGTCAACGGAATACTATCGTCCAACATGGTGGTGACCACATCTACAAAAGGTACCTGAGCGACGACACCATTGTATAATTCAGGAGCTAAATTGATAATCGCTCCCATCAACAATCCACCGGCGCTTCCACCCATCGCATAATGATGCTTGGACGAAGTGTAGTTATTTTCAATTAAATATTTTGAACAGTCCACAAAATCTGAAAAGGTGTTTTTCTTTTTAAATAATTTTCCGTCTTCATACCATTGACGACCTAAATACTGCCCTCCTCTAATGTGTGCAATTGCAAAAATAAACCCACGGTCTAAAAGACTCATTCGAACCGTAGAAAAATACGGATCAATTGTACTTCCATAAGATCCATAAGCATATAATAATAATGGAGTTTCGGATGATTTTTCAGTATCCACACGGCGTATTAAAGAGATCGGAATTTGAGTCCCATCCGCAGCGGTTGCCCACAAACGTTCCGACGTATAATTTTCTTTTTTAAATTTTCCGCCCAATACTTCTTGTTCCTTTTGAATGGTTTTGGTTTTCGTAACCATGTCAAAATCAATAACAGAAGAAGGTGTGGTCAAAGACTGATAGCCGTATCGTAAAACAGTTGTATCAAAGTCAATGTTGGTGGTGGTGTAAGCCGTGTAGGTTTCGCTCTCAAAAGGAAGGTAGTAACTATCGGTACCGTCCCAACGTTTGATGTGGATGTGATTCAATCCGTTTTCACGTTCTGAAACCACTAAAAAGTCTTTAAATATTTCGATGTCTTCGAGTAAAACTGCTTCTCGATGCGGAATCACATCTTTCCAATATTCTTTTTCAGTTTGTGTTTCCGATGTTTTTGATAGCTTAAAGTTTTGAGCGCCATCGGCATTTGAGACGACGTAAAAGGAGTCTTCAAAATGAGAAATACCGTATTCCAAACCGCGTGTTCTCGTTTGAAATATTTTGAAATCGCCATCAGGTGTGTTGGCATTTAAAATCTGATATTCCGTCGTTAAGGTACTGTAACTCGCTATGACCAAATATTTCTTGGATTTGGTTTTATAAACACTGACTCCAAAAGTATCATCCGTTTCTTCATAAATCAATTCATCTGATTTTGGATCTGTATTCAATCGGTGTTTGTAGATGGCTTCCGAACGCAACGTTGTTTCATCTTTCAGTGTATAAAACAAGGTTTTGTTGTCATTCGCCCAAGTACTTCCACCCGTCGTATTTGAAATTTCATCCTTAAAAACTTCGTTGGTTTTAAGATCTTTAATATGCAATGTATATTGACGTCTGCCTGTGGTATCGATTCCATAAGAAATCAAATCGTTATTAGAATTTATATTCAAGCCAACCAATCTAAAATACGAATGGTCTTTGGCCATTTCATTACAATCAAACAACAATTCTTCCGCCGCTTCTAAAGTTTCTTTTTTTCGTGTGTAGATAGGGTAATCTTTTCCTTTTTCGTATTTAGTAATGTACCAATAGCCGTTGTATTTATAAGGGACTGAACTGTCATCTTCCTTAATTCTAGACTTCATTTCATCAAACAAATCTGTTTGAAATTTTTTGGTATGCGCCGTATGGGCGTTATAATAATCGTTTTCTTTATTGAGATAGTCAATCACTTCTGGATTTTCTCTATCGTTTAACCAATAAAATTCATCAACACGCACATCGTCGTGCATTGTTAAATTTTTAGGAATTTGTTTTGCTATTGGAGCATTTGGTAATTCTGACATTGATTTCTGAGTCTTAGTATCACAAGAAAAAAGTGAACTTATTAAAATTAGAGAGAGGAATTTGAGTTTCATGTCCGTTTAGATTAAGTTATTCAATCGTTAAACTTACAAAAAATAATTAGGGTTTGCGTAAAATTTCTAAAAGATTGGCATGCATGGCATCGGTATAATCTAAATGTGTGACCATTCTTAGCTTCCCACTTCCCATATCGCTTACAAGAATATCATGTGCTTTTAAATTGTCTAAAAACAGCGCTTCGGGAATGTTCGGATTTAATTTAAAAATCACAATATTAGTTTCTACAGGTTCAACACTCAAAACAGCTTCTAGTTGTTGCAGTACTTCTGCAATGTCTTTGGCTTTTTGATGATCGTCTTTAAGTCGATCGTACTGATGGTCCAACGCATAATTAGCTGCTGCTGCGAGCGATCCTATTTGACGCATACCGCCACCCAGCATTTTTCGAATACGCAAGGCTTTGTTCATCAATGCTTCGTCCCCTACCAACATAGAGCCTACTGGAGCTCCCAAACCTTTGCTAAAACAGACCGAAATAGTATCGAAAACTTGACCGTATTGAAGTGCGCTTTCAGATTTAGCAACCAGTGCATTCCACAAACGCGCGCCATCCAAATGGAGTCCTAAATCATGGGCATCACAAACGGTACGGATTTTTGAAATCTCATTAAAATCCCAACACGCGCCGCCGCCTTTATTGGTTGTATTTTCCAAGGTCACCAAAGAAGTCAAAGGACTGTGGTAAAAATCTGGAGGATTGATTGCTGCTTCTACTTGCGCTGCTGTCATCATACCGCGATGTCCGTCCACAAGTTGACACGACACTCCGCTATTAAAAGAAACACCACCGCCTTCATAATTATAGACATGTGCATATTTATCGCATATCAATTGCTCTCCGGGTTGAGTATGGAGTTTGATAGCCGTTTGATTGGCCATCGTTCCAGAAGGGAAAAACAAGGCTTTTGGTTTTCCAAAAAGAGCGGCTACTCGAGCTTCTAAGGCATTTACCGTTGGATCTTCTGCATAAACATCATCGCCTAATTTGGCAGTCCTCATCGCGTCCAACATCCCTTTGGACGGTCTCGTAACGGTATCGCTTCTTAAATCTATTTGCATGAATTTTATTTTGGATATAAAACTACATATAATTTTAATTCTATACTATAAATTCTATTTTTGTATTTCGAAATAAAATTATGATAACACACGATCACATAAAAGATCTTTTTGAGCGCCTTGGAGCGTTGAGGAGGTATCTTTGACTTAGATGCCAAACGTATCGAAATTCAAAATGAAGAAGAAAAAACCTTTTCACCTGATTTTTGGAACGATTCAAAAGCAGCCGAGCTGCTCATGAAATCTTTACGAGTCAATAAAAAATGGGTAAGCGATTTTGAAAAAGCGCAAACTTATACAGAAGACCTAGAAATCTTATTTGATTTTTATAAAGAAGGAGAAACGACTGCTGAAGAAGTTGAAAAACAATTTGAGCTTGCCTCCACTTTCTTAGAAGACATTGAATTTAGAAACATGCTTTCGGAAGAAGGCGATGGACTCAGTGCGGTATTACAAATCACAGCCGGTGCCGGTGGGACCGAAAGTTGTGATTGGGCGTATATGCTCATGCGTATGTATGTGATGTATGCAGAAAAAAACAACTTTAAAATCAAAGAGCTCAACCTCCAAAATGGGGATGTCGCTGGTATCAAAACCGTGACGCTTCAAATTGAGGGGGACTTTGCTTTTGGATGGCTAAAAGGTGAAAACGGCGTGCATCGATTGGTGCGCATTTCTCCTTTTGATAGCAATGCCAAACGCCATACCAGTTTTGCCTCGGTCTATGTCTACCCTCTTGTGGACGATTCGATTGAGATCGACATCAACCCTGCGGATATTGATATCACCACCGCGCGTTCGAGCGGTGCTGGTGGTCAAAACGTAAATAAAGTGGAGACGAAAGTACAGTTAACCCACAAGCCTTCAGGGATTCAAATTTCATGTTCGGAAACCCGCTCACAACACGACAACCGTTCCAGAGCCATGCAAATGCTTAAATCGCAGTTGTATGAGATTGAACTCAAAAAACAATTGGCGCAACGCGAGGATATTGAAGCAGGAAAAATGAAAATTGAATGGGGAAGTCAAATCCGTAATTACGTCATGCATCCCTACAAACTTGTGAAAGATGTGCGAACCGCTAAAGAAACAGGCAATGTAGATGCGGTGATGAATGGTGAAATTACTCCCTTCTTAAAAGCCTATTTGATGCTTATGGGACAAAAAGAAAAACCAGATACGTTATGATAAAAATTTACCACAACAACCGCTGTCGGAAATCGCGTGAAGGACTTGAAACCGTTCAAGCGTCTGAACAGCCCTATGTCGTTATTGATTATATTTCCAATCCTTTGGATGCAACTGAATTGAAAGAAATCATTACAGTTTTAGGCATTGCACCCATCGATCTTGTGCGTAAGAACGAAGCGATCTGGAAGTCGGACTACAAAGGCAAAGAATTGTCAGATCACGAACTGATTGAGGCGATGGCAGCACACCCAAAACTTATCGAACGTCCTATTGTGATTCATAACAATAAAGGCGTAATTGGACGCCCAAATGAGCGGATTCTAGACATTCTTTAGGGCACTGTAACCCCTTATTATTTAACACAATATTAACCCGAACACACTGTTTAGGAAGTTATTTTTGTGCCCACTATTAACCGATATTTATGAATAAGTATTTCTTATTTGCCCTTACTCTAATTCTAGCTCATAGCTCTTTGTTTGCGCAAAGAAAAGTGGACAGCTTTGTTGTCTCTGGATCTATCATAGAAAAAGAGAGCCAGCTTCCGCTTGAGTATGCGACCATCGCTTTTTTTAGTCCAAGCGAAAATAAGATGATTGGTGGGGGTATTACAGATGTCGAAGGAAATTTTAGCATTTCGATTGCTAAAGGAGTCTATACTATTTCCTTTGAATATTTTTCCTTTGAAACGCTTACAAAACTAAACTACAACATCACTCAAGATGTTAATTTTGGCGTGCTTAAAATGGCGGAAGATCTGCAAGCATTGGATGCTGTTGACATCATTGCTGAAAGAACGACGGTTGAAATCAAACTAGATAAAAAAATATACAATGTTGGCAAAGACCTCACCGTAAGAGGCGGCAGCGTGAGTGATGTTTTAGACAATGTGCCTTCTGTTTCTGTGGATATTGAAGGAAATGTTGCGTTGAGAGGGAATGAAAATGTACGTATTTTAATAAACGGAAAACCCTCTGGTTTAGTGGGACTAAATTCAACAGATGCCTTGCGACAATTGCCCGCAGATGCGATTGAAAAAGTAGAAATTATCACCTCCCCTTCTGCGCGCTATGATGCCGAAGGCACTGCTGGAATTTTAAATATTATTTTGAGACGTAGCAAACTTCTTGGATTAAACGGAGCCATCATTCTAAATGCAGGGCATCCAGATCAATTAGGGGCTTCTGGAAATATTAACTACCGAACAGGAACTATAAATATCTTTAATACCTCTGGATATTCTTACAGAAATAACCCCGGAAATTCGACCACAAAAACGGAGTTTTTTAACACTGAATACGACGAGGATGGACTGCTTATTCAAGACGATCCAAATACGTATCGGAATGAATACCGCACCTTTGATCGGATTCGAAAAGGGTTTAACAGCAACACCGGCATCGAGTGGTATATCAACCCAACCACGTCCTTAACATCCGCTTTTTTAGTTCGGAAAAGTGACAATAGCAATGAGACCCTCAACAGAGCTGAAACCTTGGATGCATCCAAAACACTTGTAAGTCAATCCTTGCGCTATGCTCCCGAATTGGAAACGGATGAAACCACACAGTTTTCTATTAATTTTGACAAGCAGTTTCACGGCAATAGCGAACACCGCTTGACTGTAGATTTCCAAGTTGAAAACAGTGCAGAAGACGAAAACTCCATCATTTATAATAATTCTGTGGTTGCCGAACGGGTTCAAACCATAGAAGATCAAGAGCGTGTTTTACTCAAAACAGATTTCACGCTTCCCATAGGAGAACACAGTCGTTTTGAAGCGGGCTATAATGGACGGTTCAGTAAAAACACAACGGATTATACATTAGAATTTGCTGAAAACGATATTTTTGTATTGGATACTGGCGTGAGTAACACCTTAATATATAAAGAAGACGTCAATGCATTTTACTCCCAATTTGGGAGCAAATTAAAAGATAAATTTTCATTTTTATTCGGCTTGCGATTGGAGTCGACACGAGTGACGATCCAACAACTGAGCAGTAATGAATATAACAACAATAATTATGTGGGACTCTTTCCTACGGTTAATTTAGGTTATGAGTTCTCTGAAACGCAAAGCTTAACTTTAGGTTACAACCGCCGTATCAGTCGACCCCGCTCACGATTTTTAAATCCGTTTCCTTCCAGAAGTAGTGCAACGAATTTATTTCAAGGCAATCCAAACATCACCCCAAGTTATTCAGATGGGTTTGACATTGGCTACCTAAACAAATTTGACATTTTAACGCTCAATACCTCTTTGTATTTTAACCATGCAACCGATGTGTTCACTTATGTAAGTGAAGATACTGGCGAAGAAGTTGTGGTGGATGGCCAAAGTGTGCCTATCATCCGACGCGGGCCTATCAACTTGGCTGAAAACGACCGTTATGGGTTTGAGTTTACCTTGACTTATCGTCCTACTAAGAAATGGAATATGAACGTAAATTTCAACCTTTATCAATCCATTATTAGAGGGAGTTATAAAGGATTGAGTTATGATTCCGAAAACTTAAACTGGTTCATCCGTTTGAATAACAAATACACCTTGCCAGGAAAGGTAGAATGGCAAACACGATTGAGTTATAATGGTCCTCGCATAGATGCCGTCAACAAACGGGAAGGGCGGTTTTCTTCAAACATGGCATTTAGTAAAGACCTCTTTAAAGAAAAAGCGTCTATTTCATTTAGTGTCAATGACCTCTTTAACACACAACGTCGCAATTTAGAATCGACAACACCCACATTTTACAGTGATAGTTATTACCGATGGCGCGTGCGTTCGTACAATCTATCGTTTACATACCGTTTCAATCAGAAGAAAAAACATGCGCCACGTGGCGGTTTTGGAGATGGTTTTGAGGGGTAACAAACAAAAAAATCCAAAACAGCAATGTTTTGGATTTTGATTTAATATAAAGGAAAGCTTACTTATGCTTCTTCCGCTTTTGCTTTTTTAGCGTCTCTCTTTTCTTTGAAGTGTTCCAAGGCAGAACCTACCAACCAATAAGGGATGGCAAAGGTCAATAAGAAAATCATTAACCAAAATCCTAAGGTTAAAATTGATAAAAATGCTAAAAATCCTAAATACTGATCAAAATCGAACATGGTATATACTTTTGTTTTACACTGCAAATATACTATAAGAAAAATAGTTTTACAACATAAAATTTCAGATTTATCTATTAAAAATTGATGCTATTTTTTGTCATTTAAAAAATTAGTGTAAATTTGAGTATTGATGATGACCCCAAAGTCTAAATCTTTGTAAGCAATTTAACCGAAGCTTAAGATATTATTTTATTGGATTATAGAACACTTGGGAAACAAGAGTGACACAATACACGCCGATTTGGGATGTATTGAACCACTCCAAACAAGATATAATAGAAATAAGCACCACTAGTGGTTTATATACACTAGTTGTAAACAATTTGAGAACGAAAATTCGAACTCAGAAATTAATATTAATGACCTTAAATTATGAGAAAAAGAAAACTGTTTTTAATCGCAATTTTAATCTGGAATTTCAATTCTGTATTAGGGCAAAACTTTTGTTTTACCCCCTCGACATCAAGTAACTTGAATTTAAACTCAAGCGACTTAATGAAAAGGGCAAATAATAGCTCCAATTGTTTGAAAATATATTTTCATGTAATCAGACGAAGTAACGGAACTGGAGGACAAACTAATGAAAGTGTTAATGAAGCTTTTAATATTTTAAATCAAGATTTTAATCCTCACAATATATTTTTTAATTGGGATAATCAAATAGATTATATTAATAATGACAATTATTACAGCTCTCCAACAACTGCAATTTTCAGTGTAAATAATCATCAAGATGGTATTGATATTTATTTATTTGATGATTCTTCAAGTGCAGGAGGTAGGGCAAATGGTGTTGGAGAGTCTTCTGAATTTTGGGTTTCTGGTAGTTACTGGAAATCTCCTAATAATTCATTAACAAAATCTCATGTTATATCTCATGAAATGGGACATGTTTTATATCTTTGGCATACACACCATGGAACATATAATGAAGGAGGAAATGACAATCCTTGTCCTGAATTAGTCAATGGTTCTAACTCTGCTACTTGCGGAGACTATGTAACTGACACACCAGCTGACCCTCACTTAAGATTTAATGTAAACCAATCAACTTGCGAATGGAATAGTTCAGCTACAGATGCCAATGGTAATTCATACAATCCCGATGAAAAAAATGTCATGTCTTATACTGATATTAATTGCATGGAATACTTTACCTCGAAACAAGGAGAAAGGATGAGAAATGCAATTGCTACACTACCATACTTAAAAAATGTAGTAGTAAGCTGCGAAACAAGTTGTCCTTCATACTTGAGTATTACACAAAAAGTTTCTAGTGGCAGTACGGATAATCAAAAAGCGAAAGTTTCTCTTACAGCAAGTAATATTATTGAATACAATGGCACAGCTAATTACAGTGCTGGTACAGAAGTTATTTTAAAACCTGGTTTTCATGCGAAAAATGGTTCAGGTTTTTATGCTAGTATAGAAACGTGTACAACAAGTGGATTAAAATCTGCGAGAATATCTGCTGATCAAGTAGAAAATAAGAATTCTTTAAAAGTTGAAAATAGTGAGAATTTATTCTTCTCAATTTATCCTAATCCTGCAAAAACTGAAATTACAATTAGTTGTCATTTTGAAAGTTCAGTTAGTCTCAAAGTAAACTTGTATAGTGTTTTTGGTACTTTATTAAAGAGTGCTAGTATTATAAATGATAATACAACACTTAATATAACTGAAATCCCTAATGGTTTATATATACTAAAAATATATAATTCTAATTCTGAAATTGGAATTCAAAAATTACTAATTCAACACTAAATAAAAATATCATGAAAAATATGTATTTAATTTTAACAATACTTTTTATTTTTACAGGATGTAATGAGAAAGAAGTAGAGCAACAAGAAAATTTAATTTTAGGTAAATGGTCTTTAATTAAATTTGAACCTGGTTTCTCACCAACAGAAAATTTCACTAATGGTAAAGTTATTTGGTTGTTTCAACAACCAAATAAACTAAAAGTAGAAATAGATAATACTGTATCTTCTTCGCCAATAAAATCGACTGGAGAGTATGAATTTTCATTAAGTGGGAATCTTATCTCTATTGACATTTTGGAATACGATTTTTCAATAAATGGAAGCACTTTAGTCATTTCTGATGACCCCTCTTCTGATGGTTTTAAAGCTACTTTTTCAAAAGTGACTGAATAAAAACTGTTTACAACAATCTGTATAGTTAATGGCTGCAAAGTGCTAAATATAAAATTAATTGCTTTTTTATAAAAGCTATTGTTAAATTCAAAGTTAAGGAGTTTAACACGCCACTAACCATACAGTCACCGTTAGGTAAAATTAATAAAACAGTAATATTTAAGCCATGAAATATTTATCTTTTCTAAATCCATTTGAATGGATAAGAGCAACTAAGTTTGTAAAACAGAATTCAAAGTTTGATAAATCAACATATGACTTAGAATTATATCTCTATTCAAAAATATTACATAATAATATGCTTCATTATGGTTATTTCGAGGACACCTCTATTAATTGTGAAGCAATTTCATTTAAAGTATTTGAGGATGCACAAAGGAAGTATGCAGAAAATATTATTGAACATATTGTAGATATGAATAATCCTATTCTAGATGTAGGCTGTGGCACAGGGGGATTATCTGAATTAATTTATCATAAAAACTCTTATGTTGAAAGTTTAACACCAAATAAAAACCAAATTGATTTCATAAATAAGAACTTAAAGCATTTAAAAACACATCATTGTAAATTTGAGCAATTTAAATCCAATAACAAATACAAAACGGTTATAAACTCAGAATCATTACAGTATATCTCTCTGAACGAAGCCTTTGAAAAGTTAGACGAAATCATATCATCTAATGGGAGATGGATTGTTATAGACTATTTTAGACTAAATGATAATGGAATAAATAAAAGTGGACATATTTTGAAACGTTTTCGCCAAAAACTTCACGAAAATAATTGGAATATTATCTATGAACGAGATATTACTTTGAACGTTCTGCCTACTTTATCTTTTACTAATATGTTTGTTGAAAGATTGCTTTTACCTATAAAACATTTCGCATATGAGAAGCTAAGGTATAAAAAACCAAGGTGGTATTATATGACTCGTAACTTACAAAAATCCATTGATAGTAAAATTGAAAAAGAAACAGCAGCAATTAATCCTGATAAATTCTTGAAAGAAAAAGCATATATGTTTTTCGTTCTAGAAAAAACTTTACCTAACAAAAAATAAACCAGCTGCGCAAAGTCTCCCGACTTTGAGTTTTGTTTCGCAAAGCCTGACTTCGTCTAATCTTTGATTACACGACTTTGAGGCACATAAAAAAAGAAAATACAAATAGTAATAAAAGATAAAAATTGAAAGAAGGTTACATTATACGAGATCAAGAAAAAATACATTTTATAACAGCTACAGTAGTAGATTGGATAGATGTATTTACAAGAAAAACGTATAAAGATGTAGTTATAGAAAGTTTGGCGTTTTGCATAGAGAAAAAAGGAATGTTGTTATACGGTTATGTAATAATGAGTAATCATATTCATTTAATAATACAATCTAAAACAGCTAAACTTTCAGATTTAATAAGAGATTTTAAAAAGTTTACGGCTACAAACATATTAGAAAAAATACAGACAGAACCTGAAAGTAGAAGAGAATGGATGTTAGAACGTTTTAAAAAAGCAACAGAAACACATAGTAGAAATAAGAATTACCAATTTTGGCAATATGGAAATCATGCAGAAGAAGTGTATTCGCACAAATTTATGTGGTCTAAGCTAGATTATATTCATTTAAATCCTGTTCGTGCAGGAATTGTAGAAAAAGCATCACATTATAGATACTCTAGCGCAAGTAATTATGTAAACAATGAAGGTTTGGTAACTATTGAAATTGTAGATCATCCGGTTATAGATGTTTTAAAAAAAGCGTCAATAACAAAATATAATCAGTATTGAAAGGTGAATTTAAATGATAATAGAGATAGAAAATTATATGGCTCAAAGTCAGGAGACTTTGCGCAGCGTGGTAAAAATAAAAGATGTTTTAGCTAGTTTACGGCCACTAAGTACAACTTAGCGGCAGCGGAGTGATTTATGAACTCATAGAACATAAAAATAAAACTCCTTAGTTATTTTCTAAATGTTCTTCAATATCAGCAATATGATATTGCAACGCCTGAGCAGAGATCTGTATTTCCTTGATCAATAATGCCAAAGAAATGATTAATAAAATTAAAGCGAACCCAAAAATCCAAACGGCCATGTTTTGTTGATGAATATAGATTAAAAACATGGTCAACACACAGAAAAGTAAACTTGAAATTCCAAAAATTTGCATCCATCGGGTTAAGTTTAGACGTAGTTTTAAATTCTTAATCTGTCTTATTAAAGATTCTTCTTTGCGTTCTAAATAAATATCGTGCAAATTTCTAATGACTGCAGCATAGGCTAAAAAACGGTTGGTATACGCCAACATAATTAGAGAGATTGCAGAAAATAAAAGTGCAGGTGTTGTCAATGTTAATTCTTCCATATAGATGTCAAAATTAAGTAATAATTACCATCAAAAAAAAGAAATAGTTCATGAAAATCCCCATCAATTTTCCGCTAACGTGGCAGCAGCAGGCTATCCGTTTGTTTTACGCTGAAAATAGTCTATAAGAAAACTAGATTTACAACATGAAATTTCAGATTTATCAACAGCTTGATAACAGCATGGATTTGAAGTGAAAAAATTGTAAATTTGTAATTCAAATCAGAATGTTATGAAGTTTAGAATAGAAAAAGATACGATGGGAGATGTTCAGGTTCCCGCAGATAAATTGTGGGGCGCCCAAACCGAACGCTCTCGAAACAATTTCAAAATTGGAAGCGCTGCTTCCATGCCAATTGATATCGTCTATGGATTTGCATATCTTAAAAAAGCCGCTGCCTATACCAATTGTGAACTCGGAATTCTATCTTCTGAAAAACGTGATTTGATCGCAAAAGTGTGTGATGAAATCCTCACAGGTAAACACGATGATCAATTTCCCTTGGTCATTTGGCAAACCGGTTCAGGGACTCAAAGCAATATGAACCTCAACGAAGTGATTGCCAACCGTGCCCAACAACTGGCAGGAAAAATTATTGGAGAAGGTGAAAAAACCATTCAACCCAATGACGACGTTAATAAATCACAATCTTCAAACGATACTTTTCCCACGGGAATGCACATTGCAGCCTATAAAAAAGTCGTGGAAACAACCATTCCAGGGGTTCAAAAATTACGAGATACACTTCAAGCGAAGTCTGAAAAATTCAAATCAGTCGTAAAAATTGGACGTACCCACCTGATGGATGCGACACCTCTGACTTTGGGACAAGAATTTTCGGGCTATGTATCACAACTAGACCACGGATTAAAAGCACTCAAAAACACATTGGAGCACCTAAGCGAAATCGCTTTGGGAGGCACCGCTGTAGGAACCGGATTAAATACTCCTGAAGGCTATTCTGAATTGGTCGCCGATTATATTGCAAAATTCACAGGATTACCCTTCATCACCGCCCCCAACAAATTTGAAGCGTTGGCTGCACACGATGCAATTGTGGAAAGTCACGGAGCATTAAAACAACTGGCGGTTTCCTTAAACAAAATCGCCAATGACATTCGTATGATGGCTTCAGGGCCTCGCTCTGGTATTGGAGAAATCACCATTCCTGCCAACGAACCTGGAAGCTCAATCATGCCCGGAAAAGTCAATCCTACACAGTGTGAAGCACTTACCATGGTTTGTGCGCAAGTGATGGGGAATGACGTTGCTATCTCCGTTGGTGGCACTCAAGGCCATTATGAACTGAATGTTTTTAAGCCAATGATGGCAGCTAACTTCTTGCAATCCGCAGAATTGTTGGGCGATGCAGCACTTAGTTTTGAAGCCCATTGTGCTTCAGGCATTGAACCCAACCACGATGTGATTGAAAAATTATTAAATAACTCCTTGATGTTAATCACGGCTTTAAATACCAAAATCGGTTATTACAAAGCTGCTGAAATAGCGAATACTGCTCACAAAAATGGGACAACGCTTAAAGTAGAAGCCATCAATCTTGGATACGTCACCGCAGAAAATTATGATGCTTGGGTGAAACCAGAAAACATGGTTGGAAGCCTAAAATAAATTTATGAACATCCTTTTTACGCATATCAAAGAATTACTTCAAACCCGACCAAAATCGGAAGTGAAAGTGATGGGTGCTGCAATGAAGGAATTACCACATATCAAAAATGCGTTTCTAAGAATTCAAGGCGATAAAATTCTAGATTTTGGCACCATGGCTGATTTGGTCATTCAAGAAACGGATGAAGTAGTGAATGTCACTGGAAAACTCATACTTCCGACTTGGTGCGACAGCCATTCGCATGTGGTCTATGCGGGCGATCGTTCGCAAGAATTTGTAGACCGATTGAATGGATTAAGCTACGAAGACATCGCAGCCAAAGGCGGCGGTATTTTGAACTCTGCTCAAACCTTACAAGACACAAGTAAAGATGCCCTATTTGAACAATCCATGGAGCGTGTCCATGCACTCATTCAACTTGGGACGGGTGCCTTGGAAATAAAATCTGGATACGGACTCAGTACCGATGCGGAGCTTAAAATGCTGCGTGTCATTAAGGCTATTAAAGAGGCTGCACCCTTAAAAATAAAAGCGACCTTTTTAGGAGCGCATGCAATTCCAAAAAAATATAAGAACAACAAACAAGCGTATCTTGATCTCATTATCAATACCATGCTCCCTGAAATACACACTCAAAAATTAGCTGATTTTGTAGATGTGTTTTGCGAAAAAGGCTATTTCTCTTTAGAAGATACCGAACAAATTCTAGAGGCAGCGACAAAATATGGCCTCGTTCCAAAGATTCATGTGAATCAGTTTAATGCTTTTGGCGGTGTCGGAATAGGTGTCAAACACAAGGCCTTATCCGTGGATCATTTGGAAGTACTGAATTCGGAAGATTTAGACGTTTTAAAAAACTCATCAACCATTCCCGTGGCCTTGCCTGGCTGTTCTTTTTTCTTAGGCATTCCATATACACCTGCACGAAAACTGATCGATTCTGGCATGGCATTGGCCATCGCAACCGATTATAATCCCGGCTCTGCTCCTAGTGGTAATATGAATTTTGTGGTGAGTCTCGCCTGTATCAAAATGAATATGAGCCCTGAAGAGGCCATCAATGCAGCCACCCTAAATGGCGCGTACGCAATGGATATCTCAGAGCAGTATGGAAGTATTGCAACAGGGAAAAAAGCAAACCTTATCATCACAAAAGACATGGCATCCTACCGTCAAATTCCTTATTATTTTGGAAATAACCCCATACACAAGGTGATGATTAATGGCAAATTTGTAGACTAATTTGTTCCTATTTCAAAGTGAATGTAGACGAAGAAATCAACACATTTTGATCAAATACATTTACAGAATAAACCCCCTTTTCATAATCGCCCTCTTCGGCAGAAACAAAATCACAAACATCTAAGAGCTCGTTATTGTAAGTAAAAGCACTCACGTAACTGTATTTTAAAATGTCTTCATCAAACTGAACAGGCGTGTTGGATCCAATCACACTAAGATTCGGGTCGATCACTTGAACGAAATATTTTTTATCACCTGTCTCTGTTAACAGGTTTGAAGGTACTGAATAACATATTCTTAAATTGTCAACTCTTGAAGCACGTGTCGTTGGCACTAACTTCCCAGACCTTCTTTGAATAACACCATAAGCGTTCAAACGTTCGACGGTTAGTTTTTTAGCAGCATCAACAGTCTCTGACAAACGAAGGTTTTGTTCTGACAATACAGTATTGGAAGCTAATTGAGAAGACAATTGAACTTGCGTACTGTCTAAAGAAGTTTCTAATAATGCGTTTTGAAATTTTAAGGTTGCATTTTCATCTAACAACACTTCCATTTCAGATTCTAATTCGAAAAATTTCTTCTTGTATTTAAGCAATGCTGACACAGATGATTTTGAAGATTTCAGCTCAGCCATAAGTGCTTTTAAACGTGCTTGGGCTTCGATCAGTTTTTCATTCGCAACTTCATTATCGGCATTGGCTTCGTTATACAAAGAAGACATGTTTTCTAAATTTCTAAGGACTTCCGTTTTTTCATTTTCAAGAAGTGCCTCAGTTGCGTTACTCTCTTGGTGCATTTGATAGCTGTAAAACAAGGTTCCGATAAGCAATAATGCTAAAATAATAATCGCTGCCTTCGAGCCTTTATTTGAAGATGTAGAATTCATGATGGTATATAATTAAGGATTAAAATAAATGGTTTTTAAAATCAATAAAAATTATTGTAATTTTAAAGTCTAGCAAATGTATTACAAAAAATGAACAATCTTCAAATTATTGCCTCTGAAATGTTAAATCGCATCACGACCAAAAGAGGTGGTGAAACTAAGTTTTTTGAACTTGTTAAATACCTGAAGAACACGACTCATTTACCTTCGATGCTCGAAGATTCTGAAGTGAAATTTGTGCTTTTTGGAGTCAAAGAAGACATTGGCGTTTTGGCAAATAAGGGACGCGCTGGCGCAAAAGAGACTTGGGACGTTGCCTTGAAATCACTTTTAAACCTTCAGAGCAATCAATTTACAAACCCATCAAATGTACTTTTGTTAGGGCACTTGGATTTTTCAAAATTGTACGAAACCCTCGCCACAATCCAGCCAGATCAACTCCAACACACCTATCGAACCTATGTGGAGAAAATTGACCAGAGTGTTACAGAATTGGTTTGTGAAATCGTGAAGGCGGGAAAGATTCCCATTATCATTGGGGGCGGTCACAACAATGCTTATGGTGCTATAAAAGGGAGTACACTCGCTTTAGGTTCTAAAATAAACAGTATAAATTTTGATGCCCATACAGATTTACGAGCACTTGAAGGTCGACACAGTGGAAATGGTTTTAGCTACGCTATTGAGGAAGGTTATTTGGATCGCTATTTTATTTTTGGTGTGCATGAAAACTATACTTCAAAAGAAATTTTAAATTATATAGAGGCGTCAAAATCAAAAATTAAATTCAATACTTTTGAGGATATTATCGTTCGTAAAAAGATATCTTTTAAGAAGGCTTCTAAAAAAGCAATGGACTTTATTTCTAATACAAAATTTGGAATTGAAATTGACTGTGATGCCATTCAAAACATTCCTAGCAGTGCGCAGACACCGAGTGGGTTTTCTGTGAATCAAACCCGACGTTTTGTACACTATTTTGGAAGCGATCCAAACACCACATATTTACATATTTGTGAAGCCGCAACTGGTGAAAATTCACAGACAAACGCACAAACTGGAAAACTCCTCTCCTATTTGATTACAGATTTTATGAACGCTCGAAAAAATTCTTAAATTAATCTCCTTTTCTAAACCCATAAAACAACTGGCCGAAAAATCCAGACGGCATTTGTTGGTCGTCGCTATAACCTAGTACAATATTTTTATCAGGTGTTGGTACGTAGTTGGTTTTAAAAATATAATCCCACAAACTTAGACTGATTGCAAAATTAACCCCAGTTTTAAATCCTTTAGGAATTGCCTGTGCATGGTGATATAAATGCATCACGGGATTATTAAATACATATTTTAAAGGCCCATAATCTAATTTGATATTGGCGTGGTTTAGGTGTCCAATTGAAATAGCAATAAAGTGAACGATAAATGCTTGCTCAGGTTCAAAGCCTCCCAACAACATCAACGCAATCACTTTGAACGGTTTGTAAAAAATATTCTCCATCCAATGGTAGCGCAAATGCGCTGCAAACCCCATTTCTTTTACCGAGTGGTGCACTTTATGAAATTTCCATAAAAACGAAAATCGGTGTAATATGATATGTGTTAACCATTGTACAAAATCCAAAACAACAAAGAAAATCAATAATTGAAGTAGGGGAGAAAAATTAGACAAATCAACGAGGGCAATAGCATTCGGACTTATCTGAAACTCATCAACTGCAATTTTTGTGATGATTTTATACACGCCACTAATCAAAATACTAAAGATGAAAAAGTTGAAAAACATATAAAACCCATCAAGAAAAAAATCTTTTCTAAAAACTGATTGTTGTTTGCGCCAAGGAAAAATCATTTCAATTCCCCACACAATTAGAGAGATTACAATAAGACCCCAGAAATAATTTTGCGTCCAAGGCACTTCTAAACAAATGGATTTCCAAGTCCACTGTACGGTTCCCAAAAAGGCGTTTAAAAATAATTCTAAATACTCCATTTAATACGCTAGTAACTCCATTAATTCTTGCTCAAAAGTTCGCTTTGCAAGATACTGCTGTTCTAGCTGACTTGCAAATGGAATGGGAGTTTCTATACTTGCCACTCGTTTGACAGGTGCATCTAAAAACTCAAACGCTTGTTCCATCAATTGAGACGAAATATCAGAAGCTATACTTCCAAATAAAGAGTCTTCTTGTAGTATGATGGCTTTATTGGTTTTTTTGACGGATGTTAATATGGTCTCAAAATCTAAAGGTTGCAAACTTCTTAAATCTATTAAATCAGCGGATATATGCGGATGTTTCTCTAAAGTTTCCAATGCCCAATGCACTGCTGCACCATAAGAAATAATCGTAACATCCGTACCCTTTTTGAGTGTTGAAGCAACTCCGAACGGCAGCGTAAAATAATCTGTAGGTACCTCTTGTCTTATACTTCGGTACAGGGCTTTGTGCTCAAAAAATAAAACTGGATTTGGGTCGTTTATAGCGGTTGCTAACAAGCCTTTTGCATCGTAAGGAAAGGCGGGATAAATCACTTTAAGCCCAGGTGTTTTTGTAAACCATGCTTCGTTGGTTTGGGAGTGAAAAGGGCCTGCAGCTACGCCTGCTCCACAAGGCATACGAACTACAATATCTGCCGCTTGCCCCCATCGGTAATGCGATTTTGCTAGATAATTAACCACGGGATTAAATCCTGAACTTACAAAATCTGCAAATTGCATTTCTACCACAGATTTAATGCCCGCAATGGACAAGCCCATCGCTGCTTCCACAATCGCAGATTCACAAATGGGTGTATTTCGAACGCGTGCTTTTCCAAACTGTTCGACAAAATTTTCTGTGATTTTAAAAACCCCTCCATATTCGGCAATATCTTGTCCCATAATTACCAAATCTGGGTGTACTTCCATCGATTGACGAAGTCCGTCCGAAATGGCATCGATCAATCGTTTTGTTTCTTGGTTTGATGTGGGTTTTATATCTTTATAATCAAACGGTTTATAAACATCTGCGAGCTCCGTTTCTAAATCTGGAATGATCGCAGGTTCCTCAGAAGCCGTTTGTAATCCGTCTTGAATGTCTTTTTTATAGGCCGCTTTAAAATCCTCTATTTCAGTTTCCGTAATTACTTTTTCTTGAAGAAGATAGGTCTCAAAATTAGATATGGGGTCTTTTTCAACCCACGTATCTAACAGCTCTTGAGCGACGTATTTAGTCCCGCTCGCCTCTTCGTGGCCTCGCATTCTGAATGTTTTAAATTCAATCAAAACAGGTCGTGGATTGAGTCGAACACTTTTTGCAATGGCATCTAATTTAGAAAATACTTCCATCACATTATTGCCTTCAATCACATGAGATTCCATTCCATAACCCACACCACGATCGGCAATGGATTCGCAATTATATTGTTCATTAGACGGCGTCGAAAGTCCATATCCATTATTTTCGATACAAAACAAAACGGGCAAATTCCAAACGGAAGCCACATTCAGCGCTTCATGAAAATCACCTTCACTTGTACCGCCATCTCCTGAAAATACAGCCGTTAATTTGGGTTCTTTTTTTAGTATATGAGAGAGAGCAATCCCATCCGCAACCCCAAGTTGAGGGCCTAAATGAGAAATCATTCCAATAATTTTATAATCTTGTGTTCCAAAATGAAACGAACGGTCCCGCCCTTTTGTAAAGCCGTTGGCTTTGCCCTGCCATTGAGAAAACAAACGGTATAAGGGAATTTCGCGGGTAGTAAAAACCCCTAAATTACGGTGCATTGGAAGGATATATTCATCGGAATTTAAGGCCAATGTGACCCCAACAGAAATGGCTTCTTGTCCAATCCCTGAAAACCATTTTGATATTTTTCCTTGTCGGAGTAAAATCAACATTTTATCCTCGATAAGTCTGGATTTCAACATATTGAAATACAATGCCTTTTGAGTTTCTTGGCTTACTTCTTTAAAATCGTAGTTAAATAATGGTTTCAAATCTAGTTTATTTCTGTTTCAAAAATAGGAAAATAATAGTTAGCACCGTTAAACTTTAAAAATTGCTTTTGTAAAACTTTTGAATTGTTATCTTTGTTACAAACATGATTAAACAAAACCAATGAACAAAATTCCAAGTGTCAATCTTTCAGAGTTTTTATCCAACGATCCAAAAATCAAACAAAAATTTGTAGATGAAATTGGTAAAGCATACGAAACAATTGGGTTCGTAGCACTTAAAGGTCATTTTTTGGATGATACTTTAGTGGATACCTTATATTCAGAAATAAAGAAATTTTTTGATTTGCCCACGGCTCAAAAACAAAGCTATGAAGTTCCAGGAATTGGAGGACAACGTGGTTATGTGTCTTTTGGAAAGGAAAGTGCAAAAGGAAGAAAAGAAGGCGATTTAAAAGAATTTTGGCATTTTGGACAGTACGTGCAAGACAATCCAGAACTCGAAGCAGAATATCCTAAAAACGTAGAAGTTCCAGAGTTGGCGGAATTTAATAAGGTCGGGAAAGAAACCTATAAAATGCTGGAAAAAACAGCTACTTATGTTTTAAGAGCGCTGTCCATCCATTTAGGATTGGATGAGTTTTATTTTGACAACTATGTGCACAATGGAAATAGCATTCTGCGTCCTATTCATTACCCACCCATCCAAGAAGAACCGAAAAATGCCGAACGCGCCGCAGCGCATGGAGATATCAACCTGATTACCTTATTAATGGGGGCTCAAGGAAAAGGACTGCAAGTTCAAAACCATGATGGAGATTGGATTGATGCCATTGCAAATCCAGATGAATTAATGATTAATGTAGGTGATATGTTATCGCGTCATACCAATAATAAATTAAAATCAACCATCCACCGTGTGGTGAATCCACCACGTGAACTATGGGGTTCGTCTCGTTATTCGATTCCTTTTTTCTTGCACCCTATCAGCGCTATGAAATTAGACGTCTTGGAGGATTGTATTGATGCAGAAAACCCAAAACAATTTGAAGACATTACTGCTGGTGAATACTTAGATCAACGCTTAAAAGAACTGGGATTAGCCAAAAAATAATGGATTTAAAAGACCAACTTAAAAACCTATTTCCTGAGCATACTGAAAGTCCTGCAGACCTCTCCGAAGTTAAACCAACATCCCTTTGGATGCAAGACGCCCCTATTATTTGTAAATACGAAAAACGAAAAGGAAAACCCATCACGATTATTGAAGGCTACACTGGAGCGGATAAGGATTTTAAAATTCTTGCCAAAGATCTCAAAAAGAAGTTCAGTGTGGGTGGCAGTTTTAAGAACGATACCATTATCATACAAGGCGATTACAGAGACAAAATTATGGAATTTTTGAAAGAACTGGGATTCAATGTCAAACGAGTTGGGGGTTAAACTAAAAACTATTAAATGTCAATAAAAAACTCTGAGCTCATACTCAACACTGATGGTAGTATTTATCATCTTCATTTAAAGCCTTCTGATCTTGCAGATACCATCATTTTTGTGGGAGATCAAGAACGCGTGTCTGAAGTTACGAAGCATTTTGATACTGTAGATTTTGAGGTACAAAGTCGCGAATTCAAAACCCAAACAGGAACTTATAAAGGAAAACGCCTCTCTGTAATTTCAACAGGAATTGGCCCAGACAATATTGATATTGTGCTGAATGAGTTGGATGCCTTGGTGAATATTGACTTTGAAACACGAGAAATCAAAGCGAATAAAACTAGCTTATCGATTGTGCGTATTGGAACTTCCGGTGCATTACAACCCGATATTGATATTGACAGTTTTGTGTTGAGTGGTTATGGGATGGATATTAATGGGATGTTACAATCTTATAAAATTGATGCCATCAAACATGCGGATATGGAAGCTGCTTTTGTGAAACATACGCAATGGAGCCCACAAAAGCCCTATCCTGTTATCATTGAAAATTCAAAACTATTAGAAGCTAAATTAAAAAGTGAGCAAACCATTAACGGGCTAACAGCGACTTGTGGTGGGTTTTACGGTCCGCAAGGCCGTGTACTACGCTTGGAATTACAAGACGAAAACATAAATCAAAAAATGGATAGTTTTGAGTATAACGGTTTGAGAGTGACCAATTTTGAAATGGAGACTTCCGCCATTTATGGCTTATCCAAATTATTGGGGCATGAAGCCTGTTCTATGAATGCTATTTTAGCCAACAGAGCTTTGGGGACTTTTAGTAAAGACCCGCAAGCCACTATCGAAAAATTAATAACTTATACGCTGAATAAACTTATTTCTTAGATGAAACATCCATAACAAAAAACTTGAAACCTAAGAAAAATAATCAAATGGATGTAACATGTGGCCATTAAAAATCAATAACAATACACACATGAAAAACGTACGCATTGGCGGAGTTCCAGAACACTTCAATTACGCTTGGTATTTGGCTTTAAAACAAGGCCATTTTAAACCCCATGACATCAATGTTCGCTGGAAAAATTATTTTGGTGGGACGGGTCAAATGACCAAAGCACTGCGCGATAATGAGATCGACATCGCTGTGATTCTAACGGAAGGCATCATTAAAGATATTACTGAAGGTAGTCCCTGTAAAATTGTGCAAGTTTTCGTAGAATCGCCCTTAATTTGGGGGATTCATGTGGCACAAAATTCTGCTTTTAAACAACTGAGTGACCTCAAAGGTCAACGGGCAGCCATCAGTCGGTATGGTTCTGGTTCGCATCTGATGGCGTATGTGAATGCGTTAGAACTTGGGTGGGATACCGCAACGGATTTAGAGTTTGAAGTTGTGAAAGATTTGGACGGTGCTGTGGAGGCGCTTACGCATGAGAAGGCTGATTATTTTATGTGGGAAAAATTTACAACAAAACCATTAGTCGATCAACAGATATTCCGACGTTTGGGCGATTGTCCAACGCCGTGGCCGTGTTTTGTGATTGCAGTGCGCGATGAATTTATAACTAATGAAAAGGAAACGCTTCAAGCCATTCTAAAAGTCATCAATACAATCACGGCTGGTTTTAAACAAATCCCTGAAATCGATGCAATTATTTCCGAACGCTATCAGCAAAAAAATGAAGATGTAAAAAACTGGTTAGAACTGACGGAATGGTCGCAAAAAAACATTCACCCTTCTACCGTTGAAGCCGTTCAAAATCAATTGTTGAAATTAGACATTATTTCCGAAAAACTACCGTTCGATCGATTGGTTGCAACTCTAGAAAATTAACCCCATTGAATGGGGGATTCTCCTAACGACTTCAGCACTTCATTCGTTTTACTAAAATGCTTATTCCCGAACCAATAACCGCGATTGGCACTTAAAGGCGATGGATGTCCCGTTTGTAAAACAGTATGTTTTTCTGTATCGATAAATCTAATTTTATTTTTAGCAAAACTTCCCCATAATAAAAATACCAAATCCGATCGTTCCCTAGAAAGTGTTTTGATCACCTCATTTGTGAATTTCTCCCAGCCCTGTTTTTGGTGGCTCCCAGCCTCTTTTGCACGCACACTCAGCGTAGCGTTTAAAAGTAACACGCCTTGGTTTGCCCACGGACTTAAATCACCACTAGACGGAATAGGAAGTTTCATATCGGTTTCTAATTCCTTAAAAATATTTTTTAGAGACGGAGGATGCGGCATTCCTTCATTCACAGAAAAACACAAACCGTTGGCCTGCCCTTCGCCATGGTAGGGATCCTGACCGATGATGACAACCTTAACGGCTTCAAACGCACAACTGTCGAAGGCATTAAAAATCTGATTAAAAGGGGGATAACACGGATGCAATCCATATTCGGCATGTACAAAAACATCCAATTTCTCGAAGTAAGGTTTCTTAAATTCTGGTTCTAAATGGGGACGCCAAGTCCCGCAGAGTTGTAACATAAAATAGGGCTTAAAAATTAAGACTTAGAGAACAAATTTAAGCTATATATTTTAAACATTAATACCTACATTTGTGACGACTTATGCACGAAC
>CALSMD010000002.1 GCA_943787365.1 uncultured Flavobacteriaceae bacterium
GTGTTAAACAAACCGACTGTGCCAGCTTTCAGAAGCAGGGACTTCCCAAAACTCTAAGTATTCTGCCTTAGAATTTACAAGATTATTAAATACAATTGTGTTTTTAGAAACGGCTTTATCTTTTGCCATTTTTTTGAAATCGGTCAGAGTTTTATAAGCCACGTACTCCCCTTGTTTGTAGGACACATTCATCTTATCCATCAAATCAACCTTATAGGCAGTTTCAAGTTCCTGAATGAACTTCACAGAGGCATCGATAGAACAACCGGTTGCGGCATTCATTTCTTGATCCAAAGCAATGACAATAAAGCGTTTGTATTTGATCTCAAATCCCGATTGTAAGTCGGCACCATGCGCTGTCCAACCTTCTAAAAACGTGGTTAATTTTTCAGAGACTTCTTCTAATTCAGAATCAGAGAAAGAACGATTGCATTGGTAGATCCAAATACGAGCGGTTTCAGGAAGGGTATCAAAATTAACAAGCATTTGTTTAAAGTATATGTTGGTTTATAAATCTTGAGCGTTTGCGATCAGTTCAGCCACATCCATGACTTCAATCTGACCTTCAGCCTTATTCTTAACACCATCGGTCATCATCGTATTACAAAACGGACAACCAGCAGCAATGATATCGGGTTTGACGTCCATAGCCTGCTCCGTTCGTTCAATGTTGACTTCTTTGTCGCCTGGTTCGGCTTCTTTAAACATTTGAGCGCCTCCAGCACCGCAACACAGTCCTTTTTTACGGCAGTTTTTCATCTCCACCAATTCAGCATCTAACTTTTTAATCAAGTCACGAGGGGCTTCATACACATCATTTCCACGACCTAAATAACAAGGGTCGTGAAATGTAATGCGCTTGCCTTTAAACTTTCCACCTTCAATGGTCAAACGGCCTTCATCTAACAAACTCTTCAAAAATTGTGTGTGGTGCATTACTTGATAATCACCTCCTAAAGAAGGGTATTCATTTTTGAGTGTATTAAAACAATGGGGGCAGGCGGTCACAATTTTTTTTACCTCATAGGCATTCAATACTTCAATGTTGGTCACTGCTTGCATTTGAAATAAAAATTCGTTCCCGGCGCGTTTGGCGGGATCACCTGTACAGCTTTCTTCAGTACCCAAAACCGCAAATTCAACTTCTGCCTTGTGTAATAATTTCACAAAAGCTTTGGTTATTTTTTTGGCACGGTCGTCAAAACTACCCGCACAACCTACCCAAAATAAAACTTCGGGTTGCTTACCTTGAGCCGTAAATTCGGCCATTGTAGGGACTTTTAATACATCGCTCATTTTCTAAATATTAATCATGTTGACCATCGTCAAAAACTTCGATCGTTACTTCTTTTTCTACTAAATCGGTAAATTTCCCATTATAACGTGTTGCTTTTACTAAGTGGTTATCAATCCAATGGTAATTTCCACCTCTTGGTTTGCCCATTAAAAGGCTGTGATAATTAAAGCCGTGTTGTTTCAACCAATTTTGAGTCACTTCTCTGTGCGATTCAGTTCGAGATGTGAAAAAGCAAATCATGTGTCCTTCTTCATACCAACCATTACACGTCTTTAAAGCGTCTAAAAAAGGCAAGCAAGTTGCCATGCGTTCTGGTTCTTCATTGGGAACATCTTCGGTGATGGTTCCGTCAATGTCTATTAAATAATTTTTTACACCTCCTGGAAGCACTGGGCTTATCAGTTCACCAGCTTCTACTTTTTCGTGTAATAATTTGTCTGCTTCTTCTCTTTTCATGTGTTTATTTTATTGATTTTTAAAGGTTACATGCTGCCTGCCGCAGGCAGGTTCGCTATTAGTCATTTCCATGGGTGATAATAATTTTAGCATGCTCGTTTCATAATAAATTTTAATTGATATTTTTTTACTCGTTTTTCCAGTTTAATCGATCCATTTGGTTGTAAGGCCAAGGAGCACCATTGTTTTCAATATTAGACATCATGGTGTTTAACTCCATTGGAGCCGCACTTTGTTCCATGACCAAATAGCGACGCATTTCAAGAATTATTGAAAGGGGGTCGATACTTATGGGGCAGGCTTCTACACAAGCGTTACAGCTGGTACAGGCCCACAATTCTTCGTTTGTGATATAATCTCCTAAAAGTTGTTTGCCATCGGGGATGAATTCGCCATTATTGGCGTCTATATTATGGCCTACTTCTACCAAACGATCCCGTGTGTCCATCATGATTTTTCTGGGGGATAATTTTTTTCCTGTTTGGTTGGCTGGGCATTCGCTTGTGCAGCGTCCGCATTCTGTACAGGTGTAGGCATTTAAAAGTTGTATCTTATTTAAGTCTTGAACATCGCTCGCTCCAAATTTATCGGGAACAGAACCATCATCATCTGTGGCGGCAAAAGGATCGATATTTGGATCCATCATTAACTTCACCTCGTTAGTTACGGCTTCTAAATTGTTAAATTGACCTTTCGGTTTAACGCTGCCAAAATAGGTGTTTGGAAAGGCTAGTAAGATGTGTAAATGTTTGGAGTAATATAAATAATTTAAGAAAATCAAGATTCCTACAATGTGCATCCACCAGGCAACACGTTCAATTAAATGAACATTGTACCCTTCAAAAAGGGGAGCGAAAAATTGACTGATCACATTCCCAGAATTCATGGATTGAAATTCTACATCCGTCGCATTCATGAGGATAAACAAACCCATTAATACAATCTCAAAATAGAGAATTAAGTTTCCATCTAGCTTAGGCCAACCTTTCATTTCAGAGTTCAAGAAGCGTTTGATTTTTACCACATTTCTTCGAAACCAAAAGATGACGACGGCTACAAAGACCAGTGTTGCTAGAATTTCAAAAGTCCCGATCAATACACCATAAAGACTTCCAATTCCTGATAAGATGCGATGGGTTCCAAACAAACCATCTATGATGATTTCTAAGACTTCAATGTTTATAATTACAAATCCTACATAAACGATAATATGAAGAATTCCAGCAATCGGACGGCGCACCATTTTACTTTGTCCGAGTGCGATTCGTGCCATGTTTTTCCAACGAATTTTAGAATCGCCACTCAGATCTACATCTTTTCCAAGGAAGATATTGCGTTTTAGTTTGCTTATGTTTCGAGCAAAAAAACCAATACCTAAAAAAAGGATAATTGCAAAAATGATATTTGGCAAAAAATTCATTTGGTTAATCTTTGTTATTTTTTATTGTTTGTTTCGTTCCCTTCAGAATCGTATTGTTTGGCTTTTTTCCCAAATAGAGAAAAATGCACATAACGCTTCGGGTTTAACTTCATATCTTCTAAAAGTTCTTCCAATTGTTTGGTAGCGCCTTCAAGATTGTTATAGACTGCGTCATCTTTCATGAGCTTTCCAACAGAGCCTTCTCCATTTTCGATACTGCTCAATAATTGATTAAAACTAGAGATCGTAGATTTTAAATTTGCCATAATGGTATCTAAATCAGCCGCTGCCAATGAAGTACTCAGGGTTGTTAAATCCTCTGATATTTTATTAAAATTAGTGATGGTCTCTCCAATCGCCGATGTATTGTCAACCACCAAACCGTTCAAGGATTCAGATGTGGCTTTAAAAGAAGCAATCGTTATGCTCAATTCGGCGATGCTTGATTTGATATTAGTTTTGGTTTGTGTATCAAAAAGAGTGTTGAGATTGATCAATAAAGAATCTGCACTGACCATCATAGTTTCCATTTTTTCTTGCAAAGGTGTCAACCGTTGGTTGACCAAATCCGTGAGTCCTGGTTTTACATCAGAGCTTAATATATCTCCTGATTCTATGGAACGCTCCCCATCAAAGGCTGGAATAATTGCAATGGCTTTCCCACCAATAAGACCCGCTTCGTAAAGTTGAGCTGTACTGTTTTTTGAGAATTCGAAGTCGCTGTCAATAAGCATATTAACGTTTAATTTTCCAGAGCGATCGTTTGTGAAATCTATCGATTGCACTTTCCCGATTTTATGACCATTAATGGTAACCGCGGCAGACGGTGCCAATCCTTCGACATTATCGTATACTGCAGTAATTTTTTTAGAATTATCAAGTATATTTTCCCCTTTTAAATAGTAAAAAATAAAGATGAAAAGTAATATTCCTGAGATGACTAAAATAGCCGTTTTAATTTCTTTAGATAATTTCAATATGATAGTTTTTTCTTCTTACAAATTTATGAATAATATTGAAATAATAGGGTCTATTATTCCGTAGATTTTAAGGCGGATTTAACTGCTATCTTTTTACCGTTTTTATAGGCTACAACATAAGCACTTTTATATCCTTTGGTGATTGCTTCATTTTTTAACATAAGAACTGCCTCATAACTTGAAGTCTTGCCGTAAAAGTAACGATAAACTTTTTTCGACTTGGTTCTTGAAATAGGGTTTAATCCTTTAAAATTATATGATTTGGTGGCTAATTTTTTAGAGCCCGCCGCAATTTGAACTTTAAATATTATGGATGTATCAATAGATGTAGGAATTTTATCAGGTATAACTGTTGTCAACGGAGGTTCAACCATCTCCTCTACCGATATTGCTGTATTTAAATTAGATTTATAATCTACGATAGCATCCGATATGCTTTTTGAAATATTGTTGTTTCCTGCCGCTGAATTGAGATAATCCCCTTCTTTTCTGTTGGTTATAAAGCCTGTTTCAATTAACACACTTGGCATATAAGTGTTGTGTAACACCCAAAAAACTGCTTGTTTGACGCCTCTGTTTTTGCGTTTCAATCTATTGGTAAAGTTGTCTTGAATGTTACGAGCCAACAGAATACTTTGATCTAAATAATCTTCTTGCATAAGTGTCAACCCGATGAGGGTTTCAGGGGAATTTGGATCAAAACCTTCATAGTTTGTTTCATAGTCATCTTCGTAGAAAATAACTTCATTTTCTTCTTTGGCGACTCTAAAATTAGAATCGTTTCTCCCAAGTCCCAAAACATAGGTTTCGGTACCATAAGCCTGAGAGCTATGCGCATTGCAATGCACGGAAACAAACAAATCAGCATCTGCTTTATTCGCGATTTTTGCACGTTGCCTTAATTCAATAAAGACATCTGTTGTTCGAGTATAGATGACTTTGATGTTTTTATGTTTTTTTAAATTTTCACCTATTTTTAACACCATTTTCAAAGCAATATCCTTTTCTTTATACCCGAATTTAGTGGGTCTCCCTGGATCTTTGCCCCCATGGCCTGCGTCTAAAACGACAATAAAAGGTTTGTTATTTGTTTGCGTGTTTCCTTTGAATATTCCGAAAAATATAAGGAAGACTAAGAAGAATTTTAGTTGCTTATGCATGTTGATTAATTTGCCTTTGAATCGAATGGTTAAAATATAAAAATCAAAAAAAAATATCCGTAACTTTGGTTTTTCAAAAATCGAGCCATTTAATACAAAAATACCCCTAAAAGCATTGAAAACAAGATTCTTTCAACTAGTTTTTATTTTAAGTTTTACAGTGTTTACTAACACTGTAGGCATGGCTCAGGATATTCCCAACCCAAAACCAACAACAGAAATCCCTGCATCTAAGAAGTTGGAAGTGAAAAATGATTCGATTCCTACTCAGGAAGTAAAACGCATTGAAACTGATTCTATTGTGAATGACAGTCTTACCAAACCAAAAAAATTACTTGAGGCTATTGTGACCTATAAGGCCAAAGACTATACTTCTGTCAATCAAAAAACACAACAAATATACCTTTACAACGAAGCTGAAATCCAATATAAAGACATGGATATAAAAGCGGGAGTGATTGTTATTGATTATGGAAAAGACATTGTGTATGCCGGACGTTTAAAAGATTCGATGGGGAATTATAGTCAACATCCTGTATTTAAACAAGGGAATGATGTTGTAGAACCCGATTCTATTGCTTTTAATATGAAAACAAAAAAAGCACTGATTTGGAATTCAAAAACAGAACAACAAGGTGGGCGTATTATTTCTGATTTGACCAAAAAAGAAAATGATTCTGTCTATTTTGTAAAGCGCGCTAAATTTACCACTTCAGAAAATTTAGAAAATCCAGAATATTATTTTTTATTACGAAAAGCGAAAATTGTGCCTGGCAAAAAAGTGGTTACAGGGCTTACTAATATGTTTATTGCAGACGTCCCCACCCCTATTGGACTGCCGTTTGCCTTTTTTCCACTCTCTCAAACACGAACTTCGGGGGTACTATTTCCTTCTTTTGGAGAACAAAGCGATCGCGGATATTTCCTTCAAAATGGGGGGTATTATTTTGCGATCAGTGATTATTTTGACCTCGCAGCGCTTGGGGACTATTATACGAACGGGAGTTATGGAATTCGCCTCGAAAGTAATTATGCCGTCCGCTATAAATTTAGAGGTTCTCTAAGTTTTCGATATGAAAACCTTATAAACAGTGAGCGTGGATTCCCTGATTACTCAAAAAGTACGATCTATAATTTACGATGGAATCAAAGTCAAGATTCAAAGTCAAGTCCAAATTCACGATTTTCTGCTTCTGTAAACTTAGGCTCTAGCACCTATTTTCAAGAATCTGTAAATCAGCTCAATTCTTCAAATTTTTTAAATAACTCTTTGTCATCCTCTGTTTCGTATTCCAAAACATTTCAAGGAGAACCTCAAGTAAATGTGAGCTTATCTGCAACCCACTCTCAAAACACAAATACTGAAGTGATCAATATGACCTTGCCAACATTTCAAGGGAGTATTGATAGGATTTACCCGTTTGCACCAAAAATTGGGAGTAAAAAAGGGGCTATTGATAATATTAATTTCCAATACAGTGTGCGAGGAGAAAATCGTATTCAAACGACAGATTCCTTATTTTTAACAGGAGCGATGTTTGATGAAGCAAAAGCGGGGTTTCAACACAGCATTCCTTTGACCACAAATTTTAAAGTTTTCAAACATTTTAGCATGAGCACCAGTGCTAATTATAAAGAAAATTGGACTTTTAATACGATTAACAAATCGTATGATACAGAAACAGAATCCGTGGTTACAACTCCTTTAAAAGGGTTTGATTCTTTCAGAACGTATAATTTTAGCACAAGTGTAGGAACCACCGTTTATGGAATGTTTGATTTTGGAGAAGATAAAAAAATACAGGCCATTCGGCATGTGATGCGGCCTTCCATAAGTTATAATATTAATCCCGCATTTGATAAATATTACGAAACATACGAAGTCATTAGTGCCGATGGCGTAACATCAGATCAGGTTGATTATACACGATTTGAAGGGTCCTTATTTGGAACTCCAGGAAAAGTCTATTCGAGTTCCGTTGGTTTATCTCTTAATAATAATTTGGAAGCAAAGGTTCGAGATAAGGATAGTACCGCCACGGAAGCTAAAAAAATATTTTTACTAAATTCTCTAAATTTCTCTACGAATTACAATGTTGCTGGCGACTCTTTAAACTGGAGTCCTGTAAGGGTTTCGGGGGGAACACAACTATTAGACAATAAATTGAGTTTGAATTTTGGAGCGACTTTAGATCCGTATGCCTTGGATAATAACAACACGAAGATTAACACTTTCAATATTGACAACGGTGGGAGTTTGTTCCGATTGTCCAGTGCAAACATGACCATGAGTTATAGTTTATCTAGCGATTCGTTTGAGGATAATGATTCCAACAATGATGCGGCGGCTAGGGATGAATCTATCCGAAGTGGCGGACGTGCGGATGATATGTTTGGTAAATCACAAGATTTTGCAACCCAACAGATAAATAACAGGGATACCTCCGAAGAGGTAGGCCCAACAGATCTTTACAACTACAAACTCCCTTGGAGTTTGCGACTTGCCTATGCCGTTAATTATAGCAACACGAGACGTCAGAGTGAGATTTCATCGCACTCACTGATGTTTTCTGGGGATATCGAACTGTCTCCACGTTGGAGTATTGGAGCCTCTTCTGGGTATGACCTTAAAAATAAGGGGTTTACGTATACTCAGTTGCGTTTTGAACGGGATTTAGAAAGCTGGCGAATGAATTTTTCTTGGATTCCATTTAGCAATCGAAGTTCGTGGAATTTCTTTATCGGAATTCGATCGAGTATATTGAAAGATATCAAATACGAAAAGCGAAAACAACCTGATAAGCAATTATAAATAAAGACACATGAAAACGATTATAACTACGAAAAAAGCACCACAACCTATTGGCCCTTACAGTCAAGCTATTTTAGTGGGAAATACGTTATATACTTCTGGGCAAATTGCATTGCATCCCAAAACGGGTGAATTGGTAATGGATTCTATCGAAGTAGAAACCACTCAGGTTATGAAAAACTTAAAGGCGGTTTTAGAAGCTGCAAATATGACTTTTGAAAATGTCATTAAGGCGTCTATATTTATATCTGATATGAATTCTTTCGGAGCGATTAATGCCGTTTATGCACAGTATTTTGACGAGGCTACCGCGCCTGCCAGAGAAACTGTGGAAGTGGCAAACTTACCAAAGTTTGTGAATGTAGAAATTAGTGTGATTGCTATAAAATAATTCCTTAAGAACTTTTGGCAATTTCTGCATGGTAATTTACCAAGCCTTCAATTGGTCGTCTTTCAAAATTACCAACTGTAAATCCATATTCTTGAGCCACTGCTTTGATTTCGTCTTGTGTAAAAAACGCAATAGAACCTGCAAAGTGAACAGGAACTGTTTTGATTTCTTCAGCGTATTGTAAAATCATATTTTCCACAAAAGCACGAAGCCCTTGCTTTATGACATTTTGAATATAGTCTGACTCTTTATTAAGGATCAAAAATTCAGCAAAAGTGGCTAAATATGCGTTAGGATTTGGCTTTTTGTAAAGCGCTTTTTTAATTGAATCTTCATTAACATCATACCGTGTTTCGAAAACGAGTTTCAAATCGTGAGGCATTTTATTAAAATAATAATCTCTTAGGAGTTTTCTTCCAAAATAATTACCAGAAGCATCGTCCATTATTGAATATCCCAGCGACGTCACTCTTTGATCTACTTTTTCACCATCGTAATAAGTACAGTTAGATCCCGTTCCTAAGATACAAACTACGGCAGGACGGTGTGCCACGCCAACGGTTGCATAAATAGCGGCATAGGTATCTTCTTCGACAACAACTTCAGCATTTAAAAAAATAGATTCTAATACATCTTTGAGCATCTTGCTTGGTTTTTCAGTACCACAGCCAGCGCCATAAAAATAGACATGAGAAACTTTTAATTTATTGTCATAAATTTTAGCGTTTGCCTTGATGACATTAAATGCATCTGTATCAGAAATAATGGCTGGATTTAAACCTTTGGTACGTTGCTTTTCAAAAAGAGGCTCGCCAGTTTCTGAGTCAATTGCAATCCAATCACATTTTGTGGAACCACTGTCTATTATAAAAATCATATTCTAAATGTATAAAAAAAAATACTGTTAGCAAGTAACAGTATTTTTTTTGAGTTTATGTGAATTATAGTACGCTGATATAATGTGCTAAATCTACTAATTTAGCAGAATAACCATATTCATTATCATACCAAGAAATCAATTTAACAAAGTTATCATTTAACCCCATACTTGCGTTGGCATCAAATGTACTTGTCTTTGTTTCCGATACAAAATCTTGAGATACAACACCTTCTTCAGTGTACCCTAAGATTCCTTTTAATTCATTTTCTGAAGCATGCTTGATTGCTGCTTTCACGTCTTCAAAAGAAGCTCCTTTTTCTAAACGACATGTTAAATCAACAACCGATACATCTACCGTTGGAACTCTAAAAGCCATTCCTGTTAATTTACCGTTCAGTTCTGGAATTACTTTTCCAACTGCTTTTGCAGCTCCTGTAGAAGCTGGTACAATATTGTTTAATGAAGCACGTCCAAGTCTGTAATCTTTTCTAGACGGTCCATCTACTGTAAATTGAGTTGCCGTTGCTGCGTGAACAGTCGTCATAAGCCCTTCTACAATTCCAAAGTTGTCATTGATCACTTTTGCAAGTGGTGCTAAACAGTTGGTTGTACATGATGCGTTTGAAACGATCGTGTGGTCTGCTGTAATTTCTTTGTGGTTGACTCCCATTACAAACATTGGTGCATCTGCAGAGGGTGCAGAAATAGCGACTTTTTTAGCTCCAGCAGTAATATGCTTTTGAGCGCCTTCTAAGTTTGTAAAGATACCAGTACAATCTAAAACAACATCAGCTTGTACAGCATCCCATTTTAAATCTTCTGGATTGCGTTCAGCAGAGACACGAATTTCATTTCCGTTGACTACTAAATTTCCATTACTTACTTCGATGGTTCCCTGAAACTGTCCGTGTACAGAATCGTACTTAAGAAGATATGCTAAATGCTCTACATCTAACAAATCATTAATTCCAACGACTTGTACGTCAGATCTACCTGCAGCAATACGAAAAGCAATTCTTCCTATTCTACCAAATCCATTAATTCCAATTTTTACTTTTGACATTTTATTTCTGTTTTAATTAATTCGTTATTAAATACTCATGATGTCTGAAACTCTTAAAAGCTCCGCATCTATTGTTGAATGTCCTTTGACTGCTTTGTCAATAGGATATAATTCTAATTTATTGTTGACAGTCCCAACCATGTAATTGAATTTACCTTCTAATAAGGATTCCACAGCTTTGACCCCCATACGGCAGGCCAATACTCTGTCAAAACAGGATGGTGACCCTCCACGCTGCATGTGTCCTAAAACAGATACACGAACGTCGTAACCTTCTAAATTTTCTTCGACATAATCTCTTAGTTCAAAAACATTTTTACCTGTTTTATCTCCTTCAGCAACCACAACTATACTCGATGATTTCCCTGTATGTCTGCTTTTTTCTAAAGATTCTAAAAGACGATCCAGTCCTAGATCTTCTTCGGGAACTAAGATTTCTTCGGCTCCAGACCCCACTCCTGCATTTAAAGCAATATGGCCCACATCGCGTCCCATAACCTCAACAAAAAATAAGCGTCTATGAGAACTGGCTGTATCACGAATTTTATCAATTGCTTCTACCGCAGTATTAAGCGCTGTATCATACCCTAGTGTATAGTTGGTTCCAACAATATCGTTATCAATGGTCCCTGGAATTCCTATAATTGGGAAGTTGAATTCTTCATTAAAAATCATTCCACCTGTAAAGGTTCCATCACCACCAATTAATACCAAGGCATCAATCTGTTCTTTTTGAAGTTGGTCGTACGCTTTTTTACGGCCTTCTTTGGTTCTGAATTCTTCTGAGCGAGCTGACTTTAAGAAAGTTCCTCCTTTATTAATGATGTGGTTTACACTTCTTGCATTCAAGGATTTGAAGTCGCCTTCAATCATTCCTTCGTAGCCTCTGTAAATTCCAACACATTCAATGTTGTGATAGGCACAGGCACGTGCCACAGATCGAATAGCTGCATTCATCCCAGGCGCATCGCCTCCGGAAGTTAATACACCAATTTTTTTTATCTGATTCTCCATAGTTGTAATGGTTTATGTTGTAAAATTAATAAACTTATAAGTTAAAAAAACGTAAGTAGGAGTCAATTTTCTTTTCTTCTTTAAATTCAAACGTTTTCGTTAATAACTATTTGATTTTAAAGCCAAAAAATTAATTATTTGTAGGTTTTGATGGGCTAATTTACTTGAAATCGATATAATTAGGAAGCCCTGAATCGGCTTCTTTTGTGTTGTTTTCGGGATGCTTTTGCTTATTTTTATTTTTAAATAGTTCCTCAAACAATTCTCTTAGGTTATCAAATTCTATATTATAAGACACGCCGACGCCTTGAGTATATCCAATTTGTTCTCCAAAATTCTGAATACTATTTTCTCTATTAAAAAATTTGAGAGACAGGGTACGATCTTCATTCAATAAAACTTCGACTTCAAAATCTCCTGCGACCGTGGTTTCGCTTACACCTCCAACGGGCACTCCAACCTTACCGTTGATAAGTACATTATCACTCAACTTGGTGGATAAGGTAACCCCTACCCGACTGTCGGTTTCATAATCGGGAGTTGTTTCTCCTAAATCGACATCAATTCCTAATTTCACTTTATTATCATCATCTGAAAAAAGATCGTTCAACATATTGGTCACACCATCTGAAACGAGCCCAAAAGCATCTTGTGAATCCAAAGTCAGTTCGCTTCTAAAAGACCCCGTTGCCAATAGCGATAAAGCCTGGAATTCACGTTTATCTTTATCACGTAATCGATCGGCTAACTCACTATTTAAAGTGGAATTGATATTTGGAAATCGTATGTCAAAGTTCAAATCGGGTTGCTCTAATTCACCTGTTAAATGAATTTCAACCTCTGTTGGAATGCTTTGATTAATTGGGTTATCTAGTAATGTGGAAGGATTGACACTAATGCCATCATAAAGCGCTTTGATATTTATTTCGGCACTTAAAGGATCCCCATTCCAAGCAAGGATACCGTCTTTCACTACTTTAAATTGTTTTTGTATAATTTGTCCAAATGCAAAGTTGTAAATTCCAGAAAGCACAATAAAATCCCCAAACATTTGAAATTTCCCTTTCGTATTAATTTGTGCCAACATACTTCCATTTCCACGTCCCATAATAGAGCTTCCTGTTTCTTTATCGAGCACAATTTCAATTTCGGCATTGTCGTTTATATCCATATTAAACTCCATCTCAACACCTGAAATATCATCTACCACCAAGGTCTGTCCACTATTTTGATTCGATTTTTCTTCAGGACTCAGAAAATGAATGTAGGAGTTTTCTGCTAAAATCTCATTGTCACTTAAAGGAATTTTAAAAATTGTTCCTTCCGATGTAGTCACATTTGCTTCAATAAACAATTGGTCTGTAGGACCTGAAATATCAATCGTTCCGTCTACAAAAGCGGTTCCATAATAGATGGACTCCTCTTGTAGGTCGGTGTTTAGAACCAATAAACGGTCTGAATCAAAATGAAGGTCTAAAGCCCAATTTGAAAAATTCATATGACTGATGCTTCCGTTTAGAGATGCTTGGGATTTATAATCGACATCGACCATTAACGCATTGTCAAAAATAAAACGTTGCTCTCTAAGATTCACCCTTGTATTGTTTTGAAAGCCATAATCTACATTCAAATATGGAATTGCAAGTCCTCCATTATTAAGGCTTAAGACCCCTTCTATTTGCGGTTTTTCTAGACGACCACTCACGTTGGCAGCTCCAGAAACGTCGCCACGAATTTTGGTAATTACCCCATCTCCAAAAGGATTTAAGGGGTTTAGAATAAATTCTTTAAAGTTGATGTCTAGATTGAGTTCTGAGTTTTCTCCAGAAACATCTAAAGACCCAACAACCGATAACGATTCCAAATCACCCTCTTTTAAAGAGACATTAACATCATAATTTGTCAACGATTGATTCCCTTGAATATCCGCTTTAAAGGATCCTAAATTAAAGTCATTGACCTCCAAATTATCAATAGTCAAACTGGATTTTGGAAGGTAGACACTTGCTACTTGGCTGATGTTTAATTGCCCATTCAGATTCCCACCTAGCTTTAAATCTTTGATTGTAGGTGTTACTTTGGCTATATCAACATTCGTGAAATCAAGATTGATATCCTTATTCTGACTCCCCTGAATAGCGGCGTTTAACAGAATGTCTTCATTGGCATAAGACATGTTTATATTATCGACAATAATCTCCTCAAAAGATCTGTCAAATATAATTTTGTTTTGCTTGTTTTGCGTCCCATTGATCAGCCAAGGCGTATTCTTAAAATTAGCATTCGATTTTTTGACACCAACAACGGATTTATTGTTTTCATCAATAGTGTAGAAGAGGTTTAAATCAAAAGAATCTTTAGAGTTTTTACCACCTTTAAATTCAGATTTAACATAGAGGGTATCATTTAGTGTTACATTAATCAAACTAAATTCTGATGCATTGTAATAAGGTGTCGCCAGACTGTCAACCTCAATATAGGAATTAAATAAAGGGTTGTCATTGATCAGTTGTACTTCAATTTTACTTGCAAAAAAGTCTTTCAATCGGATGTTAGGAGACCTAAATGTTAAGTTGAAATTTTTAGGGTCGCTCTCTACCCTCCCCCTCGTAAACGTATTCGATCCTAATTTTAGTTCAGGTGAAAAAATCTCGACAATTTTATTGTAAATTTTAAAATTGAAATTAAAATACTGACCTTCTTTAACCTTATAGGGTTTGTATTTGGTGTAAATATCTCCGAGTGCGTTTCGTAATAAATTAGGCAATTCGTTAATTATAAATTTTCCTTTTAGATTCCCTTGAACGATTTCTGGAGAATTGACTCTGATGGTTCTTTCGTTGTTATCTCCAAACTCCGAAGTGATCTCAAAATCTTTGAATGCATAACTGTCATTTTGATTTTGATAGAGCGCATTTTTAAACTTGATGGCGCCATACACATCGTCAATAGTTGTGCCTTTCATGTCCATTGTCATTTGTCCGTTTAGAACAGAAAGACTGTCTCTTTGCACAAAGTTTAAAGCATTCAGATTGGCATGTTCAATAACGGCCGAAAAATCATAAATATTTTCCTTTTTAGAAAAATCTACAAGCCCTTCAAAATTGAATTTCAAATTCGGATCATCGATGTCTAATTGACCATTAAATATTTTATTTTTAATTACTCCTGAAACCTCTAAATCGGTATATATATATTCTTGAAAATCAAACGAATCAAATGTCCCTTTGATGTTAGAATTGATTGTTTCTTTATTAAAGCCACGACCTTCAACACTTAGACTGGAGGTTACCAATCCAATCTTTGGTTCTCCCATCAAATAGCCCAAATCAAAATCGGTCAACTGAATTTTACCTGTATAGGACGCATTGTCTATCACTTTGATTTGATCCAAATTCAAATCCACAGAAAGAGTTCCAATATCGGTCTCAATATCCATAAGCGTTTCAATTGTTTGATTAGAAACCTTTGCAGTTCCGCGCAAATCAAAACGCCCAAGAGATGCAAAACCAGAAGGGAGACTTTTCCCTAAAACGCTTGGCAATAGAGCTTTTAAATCGGCATAGGTGGACGCTATTTGTTGGAAATTTCCGTCCATTTCAAAATTTTCTGATGTGTCTTTAAATAAATTTTTAAATTGAATTTCACCGACTATGGACGTATTATCTACCGTTATTAAATCAATTTTTTCAAGTAATAAATCATTCAATGTACCTGAAAAAACAGTGTTTAAATCCGCTTTTTGATTGGATCCAAATTCATCATAAAACACATTCAATTCTTCGAGATCGAGGGTGCTGTTTTTAAAAAATCCAGAGATTATCACTTTCTCTAAAAAGTCTTTAAAATCAGCTCGATCGTAATCAAATTGCAAACGACCTGAAAGTAAAGAATGTGGGGTTTTGATTTCTAGTTCCTCAAACGTCATTTGAGTTAAAGAATATGAGAAATCCGTTTGGAGGTTTTCCATTTGAGCCCCTCTAGAATCCTCAAAACTCAAACCGGTAATAGAAGTTGTCACATCCGCCCCTAAAATCAAAAAGTCAGATGCCGACAAATCAAGTGTATGAAGGTCTAAAACCGTAGGGTTGTTTAAATTTTCATCGGTCAATAAAAATTTACTGTTATGTATCCGTACCTCACTTGATGACAAAAGGAATTTATTTGTTTTCAGCGTTGGATTTTCTTCATCAAACTTAGCCACAAAAATATCTAAATTTGTGTCAATTTCCCCTTTGTAATTTTTTATATGAAAAAAGAGATCGTATAAATCAATGTCTGCAAATGTGAGTTTATTCTCAGCAACTTCAACAAAACTTAAAATTGAGGTGTTTAATTCCGTTATTGAAATCAAGGGGGCATCGTAATGATCCTTAATGAGAATATTTTTAAGCTCCACATCTCCATTAAACTGAAGTCCTACTTTTTCTATTTTAATAGCGGTCCCATAAGTCTCATTAATAGAATTGGTAGCATAACTTCCCAGACGTGTTTGAACCGTTGGAATGGACAATACCAAGACCAATAGCAAGAATAACAGCACGAGGGCTGTTACAAATTTTATCAGTATTTTAAAATAGTTCTTGATAAGCGAGACCGGTTATTTTATTTACAATTTAACTAATTATCCTAAAATTTAAACTACCCAAAGCATTTATTTTAGTGCTATTTTTTTTATTTCTTTGCAGTTGTCCTGTTAATGGACAAAGTAAGTCGTTTATTTTAATACAAATTAAACGAATATTATCACTAAAACGTCTTAATGCGCTCAAAAAATACATACATTTTAGGAATTGAATCTTCTTGTGACGACACGGCGGCGGCCGTTCTGTGCAATGGAAACGTACTGAGCAATGTTGTTGCCAACCAAGCAATCCATCAAAAATATGGTGGGGTGGTTCCAGAATTGGCTTCAAGAGCGCATCAACAAAACATAGTTCCGGTGGTCGATCAGGCCATTGAACAAGCAGGGATTTCGTTAGCAGACCTCAGTGCCGTGGCATTTACGCAGGGCCCTGGATTGATGGGATCTTTATTGGTAGGAACTTCATTTGCAAAATCATTGGCTTATGGACTCGACATTCCTTTGATCGATGTCAACCACATGCAAGCCCATATTTTGGCACATTTTATTGAAAATGAAGATACTGAAAAACCTGAATTTCCATTTCTTGCGATGACCATTTCTGGAGGACACACGCAAATTGTGCGTGTCGATGCTCATTTTAAAATGACGGTTATTGGCGAAACGATTGATGATGCGGTTGGAGAGGCCTTTGACAAAAGTGGTAAAATTTTAGGACTTGGCTATCCTGCCGGTCCCGAAATTGATAAACGTGCAACACTAGGAAACCCAAAGGCATTCAAATTTACAAGACCTAAAGTAGCAGGGCTCAATTTTAGTTTTTCAGGGTTAAAAACAGCGATCTTATATTTCATTCAAAAACAACTGAAAGAAAACCCTCAATTTATTGAAGAGAATCTTAATGATGTGTGTGCATCCATCCAATATACCATTGTAGGAATTTTGATGGACAAACTAAAATTAGCCGTCAAAGAAACGGGGATCAACCGCATTGCAATTGGTGGTGGTGTTTCTGCTAATTCAGGAATCAGAAATGCTTTGAAAGAAGCTGAAAGTCGCCATGGTTGGAAAACCTTTGTCCCTGCTTTTGAATTCACAACGGACAATGCTGCGATGATTGCGATTGTAGGGCATTTAAAATATCTGGATAAAAATTACGCAGATCAAACCATTATGGCTACGGCTCGACTTAAACTATAACTCAAATGCAATTATTTTACAATTCAGAGCTGGATGCGTCTACAAAAACTTTTAACTTTTCAAAAGATGAAAGTCGTCATATTGTAAAAGTATTGCGGAAATCTACGGGAGATTTGCTTCTAATCACCAACGGAAAAGGGTGGATGTTTGAAGCAGAAGTGGTCATCCCAAACCATAACAAATGTGTGGTTACCATCTTAAAATCAACCTTTGAAGCGCCAAGACCCTATACAATTAACCTAGCCGTCGCACCCACAAAAATGAACGACCGCTACGAATGGTTTATTGAAAAAGCCACTGAAATTGGCGTGGATCAAATCATACCAATTATTTGTCAGAACAGTGAGCGAAAAGTCATCAAAACAGAACGGTTTGAGAAAATCTTACAATCTGCGATGAAACAATCGCTTCACTCCTATTTACCAACTTTGGCACCCGCCATTCGTTTTTCTGATTTTATAAAAACACCTCAAGAAGGTTCTAAATTTATAGCGCACTGCGAAGACGGAGAGAAATTAAAATTTAAAGATCAAATCAAAGCTGGAGAATCCATCACTATATTAATTGGTCCCGAAGGCGATTTTAGTCCCCAAGAAATTGAGGAAGCTTTGAAACATCAGTATATTCCTGTATCTTTAGGAGCGTCAAGACTTCGCACCGAAACGGCTGGAATCGTGGCGAGTCACACAATTCAACTTTGCAATGAATAAACGGTATTGTATATCTATTTTTGATTTTGGGAATTCACTTCTGTGGAAGTCAAAATTTAGCGGTGTTAAAATATGACGGCGGTGGCGATTGGTATAGCAACCCCACAGCTTTAAAAAATTTAATTCAGTTTTGCAATTCCAACATTCAAACGGCCATGGACGCCAAACCCCAAACCGTGGAAGTGGGAAGTGCTGCTATTTTTGAATACCCGTTTATACACATGACAGGCCATGGAAATGTAGCATTTTCTGAATCTGATTCCAAAAACTTAAGAGCCTATTTATTGTCTGGTGGATTTTTACATATTGATGACAATTACGGCATGAAGCCTTATATTTTAGAAGCTTTAAAAACAGTATTTCCAGATAAAAAAATGAGTGAGATTCCTTTGTCGCATCCGATATACAACAGTGCGTTTTCGTTCCCAAGAGGGTTGCCTAAAATTCACGAACACGATGGATTGGCACCAAAAGCATTGGGTTATTTTCACGAAGGAAAGTTGGTTTTATTATTTACTTTTGAAAGTGATTTAGGTGATGGATGGGAAGATGCGAATGTGCACAACGACCCCGAAGCGGTGCGCTTAAAAGCCTTAAAAATGGGCGCGAATATTATTAAATACGCCTTTGAAAACTAGACGTTCCATGCAACTCAATCATTACACTTCTAAGTTTACAAAGCAACAGTTTCCAATTGTTTTAATAAGTGACAATGTATCGCATGCTGCCAATTTGGGCAGCTTGTTTAGAACGGCTGATGCGTTTGGTATTGAACACTTAATACTTGGCGGGCCTGTTGTGGAGCTGGGTCGGAAATTTACTAGAACGTCTAGAGCAACGGAACAATCGGTTTCTTTTGAACAAGTCGAAACGCTTTCGGATAAAATTCAAGAATTAAAGGCTCAAAATTATACACTTATTGCACTTGAGATTACAGACAAGAGCATTCCTGATTTCGGAACTAAACTTAGCAAAAATTCTAAAATCGCATTCGTGATTGGCGATGAAAACCATGGAGTTTCAGCCTCTATTTTAGGGGAATGTGACGCTGTGGTTCATATTGAAATGTATGGACAAAATAGCAGTATGAATGTGGTGCAAGCTACCAGTATTGCACTGTATGAGTTCACTAGGAAATTATCAAAAAACAGCTAGTTTCACGTGAACAAAATTCTTCTAAATACCGACATACAAGCGTTTATAAACAAACATATAGACTCAAATATTCACGAGCTAATTCTTAAAGGGAATCCCTTTGAGAGCCTTGACATTAAGGAATTGATTGAGCAAATTGAAGCAAAAAAAAAGTGTGCTTTAAAATTAAAAACTTGGTTTGAGACGCCTGGAATTTATTACCCCAACAAACTCAATATTGAACAGACGTCTTCTGAAACTGCAGCCCTTATAAAAAGTGAATTTATGCAAGGGGAATCCCTTGTGGATTTGACAGGTGGGTTTGGTGTGGACAGTTATTATTTTTCAAAACAATTTAAGCAGGTAGTACATTGTGAAATGGACTCCAAATTGGCTGAGATAGCCGCTTATAATTTTGAGATTTTAGGTGCTAAAAACATAGAATCTCACAACAAAGATGGAATTGAATTTTTAAAATCATGTTCCGATACTTTTGATTGGATGTACATTGACCCTTCGAGACGGGATGCACAGAAAAATAAAAAATTCCTGATTGAAGATTGCAGCCCGAATGTGATTACACATCAAGATTTATTTTTTAAACACACTAAAAATGTGCTTATTAAAATGTCGCCAATGCTTGATATTAGCGTTGGAATCACAGCCTTGAAACATGTAAAAACTGTTTATATTGTGGCGGTGAAAAACGAGGTGAAAGAGTTGTTGTTTCATCAAGAGAAAGACTTTAATGGCACGACGACTATACAAACTCTTAATAGCCATCCTAAAAGCACAGAGCAGTTTTCTTTTGAGATACCCCAAGAAGAACGTGCAGAAGCGACGTTTAGCACCCCAAAAACGTATCTGTACGAACCAAATGCTGCCGTAATGAAATCTGGCGCGTTTAAATTAATTTCAGAAAAATTTAAGATTGATAAGCTCGACCCACACACGCATTTATACACAAGCGATAAAAAGATAGAAAATTTCCCAGGGAAAGTATATACGATTTCAAATTGCTACCCCTATCAAAAGAAGCTTTTGAAAAAAGCCATTGGCGGTCTAAAAGCCAATGTGAAAACACGTAATTTCTCAGAAAAAATAGAGGCTCTTAAAACTCTTTTTAAACTCTCCGATGGTGGAGATTTGTATTTATTTTTCACCACTTCAAATGCAAGAAAATTGTTGTTGAAGGTCGGTTGGTGTCCTGAAATTCTTTTATAATTATTGACGCGTTTTTCTTACTGAGCTCTGTAGCTAACAAAACCAATCCCTTACTTCAAAACTAGATAGTATTCTTAAATTCTTGAAATTAAATTTCAGCTAAAATATTGGCATAAAGTTCAATAGTTAGGTTTTTTGATTTTACACTTGTTAAAAAATCGTTAATTTATAAGGCTTGTGTTTGTTTTTTTAACGTTATGTTGTTAGATTTCGGCTGCCCAATTATAATCTATCAAATTATGAAGATAAAAAGCCTAATTATATTAATGAACCTAAGTATAGCTTTTGGATTTGCACAATCGCCCGACCAAAACTATGTGAAGTCAATAGAGCTGTTAGAAGCAATTGATATAAATACCCTTAACACTAATTCTAATGCTGTCAAAAAAATAGAAAGTGTCACCTATTTTGATGGGTTTGGAAGAGCAAAACAGTCTGTTGGAATACAACAGAGTCCAACAAAAAAAGATATTGTACAGCACATTCAATACGATCAATTTGGCAGAACTACCAAACAGTTTTTAGCACTCCCAACTTCTCAAGATTCGGGTCATTATATTTCTAATGCAGAGGCACAAATAACGGCTTATTATCAAAATGCATTTGCGGATCAACATCCTTTTTCGGAAGTACGCTATGACAACTCGCCTTTAAATAGAAAATTAGAAACTTCTGCCCCTGGGAATACTTGGCAGTTACTTCATAATTCAGACTCAGATCATACTTCTAAATTCAATTATGGGGTAAATATTCTAAATGAAGTTTTCCGTATAGAAATAGATGAAAACAATGTTTCAAGTCCGCTTGCTTTAGAATATTATGATGCGGAACAATTATTAAAAAATAGTGTCAAAAACGAGAACTGGACTCTTTCAGATGGACTCCTAAACACTAAGGAAATTTTTACGGATAAAAATGGACGTAAGATCGCAGAGTTTAGTTATGAAAATAGTGGAAATTCTATTAAAAAATTAAGCACCTATTATGTGTATGATGATTTGGGGAACTTAAGATATGTATTGCCGCCGAAATTATCTGATGGGTTTGATGAACAAGATTTATATGATTTTCAAGAAAATTGGTCATTGGGTGATTTTTTACTAGAGGATACTTCAAATTCTAGCCGATTAAAGTTAGAATTGAACGATAATTTATTACGCATTTACATTGACTATGGTGATGGGCTAGATTTTATTAGTACAAAATTAAAGCCTCAAGTTGTAAAATCAATAAATACAAACTCTGTATTGCCAGACATGCCTCTTGGGGTAATTAAAGGGGCTATAGGCTGGAGTATATTTTCTGGTTGGATCCTGTCAGATATGGGAGTTGCGGAAATCTTAAATGGAAATTTAGTAATATCAAAAACACAAGACGTTACATCAATTTTTTATATTCTTGATGTTACTAAAATTATTGCGAATATAACGCAACCACAGCTAGATAATCTAGCGTTCCAATACAAATACGACCAATTCAACCGACAAATAGAACAGAAAGTTCCAGGAAAGGATTGGGAATATATGGTTTACGACCAATTGGACCGTCCCATTCTAACGCAAGATGCCAATTTAAGAACGCAAAACAAGTGGTTGTTTAATAAATACGATGTCTTTGGACGTGTTGTGTATAGCGGTAAATACCCCCGCTGCCGCACGAATCCCCCGCTGCCCCCCGCTGCCGCACGAATCCTTTCGTGTGGTGTCGTAAACAACAATAAAGGTATGCATGCTAAACTATTAAAGACATGAGTAGAAATTATAAATTTAATAATCCAGAAGGACTTTATTTTATAAGTTTTTCTGTTGTAGGTTGGTTAGACGTATTTACTAGGAATGAATATAAAGATTTGTTTTTAGAGAGTTTGGAGTACTGTCAAAAAAATAAAGGATTAGAAATCCATGCTTGGTGTCTTATGAGTAATCATGTTCATTTAGTTTTTAGAAGTATAAAGGGTCAAAAACCAGAATTATTGGTTGGAGATTTAAAACGATTTACCAGCAACTCAATTGTAAAAAGTATACAGGAAAATCCAAGAGAAAGTCGAAAAGAATTCATGTTGGATTTTTTTAAAAAAGAAGCTAAAAAAAGCTCTAATGTAAAACACTATCAATTTTGGCGACATGATAATAAACCTATTGAACTTTGGAGCAACAAGGTTATTCAACAAAAAATAAATTATGTACACAATAATCCTGTACAAGAAGGATTGGTTTATAATCCAGAAGACTATGTTTATAGTAGTGCCGTTGATTATGCAGGCCAAAAAGGACTTATAAATGACGTGTTAATTTTTAGAATGTATGAAGGCTAATTACAAACTACCAAACCACTACGCTTTAGCGTGGCGGCAGTTACACACACGAAAGGATTCGTGCGGCAGCGAGGGAGGTTTAGTTGGAGCGCTTTCAGGTGGACTCGGAACTGGAGTAGGTGCTTACATTGGTGGTTCTGTTGGAGCTTTTTCAAGTGCACTTACATCTTCTTCTGTTTCTTCCGCATTTTATGGAAATTTTAGCCTTGATAATGTTTTAATTTCTGGAGCTTTTTCTGTTGCAGCTTATAATGTAAGTATGTACTTAAGCTATAATAAAGATAGTGGCTTAACAAGAAAACAACATAGAGTTTTATCAAGAGAAGCACAAATTGCTTTTGCAAGAAATAGAGAGAGGGGTGGATGGATTACGAAAGATGGTATTAGAGTTGTAAGAACAAAAGGCAGTAGTCGAACAATTGCTTTGGGTGTTAATCAAGAGGGAAATGTAGGTACATATCATTTCCATCCAGGAAATACTAATTTTGATGCTGAACCTTCGTTCAATGTCGATCTAAAAGCAAACGGCTTGAACTTAGAATATTCACTTGCTAAGGGCAGAGGTGGTGATGTGAATTTAATCTTACAGAGAAAAGAGTTCAAGAGTTATATAATATCAATTAATAAAGACATAAAGTATGGAGTTTTCGATTATCAATCTGATATGTCTAAGTTTAATAATAATTTGGGAGAATTTTATAATGCTACCATAAATTCAAATTATTTCTCGGACAACCATAGTATTAATCTAAACTTATTAAAAACGTTTAATGCTTACAATTACTTAAGGAAATGAAGAAGGAATTGATTTTTACACTTTTTTTATTGGTTAATTTTTCTTGTTCTACGTTTCATTCTAGAATGAATGAAAGTTTCGAACATAAGAGTTTTAAAAATTGTGATATGAAGATATTATCCTCGTTTGTGGATTCATTGTTTCAAGAAGAATTTAAGAATTATACCGAGTTTGAAAAAAAACAATTTGAGTTAGATTCGGTTTTTTTATTCAAATTTCAAAATAGAGTTAATAAAATGGAATCTGTAAATTTTGTGATTAATAAGTTTAATTGTGAATTAAAAAGATCCTTCATTCAAAATCATTAAATAATAGTTTATGAAGAAATTAATTATTTTAATCTTTATGCAAACTTTATTATTAATTAGCTGTTCATTAAACGATGATAGTAATGTAGTTATCATAGATGTTGCTCTATTACAAGGACAATGGTTTTATGAAGGTTTATAGAATACGAGGGGAAGATTATGATAACTATTTTAAAAACTAAACCAGATGATTTTTCAAAAAAAAATAAGCAATATTATTTTATGTATGTTCAGTATGTGTTTCGTTAGTTGTTTTTTGATGACCACCAGATGCGTTAAAAGCAGGAAATGCTTATTATGAATGGCAAATTTTAAACAAAAATTCTAAATGAATATAATAGAGAAATATTGGGAATGGGACGAGTCTTTAAATGATACAAATATTAAACTAGGTAATGAAATTAAATCACTTGTTTTAAAAAGAATAATAACTCAAGATGAAAAAGATTTCACTAAATACAAAGTTTGCAAAGGAAGAGGTTTGTATTCTCATATAAAAGTAATTGATGAAAAAATTAAATACATATATTTTAAAAATTCTTTTTTCTTTATCAATGAAAGTGATATATGGAATATGGAATATGAGAGTTTCATATTAAGCATTGAGGAAAAATTAAAACCAGTAAATAAAAATTATGTTGGAGACATTTTATATGTTGTTTTTAGGGAATTTTATCCAGCCCCCGCTGCCGCACGAATCCTTTCGTGTGGTGTCGTAAACAACAATAAAGTTATGCATGCTAAACTATTAAAGACATGAGTAGAAATTATAAATTTAATAATCCAGAAGGACTTTATTTTATAAGTTTTTCTGTTGTAGGTTGGTTAGACGTATTTACTAGGAATGAATATAAAGATTTGTTTTTAGAGAGTTTGGAGTACTGTCAAAAAAATAAAGGATTAGAAATCCATGCTTGGTGTCTTATGAGTAATCATGTTCATTTAGTTTTTAGAAGTATAAAGGGTCAAAAACCAGAATTATTGGTTGGAGATTTAAAACGATTTACCAGCAACTCAATTGTAAAAAGTATACAGGAAAATCCAAGAGAAAGTCGAAAAGAATTCATGTTGGATTTTTTTAAAAAAGAAGCTAAAAAAAACTCTAATGTAAAACACTATCAATTTTGGCGACATGATAATAAACCTATTGAACTTTGGAGCAACAAGGTTATTCAACAAAAAATAAATTATGTACACAATAATCCTGTACAAGAAGGATTGGTTTATAATCCAGAAGACTATGTTTATAGTAGTGCCGTTGATTATGCAGGCCAAAAAGGACTTATAAATGACGTGTTAATTTTTAGAATGTATGAAAGCTAATTACAAACTACCAAACCACTACGCTTTAGCGTGGCGGCAGTTACACACACGAAAGGATTCGTGCGGCAGCGAGGGTTAACTAACAATTAAAATACTTAATTATGATTGAAAAGACAACATGATTTGGATAAATATTATATTTCTTTGTATGATGGATGAACAGATAGTGAAAGATTTATAATATTGTTAGAAAATAAACAGATTTTTTCCCAATAAAATATATTTTATTCAGTATTGTGAAGATTCTAAAGACCTCTCAAACTGGCAAATTATATTTTTTTTAATAGGTTATTACAACTCATGGATAATGGTTTTTATTTAATCTGAAGATATGAACAAAATGAAAATTGCATTGATTATGGTTATTGGTTATAAATAAGAATATCAAATGATACCAGTTCTAATAATTACAAATTTAAAACTTCAGAGGAATTTAAGTTAAAATTGAAAAGACAAATTATTTGCTATAGAACATAATTAGAAATTAAATAATATTCATGATTAAAGAAATGTTGGAGAGAAATTATATTTATACTAGTAACAAGTCCGCAATATAATGTTACAAAATAAGTCAGACTCTAATCAGTCCTTATTTACATCATCCATAAGAAAGTTAATATGACTACAGAAACTTTTTAGAATATTTTAAAACTGTACTGATCCTACACTAAAACAAATTGATTCTAAGAGGAGTATATCAAAATATTCATGGTATCCTTTTGATGGAATGAAAATGAAAAATCAAATACTATCGTGCGACTAATGCTTTACCCCCGCTGCCGCACGAATCCTTTCGTGTGGTGTCGTAAACAACAATAAAGATATGCATGCTAAACTATTAAAGACATGAGTAGAAATTATAAATTTAATAATCCAGAAGGACTTTATTTTATAAGTTTTTCTGTTGTAGGTTGGTTAGACGTATTTACTAGGAATGAATATAAAGATTTGTTTTTAGAGAGTTTGGAGTACTGTCAAAAAAATAAAGGATTAGAAATCCATGCTTGGTGTCTTATGAGTAATCATGTTCATTTAGTTTTTAGAAGTATAAAGGGTCAAAAACCAGAATTATTGGTTGGAGATTTAAAACGATTTACCAGCAACTCAATTGTAAAAAGTATACAGGAAAATCCAAGAGAAAGTCGAAAAGAATTCATGTTGGATTTTTTTAAAAAAGAAGCTAAAAAAAGCTCTAATGTAAAACACTATCAATTTTGGCGACATGATAATAAACCTATTGAACTTTGGAGCAACAAGGTTATTCAACAAAAAATAAATTATGTACACAATAATCCTGTACAAGAAGGATTGGTTTATAATCCAGAAGACTATGTTTATAGTAGTGCCGTTGATTATGCAGGCCAAAAAGGACTTATAAATGACGTGTTAATTTTTAGAATGTATGAAGGCTAATTACAAACTACCAAACCACTACGCTTTAGCGTGGCGGCAGTTACACACACGAAAGGATTCGTGCGGCAGCGAGGGAGTTAGCTTATACATGTAGAATATTAGGATTCCCAAGTGACCCTCGCTGCCGCACGAATCCTTTCGTGATGGGTTTATGAAGCTTAGTTGGGAACGCGTAAGATTCTGCGCACCAGCACGGGGGTGATGATGGAACATGTTATGGATATGCGTCTCGTAGTGGTGGTTGGTTATGGCATGGGCGAAGATTACAAGGATTTGGTGCTGAGATACCGCAGAAAAGTAGCAGGCTTTTTTGGGAAGGATCGAGCTAAAAGTGCCTTGTAATCCACAAGACAGATATTCTAATACGGACATTGGAGCGTCTTTTCATACTTATAGGCTTTAGGAACCACAACGGCTTTGGAATGTCAATGGATTATTCTGGCAACAGGTTTAATCAATTGTTAGCTTTAATTTACAGCAAAATCGGGACGTATTTTTATAGTTAGCATCATGGGAGTTTTTATACTGGCTTATTCCTGTTGGGACAATAGTAATAGAAATCTTATGAATGATTACAAACATCGAAAAGTTCTAATAATTACAAAATTTTAAAACTTGCGAGAGGAAAAGTTAAAATTGAAGAAGACAAACTTATTTCGCCTTGTAGACCAATAATAGAAAATTAAATAATATTGATTTTAAATTCGGGAAATCTCGCTGCCGCACGAATCCTTTCGTGTGGTTTATGAAGCTTATTTGGGAACGCGAAAGATTCGCGCACCAGCGGGGGAATTTGTTAGAGATAAACAACGGAAAAAACATATTTTCTTCAAGCTTACGTGCCTACACTGACTTATATGAAGTGGCTTCTGTTGTGAATGCAAAACACCAAGATGTTGTAAATGCATTGGATGTTTCGTACGCACAGCTACAAAACCTAAACACGCCTGCCTTGAAAGCAGAGCTGATGAAATTATACACCCGATTACCTGAAGCAATGATTAGTTTAACCTTTTATGATGATAATGGCCGTGTGGTCAATAAAGTTAATGAGCGTAAAGAAGAGTCTTTTGTGTATTATGACAACTTCGGACGGGTGGACTATATTACGGATGGCTATGGTAAGGTGATTGAGAAAAAAGAATACAATTTTGGTAATTAAAGGTAGTATCTCATAAACTGTATAAGTTTATGAGACAGTGCCAAAAAACGCTCACAAACTTAGTTCTAATTCTTTAGCTGTTCTCAGAAACCGCCATTGATCTTAGTCCTTCAAAAACGACAATACTCACGGCATTTGCTAAATTTAAACTTCTCACATGCGGACTGTGAATGGGGATTTTATAGAGTTTATCTGTGTTGTTTGCGACCAGTTCTTTTGGCAAACCAACAGACTCTTTTCCAAACACAAAAAACAGATCGTCCTTATAGTCAATAGAAACATAACTCTTTTTTGCCGCACTCGACAGAAAGACCATTTCCTTATCTTTATTCATGGCTAAAAACTCATCCAAGCTCTCGTAGATCTTGACCGTAATGTGTTTCCAATAATCCAGTCCCGCTCTTTTAAGACGGGCGTCACTCAATTCAAACCCAAACGGTTTGACTAAGTGCAAAACAGATCCAGAAGCCAAGCTCACCCGGCCTATATTGCCCGTGTTATTAGGAATTTCTGGCTCTACAAGTACGATGTTAAATGGCATTTGTTTATTTTTATTTAGGCTTGTGCTGATAACATTGGTAATCACTTGACTTTGAAACACAATGCTTACATCTTTTCCCAGTAGATTTAGCGGTAGCATTACACTGTCTGTATTTACATTCAACATTTTCAATACTTTCATTTTGAATCGTTTGATTGTCTTCAATAGACAAAAATGACATTGTTGATAAAGCGATTAATAAAATAAAAATTACTTTTTTCATGATTTTGAGGTTTTAATTAAAGGTAGTAAAAATAGTTTAAACTATAAGTATTGATTAAGAGACACTTAAACAAAAGACTAGAGCTCTTTATTAAACTGTTATTTGTAGAATATAAGCGCATCACTATTTAGAGACCACTGTACCTCACTAAATTTTTTCATAAATGAAATTCCTAGCAAAGACATATTAGCCGTTTCTAAAGTCTTAACATAGGCTACAATATTTTTAATCGTGTAGGACCCTATTTTGATTTCATGTATTTTAATAAGTTTATTATTTGTAGGTTCTCCCCTCACACCAACCGTAGGAATAATAATATCCAAATCATCATATTTTAATCCGTTCTTTTTTAGATATTCAAACAAGCGATAGCCGATTGAAAAAACCGATGCTCCCGTATCAAAAACAAAACGCACAGGATCTGTAGGAGTTTGAGTGGGGAATTCTAGGTTCACATGCATTGAATTCCCTTCTTTTTCTAAATCAATGGTCAATGAGTCTTCCTCGCCTACAATATCTTCTTTGCTATAATAGTTTTTAGTATTGTTTTTAGTTTCTGTTTCAACTCCGTTAAAAACCTCACTTTCGGTAACCATATTATTTTGATATGTACGTTTTATGGTTCCCTTTTTTAATTGATCATTTGAATAATGCTCTCCAAAACTAATTTGAACATATTCAGCTCTATTCAATTTTCTTTCTACAACTTCATTATTTTCAACTTTAGAAACCGATGAAATTCCAGATTCAAAATCTATTTCTTGCAAACCACTGAGCAATTCACCATTTGCAAACATCCCTTCAGATTTTTGAACCTGAGTTCCAAGAACTTCTTTAAGAATTCCCTGGCCCTCGTACTGGTTGTTTTTCCAGCTTCCCTCATAAAAACCTTCGTTATTTGTAAATGTCATTTTCCCAAATCCATCCATGTTATTACGAATCCAGTTACCCTCGTATATTTTACCATCACTAAACACCATTTTACCTAAACCTTCGATGTTGTTACGAACCCAGTTGCCTTCATATATTTTACCGTCGCTAAAGGTCATTGTTCCATATCCGTTTAAATTCCCTTCATAATCTAAGCACCCTAAGTAGTTCCCGATTTCGTTTGAAAACGTCTCAATACATTTAGATTCTTGACTATTGGATCTGGTTAAAAAACAAAGATTTAAAAGGATCAGAAATAACGTTTTATTTAGCATACTATTGAATTGGTTAATAAAATCAAAATTATAACAAAATCACTTAAAAGCACAAAAAAACCTTACTATTTCTAGTAAGGCTTGATTTAATTGGTTTTGTATATTTGTTTACTCTAATCTAACATAAATATTCGCATCTCCTTCCGGAAAGGTAAGTTCAAGCTGTTGATTTTGTTCAGACAAAACATATCCAATTTCATCCAACTGGCCTTCTAAAGTACCAAAGATTGTAGTCGCATTCGAATACCATGTAAGCTCAGAAACATTCGTTTCTCCACCAAGTACAACCACATCAGTCACAGAACCCGTACCGTCTTGATTAAAAACGATTGTTTGGATTGTAACCATTAATGGATCCTCATCATCTGTCCCTGAACCTACCCATGTACCTACCAAATCAGAATTAACTGTTGGTTCAGAGCTGTTATCATTGTCATCACTACTGCATGACATAATGAATAAAGATAAAATTGTAAAAAGTACTTTTTTCATAATATATTTATTTTTTGTTTAAACAAATTTAACAAATTATAAACAAAACTATTAAATTGTATTATAAAATATTTGATTTAAATTAACACCAAGTTAAATGGATGTGACAAAAACCAATTAAAAAAATTAAATTATAATGAAATAAGGAAACTGTTAGGGCTACTTTATTATTTGGGGTAATCTTTAATTGTATATCTTTATGTTTTATTCAAAGTTTTTTATGAAAACCACCACTGTTGTACTTTTATTTTTACTAACTACACTTAACATATACTCCCAAATTGATCCAGACGCAATTGAAATTGTAAGAGATTCCTATGGTGTCCCTCATATATATGCTCCCACAGATGCTGAGGTCGCTTATGGGTTTGCATGGGCTCAAGCTGAAGATGATTTTAAAACAATTCAGCAAGCCTATCTCGCTGGAAATGGGTTGTTGAGTAAATTTATAGGATTGAAAGGTGCTGCTGCTGATTTTCTTGCCCAACTAATTCAGTCTGAAAAAATAGTAAACGAACAATTTAACACCCTCGATCCAAAATTTATTGAATTACTTCAGGGTTTCACAGAAGGGTTAAATGCGTTTGCTAAAAAACATCCCGATGAAATTCTAGAAACTTCACTGTTTCCTCTCACATCTCAAAAAATACTTCGCTATACACAACTACAGTTATTTATTTCAAATGGCGCAGCGAATCTTGTCAGTGGAATTGTCAATAATAATTTGTCTTGGCCCTATGAAATTGAACAGGACACCAAAGGCTCGAACCTCATAGCTATCAGTCGCGGTCGAACCCAATCAGACGAAACGTTTTTAGCCATCAATACTCACCAACCCTTAGAAGGTCCAACTTCTTGGTACGAAGCGCATTTAGTGAGTGAAGAAGGCACCAATATTATTGGAGCCACCTTTCCTGGGTCTCCTTGTATTTTTACGGGAGCCAATGAATTCTTGGGATGGACGCATACGGTTAATTACCCAGACAAAGCAGATGTATATGCTCTAGAAATGCATCCCCACAAAAAAGACGTTTATATGGTGGATGGAGAACCGTACAAATTAGAAAAATTTAAAGCCAAAATTCACCTCAAACTACTAGGACTTAAGATTCCTATTAAGAAAAAATTTTACCGAAGTATCTATGGACCAACTCTAAAAAATAAAACAGGAGTTTATTCAGTACGTACACCAAGCACATCAAATATTAACGCTGTTGAGCAATGGTGGCGCATGAACAAAGCTACCAATTTTACAGAGTTTTATAAAGCCTTAGAAATGAAAGCACTTCCGGGTTACAATATTGGATATGCTGATAAAAATGATACTATTTTTTATATTTCTAATGGGAAAATTCCCATCCGAAATGAAGACTATGACTGGACCGATGTTGTCCCTGGAAATACCCGTAAAACGCTTTGGAATTCCTATTATCCCATTAACGAATTACCGCAGGTCATCAGTCCAAAATCAGGGTTTGTGTACAACGCAAATCACAGTCCTTTTAAATCTTCAGGGGCTCAAGACAATCCTCAAGCAGAAAATTTTGCAAACGCCATGAATTTCGAAACCTATGACAACAATCGATCTACACGTCTGTTCCAATTACTTGAAGAAAAAGAACACATTGACTATGAGCGTTTCAAACGCATCAAATATGACCATCAATTACCAACTCCTCTAAGCTATAACTATATGGATTTAAATCCATTATTTGAAATGAAAACGGAGGACTATCCAGAAGTTAGCGCACTATTAACGAGTATTAAAAATTGGGATCGTGTTACCAACCCAGAATCTTATGGTGCGGGAGCCTATGCATTGCTATACTATCAACTTAGACCCTTTTTTAATGAACTTTCTGAAGATCGTGTTTTTACGCATGACGTATTGTTTGAAGCCTTAAAAATTACAAAAGCTTATATGTTGACTCATTTTAATAGCGAACGCATTCGCTTAGGAGATTTTCAAAAGCTAGTGAGAGGAGAAAAAGAGCTCCCTGTTTTTGGCTTGCCCGATGTTGTTACGGCGATGCGAGGAGAGCCTTATAAAAATGGAAAAATAAAGATTACTCATGGTGAATCTTATATTGGGTTGGTACGCTTTACGCCAACTAAAACATACTATGAATCTGTTATTTCTTATGACCAACAACTACAATTTCGTCTAGTGTATTGGCATCTATTTCTAATTGAATATTAAAGGTTACTATATTACCTATAGCCAGTTCTTTAGTCATATACCCTAGATAAGAAACAACGAGTGTTTCTCCAGTCTCAGGAACATTTAAAGAAAAATTGCCATCAAAATCTGTAGATGAACCAATATTTAAGCCTTTAATCAGAATACTTGCTCCAGGCAAAGGCAACTTATTTTCGTCTATTACAGTCCCAGTAATCGCTTTACTTTGAGCAAATAAAATAATTGGAAAGATTAGTAATAAATGAATGAGTCGATTTTTTTTTCATAATGTTATCTTTAGTTATTTCGGATTGAATATTTACAAATTTACTACAGATAATAAACAAAAAAAGGGCTTTATGGTTATTTAATGAGGTGAAATGTATTTTTAAATACTATGTAAGCTCCCCAGAACTTCTTCTTAAAAAAAATAAATTAGTTTTTATAAACCGTTTTACAACCAAACATACTTAAGGAGAAACTTATCAAATTAAAGAGGAGTAGTAATCATCGTTTAAATATCTTAACAATTTTGTGAGGGCCTTCAAAAGAAACGGCATAAAAAAAATTACAGCTAAAATATGGCTCTGAAGAAGAACCAATACTATTTTAATTAAAATCTAAAAGGAAATTAAAAGGAAAATATAAAATCAGATAATAACTTAGGGCTATATAAAGGAGAAACAAAAAAGCCTTACTAATTATAGTAAGGCTTTAAGTGACCCAAACTTATAAAAGTTCGAACTTTATGGCAGAACTCAATTTAATTTTTGAAACTCATTTTAGGTTAAAAATTAACCCACAACTTTATGGGTTGAGGGTTCGCTTATAGACTCTATTGACCTTTATTCAAAACAAAATTTGCAATTTATTAAGAAGATAAGGGAGTAAAATCGAACTCTTTTGAAGATGATTTGAATAAACAAAACCAAACATGAACCCTAATCGATTATTTTCGAAAAGAAGATATAAGTAGCAATGTTTTTTTAGTCTGTTGTTCAATTTTATTATAATCAAAAGAACCATCGGTATGTTTAGCCATGAGTTTTGAGCCCATCCCAACGCAAGTAACACCAGCTTCAAACCAGCTTTTGAGGTTTTCTTCAGTTGGTGATACGCCACCTGTTGGCATGATACTGGTCCATGGTTGGGGTGCTAGCACTCCTTTGACAAAGCTAGGTCCATAAGTGCTACCGGGAAATAACTTTACAATTTCTGCGCCCATTTCTTCAGCCTTTGCAATCTCCGTTAGTGAGCCACATCCTGGAGACCAAAGCACTTTTCTGCGGTTGCAAACAATCGCAATGTCTTCTCTGAATACAGGCGTTACTACAAAATTTGCGCCGTTAAGCATATAAGCGGATGCAGCAGCTGCATCTGTAACCGAGCCTACACCCATAATCATCCCAGGGAGTTCTTTCACGGCATATTTGGTAAGCGCTGTAAATACCTCAAGAGCAAAATCACCACGGTTGGTAAACTCCATTAAGCGTGCACCGCCGTCATAACAGGCTTTGAGCACCTTTTTAGCTACTGATACATCGCTGTGGAAGAAAAGGGGCACCATGCCGCTCTCTTTCATCGTTTGTGCTACTTCTATTCTTGTAAACTGTGCCATATCTTTTGTTTTATCGGGCTACACGACCTGATGCGTCGCCACCCATGAGTTTTTCTACTTCTGCAACTGTCACAAGGTTGGCATCGCCTTTTATGGTGTGCTTCAAGCATGATGCTGCCACAGCAAAGTCCAGTGCATGTTGGTCGTTGTCTGGATATTTTAGTAGTCCATAAATAAGACCACCCATAAACGAGTCGCCACCACCTACACGGTCTACAATGTCTGTGATTTGATACTGCGTGGAGTCATACATGGTCTTTCCATCATATAACACCCCAGCCCATGTATTGTGTGATGCCGATATTGAACCGCGAAGGGTTGTTATTACTTTTTTAGCCTTTGGGAACTTCTCCATCATTTGCTTGCACACAGACAAAAAAGCTTCTGCTTTTACATCATGACCTTGCGTTTGTACTGTTAAGCCTTCGGGCTTTATGCCAAAGTGCATCTCCGCATCTTCTTCATTACCCAATACAATGTCGCAGAAGGAGGTAAGCTCTGTCATGATTTTTTCACGGTGCGCATCGTCGCAATACTTCCAAAGCTTGGCACGGTAGTTCAAGTCCGTAGAAATCGTAATTCCTTTTTCACTAGCGATCTTCACTGCTTCAAGACAAGCATCTGCTGCAGATTGTGAAATGGCCGGCGTAATCCCTGTCCAATGGAACCATTCCACGCCCTCAAAGGCTTTGTCCCAATCCACCATTCCGGGCTCAATCTCAGACATGGCCGAATGAGCTCTGTCATATACCACTTTACTGCCCCGACTTACAGCACCTGTCTCTAGAAAATAAATCCCCAAACGGTCTCCTCCACGAAGCATAAAATCAGTTTCAACACCACGCTTTCGCATTTCCATAAGCGCACATTCTCCAATATCGTTTCTAGGAACACGCGTGACATAACGTACAGGAACGCCATAGTTGGCAAGCGATACCGCTACGTTGGACTCGCCACCACCATAGATGACATCGAAAGAATTGGTTTGAGAGAAACGCAAATATCCAGGGGGCGCTAAGCGCAACATGATTTCACCAAATGTGACTACTTTTTCCATTTGTTTAATAGTATTTAATTAACAACTTAAATTATATTTAATTGTTTACAGGTTTTAAATTCTCATCTAAAGGAATCATTTTCGGCATTAATGCATGCACTATACCTAAGACTATGATATATGATGATCCGGCTATAAGAAATGCCCAGAAGTAGCCACTATTACCCGCTGAATCTAAAACCGACCCCAATACCAAGTCTGCAAGAATACCAGCTATCATGCCAACCATACCACCTATACCAACTACAGAGGCTATTGCCTTTTTAGGGAATACGTCAGAAACTAATGTAAATACATTAGCAGACCAAGCCTGATGACCTGCCGCAGCAAGACCTATAAGGAAAACAGCTACCCATTTACTTTCTGTAAAGGCCACAAAACTAACCGGCAGTATAATTAATGCACAAATCAATAATGTTCTTTTCCTGGCCTTATTGACGGTCCATCCTTTTCGTATGAAAGCGCCTGAGAGATACCCCCCCCAAACACTTCCAACATCTGCCAAAATATAAATAATAAAAAAGGGTAAGGCAATGTTTTTAATGTTCACCCCAAAGGAGTCTGCTAAGAATTTAGCTCCCCAAAAAAGATAAAACCACCATACTGCATCTGTAATTTTCGCTATAGAAAAAGCCCAAGTCTGACGTTTGTTAAGAACACTTTTCCATGGGAGTTTTTCTTCATTTTCCACTTCTAAATCTTCTTGAATATACGCTAGCTCCTCTTTAGTTACATTTGGATGAACTTCAGGTTTTTTATAGGTTCTAAGCCATAAAACAACCCAAATTGTACTTAAGACTCCAGTAATTAAAAATGGAATTTGCCAGTTTTTACCGTTTTCGTGAACAATCCATCCAATTACGAATGGAGCAGCAATAGCCCCAATACTTGTTGCAGCATTAAAAAGGCCTGTTGCAAAAGCACGATCTTTTTTTGGAAACCATTCAGCAGTAGTTTTTATTGCAGCTGGAAAACTTCCAGCCTCTCCAATTCCTAATCCAAATCGTGCAGCAGCAAACCCAATCACACTAAACCCAGGACGCACCAATGCATGTAACATTCCAAAAACACTCCAGATTACAATGGATAATGTATATCCTTTTTTAGTCCCTATGCGATCTATAATACCACCCATTGTCAAAAGTCCAATTGCATAGGCTACTTTAAAAGAAATCATAATATTAGCATAATCACTATTGGTCCATTCAAACATTTTTTCTAATGTTGGCGCCATCACACCTATAAGACTTCGATCAAAATAGTTGATAGTTGTTGCAAACATCAAAAGTCCTAATATTCTATAGCGATAGTTACCTATTTCTTGCTTCTTGTTCATGAAAATTTATTTGTAATTATTAAATTGAAAATAATTGACGGCATTGTTATAACAGATGTTTTCGATCATTTTCCCAATAAAAGAAATGTCATTGGGGACCAACCCTTTTCTAATGTCTTCTGCCATCAAATCACACAATATTCTTCTAAAGTATTCGTGCCTTGGAAAAGACAAAAAGCTTCTACTGTCTGTGAGCATTCCTATAAACTTACTTAGTAATCCCATATTTGAAAGTACATTGAGTTGTTTTTCAATACCGTCTTTTTGGTCTAAAAACCACCAAGCAGCGCCCCATTGCATTTTACCGGAAACACCTCCGGTATTAAAATTTCCCATCATGGTTGCAAAAACTTCGTTCTGTGCTGGATTTAAATTGTAGGTAATGGTTTTTGCCAATTGATCTGTACGATCCAAAGCATTTAAAAACTTCGACAATGATTCAATAATTGGATAATCTGCTATAGAGTCACAGCCAGCATCAGCACCAACAAGTTCATTTAATCGATCATTATTGTTTCTTATGACTCCTAAATGAAATTGTTGCACCCAACCTTTTTCGTGATACTTTTTGCTTAAATGCATTAAAAGACTTGACCTGTATTGTTGTATTTCAAGTTCTGTCAGTTTTACTCCCCTTAGGTTTTTATCAAAAACCGATTGTATTTCATCGTCATTAAAATCCACGAAAGAAAAAACACCACTAATTCCGTAATCTGATAGTTTACAGCCATTTTCATGGAAGAAATCTATTCTGTTATCAATGGCTTTTAAAAGATTTGAATAATTACTGATAGAGAAATTGACACAATCTTCAAGTTTTCCTAAATAGGTATCAAATTTTTGTTCTCCAATAAAAAACAAGTTATCCGGTCTGAAGGTGGGGTAAACTTTTGTGAAAAATCTAGCCTTTGCTATTTGTTTATGATATCTTAAGTCATCTGTGGGATCATCTGTTGTGCAGATTACTTCAACCTTCATCTGCTCTAACAATTGGGCAGGTGTCTTTGTTTCTAAAACCCTATTCGTTTTTGAATAAATCTCCAAAGCATTATTGGGTTGTAATATTTCATCAATATTAAAATAACGCTTCAACTCTAACTGTGTCCAGTGAAATAATGGATTTCTTAAGGTGTTAGGAACTGTTTCTGCCCATTTCATAAACTTTTTTTCTTTAGAAGCATCTCCGGAAATAAAGTTTTCTTCAACTCCATTGGCACGCATTCCCCGCCATTTATAATGATCTTCACTCAACCAAGCATTGGTTATGTTATTTACTGGTTTGTTTTCTGCAATTTGTTGAGCCGACAAATGATTGTGATAATCTATGATAGGCAAATCTTTTGCATATTCATGATACAGCACTTCTGCCTCCTGGGAGTTTAAGAGAAAATTGTCTGTTATAAAGTTTTTTGAATTTATTTGGCTCATAAGTTCAAACTGGTTTTAATTCCTAATTCCAAACCTCTAAGCTCTGCTAAACCTCTTAACCTTCCAATCCCTGAATATCCCGGATTGGTTTTTTTATGCAAATCATCTAACATTTGGTGGCCATGATCCGGACGCATGGGGATTTTCGTATCTTTTCTACCTGTTTCTAAACGTCTTTTTTGTTCCGTCAATACTTCCTTTATTACAGCATACATATCTACATCACCTTCAAGGTGATTGGCTTCATAAAAATTACCTTGTTCATCCCGCTTTGTGCTTCTTAAGTGCAAAAAGTGAACACGGTCTGCAAATCGTTTTAAAATTTGTATCAAGTCATTATCAGCTCTTACACCTAAAGAGCCTGTACAGTAGGTAATCCCATTAGAAATATCAGGAACATTATCAAATAAGTAAGCATAGTCAGCCTCTGTACTCACCACTCTCGGTAATCCAAGAATGGGATATGGAGGGTCATCCGGGTGTATACACATTAACACTTCATTTTTTGATGCTACCGGTATGATTTCTTTTAAAAAGGAAACGAGGTTTTCTCTTAAAGTATCTGCTTCTATGTCTTTATAAGTGTCTAAAATACCTTGAAACTGTTCTAGGGTATAACCTTCTTCTGCTCCAGGTAGACCTGCAATAATATTTTTTACAAGGTCTTTTTTACTTTCTTCTGAAAGTGATTTTACATATTCCTTGGCCAGTGCAATTTGATCGCTGGTATAAGTTGTTTCTGCACCAGGTCTTTTCAACAGGAATAATTCAAAAGCAGCAAAGGCAATTACATCAAAACGAAGCGCTTTGGATCCGTCCTGAACTTGAAACCCCAAATCTGTACGAGTCCAATCTAAAACAGGCATAAAATTATAGCACACAATATTGATTCCACATGAGGCTAGATTTTCAATACTTGTTTTATAGTTTTCAATGTAAGCTTGAAAATTTCCTGAGCGAGTTTTAATAGTTTCATGTACTGGAATACTCTCTACCACACTCCATGTTAAACCTGCTAACTCAATGGTTTTTTTTCGTTTTTGAATTTCTTCCACAGTCCATAGCTCACCATTAGGAATATGGTGCAATGCTGAAACAATTCCTGTCGCTCCAGCCTGCTTTATATCTGATAATGAAATGGGATCATTGGGTCCGTACCATCTCCAAGTTTGTTCCATATTTATTCAATTATTTATAAATTAAACTCCACTATATGCAGAGAAACCTCCATCAATAGGAATTACGATTCCCGTTACAAAAGATGAAGAATCATCACACAAGTATAAAGTACTACTTACCAAATCTTCTGGGTTGCCATACCTTCCCATGGGTGTCTGATCTATAATCTGTTGTCCTCTTTGAGTTAAACTTCCATCTTCGTTAGTAAGCAAGGTTCTATTTTGATTGGTCAGGAAAAACCCTGGAGCTATTGCGTTAACACGAATCCCAACTTTTGAAAAGTGTACTGCCAACCATTTGGTAAAATTTGAGATGGCTGCTTTGGCTCCGCTATATGCTGGAATTTTAGTAAGTGGTGTATAAGCATTCATAGAGGAAATGTTTAATACACTACAGCCATCTCGTCCAACCATATCTTTTGCAAAAACCTGGGTTGGCAAAAGGGTTCCAATAAAATTTAAGTTAAACACAAACTCAATTCCTTTAGGGTCTAAATCAAAGAAGGTTTTGAACCCTTCTGAATTGTTTAACAAATCTTTTTCTAACAAATGTGGATTGGAAGTTGTTCCTAAGGGGTGATTTCCTCCAGCACCATTGACCAAAATATCACAAGCTCCTAAGGTGTTATTTACTGCAAGTTTTGCCGTATCAAGAGATGCTTTTTCTAATACATTAGCAGCTACAGCGATTGCTGTTCCTCCTCCACTATTGATTTCTTCTGCCAATTTATTTGCAGCATCAATTCTCAAGTCTAATACTGCAATCTTATGTCCTTCTTTCGAAAGTGCTTTTGCCAAGGTACTGCAAAGTACACCACCAGCTCCTGTTATTACAACTACTTTACTCATTCTATTTTTTTATTTTTAAAATTAAATCTATCATTCAATGACACTAAAGCTTTTCATGAGAGAAGCATTAGAGTCTCCTCCTATCCAAACATTAAACTCTCCTGGCTCTACTTCCCATTTTTTATGGGCTGTATAAAACTGTAATGTTTTAGCATTAAGCGTAAAAGTTATTGTTTTAGATTCACCAGGTTTCAATTTCACCTTTTCGAATCCTTTTAATTCTTTTATGGGTCTTACAAGACTTCCTACAAGGTCTCTAATATAAAGCTGAACCACTTCTTCTCCTGTTGTGTCACCTGTATTCTTGACATTGACAGAAACGTTTATATTTTGATTAACTGTGGTTTCTTTTTTGTCTAATTGTAGGTTGTCATAACTAAAAGTTGTGTAGCTTAAACCAAATCCAAATGGATATAAAGCTGTCTTTGGCGCATCTCTATAACCTGAGTAAAAAACATTTTTATTATTCGAGGGACGACCAGTATTTTTTTGGCTATAATAGAGCGGTTCTTGACCTACATGATGTGGAAATGACACTGGCAATTTTGCTGAGGGGTTATAAGCACCAAAAATTACATCTGCAATTGCATTTCCAGACTGAGATCCTAAATGCCAACATTCTAAAATACTAGGAGCAGTATTTGATACTTTAGTTAAGTCTAAAGGTCTGCCGTTCATTAAAACCACAACTACATTTTTATTTACTTTGTAGACAGCTTCTAGCAATTTGTTTTGTAATCCTAAAAGGCCAATGTTGGTCTGACTCCTTCCTTCTCCTGTTTGATAAGCGTTTTCACCAATTGCTAATAAAACTACGTCAGATTTTTTTGCTACTTCTACAGCTCTAGAAATTTTAGAATCATCAGTGGTATTAAACTTTAATGGTAACATGTACTGGTTTTCACCCGGTTTAATGTTAGGTATAATTAAATCTACCCCTTTTGCATAAAGTACTTCAGTATTTGTTCCTACCATGCTTTTTACACCTTCGAGCAAAGAAACCGCAGAATTGTATTCTCCCTTAGCTCTCCAATTCCCTAGCGGTGTATCTTTATCATTGGCCATAGGACCAATTACTGCTATTCGTTTAATATTTTTTGAAAGAGGTAGAAGTTTATTTTCATTTTTAAGCAAAACAATCGATCTTTTAGCAACATCTCTGGCAATACT
>CALSMD010000003.1 GCA_943787365.1 uncultured Flavobacteriaceae bacterium
CCTAAATCTTCGGTACTTATAATTTGATTGGCCAAAGCGAGTTCGGTTTGAATGGACTCCACATTGTTCAAGGTATTGTATTCGAGTTCTAAGGCTTCTAAATGGATGCCTTGAAGCTTTGCTTCGGTTAATTCGTTTAATAAAAAAGACTGGTAGTCTTGTTCTTTTTCAGATTGTAATTTGGATTCGCTTAATTCCCTGAGTTGTTTTTGGGTTGCTTTGTAAGATTTCAACAACTGTTGGTAGGTCTCCACCGCTGTGCTATTTTTTGCCAAGGCATCAATGATTTGAAATTGAAAATCATCATTGGTCAATTCCTGAGTTTGTTGTTGGGAATGGATGTCTATCAATTGCCCACCGAGTTCGGCTAAAATTGCAAGGTTTACTGGTGAGTCGTTTACAAATGCTCTGGATTTTCCAGAAGGTAAAATCTCTCTTCGCAAGATAGTATGAGATTCAAAATCGAGATCCTGCTCCTCAAAAAAGGGTTGGAGGTTAAAATTCTCAATATTGAATGTTGCTTCAATTATACATTTTTGAGTGGGGTCATTGATGTTTGATAAATCGGCACGCTTTCCAAGTACCAATGCCAAACCGCCTAATAAAATAGATTTACCCGCGCCTGTCTCCCCCGTGATGCTGGTAAAACCAGAATCAAATTGAACCTGAAGGGTGTCAATTAGAGCGTAATTTTTTATGGTGAGTTCTGAAAGCAAGGTTTCTATTTATTTTAGGAACAAGATAAACTATCTATGAAACTAATTTGAAATGAATTCGAAAAACTTTAAAATTTTATATTTCGCCATTTCCTAGAATACATGGGTGCAATTCTGGAAAGTGTTGAAACTAAATTTGCAATGTTCACAGCAGGTCCATCTGAAAAGACATCTGAAATCTCATCTGCTTTTGCATCAAAAAAGACACGAAGCAAAAAGGAGTTTGGACGTCTGTTGTGTAAGTTTTCCAATTGAGACAAGGCGGTCGCAACTGCTGTCTTGCCGTCTTTTACATTGTCTGCCATCAAATCCATCCCTTTTAAGTGGTAGTCAAACAAGACGGAACGAAATTCTTTGAAGGTTGGCGATAAGATGTTGGTGATTAATACATTTCGGGTTTGATCGCCTCCCGATGGTGGCGCCCAACCTTTAGAGTTGGTTTGCTGTGAGTAGCTGACAATATCACGGGCTTGTTTGTAATATTCATCGCCGCCATTGAGCTCAAAGGTGTCGGCATCCATTCCTAAAATCATATAGACATGAAATGCGATGACTGAGACTAGATTGGATTCAAATTGATTGGCACTGAAATTTAGATTCTGATATTCTAAATACTTGAATGTAAAATCTTTGTCATTGAAATTGTAAACCGAACTGGCATAAGACGCGTTATGCACTGGGCGTGCGGACTGAATTTGAATAGACGCTTGAAAGGTATCCGATTGGTAATCTTGAACGGTAATGACCATGCTGCACTCAATGTGCTCTTGGGGTTTGAAGGTTTTATCAGTCCAACGGGTGTTGTTTACAAATTCATTGAGTTGTTTCTCTAGGGTTTTAAACACCTGAACATTCTCATTACCTGTTTGCTGTGCATTGACAACGACCGTGCAATTCAGCTCTTGCGAACTTCCATACATCGAAGTGAAAATAGCAACTAAAAGAATTAATCTACGCATTGAATTGTTTTAAAAGTTCATTCATAATATCAATAGCAACTTCAGCTTTTGATTTTAGAGGGAATTCTGTTTGGACTAAATTTTTATCGATAAGGGTGACTTTATTGGTGGTTCCTCCAAATCCGGCACCTGCATCATTTAACGAATTTAACACAATTAAATCTAAATTTTTAGATTTTAGCTTTTTTATCGCATTGGCAACCTCATCATTGGTTTCTAATGCGAAACCGACAAGAAGTTGGTGGGATTTGATAGCTCCTAGCGATGCCAAAATATCTTTTGTTTTTTCTAATTCTAAGGATAACGTTGGGGAGGCCTTTTTTATTTTGGAAGTGGCGGTCGTTTTTGGTTTATAATCGGCGACCGCTGCAGACAAGATTGCGATGTCAACAGATTGAAAATTGGCATGTACTTGTGTGTACATTTCCTCTGCACTCACAACGGGAATGGTTTTGATGCGAGAATGGTCAGTTTTGTAATGTGTGGGCCCCGTAATGTAAATGACCTCTGCTCCTAGTTGTGCCGCGTGGTTGGCAATTTCAAATCCCATGAGTCCGCTAGAATGGTTTCCAATAAAACGAACGGGGTCGATGGCTTCATAGGTAGGGCCTGCAGTGACCAATACGGTTTTTCCGTACAAGGGCATTGTTTCTAAAATATGAGACTCTATATGGTTTACAATGGCTTCTGGCTCTGCCATTCTTCCTTCTCCAACCAAGCCACTTGCCAATTCGCCTGCGGTTGCTGGAATCATGATGTTTCCAAAAGATTGAAGGGTTTCTAAAGAAGCTTTTGTGGAAGGATGTTTGTACATGTCCAAATCCATGGCGGGTGCAAAATAGACAGGACATTTGGCAGAAAGATAAGTCGCTACCAGAAAATTATCGCTGCTTCCGGCTGCCATTTTAGAAAGGGTGTTTGCCGTGACTGGCGCGACAATAAATAAGTCTGCCCACAATCCCAAATCGACGTGGTTGTTCCACACCGCATTCTCATCAGTTTCTTCAGTAAACGAAGAAATGACTGGGTTTTTAGAAAGGGTTGAAAGCGTAAGCGGAGTAATAAAATCTTTCGCAGCTGGCGTCATTATGACTTTGACGTCGGCACCAGCTTTGATAAATAATCTCACAAGGGATGCTGTTTTGTACGCAGCAATACCGGCAGTAATTCCTAAAAGAATATGTTTACCGCGTAAAATAGACATCTTTTATTTTTCTTCAGAATCTTCTTCTACACTACGGTAGTAGATTTTGTCGTTTAACCATTCTTGAACGGCTAAAGCGTGTGGCTTTGGAAGACGCTCGTAAAACTTAGAGACTTCAATTTGTTCTTTGTTTTCAAACACTTCTTCTAAGCTATCGTTAAAAGTTGCAAATTCTTCAAGCTTGTCAATCAACTCTCTTCTGATGTCGGTGTTGATTTGCTCTGCTCTACGAGAAATTACAGAAATCGCTTCGTAGATATTTTGCGTTGGCGCATCTACTTTGTTGCGATCGTAAGTTTCTGTATTAACGGGTGCATTTACTTTTTTTAAGTCCATAATGAATATTAACTTTTAGTCGTTGGTGAATTAGTTTGAATTGATTTTAAGGCTTCGAGCATCTTCTGAATGTCTTCATTGTTTTGGGTCTCCGGAAACACATATAACAGAGAATTGTAAAAAGTCAATGCTTTTTCAACACGCTCCGGTTGTTTCCATTCCACACTATTCATAGCCAATTCATAGGCGGAATCAAATTTATAATACATGGCCTGTTCTTTGAAAGAGGAGCCTGGGAATTCAATGAGGAAATTATCTAAGGCGGTGATTGCAGAATTATAATCTCTGTGATACGGCCCTGTCTGGTTGTATTGCAAAGCAATGTTAAATGCTTTTTTTTCTAGTTTATAATCTAGTTCTCTTACCAAGGTACTGGCTTGATCCAAGTACTCCGATAAAGGATAGGTGTTGATAAACATTTGAAGTTTATCTACCGCTTCGACGGTTTCGGTTTGATCTTTAGAAAACAGTGGCGAAAGTTTGTAGTAACTTTTGGCTGCTAAAAAAGCTATTTCTTGAATTTTTTCGCTTTTTGGATATGCATTTACAAAGCGTTCCATCTGGTAGTTGGCCGTGTAATAATCTCTAGTTTCGTAGTAGGTTTTACAGTACATATACATCAACTTCTGCGCTTGTGGTTTCCCTCTGTATTTAGGAACAATTTGCACGAATAGGCGGTTTGCTTTGGCAAACTTGCCTTCTTCAAAAAGCTCAGTACCTAATTTAAACTTAGCAGCAATGTCTTCATTTTTCAAAACCTTCTGGTATTCACTACAGGAGTTCAATGAAAATGCTATAATTAAGATGTATATAAAATTCTTCATAAATATTTTAAGAATGTGGGCAAAATTACGGATTTATAACGGATTTAAAAAACTATTATTTTAGCTAAATTAATAGGTTTCATTTTCCATACTAAGGGTTTAAGTAATATTTAACTAAAACTGTGCTATAAAGGCTGCTATTTTTGACTGTAAGGCTTCGGTTGCAGGGACAAGCGGCAAACGCACGGCGTCCTCACAATACCCCATTTTTTTGAAGACTGCTTTGATGCCTGCTGGATTGTTTTCTTCAAATATCAAATTGATGATCGGCATTAAACGAGCTTCTAGCTTACGAGAATCTTCCGTATTCCCTTCTAATCCCCATTGAATCATCTGAGAGAATTCTTTTGGAAAGGCTTGTCCAATCACTGAAATGACTCCAGAACCTCCTGCTAAGGTCACGCCTAGCACTAAATCATCATCGCCAGAAATCACTAAGAAATCGGCTGGTTTATTTTTTATGAGTTCTAAATATTGTTCCCTATTATTTCCGGCTTCTTTCACCGCAACAATGGATTTGAAGTCGTTGGCGAGTCGCAAAATTGTGGAGGCTTCCATATTTTTAGCCGTTCGGCCTGGCACATTGTACAAAACAACTGGAATTGTGGATGCTTGAGCGATGGCTTTAAAATGCTGATAAAACCCTTCTTGAGTGGGTTTGCTGTAGTAAGGCGCTACGGACAAAATGGCTGCAAACGGGGAAAGATCTGTGGACTGTAATTCCTCGACCACTGCTGCTGTGTTGTTTCCACCAATTCCGATGACCAAAGGCACACGGCCTTTGTTCGCTTTGATAATTGTCGCTGAAATTTCTTTTTTCTCTTTCGCCGTGATGGTCGCACTTTCTCCTGTGGTTCCACTAATGACTAGATAATTAACACCGTTTGAGATGTTAAATTCTACAACCGCTGCTAAGGCTTGGTGGTCGATACTTAAATCTGCTTTAAATGGAGTGATAAGGGCAACTCCAGTCCCAATGAATGCATTCATTTTACAACCTATTTAGTTGGGTTAAATATTTAATTAATTCTATCTTAAAAATATCTGTATCTGCGGGCTCAACGTCAATGGTTAAATCGTGTAAACGCGAATCTTCGTTGGTAGATCCCAATTTTGAAATTTGCTTTGGAACGTGCTGTGACCAAATTAAGCTCTAATTGATTGGTCTTGTAATAGCTAATCAACACATCAAATGGCTGTTCTACAAATTCTTCAATCTCAACACTTTTGGGGCGTCCTAACCAATCAAAATTATCTAAACTAAAAAAGGAATCCCAGCTGTTTGGCTTGTTTTTTTCCAAATCAACCTTGGCAATAAAGCGAACTTTAGTGTCCATAACCCCTAAATCTTTAATGAGATTTCGAAAAAAATCATAGTCATAGTACGCATCGTAATCAAAAATAACACCAATAGAATTGACTTTACCACTTTGAAAATTCTTGATTCGAGATTTAAGAATTAAAGTGATATTTTTTTGAAGCGATAGCGTTCGAAATTGTTTGAAAAACATTTACCTTTATTGTCAACTACAAATGTAACATAAATGATGTATAAATGCGTTCAAATTATTGGGATTCTTTCCTTGTTTTTATCTTGTGATAATTCAAAACAACTTGTAAATACCAAAGGTGAAAATATTTCCATTTCTAAAGAGATGCCGTCTGACAAAGCCATTGAGGCGGTTATTGATCCTTATAAAATAAATCTGGACAAATCCATGAATGAGGTACTCAGTTATGCTGTGGACACGTATTCTAAAAATGATGGTGACTACAACACCGCCATTGGAAATCTAATGGCAGATGCTGTTTTTGAACTTTCTGCTCCCATACTTAAAAGTCGTACGGGCTATGACCTCGACATTGTGCTGTTGAATCACGGTGGGATTCGATCTATTTTACCCAAAGGAGAAGTCACTACAAAATCCGCTTACAGTCTGATGCCGTTTGAAAATAGTGTGGTGGTGGTACCGCTGAAAGGGTCTGTCATTATGGAAATGACCACTTACCTGAAAGAATTTAATAAAGCCCATCCCATTTCTGGACTTGAATTGGTGTTAAATGCAGGTAATAACTATCGTAAAATTTTAGTCGGCGGCAACCCTGTAGACCTCGAAAAGACTTACTATGTAGCGACCAACGATTATTTATACAATGGAGGCGATCGCATGGATTTCTTGAAAAAAAGTGATACCCTCTATGATATGAATTATAAAATCAGAAATGTCCTCATTGATTATTTTACAAAATACGATACCCTCAATCCTAAAAAAGACCTACGCTTTATAAAGCTTGAAAATTAACACACATGAAACGAGCATGTTAAAAATAGAATCTCCCAAGGGAATGATCTATTGCGAATACATGTGACCGTTAAAAAATAAATAATTATAGACACATGAAACGTAGAAATTTTATTCAAAAAACAGCTGCTTCCACCGCATTTATATCTTTAAGTGGTTTGGGATTGGCGTCTTGTTCAGAAGCGAAAGCGACCAAAATCACCATTCTTCACACGAATGATGTGCACAGTCATGTTGAGGCTTTTGGTCCCAACGACGGACGGAACGCGAACAAAGGGGGCGTTGCTCGACGTGCAACGCTTGTGGAAAACTTAAGAAACGAAAATCCAAACACCTTACTTTTGGATGCTGGAGATATTTTTCAAGGGACTCCCTATTTTAACTTTTATGGGGGCGAACTCGAATTCAAACTGATGAGTATGTTAAAGTACGATGTTGCAACCATCGGTAATCATGATTTTGACAATGGAATTAACGGGCTTTACGCACAACTTCCACACGCAAAATTTGATTTCATTTCTGCGAATTACGATTTCTCAAATACCGTGATGGATACCCATGTCAAACCTTATAAAACGTTTGTAAAAGATGGAATTAAAATTGGGGTTTTTGGATTGGGGATTGAACTTGATGGACTGGTCAATAAAGAAGCTTATAAAGAAACTAACTATTTAGACCCGATTGAAATTGCTCAAGACATGAGCCGTATTTTAAAGACTGAGGAAGCTCTGTGATTTAATCATTTGTCTGTCGCACCTTGGGTATGAATATAAAAAATCACCTTCAATAATATCGGATATAAAATTGGCCAAAGCAACTCAAGACATCGATTTGATTATCGGAGGGCACACCCATACTTTTTTAGACAAACCTACTGTAGAAACCAATGCGGTTGGGAAATCGGTGCTTGTCAATCAAGTGGGATGTTATGGACTCTACCTTGGAAAAATAGATTTTTATTTTGATGCTAAGACACTTAAAGGGAGTGAAAGTGATACGCTAACGGTTTAGCTTCAGCATGATTAAGCATTTATTTTTTGTGTAAAATTATTTTGTTTTTTGTGATATTATTTTGAAAAACAAAATTTAATACTATCTTTGTATTGATAATAAAAGGAACTCATGCGTATTGTGACCTACAAACGAATCCAAGAATTTGCGACAAAACATCCAGATACACAAGCACCTTTAAATGTTTGGTATCATACAATAACAGCAAAATCTTGGCAAAATCTTACAGATATTAAGCATGACTTTAATAGCGTAGATTATGTGGGAAATCATAGATATGTGTTTAATATTAAAGGAAACGCTTATAGGTTAATTGCAATCATATCATTTAATGCTCAAAAGGTGTATATCCGTTTTATTGGTACACACGCAGCATATGGTAGAATTAAAGATATTAAAACTATATAAAGATGATACATACTGAACCACAATATAAAGCCATTTTAGAGCGTGTAGAAGAACTGTTACTGGTTTCTGAAAATATCGAAAATCAAAATGCTAAAGGATATTTAGAACTTAATTTATTGTCCGACCTTGTTGCTGCCTACGAAGAAGAGAATTATCCCGTAAAAAAACCATCACTTACAGAAGTCGTCAAATTACGAATGACCGAAAGAGGTTTAAATCAAAAATTGTTATCGGAACTTTTAGGCGTCAGTACCTCAAGAGTCAGTGAATATCTAACAGGGAAAAGTGAGCCTACTTTAAAAGTGGCTAGAACCATCAGTAAAAAATTAGGAATAGAGGCTTCTATTGTGTTGGGCGTTTAATTTTAAAAAGATTCCATTAAAAGGGTATAATTCATTTTGTGCCTTTTTTTATGCTGTAGAATTTTTATTTAATTGATTGATTCCTTATTAAAATATTATTACATTCGCTAGACCGCTTATGTTATAATAAAATTTATGATTCAAAATAAACCTCTCAGATCTTTTTGGTATTCTCTATCTTCAAACCAACGATTTTTAATTAGAAAATTATACTATTTTCCTATTGATTTATATGATCGAATCACAGGAAACTACCACAAGTACGTACCACCAAGAGGTTATATTTATACAGGCTCACCTGCTAATTACAAAGACTATATTAAACAGGGAGAACAACAATTAGGATTATTGAAATCGGAAATTGAACTTCGACAGAATGATTCTGTTTTAGATATCGGAAGTGGCATTGGAAGGACTGCAATTGCTTTGACTTCTTACCTAGATAAAACCGCAAGATATGAAGGGTTTGATGTGGTTCAACTTGGAATTAAATGGTGTGATTCAAAAATTAAAAAAGATTTCCCTAATTTCAATTTCAAATACATTCCATTATTTAATGATTTGTATAATAATGCCAATTTAAAAGCGAGCGAATTTATATTCCCTTATGAAAAAAACTTCTTTGATAAAGTTTTTTCATTTTCAGTTTTTACACATATGCAAATTGATGAAATACAACATTATTTTTCTGAAATTTATAAAGTTCTAAAACCAAACGGCATTGCTTTTTCTACATTTTTTATTTACGATGATGCTTCAGAAAATAAAATATCTCAAAATAAAGAATTTGATTTTTCACACAAAAAAAACGGATATCGTTTAATGAGTAATAACGTGAAATCTGGAAATATTGCTATTCATAAAGATAAATTAAAGGCAATGTTAGAGTTCGAGAATTTAACTCTAGTTAAAGTAATTGATGGTTTCTGGAAGGGTAGCCGAGAAAACAAAATTGAATACCAAGATATTGTAATTTTTAAAAAAAGAGCTAATCCCTTAACATAGCCGCCTACTTCTTTAGGGAATAATGGTATCTTTGCCAAAATTATCTTTTTATGTCTTTTTTAAGTGAAATTGAACGCCGCCGTACTTTTGGCATTGTCTCGCATCCCGATGCAGGTAAAACAACCCTAACTGAAAAACTACTTCTTTTTGGAGGGGCGATTCAAGAAGCGGGTGCTGTGAAGAGCAACAAAATTAAAAAAGGCGCTACGAGTGACTTTATGGAAATTGAACGTCAGCGTGGAATTTCGGTGGCAACCTCTGTTTTGGCATTTGAATATAATGGCATCAAAATTAATATTTTGGACACGCCTGGTCACAAGGATTTTGCAGAAGATACGTTTAGAACCCTGACCGCTGTGGACAGTGTGATTGTGGTGATTGATGTTGCCAAGGGAGTTGAGGAACAAACCGAAAAATTGGTGAAAGTATGTCGAATGCGTAACATTCCCATCATCGTTTTTATCAATAAAATGGACCGTGAAGGAAAAGATGCGTTTGATTTATTAGATGAGATTGAACAAAAATTAGGCCTTAAAGTGGTGCCTCTAAGTTTCCCTATTGGGATGGGGTATGATTTTAAAGGGATTTATAATATTTGGGAGAAAAACATCAATTTATTTACGGGAGATAGTAAACGGGATATTGAAGAAACAATTAAAATTTCTGATGTCTCTGACCCCGCTCTAAATACGATTATTGGAGATACCGCCGCAGAAACCTTCGGGAGGAGTTGGAATTGGTGGAAGGTATTTATCCAGATTTTAATAAAGACGATTATTTGAATGGCGATTTACAACCGGTGTTTTTTGGTTCGGCATTGAATAATTTTGGAGTTCGTGAGTTGTTGGATTGTTTTGTATCCATCGCTCCAGAACCCCGTCCAAAACACAGTGAAGAACGATTGGTAAATCCTAAAGAGGAGAAGTTTACGGGCTTTGTATTTAAAATACATGCCAATATGGATCCTAACCATCGAGATCGCTTAGCGTTTATTAAAATTGTTTCTGGAGAGTTTAAGCGCAACACGCCTTACCTTCATGTACGCCACAATAAAAAATTAAAGTTTTCAAGCCCGAATGCCTTTTTTGCTGAAAAGAAAGAGATTGTAGATATTTCCTATCCAGGAGATATTGTTGGTTTGCATGATACGGGGAATTTCAAAATTGGGGATACGCTGACAGAGGGCGAATTTTTGAACTACAAAGGAGTTCCTAGTTTTTCACCAGAGCATTTCCGTTACATCAATAATGCCGATCCTTTAAAGTCGAAACAGTTGTATAAAGGAATTGATCAGTTGATGGACGAAGGAGTTGCTCAGCTTTTTACCTTAGATTTGAATGGTCGAAAGGTGATTGGAACTGTGGGTGCGCTCCAGTATGAGGTGATTCAATACCGTTTGGAGCATGAATATGGTGCGAAGTGTAGTTATGAAAACTTGAATGTACACAAGGCGTGTTGGATTGAACCTGAGAGTATGAACCATCCAGAATTTGTAGAATTTAAACGTGTCAAGCAACGATTTTTAGCGACTGACAAACATGGGCAATTGGTGTTCTTTGCAGATTCTATATTTTCATTACAGATGACGGAACAAAAATATCCTTCTATAAAATTCCATTTAACGTCTGAGTTTTAATTTATCATTTTTTAATATTTATTTTATATATTTGATTTAAACCCAAATACATAAAAATATGAGCTACAACTCAAGACCCAGATTTCTTAGCATCTCTTTAATTTTAGGACTCTCCTTATTAGGCTTTTCTATTTTCAAAGGCCTCAAAACATTCAGTGATAAAGACCGCGTCGTGAAAGTGAAAGGACTCGCAGAAATGAATATAACCGCTATCTCTGCTCAAATCAACTTAAACTTTTCCTTCTCTGGAGACAATTTGCAAAAAATCATTCGTGATACTGAAAACAAAAAAAACCGCATTGTTAATTATTTAAAAGCGAAAGGATTTGATGAGACAAACATTAAAGTCGGTAGCCCTGAAATCTCAGACAAAGAAAAATATTATGAGGATCAATGGAAAAATGGAAAAACTGTAAGCGTCAGAATAAAACGATACTCTAATGAGTTGTCTATCATTATTCAATCAGACGATGTGAAAACAGTAGAAAAAAAGGCTAATCTATTGAAATCCGATCTCATTAAAGAAGGCTTAACTTCAAGAATTCACACTGATTATGTCTTCCCAAAATTGAATTCAGTCAAACCAAAATTAATTGCTGAGAGTACAAAAAATGCGCGAATTGCAGGAGAACAATTTGCCAATGATTCTGAAGCAACTTTAGGAAAAATAAAAACTGCCTCTCAAGGACAAATTTCGATTGCAGGACCATATGATTCTCCTGCTCCTTATATTCAAAAAGCGAGAGTGGTTAGTACGATTGTGTTTTTCTTAGATTAAAATAATTTATTAAAAAGACACCGAAATAATTAATATAATAGCAAAAAAAAATCTCACTTTTCAGTGAGATTTTTTTATATGTAATAAGAACTAAGCTTGTCCGGTTGGCCCAAAATTAAGCGGGACTGGAGGTTGCTCATAATCTTTAATTTCGCCATGCGCTTGCTCAAACCTTTTTACATTTTCATGTAAGGCTTTTGCAAGACGCTTTGCATGTTGTGGTGTCAGTATAATACGTGACTTCACTTTGCTTTTTGGCGTCCCAGGCATGATGCTCACAAAATCCACTACAAATTCAGAAACAGAATGGTTGATAATCGCTAGGTTTGAATAGGTACCTTCCGCTACCGCATCATCTAACTCAATATTAATCTGTCCTTTTTTCGAAGGATCTTTTGGAGTGTTCATAGGGCTTAGTTAAAGTTTAATTCTTCTTTCTTTTCTATCAATTCTTCGAATTCTTCATTAGAACCTACAATGATATTTTCGTAAGCTCTCAATCCTGTACCTGCTGGAATTCTATGTCCAACAATTACATTTTCTTTTAAGCCTTCTAAAGTATCTACTTTACCATTCACAGCTGCTTCGTTAAGAACTTTGGTTGTTTCTTGGAACGATGCCGCAGAGATAAACGATTTGGTCTGTAAAGAAGCTCTTGTGATTCCTTGTAAGATTGGAGTTGCGGTTGCTGGACTTGCATCTCTTGCAACAACGACTGCCTTATCCTCACGTTTTAGTAAAGAATTTTCATCTCTTAACACACGGGCTGTAATGATTTGACCTTCCTTAAGGTTTTCAGAATCACCTGCGTTTTCAATGACTTTCTTTCCAAAAATTTCATCATTTTCTTTAATGAAATCAGAAGTATGAACCAATTGATCTTCTAAGAAGATGGTATCTCCAGAATCTTTAATACGAACCTTACGCATCATTTGTCTTACCACTACTTCGAAATGCTTGTCGTTAATTTTCACCCCTTGTAATCGGTAAACTTCTTGAACTTCATTTACTAAGTATTGTTGAACAGCCGATGGGCCTTTGATGTTTAAGATATCGTTAGGTGTAATTGAACCATCTGACAATGGCATCCCTGCTTTTACAAAATCATTCTCTTGTACTAAGATTTGATTCGATAATTTAACAAGGTATTTTTTAATATCTCCTAATTTAGATTCGATGATAATCTCACGGTTACCTCTTTTTATTTTACCAAAAGAAACAACACCATCAATTTCACTTACAACTGCTGGGTTGGAAGGATTACGTGCTTCGAAAAGCTCGGTTACACGAGGAAGACCTCCTGTAATATCCCCTGCCTTGGCAGACTTACGTGGAATTTTAACTAAGATTTTTCCTAAGCTAATCTTCTCACCGTCATCGACCATAATGTGGGCCCCCAATGGTAAGTTATAAGATCTTATAAGATTTCCTTTAGCATCTTCTACGAGTAAGGTTGGAATTAATTTTTTGTTTCTAGATTCAGAAATAACTTTTTCTTGGAATCCTGTTTGCTCATCAATTTCAACTTGATAGGTAACGCCTTGCTCAATGTTTTCATAACGTACTTTTCCTGAGAATTCAGAAATAATAACACCGTTATATGGATCCCATTGACAAATGACTGTATCCTTTTTAATCTTGTCTCCACTTTTAACAAAAATTGACGAACCGTAAGGAATGTTGTTTGTACTTAAAACAATCCCAGTTTTCTTGTCAACTAATTTAATTTCAGAGGTTCTAGATATCACGATATCAATTGCTTTTCCATCGTTGTCTTTTCCTTTAACAGTTTTAAGATCTTCGATTTCTGCAATCCCATCAAATTTGACGATTAATTTATTTTCTTCAGAAATGTTACCTGCAATACCTCCAACGTGGAACGTACGCAATGTTAATTGTGTTCCTGGCTCTCCAATAGATTGTGCTGCCACAACTCCTACTGCTTCTCCTCGCTGAACCATTTTACCTGTTGCTAGGTTACGTCCATAACACTTCGCACAAATTCCGGTTTTAGCTTCACATGTTAATGGTGAACGAACATCTACAGCTTCTAACGGAGACTGTTGGATTTTTTTCGCTTGAGCTTCATAAATATGATCTCCTGCCTCTACTAGAATTTCTTCTGTTAGTGGGTCATAGACATCATTTAATGACGTACGTCCAACGATTCTTTCTTCTAAAGTTTCAACGATTTCTTCGTTTTTCTTTAACGCTTTTACTGAAATACCTCTAAGTGTACCACAGTCAACAGAGTTGACAATCACATCTTGAGATACATCTACTAAACGACGTGTAAGATAACCAGCATCTGCTGTTTTTAATGCCGTATCGGCAAGACCTTTACGAGCCCCGTGTGTAGAAATAAAGTATTCAAGAATTGAAAGTCCTTCCTTAAAGTTAGAAAGAATTGGATTTTCAATAATTTCACCACCACCTGCATTGGATTTTTTAGGCTTTGCCATCAATCCACGCATACCAGTTAACTGACGAATTTGTTCTTTCGATCCCCTTGCTCCAGAATCAAGCATCATGTACACAGAGTTAAACCCTTGTTGGTCTTCTCTAATACGCTTCATGGAGAGTTCTGTTAATTCAGCATTGGTAGAGGTCCAGATGTCAATAACTTGGTTGTAACGTTCGTTATTGGTAATCAGTCCCATATTATAGTTTGCCATAATACCGTCTACTTGCTTGTTAGCAGCAGCAATCATGGTATGTTTTTCTGGCGGGATAATAATATCTCCTAAACTGAATGACAATCCACCTTTGAATGCGAAATTGTATCCTAAAGATTTAATTTCATCAAGGAATGCCGCTGTTTCAGGAACAGACGTTGCTTTTAAAATATCATGGATAATATCTCTTAAAGATTTTTTTGTTAAAACCTCATTAATATATCCTGCCGCAGCGGGTACTTTTTCGTTGAAAAGTACACGACCTGTGGTTGTTTCAATAATTTGAGTTGTTAATTCATCTTCTTCGTTAAAGTCAATGGTTCTTACACGAATTTGCGCATTCAAATCAACACGTTTTTCGTTGTAAGCAATGATCACTTCTTCAGGAGAATAGAACGTTAAGCCTTGTCCTAAAACTGGTACTTCAGGAGTTGACATACGTAACTTAGTCATATAATACAGACCCAATACCATATCCTGAGAAGGAACAGTTACTGGTGCACCATTTGCTGGATTCAAAATATTATGAGACGCTAACATTAAAAGTTGCGCTTCTAAGATTGCTTCGGGTCCAAGTGGTAAATGCACTGCCATTTGATCTCCATCAAAATCGGCATTAAAGGCCGTACATACTAATGGGTGTAATTGGATTGCTTTTCCTTCAATCAGTTTTGGTTGAAATGCTTGGATTCCTAAACGGTGTAAGGTAGGCGCACGGTTTAGTAATACTGGATGTCCTTTTAAAACATTTTCCAATATATCCCAAACTACAGGCTCTCTTTTGTCTATAATTTTCTTTGCAGATTTCACCGTTTTTACAATTCCTCTTTCAATTAATTTTCTAATTACAAAAGGCTTGTATAATTCGGCTGCCATATTTTTTGGCAATCCACATTCAAATAATTTTAATTCTGGTCCTACAACAATTACCGAACGTGCTGAATAATCTACACGTTTTCCAAGTAAATTTTGACGGAAACGACCTTGTTTTCCTTTCAATGAATCTGAAAGTGATTTTAAAGGACGGTTAGAATCTGTTTTTACAGCAGATGATTTACGTGTATTATCAAACAATGAATCTACTGATTCTTGAAGCATACGTTTTTCATTACGTAAAATTACTTCTGGTGCTTTTATTTCAACAAGACGCTTTAAACGGTTGTTACGAATAATTACACGACGGTATAAATCATTTAAATCAGAGGTTGCAAAACGACCTCCATCTAAGGGAACTAACGGACGTAATTCTGGTGGAATTACAGGGATGGCTTTCATAATCATCCACTCCGGTCTGTTCTCGCGATTTAAGTTCGATTCTCTTAAAGATTCCACAACTTGCAAACGTTTTAACGCTTCCGTTTTACGTTGTTTTGAAGTCTCTGTATTGGCTTTATGACGCAATTCAAAAGACAAGGTATCAAGATCAATTCTTGATAAAAGGTCAATTAAACATTCAGCTCCCATTTTAGCAATAAATTTGTTAGGGTCTGTATCGTCTAAATATTGATTGTCTTGTGGTTGAACTTCAAGAATATTTAAATATTCTTCTTCTGTAAGGAAGTCCATTTTTTTAACGGGTTCTCCTTCAGCGTTCACGGCATTACCTGGTTGGATTACGACATAACGTTCGTAATAGATAATCATATCTAATTGCTTAGATGGTAATCCAAGTAAGTAACCGATTTTGTTTGGTAAAGAACGGAAATACCAGATGTGTGCTACAGGCACCACAAGGTTGATATGTCCTACACGGTCTCTACGTACTTTCTTTTCGGTAACTTCTACACCACATCGATCACAAATAATTCCTTTGTAACGGATACGTTTGTATTTTCCACAAGCACATTCGTAATCCTTTACAGGACCAAAAATACGCTCACAAAATAAACCATCACGTTCAGGTTTGTGGGTTCTGTAGTTAATTGTTTCTGGTTTAAGAACTTCACCACGAGACGCTCCTAGGATCGACTCTGGAGATGCTAAACCAATTGAGATTTTATTAAATCTCGGTACTGTAATATTATCTTGCTTTTTTGCCATAATATATGGTTATGATAATGAATTAAATTCTATTATTCTTCTAATCTTATGTCTAGTCCTAAACCTTTCAATTCGTGCATTAATACGTTGAAAGATTCTGGTAATCCCGGTTCCGGCATTGGTTCTCCTTTAACGATCGCTTCGTATGTTTTGGCACGTCCAATAACATCATCCGACTTCACGGTAAGGATTTCTCTAAGCGTACTAGATGCTCCATAAGCCTCTAGTGCCCAAACTTCCATTTCTCCAAAACGCTGACCACCAAATTGTGCTTTACCACCTAATGGTTGTTGTGTAATAAGAGAGTATGGTCCAATAGAACGTGCGTGCATCTTATCGTCCACCATATGTCCTAACTTTAACATATAGATAACTCCAACAGTTGCAGCTTGATCAAAACGATCTCCTGTTCCACCATCGTATAAGTATGTATGTCCAAATCTTGGAATTCCTGCTTCGTCTGTAAGCTCATTGATTTGATCCAATGTAGCCCCATCAAAAATTGGAGTGGCATACGTTCTTCCTAAATCTTGTCCAGCCCATCCTAAAACAGTCTCATAAATTTGACCAATATTCATACGCGATGGTACACCAAGTGGGTTTAGTACGATATCTACTGGAGTTCCGTCTTCAAGGAATGGCATATCTTCTTGACGTACAATACGCGCCACAATACCTTTATTTCCGTGACGACCCGCCATTTTATCACCTACTTTAAGTTTACGTTTTTTAGCAATGTAAACTTTCGCAAGTTTGATGATACCCGCTGGAAGTTCATCTCCTACAGAGATTGTAAACTTCTCACGTCTTAAACCACCTTGAAGGTCATTTTCTTTAATTTTATAATTATGAATCAATTCTGAAACTAACTTATTGTTAGTAGCATCTGTTGTCCATTTACCTGAAACTAAATGCGCATAATCATCAACGGCATTTAACATCTTAAGTGTAAATTTCTTTCCTTTAGGGAATACATCTTCTCCAAGGTCATTTGAAATACCTTGCGCTGTTTTTCCACCAACAATACTAAATAGTTTTTCAACTAAAACAGACTGTAAATCGTCAAATTTAGTATCGTACTGATCTTCCAATTTAGAAATATCTTCTTTATCCTGAGCACGTTTCCGTTTGTCTTTAACTGCTCTTGAGAACAATTTTTTCTCAATAACAACCCCGTGAAGTGATGGAGAAGCTTTAAGTGATGCATCTTTTACATCGCCTGCTTTATCTCCAAAAATAGCTCTTAATAATTTTTCTTCTGGTGTAGGATCTGATTCGCCTTTAGGAGTAATTTTCCCAATAAGGATATCTCCTGGTTTGATTTCAGCTCCAATACGGATCATTCCATTTTCATCAAGGTCTTTAGTTGCCTCTTCTGAAACATTAGGAATGTCATTGGTAAGTTCTTCATTACCAAGTTTTGTATCTCTTACTTCAAGAGAATACTCGTCAATATGAATCGATGTAAAAACATCATTTCTAACCACTTGTTCAGAAATTACAATCGCATCCTCAAAGTTGTACCCTTTCCAAGGCATAAAAGCAACCTTCATATTTCTACCTAGTGCAAGCTCCCCGTTTTGAGTCGCATACCCTTCAGTAAGAACTTGTCCTTTTTTAACTTTATCACCCTTTTTGACAATGGCTTTAAGATTAACAGACGTTCCTTGATTGGTTTTTCTAAACTTAGTTAATGGATATGTAACGATGTTTGAATCAAAACTAACTAATGATTCTTCATCTGTTCTGTCATATTTAATTGTGATCTTGTTTGCATCTACATACTTCACAACACCAGATCCCGCTGCATTTACCAAGACTCTAGAATCGGACGCTACTTGACGTTCCAATCCAGTTCCAACAATAGGAGCTTGTGGTCTTAATAAGGGTACTGCTTGACGCATCATGTTTGATCCCATCAATGCACGGTTGGCATCATCATGTTCCAAGAAAGGAATTAACGACGCAGAGATTGAAGAAATCTGGTTTGGTGCAACATCTGTATAATTTACTTGAGATGGATCAATCACTGGGAAATCACCTTCTTGACGTGCAATTACTTTTTCAGAAGTAATTTTACCATTTTCATCTACAGGAATACTTGCCTGCGCAATCATTTGATCTTCCTCTTCTTCAGCACTTAAATATACAGGTGTACCTTTAATATCTACAACTGAGTTTTCAACTTTTCTGTAAGGTGTTTCAATGAATCCCATTGAATTCACTTTTGCAAAAACAGAAAGTGAAGAAATCAAACCAATGTTTGGTCCTTCAGGAGTTTCAATTGGACATAAACGTCCGTAGTGTGTGTAGTGTACATCTCGAACTTCGAAACCTGCACGCTCTCTTGATAAACCACCGGGCCCTAGTGCAGACAAACGACGCTTGTGCGTAATTTCTGCAAGTGGGTTGGTTTGATCCATAAATTGAGACAACTGATTGGTTCCAAAAAAGGAGTTGATGACTGATGATAATGTTTTCGCATTAATCAAATCAATCGGAGTAAATACTTCATTGTCACGTACATTCATACGCTCACGAATGGTTCTAGCCATACGTGCTAAACCAACACCAAATTGAGACGATAATTGCTCACCAACAGTTCTAACACGACGGTTAGATAGGTGGTCAATATCATCAATTTCAGCTTTAGAGTTGATTAACTCAATTAAGTATTTAATAATGGTAATGATATCTTCTTTGGTAAGCACTTGCTTGTCCATTCCAATATCAAGACCTAATTTTTTATTCATTCTATAACGACCTACTTCACCTAGGTTGTAACGTTGGTCACTAAAGAATAATTTATCAATAATACCACGCGCCGTTTCTTCATCTGGCGGCTCAGCATTACGTAATTGTCTGTAAATATGTTCAACCGCTTCTTTTTCAGAGTTGGTTGGATCTTTTTGAAGTGTGTTATGAATAATTGCATAATCACCTTGCTGCGCACTTTCTTTGTGTAAAAGAACCGTTTTGGCAGCCGTTTCTAGAATTTCTTCTATATTATCTTTATCAAGGATGGTATCACGATCGAGTATGATTTCGTTTCTTTCAATAGAAACAACTTCACCCGTATCTTCATCCACGAAATCTTCATGCCATGTATTTAATACACGAGCAGCAAGCTTACGTCCTTGTACTTTTTTTAATCCTGATTTTGAAACTTTGATTTCTTCTGCAAGGTCAAAAATTTCAAGAATATCTTTATCTCTTTCAAATCCAATAGCTCTGAAGAGTGTTGTAACAGGTAATTTTTTCTTTCTGTCGATATAAGCGTACATAACGCTGTTGATATCGGTCGCAAATTCAATCCAAGATCCTTTGAAAGGAATGACTCTAGCTGAGTATAATTTTGTACCGTTAGCATGAAAAGATTGACCAAAGAAAACACCTGGCGATCGGTGAAGTTGTGACACTACCACACGTTCTGCACCATTGATACAAAAAGTACCACTTGGCGTCATGTATGGAATTGTACCAAGGTAAACATCTTGTACTATAGTTTCAAAATCTTCATGTTCAGGATCTGTACAGAATAATTTTAAACGTGCTTTTAAAGGCACACTATATGTAAGACCTCTTTCGATACATTCTTCTAGTGAGTATCTTGGTGGGTCGATGAAATAATCCAAAAATTCTAATACAAACTGGTTACGTGTATCAGTGATTGGAAAATTTTCCATGAAGGTGTTGTACAACCCTTCATCTCCTCTTTCTTCTGATTTTGTCTCTAACTGGAAAAAATCCTGGAAGGATTTTATCTGAATATCCAAGAAATCAGGATATTCTGTTCTATTTTTAATAGACGAGAAATTTAATCTTTCAGCTTTTTTTGCTAACATCGATGGACGAATTATTGATTAAAAAAATAATTATTTATGTGTGTACATAAATTATACACAAAAGGGTTTAGGTCTTAGAGTGTATGACTCTAGGACCTAAACCAATGTATGGAATTAAGTGGTAAGCTTACTTAAGCTCAACCTCTGCTCCAGCTTCTTCTAAAGAAGTTTTTAAGCCTTCAGCTTCATCTTTAGAAACACCTTCTTTGATAGCGCTTGGTGCGTCATCAACTAATCCTTTAGCTTCTTTTAAACCTAAACCAGTTAATTCTTTAACTAATTTAACTACTGCTAATTTAGATCCACCTGCGGCTTTAAGAATTACATCGAATTCTGTTTGCGCCTCAGCAGCTTCTCCACCACCAGCGGGTCCAGCAGCGACTGCTACAGCTGCGGCTGCAGGTTCGATACCGTACTCGTCTTTTAAAATTGTTGCTAGTTCGTTAACTTCTTTTACTGTTAAGTTTACTAATTGTTCTGCGAAATCTTTTAAATCTGCCATTTTTCTATCGTTTTAATAAATTTTTAATATAATATATAATTGTAAAAAGTGCGTACTCGTATTGATTATCCCTCTTTCTGAGATAATGTTTTTAGGATACCTGATAGTTTTCCACCACTTGATTGAAGTGCTGAAATAACGTTTTTAGCAGGCGATTGTAATAATCCAATGATGTCTCCAATAAGTTCTTCTTTAGACTTAATGTCAACTAACATATCCAATTGATCGTCACCAATGTAAACCGCTTGTTCGATAAAGGCTCCTTTAAGGAACGGCTTTTCAGATTTTTTTCTAAAAGCTTTGATTACTTTTGCTGGTGCATTTCCAGTTTCAGAATACATTACTGAGGTATTACCTTTTAAAGTACTAGGTAAATCTCCGAAATCTTTATCTGAAGCTTCCATTGCTTTTTCAAGCAAGGTGTTCTTTACTACTGCTAACTTAATGTTTGCTTTAAAGCAAGCACGTCGTAAGGCTGAAGTAGCTACTGCGTTTAAACCTGAAATATCTGTTAAATATAAATTTGAATTCTCAGCTAATTCTACAGTCAACGCTTCGATTACTTTTGATTTTTCTTCTCTTGTCATAATAAAATTGTTTAACTACTCACTTTTGAATCCACAGCAATACTCGGGCTCATTGTACTAGACATAAATATGCTTTTCACATAAATCCCTTTTGCTGATGTTGGTTTTAACTTCATGATAGTTGTTAATAGCTCTTGAGCATTGTCTTGAATTTTGTCTGCAGAGAAAGATGTTTTTCCTATAGCTGCATGTACAATCCCAGTCTTATCAACTTTGAAATCTATTTTTCCTGCTTTTACTTCTGTTACTGCTTTAGCAACGTCCATTGTTACAGTTCCTGTCTTTGGGTTAGGCATTAAACCACGGGGGCCTAATACACGACCTAATGGTCCTAATTTACCCATAACACTTGGCATTGTGATGATAACGTCAACGTCTGTCCAACCACCTTTGATTTTATCAAGGTATTCTTCTAAACCAACGTAATCTGCACCAGCATCTTTAGCTTCCTGAGCTTTATCAGGTGTTACTAATGCAAGTACTTTCATATCTTTACCAGTTCCATGCGGAAGAGATACGATCCCTCTTACCATTTGATTAGCTTTTCGAGGATCTACTCCTAAACGAATTGCTAAATCAACAGATGCATCAAACTTTGTGTTTGTAATGTCTTTTACTAAAACTGAAGCCTCTTGAAGACTGTAGATTTTACTCTTATCAATTTTAGCAACTGCTTCCTTTTGCTTTTTTGTTAATCTTGCCATTTCAAATAATTTTGATTAATTGGGTGCTTCACCACCTTTAACAGTTATACCCATTGATCTGGCTGTTCCTGCTACCATTTTCATAGCGGACCCAATCGTAAATGCATTTAAATCTACCATTTTGTCTTCAGCAATCGTTTTCACTTGATCCCAAGTTACTTTGGCTACTTTTTTTCTGTTTGGTTCGCCAGAACCTTTTTTTACTTTGGCCGCTTCTAATAATTGTACTGCAGCTGGAGGTGTTTTGATTACAAAGTCAAATGATTTGTCTTTGTAAACAGAAATAACCACTGGTAAAACTTTACCGGGCTTATCTTGAGTTCTAGCATTAAATTGCTTACAGAACTCCATGATATTAACTCCAGCAGCACCTAAAGCGGGTCCGACCGGTGGCGACGGGTTCGCTGCACCTCCCCTTACTTGTAGTTTGACTACTTTACCTAATTCTTTTGCCATTTTTTAAATTTAGTGTGACTCGTTATTATAAGTTGGAAGCTATAAACCCGAATCTTAATATTTGTGTAACAATTATTAAATTTTATCTACTTGCATATAGCTTAATTCTAATGGTGTTTTTCTTCCAAAAATCTTCACCATTACTTCAAGCTTGCGTTTTTCTTCATTAATATTTTCTACAGTACCATCAAATCCATTAAATGGACCGTCGATCACTTTGACTGTTTCTCCTTTTACAAAAGGAATGGCAACGTTTTGATCTGCTTCTAATGACAGTTCGTCAACTTTACCTAACATTCGGTTTACTTCTGATTGACGTAACGGCACTGGCTCTCCTCCTTTAGTTTCACCTAAAAAACCAATTACATTTGTAATCGATTTTATAATGTGAGGAATCTCACCACTAAGGTTGGCTTGTACCATTATGTATCCAGGAAAATAAACTTTTTCTTTTTGTACTTTTTTTCCTTTTCTAATTTGGATCACTTTTTCAGTAGGCACGAGTACTTGATCAACAAAGTCTTCTAATCCTAAACGCGAAATTTCATTTTCGATGTAGGCTTTGATTTTGTTCTCTTGTCCACTTACTGCACGAACAACATACCACTTCTTTTCTACTTTAGTCTGTTCTACTTTAGTTTCTTCCATCAGTAGTATTATTTGATCCAGTTAAAATATTCCTCAATAACACCTGCGAATACTGTATCCACACCCCATATAGCTAGAGAAAATATAATTGAAAAAACCGCCACAAGTACTGTTAGACTTTGTCCTTCAGCCCATGTTGGCCAACTTACATTGTTTTTAAGTTCTCCAAATGATTCTTTTACATATTCTACTATACCAGCCATTGTCTTCTGTTTTTTAATTTGAGTACGCTTACTATTCGGTTTCACTAAAGTAGTTACACTTCACCAATTTACCTAGCACGGGTTGAGAGACTCGAACTCCCGACACCTGGTTTTGGAGACCAGTGCTCTACCAACTGAGCTAAACCCGTATTCGACTCTAACATCAATTACTATGCTCTAGTCTTTCAATCTTTTTAAATTCAACTCCCTGGTTTTGTCACGCCTTAGGCGTGATACCAACTGAGCTAAACCCGTATTCGACTCTAACATCAATTACTATGCTCTAGTCTTTCAATCTTTTCAAATTCAACTCCCTGGTTTTGTCACGCCTTAGGCGTGATACAAACTGAGCTAAACCCGTAAATACAAGTTAAGGTATCTCGATAAATCGAGACACCTTTACAAGTATTGATCTAATAATTATTAGTCTAAAATCTCAGTCACCTGACCTGCACCTACAGTTCTACCACCTTCACGAATCGCGAAACGAAGTCCAACATGCATTGCAATCGCTTGAATTAAATCAACCTCAATTGTCAAGTTATCTCCTGGCATTACCATTTCTACTCCTGATGGTAAAGCAATGTTTCCTGTTACATCCGTTGTACGCACATAAAATTGTGGACGGTAGTTTGTATGGAATGGAGTGTGACGTCCACCTTCTTCTTTTTTAAGGATATAAACCTCAGCTTTAAATTTAGCGTGTGGTGTTACTGAGCCAGGCTTAGTAATTACCATACCTCTTGAAATTTGAGATTTTTCAATACCTCTTAATAAGATACCTGCATTATCTCCAGCTTCACCTCTATCTAATATTTGACGGAACATTTCAATTCCTGTAATTGTAGAGTTTAATTTTTCAGCACCCATACCAATGATCTCAACTGGATCTCCAGTATTTGCGATACCAGTCTCAATACGACCTGTAGCAACTGTACCACGACCTGTAATTGAGAATACATCTTCAATAGGCATTAAGGAAATCTTTTTCAACATCACGAACTGGTAATTCAATCCATGCATCAACAGCTTCCATAAGCTCTAATACAGTATCAACCCACTTCTTTTCTCCGTTAAGAGCACCAAGTGCAGATCCTGAAACAACAGGTCCGTTATCACCATCGTAGTCGTAGAAGTTTAATAAGTCTCTTACTTCCATGTCAACAAGCTCTAAAAGCTCTTCATCGTCAACCATGTCAACTTTGTTTAAGAATACTACCATTCTTGGAATTCCTACCTGACGTCCTAAAAGGATATGCTCACGAGTTTGTGGCATTGGACCATCTGTAGCAGCTACTACTAAAATAGCACCATCCATTTGTGCTGCACCTGTAACCATGTTTTTTACGTAATCCGCGTGACCTGGACAGTCAACGTGAGCGTAATGACGATTGTTAGTTGCATATTCTACGTGAGAAGTATTAATTGTTATACCTCTTTCTTTTTCTTCAGGAGCATTATCAATCTGATCGAATGATCTTGCTTCAGAATAACCTGCATCAGCTAATACTTTAGTAATAGCAGCAGTTAAAGTTGTTTTACCGTGATCTACGTGTCCAATAGTACCAATGTTTAAGTGTGGTTTTGAACGATCGAAAGTTGCCTTTGCCATGTTTTAAAATTTATTCTTAGTTATATTAATATTTAGTAATCTTACTTGTATTCAATTTATTTGATCAAAAAAAAGAGCCAATGACGGGAATTGAACCCGTGGCCTCTTCCTTACCAAGGAAACGCTCTACCCCTGAGCTACACCGGCCAAAAAAATAGAGCGAGAGGTCACGCATAAGCGTGACGACATTCGCATGGAGCGAGAGGTCACGCATAAGCGTGACGACATTCGCATGGAGCGAGAGACCGGGTTCGAACCGGCGACATTCAGCTTGGAAGGCTGACGCTCTACCAACTGAGCTACTCTCGCAATTTAATTTAATCCATTAATTCAAATGTGGGGAGAGCAGGATTCGAACCTGCGAAGACGTAGTCAGCAGATTTACAGTCTGCCCTCGTTGGCCGCTTGAGTATCTCCCCTCAATTTAAATTATATTTCAATCTTTAAAAGAACTTGAGCCGATGGAGGGACTCGAACCCACGACCTGCTGATTACAAATCAGCTGCTCTAGCCAGCTGAGCTACATCGGCGTTTCTTCAGTACAATTAGGCACTAAAAAAGCCCGCTATTTCTAACGGACTGCAAATGTATATATATTTTTCTTGTTTCAAAACATTTTTTGTAAAATTTTCACGAAAATTGTCTTAATTTTTCTTTTCGCTTTTTTAACTGTCTTTCTAATGAATGTACAGCAGCATCTAATCCCTCTTCAAAAGTCTTAGAAACCTTCTTTATAACGATGATATCACCTGGGATGGAGAGCTGTACTTCAAATATTTTATTTTCTTTTGCGGATGTGTTTTCGACCTTCAAATAAACATTTGATTTAATGATTTTATCAAAAAATAAATCTAATTTGTCCATTCGTTTCTGAATAAAGTCAATTAATTTTTGATCGGCATGAAAATTTACGGATTGTGTGTGTACTTTCATAGTGTAATTTTTAAGGTTAGATTATAATCCTAGGATAAATTCCTAGGGTGTGATTTTTCATATACTTTTTTGAGTTCTGCAACACTGTTGTGGGTATAGACCTGAGTCGCTGCCAAACTCGAATGTCCTAAAAGTTCCTTAACAGCATTTAAATCTGCGCCATTGTTTAATAAATGGGTCGCAAAAGAATGCCTCAAAATGTGCGGACTTTTTTTAACTTTAGATGAAACGCTGTCAAAATAACGTGTAATGATTCTATACACCAACACCTCATAGACCTTCGTTCCTTTTTTGGTTAGAAAAAGAATGGAGGGGTCTTTTATACTTTCCAGCTTTAAACGTTCCGAAAGATAACTCTCAAACGTATCCATGACGGAAGGCAATAACGGGATAAAGCGTTCTTTATTTCGCTTTCCTAATACCTTTATCTGTCCTTGAGATAAATCAACGTCTTGGAGTTGCAGTTGTGCCAACTCTATGCGACGCATCCCCGTAGAATAAAAAAGCTCTACAATAAGTTTGTCTCTTAATCCTTCAAAAGTGTCTGTTTGAATACTATTCAATACGGAATTAACTTCTGTTTCAGAAAAGGGTATTTGTATCTTTTTACTCACCTTCAGCGCTTTATGCTTCATTAAAGGATTGGTTTCAATAGATTGGGTCTTCAATAAAAATTTATAATAACTGTTTAAGGACGATATCTTTCGATTGATGGTTCGATTGGAAATAGTACGATCTACCAGTTGAACAATCCAAGATCGTATTTGTGAGTAATTGGCAGTTGAAACTTCTGAATCGGAAAACTCCTGAGTTAAAAACACTTGAAATGCTTTTATATCATTTTGATAGGCTACAACTGTGTGTGGAGAATATTTTTTCTCTAGCAGTAAGTAATCAATAAATTTTTGGACGCGCATTCCTTTTTATTTTACCATTCCAAGATACACAAAATATTATGAACTCCCCACTAAAAACATAAGGTTTCCAATGGGAGATTTATAGTATTTCAAATGTTTTAGGCTTTTGTCTTTCCTATGACCAAAGCAATCACGCCGCCCATGATGGCAGCAGACACTGCGTCAATAGCGATCATAATCGCAAAATTAGAATCTAAAACACCCTCGGAAGAACTCATAAAGAAATTTACGCTAAGTGACCACAGAAGACCAATTAAGAAACCCGCTTTGGCACCTGAGTTAAACGTAGTAATGTGTGCCCAACGGCTAAAAATGAGTGCGAATGTAAAGGCATAAAATAAGCAGCCTAGAAAAATGAATAGCATGTCTGGATCAGTATCTTCAGTGTGAAGATCTGCAAAAATGAGACCGTAAAAAAGGAATCCCAGAAGGAAACAAACAATGGTACCAACGATACCGGATAGGAAAAAAGATTTTGTGTTCATAGTTATATAAGATTGGGTTGAATCAAAATTAATAAAAAAAATGAATTGACCAAATTTTTTAACATTTACTATGCAGTCTTGAAACTGTTTTAAACAAAAAAAGCACCTTAATGAAAAGGTGCTTTGACTTGTATTGATTTTGAAAACTTATAGGTTTTCAGCGTCTCTTAATCCTTGAATGTACTGAGCTTTTTGAATTTGTGCTCTACGTTTCACAGATGGCTTTATAAATTGCTTGCGCGTTTGTAAAGATCGCTTTGTTCCCGTTTTATCAAACTTTCGCTTGAAACGTTTTAGCGCTCTGTCTATATTTTCTCCTTCTTTTATTGGTATTATTAACATAGTCTTTTAACCTCCCCTCTTTTAGATTTCGTGTGCAAATATAAACTTAATTATTGTTCTGCAATAGTTATTTTAAAATATTTCTTGAGATGACTACCTTTTGTATTTCAGTGGTCCCTTCTCCTATAGTACATAATTTTGAATCTCTGTAAAATTTTTCTACTGGATAGTCTTTCGTATACCCATAACCGCCATGAATTTGGACGGCATCATTGGCTATTTTGACACAAGATTCACTGGCAAACATTTTTGCCATAGCCCCTAGTGTGGTGACTTTTTCTCCATTATTTTTCAAAAAAGCTGATTTGTGTAACAACAGTTCTGAGGCTTCAATTTCTGTTGCCATATCTGCTAGCTTGAACGATATTCCCTGAAAACTTGCAATAGGTTTTCCAAACTGAACGCGTTCTTTGGCATATTTTAAGGAGGCTTCATAGGCTCCTTTTGAAATTCCTAAGGATAATGCACCAATAGAAATCCGTCCACCATCTAAGATTTTTAGAGATTGGACAAAACCTTCCCCTTCTTGTCCTAATAAATTGTCTTTATGGATGCGACAGTTATCAAATACTAATTCAGCGGTTTCACTCGCACGCATTCCTAACTTGTCTTCTTTTTTACCAGAGGCAAAACCCTGGTGTTCCTTTCTCAACCACAAAAGCGGACATCCCGTGAGAGTCTCCTTTTTCGCCCGTTCGGGCAATCACCACAGCGATATTCCCACTACGGCCATGCGTGATGAAATTCTTAGAACCATTTAATATATAATGATCACCATCTTTAATAGCGGTTGTATTCATTCCCCCAGCATCACTCCCTGTGTTGTGTTCTGTGAGTCCCCAAGCACCAATCCACTCCCCTGTGGCTAGTTTTGGAAGCCATTTTTGCTTCTGAGCTTCGTTTCCAAAATAGTAAATATGGCCTGTACAAAGTGAATTATGTGCAGCAATGGACAGTCCTATTGAAGGATCTACTTTAGATATTTCTTCGATAATAGCAATGTACTCGTGATATCCAAATCCAGAACCTCCATATTTTTCAGGGATAAAAACACCCATAAAACCCATTTCACCAGCTTTGTGAAGTACATCTGCAGGGAAATGCTGAGATTCATCCCACTCCATGATGTGTGGTCTGATGTATTGCTCTGCAAATTCTTTAGCAGCATTGGCAATCAAATTCTGTTCTTCTGAATAATTAAAATCCATATCTAATTTAGTTGAGTGACAAATATAATTTAATAATTTCTAACTTTTCCGTGGGAAAATCTTTAACTTTTGTTAATTCCTCAATAGCACTGTAACCATCTCTTAACATTCGCAATTCTATGATCTCATACGCCAGTTCATAATCGATATACTCAATGCTCACTAATTGTGCAATTGTGGCAGAATTTAAGTCAATTTTTTCGATAACCCTTGGCGTTTTGACTGTAAAATCTTTAAGAATATTCACAATCACTTCTGGGGTCAACCCTTGAATTCCTTGTAATTGGAGATCCGAAATAAACCCGCCTTCAAAAGAATCTCTTAATCGTACGATCCGTTCGGAATAAAAAGCACCAATGCCGTGCACCTTTTGAAGCTGCTTGGCGGTTGCTTTGTTTAAATCGATTTTTTTCGCAAATGTATTGGTAGAAGTAGAAGCGGTTGATGACGATTTTTTAGTGGATTTCGTCACCCAGTCGGGGAATTTAAAATAAGGGGCTATCTTCTTAAGTAGTGAATCCGATACGTTGGTAATACGTTGAAATTCTTTATTTGTATTTACCCATTTATTTTTGGCTCTATACGCATGCAGCCGATTGATTTCTTCTGCACTCATTCCAAGGGAATAGCCTTTATAATCGGTTATATAATTTGGATTGAAAGGATATATTTTTGGAGCAGAGTTTTGCCGTTGTTTTGCTATTAAACTGTCCACCTCTTTTTGAAACTTCAAATAGGTTTCGGGTGCAATATCAAAAGTATCTGCGCGTAATTCATTATAAGACACCCAAGAGAGTTGCATCGAAATGATAACGAGCATCAATACGATGACAGCCAAGCGTTGTTGGCGTGAAAAGTAGGTGTAAAATTTCATTTGGGGGCAACCATATCTATTTCTTGATAGCTTTTAAATATTTAGTTAACTCTCTCTTTACAACAGGGTATAAGAAGAACAATCCAACCATGTTCGGGAAGATCATTGCGAAAATCATTGCATCAGAGAATTTCCAGATAGACCCCATACTTGCCGCAGCTCCAATGACTACAAACAGTAAGAATAATAATTTATAAACTAAATCAGCTACTTTTCCTCTTCCAAATAAAAATTTCCAAGATTGTAAGCCGTAGTAAGACCATGAAATCATCGTCGATACCGCAAACAATACCACAGCAATCGTTAAGAATATATTAGAATAAGGTATGTATTGTGCAAAAGCTTTGGATGTGATTCCTGCGCCTTCATAAGCGACTCCCTCAATAAATACAACTCCAGAGCCATCGCCACCATATTCGAAGAATCCTCCAAAATTAAAAATCACAATCACCAAGGCGGTCATAGTACAAATGACAACCGTATCAATAAAAGGTTCTAAAAGTGCTACCAACCCTTCAGATGCTGAATATTTTGTTTTAACAGCTGAATGTGCAATAGAAGCAGATCCTGCTCCAGCTTCATTTGAAAATGCAGCTCTTTGAAATCCTACGATCACAACTCCAATAACGGATCCAACTCCAAAAGCAGTTGGATTAAATGCTTCTCTAACAATAAGACTAATGGCATCGTCCACTAAAGTGAAATTAGATAAGATGATATACAAACACGCTACCACATACATAACGGCCATAAAAGGCACTACTTTTTCAGTGACTTGCGCAATACGCTTGATACCTCCAATAATAATGACTCCAACCAAAGCTGCTAATACAACTCCGACGATCGCACCCGCAGCAGTACTGTCCCAATTAAATAACTCTTTAATAACAATCGTCGCTTGATTGGATTGTGCAGCATTACCACCCCCAAAAGAACCTCCAATACAGAAGACTGCAAAAATAGCAGCGGTTACTTTTCCAATTTTAGCAAAACCTCTCGATTTTAAACCTTTACTTATATAATACATAGGACCTCCATATACGGTTCCGTCCTTTCCTACATCTCTAAATTGAACTCCTAAAGTACATTCTACAAACTTCGTTGACATTCCCAATAATCCACAAACAATCATCCAAAAAGTTGCGCCTGGACCTCCTAAAGCAATCGCTAAAGCAACCCCTGCAATGTTTCCATTTCCAACCGTTCCTGAAACCGCCGTTGCCAAAGCCTGAAAATGACTTACTTCGCCATCCGCACTTTCATCTTTAATAGTTTCAATAGCATCGCCACCCGGCGTAGAATCTCCGTACATCGCTTCTGCAACACCATGGTCAACATGATCATATTTCCCTCTAACAACATTAATTGCTTTTCCGAAAAAACGAATGTTTGGAAATCCAAAATATATAGTAAAGAACAATGCACTACCTACTAATAGCACCAATACAAATGGAATTGTAATTGTATCTCCTTTATATATAGGAAAGAATATAGCATCAAAAAAAGCATCTGCTACTGGCTGAAATGCTTCGTCAATTTTTTCATCTAATCCTTTTTCTTGTGCAAAAGACATAAATGGTAAAATCAAAGCAATTATAGTTTGAATGTATGTTTTCATAGGGAAAATTTATGGTCGTGATTAATAAGCGAACAATATGGTGAAAAAATATGAAATATTAAAATTTGGTAGCGGTTTAAAGATTAAAAACTATTTCATCTTAACCTTTAACAAAAGTAGGTGACGTTGCTCTTTTGTCTAATATTTTCTGGGTTCTCTACTACTATGTCGAACTCTTAAAATTCTAATTTCAGTTTCTGTAATTCGATAAGCTATACGAAAACTATAAATTTCAAATGCTCTATAATTACCATCGTTATGAGCTTTAAATCGATCTAATTCGTAAATATCTGGACTTTTATAAAGATTTTTAGCTTCTTCAAGAATTCTAGTTATTACCTTATTTGCAGAAAGAATGGATTTTTCTTTGAGGTAGTTATAAGCTTCCTTTAATTGATTCAGTGCCTTTTTATCCCAAACAACTATTTTTTTTGTGGGCTACCATTGATTGGCAATTTTCTCAACCTCTTCTTGAGTGAGAAAATCTCCTGCATCAATACGTGCATTGGCTTCGTCAATTTCTTTATTGTATTGACTTAAACTAATTCCTCTTGAAGTTGATTTGTTTAAAAAACTTTCTAGTTTATCAAAAACACTTTCTTCTACATTTAGTAGTTTTTGAATGAATTCATGTTTTCTAGTTTCTAAATCCATGTGTATAAATATTTAGTTAACCTTACAAATATAATAAAAAATGACAGTCATTATTCTGTAAATACATCAATATTATAAGTACTATTCAATTTTTGAATTTGCTCAGGACGTCCCAAAACAATCACTTTAGAGTTGGGGACTAATTTTTGATTGGCTTCTGGATTGATGATGTAGTGTCCTATTTCATCTTTGTATCCTATCACGTTACATCCAGTTTTTTTTCTTAGGTCTAAATCTTGAATCGTTTTAATAATAGACGTATCGTATAATTTTCCAACTGCAATCTCCTCTATATTAATCGTGTCATTTCCAACAATCGAAAGGTTGTCAATAAATTCTAACAAATCTGGTACAACTACTAAGGAAGCCATGTGATCTCCTCCAATTTTATCAGGTAAAATGACGTTGTTGGCGCCTGCAAGTTTAAGCTTGCTATAGGAGGATTCATTAGACGCACGACTGATAATGCGTGCGGTTTTGTTCATTTGACGTGCAGACAGCACAACAAACACATTGTCAGAGTCACTCGGCAAGGCAGAAATTAAGCACTCTGCGCGTTCAATTCCAGCTGATTGAAGCACATTGTCATCGTTGGCATTGCCATAAACAAAGAGAATGTCTTCATTTTGATGCTTGTCTATAGTCTCTTTATTGGATTCCACAACCACAAAAGAACGGTTGTGTGTCAATAATTTTTTGGCAGCCTGCTGCCCATTTCTTCCAAATCCACATATCACAATATGATTGGACAGTGCATCAATTTTTTTTTGCATCTTCTTATGTTTTAGTTCGGAAATAACATTTTTAGAAATTATATATTCTGTGATAATTGTGAGCGCATATCCAACAATAATGACACTGGTTAATATCAAGAAAATAGTAAATATTTTAGTATCTGAATCTAAGGGAGCCACCTCTCCAAAACCAACCGTAGTGATGGTGATGACAGTCATATAAAACGCATCAACCCATGAAAAATCGGACAGAACCTTAAAGCCTACGATCCCCGTGAAAAGCAGGAACACCAACAATATAATCGCTGTGCTAATTTTAGATTTGTAAAGTTTTATAAAAGGATTATTCATAGCTATTAAATATCAAAAACGGAGGTTCTTTTGGTGTATATCAAATCCTTTATACGGATCCAAAACGCTAAGAATAAATAAAAGGCAAATCCAAAACCAAGGGTTACAAATGTGAGGTAGATGAAGGAGGTTCGGACGACTTTGGCACGCATCCCAAAACGATCGGCTATCCGTTGGCAAACGTAGAACCCATATTTTTGTAAATTGAAAAGTCCGTTGTAAAATAATTTCATACTGCAATTTATGAATTTCGATTCAAAAGTGCACTACCAATCGCGCAATGAAGACATTTATTTTTTGAACAATAGTTTTGTTTTAATTGAATCAACGCTTGAGAATCGAAAGCCGTTTTTCCAAACGCATAGAGGGTATGAAATTTATCGACAATGCTGTTGTGCTCCATAGGGATTTTGCGCATAATTGCCACTACATCTTCTTGATTGGTTTGTCGATTGTATTTATTGTAGGCAAACTTGATAGGGATGATGGTATTGATAATCAATAAATTCATAAATGATTTTGTCAACGTTTTTGGGATGGATTTGGAGGTCTTCTCAAAGGTGTAGTGCGTGTCCCAAAACTTGGAAGTGGTTCCTTCAAAAATAGAATACAACTGATCTAAGGACTGGGCTTCAATGATGCTTGAAAATAAATTTGAACTCCGACTGTAGAGTGCCGCTAGTTGTGCCAGTCGGATGGTTGGAAAATTAGGAGGGCGCAATCGAAAAAACTGAACTGGGAGTACGCCATTATTTGAAATTGAAAATTTGGTTTTCAAAAAGGTATAAGTGCTTTTCAATTCAGAGATATAAGCATCTTGTGCTTCGGTTTCCATAAGCCCCGATTGTCCAAAAAATAAGGCTTCAAGTTGGTGAACTTCAAATTGTGATTTTCGAATGACCGAAAAATCCATTGATTTTGCAATGCTTAAAAACGCATCGCCATTGACTTTAAGTCCAAAATTTTTGGCCAATTGCCAAAACAATACGGCTTCCCAATTTTGTTTCGATTCAATGAGTTGTGCTTCAATGGCTTTGTACTTTCCTTCCAAGCGCTCTAAATACAAACGCTCCAGCCAATGGTTAATGGTGAAAGAATCTACTTCCTTCATATTAGGTTCACAAGGAATCCAATATTGTTTTTGATTTAATAAGGTGTTGTAGTTTTTATAGGTGTGTGGAAGGACGTAATTTTTGAGCTCTAGGGTTGGGATCGGCGTGTTGTCCTTTCTGTATATTTCCATATTGTGTTCCCAAACCACATGCAAAATTACACTGTCATAAGCAGCATCGGTCTCGTGGTGATGCACATACCAATCGGAAGATTTAATATGAATCTCTACGTTACCCGCCCACAACTGGGTGCCGATACTTAATTGAGCATTAAAAAAATCGGGGCCTGAATTGACATTTGCTAAACCAACTGCCTTCAGAGTTATTGACTCCTGAGTAGTGGTTTTTAACGATTTGAGGCTCATTTTTTTATGCTGCCAGACATAATGTAGGAAGTCTTCTTGCATCCCACTAAGATAAAAAAAGTTTTTAAGCTACCAAATTATCTAAATGGGGTTTCACAAACTGCTTTAAAATCGTAACAATTTGGGTCGGACAAAATCTTGTTCTATCTCTTTTAGAGTTGTTTTACTTATAAGTTGTTAAGCGTTTAGCTTAAGCTATTTCAACTCTGTTGTTTTCAAGTTTTACATTGAATTGAATTTCAGCTTTTAATGCCTTAAACACTCTAATTATGGTTTCAATTCTAGCACTGTTTGCATTATTCTCAAGTTTTGATATTTGAGATTTATTAACGCCAATCATTTCTCCTAATTTTTCTTGAGTTAAGTTGCGTTCTTTTCGGGTGGTTTTTATCATACGACCCAACAAATCCATACGCAATTCATATTCATATTCATCTCGCTCTTCAGTACCTTTCTTTCCTATATACTTATCTTCCATTTCGGATAAGCTGTATGATTTTAATTTTGTCATAATCTTAATATTTTAGATATTCACTCCTTATTTTTTTCGCTTTATTAATCTCCGTTTTGGGAGTTTTCTGCGTTTTTTTGACAAAGCCATTTGTTGTAACAACTAACGTATTTTCGTTGTCTCTTTTGTCCCAAAATGACAATAATCTTATCTGATTGTTTGAAAACCGAACTCTAAACTCCCAAATATCATCAGTTAATTTTTTAAAGAGTTTAGGGTCATTGGATTTTTCAGCCAACCTAATATTATAAAATATTTTCTTTCGGGTTTTAGCATCCAAATTTTTTATAAAACCAGCCGCACTTTCTAAAAATATTGTTTTGAAATATTCCAATAGATAGATATCTTATTAATACAAATATACATAAAGTTTCTAAATTTAGCAACTTTATGTTTTAGTTCACAAACGTTTCTTGGATGACCTCTTTGCATTTCTGTATATCAGATTTTGATAATCGGTTATACTGTTTTAATACCATTCCTCAAAGTTTTGATCTTCAAATACGTCATTGAAAAGCAAGGTGTCGTCATTATTTTTAGACATTTCCTCAAAGGCTTTTTCCCAATTTTTTCGTGGACTCCCAATTGGTTTTAGGATAATTCGTTCCTTTTCTAAAATCATCTGAACCTTGTTCTTTATATTGTGTTTTATTTCCAATTTTTTACGTTTATTAATGGGCACGAGCAAAAGATGTTCGCGCTAGTGGAGGAGTTGTTTTCTCTGAATTTACTACCCACACAAAGTTCTTTTGGTCTTGTGTAAGCCCCTCAAAAAAACAAAATAGCACACTCATTTTTTAATATGGCACCCCCTACATCGGCTTAAAAAGGAAGGTTTTTTATTTTTTTAGAGGACTTGTGCAACGGTTACCGTTGTTGTAAGTAGTGCTTCCCGCTTACTTACTCAATTTCAGTATCCGAAATGCTCCTTGAATTACCAATACAAAAACGATTGTTCCAATAATCAAGTCAGGTTTATTAGAAGTCAAATAATGCACTAAAATTCCTGCAAGTATTACTCCTAAATTTATAATCACATCATTCGAGGTGAAAATCATACTTGCTTTCATATGTGCCTCTTCTTTACTCTTGGACTTTTGCAAAATATAAAGACAAATTCCGTTTGCGATAAGTGCGAAAATCGAAACGATAATCATTGTCGAAAAATCGGGAAGTTTCTCGTCTCCGAAAAATCTTCTTAAAACTTCTACAAATCCAATAATCGCAAGTATTATTTGAAAATATCCAGCAAGTTTGGCAATCCGTTTTTTCTTTATTACTGTTCCTCCAACCGCAAACAAACTTATTCCGTACACAAAACTGTCAGCAAGCATATCTAAACTGTCGGCAACAAGTCCCATAGATTTTGAGATAATTCCTGTTGTCATTTCGATTATGAAAAACGCAAAATTTATAACAAGTACAGACCAAAGTAGCTTTTTTTGGTTTTTGTTTTCTTTAAATTCTGTTTGGTCGGTTTGTTCAGTTGAGATTTTTTTCCCTCCTAAATTCAGTTCGATAACTGACTTTTCGATTAGGTCAATTTCTCCGCTGTGAAAAACAGTCAATTTCCGATTCGGAATATCAAAGCCCAAATTCGCAATGCTCGAAATTCCGTCCAATTTCATTCGGATTAGATTTTCCTCTGAAGGACAATCCATTTTGGTAATTTCAAATATCGTTTTATTCATTCAGTTTCTGGGTTTTTCGGCATTACTTACAACTACTGTATATCGGTACTAGCTCCTATATTTTTAATATGTTTGATTGTTAAATTACTTTATCTATAATACTGATAATCAATGCTTTTTAGTTATTAAAATTATGATTTCACTGTCCTCAGTCCTCATTAGATCACAACTATTTACAAACGTAAATCCCCGTGCTGTGCAAAGTCTCCCGACTTTGAGCTTATATAATTATCAATGCTTTTCCGTTTAAAACTTATTGTTTACAATATTCAATTTGCATTTTACTTTTTTGTAGTTGCGCTAAGTCGGGAGACTTTGCAGCGGGTAAACGTATAAAAAAAATCACCTATTTCCAAAAAAATAGGTGATTTTTAAAAGTTTATACTGCTCATAGAGAGCTTTATAGCGTAGAGAATCCACGGATTTAGGTCTAATCGATATAACCCATCTCACGCATCCAATCGTCATTAAACATTTTACCTACATAACGACTGCCATGGTCATGAAACAATACCACCACCACATCTTCGGGTTTAAAATGTTCTTTCAGTTGAAGCACCCCTTTAATCGCAGAGCCTGCAGAGTTCCCTAAAAACATGCCTTCTTCTTTTGCTAACCGTTGGGTATAGACCGCGCCATCTTTATCAGTAACTTTGGTAAAACCATCAATGACTCCAAAGTTGACATTCAAAGGCAAAATATCTTCACCGATGCCTTCGGTGACATACGGGTAAATTTCTTTTTCGTCAAATTCACCTGTTTCGTGGTATTTTTTAAACACACTTCCATAGGTATCTACACCCCAAATTTTAACGTTCGGGTTTTTCATTTTTAAATAACTTCCAACCCCTGAGATTGTACCTCCAGTTCCAACACCTACCACAAAATGGGTTATTTTCCCGTCGGTTTGCTCCCATATTTCGGGGCCTGTACTCAAAAAGTGTGCCTTGCAATTGCTCGGGTTGTCGTATTGATTCACATACCATGAGTTGGGTGTTTCTTCTGCCAAGCGTTTGGAAACGGAATAATACGATCGTGGATCTTCTGGTTCTACAGAGGTTGGACACACAACAACCTCAGCACCTACGGCACGTAAAATATCCATTTTTTCTTTGGACTGCTTGTCTGCAAGTACAAAAATACATTTGTAACCTTTTATGATCCCTGCCAATGCCAAACCCATACCTGTATTTCCTGAAGTTCCTTCAATAATCGTCCCTCCGGGTTTCAGACGGCCATCGGCTTCTGCATCCGCGATCATTTGTAACGCCATGCGGTCTTTTACAGAATTCCCTGGATTAAAGGTTTCGTATTTTGCCAAAACCAAACACGGCAATTCTTTAGTGAGGACGTTCATTTTAATTAAAGGCGTGTTCCCTATGGTTTCTAAAATATTTTCGGCGTACTTCATGTTATAGATTTAAAACAAAAATACATTAAATTTTTCGGGATACAAATCTGCAATACAGAAGTTTTTATTCGAACTGAATGGCTTTTACAGGAACGATTTTACTAATCAAAAACGAAGGAATTAGCAACATTAATAGACACAATACAAAGGTCATCAAATTGAGTAAAAGGACATACGTCCAATCGAGATAGACAGGAGCTACGGTCACATAATAAACGGAAGGATCTAATTTTAGAAACTCAAATTGTTTTTGAAGTAACAAAACTCCAATACCAATAAGGTTGCCCCAAAACAATCCGCAGGCAATCAAATAAGATGCATTGTACAGAAATATTTTTCGAATGCTCCAATTGCTGCTTCCTAAGGCTTTGAGAATCCCAATCATTTGGGTGCGTTCAAGTATCAAAACGAGCAATGCTGTGATCATATTGATGGCGCCCACAAGAATCATAATGCCTATAATTCCATAGATATTGGTAGTAAAAATAGGAATCCATTCAAAGATGGTGGCATACTTTTGTTTGACCGTCATCGCATCTAAAGTCGAAGGCGTTTGCGCATACACTTCTTTTCCGAGGCGATCTAAGTCGTTGTAATTTGTGATGAAAACTTCAAAATTTCCAATCTGATCTTTAGTCCATCTGTTCAAGCGTTGCACATGATTGATATCGCCAATGACATAGGTTTTGTCTAATTCTTCAAAGCCCGAATTAAAGATGCCCACCACGGCATATTTCATGATGCTTGGCGGCTTGCTTGAGTCGGATTTCATGAAATACATCTGGAAGGAATCCCCGACTACAAACCCCAACCGGTCTGCCAAATACTTAGATATTAAAACTTCGTTGCTGTATTTTTGAGTGTATGTTGGAAGGCGTCCTTCTATTAGAAACTCTTTGAAATACCGCCAATCGTAATCCGTTCCTACCCCTTTTAAAAACAGACCTTCAAAATCGGTGTTGGTTCTAATAATTCCAAATTTATTGGCAACTGCTTGGATGTGAGACACGCCCTCAACAGAGTTAAATTCTGGATAAAAATTTTGATTTTTAGAGACAGGCACTTGAGACCCTTCAGATTCGTTGCTGTCAAAATTAGAGATTGTAATATGACCGTTAAAGGCCACCGCTTTGTCGCGAATTTTATGCTCCAAACCAATGCCGGTCGCAATCGCGATCAGCATCACAATGGTGCTAATTGCGATGGCTGCAATTCCGATTTTTATTATTGGCGCCGAAACACTACTTTTATAGGACTTATTTCCAATGATTCGTTTGGCTAAAAAATACTCGTAATTCAAAACTTATAAATGCATTTAAATTTCATCAAAAATACAGTTTTATTATTTGTTCTGACACTTCTTTCGTGTCGAAACCAATCCAACACGCATGCGCAAACCCCTATCAGCGTGGGAGCGCAACAGACAGAAACCTATCTGCCGATACTAAAAAATAAAAATATTGGCATTGTTGCCAATCAGACTTCGGTTATTTTTAAAGAGGATGGCTACACGCATTTGGTAGATTCTTTATTGAGTTTAAATATTGCGGTCAAAAAAGTATTTGCTCCGGAACACGGGTTTCGAGGGACTGCGGATGCGGGGGAAACTATTAAAAATGGGATTGACGTTTCAACGGGCATTCCGATTGTATCGCTTTATGGAAAAAACAAAAAACCAACTCAAGAACAATTAGAGGATTTAGATCTTATTATTTTTGATATTCAAGATGTGGGTGCTCGATTTTACACCTTTATTTCAACCCTCCATTATATAATGGAAGCCTGTGCGGAGGCGGATATACCACTGCTCGTTTTGGACCGAGCGAATCCAAACGGACACTATGTGGATGGTCCTATTTTAGATATAGCTTATTCTAGTTTTGTGGGCATGCACCCTGTGCCGATGGTTCACGGCATGACGGTTGGCGAATATGCCAAAATGATCAATGGAGAAGGTTGGCTTTCTGAGGGTGTTCAATGTGATCTGAAAGTGATTCCTGTAGAAAATTACACCCATCAAACGGCGTATGAGCTTCCTATTAAACCCTCTCCTAATCTTACCCAATGCAAAAGCGATTAATTTATATCCGAGTTTGTGTTTGTTTGAGGGGACGAATGTCAGTGTAGGACGTGGTACGGAACTTCAGTTTCAAATTTTGGGGAGTCCTTTTTTAGAAGGGAGCGATTATAATTTCGAGTTTACTCCGATTCCCAATGTGGGGGCTAAATACCCGAAACACGAAGCTAAATTTGTAAAGGGATTGAACTTGAAAAACCATCCGAATTTATCTCAAATTGAATTGAAATGGTTGATAGATGCGTATCAACATACTGAAAATAAGGATGATTTTTTCAATCCGTTTTTTACCAAATTAGCAGGACAAAAACTGTTGCAAGAACAGATCGAAAACGGTTGGACGGCCGATGAAATTCGTGAGAGTTGGATAGCTGGTTTAGAACATTACAAAACGCTTAGAGCGCCTTATCTACTGTATCCGTTGTAGGTCTTCTATACCCTTGAAACGGTTGTTTCAATAGGTGTTTCAAACTGCTGTTTTCGTACCTCATTCGGAAAGGTGTCCACGCCATACACAATACGTTCTCGATCCATATAGATATAGGTTCCGAGAAGACGGTCCCAAATGGAAAAAATGTTTCCGTAATTCGCATCTGTATAGGGCAGTTGGTAGTGGTGATGAATTTTATGCATATCAGGCGATACCAATACAAAGCTCAATAGGTAATCTAGTTTTTTAGGCAGTTTGATATTCGCATGGCTAAACTGAGTAGCGACTAAAGAGATCGATTGATACAACATCACAATCCCGATGGGCGCACCAATAATAAACACACCTGCAAGCGTAAACACATACCGAATCAAACTTTCTAAAGGGTGGTGACGGTTGGCAGTGGTTGTATCGACTTTATGATCTGAATGGTGAACCAAATGCACCATCCAAAGGGGTGGGACTTTATGCTCTGGTATATGTGGTAAATAGGCGCCTACAAAATCCATCAACAACACGCCTAAAGTACATACAACCAAAGTGGCATTTCTGGAAGCCAGTTGAGAATTCCAAAATTATGAACACCTACCCAATCGGCAGTGTTGAGTAATAAAAAGGCCAAAGCGAAATTAATGAGAATGGTTGTAAAGGTAAAAAACAGGTTTGGCAGCGCGTGTTTCCATTTGTTATAACCAAACTTAAACAGCGGCAACGACCCTTCTAAAATCCAAAAAAACGTCAATCCACCTACGAGTATCGCACTGCGATGTAGCGAAGGGATGGTTTCGAAATAGTGAATGAGTTGCTCCATATTAGCTTTTAAGTTTGATAAATATACTTATTTTAATTTAGCTCTTAAGGCTTCAACGATATTAAATGTCGCGGGACAGATGGCAACATTCTGAAGTGTGAGGTCTGAAATTTTCTCAAAACTTTTCCGATTCGTATGTGGATATTCTTGACAGGCCTTGGGACGCACCTCATAAATATTACAGGTATTATCATCTGCTAAAAACGTACAAGGAGATGATTTTAAGACATAATCCTGATCGTCATCAACATTCAGATAGGTATCTATAAATTGACGTGTTTTGATTCTGAATGACTTTGAGATGCGCTCAATATCTTTTTTGGTAAAAATCGGACTGGTCGTTTTGCAACAGTTGGCACACTGGAGGCAATCTGATTTTTTAAACTCCTCATCGTGCAATTTTTCCATGATGGCATCGAGATTTTTGGGCGTTTTTTTTCTGAGTTTTATAAAAAAGTTGCGATGTGCCTTTTTGTTTTCTTGGACTTTTTTTGGAAGGGATTGTAATTGGTCTTGCATACTGCAAAACTAAGGATAAAAAGTTGAGTATGTGGTGAGGTATTTTTAGTTAATTAAACTCCCCCTTTTTCAAACGTGTTTTATACGCTTTCAACTCTTTGACCACTTTTGGTGCTAGAATAATCGTGGACAACATGGTTGGAATCGCCATGAGAGCAAAGGCTCCATCGATCAGGTTGATCATCATATCTAAAGAAGCCGTTGCCCCAAAGAGGATACTCGCAATGTAGAAATAATTATAGTAATGTTTTTTATCGGCACCAATTAAAAATGACAAACATTTAGTTCCGTAATAAGAGAATGAAAATAAAGAGGAGATACTAAACACCGCTATACACACTAATAACAAATAGTTTCCATAACCTGGCATGGCATTTCCAAAAGCGGCGGCGGTTAAACTCACCCCATTGTCAGAGGACGTTTCCCACACACCGGTGACCAAAATCGCTAAGGCAGTAAGCGTACACACCAATAAGGTATCGATGGCGGGGCCTAACATGGCTACCAAACCTTCACGAACGGGTTCATTTGTTTTGGCAGCACCATGTGCTAAAGGCGCCGTTCCAATCCCTGCTTCATTTGAAAAGGCACCGCGCTTCACGCCTAATAATATCAATCCGCCAACAAGACCACCAAAAAAGGCATCGCCTTTAAAATTGTCCGCAGCAAATGCATCGGTGAAAATCATGGCTAAATATTTAGGAACGACTTCTATATTTACTGTTAAGATAATCAGTACGGCAACAAAATACAGCAACACCATAGAAGGCACCATTTTAGAAGCTATTTTACTGATGCGCCCAATACCGCCAAGAATGACAACCGCAGTCAAAGTCACGAGTACTAATCCAATTATTAGATTAGAAGTAATCCCAACTTCAACGCCATTTGGTGTTAACAAAATATCATTGATCGCTTGGGTCAATTGATTGACATTAAACACAGGCAACGCGCCTACCAACCCACAAATACTGAACATGATTGCCAAGGGTTTCCAAGATTTTCCTAAGCCTTCCATAATAAAATACATGGGGCCTCCTTGCAATACGCCTGCACTGTCTTTTCCTCTAAACATAATTGCCAAGGTGGAGGTGAAAAATTTTGTGGACATCCCAACGATTGCGCTCACCCACATCCAAAAAATAGCACCAGGTCCACCAATGGAAATGGCGACCGCAACTCCAGCAATATTCCCCATACCAATAGTGGAAGACAAAGCAGTTGTTAAGGCTTGAAAATGACTGATTTGCCCAGGGTCGTTTGGATTGTCATATTTGCCGCTAAGCACTTGAACCGCATGACCAATAAGTCGAAATGTTTCAAATCTTGAACGAATGAGTAAATACAATCCGCCGCCAATAAGAAGGATCAGTAAAGGCAATCCCCATACAGCACTCGAAAAATCTGCCGTCAGTTGTGTAAGTTGTTCCATGAATAGTGAAGAATTATTGCAATAGGCAATCAATTCTACTTACAAATATAACTTATTAGAATGCAATTGTTTTTTTATGAGCTGGATATAAAAATTTCTAAGGCTTGAGAAAAAAACACTTCATCCCTTTTACTTATCTTTGTCTCGATTTAAAAGGATTCGCAAGAATCTTGGATTTAATTTAAATACCCATTTAAAACGCCCCCTCATGAACGATGTTTTTGGAACTGCCATTTTAGATTATCAAGAAGGAAATCACACAGAAGACCTTGTCACTTCGACGAGTATTTCGGAAGAAGACACCTTACCACTCCCCTATTTATTTAGAGATTTTCCCGAGATGCCTGCCTTGGAACAAACAGCTTTAAAGCTGTCTAAAGGAAGTGTTTTGGACGTGGGCTGTGGCGCAGGAAGTCACAGTCTCTATTTAACATCCAAAGGGCTGGACGTGAAATCCATCGATATTTCCGAAGGCGCTATCAAAGCCTGTCAATTGAGAGGGTTAAAAAATGCTCAGGTTTTAGATGTTATGAATGAAACCGCGTCTTTCGACACCTTGATTTTATTGATGAATGGTTCTGGGATATTTCAATCTTTGGCACATACGCCATTGGTGTTGAGCCATCTTAAAACACTCCTCAATCCAGGAGGTCAAATTCTAATTGATTCTTCGGATATAAAGTATATGTACCAAGATGAAGATGGTGGGTATTGGATGGATACCAATAAAGATTATTATGGCGAACTGGATTATACAGTGCGCTATAAAGGAGAAGAAGCCACATTTAGCTGGATGTATCTCGATTTTGAACATCTAAAAATAGCTTGTAGTCAAGTAGGGCTAAAATGTGAATTGGTTAAAGAAGGTCCTCATTTTGATTTCCTCGCGAAACTTATGGTTGATTAAAAATCAAATTTATAACTCACGCCTCCTAAAATCTGAAAGCCTTGAACCGGATAATGATTCCAACGGTTGTAGCTGTTATTGGCTATATTATTGACTTTTACGAAGGCTCCAAATTGGTTGGTGATTTCATAGGCAACCTGAAAATTAGCATCTAAAAAAGCGTCGAGAGTGACATTGGCAGTAATGGGTTCAGGAATGAACAGCCCTTCAAAATTGGTGGTGTCTTGTCTTGATCCCCAATAAAATAGATTGGCAGCCATTGATAATTTATCAGACAGTTGATAGTCTAAAAACAAAGAGGCTTCAAATTCTGGCAAGTTCCAAGCGGTGGGTTCTGCATCACTAGTGTATTTATAAAGATCGCCTTTCAGATGGACGTTTAGTTTTTGACTCATATCAATTTCTAAGGCGCCGGAAACATTAATCACATCGACATCATCATACACAACCCCAAAGGAATTTCCTTGATTGTAATTATTAGGTACTGAAAAATTTTGAATGCTATGCGTTCTAAAAAGGGCTTTGTTTTGCTCACGAGTGAAGCTTCCTTTTAAATCATATCCAATACTTTGAGAGAGTTTTCCTTTGGTACCCACAAACACATTATAGGGGGTTGAACTTGGACGTATGTCTAAAGTTGGCGACACAAATGGATTTATTTGCGCAAAATCATAATACGTATTTTGATATAAATCGCCTTTAACTCCAGCGTATGCAACCACAATTGAATTGACAACGGCGTAACTGGCTTCTACATTGGGATAGATATAAAAATCGTTTTTATTCTGTTCAGAATCCATCAAATAATAGGCCTTAAACCCTACTAAAACGGTAAGATCGTCTTGTATATATTGATAGCTTGGTGCCAATGAAAATTGAATATTCCCATAGTTTTGCGTTTCTATTCCATTATAATTTTCAGCAAAACTTCCTTTTAAATAATCCACTTTGATACTAGAATTAATTGGACTGTCAAGCACATCGAATTGAAAATTTGTTTCACCTGTAAGATGGTATTCTTGCGAGTCATAAACATCTGAGAATCGACGTAAATGAATTTCTCCACTTCGAAGAACGCCCTTGGTAAACTGCACATCACTGCCCAATTCTATGGTAGAATAGACTTGTTTTGGATCAAGCGCTATTGTAGTTTCAAATGGAAGTCCATACCAATTCACAGCTTGCCGTTGAAAGGCTGCATCCGTGTTCCAAACAAAAGCCTTTAAACTTTTGACATAATTAATTTGAGCACTGCTGTTTGAAAAACCATCTTCAAATTGTAATCCGTCAATACCTCCTTGCGAGGAGTGGTGTTCTATATAACCACCAATGCGTTCTCCACGACCGAGGCGGTGATTGAGGTATAAGTTTCCTAAAATGGTTCCATAATTTCCATAGCCTAAAGAGGCATAATTTTGAAATAATTTTTCTTTTTTTAGTTTATCTAATCTGACAGAATTCCCTTTTGCTGGCGTAAAGGTGGAAGCAACAGGGATAGAAAAAATAGTGTACTTCACCGATTTTTGAGGCGTCTCAGAAACTCCCATACGTGGCGTTTGCTTCAACTTAAATGCATCCGATATTTTTGGGGTGTAAGGTTTTACAATTGTGACCACTTGTGTGTCAATCGTATCTTGAGAACGAGACTGTGGGGTTTGCGCTTTTAAATGATTTGCATGAAACATCACCATCAAAACGGATACTATACACAGGTGTTTTTTTAATCTAATAGTCATATAATTAGTTTTCATTTTCAGTATCTACTTCAATAGATGCATTTGTTTTAGCGGCTTCTGTTTTGATGCGGTCCAATTCTACTTGGGCTTCGGCAGCAACCTCTTTAAATTCTGCGAAATTTTGAATCACATTTTCTAAGATATAGGTGGCTTGAAAAACATCGTCAAGTGCCTTGAAATTCTTCGCCATAATAATCAGCCCTTTGGAAGCAAAATATTTATAACTAGAGAAATTTTTAATCAATACTTGAACGCTCTCATTGGAGGTTTCATGATTTCCATCAACATACTTAAAATAGGCTTCAAAATACTGTGCTTCTGCCCCCATCTCCCCCGTGGCAATGGTTTTTACCTGCGCATAGGCTGAACGTGCTTTGGTTTCATCATCGGTTTTCATAGCAGCCCGCGCAATGATGATGTAGGCATCACTTTTTATATAGGCATCTGTTTTAGAATTATCCAGAATGAGTTCTGCATAACGAATCGCAGCATCGTAATCTTCTAATTGAAAATAGGTTTTCATTAAATTAGACTGCGCATAAAGCCTATTTTGAGGATTGTTGGCTTCCAATTCTAATCGCGATAATAAAGATAATGCGGTGTCGTATGTGTTGAATGCTAATACGATTTCAGATGATTTTAACAAAGAGGCTTCTGTAAATTCATTCGTGGATTGTTCACAAACAAAGGTATAATGTGGTAGTGCATTCTCAGACAAATCACTCTTATAATACAATTCAGCGAGATAAAAATGAGCTTTTATGAGTTGCTTTCCTGTTGGGAAACCCGCAATATATCCGTTAAACAAATCAATTGCTTTTGAGGAGTTATTATCTAAGTATTGTTTTTCGGCAGCTTCGTAAGTGGCATCGTCCAATTCGCTATCCGTGACCCCAACATATTCCAAGGTTTGAACCCATGCGGCATAAGCATCCACTTGACCTAAATCAATATAAATAGAACGAGAAGAACTGATGGCCTGAAACGCTTCAGGTGTGGATGGATAATTGACGGCTACCTTATTTAAGTTTTGAAGGGCTGCTTGTGTATCCCCTCTGTTGTACAACATCAACCCTTTTCGTAACAAGGCCTTGGACACCAATGCACTCGACGAAAAATCACTGATTAATTGACTGTAATACGGCAGTGCTTTCTCTGGAGTTCCTTGATTGACATAAGTGTTTGCCAATTCAAACAGGGCTTGATCTTTTAAGTTCGATTTTTTAAATTTCATCACTTTATTTAGACCTGTGATTTTATCTGATATCTGACCTAGATACCCATGACTGACGGCTGTTTGGAAGGTGGCATAATCCAATTCAATTTTACCAAGTTTTAACGCTTCTTGATACGCATCAATCGCAGGACTGTATTGGGTGGTTACAAAATAAGAATCGCCCAATCTCAAAAATGAGTCACTTAATAAAACTAAGTTTTTAGGTTGTGTTGAAATAAAAGACTGATAGGCTTTGATGGCTAGCGCATACTTTTTTTGTTTAAAATAGGTATAAGCTAGATTGTATTCTAAATTTTTAAACTCATCAAGTTGGGCACTTTCAGTATTATTTTTAAAGTCTAGAAATCCGTCCAGTGCTTCCTTAAAATTTGACAATTGATAATCTGTTTCGGCTTTCCAATAGGTGGCTCTTGCTTTAAACACTGGATTTACAGAAGATGACAACGAACGGCTCAACAGTTCCTTAGCATCTAAATACGTGGCATTGTTATACAATTCCAAAGCTCTAAAAAAAGCGACTTTTTGGTAGGCTTCTTTATGAGCTGCACGCGACTTGTTTTCTAATAACCCAAGGGCTTCCTTGAAATTATTAGAACTAATATAAGAATCAATCAACAAAGTTTCAACCTCAATTTTAAAAGCTGATTTAGGATACAGCTTCAAAAATTCGGTAAGAACTTCAGGGGTGGACTGATACGGGTTGCCTATATCATAACTAAGTTTGGCGTAATTCAACCATGCATCTTCTTGGATATTAGAATTGAAATCCATTTCGGAGGCATTCCGAAACGCATTCAGAGCTTCTTGTTTTTTGTTAAGATTGACATAACTTTCCGCTAAATGGTAATACGCATTTTGTGCAATCGCATTGGAGCCTTCTATGATTTTATTAAATTCATTAATCGCATTTTGATAGTCGTTTTGTTTATAAAACGCATACCCCAATTGGTAATAATCGGTATGATTCCAACGGCCTTTTTTTCCTTTATAAGCTTTTAAAAAAGGAATCGCTTCAGAATATTTTTGAAGATTGAAATAACTTTCTCCAATAATTTTAGAAAGTTCAGACACCTCTTTGGAAGAACCTTTTTCTAACTGTGCCGTCGCCAACTCAATGGCCTTTGTGAATTTCCCAATTTAAAATTCAAGTCTGCTTGGTAGTAGGATAAATTATTTTTGTAGGCTTCGGTCTGTTCTACTTGCTTAAAATATTCGGTCGCTTGATCGTAATCATCGCCTTCATACGCCATAAAACCAATGTAATATTTGGCTTGTGAGCCATAGGTTTCAGACATTTCAACTTTCTTTAAATAGGTTTTAGCAGCTTTATATTTTTTGGTGGCATACAAACTGTATCCATATTTAAAATAGAACGACTCCATATTTGATTTTGAGATGGAAGCGCGGTCCACTTTTTCAAACCATTTACGGGCATAAGAGTATTTGGCATTTTCAAAATAATAATTAGCCACTTCAAAAAAGGCAGAATTGCGTTTGGTACTGGAAGGGTAATGCTTCACAAAAGATTCTACGAGTAATTCAGCGTTTGGCTGATTCAATCGCACGGCACAATTGGCATTGTAATAGGCGGCATTCGATTTTAAAAAAGCATCCGAAGCATTTGATTCTACAGACTTTAAAAAGCAGTTGAGCCGATTGGTATTGTTGGGTGTTATAGAGTGCTAATGCGGATTGAAAATCGACAGCTTCATTGGTATATACCGCTGTTTGTTGTGCAAATCCAACACAAAAAAAACACAAAAAAACAAGTTGAACTAAATATTTAATGGAGGTCATATATGGAAGGCATTTTATTACATTCAAAGATAAAATATATCAAGTGGATAACGGAAAAAAAATGGCTAAATTATAAGTTCCTTAAAATATAAATAAAAGATGAACGTTTTATGCAAGTGATGTTTGATAATTGTGTCAAATAGTAATACTTTTATAAAAATTAATTTTTAGGTTAAATACATGTCAAATTCGGTATTAAAATTAGAAAACGTTTCCATTTTTCAAAATGACAACTTGATCTTAAGTGAGGTCAATGTGGATGTCAAAGAGGGCGATTTTGTGTATTTAATTGGAAAAACAGGTTCTGGAAAGAGTAGTTTTTTAAAAACACTTTATGGAGATTTAAAATTAACTAACGGTACTGGATCTATTGTTGAATTTGATTTGAAAACTCTGAAAGAAAAAGACATTCCTTTTTTAAGACGAAAATTAGGGGTGGTATTTCAGGATTTTAAACTTCTAAACGAACTCACTATTAATGGAAATCTGGAATTTGTTTTAAAAGCAACAGGTTGGAAAGACAAAGCATTAATAAGCGCCAAGATTGAAGCGGTTCTGACAAAGGTTAATATGCAGACAAAAGGCACTAAATTTCCGTATGAACTTTCGGGTGGAGAACAACAACGGGTGGCGATTGCCAGAGCTCTGTTGAACGATCCAAAGTTAATTTTAGCCGATGAACCTACGGGAAATCTCGATCCACAAACCAGTGTGGAGGTGATGGAAGTCCTTTTAGAGCTCAATAAAAAAGGACATACTATTTTTATGGCGACCCATGATTATGCTTTGATTTTGAAATACCCAAGTAAAACACTCAAATGTGAAGACACCAAAGTCTTTGAAGTTGTACAACGTAAAAACTAAGAATGCTTTCTATACTTATTCCAACATATAATTATAATATTGAAGCTTTGGTGGCCGAACTCCACGCCCAATCAACAGCTTGTAATATCGATTTTGAGATTCTCTGTTATGATGATGGCTCCACAAACCTTGAGACTCATCGCTGTTAATAAGTCCATAGATGAATTGAAAAATACGACCTATAAGGTTTTAGATACAAATATTGGGAGAAGTGCGATTCGAAACCTATTGGCAAAAGATGCGAACTACGATTTATTATTGTTTTTAGATGCCGATGTGATTCCTGTGAAAGATGATTTTATTTCGAAGTATCTAAATTCAATTTCAGATGCTACAAAAATAATTTATGGAGGTATTCGATACCAAGAAGAAAGTCCTAAAAAAAGTCATTTACTGCGTTGGGTATATGGAAAAAAAGAGAGGCACTATCTGTAGTAAAAAGAAATGAAAACGTTTATTTAAGTTTTTTAACACTGAATTTTATAATACGAAAAACGGTATTCAACTCCGTATCTTTTAATGAAGACATTCCTAATTTGAGAAATGAAGACACCTTGTTTTCCTACAATTTAAAACAAGAAAAAATAGCTATTGGACATATAGAAAATCCAGTTTATCACTTAGGTTTAGAAGACAGTAAAACTTTTTTAAAAAAAGCTATTGAATCCCAAGATGTAATGAACCTATTTCTAGAACAAGAATTAATCGACATTAAATATACTCAGATTACTAAAACAATTTATAGACTTAAAAAAATCAAACTCGATCGATTATTTTCAATGAGTCATCCCTTTACTAGAAAAATATTTAAGGCAAATCTCTTATCCAAAAAACCATCGTTGTTCATTTTTGATTTATACAAACTAAGCTACCTTTGTTATATAAGTAAAAACGAATAATGGCATCCATATCCGTAATCATTCCGTTATTTAATAAAGAGCACTTTATTAAGAAAACTCTTTTGAGCGTCTTAAATCAGACGTTTTCGGATTTTGAAATCATCTTAGTTAATGATGGCTCTACGGATGGCAGTCTTGACATCGTAAATTCTTTTGATGACGAGCGCATCAAACTTTACACGACTGAAAATAAAGGCGTTTCTCATGCAAGAAATTATGGTGTTTCTAAATCAACTTCAGATTTAATCGCATTTTTAGATGCCGATGATTTGTGGGAATCCAACCATTTAGAAAACTTATACAGCTTATACACGAGCTTCCCTAATTGTGGGTTGTATGCCACCGCCTATTACAAACGATTTTTTAATGGCAAAAAGATGAATGCTCATTTTAATGGGGTCTCCACGGATCATTTTGGAGTGATCGACGATTATTTCTTAGCTTCCACCATGGATAGTATTGCGTGGACTTCTGCGGTTTTAATACCCAAAAAAACGTTAGGTGAAATTGGAGGGTTTGATGAAGACATGCGTTCAGGTCAAGATACCGATTTATGGGTTCGTATTGCACTCAAAGAACCGGTTGCATTCTCTGCTGTTGCCAGCTGCACATAAAATTATTTTAGATCCTCAATACCATTTGTCGTACTCGTCCAATCGATGGATCGCATGAAACTATTTGAGAATTTTAAAGATGAGGATCCTTCCAATACTTCCTTCAAAAAATACATGGATTTGAATCGATTCTCTGTAGCTATTGAAAGAAAAGCTGCAGGTGATTTTAATAGTTATACGCGGTTAAAAAATGAGATTGATCCTTTGAACTTGAATTTTAGTCAACGCATTTTATTAAACACACCTTCCTTTATAGTTGGTATTCTTAAACAGTTTCAAAACGCTTTATTACACTGTAACATCTATCTGTCTCCGTTTAAAAAATGGTGATTTAAAGTGTTTATCTAAGAGAGTTTTCGATAATTCGCTCCCAATCGTTAGAAATGTTTTCCATAGAAAATTTCTCAACGCTCTTTTTGGCGTTCTTCTTACAGTGGCTATAGAGTTCATCATCAGTTACAAAACGATTCATAGCATCCGCAAGTAAATCAGGATTATGATTGTCAACTAAGAGTCCATTATGTGTGTCTAAAATAATCTCAGAGGGACCAGATTCACAGTTTACAGAAATGACTGGAGTCCCCAAAGACAGGCTTTCAACAAGCATGGTGGGAAATCCTTCGTAATAACTCGTGAGCACAGTACACATGGCTTTACTAACAATTGGATACGGGTTTTTGGTGTATGACAAAAATACTATATGTTCAGACAAGCTCGTGGCTTGGACTTTTTTCTCTAATTTTATTTTGTCATTTCCATCTCCAAGAATGACCAATTTTATATTGTGATCTATTAATTCAGACCGTTTGAAACTCTCAATGAGCAATGACAAATTCTTTACTTCATCTTCAATTCTACCAAAAAATATGATGAATTTATCTGGAAGCAATAACGATTCGGATAGAACAGTCATCTGAGGTTCATCAACAGCATTATGTATAACTTTTACATTTTCAAAATGATACTTTTTTGTGAGTTTAGTTTTTATAGCCTTTGAGACCGTTACAAATTTGAATACATTACTGTATAGGTACTTTGCAATAAATTTATTATCAGGAATGTAATTTTTCAGGAACGCACTGTGGACTATAAAAATTACTTTTTCATTGACATAGAGTACTTTGTTTATTAAGAATTGTTTGAGAATACTCGGTCGTGATCTGCTATCAATAATAAAATCAAAGTTATGTGATCTTAGATAATTTAAAAAAACGGTGAACCTTTTTAGTGTTCCAAAAAAAGAAGCATCCTTATCTTTTAAGGCTCCTAAATTTAACAACGTTCCTTTATAGTCATAATCTATACGATTAAGAATACTGATGACATGAACCTCATACCCTAAGTTGTCTAATAAAATTGACAATACTGCAGACGATTTTTCGGCGCCCCCCTTCCCTAAAGAAGACGTGACAATGCATATCTTTTTTTTTGCAATGTTTGGATAACTCAAAATTTAAATGAGATTTTACTGAGATTCATAATATAATAGTTGTTTTCAAATTTAATCTAAATTAAAATATGCGTCATATTCTGAGGACTCTAAAATGATTCTTTTACGGCTTTTGAAGGAATCGTTAAAAATACTTCGTTCGGGCTCAACTTCTTGAGCTGAAATATCTAACAGATCGGCAAGCCCATGAAACAAATCATCAAGCATATAAGGTCTATTCACGTCAATTGTAAGTTGTTTTTGGTTCTTATAAGCATCAGATTGCCATAATAAAAAAGGAACATCAAACATGTCTTTTGTACCTACATCCTCATTGTGACCTGCCATATTGTGATCTTTAAATAATTCTTCCCCATGATCCGACATATATAACACAAAACTTTTGGTGTTTAAAGCTTTAATTTTTTGAATAATTTCGGAAACTACAAAGTCAGTATACAGCACTGCATTGTCATAGTCATTAATTATTTTAAAATTTTCTTCTGATTTAAAATTACTTAAGGGGGTGTCTTTAAATTTATTGAAAGTGTCGGGATACCTGTTTGCATAGCTAACATGTGTTCCCATAAGATGAATTACGATGAATTTTTTGGAAGATGAATCGTCCGACAGAATGGTTTCTAATTCAGGTAAAAGCTCGGCATCTTTTACTTTATTATGGACACCAAATGTGGTGGTGAGAAATTTACTTTTTTCGGAGGATAATGCAATTTTGGTAACTAAACTTTCATAGATTCCGATGGGTCTCTGATTGGACAACCAAACAGTTTCAAAGTTCGCCTTATTTGCAAGCTGAATAATAGAGCCATCCCCAATTTTATCTGGATATTCATAATTCCCAAGCGTAAGTATTTTAGTGATGGAAGCAATCGAATGGGCATGTGGACTGATGACATCATTGTAAATAGACAGCTCCTCTTTTAAAGAATTTAACTTGGGAGTTGTAGGTCTTGGGTAATCATACAAGCTAAAGTGGGAACGGGTTGTCGATTCTCCTAAGATCATAACGTACACCTCTTTTTCTTGGTTGTCTGGTCGAAAGACATTAGTGAAATCTCCTGTTTTATTTGTTTTATAGGCTCCAAGTTTATTGGATTCTACTGTGTACTCTGTCGAAGACTTTAGTATCAAGTAAGCAAGGTTGTAAACGATCACTCCAGAAAATTTAAGGAATGCTAATATAACCAACATATAAATTGACACCTTAACCCTCGTCCGTGTTGTTGTTTTCTTAAAAGGACTGAGGAGGGTTTTAAACCTTATAAGCGATGTTGCAATCACAACCAGCATAAAAACGGAAAAAATGATGACTTTATGATCGACATAAAAATTAAGGAATTCAGCTGCTTCTGAACTGTTTGAATCTAAAACCACAAATAGTGAAGATGCACTTAAATAGGCTTCAAAAAAGTAGTAGTAAACCGTTTCAAAATAAATTGCAAAACAAAATAGAAGAAACGTGAGTGATATATATCCTAGCTGGATTTTACGATTCACAATAAAATAAACGGGGCTTACTAAGAGTATCGAAAATAAACTATTTTCTAGAAAATTATAAGCTGTTGAAACTTCAAATTCTTTATAAATAAGCTCAAAAACCACGGCAATAAAAACAGGTATCAAAAACTGATAAAAAATTCTTTTTGCAATTTTAAAATTAGTCATTTCTGTTTGTTTAAACATTTCTGTTTGTTTATATATCCCTGTTTTTCCCAAAAAAGGTATTTCTTAAAACAAAAAATACAATTCCTAAATATATTAAATTACTAACAAATAGAGCCATTACAACCCCTTCGGTACCAAAGGAACTTAAATAGTATCTGCCAAAAACATAATACATAGCCAATCCAATCAGTTGTGTGGACACAAAATATTTGATTTGTTTTTTAGCTAAAAACTGGTAGGATAATACATTCGCAATAAAGCGAACAAAATCCCCTGCCAATTGCCATTTAAATAAAATAGCCATTCCCATAAAAGCGTCTGTAAAAATAACTTCGATTAATACATTTCTTAAGACATACACTAAAACCATCCCTATAAAAACAAGTGGTACTAATGATGTATAAATTTTTTTTATTTCTATTCTAAACTCAAATGAGGTATTAATAGTTGCGTACTTGGGTAAAATATAAAGAGAGAAAATTGCAATTAAAAATTGCATGTAAATTTTAGAAATAGAATTCATTGCCGTCCATGAACCCGCTTCAGCTTCACTGATTTTTTCTAAAATGAGTGTCCTTAAATCAATTTCAACATAATTTGAGAGTACGGTTGCTACAAAAGACATGACCGTAAACCCTAAAAGCTGTTTTAGAAAAGGGATTTTAAAGGAGATTGAATTGAAATCAACATAGTCTTTTAAAACCTTTCCAAAAATGATGATTAAAACTGTAAACTGAATAATAGGCGTCAATGCAATGGCCACTAACACCCCTTTTAGGGAGTAAAAATAAAGACTAACGAGCAACAAAACAGCTGCAAGAAAATGAGAGATAAACTCAATTTTAGTGTGTTTCTTATAGTCTGAAATTCCATTTATAACCCCACTGAAAATTCGATTCATCGAAATAAAAGGAACCGCAACAGCCATCACTTTAAAAACAACGGCATACGTATCTGATAAAAATAATTTATGAGAGAAATAAGAGGCTCCAAAAAACAGTATAAAAAATAACACGACACTTGCCGTGAAACTAAAAACATATAAGGTTGAAAATAATTTGAGTAAGTTTTTTTGATCGGACTTATACTCTGAAACATACTTCACAACGCCGTTAAAGGTTCCCAGAGACGTGAGACTCATGAGTATCGAGGAGATGTTGCGCAACTGCCCTACTTTGGCAATCCCCGCTTGTCCTGTGTACTCCGCCAACAATTTCTGAACGACTAACGACATCAAAAGTCGCGCCCCCACAACCAATGAATTGAGTGAAGTGATCTTTAGAATTAAATTATTACGTATGAATTTAGGTAACTTCAAATTGGCTCATTAGAACTATTAATATAACACACGATAACTAACATTGAATATTAGTGCAGCACATTAGGCCCACTAAATTCTTATATGACAAGTTAGTTAATCGTGTGAAAATACTAATTTTTCTTCAAAAACAGGTAATATATATTAATTCCCATGATAGATGCATTGGAAATAATAATCGGCCAAGAGGTTGCTAACATAAAACCATAGGCAACAAACAACGCGCAGGCGACCGTGTTTAGCTTCCGTAAGCGTCTGATATCTTTCATCAAAAAAGAAATCAATAACAACAGCATTGCTAAATAACCTACGAATTCAGTCGCGTGAGTTTCTAAAAAATTCATTATATGATTTTGTTGCGCTTACGGTCAACTTCAGTAAGGTATATCTTACGTAACCTTAACGACTTAGGCGTTACTTCTACGTACTCATCTTTTTGAATGTATTCTAAAGCTTCTTCTAAAGAGAATTTAATTGCTGGAACAATCTTAGCTTTATCATCTGCACCAGAGCTACGGACATTACTTAACTTTTTAGTTTTTGTAATATTAATAGCCATATCGTCTCCACGAGAATTTTCGCCGATCACTTGACCTTCGTAAATGCTTTCGCCTGGATCTACAAAAAACTTACCTCTATCTTGTAATTTATCAATAGAATAAGGAATGGCTTGACCTAATTCCATAGAAACTAAGGATCCATTTTGACGTTCTGGAATTCCACCTTTAAGTGGCTGGTATTCTTTAAATCTGTGTGCCATAATCGCCTCACCAGCCGTAGCCGTCAAGAGTTGATTACGCATTCCGATAATCCCTCTAGATGGAATTAAAAACTCACACACCATACGATCGCCTTTCGCTTCCATACTGAGCATTTCACCTTTACGCATCGTTACCATTTCAATCGCTTTACCTGAAACAGATTCTGGTAAATCAATCGTCATTTCTTCAACTGGTTCGCATTTAACGCCGTCAATGACTTTGATAATTACTTGTGGCTGTCCGATTTGTAATTCATACCCCTCACGACGCATCGTTTCGATAAGTACAGATAAGTGTAAAACACCTCTTCCAAATACCATAAATTTATCGGCACTATCCGTTGCATTCACGCGTAGTGCTAAATTCTTTTCTAATTCTTTATCCAGGCGCTCTCTAATATGTCTTGAGGTTACAAACTTTCCATCTTTCCCAAAGAAAGGAGAATCGTTAATTGTAAACAACATACTCATTGTTGGCTCATCAATAGCAATCGTTTTTAACCCTTCTGGGTTTTCAAGATCCGCTACCGTATCTCCAATTTCAAAGCCTTCTAAGCCCACAATGGCACAAATATCACCCGTTTGAACTTCTTCAATCTTCTTTCTACCTAAACCTTCAAATACATGAAGTTCTTTTATTCTGGACTTCACGATGCTTCCATCACGTTTTACCAACGAAATTTGCTGTCCTGTTTTCAATTCACCACGCGTCAATCGACCAATGGCAATTCGACCTGTAAAGGATGAAAAATCTAAAGATGTAATTAACATCTGGGTATTTCCTTCAGGAATTTTTGGCGAAGGAATGTGTTCAATCACCATATCTAATAAAGGCTCTATATTATCTATTTCGTCTTTCCAATCGTGGTTCATCCAATTGTTTTTGGCGGATCCATATACCGTTGGGAAATCTAACTGCCACTCTTCTGCTCCTAATTCAAACATCAAGTCAAACACTTTTTCGTGTACCTCATCTGGAGTACAGTTTTCTTTGTCGACTTTATTAATCACTACACAAGGCTTTAAACCAAGGTCAATTGCTTTCTGTAACACAAAACGCGTTTGAGGCATAGGGCCTTCAAAAGCATCTACCAACAACAACACACCATCTGCCATGTTCAATACACGCTCTACTTCACCACCAAAATCGGCGTGACCAGGCGTATCAATAATATTGATTTTGGTATCTTTATATATGACGGAAACATTTTTAGCTGTGATCGTAATACCTCTCTCACGTTCAAGATCGTTATTATCCAGAATTAAATCACCTGTATTTTGGTTCTCACGAAACAGTTGACAGTGATACATGATTTTATCAACCAAGGTTGTTTTTCCGTGATCGACGTGTGCAATAATTGCGATATTTTTTACATTAGCCATAAGTGCCTTGTTTTAAGCGTGCAAAGTTACATTTAATTTTCTTACTTTAGTACTGCTTATTAATTTTAAAACACCTTTTAATTTTGATTATATTTGCAGCATAAATTTACAGCAATGAATCTTCAAGATATTCCAAAATTAAAACATACAACTTCGGACAACTTTTTCCTGTTGGCAGGACCTTGTGCGATTGAAAGCGAAACAATGGCGCTTCAAATTGCAGAAAAAGTGTGTAAAATTACTGATGACTTAAAAATTCCTTACATTTTTAAAGGCAGTTTTAAGAAAGCAAACCGCAGTCGAATTGATAGCTTTACAGGAATCGGTGATGAAAAAGCCTTGAAAATTCTTAGAAAAGTTTCCGAAACTTTTGACATCCCAACCGTCACCGATATTCATGAAGTATCGGATGCAGCCTTGGCAGCTCAGTATGTAGATGTATTACAAATCCCTGCGTTTCTAGTAAGACAAACCGACCTTGTAGTCGCAGCGGCTCAAACAGGAAAAGTTGTGAATTTAAAAAAAGGGCAATTTATGAGTCCCGAAGCCATGAAACATGCCGTTCAAAAAGTGAAAGATGCTGGAAACGAAAAGGCATGGATTACCGATCGTGGCACCATGTTTGGCTATCAAGATATGATTGTTGATTTCCGTGGCATTCCAACAATGCGTGCTTTTGCACCTACTGTTTTGGACGTGACACACTCGCTACAACAACCCAACCAAACAAGTGGCGTGACCGGTGGTCGTCCAGATATGATTGAAACCATTGCCCGCGCAGGCATTGTTAATAATGTGGATGGATTATTTATCGAAACACATTTTGACCCTTCCAATGCCAAAAGTGATGGTGCCAATATGCTTCACATCGACCATTTAGAAAAATTACTTACCAACTTAAGCGCCATAAGACGCACTATAAATTCCCTTTAGAACCTATGCAAAAGGCACTCCTCATTTGCTTATTATTTGGATTCAGTATTCAAGGATATTCTCAAGAAACGCCTCTTGAAATTTCTATGGAAACACCCACCATCGAAACTAGTTTTAAAACCCAAAATAAAGGTAAACTCTATTTTTATTGGGGATGGAACAAAGCCCAATACAGCTATTCAGACATCACCTTTAGAGGGGACGATTATGAATTTACACTCTATGATGTGGCTGCCAAAGACCGTCAAAACCCGTGGGATGTAGACGTGTATTTGAACCCTACAAACATCACCATTCCGCAAACCGTGGCAAGAATTGGATATTATTTTCATGACCACTGGAATCTTTCTATGGGAGTCGATCACATGAAATACATCATGGTAGAGCAACAACCCGCCACGATTGATGGTTATATTGACTTGGACGATCCACTCTCAGAATTTAATGGTGTGTATGATAATGCGCCTATATACGTTGATGAAGACTTTTTGGAATTTGAACATACCGATGGACTCAACTATATAAACGTTGAGATTTCGAGAGTTGATAATCTTGGCGATTATTTCAAATGGAACTCCAAAAAATTACAACTGAACCTATTAGAATCTTTTGGTGCAGGAGTTTTATATCCAAAAACCAATTCAACCTTACTATCTAAAGAACAAAATGATGAATTTCATTTGGCAGGATTTGGACTGTCTTTTAAAGCGGGTGTCAATTTAACTTTGTTTGACCACTTTTTTGTACAAGCGGAATTTAAAACAGGCTATATTGATATGTCGGACATACGAACTACAACGTCTACAGCTGACACTGCCTCTCAAGAATTTTTCTTTTACCAAAGAAATATTTCTTTCGGGTACATTTTTCAGTTAGTAAAATAAGAAATTCTAGTCCTTTAACTGAGGTGTTTTTTCTATAGAATTCAGTCCGTATTTATCAACCAAATAAACCAAGGATGTCATCGTGGCTGCGCCTAATTCTAACTCGCGTTTGTTAACCGCATCAAAAGTGTCATTCGCTGCATGGTGGTGGTCAAAGTACCGTTGTGAATCTGGACGTAATCCTGCCAACACATTCGTGCTTTTTTTCAAGGGTCCAATATCTGCACCACTGCCTCCTTTTTTGAAATAATGAATAAGATAGGGTTCAAACAAAGGCTTCCATTGCATGATTTTATCGACTTTATAATCGGGTCCATCAAAAGTGAAGCCTCGAGGTGTAAACCCTCCTGAGTCACTTTCTAATGCAAAAATATGATTCTCCCCTTTTCGTGTGGCTTCCTTCGCATACGCTTTACCACCTCTTAATCCATTTTCTTCATTCATAAACAATACAACTCTTATGGTGCGTTTGGGTTTAATTCCCGAAATTTTCAATAAGCGCAACACATCCATAGACTGAACACAACCTGCACCATCGTCATGCGAACCATCCCCTAAGATCCCACGAATCTAAATGACCGCCTACGGTAATGATCTCCTCTGGAAATTCAGCCCCTGTAATTTCGCCAATCACGTTGTAAGACAGCACATCTTTTAATTGACGACAACTTTGTTTGATGTATAATTTAAGACCCGAATCGATCTTTAACATCCCACTTAACATTTCGGCATCATTGGTACTAATCGCCGACGATGCAATGCGTTTAGAAACAGGTGTGTCTCCATAAGACATTGATCCTGTATGGGGTAAATCGTCCATTCTTAGATTCATAGAGCGGACAATCATTGCAACTGCTCCCAGTTTACCAGCTTCTTCTGCCCCATTGTAACGCTGATCTACACAACCACCATAGGCTTCAAAAGTTAAGATTAGATCGGCTTGCATTGGGCGGTTGAAAAACACAATTTTACCTTCCACCTCTTTTCGATCCAAGGCTTTTAATTCTTCTAGTCCTTGTACTTCGATCACCTCCGCTTTCACTCCTTGAAGTGGCGTCGCAACCGATCCTCCCAAAGCACATATATTCACAGAAATAGTTTTCCCAGGCGCCGTTTCTATATAGGCAAATTCTGGAGTACCACGTACCCATTTTGGCACCATGACAGGTTGTAACCAAACACGGTCGAGTCCTAATTTTTCTAATTCTTCTTTGGTATACTCCACTGCCAATTCGGCATTTAAAGACCCTGATAAACGGCCTCCAATTTCGTTAGATAAATAATCTAACCATTGGTAACTTTGACCATTGGTTAAAGTGTTTTTATAGATTGTTTTGATATAATCTGCATCGGATTGTGCATTCAACCCGAGCGTTAAAAAACAGAAAATAATGAGTGCTAAATGTTTCATTTATATAAATTTAATAAAAGTAAAACTACGCCTTGCGGATGAATCTAGTGTTAAGATTGACACAAAACTTGATTATTTACTCACAAATGCTTTGACATCTGCAACGGTAATTTCCGTTTCTCCGAGAATAATAAGCCGTTCAACCACATTTCTTAACTCCCTGATATTTCCTGTCCAATCATAGGCTTTAAGCAATTTAAGCGCTTCCGCCGAAAAACTCTTTTTAGCGGTTCCTTGTTCCGAGGCAATTTTATTTGCAAAATAATCAACCAACACAGGAATGTCATCTCTACGGTCGTTTAGTGGTGGTACTTTAATCAAAATGACTGCCAAACGGTGGTATAAATCTTCACGGAAACGTCCTTCTGATATTTCTGTTTTAAGGTTTTTATTTGTAGCAGCAATCACCCGCACATCTACTTTGATGTCTTTATCACTCCCAACACGTTGGATGCGACTTTCTTGCAAGGCACGCAATACTTTTGCTTGCGCAGAGAGGCTCATATCTCCTATTTCATCTAGAAAAATAGTACCCTTATTAGCAGCTTCAAATTTACCTGCACGGTCTTTATGAGCGCTTGTAAAGGCGCCTTTGATGTGTCCAAACAATTCACTTTCAATTAGTTCACTAGGAATTGCCGCACAATTCACTTCAATCATGGGCCCTTTGGCGCGGTCACTTTTTTGGTGCAACCAATGGGCTACTAATTCTTTTCCAGTACCATTAGGTCCTGTCACCAATACACGCGCTTCGGTAGGTGCTACTTTATCTATAATCGATTTGATGGTCTCAATTTCGGGGCTGTTCCCAACCATTTCGTATTGTTTGCTGACTTTCCGTTTGAGACGTTTATTTTCGACCACCAATTGTTTGCGGTCCAGTGCATTTCGGATGGTATTTAACAGTCGGTTTAAATCTGGTGGTTTTGATATATAATCATAGGCACCCATGCGCATCGTATTTACAGCGGTGTCTAAATCGCCATGTCCAGAGATCATCACCATCGGAATTTCTGGTTTGATTTTTTTAACTGCTTCCAGAACTTCAACCCCGTCCATTTTGGGCATTTTAATGTCACACAGTACCAAATCAAAATCGTCTTTTTTAATCATTTCAGTACCAATCAAGCCATCTTCGGCTTCAAACACTTGGTACTGAGCATTTTCTTCCGTCAGTATTTTGACGAGGACACGACGGATGGAGGCTTCATCTTCAATGATTAAAATTCTAGACATGCGTAGTTGATTTAGTATGCATTAATAACGTTTCATTAAAATTAATATTTCAACCATTTATAAAGTTCTTTGTAGGTTGGCTTTTTGCCATGCATCAAAATCCCAACGCGGTATATTTTGGCTGCAAACCAGACTGTACATATAAAGGTGGTTATGAGTATCAAAAGCGATACAATTTGTTGCCATATTGGTACGCCAAACGGAATGCGCATCAGCATCACCACGGGAGAGGTAAATGGGATGAATGAAAAAACTGTTGAAATAGTACCATGCGGATCTTCAATCACGGTAAATGCGCCCACATACATCCCTAAAATTAAGGGGATCAATACGGGAATCATAAATTGTTGGGTGTCCGTTTCGTTGTCCACCGCTGCACCGATGGCTGCATATAAGGAACTGTACAACAGATAACCTCCAATGAAAAACAGAATGAATGCCACTATCAAATTCCCAATTGGAAGGGCGCTAAATTCATTAACAATCATTTGAATTTTGTCGGTGGATTCTGGATTTGAAAGCGCTTCGTTTACCATGTCTTGTTGCGGACTTTGAGACAAGTCAACTCCAAAAATGGCGGATGCTGCAAAAAGCAAAATAGCACCTAAAACAATCCAAGTGACCACTTGTGTAATGCCTGCTAAAGAAGTCCCTATGATTTTCCCCAACATCAGTTGGATGGGTTTCACAGAGGATATAATCACTTCGATAATACGGCTGGTTTTTTCTTCAATCACACTGCGCATGATCATGTTTCCATAGATAATGATAAACATAAATAACAAATAGCCAGCTGCACCGCCAAAGATCAATTTCATAACACTCCCCACCTTGGAAGTTTTTACGCCTTCAAAGCTTTCTTGATTGATTTCGACATTGGTTTTAGAGGACTCAATGAGTGCTAAATCAACCCCTTCATTTTGTAATTTTAGTTCGGATAATTTGTTTTCGATTTTTGATTCCAAAGAAGATATTAGCGAAAGGGAGGGCGATTCTTCAGAATAAAATTTTATAGAACCTGACACGGTCTCTAAAGGGATGTTAGGAATGTGAAGCAAGCCATAAGCGTCTTCTTGATTGGCGAGTGTTTTGGCCGTTTCCAAATCAACTTCAGAGAGGTGGTTATAAATTGTTTGATCGTTAGTTTTGAAGGATTCCGAAAGGAAATCCGTTTCGTCTAAAACATATATGGTGCGGACGGTATCGTTATTGACACTCGATAAATAGCCGACAAATAAAAACAGGGCTATCATAATGAGGGGCGTCAAAAATGTCATGAGTATAAACGACTTGTTGCGTACTTTAGTCAGATACTCACGTTTGATAATTAGTGGAAGGTGATTCATGACTTGTTATTTTGAATGGTTTGAATAAAAATATCACTCGCGTTTGGAATTAATTCATTGAAATGGAGCACTTGTGCTTGCGAAGTTAAAAACGTTAATAAATCATTGGAAGTCCCTTCAGACCCTAATGAAATATTCAATTTTAAATCATCGTGCAGAGATTTAAAATCTGCTGGAGCGACTTTAAATTTCGCTTCGATGGTTTGTTGCAAAGCTTCCTTATTATCGGACAACAGCCCTACTTCAAAAGAATTTGTTTTATAATCGCGTTTGATGTCGTTGAGTTTCCCGTCTAATATTTTTTTGGATTCATGAATTAAAGCAATATGATCGCAGAGTTCTTCAACTGATTCCATGCGGTGGGTTGAGAAAATAACGGTTGCGCCTTCATCTCTCAATTGCAAAATTTCGTCTTTTATAAGATTGGCGTTGATGGGGTCAAATCCGGAGAACGGTTCGTCAAAAATCAACAGTTTGGGTTGGTGTAAAACCGTCACTACAAACTGAATTTTTTGTGCCATTCCTTTGGAGAGTTCTTCTACTTTTTTGTCCCACCAATGTCCGATTTCTAATTTGTCAAACCAATATTTTAAGCGCTTTTTGGCTTCCGAATACGACAAGCCTTTGAGTTGTGCCAAATACAAGGCTTGCTCCCCGACTTTCATGGATTTATACAGCCCACGTTCTTCGGGTAAATAGCCAATGTATTGCACATGGTGCGATTGCAATGGCTCTCCATCTAAAAAGACGGATCCCGTATCGGGCATGGTAATTTGATTGATGATTCTGATGAGGGTGGTTTTCCCAGCGCCATTGGGACCTAAGAGTCCAAAAATACTGTGTTTAGGTACTTGTATGGATACGGCGTCCAAAGCTTGGAACTCACCGAAATATTTTGAAACTTCTTTGGTTTCTAAAAGGTTGCTCATGTAATATGTTTTGGTATAAGACGTAACAATATAAGAAAAGTTACACTGAAAAAGTAAAACCAGCCACAATAAGTTTTGGAATATTAAAATCACTAGTTTTTTGGGCTGCGTGCGATTATTTTATATATTTACAACTGATTTAGATCCCAAATCTATGTCTTCATAAGTAATTTAACCGAAGTTGAGATATTGTTTTACTGTGAATCATAGATAAGGGACGAGCAAGATGTTTGCACATTTGATTACGGATAAAAATCCAAAAGGTTCCTATTATCCGGAAATGAAGACCTATAAACAGGAGGTTTATTCTCTATATAACAAGTTGGCAGTAATTTAAGAATAAAATGAAAATAATAGATTTATCAAAACCAATTAAGTATAATAAATCTGATCCTTGGTTTATGAAAGTAAAAATCAAACATAAATCTCACAAAAAAGCAGGCTTGTTGTTACGTTTTTTGGGGTTGCCTAAAAAATTGTATCCTAAAGACTTTAAAGGTTGGGCTGACGATACTATTAAAAAAATGGGAGTGCACTCTACAACTCATATAGATGCGCCTTGGCATTATTCTCCTACCGTAAATGGAGAGCGTTCTAAGACTATTGATGAAATTCCTTTGGATTGGTGCTATGGAGATGGTCTTGTCGTAGATATGAAACATAAAAAAGATTTTGACGCGATTACTACTCAAGATCTTAAAGATTTCCTAGACAAAGAAAAATTATCCCTCAAAGAAGGAATGATCGTTTTAATCAAAACAGGTAGAGATGTTTATAATGGAACCAAAGACTTTCCAGACAAAGGAACTGGAATGAGTGCTGAGGCTACCGAATGGCTTATTGACAAAGGAATCAAAGTAATGGGAATCGATTCTTGGGGATGGGATCTCCCATTAAAACATCTAATTAAAAAAGCTAAAGAAACCAACAATTCTGAACTATTCTGGGAAGCTCACTTAGTTGGACAACGAAAAGAATATTGTCATATTGAGCAACTTGTCAATTTAGATGAACTTCCATATGAGGGTTTTAAAATTGCTGTTTTTCCTATAAAAATTGTTGGAGCTTCAGCAGCACCGGCAAGAGTTGTAGCAATATTTGAATAAATACTACTGCCAACCCAGCTAGCACGAGCATCATTTGCTCGTGCCAAGCAAGCTTAAAAAGATAGAACATAAGATTATGAACATAAAATATATTTTAGGATCAATTTTGACATTCCCTCTTTTACCATTAATGTATTTTCAAGGTAAAAAAATAAAATCGAATGTTCCTCGGTTACCAGAAGCAAAAGGAATAAAGGGATTATCAGCAGTGTCCTCTAAAAAAACACTCCGAATGATTACTATTGGAGAAAGTACGATTGCAGGAGTAGGAGTCAGTACACATCAAGAAGGTTTTACAGGAACTTTAGCAAATGAATTGGCAAGTGAGTTAAAAACCAATATAGATTGGAAAGTTTATGCGAAAAGTGGATATACCAGCTCCGCAAAGTCTACTGACTTAGCGGGATAAAAAATGAATCGAGAATCAGCATCAAATGCTAACATAAAAGAACATGGAATTGAATACTGGAAACACTAAACTAAATAGCTCAAAGTCGGGAAATCGAAGATTCGACGGAGTCAAACTTTGAGCAACTGGGAGAATTAAATTTTTAAATATGAACAAGAAAAACATAAAAAATAGTTTTCTATGTGGAATAGGGTATGCTATTGGAATGTCAGCATTTCATTATTTTAAAAATGGTGAATTTAGTGTTTGGGATTTCCTATTTTATTTCACATTTTTTGGAACTAGTTTGTGGTTGATTAATCGAAATAAATATAAAAAACAGTAAACACAGTGTCTTAAAAATAGACCGTAAACGCCCGCTAAGGCAAAGTCTCCCGACTTAGCACAACATAAAAGAAAACTATGAAATCCAAACTAAAAAACATGAAGAATAAACTTAAATACAAAAGAACTTAAATACAATCGAACTTAAAAAAACACATAAATCATTTTAACCCTAATTCTAAATAATACGCAATGAAAAAAATAATTATACTATCTACACTTATTTTAGGAAGTTTTAACGCAATCGCTCAAATAACAGATATTAAAGAAAAGTTTACTTTACCAACAATTTTGAGTGAGTCCTCAGGAGTGATTTTTTTTAACAACAAACTCATTAATCATAATGATTCTGGTAATGAAAATAGACTGTATGAATTAGATACAATTTCTGGGACAATTACCAGAACCGTTACAATTGACAATGCAACAAATGTGGACTGGGAAGATATAACACAGGATGATACATCCATTTATATTGGTGATGTAGGAAACAATAATGGAAACAGAACCAACTTAAAAATATATAAAATAAATAAAAATAACTATTTAAATTCTATCAATATAACAGCAGAAATTATAAACTTTAGCTATTCAGATCAAACTGATTTTACAGCTAATACCAACAATACAGAATGGGATGCAGAAGCTCTCATTTCTTTTGATGCAAATAACTTGATTTTATTTACTAAAAATTGGGTGGATGGCATCACAAAGGCATACATAATCCCAAAAAACAGCGGTACGTATAGTGTAAGCTCATTAACAACAACTTTAACTAGCGGAGGGTTAGTAACTGGAGCCACCTACAATCCATTGACAGAAAAAATATATCTAATCGGTTATAACTCGACATTACAACCTTTTGTTTGGCGTAGTGAAAACTTTACAGGCAATGATGTATTTTCAGGCAGTAATACACAGACATCTCTTACAACTTTAGGATTTAAACAAGCGGAAGCCATAACACATATTGGAGCTAATAGGTATTTAATTACATCCGAATCAATTAATATCCCTCTGTTTTCTGAAGATGGAAAATTGATGTCATTTTCAACAAATGATCCTGTATTGTCTACGGAAGAATACGTTGCCAATCCAATTCGTATCCATCCAAACCCTGTTAAAGATATTTTGTTTATTGAAGTTCTAGAATTTACTTCCATAGAAATCTACGATTCCAAATCCACGCTTGTGTACAGAGGCTCCGATAAAAAAATAAATGTTTCAGAACTAAGTAAAGGATTCTATCTAGTTAAAACTAATTTTAAAGATTATACATACAACATCAAAAAAATAATTAAGAATTAAAAATAAATTTCACCATTATTACATTTTTAATGTAATTTATTATATCTATTTGCCAATCTAAAGCCTAATACTCAAAACAACCTATGAATGCGTCAACACCCACAGCTCCACCTCTTCCAGAGCCCTCCAATGTTGGTCGCGTTTGGTTTTGTCGGAAGCCGTTTTAACAGGTCTTTTTAGGCATTTTTCCAATTGAAATCTGCCACCTTTGGCAAGTTCTTTTTCAATAGGATGGTCGGTTGTAGCCTTTGTAATTTGCGCTAAATTAGAGAATATCACGACGAGTTTTCCATCCGGCAAAAGGCGTTGTTTGGCCGCCTCAAAAAAATCAGGGAAAAGCGATTCGTTGTAGTAAATTGCTTCGTCATTTTTATCTAAGTCATGCGCTGCTGGCAACCAAGGTGGATTAAAAACAATCAACTCGCTGGGTTTTTCCCATTTCCCAAAAAGAGATCCAAAATCGAGTTCTACTTTTCGTGAGAGCTTTGTGTCGCCCATAAACTCTTTGAGTCCTACAATTGCATTGGGATTGGTATCGGTTCCAAATACTTTTTGAAAGCCATGTTTCACCATCTGAAAGGAGAGAATCCCACTTCCAATTCCGACATCAATGGCGGATTTTTTAGGACCTTCGTACCGTTTCAGCCAATTGTCAAAAAGAATCAAATGATCAAAACGCGTTGGGAAATAAGTCCCGTAATAGGGGTGTATTTTATTTCGCAATACGGGAACCGTAATCCCGTTTTGGTACCACTGCCACGCACTGTTCAACCCTTGAACTTTAGGGAAAGGCAGCAAGAATTCACTGGCTTCTGGATAAAATGTTTCTAGCCAACCTATAGAGGGTGCTTTTTTGACAATCAATTTATGATCTGCAATTTCGATTAAAATAAGCTTGGACAGTTTGCGATACGCATCTCTATAAGCACGTTGTTCTTTAAAAGAAGTGCCTGAGAATTTTCGTTTGAGGTGTATTTGCAACTCCTTCAAAAGTGTCAGTCCATTGCTGTAAAAGGCGGTAATCAATACGGGCCTTCCCGATTCTAAAGATCGAATCGTCCCTTTCACATCTGAAGAGCGATTGAACAACTCTAATTGTGCTTTTGAACTCGTGATTGGTGTTGGCTTATTTATATCGTTTATTGTAATCATGTGGCGTTTTTAGTGGCGTCGTATAAGAAAAATACAAGCGCAACAAAGATACTTTTTTAAACTCCATTCTATAGCGATCTTCTAGAAGATCGAATCGTAGGAATTGAATTTGGAAAATCTTTTGATTTTACGAAAAACTAAAAACACTAAAAAAGTGACACACACTTCCTAGTACCACAAACACATGAAAAATGGCGTGGTTGTAGGGAAGTTTTTTTATGGAGTACAGGACCGCTCCAATCGTGTAAAATACGCCTCCTGCAAATAAGAGTTGTAAGCCTTCGGTTGTAAAACGTTCCATTAACGGATTGATCACAAACATAATTTGCCACCCCATCAAAAGATACAGTGCTGTGGAGAGTTTATCAAAACGCCCCGTATAAAATAGTTTTAAGATAATGCCGATAAGCGCAAACGTCCAAGTCAACCCAAAAATAATCCAACCCAAAGAACCTTCTAAAACGAGTATGGTAAATGGCGTGTAAGTTCCTGCTATCAATACATAGATGGCAGCATGGTCAAAAATATTCAGTTTTCTTCTGAGGCGAGGGTCTTTAGCAGCATGATAAAAAGTGGAGGCCGCATATAAAACAATCAAGCTCAATCCGTAAATCACGAGACTCGCGGGCTTCCAAAAACCCTCATAATGAAAGGATTTGAGAATTAGAACATACAATCCAATGACACTTAGCAAAAGTCCAAATGCATGGGTGATGACATTCAATCGTTCCTCTTTTTTAGAATAGTGGTGATTTAATTTTTCACTCATGCGTGTCAGTCTTTAAACTCCCTAAGAAAACATATCCTTCACCTTTTCAAAAAACGATTTATCCGAGCTCTCTGGTTTTGGAGAAAAATGCTCATCCGTTTTCATTTTTTCAAAAAACGATTTTTGTTCTTTGCTCAAAGTTTTTGGCGTCCACACGTTGATATGCACTAACAAATCGCCACGGCTATACCCATTGATATTTGGAATTCCTTTCCCTCTAAGACGTAGTATTTTACCAGACTGTACACCTGCTTCAATTTTCAAACGGACTTTGCCAGTCACGGTGTCAATCTCAATAGACGATCCTAAAATCGCATCGGGTAGACTCACATACAAATCATAATGCAAGTTATCCCCTTCACGCTGCAAGGTTGGATGGGTTTCTTCGGTAATAGCAACTAATAAATCGCCTGAAATTCCATTCCCAGGAGCGGCATTTCCTTTGCCTGTCACTTTTAACTGCATGCCATCAACGACACCCGCAGGAATTTTTATGGAGACTGTTTCCTCTTCCACCACAAATCCTTGCGAATCTGAATTTGGAGGACGTTTATCAATACTTTGTCCGGTACCACCACACGCATTACAAGGAGATGCGGTTTGCATACGTCCTAAAATGGTATTGGTAATTCGAGTCACTTGCCCTTGTCCATTACAGGTAGAACAGGTTCTGTACGTCACCCCTTTGGCTTGGGTTTTTCGCTTGACTTTAACTTTCTTTTCAACACCGTTCGCAATTTCTTCAAGTGTTAACTTGACACGAATACGAAGGTTACTGCCTTTCATCACACGCTGACGTTGTCCGCCACCGAAGCCTCCGAAACCACCTCCGCCACCGCCGAAAATATCGCCGAACTGACTAAAGATGTCATCCATATTCATGTGACCGCCACCACCACCGTGACCACCTTCAAACGCCCGATGACCATATTGATCAAAACGTGCTTTTTTGTCAGCATCACTTAATATTTCATAAGCTTCTGCAGCTTCTTTAAATTTATCTTCAGCCGTTTTATCATCTGGATTTTTATCCGGGTGATATTTCACAGCCATTTTTCTGTAAGCTTTTTTTATTTCTGCAGCAGAGGCACTTTTGTTAATGCCTAATATGTCGTAATAATCGCGTTTTGCCATCTCGGTATTGTACTTTTAAATCTTAATTAAATTAGTTTCCAATCACTACTTTTGGAAAACGAATCACTTTATCACCTAACTTGTAGCCTTTTTCAATCACATCAATGATTTTCCCTTTCATATCCTCTGTTGGAGCTGGAATTTGAGTAATTGCTTCATGGTTATCGGCATTAAATACATCTCCAGAACGAACCTCAACAAGCTCCAATCCTTTTTGCTCAAGCGTGGATGATAATTTATTTTTAATCAGCTCTACGCCTTTTGAAAGTTCAGTCGCTTCACTTTTAGACATTTCTAACAGAGCACGGTCAAAGTCATCTACTACGGGCAACAACGCCTTGATGACATCTTGGCTTGCCGTAGAAAATAATTCAATACGCTCTTTTGTCGTACGTCGTTTGTAGTTTTCAAACTCGGCAAACAGACGTAAAAACTTGTCTTTTTCTTGTGCTAAATCGGCTGTCAATTGTTCCTCTACTGAGAGTTCAACAATGGTTTCTGTAGCCGTTTCATTTGCTATATTTTCTTCTGGAAGTTCAACTTCCACTTTGGTATCTTTTTTACTCATCGTATGTATAAACGCGTTGGGTGATTAATTTTTGTTTTATAACCAATGGCAAAAGTACTGCCAATATTAATAAAATGTCAAAATGTCACAAAGTATTTTTGTGATCTAAGCTTGTTAAAAATAGTATTTGTAATCAAACGACCGATTTAGACAATCAAATCTTCTAAAGCGGGTTCAAGTTCTAGGTAGTTAAATTTAAAACCTGCCTCTTGAATTTTGGTCGCACAGACCCTTTGACTTTCCAGCGCGATGGCACGCATTTCGCCCAACATGAGTTGGAGGGCAAACTCAGGAACATTGGGCAATACCAACGGACGCTGAAGGATTTTAGCGATTAATTTTGTGAGTTCTATTTGTTGTACAGGATTTGGTGCCACAGCATTGTAAACACCTTCTAATTTTGATTCCAATACAAACATAAATAAGCGTACTAAATCATCAATATGAATCCAAGATTGCCACTGATCTCCAGAACCTAAAGCGGCACCAAAATAGTTTTTAATAGGACCCATAATTTTAGGCAATGCACCTTCATGCGTATCCAATACAATTCCAATGCGCAACGCCGTTGTTTTGACATCGAGAGATTGGAAGGGTTTTAAACTGCCTTCCCAAGACTTCACAACGCTTCGTAAAAAACTGGCGTCGGTTCCTTGAAATTTTTCATCGTAATAACGTGTTTTAGAATCTGGATAGATTCCAATCGCACTTGCAGAAATGATATGTTTGACAGTAAATTTATGGGTTTCGATACTTGAATGCAACAACGCTAAGGCATCCGTTCGGCTGGACAGAATAGATGCTTTAGTACTATTGCTCCAACGTTGGGCAATGGAAGATCCTGCTAAATTGAGAATCACTTCTACGCCTTCAAAACAGTCGACATCGATTGCATTTTCTTGTGGGTTCCAATAAAATCCTTTGTAGTTTGTTTGAGACTCAATCTTGGATTTCCGAGTGGTTAAATAATGTACCGTATAGCCATCGGCTAAGCATTGTTTTACCAACGCTTTTCCTACCAATCCAGTAGCTCCAGTAATTAAGAGTGTTTGTCCCATCCTCACAAAACTAGTGATAACACCTTCTAAATAAATGAATTCAGATAGGTTTAACAATACTTTAAGCTTCCGATCCTATTTATTAGGGAAACACTAACAATGTTCTGGGGACTTGGTGGCTCTCAACATCTCGCGTTTTCCGGGAGGGCCTTCCAAACGTTCGACCACAAAACCGACGGCCTGCATCGCACGACGCACACTGCCTTTGGCTGCATAGGTGACCAAAACACCGTTATTTTTTAAGGCATTAAACATGATTCTAAAAATAGATTCTGTCCATAAATCAGGTTGAACTCGAGCGCCAAACGCATCAAAATAAATGAGATCAAATGCATTTTCATCTTTTATATCTGTGAAAAACTGTTGTCGTTTTTTTAAGGAGAAATGAGAAGTGACAGAATGTAATTCTTCCCATGTAAACTCATGTAATGCATCAAAAATAGCTTGTTGATTTGGATCGATTAGAGATGCATAATTTAATTGTGACAATTCTTCTGCCAAAACAGGATACGCTTCAACGCCTTCGTAGTGGATTTTAACGCCCTGCGTTGGCGCTTCCAAAGCCGTCACAAATGCATTGAGCCCTGTTCCAAATCCAATTTCAAGAATATGAACAGCTGTTGGCTTGTGTGAATTTAGAAAATGATGCAGCCCTGTTTTGAGAAACACATGTTGCGATTCTTGAATGGCACCATGAATCGAATGGTATTGCTCGTCCCAATCTTCAATTTGAATGGTTTTTGAGCCATCAGAAGTGGTGATGATGCTTCGCTTCATAAGTGATTAATTTGCTAAAAGCACACCATCGGCTTCAAAACTATAAGTAAGTTCTGGAGCTACTATGGCTTCAATTTCCAATTCTGAGGCACCTGCATCTTCGGCATAATGCTTTAAATCTGCAACAGAAGTTTCAGAAATAGTGGCGTATCCATTAATAATAACATCGCCTTTCGCATCCAAAGGCATGAAAAATCCATAATCTTTAAAACGGACCATGAGGTCTTTTTCGTCGCCCAAATCAAGGGTCATCCAACAGCCTTTTTTGGTGCATACTTCTTTGATTGTCCCCTGTACTTTCGTGAACAACGTATCTGTTTTTTTCATTGTTGAAAATGACATCGCTAAGTCGTTCATTGGAAGTACTGATTGTGCATCCAAAGCAGCACCATACACTTCGTAAACTGTCGAGCCTACTTGCACGGGCGACTGTGCCGGTTGGACTTTTTGTTTACAGGAATGTAATGAGATCGCTAGTATTATAATTAGAAGTGTATTTTTCATTGGTTTGATTTAAATTTTAAATAACGCATAAATATAAGAACTTTTGAAAGAATGATATTGTCGAAGCATTTATTTCTGTAAATTTGTATTTAAGAAATGTTTAAAGCCAACAAATGAATACAATCAAAGTAACTCCTACAACAGCATCAAAAATCAACAGCATTGATTTTAAAAACCTTGGATTTGGTACCGTTTTTTCTGACCATATGTTGGTCTGTGATTATAAGAATGGCGCCTGGGGTACTCCTGAAATTGTGCCTTTTCAACCCATTTCATTAATGCCTTCTGCAAAGATTTTCCATTATGGACAATCAATTTTTGAGGGGATGAAAGCTTATAAAGATGCGGATAAAAAAACATGGTTGTTTCGTCCGGATGAAAACTTTAAACGTTTTAATATTTCTGCCAAACGCTTGTCAATTCCCGAATTACCAGAAGCGGTATTTATGGAAGGTTTAAAAGCATTGCTTAAGGTGGACGAACAATGGATTCCGACACAAGACGGAAGCTCACTTTACCTCAGACCCATCATATTTGCTACAGGCGAAGGCTTTCATGCCTCTCCAGCAGATGCTTATAAATTCATGATTTGCACAGCCCCTTCGGGAGCTTATTTTGCAGGCAAAGTAAAAGTACTTATTGAACAAAAATACTCACGTTCCGCGAATGGCGGTGTAGGATATGCGAAGGCAGGTGGTAATTATGCTGGGCAGTTTTACCCGACACAATTAGCGATTGACAAAGGGTATGACCAAGTGATTTGGACGGATGACAATACGCATGAATATATTGAAGAAGCGGGCGCGATGAACATATTTGTTCGTATTAACGATACGCTTATCACAGGACCAACAAGTGATCGAATTTTGGATGGCATCACAAGAAAAAGTATTCTTGACATTGCCAAAGACGAAGGCATCAAGGTTGAAGTCCGAAAATTCACCGTCACCGAAATTGTCGAAGCGTCTAAAAATGGTAGTTTAAAAGAAATGTTTGGCGCAGGAACTGCGGCTGTTATTTCTCCAATTGCGACTTTTGGATTTAAAGACACCGATTACGACTTGCCAGAACTTGAAAACCCAGTTGCGTTAAAATTAAAAAAACGCATCATGGACATTCAAACAAACAAAGCGGAAGATTTATTTGGCTGGACTGTAAACGTATAAATTCTAAGACTCCAAAATCTCTTGGATATTGGGCTTAAAATAGTGCGGACCTTTCAGTACTTTTCCGTCTTCGCGGTAAATAGGTTGGCCATCCTCGCCTAATTTGCTCATATTGCTGCGTTGAATTTCCTCAAAAACAGCTTCTATTTTGTGCTGCATTCCATGTTCAATAATTGTCCCACAGAGAATATAAAGCATATCCCCCAAGGCATCGGCAACTTCTACCATATCGTTGTTATTGGCGGCTTCTAAATACTCTTCATTTTCTTCTTTCATTAAATCAAAACGAAGCGTGTTTTTGGCTGTGCCTAAATCGGCTTTGAGAGAGGTTCTATAGCCAATTTTGAAGGCTTCATGGAATTCTTGAACTGCTTTTATTTTAGATTTCATCAATTTAATTTTTATACATTTTAACGCCTCAAAGAAGAGGGATCAAACATGCTGTGATTCTTATAATTTTTTATAAATTTGACTGAATTTATAAGTCTAAAAATACACAATTATGTTCAGTCAAGGACAACTTACTTTCGGAATCCTATTTGCCATTGTTTTTATGGGTGTTATCATCTATGCCTACCGCAAGGATTTTAACCTTCATCAAAAATATTACAAAGGAAGTTTATGGGTGTTACTGGCTTTTGTTAGTTTTATCGCAGGCATCGCTGCTATCAAATTTATTTTAGGCTACTAAAAAAAGTCACTTACCTTTTTAGATAAGTGACTTTTGAATTGTATTGAATTAAATCTCCTTAGTTAACTTCTGGCAAAAAGCCGTAGTTCTCAGAATAATACAACATCTGACCTACAAAACTCTCTACATACTTTACCTCAATTGAAGTAATCGCACCCTCGGCATCTGTTTGTGGCACCAACACTGGATTCACAAAACCACCATAGGCTGCAGATTTAAATTGTTTATTACGTTCTAAAACTTCTGCATGGATCACTTGGTTTACTTTCACGCCATATCCTTCTACCAAGTCTTGCACTGCTGCAAAATCACCTTCAGACTTGATACGCTGAGTTTCGCGCAATAACTGACCGAATAAATCGTGTAGTTTTTCATAATCATTGATATTGAAATACGTTTTCCCATCACGGATTACTTTTTCAATCACATTGTCCTTAAGTCCTTTTTCATACGCCCAAGCACTCACCCACTGACGGTTTCTCATGTGCGCTTCTTCTACATCATCTCCTAAGTTCAAACGAATCAATTGAGTCATTAAACCATTTCTGATATAGCCATCAAAAGCCGCCATTCCAACAGCTTTCCAATCTTTTACCAAGCCTAATTCTTGTAATTTCGGATTGTATAAATAATAAAGACCTACCAAATCAGCACGTCCTTCTTCTAAAGTAGAAGCGTAATTTTTTAAAGTTTCTTTAGTTTCACCAACGCCTGGGTTTAATTGTCCCGATGCATGTCCCACAACTTCGTGAAGTGCCGTGTGTAACTTATCGCCTAGTTGACCGTATTTTTTCTCTAGCTCATATTCTTCATCGTCATGTACAAATTCTTTAAGTCTTCCAGAACTTCCAGAATTGTTATACGCATTTGTGATGTTTCCTAAAGAAACGGACTTACTTCCAACCTCAGCACGAATCCAGTTCGCATTTGGAAGGTTCACCCCAATTGGAGTGGTTGGCGACGCATCGCCTGCTTCTCCTGCAACATTGACTGTTTTATAACTCACGCCTACAACATTTTCCTTTTTATGTTCTGGAAATAATGGTGAATTGTCCTCGAACCATTGTGCATTTTTAGACAAGACTTCCATTTTTGAAGACATGTCAAAATCTTTAATTTGAACAATCGTTTCGTAAGAACCTCTGTACCCTAAAGGATCGTTATAAACTTCAATAAAACTATTGATGTAATCTATATTTCCTTCCGTTGCGGCAGTCCATGCGACGTTGTAATCGTCCCATATTTGTAAATCGCCTGTATTGTAATATTTTATGAGCAATCCTAAAGCATCGCCTTGTGCTTGATTTTCTGCAACTCCTTTGGCCAACTCTAACCACTTAACAATTTCATCAATCGCTACGCCATACAAGCCACCTGATTTATACACACGTTCTTGTAACTCCCCATTAACTTTTACAAGCTGTGAATTTAAACCATGAGATAAAGGTTTTTTAGGATTTGGCGATTTGATTTTAGAATAAAACGATTCTACATCTGCGTTTGTCACACCAGGTCCGTAGAAGTTAACAGCAGAAGCAGCTACATTGTCTACCCCTTTGGCTTGATTTACTTTCTTAGCATCTACATCATTAAAAATCACTTCAAAAGCTTCGCCTTCTAAAACTGTATTTGAATCGGCTAAAATAGACGTTAGATATTCCGAAGAAAAATCAGGTTTCATTTTCGCATTGCTATAATGGTGATGAATTCCGTTACTGAACCAAACACGTTTCATATAAACTTCAAAAGCCGTCCAATCTGCAGTGGTTTTATCACCCTTAAAATTGGTGTATACACTTTCGAGTGCCGTACGGATAGTTAAATTATGTCGGTAATTTTGATCCCACATAATGTCACGACCTGACAAACCTGCTTTGGTTAAATAGTAAACAAGTTTTTGTTCTTTCAAGGTTAAATTCTCCCATCCTGGGATTTGATAACGTAATACTTTCAGGTCTGCAAATTGCTCAACCATAATAGGGAAATTTTCTTCAGCACTAACAGTGATAAAGTTGGAATCCATAACTTCTGAGTTGTTCTCAGTTTTGCAGGACCAAAAAAATTGAGCTAATACAATCGAGCCCAATGCGATTTTAGATAATAGTTTCATTTGATTTTAAATTTAAGTTTAATAGTTTGTTTGAGAGATAATTCAAATATCAACGAATATAATGTATTTTCATCAACTAATAAAAATCATTTTTTGTTGTTACTAAGAAATCTATTTTTAATTTAGCGGAAACTATAAATAAATAAACCATCCATCACTTAATCTTGATACCCAAGAAAATGATTAAATGGATGTAACATTCTTGCACTGAGCGCAGTCGAAGTGTGACCTTAAAAAACAATAAATAAAAACACATGAAGCAAGTTTTATTAGTCTTTATAGGCGGTGGCGTTGGAAGTGCACTGCGATATCTGGTCGGAAAGTTTTTAAAGACTTCCACTTCTGGGTTTCCTTGGGGTACTTTTTCTGTAAACGTACTGGGCAGTTTGCTCATCGGAATTTTGATGGGTGTTGCCTTAAAAAATAGCAGTTTTTCCGAAAATCAAACCTTGCTTTTGATCACCGGGTTTTGTGGCGGCTTTACCACCTTTTCAGCCTTTGCGTATGAAAATCAAGTGTTTCTAAAAGAAGGTGATTTTACAAGTTTTTTCATATATACCTTAGGCTCAATTACCCTTGGACTTGCAGCCGTGTTTTTAGGTCTTTTTATCTCCAAAAGTTTTTAATGGTCTTTAAAGCGTTTGACACCTGCATTCATTTTTAGAGGAAGGTAATTTTCTCTCGGCACAATTGGGCAGGAATATTTTTCATTGTAAGCACAGTAAGGATTGTAGGATTTATTAAAATCGATCGTCATCTTATCACCCGTAGGAATACTTAAATCAATATAGCGACCACCTCCATAGGTTTCCGTTCCGTTTGTGTCATCCAAAAAAGGAAGAAATAAATAGTCCGATTCAACCTCATCATCTGGGTCTGGCGCGCCTTGATACACGTTTAATTTATAAGACTCCTTATTAATAGTGAACGACAAAACTCCATAAACGCGTTCTTTAGTCACCCGTTTGGTAGTGGTTTTCATATCAAAAAAAGGAGTGTTTGGAGTACGCATTAATTCCGCTTCTACAACAAACAGAGAATCAATAGGAAAAAAGACAAGGCCTTCAAATGCTTTTAAATCCTTGGATTTTAAGGGAGATTTAGAGGCGTCTTTAAAAAAACTATTTTGTTCAGTTTGAAATTCCGACTGTGCTTTTAAAGGTCGTTTTTGAGATTGGCAACCTACTAAAAATAAGAGTGCTAAGACACTATAAAAAATAGAGTTCGTTTTCATCTGGGTATATTTTATTATTTGTTCATGAATATAAAAATACAATTACTTTTTTAATATGGGACGATTCGACACCACATTTGAAAGAATAATTTGAGTTTTAGTTTCTCCGTATGTGATCAGTTGGTCAATCAGTTTTTCGAGGTGACGTTGGTTTTGAAGCACCACTTCCATCACAATATTTTCGTTTCCAGTAATGCGGTAACAGTTGATGACTTCGTCCAAAGTTTTCACTTTGTGTAAAAAGGGTTGAAGCCGCCCCATAAATGCACGGACAGTAATCAAGGCTCTGAAATCGTAACCCAACTCAAAATGGGAAACTTTGGCATAATAACCATCTATAATACCGGCATCTTCCAGTTTTTTGATACGTTCTGTAACTGCGGGAGATGAAATCCCAACTTGGTTGGCAATCGCCGTATTGGAGACACGTGCATTGCATTGCAGTTGTTCTAGAATTTTTGAATGTAAAGCGTCTAACTTCATATTTAAAGTATTTCTGATAAAAATATTAAAAATTAAATAAATAAACATATATTACTTTAAATATTAAATATAGATTCATCTTTTTTTGCTCTAATTTTGAGGTAATTATTATTCTAATCATGGTGTTTCAAAGTTCCTCAGAATTGAATACAGCTTTTTATAAAAAAGCAGTGGAAATAGGATCTCTTTCTAAGGTAATCTCAGATTATTTGAGAGCCGATCTTTCAGTTTTGAAACCCAACGGACGCGAAGACACCAATATCTATTTTTCTGGCGATATCAGACGGCAATCAGATTCATTAGCCCCTGAGATTATTAAAGCCGCACAGGAACCGTTTTCAGAACAGAAACACAAGCATGCCGAAACCTTAAAATGGCTCACCAACGGATTGTTTATCAACTGCCGTCGTTTGGAAAAATGCAATAGTGATGGGCGTGAGTTTATGTCCATCCTCAATAGAGAATTAAAGAAATTCAAGAAACTTCAGAAAACTTGGATGCTGACTATTTAAGAAAGTCTGTACTTAATTTTTAGGCATTAAAGCTGCCATTTCTAACTGTAGGGTTTGAGCTTTTTGAGCTGCTTGCGTTGCAAAGTCACGGTCCGAAGATGCATAAATAATCCCTCTAGAAGAGTTTACCAAAAGTCCGATTTTTGCATTCATTCCGTATTTACAGACCTCAGCCAGACTCCCGCCTTGCGCACCAACGCCAGGAACTAATAAAAAACTATTGGGAACTATCTTTCTGATTTCAGCAAAATAAGACGCTTTGGTAGCACCCACTACATACATTAAATTTTCAGAATTTTTCCAACTTTTCGAGGTTTCTAGCACCGATTGATAAAGCGGTTTTTCATCTGTTGTAAGCGTTTGAAAGTCAAAAGCACCGGCATTGGATGTTAAGGCCAGCATAATCGTATGCTTATCTTGAAATTCTAAAAAGGGCTCAATCGAATCTTTGCCCATATAAGGCGCAACCGTCACACTGTCAAATGCTAAATCTTCAAAAAAGGCCTTCGCATACATGCTACTGGTATTCCCAATATCGCCACGTTTGGCGTCGGCAATTGTAAAAATCTCAGGGTAATTCGTATTCAGATAGGTAATTGTTTTTTGAAGCGACTTCCAACCTTTTAAGCCATAGGCTTCATAAAACGCCGTATTCGGTTTATAAGCCACACACAACTGATGGGTAGCATCTATAATTGCTTTGTTAAACTCAAAAATAGGGTCTTCTAATTCTAATAAATGAGTTGGTATTTTAGACAAATCGACGTCCAACCCGATACAAAGAAAGGATTGCTTTTTTTTGATTTCAGAAACAAGTGTTTGAGTCGTCATATACAATTAGATTGCGCCAGTATCTGCTTTGAGTTTTTCGGTGTTTTCTGCCATCATCAGTTCGCTGATGATTTTCTGGATATCCCCGTTAATAATGTTTGACAAATCATACAATGTCAATCCAATACGGTGTTCAGTGACGCGTCCTTGCGGATAGTTATAGGTTCTAATTTTGGCACTTCGATCTCCTGAAGATACCATGCTCATTCGTTTCTCAGAATCCGCGGCTTGTTTTTTAGCCAATTCCATTTCATACAAACGAGACCTTAATACTTTCAGTGCTTTTTCTAAATTTTTATGAGATGATTTTTGATCTTGACAGCTTACAATCATTCCCGTTGGCTCGTGGTGTAATTTGATTGCTGAATAGGTGGTATTCACCGACTGACCTCCTGGGCCTGTGGAAGTGGTACGCTCAATTCTGACTTCTGTCATATCAAGTTGTACATCAAATTCTTCAGCTTCAGGCAACACAATCACCGAGGCTGCACTTGTATGTACACGTCCTTGGGTTTCTGTTTGTGGTACACGTTGTACACGGTGTACGCCAGCTTCAAATTTTAAGGTTCCGTATACATCTTCACCACTGACTTCAAAAATAACTTCTTTAAAACCTCCGGAGGTTCCGTGGTTAAAATCTACAATATCAACTTTCCAACCTTTGGATTCACAATATTTTGTGTACATCCGATGTAAATCTCCAGCAAAAATACTGGCTTCATCCCCTCCAGCTCCAGCACGGATTTCCATGACTACATTCTTAGCGTCATCGGGATCTTTTGGAATGAGAAGCACTCTCATTTCTTCTTCAAGGGCAGGAATTTGAGCCTTGGCTTCTTCCATTTGCATCTTGGCCATTTCAACCATTTCAGCATCACTCCCATCAGAAATAATTTCTTGAGCTTCTTCGACATTAGACATTAAACCCTCATAAATGAGCCCTTTGTCTACCATCTTTTTTAAATCTTTATATTCTTTATTTAGCTGCACATAGCGTTTCTGATCGGATATGATATCCGGCTGGATGATCAAATCATTTATTTCATCGAAACGTTGCTTAACTATTTGTATTTTTTCTAACATCTACTTGGAGAATTATGTTGCAAAAGTACTGTTTTTTATGGATTCAGAGTCGTTCAAAAGCCAACCTAATATTCAAACGTCCCAAACGCACTTTGAATGGTCAGTTTTTTAGCGTCTGCTGCTTCAACGCGTCCTACAATTTGAGCGTCCACATTGTATGATTTTGAGATGGCTATAATCGCATCTGCAATATCGGGTTTCACATAGAGTTCCATGCGGTGGCCACAATTAAATACTTGATACATTTCTTTCCAATCGGTATTGGATTGTTCTTGTATCAGCTTAAACAGCGGTGGCACTGCAAACATATTGTCTTTAATGATATGTAAATTTTCTACAAAGTGAAGGATTTTAGTTTGAGCTCCGCCACTACAATGCACCATTCCATGAATTGAATCGGAAGTATAGCGCTCTAAAATCGTTTTGATAATGGGCGCATAAGTTCTTGTTGGCGACAATACTAACTTCCCTGCATCTATAGGAGAATCTTCAACGGCATCGGTTAATTTTACGTTTCCTGAATAGATCAATTCTTTAGGAACGGCCGCATCAAAACTTTCGGGGTATTTGTCTGCTAAATAATGTCCAAATACGTCATGTCTTGCAGAAGTCAATCCATTACTTCCCATCCCACCATTATAGGATGTTTCATAGGTTGCTTGACCAAAAGAAGCCAGTCCAACAATCACATCGCCGGGCTGGATATTCGCATTGTCAATCACTTTGTTTCTGGGCATTCTGGCAGTAACTGTGGAATCCACAATAATGGTTCTTACCAAATCACCAACATCTGCCGTTTCGCCACCTGTCGCATGAATGGTCACTCCAAATCCCTTAAGATCTTCGATGAGTTCTTCTGTTCCATTGATAATAGCGGAAAGCACCTCGCCCGGAATGACATTTTTATTACGTCCTATGGTGGAAGATAGCATGATATGATCGGTCGCACCTACACATAATAAATCATCAATATTCATGATGAGCGCATCTTGAGCAATTCCTTTCCAAACTGAAATATCGCCGGTTTCTTTCCAGTACATATAGGCCAAAGAACTTTTTGTCCCCGCACCGTCGGCGTGCATAATGAGGCAATACTCTTCATCGTTCGTTAAATGATCGGGCACAATTTTACAAAAGGCTTGTGGGAACAATCCTTTGTCTATATTTTTTATCGCGTTATGTACATCTTCTTTGGATGCCGAAACACCTCGTTGTGCGTAGCGTTTACTAATCTCGTTCCCCATAAAAATTATTTGAAATACAAAAGTAAGAAAGTATTTAAGAAAAAGGCTAAAGAGAATAGAAAATAGAGTCAAGAGAATAGAATAGAGAGAAAAGAAAAAAGAGTCAAGAGCCATGATGTATGACGTCAATTTATGATGTAATAAAAAAAGATGTAAAACTTTTTTTCGGTACTTCAATACAACAAAACTTCGACACTTTTCACTTCAACAAGCACTTTGACTAGACTATCTTCAGTAGGCTCATGAAAAACAGACAGACGACAACACGCACAACAAGGGGCTTAAGCCCCTTGTAACCCAATAGTGAGAGTTCTTAGCTTTCGTTTTAATTCTTAGTACTTTATACTTTGTACTCTGTACTCATTTTGTCTTACTTCGTAAACAGCAATTCACGGTATTTAGCTAATGGCCATAATTCATCGTCGATTAGCAATTCTAATTTATCACAATGGTAACGAATGTCATCAAAAAGAGGCTTCACTTGATTGCAATAAATTGATGCTTTTTTGGTCGTATCTTTAACAGTATTCGCTTTTTTACGTTCGTTGGTCATGGTGGTGACTCCTGAGTTAATCGCTTCGATGCGTTGGGATATATCTGCAATCAATACCAACTGTTCGCTGGCGTATTTCTTAAAGTCATCGCCAAAAATATCTTTCAACCCTTTGACATTATCTATCAGAATATTTTGATATTTAACTGCTGTTGGAATCACATGGTTTCGGGCAATATCTCCCAAACTTCGCCCTTCAATTTGGATAATATGTACGTATTCTTCAATTTCGATCTCGTAACGTGCTTCGATTTCCACCTTATTCATGACGTTTAAGCCTTCGTAAAGTGCAATGCTTTTAGGGGCAATTTTAATTTTAAGTGCCTCTGGCGTATTTTTATTATTACTCAACCCTCTTTTTTCGGCTTCTGCTTGCCAGTCATCACCATAGCCATTTCCTTCAAAAAGAATGTTTCGGGAGGTTTTGATGTATTCTCTTAAAACATTAAATATGGCTTCATCTTTTTTCAATCCTTTAGTTGCGATGAGCGCATCAGCCTCCGCTTTGAAATTAATTAATTGGCGTGCTACAATAGAATTTAAAACAGTCATCGGATTGGCACAATTGGCGGTGGAACCTACGGCACGAAATTCAAATTTATTACCTGTAAACGCAAACGACGAGGTACGGTTACGGTCGGTATTGTCTAACAAAATTTCAGGTATTTTCCCAACTACATTCAGTTTTAAATCTGTTTTTTCTTCAGGTGATAATTTTCCTTTGGTGACCCCTTCCAGTTCATGAAGTACTTTTGAAAGTTGTGCTCCTATAAATACAGACATAATTGCTGGCGGTGCTTCATTGCCTCCAAGACGGTGATCATTGCTAGCCGATGCAATCGATGCACGAAGCAATTCTTCATTATCGTGAACTGCTTTTATTGTATTTACAAAAAATGTAAGGAACTGCAAATTACTCATTGGGGTTTTTCCAGGGGCTAATAAATTGATACCTGTATCCGTGCTTAAACTCCAATTGTTATGTTTCCCAGATCCGTTCACACCTGCAAACGGCTTTTCATGAAACAGGACTTTAAAATGATGGCGGTCGGCAACTTTTTGCATCACATCCATGACTAATGAGTTATGGTCTACTGCTAAGTTGGCCTCTTCATAAATGGGTGCCAACTCAAATTGGTTGGGGGCAACTTCATTGTGACGTGTTTTTACAGGGATTCCAAGCAGCATGGATTCTGTTTCTAGGTCGCGCATAAAATTTAAGGCACGTCCTGGAATGGTTCCAAAATAATGGTCATCCAGTTGTTGGTCTTTGGCAGAACTATGTCCTAAAAGCGTACGCCCCGTCATTTCTATATCTGGACGCGATGCGACTAAGGCTTTATCAATCAAAAAATATTCTTGTTCCCATCCTAAGGAGGCAGTTACTTTTTTGATGGTTTTATCAAAATAACGAGCCACATCGGTCGCTGCGTGATCGACAGCATTCAGTGCACGCAGTAAAGGAGTTTTATAATCTAAAGCTTCCCCCGTATAGGCTACAAAAACAGTCGGAATACAAAGTGTTGTGCCAAAAATAAAGGCTGGAGACGTCGGATCCCAGGCAGTATAGCCGCGAGCTTCAAACGTATTTCGAATGCCTCCATTTGGAAACGAAGAGGCATCTGGTTCTTGTTGAACGAGTTGATTTCCTTCAAAACGTTCGAGAGATTCGCCATTGCCTACAGTTTCAAAAAAGGCATCGTGTTTTTCGGCGGTAGCTCCTGTTAAAGGTTGAAACCAGTGTGTATAATGAGTCACTCCTTTGGCCATGGCCCAATCTTTCATAGAAGAGGCAATTTGATCGGCGATGGAACGGTTGATTTTATCTCCTTTATCAATAGCCCGCATGAGGCTTTTAAAAGCTTCTTTAGTTAAAAATTGACGCATAGTTTTAAATCCAAAAACATTGGCTCCGAAAATTTCGGATCGTTTGGCTTCTTCAGCAACTAGGGATGGGGGGCGGTCTAAAGATTGTTTGAGGGCATGAAATCTAAGTGTTGACATAAGTAACTGGTTTTAAATGAAAATCTTAGTACAAAAATAAAATATTAGCGGCAGAAATAAGCCTTAGACAAAATATTTATTAACAAATATAAAATTTACCTAGGCTTAAAATATGAAAAATATAATGAAACCCTTAAAAATATAGGGTATTCAATAAAAACATATAAGTGTTAACAAAACATACCCTTAAAAAACAGAGTAACTATCATTATTTTTATATTTGTTGTGATTATTTTAAACATTTAAAAAATTATGGCAAAAATTAAATTAGAATATATTTGGTTAGATGGATATTATCCAACTCAGAATATGAGAAGTAAAACCAAAGTTGAAGAACACGAAAATTTTCAAGGAACAATAGAAGAATTAGAGAATTGGTCTTTTGATGGTTCATCTACAAGACAAGCATCCGGTGGTGCTTCTGATTGTTTATTAAAACCAGTTGCAATCTATCCAGATCCTGCAAGAATTAATGGGTTTTTAGTAATGACCGAAGTTTTGAATGCTGATGGTACGCCTCACGTTTCTAACGGTAGAGCTACGATTGAAGATGAAGACAATGATTTCTGGTTTGGTTTTGAGCAAGAGTATTTTATCATGGATACAAAAACGCAATTGCCATTAGGTTTCCCAATTGGAGGCTATCCAGCACCACAAGGAATGTACTATTGTTCTGTTGGTGGATTGCATACACACGGAAGAAATTTAGTCGAAGAGCATGCTGATTTATGTATTGATGCTGGTTTAAATTTTGAAGGAATCAATCAAGAAGTGGCATCTGGACAATGGGAATTCCAATTGTTTGCTAAAGGAGCCAAACAAGCGGGCGATGAAATTTGGATTGCTCGTTATTTATTAGACCGTTTGACAGAAAAGTATGGTTACTATATTGATTACCATCCAAAGCCATTAGGAAAAGACATGGACTGGAATGGTTCTGGCATGCATGCAAATTTCTCTAATACGATTTTAAGAACTTGTGGAGATAAAGAGGTATATGCTAAAATTTGTGAAGCATTTAGACCTGTTGTAAAAGAACACATTGAAGTTTATGGTGAGTTTAACGACCAACGTTTAACTGGTTTACACGAAACAGCTGCAATCACCGATTTCTCTTGGGGAGTTTCAGATAGAGGCGCTTCGATTCGTATTCCAATTATTGCGGTAGAAAAAGGCTGGAAAGGCTGGTTGGAAGACCGTAGACCTGCTTCAAATGGAGATCCTTACAAAATTGCTGGACGTATCATTAAAACGGTAAAGTCTGCTAAGATTTAATCACTCCTTTTACTTAATACTTACAAAACGCTTGCAAATTCTGCAAGCGTTTTTTTTTGATTCATTTTTTTACTATATTGATATCGTATTAAAAAACCAATTTAACTAACTGTCTTTCTTTCTGAATTATAGTTAATCAGAAGTCCTCATTTTTTAAGTTTCAACCTCGTTCTATGGCACTGCTATGGACTGTATTGAACTTTCAAAAACCTAAATGAGTACACAATTAAAATTTAGAAATTATGAAGAAACGCGTCCGTTTGTACAATTTCCTTATTGACTCTGCACTGTTTTTTGTGGTTGTAATTATTTTTTCAATTCTATTAAAGGACTATGTAGAACAGGAAAACTTGAAATACATCATGATCCCATTGTACTACCTGTATTATTTTATTATGGAGTGGACTACTGGACAAACTGTTGGAAAAATGATTACGAAATCAAAAGTCGTAAACAATGATACCGATGAAAAACCTGGTTTTTCAAGAGTTCTTATAAGAACTCTATGCCGCTTAATACCCGTTGATTTCTTTACCTATTTATTTATACCCATGGGGATTCATGATCGAGTATCCAAAACAGAATTAAAACAATTTTAACCATAACTATTAAATTACATTGAAAATGAAAAAAATGAAAAATGTTGTTGCAATCGGATTCGTTGCACTTATGATGACAAGTTGCGCTACCGTTTTTGGCGGAAAAGTAACGGCACACCAAAAAACCAAGCCTGCTGCAGGTGAACAACAAAGAGAAATTAGAGTTGGTGCATTAATTGCCGATCTTTTACTTTTCTGGCCAGGTACAATCGTTGATTTTGCAACGGGTGCGATCTACAGACCAAAAAACTAAATTTACGAACTTGTCATAGACAAGTGGGCACAGATTTTCTTTTATAGAAATCTTTGTTCTCAAGTAAACTTTAACTAGATTTTTTAAAAGCGCTTGCAGAAATGCAAGCGTTTTTTTGTGACAATCATTATTTTTAGTACATTTATAGCAGACTTAGAACCCAAATCTGATTCTTCAAAACCGATATAAGACTGTGTAAATCTCTTAACTATAAAAAGAGCTAGAACTCGGTTAGAAAAAAAATACCACATTTAATCCCAACTAAATCCCAAAATGAACAAACTAGTTTCCACCAAATGGTTGCATCAAAATTTGAATCACCCCGATATAATCGTATTAGATGCGAGTATTCGAGCGACTGCAGAGAGGAATACCCCAAACACGCTTCTAAAAACCATTCCGGGAGCACGGTATTTTGATCTCAAAAAAACCTTTTCCGACCCTAACAGTCCGTTTCCGAATACAATCCCAAATGAGACGCAGTTTGAAGATGAATGCCAGAACTTGGGCATCCACATAAATTCAAAAATTGTGGTGTTTGACTCATTAGGAATCTACTCGAGCCCACGGGTTTGGTGGCTATTTCAGGCAATGGGACATAACGATATTTCTGTATTAGACGGCGGACTTCCTGCATGGATTTTTAGTAGTTTTTCAACAGAAAACAGAGCAGTTAAACAGTATAAACTTGGAGATTTTAAGGCAACACTTCAAACCAAATATATCAAATACTATGAAGATGTTTTGGAAAACGTACGTACAAAAACATTCACTATTGTGGATGCACGTTCAGAAGGACGATTTAATGGAAGTGTTGATGAACCTCGAAAACATTTGAAAAGCGGACACATCCCCGACTCGATTAATATTCCTTATGGCGAAGTGCTGGCGAATGGGAAATTCAAATCTGTATCGGAACTAAAAACACTGTTTGATAAAAATTACTCCGATAAAAAAGAGTTGGTTTTTAGTTGTGGTTCTGGGCTCACCGCTTGTATTGTGATGCTCGCCAATGTGATTGCATTTAATAAAAGTAGGGCTATTTATGACGGCTCGTGGACGGAATGGGCAGAACGTCAAAATCTAAAAACTGACGTTTTGTAGCAACTCATTTTTACTTATAAAACGCGTTTTGGGCTAATTACAACAACTCAAAATATTAAATTTGAATGTTTTTGAAGTTTCAAAACGCTCATAAAAAACTGGAGGTCACTTCTAAAAAAACGTAAATTACAGCAACTATTTTGGACAAAAAAAAAGCGTTTATACTCGTTTTCTAAAAGTAAGGTTTTCCCTTACTTTTAGTAATACAAAAATGAATGCTTTTTTCGTTTTGAGTGATTAAATTGCATACATAAGTTATGGCAATAGAATGTTTAATTATTGAAGATGACAAAAGTGTGGTTAATATTATTCAAGCCGTGGGAAATGACTTTGACCAAACTTCATTTAGCCATGTAGGTGAAAAACAAGAAACAGCTTTAAATATTATTTTAAAAATCAAACCTGAAATTATTTTCATAAACATTGAGTCTGTTAAAATTAATTTTTTGGAATTTTTTTATGAAATATCCCAGTGTCTGAATGATATGCCCCGTCTTATAGCGATTTCTACAACCAAAGAAAATGCATATGATGCTTTTAAATATAATTTCTCGCTTTACGTCTTAAAACCATTAACCGAATATTCTGTCAGAAAAAATCTCGAATTAATTCTTAAAAAGATGCCCAGCAAAAGAAGTTGACTCTCTTTGCCTAAAATCAAATAAAGATTTTCGTTATTTGGATATTTCTAAGATTCTTTATTTGAAGGCCGATAACAATACAACCGATTTTTTCATGGAAGATGGCAGAGTGGTCAGTGCCTATAAAACACTAAAGGTTTTTGAGGAGTCACTCCCTGATAATTTTTATAGAATCCACAAAAGCTATATTATCAATATAAACAGCATTTCTAGAATTCATTTTGGAAAATCGATGTGTATCATTAAAAATCAACATAAAATACCGTTTACCAAAACTTTTATAGACAACATCAACACTATTAATAAAGTACTGTCAGATAATTCACTATTTACACTAAAATAGTTTCCCTACTCAAAATAAAGGTTTCCCTAACAAAAACAAGAAAAACACTAAAAGACTGTAATATATGTATTTAACCTCTAAATATGTGTTTATATTTGTCTCAGGATAGTCCTAACAAGTCCAATTAATACGCGATTAATTGGACACCTTATTAATTAGAAAACCAATGCTGTATTATATAGCAAACTGAAAAACAACTAAACTATAAACCCTTAAAATTTATACTATGAAAACTTTAAAAGTAATTTTCTCTCTATTTGCACTGACACTGATTTTATTCTCTTGTTCACCACAAGCCTTAGACGACGACCAAAACACCAATGCTGTTGAAGACATCCAAGCAACGGGTGAAGAAACAGCACACACTAATAATGGCAGCAAAGAATAATTCTTAGAAACTTCATACAAAAAAGCCTTTAATAGATGGATCTATTAGAGGTTTTTTTAGTAATTTGCACCAAAGCCCCCTCTTTTGAACCTAAAACGCCTGTCTCTATTTTTTGCTCTTTGCTTTGTCTTCCTGTTGGTGGTACGGTTCTGCGGCAATCCGCCTAAGACAGCAGGCTATCCTTTATCTCCCTCAAGTAACGACAGTGTTTCCACTTGGATCCGTGCATCCAAAACACCTCCTATGCTTTACAAGAACGAAAGCAATTTTTAATAAAAGCCTACCATATTGTTAAAGCATCTCAGATTGACACGACACATGTAAGAAATTTAACCACGATTGCATTTCGAAATTTAAGACTTGGCGATATTACACTGTTTAAAAAACGAACATCCGAAGCTTTGGCTTTAGCAACTCGGCTGAACGATTCGTTTGCCATAGGAGATGGTCACTGGAATTATGCGAGTTACTATAACCAATTACAAGTCTTTGACAGTGCCTACCACCACTTTGATACTGCAAATAAATATTTTGACAAAAGTGGCCATATCCTATGAATCGGCAAAAATGGAGTATGGCATGGCGTTTATCAAAGGGCGTTTTAAAGATTATTCTGGCAGCGAAGTGCTGACCTTTATGGCGATTAAAAAATTTAAACAGATCGAAGATTATAAATCTTTGTACTCATGCTATGATCATTTAGGTACACTGCAAAATGATATCTATGAATATGACAAAGCCTTGTATTATTATGATAGATCCTTAGAATATTTAGACGAATTCAAAAACAACCAAACCCAATACCAAGCCAGCCTAAACAACATAGGCATTACGTATTTGAAAAAAGAAGACTATACTCAGGCGTTACAAAATTTTAATACACTCTTAAAAAACGATCGTTTAAAGCTAAACAATAAAGATTACTATGCCCGCGCCTCTGGACAACCGAGCCTATTGCAGATTGTTAATGAAAGATACCCTCCATGTTTCAAAACAACTCAACGAGGCCTTGCAAATTAGAGATAGTTTGGGTAACAAAGGAGCTGTCGTCATCAGTAAAATACATTTAGCCCGCTATTACACCTATGCACAAGACAGCGTGAAAGCGATCGCGGCTGCTAAAGAAGCCAATCGATTGGCAGAGGAAATCAGAAATAGCAGGGACTATTTGGAGTCCTTATCGATTTTAGCAACTTTAGACCCAAAAAATTCTGCGACCTATTTAAAAAGACACATTGAATATAGCGATAGTCTGCAAATTATAGAACGAAAAATTCAAAATAAATTTACCAGAATAGCATTTGAAACCGACGAATATATTGAAGAAACCAAACGTCTTTCAGAACAAAAGGTATGGATTACAGTCATAGGTTTAGTGATTTTTTTAGTACTGGGGTTATTATTTTTAATTTGGCGTCAAAAATTAAGACACAACTTCTTATTGTTTGAAAATGAACAGCAAAAGGCGAATGAACAAATTTATTTAATCAGCTTAAATCAACAAGAAAAATTAGAAAACGAAAAGATTAAAGAACGCAATCGGATTTCAGAAGAATTGCATGATGGTGTGTTGGGTCAATTATTTGGAACGCGAATGAACCTTGGGTTTTTAGTGATTGAAGGCGATGAAAACACCGTAAAACAACATCAGTTATATTTAGAAGAATTACAAACAATCGAAAAAGAAATACGCAATGTATCTCATGAATTAAGTGATAATATTGCTAGCTCTCAAATAAATTTTTTGAGTATTATTACTGAGGTTTTAGAAACTAAAAGTAAACTAGGTCACTTTAAATTTGAACTTGACTTTGATGAATCAATTGATTGGCAAAAGATAAATCAGATCATTAAGGCCAACTTGTACAGAATCATACAAGAGGCTTTACAAAACATCATTAAACACGCTCAAGCTAAAAATGTTAGTCTGTTTTTTAATGTTGATAAGCTAAAATTAGTCTTAGAAATTAAAGATGATGGCATTGGCTTTGATACCAAACAGAAACCAAGAGGGATCGGAATGAGAAACATGACATCCAGAATAAAAAAATTAAATGGTGAATTCACTGTTTTATCTAAACCCACTAAAGGCACCCTACTGACAATTCAAATTCCATTTAAATCAAAAAAACATGATAACTGAAAAATATTTCGTACTTATAATAGATGACCACCCTTTGATCACAGAAGCTTACATAACGGCTTTAAATTATTACAGCAAACACAATGAGACCGTAAATTTTTCAATACAAACCGCACATGATTGTGACAGTGGACGTAAATTAATAAAGAAGGCTCTTAAATCAGAAAAGCACAAGTACATTGTGTTTTTAGACATGAAGTTACCACAATCAAAGGATGGAAAAATTCTCTCAGGAGAAGATTTGGGATTGCTCATAAGAGAACTATTGCCAAATCCAATAATCATAGTTTCTACCACATTTAACGACAATTTTCGTATACATAGTATTCTTAAAAATATCAACCCCGAAGGGCTTTTAATAAAAAATGACATTACGCCTCTTGAGCTTTTACAAACCATTCGAATTGTTATAAACAACCCTCCTTACTATAGCAAAACGGTGTTAAAACTACTTCGCGATCAAGTTCTAAATGATTTTATCTTGGATCAATATGATCGTAAAATATTGTATGAATTATCGATTGGCACACGCATGAAAGATCTTCCAGATTTGTTACCACTATCAATCGCAGCCATAGAAAAAAGAAAACGAAACCTTAAGCGTGTGTTCAATGTGAAAAAACTGGATGATAGACATCTAATAGTTTCCGCCAGAGAGAAAGGATTTATATAGGGAATGAAATCATTTCCTACCATAAAGCCACCAATTCATATCGCGGGTAATTTTATAACCTAATTTTTCATAAAGCGGTATGGCCGTATTTCCTTTATCTGTATGTAAAACAGGTAGTTTCTGCTGTTTTAAAATTTCTTTAGTGGTATGTGCAACCAGCTGTTTTGCAAATCCTCTTCGGGTATAATCTGGATGTGTAACGACTGCACTGACCTCAATGAAATCATCTGATTGCATGCGTTGACCCGAAATTGAAACAAGCTTTTGATCCTTAAATATTCCAAAAAAAGCACCCATATCAAATGATTTTTTTTGATAATACCCTGGCATCACCAACCAAATCAATTCATAAACCTCGTCGATGTGCTGTTCTGTTAAAGAAATAATAGTTTCTGTTATTTCAATAGGAACTAAGTTTTCTAAAACCATCTGGCAGCCTTCTATTTTTTTTTCAAGAAATACTGTATTGGTGTCTATTATTGGAGTTTCATTTTCTGAAACTAAAAAGAAATTTCTAGATAGTTTTGAATATTCATTTAGGGCGTCAGCAGTTTTAGAAACATCGGTAAAAGCTCCAAATGTACAGACATCTGGATGGTAAAAATGAACACCGTCATATTCAATAATAAACTTGTTATGAGTCTCATTTAAGGAGAACCACACAGGGTTTTTTAATTTTTTCTCTAAAGACGTCATCATAAATATAAAAACTTGTAAAAAACTGCAGGCCTACAAATATATATCTTTTTAAAAACAACTTATGCTACCCTGGGGATTGTATTTGGGGGATTGAGAATACAGGTGAAAGAAATTATGTTTAAATAAAATATATTACTTTAGTCATTAGTAATAGCATGCCCCTAAATCCTGAAACACCTAAGAACAAGAATGTCATTTAATGATATCGAATATATAACCATAGAAAACCAAACGACTGAATTTCCAAAACATTTTCATGAAACGTTTTGTATTTCACTTATTCACAAAGGAATTGAACAAATTGATTTTGAAAATCGAAGTCTTTTTAGCGAAGCTGGAAGCATCTCAATTACTAACCCATATGAAGTACATTCAAACCCTTTAATTGATCGTACCTCTTGTTTAAAATTTGATACGATCTATATCCCAAATGACTTGATGAAACATGTTCTGAATGGAGAAAACATTTTGTTTTTAAATAGAAAAATAAATAGTAAAAAAGCAAACAAATTGTTCGAGGAATTAAAAAACGCTTTGGACACACAAGATTCAAAAACGATTGAATATTGTCTTTTCCAATTTGTGAAAAGTTTGAAACCCTACTCTCAGACAAATGAAAATGAGAATTCAGAATTAAACTTCGACCACTTCAAACAGATTGATCGCTACATTGAAAATCATATTTGTGATAAATTCTGTCTTAACGAATTAGCAAAAATAGCTAACATCAATAAATTTGGATTTGTTAAAAAATTCAAAGCATCCACGGGGATGACTCCTATGAATTACATCTTAATGCGGAAAATATTTTCAAGTAAAAAGTTGATTTCCCAAAACTCAGAACTTACCGATATTGCTTATCAATATAGTTTTACAGACTTAGCTCATTTCTCCAAAACCTTTAAACGCTACATTGGACTTTCACCAAAAAAATACCAAGAGCGTATTTTTAAAAATTCGTAATTGCCAACATTATACAAGTGCAACTATTTTCATCAGGCTACATTTATAAAAAATTTAAACTCCAAATGAAAAAAGTAACCTACTTCACTCTTCTATTTTTTATAGTATCAAATACTATCTTTTCTCAATCGATAGACGACTCATTTTCGGAGAAAAAAATGCATAAAGATTTAGAAGTCTTTAAAGCCATACGTTTAAACGCTAATTCAGGTCTTTACAAATACCGTATAAAACAAAAAATTGACAGTATTTACACATGGGCGGATAGAGAAATTGATGTTTCATCTACCTACAGAGATTTTTACAATATTATTTGCCAACTAACCGATTTTGAAGGAAGTCTGCATAACAATACGAACTTCCCAGAAAAATTACGTCAGTCATTAAAAAATGAAACAAGTGGCTATTTTCCTTATCCAGTAAAATGGATTGAAGGCAAATGGATCCTTAACTATGAAAAAGGAGAAATCCCTTTAGGTTCAGAAATAATCTCAATCAACAATGAAAAGATAGAAACAATTATTAAAAACCTATACAAATATTACACCACAGATGGAGTGAATATTACTGGAAAAGCCATTGGAATAAACTATAGGTTTAGTAAATATTATCGATTCCATTACGGACTCCAAGATTCGTATAAAGTTAGTTTCAAATCAAAAAAAACAAACCAAATTCAACAGATCACTTTAAAAAGTATTGGATTTATCGATTACTATAAAAATTTCAATAATCGATATTCCAAACCATTTGACGAATCAACTTATCGAGATTTTGGGATTGGAGAAAAATACAATTTTAAAAAAATCGATCCTACGACTAGCATCCTAACAGTAAACTCTTTTGCAATCGGAGGAAACGCGGAATCTCCTGAGCACCATACATTCGTTAAATATTTGGACAGTGTTTTTATAAAGGTCAAAGAGTCTAACATTAAAAACTTAATTGTGGATATCAGACGAAATGGTGGTGGGACAGACCCTAACGAATTGGTCCTTTATGAATATTTAACGGATCGAAATTTTTCAGAAAACAAAACTGCTTGGGTCAGTTTTCAGAAGATACCTTTTCTGAGATATATAGAAACAAAAGTACCTTCTTTTTTAAGACCTTTGGGTGTTATTAAATACAATAAGTATTTTAAACAAGAATTCCCTATTAATAAAGATGGAAAATTCTATCAAGGTCCATTAAGTGAAGATCACACTATAAGAAAGCCAAACAAAAATGCTTTTACTGCCAATATTTATTTGCTAATTAGCCCAGAAGTTGCATCTGCTGGTAGTAATTTTGGTTCTTTGGTCGCTAGTAATAAAAATACAGTGGTAATTGGAGAAGAATCTGCAGGAGGGTTTTATGGACATAATGGCCACACTCCTATCTCATACATTTTACCAAAATCAAAAATTAAAACTACATTTTTCGTAGTTAATTTGGAGCAATATGTAATTGAAAAAACGAATCAAATTCACAACAGAGGTATTATTCCTGACATAATAGTTTCACAAAGTTTTGAAGATTATTTGGATCATAAAGACACCCAAATGAATTACGTATTGGACTTGATAAATAAAAATAATAAAAAATAGAATCATTTCCCCTAATTCTATTTCATTGCCTAATTTAGCCTTTCAATTTTACAAACACTTACACATGAAACCCGAAAAAAAAATAACATTAGGTGCCGCTTACGGAGTCGCTTATTGGGAGTGTCATTGGCGTACTAACAGATAATATTGGGTTATGGCTAAGTTTAGGCATCGCAATTGGCTGTGGAATAGGTAGTTATTTAGATCAACAAGAGAAGGGAAATACGAACGACCCCAAAGAGTAACCTTCTTAAAACAGTCACACAACTAAACAGTGCTCATTTATTTTAAGCCGCATTAGACTGGTATATTTGTAAAATAAAAGTCCAAAAAATGATTGTACATTTGGGAGCTTATATAATTAACCAATTTACAACCGGCTAGGCATGGCAAAACTTCCAAAACAATACCAGTTTTTAGACTTATCCGACTACGGTCGTACTGCAGGCAATTGGATTGCGAGCCAACTTAAAAACACGCGAGCGACGCCAATTCATGTGACAACACTTTTTATTGTTGCAGGGCTCATTGCTATCTGGTGTATGCTCAATGGACACTATAAAACAGCTGCCTTTTTTATCATCTTAAAATCTATTTTGGACGCCGCCGACGGAGAGTTGTCTCGACTAAAAAATACGCCATCTTACACAGGGCGCTACTACGACTCTATTGCCGATTTTATTCTTAATTTTTGTTTCTTACTCGCCTTTTGGCACATCACAGAAGGCTCTATAATCTATATGTTAATTGCCTTTTTTGGAATTCAATTGCAAGGCACTGTTTACAACTATTATTATGTAATTTTAAGAAACGCCGTCGAAGGAGATTCCACCAGTCGAATTTTTGAAGATGCTGCACCAAAAGCCCTCAAAGGCGAAAGCCAACGCACGGTGAATATATTTTATAAAATCTACGATATTCTATACATCACCTTTGACAAGATCATGTATTATATGGATAAAAACGCCAGTGACAGCCCCCCTTTTCCAAAGTGGTTTATGACACTCGTATCTATGTACGGACTCGGGTTTCAGCTCTTGTTTATGGCAGCCATGCTAGCCTTGAAACTGGAAGCCTATGTGATTCCCTTTTTTATTGGTTACTCCGCCTTGATAATCGTATTTGTCGGCATTCGAAAATTAGTACTGAAACCCTTATAAGTTCGGAGCAATTTTGGCAACTGCCGCAATCGTTTCGTCCAAATCCTCGTAAGTCAAAGCATCCGTAATAAACCAGGTTTCAAAAGCACTGGGCGCGATGTAAATACCTGCGTCAAGAAGCCCATGAAAAAAGGTTTTAAAACGCTCATTATTTCCTTTTGCAGCCGTTTCAAAATCAACCACTGGAGTTGCAGAAAAATGAATCGAAATCATTGACCCTATTCTATTAATCGTATGTGTGATGTTATGTGTTGTTAAAGCAGTTGCAATGCCTTTATGTAAATATTCTGTTTTCTGAGCCAAGCGTTCAAATACTTCTTTATCAGACTCTAAAGCCTGTAACATGGCATAGCCTGCCGCCATTGCTAACGGGTTTCCACTCAAGGTTCCGGCTTGATACACAGGACCTAAAGGCGCTAAATGACTCATAATTTCGTGACGTGCTGCAAAAGCACCTACGGGCAATCCGCCCCCAATAACTTTTCCAAAACATACAATATCCGCATTCACGCCATACAGTTCTTGAACCCCACCGCGTGCCAAACGAAAGCCGGTCATCACCTCATCAAATACTAAAACAGAACCATGTGCATCACACAAGGCGCGAAGACCTTCTAAAAATCCCGGATCTGGCGGAATGCAGCCCATATTTCCCGCAACGGGTTCCACAATAATACAAGCGATTTCAGAAGGGTTGGCTTCAAAAATTGCCGCTACAGCTTCCAAGTTATTATAAGGCGCTAGAAGCGTGTCTTTGGCAGTGCCTTCCGTCACCCCTGGACTGTTAGGACTTCCAAAAGTCACCGCACCACTCCCCGCTTGAATCAAAAAAGAATCTGAATGGCCATGATAACAACCTGCAAATTTGATTATTTTTTCTTTTCCTGAGAATCCTCGTGCCAAACGCACGGCACTCATACAAGCCTCTGTTCCTGAATTTACAAACCGAATTTGATCGATATTAGGCACCATAGACACTGCCAATTCAGCAATTTTTGTTTCAATTTCCGTAGGCATTCCAAAGGAAGTCCCCAATTGGGCTTTCTCAATGACCGCCTCAATAACAGGGGGAAATGCATGTCCTAAAACCATCGGGCCCCACGAATTGATATAATCAATAAGACGATTGCCATCGGCATCGTACAAATAGGCGCCCTTCGCTTTGTTTACAAAAATAGGCGTTCCACCGACGGCTTTAAAAGCACGTACTGGAGAATTAACCCCTCCTGGAATCACCTCCGAAGCGGCTTTGAATAATTGACTACTGCGTTGGTATTTCATGAAATTAATTTGAAGTAATAATAAGTTTTTGACCAATGGTTAAATCTGTTGACTTGAGATTATTTTGTCGTTTGATCGCATCCACTGTCGTATTATATAATTTAGAAATGGAATACAAAGTGTCGCCCTTTCTAATGGTATGACGTTTTTTGGTGGTTTTGGAAGTCGTTTGTTTTTTGGATCGTGAATTTTTAGACTTCGTATCAAATTTATAAAGTTCATAACGCTCGATTAGAGCGATGAGTTTTTGAGGATATTTTGGATCGGTTGCATACCCCGCTTTGCGAAGGCCTCTGGCCCATCCTTTGTAATCATCTTTTCTTAATTTAAACAACCCAGCATAGCGTTTGCGGTAAGCTAAAAATTCCGAATGGTCTCTAAAAGATTGACTCGGGTCTTTGTATTTTCTGAAACATTCTTGGTCTTTATCGTCATCGTGGTAAACGCGAGCGCCCGTCCAATCGTGACATTTGATTCCAAAATGATTATTTGCCAATCGTGCCAAACGTCCTTTTCCAGATCCAGATTCTAAAATCCCCTGTGCCAAAGTGATACTCGCTGGAATATCAAATAATTGCATTTCTTTGACAGCTGATTCTTTGAAATACGCAATGTATTCTAAAGTATTGTTGATGATAGGCGTTTTTTTAGAAGCCTTGACCACCACCACTTTTGGAGGTGTTGGACGTTCTTTTACCTTTTTGCGTGACCCACAACTGGTGACTAAAAATCCTAATAAAATAAAAGTTACAATGCGGTTCATATCTAAATTATTGTTTCTAATTGTTTTTGTTTCAATCTTAAATTCATTCCTTCAATGCCTTGTAATCCTCCCGTATGAATCGCCAAAACTTTGGCGTCTTTTGGAATTTTACCTGTTTGAATCGCATCAAAGATACCATACATCATTTTAGCGGTATAAACAGGGTCTAAAGGAATCTTGAAAGTGGTTTTAAAGTGGTTCATAAATGTTATTAATTTAGAATCCACTTTGGCATAGCCTCCAAAATGATAGGCTTCCCACAATTCCCAATTGGACTGTGTGGCAAATTTACAAATATCTTCGTTCAAAAAACCGCCTTTAAGCGCTGGAAATCCAATAATTTTTTGGGTAGGCAAACTGGAGTTTATAAGCCCTGCAATGGTGCCGCCTGTTCCTACCGCACAACAAATGGTATCGAAAGTGTGATCTTCTTCTGTAAGAATTTCTTCACACCCTTTAATAGCGAGCGCATTAGTGCCCCCTTCAGGGATGATGTAAAAATCCTCAAAGCTTTCTAAAAGTGTCTTTAAATACGCTGGATCTGTTTTTTGTTTATAAACCGATCGCGAGACAAATTCTAATTGCATCCCGCACGATTGTGCATAGTTTAGGGTTGAATTCAGTTCGATTTTTGAAGCTAATTCTTCCCCTCTAATAATCCCAACCGTAGGAATGTTCAAGGCCTGACCCGCCGCTGCTGTCGCTGCAATATGATTTGAAAATGCCCCACCAAAGGTGAGAATGCCTTTATAGTTTTCGGATTGTGCTTTCTGTAAATTATACTTTAACTTTCTATATTTATTACCCGACACTGTAGGGTGAATCAAATAATCTGGCTTCAATGAAACCTGAGCATTTAAACGGATATTTTCTAACGTTTTGATAGAGAGCATTGCTGTAAAGACTGAAATGTAAAAATACTAAATACTTTAATGATAGTGTTCAGGATGGAAGTAATAAAGCAAAAATTTGTTTCTCTAAAATTTAGATTATATTTGTTAACTATGAAAAAAAACATCCCCGTAGAAGATGGCGATTACTACCTCACAGCAGAAGGATACCGTTGTTTCACCACCCAATACCATCTCAAACGCGGCTATTGCTGTGAGAGTGGATGCAAGCATTGTCCGTATGGATACAATACCCGAACGAACACACAAAATCTAACAAAATGAACGCGATAGTACTTACATTTAAAGATGAGATTTTAGAAGGAATTCCAGCAAGCTTACCCCCAAAACGGGCGTATGACAACAGCTACAACCATGCACCAAAACGAAAATCTATTTTAAGTGCGGAAGAAACTAAATTGGCCTTAAAAAATGCCTTGCGTTATTTTGATGAAAAATACCATGCAATTCTTATTGAAGAGTTTAAAAACGAATTGGATACTTATGGGCGTATTTATATGTACCGCTTCCGTCCTACCCATAAAATAGTAGCGCGTCCTATTGACGACTATCCTGCCAATAGCAAACAAGCCGCCGCCATCATGTTGATGATTCAAAACAATTTGGATGATGCCATCGCACAGCACCCACACGAATTGATCACTTACGGAGGGAATGGCAGCGTGTTTTCAAATTGGGCACAGTACCGCCTGACAATGCAGTATTTGTCACAAATGACCGACACCCAAACATTGGTCATGTATTCTGGGCATCCCATGGGATTGTTCCCGTCTCACTCAGAAGCGCCTAGAGTGGTGGTCACCAACGGCATGATGATTCCTAACTATTCAAAACCCGATGACTGGGAAAAATTTAATGCACTAGGCGTGTCTCAATACGGACAAATGACCGCTGGTAGTTATATGTATATTGGGCCTCAAGGCATTGTTCACGGTACTACAATTACAGTATTGAATGCTTTTAGAAAAATAAAAAAATCACCTCTCGGAAATATCTTTTTAACTGCTGGTTTGGGAGGCATGAGTGGTGCACAACCAAAAGCGGGAAACATAGCAGGCTGTATTACGGTCTGCGCCGAAGTGAATGAAAAAGCAATTTACACACGTCATTCACAAGGTTGGGTGGATGAAGTTTTTACAGATTTAGATGCACTTGTACAGCGTGTTCGCAAAGCTAAAAATGATAAAGAAATTGTATCTCTTGCGTATTTAGGAAATGTGATTGATGTGTGGGAAGGATTTTACGAATCTGATATTCATGTAGATTTAGGAAGCGATCAAACATCCTTACACAACCCGTGGGCTGGTGGGTATTATCCTGCTGGAATCAGTTATGAAGAAGCCAATACACTGATGGGGGCAGATCCAGAACTGTTTAAAGAAAAAGTGAAAGTATCCTTGAGACGTCATGCAGCGATTGTTCAAAAACATACGGATAAGGGTACCTATTTCTTTGATTATGGAAATGCATTTTTATTAGAAGCTTCTCGTGCGGGCGCAGATATTATGGCGGAAAACGGAATTGATTTTAAGTATCCAAGTTATGTTCAGGACATTATGGGTCCAATGTGTTTTGATTATGGATTTGGTCCTTTTCGATGGGTGTGTGCTTCAGGAACTCCAGAAGATCTTGCTAAAACAGATGCCATCGCCTGTAAAGTTTTAGAAGAACTGAAGAAAGAATCTCCGCAGGAAATTCAGCAACAAATGACAGATAACATCCAGTGGATCAAAGGCGCACAAGACCATAAACTGGTTGTCGGATCGCAAGCACGGATTCTATATGCCGATGCTGAAGGGCGCATGAAAATTGCAGAAGCCTTTAATACAGCCATTGCCAACAAAGAAATTGGCACAGTCATATTGGGGCGTGATCATCATGATGTGTCAGGAACAGACTCCCCTTATAGAGAAACGAGTAATATTTATGATGGTTCTCAATTTACTGCAGACATGGCCATTCAAAATGTGATTGGTGATAGTTTTAGAGGCGCCACCTGGGTAAGCATCCATAATGGAGGCGGTGTTGGCTGGGGTGAAGTGATCAATGGCGGCTTTGGTATGGTTCTTGATGGTACTGCAGAAGCAGATAGACGTTTAAAGTCAATGTTGTTCTGGGATGTCAATAATGGCATTGCGCGACGGAACTGGGCACGAAATGAAGGCGCCATCTTTGCGATTAAACGGGCGATGGAAACTGAACCGCTTTTAAAAATAACAATCCCAAACAGTGTGGATGAAGCACTTTTGGAAAAACTATAAACAAAAAATAACCAATAAACATAAATACATGACAACTAAAACACTCTCTTTTGTAATCGCCCTCCTCTTTTTAACGTCTTGTCAATCGGTACGTGTTGTGACAGATTATGACAAAGTAGCTCCTTTCGAAAGTTATAAAACCTTTGGCTTTCATAAAGAAGGTGTAGATCGTGCAGAAATTAGCGATCTAGACAAACGTCGTATTTTAGGTGCTATTGAAACAGCGCTCCTTGAAAAAGGGTTTACAAAATCAGAGACACCCGATTTGTTGGTTAACTTTTTTACAAAAGAAAAACAAGAAATTAATATCTATAATAACAACTATAATTCTTTTGGATATGGTTGGGGTTGGGCTCGCGGCCCTTATTTAGGAACACAGTACAATGTTTCAAATTCGACTCAAGGCACCTTATATATTGATTTGATTGATACCAAACGAAAAGAACTTATTTGGCAAGGAATTGGACGTGGGAATTTAACATCCAGTGTAAAGCATAAAGACGAACGTATCACTGCTTTTGTGACTTCAATTTTATGTAGCTATCCTCCAGAAATAGAACTTTAAGATTTCACATCCAAAGCATCTCTCAAAGAGTTTCCGATCAGCATAAAAGCCATGACCAAACTCATGATGCACAGTCCTGGGATGAGTGCTAAATAGGGTTTCCCTAAAATGATATAGTTGTAGTGATCTTTGATCATCGCACCCCAACTCGACATTGGAGGCTGTGCGCCAATTCCTAAAAAACTGAGTCCACTTTCAATCAGAATAGCCGCTGCAAAATTAGCTGCTGAAATGACAATGACCGGCGCTAAAATGTTTGGTAAAATATGTTTCAATATAATTCTGAAATCTGTGTAACCTAAGGCACGGGCTGCAGTAACGTATTGCATTTCTTTGACACTCATTACCTGACCTCTTACAATTCTGGCCACCTCCACCCACATAGTGAGTCCTACCGCAATAAATACTTGCCAAAACCCTTTTCCCAAAGCCAGCGTAATCGCAATGACCAAAAGTAAGGTAGGAATTGACCATGTTACATTAATGATCCACATGATAAGCTTATCCCATTTACCTCCAAAGTAGCCTGCAATACTTCCGAGTAAAATGCCAATAAGAAGCGAAATGAAAACGGCTACAAAACCAATTGAAAATGAAATTCGCGCACCAACTAAAATTCGGCTTAAAAGATCGCGCCCATATTTATCAGTTCCAAAATAAAATGTTTTTTGAATGACAAAAGGGCGTAATATAGTTTCCATTTCTGAAGGAATAGACATCGTCTTCTCTAATCCTTCAAGCCCTTCTGAGGCATATTCCACATATTTTATTTGATGGGATTCAGACTCATAACTTGTAATCGGTATTTCCGAAGGAGGATTTATTCTGCCAAAAAATACACGGTTCAAAAAACCTTGATCGTTCTTTAAGGTGTTTGGGACCACTAGCATTTCAACTGTAAACCCCGGTTGTTTGGAGTGGATGGATAAATGCATTTGATTGGCAAACTGAGAATCGTCTGGCGCTAGCACATAAGCAAAAACAGAAATGAATGCCAAGAAAATGATAAACCAAAAACTAAAAACACCCCAAAAACTTTTTTTAAATTTTTGGAGTGCTAACGTCGTTAATCCTTGTTTTTGCATGCTTAATTAATCTTTAATCTGTGCTAACTTGTTGATTTTGTATGAGCTTTTTAAATCACTTAACACATTAATCGCTTCTTCCATATAGATGTCTTTACTAAGGTTTTCATGCCATCGTGTGCGATTGATTTTAAAAACAGAGTCTTGTTCCATCAAAGGGAGCTCGTAGGGTAACGATTCAAAGCTTAAATCTGTTTGGTATTCTGATAAGACATCAAAACGTTTTGCCTCTGTTTCATTCAATTCAAGATCTTGTGAATATTTTGAAAAGTTAAGTTGATAAACCGATTGATCTCTCATGGTTTTGATCCAACGTGCATTGTCATCGATAAGCTTAATTTCGGCACTCGAATCCATACGGTCTTTACTATTTTTAATCGTTGTTTCGTAATCAAAAGAACTTTCCCAAAGTTTATAATTTGCGGGTGCTATTTCGTCCCATTCAAGTGGATTGTCTTGATCTTTTTCTCCGATATCGATATAACTGTAACGGTCTGGAACGACCACATCGCTTTTAACACCTTCTAACTGGGTAGAGCCTCCATTGATTCGGTAATATTTTTGAGTTGTAAATTTGAACGCTCCCATATCACCATTGGTATTACTTCGAATCATACGGTTCAGATCAACAATATTTTGTACCGTACCTTTTCCGTAGGTTTGTTTGCTTCCAATCACAATCGCACGTTTATAATCTTGCATGGCTGCCGCTAAAATTTCCGAGGCAGAAGCCGATAATTCATTCACTAAAATCACAAGAGGTCCGTCCCATTCAATCGATCGGTCTGTATCTTTTAAAACTTCTTTATCTTCTCCAGTAGAACGCACCTGAACGATTGGCCCTTCCTCTATAAATAGACCTCCCATATCAACTACGGTTTTTAAAGAACCTCCTCCGTTATTTCTTAAATCTAAGACCAGTCCTTGCATGCCTTCAGCCTTCAAACGTTCAATTTCTTTTTTAACGTCGGTTGCTGCATTTCTGCTGTTAATATCTTCAAAATCAATATAAAATTTCGGCAGATTAATAACTCCAAATTTGGCACCGTTTTTCTCAACGATCGTAGATTTTGCATAGGTTTCTTCAAGCTCAATTTCGTCTCTAGGAATACTTAAATCTTCTATCGTGCCATCCACTTTCTTAAGCGTTAAAATCACATTCGTTCCTTTTGGACCTTTGATGAGTTTGACAGCATCGTCCAAACGCATCCCTACTACATTCACGGCTTCTAGCTCATCTTCTTGACGGACTTTCATAATGATATCTCCAACCTCTAATTTGTTCTGACGCCATGCAGATCCACCAGAAATAAGTTCTGTAATACTAATTTCATCCATGCGTTTTTGAAGACGTGCACCGATTCCTTCATATTTCCCAGACATTTGAGCATCAAAACGGTCTTTGTCTTTGGGAGCGAAATAAAACGTGTGCGGATCAAATTCTTCAGCAATCGCATTGATGTACATAGTTAACCAATCCTCACGTCTCAAATCATCTATGTAACTTGCCGACTCATTGAAGGACTTTAAAGTGGTTTCTCTTGCTTCAACTTCAAAATTTGTTTTTGATTTTTTTGTTTCTTCATCATCATTGACTAAATCATGGTAATTTGAAAGTGTCGAAAATTTAAGCTGTTTACGCCAGTTATCTTTCATTTCAGATTTTGACGTCGCATAGGGTTTATTTTCATAATCGGTATTGAAAGTTTCCTCTAAATCATAATCGAAGGGCGTGCCTAAAACTTGGGTATAAACTTTTTTAGAATCCTCAATTCGAGTCATTAAGCGTTCATACACCAAATTGAAAAAACTCACGTCATGATTTAAAATTTGATCATCTAAGTCTGTTTTATAGGTTTCAAATTCATTAATATCAGATTGATAAAAATAATTTTTAAACGGATCTACTTGCTTTAGAAAGCTGGTATATAAACCTTCTGAAAAAGTATCGTTTATATCCTTTGGTTCAAAATGACCTTCCTCTAATAGATAGGTTATCAATTGCATTAAAAGCTTGTCTTTGTCGGGATCATCAAAAGATTTTGACGTAAAACTACAAGACGCAAATGCGATAAGGATTGATACTAAAAAAATATTGATATTTCGCTTCATGTGTATAAACTGTTTAAGGGACTCATAAATAATATTCTAAAATATAAGAAAATATTATGCCAACCTTATGGAATGGTAATAATTTTTTGTTAAAGCGTCGGAAATCATCAAATAAGCTACAAATTACTTACTTTTGTAGGAACTTAAACGGAAGATAAATGACAAAAAGACCTTTAATTTTGGTCACCAATGATGATGGCATCACTGCACCGGGAATTCGCACTTTAATAAAAGTCATGAATACGATTGGAGAGGTTATCGTTGTGGCACCAGACAGTCCACAAAGTGCCATGGGACACGCGATCACTATTAACGACACTTTATATTGCAAGAGAGAACGTATTGATAAGGGGCCACAAACGGAATACAGTACCTCAGGAACTCCTGCGGATTGTGTGAAGTTAGCGGTGCATGAACTCTTGGATCGCAAGCCAGATTTATGTGTTTCAGGTGTGAATCACGGATCAAATTCGTCTGTAAATGTAATTTATTCAGGGACTATGAGTGCCGCAATTGAAGCGGGTATGGAAGGGATTCCTGCGATTGGATTTTCACTTTTAGATTATAATTGGGAAGCCGATTTTAGTCAGATTGAGTCGTTTATAAAAACCGTCACTTTGCAGGTTTTAAACCAAGGATTACAAAAAGGAATTATTCTAAATGTTAATTTTCCAAAACTTTTAGAAAATGAAATAAAAGGCATCCGCGTGTGCCGACAAGCCAATGCGAATTGGATTGAAAAATTTGACAAACGTCAAACTCCTTTAGGCCGCGATTATTATTGGCTAACGGGTGAGTTTAACAATTTGGACAAAGGCGAGGACACTGATGAATGGGCCCTCGAAAACGGCTTTGTTTCTGTGGTACCTGTCCACTATGATTTGACCGCACATCACTACATTCAAGAATTAAATAAATGGGATTTCAATGAATAAAAAAGAACTTTTACAAGGGTTTATAGTAGGCCTTTTCGCAAATATAATTGGGCTCGTAATAGCAGCCGTTGTCTTGGGTAAATTATCGGGACGTTCAGACAGTATTCTTAAAGTTTTAGAGACTGCTCAATCAGAGAATTTCATGGGAAAACTCATCAGTTTAGGCGCTTTTTTAAATTTAATTTGTTTCTTTTATTTTATTCGAAAACGACAAGATTCTCGAGCAGGAGGTGTTTTGGCAGCTACTATTATAATTGCACTCGCAACCTTTTTAATTAGAATATAAATGAAGTATTACATTATTGCTGGAGAAGCCTCAGGAGATTTGCATGCTGCAAACCTGATGAAAGCCCTTAAAAAAACTGATGCGAATGCAGAGTTTAGGTTTTGGGGTGGTGATTTGATGCAAAATGTAGGAGGCACTTTGGTAAAGCATTACAAAGAATTGGCTTTTATGGGCTTTTTTGAAGTGGTGATGAACCTAAGAACAATCACCAAAAATTTATCCTTTTGTAAAAAAGATATTGAAGCCTATCAACCCGATTGTTTGATTTTTATTGATTACCCAGGGTTCAATATGCGGATTGCAAAGTGGGCAAAAATTGAAGGCTTTAAAACTCATTATTATATTTCCCCACAAATTTGGGCTTGGAAAGAAAATCGGATCACTGCGATCAAGCGCGATGTCGATAAAATGTATGTCATTCTTCCTTTTGAAAAAGAGTTTTATGAAGACAAACACGGCATGCCTGTCACATTTGTAGGGCACCCACTTATCGATGCCATTGCCGACAGAACTCCTGTGGATGAGGCTGCGTTTCGAAATACACACCAGCTCGACGACAAACCTATTATTGCACTGCTTCCTGGAAGTCGAAAACAAGAAATTAATAAGATGCTCGCGGGGATGCTAAGCGTTGTAAAAACCTTTAGCGACTATCAATTTGTAATTGCAGGAGCGCCGAGTCAGGATCCTGAATTTTACAATTCGTTTATTGCAAATGAAAATGTGTATTTTGTTGAAAATTGCACTTACGATTTATTAAGTGTGTCCCATGCTGCTTTGGTCACTTCAGGAACCGCAACTTTAGAAACTGCCTTATTTAAAGTGCCCGAAGTGGTGTGTTATAAGTCGAGTTGGATTTCGTATCAAATTGGGAGACAGTTGGTGAAACTGAAATTTATTTCCTTGGTAAATTTGATTTTAAACAAAGAGGTTGTCACTGAATTAATTCAAGGAGATTTTAACACGGAACGAATTGCAAAAGAGCTTTCTTCTATCTTAGAAGGCCCCGTTCGGGAGGCACAATTTGAGGCCTATCATGAACTTGAAACAAAACTTGGAGGTCCAGGCGCCAGTCAAAATGTTGCAGAATTAATTTATAATTCATTAGATTAGAGGTTTAAAAATAAACTCTAATCTAAACCTGCTTCGGATCCATTAATCATGGTTCGGCTTTTTCCTAAATGAAAGTCTTTAATTATCCCCTATTAAAACTTACCATTTTTCTCGCAATTGGCATTCTAGTCAGCGATTATCTATTTATTTCTATACCTCTAATTTCAGTGGGAATCGGCTTCCTGCTCTTTGTATTAATCGGAACACATTTCTATTGTAAAAAACACAACAAAACTCTGTATTGGCCATCGTTGGTAGTGCTTATAATGATGGTGTTACTTGGTGTATTTGTCTCTAAAATACATTCCTCTAAATTTTCTAAAACTCATTATTCCCATCTGGAAACCATCGCGGATGAGCATTTACATCAACTTGAGTTTATAGTCAAAAAACGGTTAAAACCGACCACTTATAACCACCGCTATTATGTGGAACTTATCAAAGTTGATTCCACTTCAGTGTCGGGATCACTGTTGGTTAATTTGAGTAAGGAATCAAACACAGCAAACTTTAATGTGAATGAAAAAATTTTAACCACAGCATCTCTTAAAGAGGTGAACGCACCTCTAAACCCTTATCAATTTGATTATAAAAACTATCTGAAACGTCTGGGAATTTACCGTCAAGTGTTTCTGAAAGACCAAATTGTTTTAGCCATTCCTCAATCGCCAACAACTATTACAGCTTATGCTGAAACCATTCGTGAAGGGTTGAACAAACACCTCAAAGAACTGTCTTTCAAACCGATTGAACGCGCTTTCATCAAGGCCTTACTTTTAGGACAGCGTCAAGACATTACTTCTGATGTGTACGAGGCTTACTCGAAAGCGGGAGCCATTCACATTCTTGCCATTTCAGGACTTCACATAGGGATTCTATTGTTAATTCTTCAATTTATACTGAATCCTTTACTGTATTTTGGACAGGGAAAATTTGTTCGTTTGCTCATCATTCTGTGTGTGTTGTGGAGCTTTGCTGTGATGGCGGGCTTGTCCCCTTCAGTAGTCAGAGCAGTGACGATGTTTAGTTTGTTTGCAATCGTAAGGGGATTAAAACGGTCTTCAAATTCGTTAAACACCTTAGCCGTGTCAGCATTTATACTCTTGTTGGTTCGACCTGGGTTTTGTTTTGATGTAGGATTTCAACTTAGTTATGCTGCCGTCGCCTCCATTATCATCGTGAAGCCTGTTTTAGATTCGTGGGGGAGTTTTAAAAACCGGATTGGCAATTGGTTTCTTGATTTGCTAAAAGTATCCATCGCCGCTCAAATAGGTGTTTTGCCCTTGAGTCTCTATTATTTTCATCAATTTCCGGGTTTATTTTTTGTGACCAATATGGTCGTCGTTCCCTGTCTGATCGTTATACTTGGTTTGGGAATTACAACCATGATTTTAGCCGTAGTTTACAAACCTCCAGAATTTTTAGTACACACCTTAGCATGGATTATTCAATCGATGAATCGATTTGTGGAATGGGTGGCTTCCAAAGAAACCTTTCTATTTGAACAAATTTCATTTGATTTAACCGCTCTTGTGATTAGTTACCTCATCCTGTTCTTACTTGGTATTTTTTATCATAAAAAAACGTTTAAAAATCTTCTGGTTTTGGGAATCTGCATCGTCAGTTTTCAAGTATTTGTAAAACAGATCCCAGCACTGACTTCAAAGAATTCGTTTGTTGTTTTTCATAAATCCAGACACAGTGTTTTTGGATTGCAGTCCAACCAACATCTTGAGATTCATCATGATTTGGATTCCATAAACAATCAGCGTATGCTAGTCGATTATAACATTGGAGCCGCTATTAAAACCCAATCCACAGACCCCATTCAACGTCTCTATAAAATTGACGATAAGCTGCTTTTAGTGGTGGACAGTCTTGGAATTTATATTGTTAAAAGTGTCAAACCGCAATGGGTCTTGTTAAGACAATCGCCAAAAATCAACTTAAACCGTTTGATTGACAGCCTGCAGCCTGAATTAATTATTTGGGATGGGAGTAATTACAGAACCTATCAAGAGCGCTGGAAGTTGACGTGTGAAACCAAAAAAATCCCGTTTCATCAAACAAGTGAAAAGGGATTTTTTAGAGTTGATTATTAACTAAGGCGTAAAAGAAGGCACAAACGATTTGTAGTAGCCATTAAATGCCTCTTGGTTGTTCATGTCTTTATAGGTGTCGTCTTTAAATAATTTTAAATATAATTCGAGTTGCTGTGCTGTTTGATATCCCGGAATTGGAGCGAGTAATTCTGCATCTAAGCCTAAAAACACCATGGTTGGATAGGCGTTGACTCCTAAAAAGCGCGTCAGTTCGTGTTGGCTATTTCGGCGTTTGGCCATCTCAGGTTTATAATTTGGATTTGAAAATTTTTGATCTTTAAAATTGACGACCTCATTCCCTTCTGCATTGAATTTAACTGCGTAATAATGTTCGTTGACAAAAGCAATCAAGTCTTTGTTAGTGAAGGTGTTTCTATCCAGCATTTTGCAAGGCCCACACCAAGAGGTGTACATATCAATCAGAATTTTTTTAGGTGCTTTTTGTTGCAATGCAAGCGCCTCATCCATACTTACCCAATTGATAGTTTGTGCAAAAAGTGTTGTAGTCCCCAATAAGAGAACTACAACTATGATACATTTTTTCATGTGTTTTTTATTTATTTTTTAATAGGTAACAAATATAATACCAAAATTAACGAACACCATGCATTAATTTCTTAATTACAGGATATAGTAGCGCAGACATCACTCCGAGTCCAACAGCGACTGCTGTTAAAATCCAGAAGAAATAACTCAAACCTTCAGATTGGGCAATGCCTTCAGACGCTTCTCCAAACACTCCGGCTAGCTTCATTCCAATCGCAACGGCTAAATACCAGACTCCAAACATCATGGCAATCATGCGGCCTGGAACTAATTTACTGACGTAAGACAAAGCGACTGGCGAAATACATAATTCGCCCATGGTATGAAAGAAGTACACTAAAATCAACCAAATCATACTGACAGAAGCTGTTTTCGCTCCGGGCTCAATAGACGATGCTCCAATGGCAACACAGGCCATTCCGATTCCTAATAAAACCATTCCAATCGCGTATTTCATATTGGCATTTGGATTGTATTTACTTTCCCACCACCTAGAAAATAAGGGTGCAAACGCAATGATAAATAAGGAGTTTAAAACTCCAAACCAAGAGGCGGGTACTTCTGCAATTTCTTTTCCGAATTCAACAGAAAGCATCCAAAGAGCAATGGCCCAGATAATGATAAAACTAGCCGATAAAAAGATATTTGAAAGGGCGTATTTTGAAAATGTTTTTTTGAATAACAACCATAAAACCCAAGTGATAATTCCCAAAGGAATCACGGTCATAAGGGTATTGACGATTTTAAAAATAAAGGCTGAATTTCCTTCAAGTACGCGTTGGGTATAATCCCGTGCAAAAATAGTTAAGGAACTTGGTGCTTGTTCAAAAATAGCCCAAAAGAAAATCGTGATAAACGCAAAAAACATCACGGCCAACATACGGTCGCGCGTGATTCTATCATACTTTGGAATTCGGATGCATAATAACAATACAAACAATCCTAATGCAGATAATATTGCTAAGTTAGAACCTTCGATTCCAAACATACTAAAATCAAATAAGTTGTAAGCACCTTCTGATATTTTAGAAATAGGGTCATTAAAAATCCATGAGATTCCCAAAAGTCCTGCGACGGCAATCAACCCTAATTGAAGCGATGTAAACGGATTTAACTTCGGTTCGTCTGTACTGAGCTCAATTGTTGCAGCATCAACCTTTACAGGTTTTGTTCCGATGTCGCCAAAAATGTTTTGAGCAAACCAAAATTGAAGCAGTCCAAACAACATAAAAATTCCTGCCAAGCCAAAGCCCCAACGCCATCCTACTTGTTCGCCTAGGTAACCACACAACAGAATTCCTAAAAAGGCTCCTGCATTGACGCCCATATAAAAAATAGTATAAGCACCATCTTTTTTCTCGTCTTTGCCTTTGTACATTTCAGAGATGATTGAGGTCATATTTGGTTTAAAAAATCCACTTCCAAATACTAATAAAGTCAATCCTAAATAGATAAAGAATGGTGTTTCAATTGCCATAGCGCCGTGGCCCAATGTCATGAGTAATGCACCGATGACAACCGCATAGCGATAGCCAATTTTCTTATCTGCAAAGTAGCCGCCTAAGAGGGTCGACAAATAGACCAGTGAGGTGTAAGTACCAAAGATTGCATAGGCATGCTCACGAGGCCAACCCCAACCCCCATCCAGGAGTGATGCGGTGAAAAACATAACGAGCAAGGCTCGCATTCCGTAGTAGGAAAAACGTTCCCACATCTCGGTAAAAAATAATACAAAAAGTCCTGCTGGATGCCCCAAGACTTTGTCTTTGAACATATCATTAATATCAATACTCATAATTGGTTAATTGGTTAATTGGTTAATTGGTTAATTTACTAAATTCGATTCATTATTAGAGACTTTGAATAAAATTTATTTTTTCTTTCTTTCGTCAGTTTCAAGTATTGAATATTCAAAATTATCTGACCAACCTGATTTCAAAGGCAATACTTGTCTCAAGCGTCCTTCGCGTATCATTCCTGCTTTCTCTAAAACTTTAAAAGAGGCTGTGTTTTCTACAGCACAACCGGCCTCTATGCGGTGTAATTTGAGCGTCTCAAAACCGAAATTCAGGATTGCTCTTAATGATTCTGTTGCGTAGCCTTTGTTCCAGTAATCTGAATGTATTTTATACCAAACCTCAGCTCTTTTGTATTTCTTATTGCCGAGTTTTAGTCCAAACAAACCCATGAATGTTCCGTTTAATTTGTTGTCAATTGCAAACGTATAATTTTTTATTTCATTCAATTGATTCTCTAAAATCCACGGTTCGATTACAGTCTTGGTTTCTTCAATAGTTTCTGGAATTCCCAACGCATTATAGGCATCTGTTTCCGGTAAAGAATGTAGATTGTGGATTGACTCTAAATCTGATAAGTCAATCAATCTTAATTTTATTCTTTCAGTGACTATTTCGGTCTTGTTCATGTATTTAAATTACGAACGACTTTGCAAAAAAAAACCTCATAGAAAATGATCTATGAGGTTTGTAATGTTTTATGTTATTCTGCGATTGAAGCGTCTAACAGTCTTTCGTTGTCTTCGGCACCATGCGTTAAACGTTTTAATGGTTTCAGTAATGCAATTACTAATAATCCAAAGGCTACTGTAAAGATTACAATTCCTGTAAAGATAGTGTACTCTCCAAAGTGTTCTGATTTCTCACCTAAAATACCTGCAACTTTACCTCCAAGTCCAGTGGCTGCAAAATACAGTCCCATCATTAAAGATGCATATTTAACGGGTGCTAGTTTGGTTACGAATGATAAGGATACAGGAGAAGAACACAACTCTCCAATGGTATGGAATAAATAAGCTAGAACCAACCATTGCATTCCAGAACTTCCGTTCGCATCGTATTCTCTTACGGCTAAAATCATAAATACAAACCCTAAGCCCATAATTATTGTTCCCGTTGCCATTTTAAATAAAGAGGAGGCTTCTTTGTTTTTAAGTTTTCGTTTTGCCCAAATGTTTGCGACCCAAACGGCCAGTAATATGATAAATCCAGCATTTAAACCTTGAAACATTGGCGTTGGTATTAAGTAGCCAAGTAGCATTCTATCTGTTTTTGTTTCTGTGTAAACACTCATTAATCCACCTGCTTGCTCAAAGGCTCCCCAAAAAACAATGACCAATAAAAAAGAAAGTAATAAGACTAAGAAACGGTCTTTTAATATTTGTGATTCTAAACTTTTAAAAATCATCATTAATAATCCTACTACAAATGAAAGGAAGATAAACAAAGCTCCATAACCCCAATGATCAACGCCTTCAAAAGTAAATCCTGCGTAAAGAGAGAGTGCTAATAAAATGACTAGAACTGCTAATTGAGCAGGCGATTTAAAAATATTTGAAAATATTTTAACTAAAGAAATATCATTTTTCATTTCTTCAACTGTAGGTTTATTTCCTACATGACTAATGTATTTTTGTCCCCAAATATATACCAGTAATCCAAATAACATTGCAATTCCGGCTAAACCAAAACCAGCATGCCATCCCCATTGGGCAACAACAATTCCAATTACCGATGTCGCTAATAATGAACCTAAATTAATTCCGATATAGAAAATACTAAAACCCTTATCACGTCTTATATCTCCTTTTTTATAAAGACCTCCAACCATGGTGGAGATATTAGGTTTTAAACAACCGACTCCTAAAATAATCAAACTCAAACCTGTAAAGAATGCCCATTCAGCCTCAATAGCTAAGGTTCCATGACCTAAACATAAGATGACAGCACCAAGCATCACTGTTTTTCTCTGTCCCAAGACTTTATCGGCTAAAATACCACCGGGAATTGATATTACGTATACCAACATTACATACCAACCATACAGTTGATACGCTTCAAGTTTTGACCAACTCAAGCCAGGGCCATCTATGTGAGAGGCTTCAGCAATCATATAAATAACCAAGATAGCGCGCATTCCATAGTAAGAAAACCGTTCCCACATCTCCGTGAAAAATAGTACATATAATCCAACGGGGTGTCCCCAGAGTTCTTTTTGATTTGCAGTAGTTGTAGTTGACATAAATTTAATGTTAGTTAGTAAATTGTTTATTGGTTAATTTTAATTCGTTCGTTTATCGCCCAATTTCTCATGTAAAAAATTGGTCATTTTAGTGTATAAATGCATGGTGGTATTTCCGCCATAAATCCCGTGGTTTTTATCAGGGTAAATAGCCCAATCAAATTGTTTGTCCGCTTGAATCAAGGCTTCTACCATGCGCATTGTATGTTGCACATGCACGTTGTCATCGCCTGATCCATGCACTAAAAGGTAATCGCCTTTTAACAATTCTGGATAATTAAATGGAGAATTGTCATCGTAGCCACTTGGATTTTCTTGAGGAGTTCTCATAAAACGTTCGGTGTAAATGGTGTCGTAAAAACGCCAGCTTGTCACAGGAGCAACTGCAATGGCCATTTTGAACACATCGTTCCCTTTCAGTAAACAATTGGTACTCATGTGACCGCCGTAACTCCACCCCCAAATTCCAATGCGACTTTTATCTATATAGGATAAATCTGAAATTTGTTTTGCGGCTTGAATTTGATCTTCAGTTTCGTATTTGACTAGATTTAAATAAGTGACTTTTTTGAAATCTGCGCCTTTGAATCCCGTTCCACGTCCATCTACACAAGCGACAACATAGCCTTGTTGCGCTAAATATTGATGCCAAAAATCGCGTGAGCCATACCATCTATTGGCCACTTGTTGAGACCCAGGCCCTGAGTATTGAAACATTAAAAGTGGGTAGGTTTTAGAAGGATCAAAATCGGCTGGTTTGAGCATCCACATATTCAAATCGTTTCCATTGACATTAATGGTGCTAAACTCTTTATTAGAAAACTTATAAGTCCCGAGTGTTTCTAAAAGTGCCGAGTTGTCTTTGATGTTTTTAACCAGTCTGCCCGATTTAGAATCGTTTAATGTAAATTTTTGAGGCGTAGAGGCACTGGAATAGGTTTTGATAAAATAGGTGAAATCTGCACTAAAAGAAGCATCATTCGTACCTTCTTCTAAAGAGAGCCGTTTTTTGTTTTTACAGTTCAATCGAATTGAATACACATCTCTATTGATAGAACCATTTTCTACAGATTGGTAATAAATTGTTTTGGCAGATTCATTGTACCCATAATAAGCGGTGACTTCCCAATCACCTTTTGTGATTTGATTTTTTAACTTCCCTTCGTTGGTATAGTGATAAATATGATTAAATCCATCTTTTTCGCTGGTCCAAATAAAGCTGTTATCTTTTAAAAATGTCAGGTTGTCTGTCACATCCACATAGGCATCGTCTTTTTCAGTAAGCACCAAATCAGCTTTATTCGTTGTTGGGTTGATGAGCCAAAGGTCTAAGTTATTTTGATGTCTGTTCATGTACTGTGCTGACAGTATGTCTGAGTCTTTTGTCCATTTAATTCTAGGGATGTAAAAGTCGTTGTACTCCTTAGACAATGCAACCGTTGAAATTTGATCCGCGTTTAGATCGTAAAAATGAAGCGACACTTCGGCGTTTTTCTCTCCTGCTTTTGGGTACTTAAATACTTCTTGAGTTTGATACAGATCAGTGCCATAAATGTCCATTGAAAACTCAGGAACTTCGGTTTCATCAAAACGAATAAACGCAATTTTATTGCTGGAAGCATTCCATTCAAAAGCCCTTACAAAAGCAAATTCTTCCTCGTAAACCCAGTCCGTAATCCCATTAATGATTTTATTTTTCTCTCCATCAAAAGTGATTTGTTTTGTGGCTCCAGAAATAAGGTCTTTTATAAATAAATTATTCATTCGTCCATAAGCCACTTTCGTGCCATCTGGGGAAAAAGCAGGTTCTTGAATTTTATCCTCTGAAATTTTTTCAAGACTTTCAGAATTTATATTGTAAACATAATAAATTCCTAAAGCAGAATACCGAAATATGGGTTCTGTTTCGGTTTCTAAAATCACTTGACGCTCATCGTCACTAAACGTATAGTTTGTGAAATACGGAATTGCATCCATCGATTGAGAGCTTGCAATGGTTTTTACTTTGGATAAAGTTTTGTAATCGTATAAATCAATGGAAGTCGATCGTGCCGATCTATCAAAATTCAAGACTGAATACTGTTGTCCATTATTCATCGAGTGTAAGGCCGTCATGCCCTCTGTTCTGAAAGTACCATCCCAAATTTGATCCAATGAAATGGATTTTTTTTGAGCGGTTGCTGTTAAAATAAACAAGCACGTGAATAAGTAGATAAAAGGAGTTTTCATTTTGAATTGAATTTTCGATAATATTAGGTCAAGTTTACTAAAAATTTAGGAGAAAACCTGAGATAATAACAGATAAATACGCAATTAGAATAATTGCAGCTCTATAATAATATCAAGAATAGTATCTTTGTGTTTCAAAAATAGACACACATGGAGAATTCCGTTTCTGGATTTTCAAAGTTTACAAAAGCTGAAAAAATTGATTGGTTGATCGCTCATCATTTTCAAAATAACCCGAAAGCAAAAGCTGATTTGGAACGGTATTGGAATACGGATGAAGTGCTTCAAAAGCTTCATGACGAGTTTACTGAAAATACAATTTCTAATTTTTACCTCCCTTTTGGAGTGGCTCCAAATTTTTTGATTAACGATAAAATGCACGTCATTCCAATGACGATCGAAGAAAGTTCGGTAGTTGCGGCGGCAAGTAATGCTGCTAAATTTTGGATGGAACGTGGAGGCTTCAAAGCAGAAGTACTCTCGACTACCAAAGTAGGTCAGGTTCATTTTATGTTTCATGGAGCGTTTTCTGAATTGGAAGCTCTTTTTAAAACGATAAAGCCACAACTTTTTGAAGAAACGAAAGCCATCACCAAAAACATGGAAGCGCGTGGCGGCGGTATTTTAGACATCGCATTGGTTGATAAAACAGCGAAACTTTCAGGGTATTACCAGTTGCATACCACGTTTGAAACGAAAGATGCCATGGGAGCAAATTTCATCAATTCGTGTTTGGAGCAAATTGCGACAACCTTTAAAGTATGCTCAAAAGACATTCAGGTGGTGATGAGTATTTTATCTAACTATGTACCGGATTGCTTGGTACGTGCCGAAGTGAGTTGCAAAGTGGATTCACTCGCAACAAACACCTATACAGGTCAAGAATTTGCAGATACTTTTATGCAAGCAGTGCGCATTGCCGAAATAGAACCTTACCGTGCGGTGACGCACAACAAGGGAATTATGAACGGCGTGGATTCGGTGGTGTTAGCCACCGGAAATGACTTTAGAGCGGTGGAAGCGGGCGTACATGCCTATGCGGCACGCTCGGGGAGTTACTCGAGTTTAACGCATGCTTCTATAAAAGATGGAATGTTTAAGTTTTGGATTGAATTACCGCTCGCACTCGGAACCGTAGGTGGATTGACAGGTTTGCATCCACTGGTAAAAACAGCCTTGGAATTATTAGGAAAACCTTCTGCCAAAGAATTAATGGAGATTGTGGCGGTGGCTGGATTGGCTCAAAATTTTGCGGCCTTAAAATCTCTCACTACCACAGGAATTCAACAAGGACATATGAAAATGCACTTGCTTAATATATTGAATCAATTTAAAGCAAATGCCGCTGAAAAGATACACTTAATCGAACACTTCAAAACCCATACGGTCACCCACAGTGCGGTGGTGGAAGCAATTGAAAATTTAAGAGCCTAATGCAAACGTTTTACAGTCATGGGAAATTATTGATCAGTGCAGAATATGCGGTCTTAGATGGTGCTTTGGCTCTGGCATTGCCTGCTAAATTTGGGCAATCCTTATCAGTTGAATCGACTTCTGAAAATACAATCCTTTGGAAAAGCATTTCCAATGAAGGCACTGTTTGGTTTGAAGCAAAATTCACGATTGATGCTGCTTTAAAAATATCCACAACAGATACTTCAGACATTGCCGTTCGTCTCGTGCAAGTTTTGGACGCTTTACAACAGTTGAACCCTTTGCTTTTTGAAACGCATAAAGGCTATGCATTAACTTCTACCTTAGAATTTCCTGAAAATTGGGGGTTGGGGTCTTCCTCTACTTTGATTAATAATTTGGCGCAATGGGCCAAAGTGGATGCTTTTGAATTATTGAAACTGACTTTTGGCGGCAGTGGATTTGACATTGCTTGCGCACAACAGGATACGGGGATTTTATATCAGTTGGATAAAGGAAAACCAACGATCAAACCAGTAGAGTTTTTACCTCCATTTTTGGATAGTTTATTTTTTGTGCATCGCAATCAAAAACAAAACAGTAGAGACGGGATTGCCTCCTATAAAACACTCACTGCAAATCAATCCCTTGATTTTTCAGCACTGAATGGCTTGACTTTAGACCTCTTAAATTGTACAGACTTAAAAACCTTTGAATCGCTGATTGAACAGCATGAAGGTTATATCTCTACGCTCATCCAACAACCCCCTTTAAAAGAGGCCTTGTTTTCGGATTATAAGGGCGCTATTAAGAGTTTGGGCGCTTGGGGTGGTGACTTCTTCCTAGCAACCGGAAACGCAGCTGCTATAGAGTATTTTAAGGCCAAAGGTTATACGACGGTTGTTGGGTATTCAGAAATGATTTTATAAAAAAAGAGGGCGTTTTTGAGTTCTTTAACGTTTGGCTAAACTCCGTTTTAATGCAGTTTAGGTGTTGTTAGCCATAGTATTTCTAATTTCCGAATGGACTTTTGTCACTCATAAACGGACTTTCAAAAGTTGTCCAGTCAGTAGTTTTTAATGATTTTCCGTTAGTATTCATTGGCGTGAACCTAACTTTATATTTTCCTTTATTTTTATAGGTAAATGCTCCTGCACACATTCCGTGTCCAACATTCAACTTACCATTCCATTCTTTAATATAAAATACTTTTTTATTGTTAGTGCTTAAGTCTACAACCTCTGTCTTATACCAGGTTTCATATTCCGATTTATTTTTAACATCAAAAATTGCATTCGCAGATGGTCCACAACCATAGTGTACAACTTCGGTTTTTTCAAATTCAACATTCAGATTAGCATTCAGAGTTTCAAGTTCCTTTGTGTCTGTTGTTTTCCAATAAACTTTTTCTCTCACTTTTTTCTCTCTGTTATATTGTTTCATTTCTCTTCCTTCATTTTCGGTTTGGTCAAAGTATTTAAGAAAGTACTTTGTATTAGGTTTTAATTCTGATGTTGGACAAAAGATAGCTTGAGTTAATTGCATCTGTCCTGTATAGAATTCTTCAAGATTCAGTTCAATTAATTCTCCGCTTTCACTTTCCAGATAAACTTTTCTGTTTTTAAAACTATTTATGGTCTTTTGACTATATGCGTAACCTTGAATGATGAATTTTGAATTCAAGCCAATTTCTTTAGTTTCTGGAAAGAAATACATTGCACTCATTGCACAATCCGCAAATGCTGTTTTAATTCCGAAAGTCAGAAATAAAAGAAGTATGATTTTTTTCATAATGTAAGTTTCTTAAATGATCTCAAATATCATTCCGTTCATAATATGGCTAACGTGTTTGTGTATGGTTTGTTGCGGTTAGCCTAAGCTGGCGTCACGCTGTTGGCGTGATGCCGTTAACAAATTCATTATTATATGTTCTACTCATTTATTTCTCTTTTCTAGTTTTGTTTCGCTTACTGGGAATTGGTGGTGTTGCAACAGCGAGTCGCAGTACAAATGACACTTTGTTAAAGCTCGTTTTTTATCATTCTAAAAATAAGTATTCACTGCAAATTCAAATTGATTGATAAATATCTCTTTAAAACTTGAAATATTATTCTGTTCATAAAATATCAACATTGCTTTTTTATAATCAATCGAGTCAACAGTCCTGAACGACAAAGGACAATAACTTTCATTCATCAGGATTGCATTACTTACGATTCTTGCTGTTCTTTTATTTCCGTCCATAAATGGCTGGATGTACGAAATCAGCACCAATGAAATTAATGCTTTTTCAAATACATTTTCTTTTATGTTTATCACATCACATGCATTCCTTAAAGCTTCTAATATTTGAAATTCATTGTCTAGCGGTCGATAGTTAGTTCCAGAAATACCTACCCGTCTTTTTCTGAGATTTCGTTCTACGGCAAGTTCTTTTATTAATATACTGTGTATATCTTCAATTTTTGAAACAGATAGAGGAAGTAAATAATCTGGATTATCTGTAATGAAATCCAAAGCATCCTTATGATTTAAAAGCATTGTTGCCTCTTCTCTTGTTTTGCCCGATGCAGTTTCTTTTTCCTTTAACAATCTTTCTGTTTCTAAAAGAGAATAAGTATTGCCTTCAATTTGAGAAGATTTCCAGCTTAAGTCTATCGCCAATCTTTCTAGCTCATTTTTGTACTCAATGTTTGAAAGTTGCGCAATATTATATTTATAATCGTTATGAAGTAATGATAGTTTTTCCAGTTCATTTTTAGTGAATACACTATGTCTTTTTAGTACTTGATTTATAACTTCAAAATTGAAATTTTGTTTTATTTCACGTTGGTCAATCTCTTTTTTGTAATATTTTTCAACATCAACAGGTTGAATCAGCTCATATACCGGTGAAATTAGATATTTAGTTCCTTTACCTTTTCCTTTGGTTATAATGTAATTTTCAGAAACTAATTTTGATAAAGCCCTTTTTAGAGTAGCATAACTCAATTCCACAGAGATACTATCAAACACCTCTTTTGATGAACATTCTACTCTTGATTTTATAGTTGCAATTATTTCTGTCTCTCTTGATGTAATCATGATTTACTTATTTAGCTCATAAAGATAGTGTTTTTAGCTCAATTTTAATTAACACTTGAGCTTTATAGTTTATCTAAATGAGCTATAACGTCCGAAATAAGGCGTCTCGCTTGTGCCGTTAACAAATTCATTCTTATATGTTCTACTCATTTATTTCTCTTTTCTAGTTTTGTTTCGCTTACTGGGCATGAGCAAAAGCGTGGCGAGAGGGGGGTCATTCAATTCTTATATATTCAACATAGCTATGTGAAAGTTCACTTCCGTTGTCACAAGTAAGAAGATTATCGTTATTGTAGTAACCGGTTTTAATAATGTTATCTGTCAATTCAAAAAAGGTTGGATTGACAGATACTTCAGATGGATTAAATGTTAGATTGTTGTTTATTAGAGTCCAAGTTCCATTGCTGAAGTTTTCAAGGCAATCGCCTGTGTCTTCAGAATACTCTTGGTTATTGAACGTATTGTCTGAGTTAAAGGTCAGTCTGGTCATTAATAGGCAAGTTGAAAAATTAGAAGTTTGTTCGTTTCCTGTTGAACAAACAAAAACTTCTTTTATTGGTTTCCATATTCCAACAATTGATACTGAATTCGAGTTAGAATCATCATCGCTTGAGCAAGATGAGAAAATCATCAATCCTATTAAAATTCCAAAAAATAATTTCACTTTTTTCATTCGTAAGAGTTTGGTTTTAATTGTTTGTAAATTGAATATATCCGCACTATTGCATTTATTTCTTTTACATATGAGTGTCTTATTTTATTTGCAAAATATTTTTGCTCAGACAACTATAAACCTCTATAGTTTATAAAACGTATTTCAATAAAATTAGATCTAAAACTTCGGTTAAATTGCGTATTGAAGATTTAGATTTGGGGTCTAATGCCATCAAATTTACACGATTTTTTGAGATAACAAAAAAAATCGAGTCTAATTTTAATAGATGAATCTGAAATGATTTTATAAAAACTAAGCTTCTTCTACGTTCTCAATTACTATTTAAAGCATAAAAAAAAGGACCCATTTCTGAGTCCTTTTATATCTAGTATTTTAATGAGTTCCTTAGTAGAAAGTCGCTCTGTTATCTTCGATATCAGAGGCTTCCTTCAGTGCATTGTAAAGTTGTGTATTGACAGCGCTTGACTTGGCTTGACCTACACGGTTTGCAGAGGCTTGATAATTTGGCAACGGCTCTGCAGGCGTTAACTTTGTCAGTTGAATTGCATAGACGCCATTGGCACCAACAATTAATTTTGAGGTGGCTCCTACTTCTAAACCAAACGCCGCTCCGATGACTTTAGGCTCTCTTCCTGACCCTGAAAGTGTTGCGTTTTTCATGTTTACAGCAACGGCTGTTTTAACCGTCTGTCCTTCATCAGAAGCAATCGCTTCTAAAGTGGTTGCAGAAATACGGTTTTTAATCATTTCCGCTTTCTTTTCTTTTCTGATTTCTGGAAGTGCCGTAATGGATGCTTTTTCAACACTCATTAATCCGGCTTCATTGACAGCTGTTACTTTAGCAACTACAAAACCACCACCTGACATATTGAAACTTTTAAAATCTCCTACTTCAACACCTTCTTCAAATGACCATCTTACAATGGCTCTCTGAACACCAAGACCTGGAATTGTTTCGTCCAATTCTTTAATGCTGCTTACTGGGGATGTTGTATAGTTATTTTCTTTAGCGACTTCATTGAAATCAGCATTGGCAACCGCGATTTCAAATTTAGATTTATCCGTAAAAACTCCATCTATTGTTTTAATTGATGGCTCAATCTCTTGTACAATCGTTGCGATTTTAAATGCTTCTTGTTTTTTTCCTTGATCTAAGATTTCAATAATATGATATCCAAAGTTTGTTTTCACAACGCCTAAACTTCCTTTAGGGTTTTCAAAAGCATAGGCTTTAAATTCTTCTGCAAATGCGTCTGTATAAGCAAATTCAATAACGCCTTCTTTTTCGTTACTCACTTTATCAGATGATAAAGACAGTAAACTTTTGAATTTAGAACGTTTAGAACGAATCACTTTATAAATACTATCAGCAGTTGTTTTTGCTTGTGCATCTGTTTTGGTGACGGCAGCATCAGCACGAACCGATCCTACAAATGGAATCAGAATGTGGCGTACTTTCGTAGAATCTGACATCATTTTTTTAGCAACTTGTTTTGACAACTTGTACGCTGCTCCATCTTTATAAGGTCCAAAAACTTCATTTGAGTTTAACGCTGCGATTTGATCTGCAACAGTTGTTGGAAAGCTAGATGCGAACACATAAGCATCATTATACTTAACCGATGAATTGGCATTTACAAATGCTTGAGCATCGGTAGTGTTTTGAAAACCTACAACAGTTTCGTTGGCTTTGGCCGCTTCATTAAATTCTACTTTATCAGCAATAAGTGCTGTTAAATCTGCTTGGATTTGCTGCTCATCTTCTAAAGAAGCTACTTCTTTAAACTGAACATAGACTAAATCTCTTGAAGCTTCCACTTCGTATTTGCTTGGATTTGCTTTCACATAGCTAGAAATTTCCGATTTCTTAACGGATACTAAACTGTCTGCTATAGAAGTAAATGGAATTTGAACATATTTAATGTCCGCATTGTCATTTTCCAATGCATATTCTAATTCACCCTCAGTAAGTGTTCCAATAACGCCTGCTTTCACAAGGCTAAAATACGTTTGCTGAACGCCAGTTTGAGAAATATTTTGTTCAAAATCAGTCCATGCTTTATAGTTTACAGCACTTCCGTTTAGCGTGGTCGTTTCTGGAGCAATGGCTTTTAGGTTTGCAATAAATTCGTTGAGTTTGTCTTCGTCAAACAAACCAGCTTCATTTTTGAATTCTTCAAAAGTTCCTAAGTTTTGCTTTAATAACTGACGCATATAATCTCTTTCAATGGAGATTCCAACAGCATCGTATTGAGTTTGCATTACTTTGTTTCTTACTTCCTGATCCCAAACACGGTTCATTGCTTGGGTATTTGAAACAGAACCACCGGACTGGCGTTGGATGTTTTCAACTTGATTCATGAACGCATCGCGTTCAATATCTTCGCCGTTAATCGTTGCAACAACGGTTTGTGTTTTGTTTGAAGATCCTAAATTTTCAAAAATGCCAGTAAAAACAAAGGAAAATAATGCGAGAGCAATTATTACGATTAAGAATACTGAACGTTGTCTAATTTTATTTAAAACTGCCATTTGTAGTGTGTGTTATTTTTTTTAATATAGTGGACGAAAATACCAATTTCTTTGAAATAATAAAAGGAGAAAAGAATATAATTCAAAGAAGGGGGTTAAATTAAATTTCTTCTGAGATTTTAAGCTGTACTAATTCGATTTTAGTATTGGATACTTCTTTGATAGTAAAATGAAATTGTTCAATTCTAATTTCTTGATTTTTCTCTGGTATTTCTTCTGTATGATTGACTATAAACCCACCGAGTGTCTCGTAGTTTTCGCTTTCAGGAAGTTGAAGTTTGTAAGTTTCATTAATATAGTCTACTTCTAAACGTGCCGAGAATATATAGGTGTTTTCGTTGGTTTTTTCTTCAATAAGCTCGACCGTATCGTGTTCATCTTCAATTTCGCCTACTAATTCTTCAATAACGTCTTCCACGGTCATAATCCCAGAAGTTCCCCCATATTCATCTAAAACAACGGCTAAACTCTTGCGTTTTTTAATCAAAACGTTCAAAACATCTTTTGCGAACATGGTTTCCGGTACATATTCTACAGGCCGCAACATTGATTTTATATTTTTTGGATCTTTAAATAAATCAAATGAATGAACATAACCCAAAATATCATCAATGGTTGTTTTGTACACCAGTATTTTAGAATGTCCTGTTTGGGTAAATAATTCGTTTAGGTGATTGATGGAATCATGAATTTCGATGGCGGTCAGCTCCGTTCGAGGAACCATAACTTCTCTAGATTTAACTTCCGAAAAATCGAGGGCATTTTGAAAAATTTGAATTTCACTATCAATGGTCTCATGCGCTTCTACGGACTCCATTTGTTCACTGATATAATTGCCCAACTCTACTTTGGTAAACGCTAACTGGACCTCATCCCCTTCTGTTTTGAATAGATATTTCAGAATGACATCAGATATCCATATTACAAAATCAGACACAAAAGAAAATAGGACGTAAAACAGATACGCAGGAACCGCAAATAACTTTAGTAAGGAGTTGGCATAAATCTGAAAAAATACTTTTGGCAGAAACTCAGCCGTAACGAGTATAACTAGTGTTGAAATTATGGTTTGCGTCAGCAAACTTAGCTCGTCAAAAAGGTAGTTGATCAGCATACTGGAAGACGGCAAATAGGATGCAAACCAATCGACAAGTAAATCCCCCATATAAAACCCATAAATCACCAAGGCTATATTATTTCCAATAAGCATGGTTGCTATAAACTTAGATGGTTTCGCAGTGATTTTGGTTAATAATGTTGATAATAACCCGCCTTGTTTTTTCTCAATTTCAATATGAATTTTGTTTGAGGAGACGTACGCGATTTCCATCCCTGAAAAAAATGCAGATAATATCAAACTAAAAATAATAATCAAGAGGTCTATGGTCATGACTACAATTTACCGCGATCTTGAAATCGCTTCTTGAATTTTTTACGAAAGAAAAACATCGCTACCGCCAACACTGAAAAAAACAAAGATATGTAGGCTGCATTTCGATCGACGTTCCATTTATTGATCGCATCGAAAAGAAACAAGGCAGCAAACCCTAAATATAAATACTGTAGAATTGAAAGAATTTTCATTTTTTATAGAGTTGAATTAACAGCTAAAGTTAGTGGGATAAATATACGAATTATTCATCAATAAAGATGCGGCCATTGACTTCAAGGACTTGCGCATTGGTGAAATTTTTGTTGGAATCAAATCCAACTCCGTTGGTGATATAATCTTTGGTTCTGAATTTCACAGGATGGTTAGTGAAAAGCCACTCCTTTTTTTGATCATAAAAAAGTTGTTCTGTAAATAAAGTATCGTTGGTGGATGTTGTTAAAACCACATTGCCTTGCAAATCAATTAAATCGGTTTCCTCATACACGATCGCATGATCAGAAGTTACCGTGTTTTTATTTTGGTCATCATCAAAAAGAGTGAGATCAATTCCCTCTGGAAATTTATAAAACGGAAACTCACGGTTTGTAAAGTTGACCATTTTTGGGCTTATCAAGATAACTGTTAAACGGCCAGAGTCGGTGTATTTTGTATTGATATTCTCGGCGATAGACAGCGGTGCATAAGAGGCGACATCAAGCCCTTGGACTTCTTTTAGGGTGTTGTTACAAGAAAAAAACATCGCTACCACAGCAAGTGGAACGCTATTTTTTAATAGTATGTTAGAATCAAAGTTCATTAAAGCGAAGGTACTGTTACCGAACGTTGAATCCAACAGTCAACTTTGATGATTTGACTTGCACGGCCCGAAGAAAATATTTCACTTTTTGTCGGTGCCTTGGCTTCATAATTTGCAATAGATTTTGCAGCATTTTTCTTCATTGTTGGGTCTATGCGTCCTGCTTTCGCAGCTTCTTTTGCTGCTAACCAATAAACGGCTCTTTTTGAAAAATTATCCGTTCCACAATTATTGGCACTTTTAGCATACATCGCTGCAATGGCTAAGTGGGCTCTTCCCATACTTGGATTTGCTCTGAGTGCTTTCATAAAGTAAGTTCTTGCCTGACCGTAACGCCCTTTCTTTTTGAAGTTCGTTGCTATTTTATATAAAATTTTAGATTTCTCAAAATTATCAGATTCTAATTCAACAGCTTGGTTGTAGTAACTCAATGCTTCTGAACTCTTTCCTGCTTTGTCTTTTAAGATTCCTAAATAAAATGCGGTATCCGCATTGGGTTCTAATGCATTTTTTTGTTCTACAATTTGAACAAACAACGGATCGTCGTTACAGCCTTTTGCATACATTCTGTTCATGGCACGTTGTAACCAAACTCCGTCATTTTTAAATTCTTCAAAATCTCTTTGATATAGTGGGATTAAGTTTTCGCAATTGGCTCTAGATCCTAATTTGGTGTCAATACTCCCAGCAATTTTATCATAGGCTCTTAAATAACTATCGTACGATTTAAGTTTACGTGCCTCTTTCTTAGCCAGTTCTTTAACCTGACCTTCTTCATCTAAATATGCATTTCGCTTGTTGGTATAGTTTTTAACTTCAAACTCAATTTTCTCGCTAATATCATCGTACTTAGAAAACAATTGTTGGGCTGTTTTTCCTTTGGCATCATAAAGGTCCACCATCAATGAAAAGTAAGTGTACAAACTCTTAGGGTTTGTAAACGTTTTGGCATCGGTAGTATAAGCAGTGTCAAAACAAGCATAGAGCACTTCGTTTGTCTTGTTTAAAATTTCCCTGTAATCATATTCCAACTGACAGGCTTTTGCCAGGTAGGCGCCACTAGGAGTCACGTTTGGGAAAACAGCTTTACGCTCTTTCCAAAGTTTCAACATATCTTTAATGAAGCTAATTTTTTCTTCGCCTTCAGAATTGTCAATCTTATAATCTAGGATTCGCTCTCCATAAACAAAAATAGCTTTGTTAAATTTTGGATTGCGATTTCTAATTTCCATCCAAGGCGTGTATGCCGCTGTGTAGTTTTTAGACTTGGCTAATTCACTAAAGATAGAAAGTGTTTCTAAATCCTTTTCATTTTGTGAAAAAATGGTAGTGATGCTTAAAAAAAGAAATGCGATTAAAAGGGTAGTTTTCGTTTTCATCAGGCTATTTTTTTATTTATTTCAGATATTTTTGACTCTTTACAAAGCCACTAATTAATTGTATTGTTAATTAAATTTTCGTTTTTCAAACCAGCGATCGTTTAAAGATAAACTCATTTGAAATTTAACAAAGTTTTCTTTTACTAGATTGGCGGTATTTACACCACGTGTCCCAATCTCAAAACCAATGTTTGCATTTGAGAATATACGCCCTACTGGAAGTCCTACTCCAAAAGATATGCCAAACTCTTTGATGTCTTCATTATTTATTCGCAATCCTGTGTCTTCAAAACGAATCCCTGTTCTGTAAACGATGCGTTTCCAGTAACGATTAAAAGAATCAAATTTTGGAATGTAGAACCCTCCAACAGAAATTGTTGCAGCATCTTCATAGGTCGCATTCTGAATGGTTAAAAGTCGATTGGAAAATTCACTTGCTTTAAGATACGTATACTCTACACCTGCAAACCATTTTCTAGGCGCACCAACTCCGAAACCAAAAGATGTTTTAGAAGGTAGTGTCAGTTTAGTGGTCTGTAAATTAAAAACAGACAAGTCAACTTCTGAAATATTAATTGTAAATTCTTGTTGCGTTGTAGGGTCAATTACGATTGTTGAGTAGGAACGGCTATTTGATGAAGTCAGTTCGGAGCTTGGCGAAAAAGTTGCTGAAGCTGTGACCTCTAAATTTGATTTTATGAGTTTAGAGAACATCAATCCAAAGTTGTAAGTAAGCCCGCCTAAATCTGATCTATTTTGCTCTCTCGAATGGTATTGCAACAATTCGCCTTCTGAATTATATCCAAAAGCGATATTCGTGTTTTTTATATTTCCAAAATTATAACTGGCATCTACTCCCAATCTAAAATCATTAGACAATTGGTATCCAAATCCTAAAAAGACTCTATTTAATCCCCCTTCGCCTCTGTATTTATATTGAAGAACATCGTCAGCATCTGTTGACTGTAATTTATACCCTACTGAAGAATAAGGCAAGACACCAAATCCAGCTCCAAATTTTCCAAGTGGAACGGCTATTGCCAAATAATCCAACGAAGATGTACTTGATTTATCGGTTTGTGAACCACTAGAAAGCTTTACCTCTGAATGACTCCCCCCTACTGTGTATTTTATAGGTCGGGATTCATTGTTGAAAGATTTTAGATTTTTACCTGCAAAAGAAGCTGGATTTCGAAGATTAATATGGATACTGTCAGAATACACACTTAATCCTCCCATGGATTGATTTTCTACTGTGCCCTTAAATTTTAAACTTCCGATGCCATAAAATGAATAAGGTGAACTCGACCCTTGTTGTGCATAAGATAGGCCTGAAAACACAACCGTTATAAGTATTAAAAACTTTTTTATCATTAGTTTGAATTAAATTCTAGTAAAAAATTAAGTCCTTCTAAAAGAAAAATTGAATTCGCAAATATGCTAATTTTAAATTGCTTACACAAGAAATCTGCGTCTCCGCCTGTTAAAATAACTGTTAAATCTGGATATTTATTTTGATACACCTTAATAGTACCCTCTATTTCTTGTAGTACCCCATGGATAACTCCTGAATGAATGGATGCTTCGGTAGAGCTCCCAATGCGCTGATTGGGGATGGTTTTTTGGAGGGATGGTAAGTTTGACGTAAATGCTTCTAGTGATTTATAACGCATCTCTACTCCAGGCGAAATAGCGCCGCCAAGATAGTTTTGGTCGGCATCCATAAAATCATAGGTAATACAACTCCCAGCATCGATCACCAAAACGTTCTTATTAGGAGACTGCTTAACAGCCGCCGCCATAAGTGCTAAACGGTCGACTCCCAAAGTAAGTGGCGTATCGTAGCAGTTTTTAAAAGGCACCTTAAAAGAAGCCTCTAAAATTTTGATGGGTAGCAACTTTTGGAGCGTCTCCACCTCCAAATTGTCCATAGTTTTTACCGTTGACAGCAGTCCATGTTTGATTTCAGAGAACTTTTCAAGTAATTTTTCAACCTCCATAACCACCTCTTTAGTGGAAATCGTTTGAACCTCTATTATTTTATCTAATTGAAAAACAGCCAGTTTGGTTGTTGTATTTCCAATGTCAATTATTAAATTCATCTTCCGTATTTAGACTGTAAATCTACAAAACCATTTTTTATAAAATTTTACTTTGCGAATATTAAAATTCCACTATATTTGCAACCGCATTATGCGAGGAGGTGCCTTAGCTCAGTTGGTAGAGCAATGGACTGAAAATCCATGTGTCCCTGGTTCGATTCCTGGAGGCACCACTTTTAAAACTCATAACGATCTATCTTATAGAAAGTTATGAGTTTTTTGTTTTTAATAGATGCTTACCAAGGTGCTTATAAAAACTTTAAAGAAAAATTCATCTGATTTTGACAACAGGAAACCAGAACAACTCCTTTTACAAATAGCCTATCAAAAATCTACTTAAATCCTATCACAAATGATAGGAAAAGTAAATAAAAATGATAGGGTTTCTGTGAAATAATCTACAACGCTATTTTATATCTAATACCACTATTATGTATTTCAATTATTTAGTTGGATATTTGTGATGGATATTAAACCTTAACAAAGCGTAGTGATTTTACAATTTAAAAAAAACAGAGTTCTTTATTCCATTCTAAGCTTGTGTGCACTTCTGTTGGTTCAAGGCTGTAAAGAAACGCCTGCTAAACCACCTGCACTACCTCAGGTTAATAGAGTACCCGATTCCCTCAGAAGAAGCTCCAGAACCGGAAGATACTCCTGTTTCAAACAGTTCAGTGCCCAAAGAATTTTCGGACTGGCCCAACTACCCCCTTTTAGATACCGCCATAACAAACCTTGAAAATGGCGATCCTATCTTTTTCAAACAACCCATTGAAGATATAAATCAACTGTTTTTAGACATTAAAAAAAGCGTCCCTAAATCCTTAAAAACGAACAGTATTTTGGCACGTGTGAAAGTCACCGAAACCTTAGCTCGTAAATTACACGAACTTTACAGTGTGGAGGATACAGACTTAAAAGAAGCCGAACAAACGAAATCCAATCTCATTAAATCACATACCAATTTAATATTTCAAATAAATAAAACGCGCGAAAAAGAAGCGCAACGCATTACAAAACCAATTTAATTTTTTACAACAAACCGTCTCCTTAAAAAGAAGACAAACTATATTAACCAACCAATTTAACTATTATGAGAACTCTTCTTATTGTACTCTGTACCTTTTGCTGTCTTTTTTCCAACGCACAAGTCGATTCTGGAACGCCTTGGATGAAAGGCCTGAAAAACACCAAAGCCAATCCTTTAACATTTAAAGAGATTGTCGATGCCGGAAATACTTATTGGGAAACCCGTGACACAGACGTTAAAGGAAGTGGATACAAACCCTTCAAACGTTGGGAGTCCTTTTGGCAAAACTATGTGAATGCCGATGGGTTTTTACCAACCTCTCAAGAATTGTGGGACGTATGGGAAGCTAAAAATTCTCAGAAATCACAACGACGTTCAACGGCTGTAAGAACCGATGAAAGTGATTGGGAATCTATGGGCCCCACTGATTTTTTAAATCGATCGACTAACAGTGCAAACCTTGGTCGTGTCAATACCATCATTGTGGATCCAGACAATTCAGATATTATTTATGTTGGATCGCCTGCAGGTGGGATTTGGAAATCCACAGATGCGGGGGCTACGTACATTCCTTTGACGGACTTCTTACCTCAAATTGGGGTTTCTGGAATCGCTATTGACCCAAGCAATACAGACATTCTTTACATTGCCACTGGCGATGATGACTATAACAGTTCTACAAGTGTAGGAATTTGGAAATCAACAGATGCAGGTGCCAATTGGCAACAAACAGGAATGAATCCTACGAACACGCCATACAGAACCTCTGAAATCTATATAAACCCAGACAATACCAACATGCTTTGGGTAGCAACCAGTAATGGGATTTTTAAATCTGTAAATGGTGGTGATGACTGGACAAACAAACAATCTGGTAGTTTTAGAGACCTCAAAGTAAAACCTAATAATTCAAATATCATTTATGCAACTACGAATGATGAATTTTACAAATCCACAGATGCAGGGGAAACGTTTACACAAATTACAGAGGGACTGCCAACGACTTCAGGACGTCTTTTTATTGATATCACGCCAGCGAATGGCAACCTTGTTTATATGGTGGCATCAAATTCAGATAGCACCTACCAAGGAATTTACAAATCATCTGACAGTGGTACAACTTTTACACAAATGGAGAACACTGTTAATATCTTTGAAGGAGATCAATCCTGGTATGATTTAGCCATTGCTGTTTCTAACACCAATGAAAATGAAATTTATGTAGGCTGTTTAAATGTCTGGAAATCGAGTGATGGAGGGGATTCATTTTCACAACTTAATGAGTGGTACAGCCGAACCGACTCATACACCCACGCTGATATTCATTTTATCCGCGCTTTTAATGGTAGCATATTTGTAGGCTCAGATGGTGGTATTTTTGAATCGACAGATGCAGGTAGCACATTTACGGATTTGTCTCCAGGATTGGGAATTAGTCAGTTTTATAGAATTTCTGTATCCAAACAAGATTCAAATAAAATGGCAGGTGGACTTCAGGACAATGGAGGTTTTGGACGGGATCAACAATGGAGTAATTACCATGGAGGAGATGGTATGGAAGGAGTGGTTGACCCTAACAACGATAACATCTATTATGGTTTTACGCAGCGCGGTGGTGACTTATGCATAAACACTACTTCTGGTCAAAATGGAGGCACGAGCTAGTTATGAAAATCCCACTTTTGAAGTAGGAAACTGGATTACTCCACTTTCAATAAACAAAGACAGTGAATTGTATGCCGGCTATGGCAGCGTTTACAACTTTGGTTCAGCGGGTTGGACCAAAATCTCAGATACTTTTGAAGCTAATATTGAGGTTTTAGAACTCGACCCTATCAACTCAGATATTATGTATGTAAGTTTTTCTTATTATGACGATGTGAATAGTAGCGTACATCATGAACTTCATAAAAGTGTAAATCATGGTGTTACATTTTCACTGATACAAGATTTTACAGCTAACATAACATCCATCGAGGTTAATAACGACGATAATACGATTCTTTACGTCACCACAAGCGGAGGCTCTGGAAAGGTTTATCAATCTTTAGATCAAGGAGATAATTTCACAGACATCACAGGAACGCTTCCCAATGTCACAAAAAACATTATAAAACATCAGCCTTTATCTCCAAGCAATGCGCTATACCTTGGGACAAGCTTAGGCGTTTATAGATATGACGACACCACAACCGATTGGGGTCTTTTTGAAACAAACCTTCCAAATACTGATGTCAGAGATTTAAGTATCAACATCCCGGACTATAATATTACCGCAGCAACCCACGGACGTGGCATTTGGCGAAGTGATTTGCAGACCGAAGCTTTAGCAGCTAACGATATTCTGTTGGTCGCTATTGAAAACCCAGTAAGTATGCAACTCTATTGCGGAACGGTCGCTCCACAATTAAGGGTACTAAATAATGGACAAAATAGCATAAACACTGTTGACATTACCTATACTCTTGACGGTGGAAATGAGACACAACTCACATGGACTGGAACCATCACCTCCCAAGCGACCGCTATTTTGGACTTAGGTGACATGACTTTAGCCGCAGGAATCCATACGCTATCTGCGACAACTACCATTAACAATGATTCTTTCACCAACAACAACAGTGCTGAAATTACGTTTTATGTAAACGAAACTAGCGAAACTGGGACGGTAAATATGTTTGAAAATACCAGTGACGAACTTATTGTTATTAATGAGTCTGGAGATGTTTGGCAACGTGGAACTCCTACCGGAACTCTACTTAATGAAACGGCATCTGGAACAAATGTATATGCCACTAATTTGAACGGCAATTATGAAGACAGCTCAAAAGGCTACCTTGTGTCTAACTGTTACGACTTGACTACCATTGCGAATCCAGAACTGAATTTTCAAATGGCGTTCGATTTAGAATCAGACTACGACGTCGCCTATGTTCAGTACTCAACAAACCAAGGAATTGATTGGAATGTACTAGGAACCACAGCAGACTCTAACTGGTACAATAGCAGTTCAGCTAGTTGCGCTAACTGTGTTGGCGGACAATGGACTGGAACCGATAGCACTCTCACACCATACTCTTACGACCTAGCAGCTTTTAGCTCAGAATCTAATATGATTTTTAGAATGGTATTTCATTCAGACCAAATGGTGAATAATGAAGGCGTTGTTATCGATGACTTGTTTGTGTATGGCACTACATTGGATGCTGATAATTTTCAAATCGACCAAATTTCAGTATATCCAAATCCATCCAAAGATGTGTTTTATGTTAAATTAAATAACAGCTCTCCTTTTGATATTCGTGTCACGGACATCACTGGAAAAGTCGTGTACACTAAAAAACAAATTAATTCTGGAACACCATTTCCATTGCAAATGGAAGCGTACTCCAGTGGGATTTATTTTTTACAAATTGAAGCAAATAACCAACAAACCACTCGAAAACTTATCTTGAATTAGTCCTAATAAATATACTAAACAGCCTTTTGTAAAATTAAACTTATGTTAATTGTTTTGTATAACTGTAACATTTTTAGTTATTTGGGAGACTACTATGTATAACAATCACTTAAAGAATAAACACATGAACTTAAAACACCTAACCGTACTGTGTGCATTTGGCCTCTTGAGCTTCCATGCCTGCAAGAACGAACCGAAAAGTCAGTTCTCAGAAGCTGAGAAAATTCCTGGAATTATCCTAGAAAACATGGATACCTCTGTGAATCCAAAAGACAACTTCTATGACTACGTCAATGGAAATTGGATGAAAACCAATACCATTCCAGACGACGAATCGAGATGGGGTGGCTTTGGAGTGCTTAGAAAATCGACACGTAAAGATGTGCTTGATATTATAAAAACCTCTAAAGAACTCGGCACCTATGAAGAAGGCTCCGATCAGAAGAAAGCCTTGTTAATGTTTGAATCAGAACTGGATTCAGTCGCCAGAACAACAGCAGGCATCACTCCTATTGTTCCACTTTTAGAAGCTATTAACAGCATTCAAAACATTGCAGACATGCAAACCGTCTATGCAAAAACAATCGGGGTCTCAGCCCCTTTTGCAGGCATTGGTGCTGAAGCAGACCTGAACGATAGCAGCATGAATACCGCTTGGGTATTTCCTGGTGGCTTGGGACTGCAACGCGACTACTATTTAGATCAAGATTCAAAAACAAAAGAAATTAGAGGCCAATATGTAGATCATGTTGCCCGTATGTTTCAATTTATAAATTATGATGAAGCCTCCGCTCAAGCAGCAGCAGAACGCGTACTAGCACTAGAAACACAACTGGCAGAACCTCGTTTGGACAAAGTACAAAGGCGTGACATTCGCAACTTTAACAATCCACGCTCTATAGAAGAGTTGAGTACCATCATTCCAGAAATCGATTGGAATAAGTTCATTAAGGACATGGGGATTACTCAGGCTTTAGACACTGTTTTAGTGATGCAACCAACCTATATGAAAGCTTTAAATACCTTCCTTAGCACAACGCCTATCGAGGATGTTAAAACTTTAATGATTTGGAGCACTCTAGACAATGCTGCGGGTTATTTAACGCCGGAGATTGAAACTGCTAATTGGGAGTTTTACAGCAAAACACTAAGTGGCTCCAAAGCACAACGGGCCGCAGAAGAACGCGCCCTAGGAACCGTCAATGGATCTGTAGGTGAAGCGATTGGAAAACTGTATGTGGAAGCTAAATTCCCCCCAGAAGCCAAAGCAAAAGCTGAAAAAATGATTGCAAATGTCATCAAAGCATTTCAAAACAGAATACAGGTATTGGATTGGATGAGTGATGAAACCAAAGCCAAAGCTGTAGAAAAACTAGATAAATTTACCGTTAAAATTGCCTACCCAGATGAGTGGGAAGATTATTCTGAATTGCAAATCAAAGAAGGCAATAGCTATGCAGAAAATATGATGGCAGTATCTCAATGGAGTCTGAATAAAAATATTTCTGAAATTGGACAGCCCGTTGACAAATCGGAATGGGGCATGCCACCTCAAACAGTGAATGCGTATTTCAATCCTTTAAACAATGAAATTGTATTTCCAGCGGCCATTTTACAACCTCCTTTCTATAATTACACAGCCGATGAAGCCGTCAATTATGGTGGTATTGGTGCGGTTATTGGACACGAAATTTCACATGCTTTTGATGATTCTGGTGCGCGATTTGATGGCGATGGAAACGTGAACAACTGGTGGACGGACACGGATTTAGTCGAATTTGAAAAACGTGGAAATGCCTTGGCAGAACAGTACAGCGCGATTCAAGTGATGGACAGTGTGTATATCAATGGAAAATTTACTTTAGGTGAAAACATTGGAGATCTAGGAGGCGTACTTGGTGCCTATGATGGACTTCAACTCTTTTATGATGCCAATGGACGACCAGAAGACATTGATGGATTCACCGCAGAACAACGCTTCTTTATGTCTTGGGCAACCGTTTGGAGAACCTTAACGCGTGAAGATGCTTTGAGAAGACAAATAAAAACCGATCCCCATTCGCCAGGGATTCAGCGGGCAACACAGCCGCTAAAAAATATTGATGCTTTTTATGAGGCTTTCGAAATCAAAGAAGGTGATAAAATGTACTTACCAGAAGAACAACGGGTTCGGATTTGGTAAGTATTCATACAACAAAAAAAGCAGCGCGATGGCGCTGCTTTTTTTATGCTTATTTTTTTGAAAAACCTACTTCGTTGTTTTGGCTTCTTTTTGGGCGCGTATCGCATCAATAGCTAAGTTTGCCATATTAAAATTAGGCGCTAATTGTAAGGCTTCATTTAAAATTGAGATAGAAACATCGTGATTTGTTTCTGGATTCTCTCTGAATTTAGCGATCGCTTTTAAATACATAAAACCTGCAAGTACTGGCACTTGATACGGAGTTTGCACCTCGTAGTAAGGCTTCATCATATCGGTTGTAGCATTGGCTATTCCGTAAGTTATGTTTAGTGATGCCCCTGTAAGATCATCCGTTTGGATTTTCAAATCCGCTAATTCATAAGCAAGAGAAACAGTTCGTTTTTGCTTGTAAAGAGCTTCATAGTGTTCAATGGCACGTTTGGGCTCGTTGAGAGATTTCAAACTAACGGCTTTCACTTCGGTTGCTAAATTGGTGTCTGTGTCTAGAAGTTCAACGCCAATTAGGTTTAAAGCTTGCACGTACTTTCCTTCGTTCATATAAAGTGCTGCTAAGGTGTCTTTACGTTTCACATTTGGTTCTAGCAAAACTAAGTGGGTCATCGCATTGATCACGCCTTGAATATCGCCTTGTTGTTGCATCTGAGCATAAAAGGCCTTGTAATGAGACACTAAGGTTGTCTGGTTTTGCGCCTGAATTTGCATTGAAAAACAAAAGGCTAGTAAGATTGTGTATTTAAATTGTTTCATTTTTATAAAATTTTAGTTCAAAAGTAATAGATTTTTTGAAAGTAAGTTGATTTTTCATTCGCTTTTAAGCAAAAAAAACACCACAAGCGTGGTGTTTCTCAAAATTAACCAATTTAACTTTTGAACGGCATAAGAACGCCGCATGCCTCAAATGTATGTATTATAAAGAGTTCTCACAACTACAATGTAACAAACGGTCATATGATGTAATAAACGGTCATATAACGTAATAAACGGGAATGTGAAAACATGTGAATAGAATGATTATTTGTTTTAATAACAAAAAAAACACCACGAGCGCAGTGTTTTTCAAAATTAACCAATTTAACTTTTAATAATATAAAGATATTATACACTTCAAATATATGTAAGTATTACGGTTCTTACAACCGCTATGTAACGAACGGTCGTATAACGTAACAAACGGATGTATAGAGTGTTTAAACGGAATATTTATTCATTTTAAAACAAAAAAAACACCACAAGTGTGGTGTTTTTCAAAATTAACCAATTTAACTTTTAAGTAAGATATTAAATTACATACGTCAAATATATACAGCCTTTAAAGTCCTCGCAACACTCATGTAACTAACAGTCAAATGACGTAACGAACGGTAGTTATAAGTGTTTAAACGGAATGTTTGCTGGTTTAAAATACACTATTCTCGTTTCACCAACGCATAATAATGATTTTCTAAGGGCAAATAGCCTTGGTCGTACACAAAATAGTAAACCGTGCCTGACTTTGTTGTATAAATACTGGTGAAATAATTAAAGTCAAACCCTGCTGAAATGAGTTTGTCCCGAGTAGATTTTGTTTTTTGATGTGGATTTAGTGCTTCCAAGATACGCCAGTTTTTTCGCAATCGATTGTTAATATTTCGAATCAAGTTTTTCTGATCTTTATTGACACGGTTGTTATAGCTATTGCGACAGCCATCACTACAAAATTTCTTGTCGGTACGTCCAATAATAGGATCGTTACACTCTGGGCATTGCTTGTTCATGTGTTTCTATTTATTGGTTTTTTAAGGACAGATGGTGCATCCATTTGAGTCTTTTTATTGAGCATCAAGTTTTAGTGATGGAGGGTTCATCTGAATTAAATTCTTGTTACAGGCTCTAAATATACTAAAAATTTATTCAATTACAAACGACTACAAATAACTACAAACGAAATTAAATAGGTAATTACCGACTAATATTTGGACAACATCACATCTTTGCAGAGTCGAATCGTTCGATAGTAAAACTGTTATAACCTTAAAATTATTTATCATGAACACACTCAGAAACAAAGTGCAGTTAATTGGAAACTTAGGAAATGATCCTGAAATCATCACTTTAGACAGTGGAAAAAAATTGGCTAAATTTTCATTAGCAACAAACGAATACTACAAAGATGCCGATGGGCAAAAACAAACCAAAACGGATTGGCACAACCTCGTTGCCTGGAACAAAACTGCTGAAATCATTGAAAACTACGTCACCAAAGGCAAAGAAATCGCAATTGAAGGTAAATTAACCTCCAGAAGCTATGAAACCAAAGAAGGCGAAAAACGTTACATCACAGAAGTGGTGGTGAATGAAGTATTAATGTTGGGAAACAAATAGTAAGAAGATTTACTTTTGATAAGAGAAAAAGAGTTCCGTTGGGACTCTTTTTAAATTTAAAAACTATACTTGGTTACTAAAGCGCATTTGCTGACGAAGTATAGGTTTTTGTTATTTGCATCAAAAAAAAGAACACAATCAGCGTAACAAAACAACATATTATGACAATTAAAGAAGAATTATCTGATTTAGAGACTAAAGTTACTAAAGGGTTGAAGATTGCGCATACAAAAATGATTGAATTTAAGAGGTTTAAAAAAACGCCCATAGTAATTTCCAGTAATGGAAAAGTAATTGAAGTTACCCCAGAAGAAATGGCATTAGAAACTGAAAAATAAAATATCCTGTTTTTTAAGAAGAATCGCGCACTGACAAAGTAGAACTGATCACCACTTGCTGCATCTCCTTAGATTTGGTTCTAATAGACTCCACAATCATGCGTGCTGCTGCATCCCCAATCGTATAACTGTGTTGATTGATGGTCGTTAATTCTGGCGTAAGGTTGTGCGCCATACGTTCACTAACATAACCAATAACCGCCACGTCCTTTGGAATTTGTTTTCCAGAAATTTTTACCGCTTTTATGGCTGCTAAAGACGCATCGGTGTCCAATGTAATAATGGCATCAACCGGATGGGTATTTAAATAATCGGCCATCACGGCACCTGCCTGCAGTTCGTCCGACTCCAAAACGGTAGGCGAAAAACCGGCTGCTTTCATGGCTTTCAAATACCCCTGTGTCCGCTGTTTTCCAACATTCAACTTATGAATAGTCGATAATAACACAATATTTTTTCGGTCTGAACTAATCAGTGTTTGAGTGGCTTCAGACAAGGCTGTAAAATCATTGGTGGTCACTTTACCACAGTTTACAGAATCAATCACGCGATCAAACATCACAACCGATTTGCCATTTTCCATCACATTCGTAAAATGATCGTAATTTTGCAAACTCTGTGTTTCTTCACAAACAGCCACAATAAAACCATCCACAACACCATTGGACAACATATTAAAGGTTTCCACTTCCTTAGCATGTGATTCTTTGGTGAGACACACAATAATATTAAAATTCGTTTCCGAGATCAGACTTTCAATGCCATACAAAGCCCGTGCAAAAAAACTATTTTGAACACTCGGAATCACCACCGCAATGGTATTGGTTTTTCCCGACTTCAGGCCTACCGCAATTTTATTTGGCTGGTAGTTGTGCAACTTTGCCATTTCTACAATGCGTTTTTTGGTCACATCGCTGATTTCATGACTATCATTCAAGGCTTTGGAAATGGTAGAAATTGATACCCCCAAAATGGATGATAATTGTTTTAAGGTAATATTTGATCCTGGCATAAAAGCATTTTGAAATGTGAAGGCTAAAGGTAGTACAACCTAAAGACTCAACAAAATTTAAAACTATAGAAAAACAGCCAAGAAAAAGAGAAGAGAGTATCGAGAAAAAATTGATAAGTGAAAAATGAAAAATTTTGAAGAGAAAAGATGTAGAACGCAAAGTTCAAAACGATCCAATCTGTGATGTCTTAATACTTAGTTCTGGTTACTTAATACTCATTTGATACAGGTTGAAAATCCAAAAATCACCATTCATTGAGGTGTCTAAAACAAACACCTCAAACGCATGGCTTCACTCTAAAATATTAAACATAATACTGTTTAAATTTTATACAAACACTTTTAACTATAATCTTTTATAAATCTAATACACTTAAGCTAATGACTTCCGTAATAGCTTTGTGGTTTGTAGAATATTATAAAATAAATTTATTCATTTTGGTTTATAGTTATCTATATTTATATAAACAAAGTAACTTAATACCTTCTTCATAAAAAAGTGCGATGTAACAAACGGCTCATTGACGTAACCTAGATACTGTTTCATGTAAGGAACGGGGATTTGATGCAGAACCAAGAACCAAGACGAAAGAATATAGAATATAGAGTATAGAGTATAGAACAGAAAGTACTAAGCACGAACTGTAAATTGACTTTCATATTAATACTTAATACTCTTTTTCACTCTTCACTCTTTTATCTCTTTTCTATACTCTATTTTCTTTTCTCTTAATACTTAGTACTTTGTACTCCATACTTAATACTAAAACTACCCAATCACTTTCACAAAATGATAGCCCAGTTTCTGAAACCCATCTCTTTCATAAAATTTCTGAGAAGGTTCGTTGTCAATATAGGCATTGAGTTCGATCGCCTGATACCCTTTTGATTTGACATAGTTCTCAATCCAATTGATAAACTGCGTTCCTAATCCTTTATTTCTATAGGCATCGTCAATAAAGACATGGTCCAATTCGACGCTGCGACCCGAATAATGTCGGGTACAAAACCACAAGCCTGAAACGCCCATAAGTTCGTCCCCTTCATAAACGCCAATACATTCATAATTCTGAGACACCATTTCCTTAAAACGCTCTAAAAGCAGGGCTTCGGTAATTGATTCTTTAGACATTTTTTTGACTAATGGTACTACGATCTCAATGGAGTCGGCGGAGATAATTTTGAATTGAAATTGCATTTAAAAGGGTTTAATAATTCAAAAATACAACTATTTTTTAGCATCTAAATTGAACATCACATCTGAATTTTATTTTAATCTTCTTATCTTTGAGCACGTTTTAACAACGAGATTATGAACAAGAAAGTTATTTTAATGATTTTAGATGGGTGGGGGAAATCTCCAGATCCTAAGGTATCGGCAATTGATAATGCAAACACGGAATTTATTGATTCTTTATATTCAAAATATGGACATGCAAGCCTCCGAACCGATGGGCTACATGTAGGACTTCCAGAAGGTCAAATGGGCAATAGTGAAGTTGGACACATGAACTTGGGTGCAGGGCGCATTGTCTATCAAGATCTTGCTAAAATCAATTTGGCTGTGACTAACGACACATTGAAAGACGAGACTGTTTTAAAGGACGCCTTACAGTATGCGAATAAAAACAATAAAGCCGTACATCTTTTGGGGCTAGTCAGTGATGGTGGCGTACACTCGCATTTGAATCATTTATATGGACTCTTGGATGTCATTGAAGATCATGGGGTTGAAAAATCTTTTATTCATGCATTTACTGATGGTAGAGATGTGGATCCTAAATCGGGCTATGGATTTATTTCTGAACTCGAAACGCGTTTAGAATCTTCTCCTGCAAAACTGGCAACCATTACGGGACGTTATTACGCGATGGATCGTGATAACCGTTGGGAACGTGTGAAAATTGCCTATGATGCCTTGGTTAAAAGTGAAGGTGTGCATTCTAACAATGCGACTGAAACCATTGAATCTAATTATAACGATGGACTGACGGATGAGTTCTTAAAACCAATCATCATGACGGATATCAACAGTGAACCGGTTGCCAAAATTGAAGAAGGTGATGTAGTGTTATTCTTTAATTTTAGAACCGATCGTGGAAGAGAATTAACGGAAGTACTCAGTCAAAATGACAAGCATGAATACAATATGCACAAACTCAACTTGCATTATGTAACCATGACGAATTACGATGATAACTTCAAAAATATTCAAGTTATTTTTAACAAAGACAACGTTACAAACACGCTTGGAGAAGTGCTTGAAACACATGGAAAAACACAGCTAAGAATGGCTGAAACAGAGAAATATCCGCATGTTACTTTTTTCTTTTCAGGAGGGCGTGAAGCCCCTTTTGAAGGTGAAAGTCGTATCATGAAAAATTCTCCTAAAGTAGCAACTTATGATCTTCAGCCAGAAATGAGTGCTTTTGAACTTAAGGACGCTCTTGTAGAAGAACTCAAAAAAGAAACGCTTGATTTTGTATGTTTAAATTTCGCCAATGGCGATATGGTTGGACATACAGGTGTGATGGACGCTGCTATTAAAGCTTGTGAAGCAGTTGACACTTGCGTGGAATCTGTGATCACAACGGCTTTGGAGCACAACTATACGACCTTACTCATCGCCGATCATGGGAATTGCGAGACGATGATCAACCCCGATGGATCGCCCAATACGGCGCATACAACCAATCCGGTACCCATCATTTTAATTGATAAAGAACTCACCTCCATAAAAGACGGTGTTCTTGGTGATATTGCACCGACTATTTTAAAGCTCATAGGTGTTGAAAAACCCGAAGTGATGACCCAAAGTAGCTTAATTTAAAAATTTTATACGAATGGACTTAACCAAAACCCTCACCCTAGCAATTGATTTTGACGGCACGATCGTGGAAGATGCGTATCCAAAAGTTGGAAAGGCAAAAATATTTGCTTTTGAAACCTTAAAAAAACTACAACAAGATGGGCATCGGCTGATTCTTTGGACATACAGACATGGAAAAACACTGCAAGATGCCGTTGATTTTTGTAAAGAAAATGGACTTGAATTTTATGCTGTCAACTGTAGTTTTCCGAACGAAGAGTATGACCCTAAAAAAAGTAGAAAAATAAATGCAGACCTTTTTATCGATGATAGAAATGTAGGTGGCTTTTATGGATGGGGCGAAATTTATCAATTCCTAACGGACAGCGACAACCCTTTATCACTTCCAAAGAAAAAAGGATTTTTGGGGTTATTCAAGTCTTAAAACTTTAAGACAACTCTAACAAAATCAAGGCTGTAAAACCGACTGAAAAATGCTTTAATTAAGTATCTTTGGGCATAATTTTTTTACTATGCTCACGCTTAAATCAAAAGAAGAAATAGAACTCATTCGCGAAAGCGCACTCATTGTTTCCAAAACATTAGGGATGCTTGCTGCCGAGGTGAAACCCGGCGTTACCACCTTACATTTGGACGCACTCGCAGAAACATTTATTAGAGATCACGGGGCGATCCCTGGGTTTTTGGGGATGTACGGATTTCCAAACACACTGTGCATGAGTCCAAACGATCAAGTCGTTCATGGGATTCCTAACAATACTCCCCTAGTAGAAGGTGATATTATTTCGATTGATTGTGGTGCTTTAAAAAATGAATTTTATGGCGATCATGCTTACACCTTTTCTGTGGGTGAAATTGATGATGAAACTCAAAAATTATTAGACATTTCTAAGGCATCGCTTTATGAAGGCATTAGAGCCTTTAAACACAACAATCGTGTAGGAGATGTTGGTTATGCCATTCAAAATTACTGTGAATCTCATGGTTATGGCGTGGTGAGAGAACTCATCGGACACGGAATTGGTCGCATCATGCATGAGGAACCTGAGATGCCAAATTATGGAAAACGAGGCCGTGGAAAAAAATTCCAAGAAGGAATGGTGGTTGCTATCGAGCCGATGATTAATATGGGAACGCATAAAATCAAACATCACAATGATGGATGGACGATTACCACCCGAGATAACAAACCAAGTGCACATTTTGAACATAACGTAGCCCTAGTTGATGGGAAGCCTGAACTCCTATCAACCTTTGCATACGTTTATGAAGCGCTAGGCATAAAAAGCAATGAAGAAGACGGATTACGAATCAATCCTTTAACACTATAATTAACCAATAGATGAGTCGCTTAAACGCAATTGAATTACAACTAAAACCCCTTCGTGAACAACTAAAATCACATCCTTTATACAGCACACTTTCCAACATGGATGATGTGGCTGTGTTTATGGAGAAACATGTGTTTGCAGTATGGGATTTTATGTCGTTATTAAAGTCACTTCAAAATCATTTAACCAATGTAAATGTTCCTTGGACGCCAAAAGGCGGTGGTGCAACAGCTCGGTTTATCAATGAAATTGTGATGGCGGAAGAAAGCGACCTCAACGAATTGGGTGTACCGATGAGCCACTACGAAATGTATTTGGATGCGATGAATCAAGTGAACGCAGATACAAGTGCCATAGGCTTGTTTGTAAACGCGATTGAAAACGGAGATTCCATTGAAACGGCTGCCAAACGCATTGATTTAGAGACCCCTATTTTAGAGTTTATACAATTCACTATGGAAGTGGTGAATTCTAACAAACCGCACTGTATTGCTTCGGCTTTTACGTTTGGGAGAGAAGATGTCATTCCAGATATGTTTTTAGAAATTGTGAGCCAATCGCAAACTCAAGACAATGATAAAACCTATGGTAAATTACTTTACTATTTGAACCGTCATATCGAATTAGACGGCGATGAACACGGCCCAATTTCATTGAAAATGGTGGCTGAACTTTGTGGCGAAGACACCACTAAATGGGACGAAGTTTTAGAGACTGCAAAAGACGCTTTGAAATTTCGTCTTAAATTGTGGGATCATATTACAGATGCTATTTTAAAACTTAATACATTAGAGGTTCAAAACACTTAAATTTTGAAAACACTTTTTAAGTTTATTTTAAATTTAATACCACGGCCGTTGCTCATAAAATTGAGCTATGTCGCCCAACCTTTTCTGGTTTTATTTTTGAAAGGCACCACCTACACAGACCCAATTGACGGAAAAAGTTTCCGAAAGTTCTTACCGTATGGGTATGGAAAACAACGTGAAAATGTCCTCTCACCTTCTACCCTTTCACTGGAACGTCACCGTTTATTATGGTTGTATCTAAAAAATGAAACCGACTTTTTTAGTACTCCAAAAAAGGTATTGCATTTTGCTCCGGAGCAAGCGTTTCATAAACAGTTCAAAAAAATAAAGCATTTTGACTATGTGACTACCGATCTGAATTCACCCATTGCGATGGTGAAAGCCGATATTTGTAAGCTCCCATTTGAGTCTGACAGTTTTGATGTTATTTTGTGTAATCATGTGCTTGAGCATATTTTGGACGATACCAAAGCCATGCAAGAGCTTTACCGCGTGATGCGTCCGGGAGGAATGGGTGATCTTTCAAATTCCACAAGATTTAAATCGCGAGACTACTTTTGAGAATCATAGTATTACTGATAAAAAAGAGCGTACCAAAATTTTTGGACAGTATGACCACGTTCGTATTTATGGACGTGATTACTTTGACACACTAAGATCGGTTGGTTTTAAGGTGGATGAAGTGGATTATACAGCTACATTATCCGATCAAGAAATTGACAGATACCGATTGGCAAAAGGCGAAATTATTCCTGTGGTTTATAAGGGTTAGTTACCCATTCGAAGGAACATAAGGCTTTTGTAATTAAACCCACATATCTTTCCAAAACTGACTGTAAAAATTAGTGGTTTTCATTAATTCATCATGCGTTCCAAAGTTAGATATAATTCCGTTTTCCAAAACATAAATTCGGTTAGCAATTTTCGGTAATGAATGTAATCTATGAGATATGAAAATAATAGTCAATTCAGATTTTAGTTTATTTAATAAATCTAAAACAAACTTCTCTGTTTTTCTGTCCATTGCCGAGGTAAACTCATCCAATAATAAAACCTTTGGTTTTTTGTATAAAGCACGCATTAAAGCAATCAATTGTTTTTGTCCACCAGAAAGATTAATGCCTTCTTCACCCAAAATGGTGGCATAACTTTGCGGTAAAGTGTTTATAAAAATTTCAAAACCGTAATCTTGACAAAATTTTACAATATTTTCAGGTGTATCTTCTTTGCCTAAAAGAATATTGGTAATAACATTACCGCCAAATATAGTGACGTCTTGAGGTACAACACCCAAAATAGTACGCCAACTTTTTGTTCTATATCAAAAAAATTAATTTTATTATTGATGATTATTGCTCCGTTTTCAAAAGCATAGAATTTTTGTAAGACTTGACCTAACGTACTTTTACCGCTACCACTTTCGCCAACTATGGCAATACACTCGATTTTTATTTACTTTGATATTTATGTCTTTCAATAATTGGCTTCTACCGGCAAAACGGAAAGACAAGTTTTCAATTTCAAGCGAGATGAAATCCAAAATTTCTTTATTTCCTTTTTGCTCTTTTTCCATAGAGGCAAACTCGTACATTCTATTAAAAGCCACTTTTGCTTCATTAATTGGAATGGTAATTAAGGCCAAACTAGCCACAGATGGTAACAAACTACCCGCAACACCTAAAATTGCCATTAACTCTCCCAATTGCATAATCTCATTGTAAACTTGAATAGAGGTGTAACCCAAAATACTCATTAAGAAAAACACACTAAAAAATCCTGAAAAAATAGATAGACGAACATTTATTTTACCGAGGTTAAAGGATTTTTCTTGAAAATTTCCATAGATGAGTTGGTTTATTTTCTGAAAGATTGTTTGCCTATTATTATTCTTAATGGTGGCTATACCTTGCATTGATGTAATGTAATTGCTTTCACTAAACGCGTAACCTTGCATGACTTCTTTTTGGGCATTAATTATACGTTTGTTAAAACTATAAATAAGAATAAAATAAAATGGTAAACTAATTGATGCAATTATGCCTGTTTGCCACGAATAGTAAAATAAAAAAACTAAAGAAACAATAGTCACTAAAGTATTGATAACAACATTACCCACAATCTGACTAATCACACGTTGAACACGTTGTGTATCATTCAAACGTGCTACGAGCTCACCAATTTTACGTGTATCAAAAAAAGGTTTCGGTAAGTTTAATAGCGAAGAATAAAAACGATCCACAATTCGGTTATTAAAATCTTTGGTTTGACGAATGAGGAAATAATCTCTTAATGCTGTAAACAACACTCTAATCAATAACAAAAACCCAACGAGAGCAATGCCCGTAATGAGTTTGTTAAAGTCTTTTGATGGTAAAATATTATCAATTAGTTTTTGAGAAAATATTGCCATTGCCATACCCAAAATAGAAATAGCTAAACCCAACAACACACTAAAAGAGATTAAACGATAATCTTCTTTGAGTAATTTTAGAAACCATTGTTTTTTGTTTTTGCTTTGGGTTTTGGTTCTTACAAAATTATCATTTGGTGTAAGTGTAAGACAGGTTTTGGATTTCCAAACGGATTCTAATTCCTCTTTGGTGTAGGTCGTGATTCCTTTTGCAGGGTCTCCAACGATGAACTTGTCTCTATCAAAGCCATAACAAACAACATAATGTTGCAAACGGACTTCCATGACAACGTGTAAAATTAACGGTTCTTTATGATCTATTACGGCTTGTAGATCCGCTTCATTACCAAGTGCCGAAAACCCCAACTGATTGGCTGCTTGATATAGACCTAAAAGTGTGGTGCCTTGTTTTGTTGTACCGCTTAATTCACGAAGTTTTTCTAAACTGTTTGAGCCACCATAATATTGAATGAGCGATAATAAACACGCTACTCCGCAGTCCGACTGGTCGTGTTGTATTGTAAAAGTTTGTTGTAGGTGCTTGTGGGATAAAAGGGCTGTTTCACTCATAGGGTTTAAGTAAGTTCAAAATGGCTGGGGCATTTAGAGGGCCTTTGTGTTTTTTGATGAGTTTTTGATGCTTATCATAAATCAGCAAGAAAGGAACAGATGAAATATCCAATTGATTAGAAAAAAAATGATGCGTATCATGGTAAAATGCAAGATTAGGGTTTTTGTTTAACTGATATTGGTTTGCAAACTTTAGAATGCTGTCCATGGGCTCTGCAGACACAAATAGGATTTGTGTGTTTTTAAACTGGTCTTTGTGCTTATATAGTCCATCTGCCTCGTGGTGGCAATAGCCACAGGCGCTATTATAATATATAAAAACCGTATTTGTATTTGGTTTTAGATGCGTGTTTTTAAAACTCGTTTTTTTGGTATCCATAAACTCAAACTCTGGTATCACTTCTAATGTTTTCGCTATGTGATTTTTTTCTTTGGTTTTATTTAAAATGCTAACGCCCAAGTAGGACAGTAGTCCTATTACTACAACTAAAACAATTACAAGAACATAAGTTTTGCGCATAACTAACTCATATTTAAGGTTAAAAACATCACTGCTCCTACCCAAATTAATAAACCAACTCCGTAACTACTAGCTACAATAGAAAAACCTTTAGAAGTTGTAGTTTTAAGTTCTTTACCGAGTAAATACGATAAAACAAACCAGTAAGCTACTTCAAATAAATTAAGTACTTGTAGCGGATAAATCCACCAAGAGCTTAAACCTTGATAATCAATCAAATTCAACAACGATAGTGGATAAAAATATTGAGTATCTTCTAATGTAAAGTTTTGATGAAATACATAAAACCACAATGTTTTAAATATAATAACCAACAAAAAAATAAATTCAGATTGTATTACTATTGTTAAAAGTATTTTAAATTTAATTTCTTTTTCAAAGAAGAAACAGCCTGCATCTAGTATTACGGCAACTACTACTATTTTGATAGATAAAAATAGTAGTAGTATTACATAACTTATCCATTCCCAATTTTCTTGAAAACTAATAATTTCTTTTATTTGATCATTTGTTAACTGTTCAGCTGAAGAGGAAATAACTAAATCATCCAAATTCAATAATTCTTTGGAAAGTAAACTCAAAATAAAAACTAATAAACATAAATAAAAAAATAAATGTTTTTTCATAAAACTACTTAATAAAATTAGCACAAAATGTAGGGTATCAGTATTAACAAATTAATAACATAATTAATGTTAGTTAAAAGAACAAAACTTAATTTACATATATTTGAGTTTTAAAAATTAATTAACGTTTATCAATAAAAATATAATGATAATAATTAATTAATATATGTTTATCAAATATTTTTTTGTATATTTGAGATTATACTATTTTATAAATCATGAAAAAAATCAGCTCAACTTTAATTATAATACTAATTATTTTAATTACAAGTATTATCCTGCCTTCTATAACAAGGTTTAATCATAGAATATCGTATATAATAGCATTTTGTTTTGCTATTATTTTTATATTCAATCTTACTACAAGATATTTTATGATTTTTAAAACTTATTTTCTAAGTAATTATAATTTATTTTCAAGTAAGTTTCAAAAGGATATTATTTACGACATTCCTAAAGAATTATTAATGAAAAAAGTCATTGAATCTATTAACGAATCTGAGTTTGAAATTAAATTTGTTGATAATGATAATTTTCAAATTTTCGCAATTTCAAATACAACTTTCCAATCTTGGGGGGAAAACATTTACATTGATTTAATAGATAAAAAAGGAGAAACTTTATTAAAGTTTAATTCAGTAGCTATTTCACAAATATATTCTTGGGGGAAAAATAAAGAAAATTATAAAAAGATAATCAATGAAATTGAAAAATCATTAACAATTTAAATTTTAAAACAATGCCAATAATAGTCAACCTTGACGTACAACTAGCCAAAAATAAAATGCAATTAAATGAACTATCTAAAATTACATGTATTTCTGTTGTAAATTTATCAATTCTGAAAAGAAGTAAATCGAAAGCTATTCGTTTTACAACATTAGAATCTATTTGTAAAGCTTTAAATTGTCAACCAGGTGAATTACTTGAATATACTGGCGAAAATCAGTAATCTCTTAGACTCCTTAAAAAAAGAAATCTAAGAAATTCATGATTTACATAATTCAATAATTAATTCAAAACAAAGCAAGAAACGATACCACCCATCATTCCCATAAAAACTCCTGCTGCTCCGCCCCATATTCCCCATGCTGCTCCTAATAGCATTGACTCCATTAAGTCACCATCAGTACATTCACCGCCAATAAAAGTTTCCATTTGATTTAATTCTAAAGTTTTCATAATAATATAAATTAAGTTATAAAATGTTGCCTTAAAAGATTTGGGGCAACCATCCAACTATTGGACATACCAAAACTATAAAAATAAAATTTAAAAATCAAAAAAATAATACATAAAATATTGTTAACCAATATGTTATGAATTTATTTTATACTAATTTAGTTTAGTAATTATGAAAATTATTTAAACAAAACAGGGTGTGAAAGTTTTCTTTATTTTGTTGTTTTCATCGTATATGATAAATTTAAACTGTCAGTGTTGTTGACTATTTTGTTTGATAAAAGTCATCCTTTATTATTCAAAAAAAACCAAGCTGTTTTAAATTTTGATGTTTTTGAAGTCGTTCTACTTTTCTGGAAACCCATTAAACGTACGAGTTTGGAGTTCTTGATTAGAATTTTCAAAAATAAGATAAGCTTGCAGCTCGGGATGTTGAGCTAAAAACGCTTTTACCCTTTCAACACCCATCGCCTGAAAAGCTGTAGCATAACCATCGGCCATCATACAAGTATCAGCAATTACGGAAACGCTTAAGATATTGGTTTTTGTGGGATAGCCTGTTTTGGTGTTTATGATATGGGCATATCGGTTGCCATTAGCGTCTAATTTAAACTTACGGTAGGTTCCAGAAGTTGCCATAGCTTTGTTGTTAAGTACAAGTATATTATCATAACTCTGTGAACCGTCAAAATTGGGGTTTTCAATACCTACAGTCCAGCCACTTTGTTTGGTTGTGTTGATGCCTTTTGCTCGGAGTTCACCTCCAATGTTAATGAGGTAATTGTCGTGTTTTTAGCGTCTAAAAACGCTGCAACAACATCCACAGCGTAGCCTTTGGCAATGGCATTAAAATCTATATAAGGCTTGGGAGCCGTTTTAATGAGGGTCTTATCTTTTAACTCTATTTTGTCAAAGCCAACAAACTGCATTAAACTATCAATCTTAAGACTATCGAGTTTGGTTTTGTTTTCTTCTGATCCAAAATTCCATGCATTAACCAACTTTCCAATAGTAGGGTCAAATACTCCATTTGTGGCGTTGTATATGTTTTTTGAGGCCTTAAATACTTCAACAAAATGATCATCCACAACATCTAATTGGTGTGTATTAACCTTAGAAATATCGGAGTCTGCCTGGTAATTAGACATGGAAGTATTGATTACAGAAAAAATACTATCTACTGATTTTTGATGATTTTCGTTGGTTTCAGAGGCATACGTCACCTCGTAAAAAGTACCAAAGATTGGCCCGTTTAGTTTAGTAACCACTTGTTCTTCTTTACAAGATAGGCATGACACTATAATCCATAAGTAAAAGAAAAAAGGGTGTTTCATCTGTTTATAATTATTGTTTTTTTTCGGTCATACCAGCCTGCCTCAGGCAGTTGTAACATTCATTTAATCATTCCGCTGTGTATCGAAAATTTAGTTACGAATGTTTCATTTAATTCAAATTTGTTTCAATCACTTGTATCCCATTGTATTCAATAAGGTATTCTTCATTAAGATAGACGGGGAGTTCATCGCCTTTAGGGTTTCCAATTCCAACCCCAGCATACAGACTTTGCGCTCTTTTCCTGTGCATGATTTTTAAAGGTTTCCATCCAAACGACATCGTAATTATTAGGATTGTCTGGCAATTTTACCACACGTACGATCACAAAAAAGTACTGACTGTTTTTATCAATACATACAAATTGCGGGTGTTTTTTGAGTTTGCTATTGATGGCTACAAATTCAAACCCACGAGACTCTAAATCCTTCCCGACATGGTTCATTGCCAAATTGTGCATTTCTTGTTTTGAAAGTGGTTTGCTCATGCTACAAAAATACAAAAGAGGCTGTCTGAAAAGTCTTTTTCTTGTCAAGCTGAATTTATTTCAGCTTCTCATAATTATTGATTTTCAACATTTTGAGATTCTGAAACAAGCCTGCCTGACGGTAGGCAGGTTCAGAATGACAGGTTTTCTACTTTTTAGACGACCTCGAATTATAAAAAAAATTTAGAAGTGATTAGCCTCCAAAGTCATCAAATCGAATGTGCTCATCTGCAATTCCAAAATCTTCACCCATTTTTTGAACCGCTTGGTTCATTAATGGAGGTCCACAGAAATAGAGTTCGATATCTTCTGGAGACTCGTGATGATTTAAATAATTATCGATCACACAGTTGTGGATAAATCCAACAAAACCATCGCCTTCAGCATCAATATTTTCTTTTACTTTCCAGTTGTCTTCTTCCATTGGTTCAGAGAGCGCTAAATGGAATTTGAAGTTAGGGAAATCTCTTTCTAAGGCTTCAAAATGTTCTAAGTAAAACAACTCACGCTTAGAACGTCCTCCGTACCAGTAAGATACTTTACGACCGGTTTTAAGGGTTCTGAATAGGTGGTATAAATGCGAACGCATTGGCGCCATTCCAGCACCTCCACCAACATATAACATTTCTGACTCACTCTCATTGATAAAAATTCACCATAAGGTCCTGAGATGGTTACTTTATCTCCTGGTTTTTGAGCAAAGATATACGAAGATGCAATCCCTGGATTTACGTCCATCCAAGCCGTTCTTAGCACGGTCCCATGGTGGCGTCGCAATACGCACGTTTAACATGATTTCGCGCCCTTCTGCAGGATAGGATGCCATTGAATAGGCACGTTCTACAGTTTCATTGTTTTTCATGGTAAGTGGCCAGAGACCAAACTTATCCCATTCCGCTTGAAACTTATCTGGAGTTTCGTGTTCTTCTGGATGCGCTGTAATGTCAATATCCTTAAAGTTGATTTCACATTCAGGAATTTCAATCTGGATATATCCACCTGCTTTATACCCCATATCTTCTGGGATTTCCACTACGAATTCTTTAATAAAAGAGGCGACATTGTAGTTACGTACCACAGTTGCTTCCCATTTTTTAATTCCAAAGACTTCTTCTGGAATGGTAATTTCCATGTCTTGTTTTACCTTTACTTGACAGGATAAACGGGCACCATGTTTCAACTCTTTTCTTGAGAAGTGAGGTGTTTCTGTTGGCAAGGCTTCACCTCCACCAGACAGCACGTGACACTCGCATTGAATACAGGTTCCACCACCACCACAAGCAGATGGTAAAAATATTTTATTCCCACTTAAAGTGGATAACAAAGTAGCGCCTGAGGCTACTTCAATTTCGCGTTCACCATTGATCAGAATCTTTACAGGTCCTGAGGGTGATAATTTTTGTTTTACAAAAAGGAGCACACTAATTAATAGTAACGAGGTCACTAAAAATGCTACAACGGTAGCTAAAATGGTTCCGGTTGTTCCAGCGGCTAAAATCATCATATTAGTTAACTATTTTTAATTGGTTTGGTACTTCTTTTTCGATCTCTGTAGCTTCTACAACTACTTCTTTTGGTGCTTCTTCTACTTCTTCATCACCACCTGTTAGCATCCCTCCAAAGCTCAAAAACCCAATACCCATGAGTCCTGTGACAATGAATGTAATTCCTAAACCTCTTAGCGGTGCAGGGACGTTAGAATATCTAATTTTTTCACGAATAGCGGCAATGGCTAAAATAGCCAAGAACCAACCGATTCCAGATGATATTCCGTAATTGACTGCCAATCCTAAAGTTTCTATTTCACGGGCTTGCATGAATAAAGAGCCTCCTAGTATCGCACAGTTTACCGCAATTAAGGGTAAGAAAATTCCAAGTGAATTGTAGAGTGAAGGTGAAAATTTTTCAACTACAATTTCTACGAGCTGAACCATCGTAGCGATCGTTGCAATAAACATAATGAACGAAAGGAAACCAAGGTCGTACTCAGCAAATTCTGGACCTAACCAAACGAGTGCACCGGGTTGTAATAAATATTGGTCTAACAACCAGTTTAAAGGCACTGTGATGGCGAGTACAAAAATGACTGCGGCACCAAGTCCAACGGCAGTTGCTACTTTTTTAGAGACGGCTAAATATGAGCACATGCCCAAGAAAACCGCAAACACCATATTATCAATAAAAATTGATTTGAAAAATAATTCGATGTGTTCTATCATTGTCTTTTATTTAAATTCTTACTAAAGAAATTAATCTTCAATTAATGTTGTGTTTCTGCTGCGTTGTACCCATATAATAAGACCTACAATAATCAAGGCCATTGGAGGCATGAGCATGAATCCATTGTTTTCATAGCCTATAGAATAGAGTCCCGTTTTCTCAATTGGGTCTCCTAATACAGGAACTCCAAAAAGGGTTCCAGATCCTAAGAGCTCTCTAAAAAATCCTACGGCTATAAGTATCACTGCGTATCCAAGTGCATTTCCAATCCCGTCTAAAAAGGATTTCCAAGGGCCATTTCCAAGCGCAAAGGCTTCAAATCGTCCCATGATAATACAGTTGGTAATAATCAATCCAACAAATACTGAAAGCGTTTTACTTAGTTCATAAGCATAGGCTTTAAGTACCTGATCGACAATAATTACTAAGGACGCCACAACGATGAGTTGCACGATAATTCTAATTTTAGAAGGAATGATGTTACGCATCAACGAAATGACAACGTTTCCTATTCCTAAAACAAACAGTACTGCAATTCCCATCACTAGAGAGGCTTTGAGTTCTGCCGTAATTGCTAAGGCGGAACAAATCCCTAAGACTTGAATCGTAATTGGGTTGTTATCTGCTAACGGATCCGTTATTAATTTGGCATCTTTTTTTGAAAGTAGTCCCATGTTAGTTCAATTGATTTTTTAAATTTTTAAAGTATGGTAAATACAATTTTAAATCCTTTTTTATCATTGCAGATACACCATCTCCTGTAATTGTTGCCCCCGCTAAAGCGTCTACTTCATAGTCGTCTTTAGTCAAGTTTTTAGGGTCGTTATTTCCTTTCGCTACCGTGATGCCTTTAAAAGCCCCACTTTCTGAAAGTAATTTTTCTCCAATAAAATCATCCATAAAATAGCGTTGTTTGATGTTGGCTCCTAAACCTGGTGTTTCCGCAGCATGATCAAAAAATGCGCCTTGAATAACCATGTCTTCATCCAATGCAACATAACCCCAGATGGCATCCCACAATCCTTTTCCTCTAATAGGAATAATGTAAAATGACGCTCCTTCTTTTTCACCTAAAAACAAAGGTAATAATCGAGTGCCTCCGTTTTTGGCTTTGGCTTGTTCTTTTTTGACATCAATAAGGTAAGCTTCAGTATTCTCTTCAGAACTACCATCCGCATCAATTATTAATTGTTTGGAGATGTATTTCGAAAATTCTCCTGCAACTTTATCGGTTCCAATAAACTTGATGTCTGTAGCACCATTTTCATTGATTCCCATTGCATACAGAATGTTTTGCTGTGTTTCCATACGCTGATTCTCTTGAATGTTTGGTTTCAAGGAAGAGGCTGTAAATGCAAGCAAGGATCCTACGATTACCACCATTGCGATGGCAAATAAGATCGTGTATTTATTTGTGTCTGTATTAGTACTCATAATTATGCAGTTTTAACTTTAAGACGTTTCATTCGTTTTTTGACATTTCCTTGAACCACATAATGATCAATGGTTGGAGCAAATACATTCATCAGAAGAATCGCTAAAAAGACACCTTCTGGATAGGCAGGATTAAACACACGAATCATGATGGAGATGAATCCAATTAAAAATCCGTAAATCCATTTTCCTTTGTTGGTTTGTGCAGCTGTTACAGGATCTGTTGCCATAAATACGGCTCCAAATAAGATACTTCCGATAATTAAATGTTGCCAGAAAGGGACACTCATCAATCCGAAAAACTTGCTTGAAGAACCAATCCAACCCGCATCGACGACGCCATTAAATATAAGTCCCATAGAAAGCGCTCCAATAAGCGTACTTACGATGATTCTCCAACTTCCAATTTTTGTAAATATCAAGAATAGGGCGCCAAGAATAATCAATAATTTAGACGTTTCTCCGACAGAGCCCGGAATGATTCCCCAGAACATATCAGCGAGGCTGTAAACAATTTCTTGACCCTGAGCATAACTTCCTAAAATAGTTTCTCCTGACATAGCGTCTAGGTTTTGCCCAGCAGCAATCGCTTGATCTCTTTCAACAGCTCCGTGTACCCAAACTTTATCACCACTCATCCAAGTTGGATAGGCAAAGAATAAAAAGGCACGAATGGTAAGTGCAGGATTCAAAATATTCATTCCTGTTCCTCCAAAGACTTCTTTTCCAATGACCACACCAAAAGCGACAGCAACGGCAAGCATCCAAAGTGGTAAATCAATAGGGACAATAAGTGGCACTAACATCCCTGTAACTAGGTAGCCTTCTTCCACTTCGTGGCCTTTAACAATGGCAAACACGAATTCAATAGCCAATCCAACGCCATAAGATACGACCACTAAAGGCAATACTTTCCACATTCCAATGACTAAATTGCTCCATGTCCAAAACGATCCGCCTAAAAACCCTTGAGCGGACTCAATGGTTCCCAATGCCAAATGGTGTTGGTAACCGGCATTAAACATTCCGAAAATCAAACAAGGCACCATGGCCATAATAACGGTGTTCATGGTACGCTTTAAATCATCGGCAGCTTTAATGTGTGTTCCGTTGTGCGTGGTTTCGTTTGGTAAATATAAAAAAGTATGCAAGGCATTAAAGGCCGGAGCCATTTTTGTGCCTCTATACTTTTCTTTAATAGTGTGTAATTTATTTTTAAAACTCATTTTTATCCTATTTCTTTAAGCATTAAGTCCAATCCTTCTCTAATAATTTTTTGATGTGGCTGTTTAGACACACATACAAATTCAGTCAACGCAAAATCTTCAGGAGCGACTTCGTACATTCCAAGTGCTTCCATTTCGTCAAGATCTTGGTACATACACGCCTTTAAAATTTGCATTGGAAAAATATCTAACGGGAATACTTCTTCATAAGTTCCTGTCAAAACAAAAGCCCTGTGCTCTCCGTTGGTATTGGTATTTAAATCGAATTTTTTATTTGGAGTCATCCATGAAAATGTCAAAGCTCTAGAAGTAGATACTTTGTCGAATACAGGCTTGTTCCATCCAAAAAACTCATAATCATCTCCTTCAGGAATTACGGTCACCACGTTTGAGTAGTATCCTAAATAACCATCTGGTTTTATTTCTTTTCCACTTAAAACGGTGCCCGATATAATCCGAACATTCGCGTCTTTTTCGATCCCACGGTCGTAAACCATCGTCGCGATTTCGCTTCCAATTTTGGTGACTAAATAGCGAGGCTCTTTGATGCCCGATCCAGCAAGTGCCACAATACGTTCAGCATTAAATTTACCTGTTAAAAGCAATTCGCCAATAATAACTAAATCTTGAGGTGTCACAGTCCAAACAACTTCTCCTTTATTGATAGGATCAATTTTATTGATAAGCGTTCCGACATTTCCAGAAGGATGTGGCCCAGAAACATTGTGTGTCACCACATCTTCTAAATTCGTAAACGGTGAATGTGAGTCTTTTGAAACACTCACATGAATACTGCCTGTTGTTAATTTTGATAACGCAGTAACCGCAGCTTGTAATTCTGCTTTCTTACCAGTTAACACAAAGTCATAATCCGCTGCTAAAGGCGCAGAAGCATAGGCAGAAACAAAAATTCCTTTCGGTGTGTTCTCTGGATTTGCAATCACGTCATAGGGACGTTGCATGATAAACGGCCAGCATCCAGAAGCCAATAATTTAGCCTTGACCTCATCAGCCTTGGCACTTTCAACTTCTAGTTTTTGGTGGTCCAAAAACGTTTGGGTTTTATCTGCTTGTATTTTGATTTCTAAAATACGACGTTTCTCTCCTCTTAATATTTCAACAATTTCTCCTGATACAGGCGAAACAAATTGAACTGATTCGTTGGATTTGTCATAAAAAATAGGCTCACCAGCTTGGACTTTAGCGCCCGCTTTTACTAATAATTTAGGTGTGAGTCCGTGAAAATCTTCAGGTTTGATACTGTAAAAGTTACTTTTGATGGCGTCACTTTTTATCAAGGCTGCCTCCCCTACTAACTTAATATCTAACCCTTTTTTAATTCGGATGTCGTTTGACATAGGTATTTTCTGTTGAATTATTATCTAAAAAACGCTGCAAAATTACAAATTTAATGCGCAGTTTCCATAATATTTACTGACATTTTTTTAATAAAAGTCTGCAATTTATTTTAGGCATAAAATTTGTTTATATTTACCTACTATTTTATAAGATTCACATGCTTAAACATCTATACATTCCATTTATTTTACTAGTATCATTTACTGGCTTTTCTCAAGTAGAAGAAGTTGAGCCTGATGACCTTATCAAAACGATTACTTTTAAAAGCAATACGAATCAATCGGAGTTACCTATTTTGACTCTTAATGAACGTCTGTATCTAGAGTTTGACGTGCTCAGCCCAGATGAGGACGATTATTATTATGTCATTGAGCATTATAATTTTGACTGGACTAAATCTAAATTAATGAAGTCCGAATACCTTAAAGGACTCGACAACTTACGGATTGTCAATTATGAAAATTCTTTCAATACCTATCAGATTTATTCCAATTACCGACTCCAAATTCCCAATAAACAAACGCGATTAAAGGTTACCGGAAATTATTTGATTAAAGTTTTTGATGAAGATGATGAAATTGTTTTTAGTCGTAAGTTTATGGTCTATGAAAATCTGGCGAATGTGGGAATTCAACTCAAACGCTCACGGGATGTTAGGGATGTCAACACAAAGCAATCCGTTGACTTTGTAGTCAATACGACCAACTTCAGTTTTAACAACCCCAAACAAACCGTCAACACGGTCATACTTCAAAACAACAATTTAAAAACGGCTATTTCGGGTCTGAAACCTCAATATATTTTGGGCAATGAATTGATATACCGCTACACTACTGAATCCTCTTTTTGGGGCGGAAATGAGTATTTATATTTTGAAACTAAAGATGTGAGAGGCACTAATTTAGGTGTGCAGTTCACCGATTTGGAGGATTTGTATCACAGTTTTTTATATTTAGACGGCAATCGTTATAACAGGGGTTACACCTACAACCCTGACATCAACGGAAATTTTCAAATTACTATTTTAGATCGGGACAACCCTTCTATCGAAGCCGATTATACGGTGGTCCATTTTTCGCTGCTAAATCCAGAATTGTCAAATGAATCCATTTACGTTTACGGAGCCTATAACAATTATGCTTTAAACGCATCAAATGAGATGGTTTTCAACCCTGACAGCGGTGTTTATGAAATTGCCATAAAACTCAAACAAGGTTTTTATAATTATAAATACGTCCTTGTAAATGCACAGGGAGAATTAGAAGAAGGCGTTATTAGCGGTGATTTTTATGAAACCGAAAACAATTATAAAGTGTTGGTCTATTATAGAGACTTGGGTGCACGTTATGACCGTATTGTCGGGTTTGGAGAAGGTAGCTCTACACAAATTGGCAATTAGAGTATTTTGTTATAAATAATTTTTTAGTTTGACTAAATTCACTATTTTTATAGACTATGATAGAACAAATCACCAAAGGCATAAAAATTTCGATTGAAACTGAATTTGAAGGCACTTTTTACAAAGATGAATGTATTCATTATGCGTTTAGCTATGAAATCGTGATTGAAAACCAGAGTCATGAGGTCGCCCAACTGATTGCAAGAAAATGGACTATTATGGAAGCACTTAATGAAAATGAAATCGTCATTGGCGAAGGTGTTGTTGGCGAAAAACCCATCCTTCTTCCAAGCGATCGCCATTCTTATACTTCTGGATGTGTTTTGAAATCTCCCTTTGGCGCTATGAAAGGCAGCTACTTAATGGTAAATCCTTCCAACTCAAAACAGTTCAAAGTGACCATTCCAACTTTTAAATTAAGTGCCTCATTTGCACAAAATTAAACTCCATTTAAAACTTAAACACCGACTATAAAGTGT
>CALSMD010000004.1 GCA_943787365.1 uncultured Flavobacteriaceae bacterium
ATTATGATACCAAAAGTATTTAAAGAGGTCATTGACCTCGGCGATGGAAGAGAAATCTCTATCGAAACGGGCAAGCTCGCAAAGCAAGCCCACGGATCTGTAGTCGTACAAATGGGGAAAGCCATGTTGTTATGTACTGTGGTCTCAAACTACAAACAATCGGATGTCAACTTTTTACCTTTAACGGTAGATTATCGCGAAAAATTTGCAGCAGCAGGTCGCTATCCAGGTGGATTCTTCAAAAGAGAAGCACGCCCTAGTGATGGAGAAGTTTTAACGATGCGTTTAGTGGATCGTGTATTACGTCCATTATTCCCTAAAGATTACCACGCAGAAACACAAGTAATGATTCAGTTGATGTCTCATGACGAAGATGTGATGCCCGATGCTCTTGCAGGTTTAGCGGCATCTGCAGCCATTCAATTGAGTGATTTCCCATTCGAATGTCCAATTTCTGAAGCACGTGTTGCTCGTGTAAATGGTGAATTCGTCATCAACCCAAGTCGTGCACAATTGGCAGATTCTGATCTTGAAATGATGATCGGTGCCTCTGCAGATTCTGTGATGATGGTAGAAGGTGAAATGGATGAAGTTTCTGAAGAAGAAATGGCAGACGCTATTAAGTTTGCACATGAAGCTATTAAGATTCAAGTTGCTGCGCAAGTACGTCTTGCAGAAGCATTTGGAAAGAAAGAAGTTCGTGAATATGACACTGCTGAAGTCAATGAAGACTTAGAGCAACGTATTCATGCTTTAGCGTATGACAAATGTTATGCGATTGCTAAAAAAGGAACTTCAAAAGCAGAACGTAGCACTGCATTTGCTGAAGTTAAAGAAGAAGTGAAAGCTTCTTTTACTGAAGAAGAAAATGAAGAATTTGGTCACTTGGTTAGCGGATACTACAGTAAAGCTGAAAAAGAAGCCGTACGTGAATTAACACTGAGTGAAGGTGTTCGTTTGGATGGACGTCAAACAGACGAAATCAGACCAATTTGGTGTGAGATTGATTACTTACCTTCTACACATGGTTCTGCAATCTTCACACGTGGAGAGACGCAAGCGTTGGCAACTGTAACACTTGGTACTTCAAGAGATTCAAACAAAATTGACATGCCTTCTTATGAAGGTGAAGAGAATTTTTATTTACACTACAACTTCCCTCCTTTCTGTACGGGTGAAGCAAGACCTTTAAGAGGAACTTCGCGTCGTGAAGTAGGACATGGAAATCTTGCACAACGTGGCTTAAAAGGAATGATCCCAGCGGATTGCCCTTATACCGTTCGTGTGGTTTCTGAAGTATTAGAATCAAACGGATCGTCTTCAATGGCAACTGTTTGTGCAGGTACAATGGCATTGATGGATGCAGGGGTTAAAATTGCAAGACCAGTTTCTGGAATTGCAATGGGATTAATTTCTGACGGAGATCGTTATGCTGTATTATCTGATATTTTAGGAGATGAAGATCACTTAGGAGATATGGATTTTAAAGTGACTGGTACTTCCGAAGGAATTACAGCATGTCAAATGGATATTAAAATCAAAGGATTGCCTTACGAGATTCTTGTGAATGCTTTGAAACAAGCACGTGCAGGTCGTTTACACATCCTTGATAAAATAACAGAAACAATTGCTACTCCAGCAGAAGATGTGAAACCACACTCTCCAAAAATGGTAACAAGAGTGATTCCAAATGAATTTATTGGAGCACTTATTGGACCTGGTGGAAAAGTAATTCAAGAACTTCAAAAAACAACAGGAACTACGATTGTAATCAATGAAGATCCTGTAACAGAAGAAGGAATTGTTGAAATTCTAGGAACGGATCAAGATGGTATTGATGCTGTTTTAACAAAAATTGATTCCTTGATGTTCAAACCAACTGTAGGAGAATCGTACCAAGTTAAAGTGATTAAAATGCTTGACTTTGGAGCGGTTGTAGAATATATGGATGCACCAGGAAACGAAGTGTTACTTCACGTAAGTGAGTTGGCATGGGAACGTACTGAAAACGTATCTGATGTTGTGAATATGGGTGATATTTTTGATGTGAAGTATTTTGGACAAGATCCAAGAACACGAAAAGAAAAAGTATCGCGTAAAGCTTTGTTAGAAAAACCAGAAGGGTATGTTGCAAGACCACCAAGAGATGACAAACGTTCTGGTGGACGTGACAATCGCGGACGTGATAACAGACGTTAATACACATTAAGTTTTAACTTAATCAAATCAAAAAACCGTTTTTAAATTTAAAAACGGTTTTTTTTTGTAACATTTAGTCTCTAATGCACGTATAACCTAATGATACACCCATTAACCAATTTAAAAACAAATCCTTTTAAATGAGACAGCTAAAAATTACCAAGCAGGTTACCAATAGAGAAACTGCGTCCCTAGATAAATACCTTCAAGAAATTGGAAAAGTTGATTTAATTACAGCCGATGAAGAAGTAGAATTGGCACAACGTATTAAAGCGGGAGATCAAATTGCTTTGGAGAAATTAACCAAAGCCAACTTACGTTTCGTTGTATCGGTTGCCAAGCAATATCAAAATCAAGGATTGACACTTCCCGATTTAATTAATGAAGGAAATTTAGGATTGATCAAAGCCGCTCAACGTTTTGATGAAACGAGAGGATTTAAGTTTATCTCGTATGCGGTTTGGTGGATTCGTCAATCGATCTTACAAGCTTTAGCAGAACAGTCTCGTATTGTTCGTTTGCCTTTGAATAAAATTGGCTCGATCAATAAAATAAATAAAACCTATGCGTTTCTTGAGCAATCTCATGAACGTCCACCGAGTGCTGAAGAAATTGCGAAGGAATTAGACATGACCATTAACGATGTTAAGGAGTCCATGAAAAATTCTGGACGTCACGTATCCATGGATGCACCTTTAGTAGAAGGGGAAGATTCTAATTTATACGATGTATTGCGTAGTGGGGAGTCTCCAAATCCCGATAGAGATTTATTGCATGAATCATTACGAACGGAAATTGAACGCGCCTTAGAAACGCTCACACCAAGAGAAGCAGATGTGATTCGGTTGTATTTTGGACTCGGAAATCAACACCCGATGACTTTAGAAGAAATAGGCGAAACATTTGACCTAACTCGAGAAAGAGTTCGTCAAATAAAAGAAAAAGCCATTCGTCGTTTGAAACATACGTCGAGAAGTAAAATTTTAAAAACCTATTTAGGTTAATAACAAAACCCCTGCCAATTGGTAGGGGTTTATTTTTTATATTATTTTTGTAATTCAAACTAGGAACACATGAGCACCACCAAAATTGCACCTTCTATTTTAGCAGCCGATTTCGCCAACCTTCAAAGAGATATTGAAATGGTAAATTCTAGTGAAGCCGATTGGTTTCATATTGATATTATGGACGGCGTATTTGTGCCCAACATCTCTTTTGGAATGCCGGTTTTAAAAGCGATTACAAAACATGCTAAAAAAACCGTTGATGTGCATTTGATGATTGTGGACCCCGATCGTTACATCAAAACCTTTGCCGACTTAGGAAGTGATGTTCTCACCGTACATTATGAAGCCTGTACGCATCTTCACCGAACGCTACAGGCGATCAAAGCAGAAGGCATGAAGGCTGGTGTGGCCTTAAACCCACATACGAACATCAATGTTTTGGAAGACACGATTAATGATATTGACTTGGTATGTATTATGAGTGTCAACCCGGGTTTTGGAGGTCAAAATTTTATTGAGAATACATACGAAAAAGTAAAACAACTCAAAACACTTATTAAGGCAAAAGGGGCATCTACACTCATAGAAATTGATGGAGGCGTAACCTCAGCGAACGCCAAAGCACTCAAAGACGCTGGCGCTGATGTGTTGGTTGCTGGAAGTTTTGTATTTAAAAGTTCAGAGCCTGCAAACACCATTAAAGATTTAAAAGCGTTGACAGCGTCCTAGCCATTCTTTAACTTTCTGTATCTCCATAACCGTAATTATATCCATAGTTATAATTGTATCCATACGATCTATTTTCTTTCACTCCATTGATCACGTAACTCATGTTTACAAGGCGTTTTGTTTTGCTCAAATCTATAGAGAAAGGTATCAGCTTTTTATCCGTATGGTTTGCACGCACGGCACATATTGTGGCATCCGCCAGGTGAGCTACCAATAAAGTATCCGTTACTAAAATAGTAGGTGCTAAATCGACAATCACATAATCGTATACTAATTTGGCTTCTTTTATGAGCGTTTCAAAATTGCCATTGGCTAATAAATGAGCAGGATTGGGAGGAATCGCCCCAGAAAACAAAACCTCATGGTTCGGTTGTTTTTCAAATACTTTCATGGTCATCGGTTTCCAGTCTAGTGTTGGATCTATTAAATAATTGGACAATCCTATTTGATTTTTATTGATATTCACATAGGTATGAAGCTGTGGATTTCTTAAATCCGCTCCTATTAATAATACTTTTTTATTTAGACTTGCCATCGCTAAAGAAAAATTTAAACTAATAAATGTCTTTCCTTCACCTTTGATAGTAGAAGTGCAAAAAACGGCCTTACCACTCTCTTTAGAAGGCAATACAAAATTCATGTTTGTGGTCAAAATTCGGAAAGATTCCGCTAAAGCGGAACGGTCATTTGGGTTTGAAAACACTGTGTTTGTTGCTGATTTAATTTGCGGGATTTCTGCAATGACAGGAACGTCACTGGCCAGATTGTCCATATCGAGTTTGTTATGAACTTTAGTATCTAATAAAAAAATGACGTAAATAATTCCGAAAGGCAGTAACAAGCCTAACAAAAGAGCACCTAAATATATCATTTGAGGCTTAGGGGATATCGGAGATCTATCAGAAATACTATACTCAATAACCTTTAAGGTAGGTTCGGTGACTGCTAAATTAACAGATGCTTCCTCTTTTTTTTGTAATAAAAAAATAAATAATCTTTCTTTAATGCTTTGTTGGCGTTCAATGGCTCGTAATTGTAGCTCTTTTTCAGGGATCCCAGAAACCTTCGATTGAAATGTTTGACTACGGTTGCTAAGTTGATTTCTCGTCAGGCTTAATTGAGTTATATAAGCAGAAATTGAATTGTTAATATTCGCTTTTAAATCACTTAAGTTCGCTTCTAGCAGCTTAACTTGGGGATTGTTTTCTCCTGCGCTGCTAATTAATTTTTGACGCTGTAACACAAGGGTGTTAAATTCTTGAAGTAAGGAATTGATAGTGTTATTTTCGACACCAACATTGGCAGGTAATAAGGCTGTAGATGCTTTAGTATTTAAAAGTGATTGCTTTATCAATTTGGAGATTTCGATTTGATTTTCTATTTGAAATAGCTGTTCATTTGATTGTGCGCGTTGTTTAAGACTTTCAATGCCATCCGTAGAAACATCTACCAAACGATTATTCATCTTAAAATTCTTTTTATAACTTTCAATGGAGTCTAACTCATTAGATAAATTGATAAAACGTTTATCTACAAAGTCAATGGTGCGTTTCCAGATTAATTGTCGATCCAGAACATCATCTTGATTAAAAACATCTATTAAGGTGTTTAAAATACGTTCTGAGTTCTTAACATTCTGGCCTTTCATGCTTAAATTTAATAGATCACTTCGTTCTCCGATGGACGTTCAATTTGAATTCTACTTTTTAGATATTAGAGTACAGCCCATCTTCTTAGGAACTAACAGAATTTCAAAATTACGCCCCATAAGTTGATTTTTATTGATCTCGGGAGATAACTTCAACTCAAAAGGTAGCTGGAATTCAGACTTAGTAGTGTCAAATTCTGGGAAGCTCAACTCAATATCCATCTGTTCATTAGTGATCTTAAAACCTAATTCATCCACAAAAATAAAAAATCGATTTGACCCAGCTATACCGTCTAATGAACGGGTGAGTTTAAAATCAAAAGGTAATTTAACTATCGGCTTTGATTTTATATGCCCTTTTTCAAAAAATTGAACACATAATCCCAAGCGATTTACCACACGCTCCAAGAGGGGATAAGATTTTAAAATTTCAATTTCATTTTCTAAATTAATATTCGATCGGTTCACAATCAATGCAGAGGTTGGAAGTTCCAATCCACTATTTTCATCTAAAATTTTTATTTTAGCATGAGTATTATATACTTTAGGAGTATATCGGAGATAGAAATAACTTCCGGTTATGAAAAGAATTAAACTGCCAATAAACCATGGCCAATAGCGGAGGTATTTAAAAAACTCATATTTAATATTGAATGCGGAAGTATGTTCCGTTTCAAAAGGGGGCTGAGAAGAAGCTTGCATATTTTTAACGTGTTAAAAGAATTATGGTACTCAAAAGAACGGAAGCGACCGTCAAAACAGTTCCGACGTTGCCGACTAAACCTGCTGATTTAACCTTGGTGTTGTTGGGGTCTATAATAATCACATCATTAGGGTAAATATAATAACTCTCCGAATTCATCCAATCAGAAGACGTCAAATCAATATGAAAAACAGTGCGTTTTTGATCCATTTCTCTAATCAATTTGATGTTTTTTCTCTGACCGTTAATGGTTAAATCTCCTGCTAAGCCAATCGCTTGAAGAAGGTTTAATTTAGATTCCGTAAAATTATAAGTGCCTGGACGTGACACCTCGCCTAAAACAGTGAATTTAGCATTAAGCAAGCGCACATTAACTGTTGGTCTAATGAGGTGGCCTTCCAATTCTAAACGCTGTTTAATAGCTGTAGCTAATTGAATTGGAGTTTGACTTTGAACCGACAAGATTCCAAGTTGAGGGAATTCAATCGTTAAGGTTTCGGAAACCTCATAGCCTTCAAGACGCATTAATTCCAAATTAGAGGCACTCCCACCAGTATCTGTAAGTTTATTATAAGGGAAGGCTGCTGAGGGTTCTAAAGTACCCACTGTGATTTTCAGAATATCGTTGGCCTGAATTGTTGGTGTTTCAAAATGCAGTTCAGCCGAGTTGGCGCGGTCAATATCTTGGACGTACAGAATGTTTTTTTTACTGGTGCATCCAAACAGAAGGCTAATGGTAAAAAGTATAAATAGGGGTTTCATGTGTTTATTTTTATTGATTTTTATCAGTCACATGGTGCATCCATGTAATTATTTTTCTTGGGTATCAAATTTTCGTTATGGATGTTTCATGTTAAAAAATTTAAATAGATTCATAAGTATTACAATTAAAATTTTCTCGGAGGTATATCTTTAAAAACTTTATACACCAATAGATTAGAAGGGAATAGCACGACCCAAGCGGTTATAAAAAGAATTTTAAGATCGGTCGTAAAAGAACGATTTTGTTGGTACCATAACTCTAGTTCGCCTTTGTAAGGGGCAATCACTTTTTGATAATATACATGTGGGTTCTCGTCTTTAATGGCTGAAAGAAGAGATTCCTCATCTCTAAAAATGATGGATCCAATCCCTGTAAGCCCTGGTTTTACATTGTAAATTTTAGATTGTATGCTTTCAGGATAAACCTCAAACGAGCTTAAAATCAAAGGGCGTGGTCCTACAAAACTAATATCGCCTTTTAAAATATTGACAATTTGGGGGAGTTCATTTAATTTTGTTTTTCTCAAAAATTTACCGACGCTGGTAACTCTAAAATCATCTTTCAAAGTGATGGTACCAGATCCCATTTGTAAGGAGTTTTTAAGCATGGTGGCAAATTTCCATATTTGAAATGGCTTGTTTTTATACCCCAAACGTTCTTGGAAATACAAAACATATCCTTCTGCTGTCAATAAAAGCAGCAAAATAATAGGAACAAATAAGGGCACTAATAGAAGGAGTGCAAGAATACTAAAAATAATATCCATAACTCTTTTGATAATTCTGTACATAGTTACATTTTTTGGTCTAGATTTTTTCCGGTCTCAATATGGTCAAAATCGAGAATGAATTCCTTCATAACTGCTATGATGGATGCTTTCGAGTAATTGGGGGTGTCCATGAGAGTTTTCAAACTTGCAATACACTCCAAAATATTTTTTTTAGAAGGTTTTGAAGTATTTTCAATTACCCCTAAACTCATGAATTTATCAAGTTCCAGAGTGTCCTCTTTGGTGTAAAATTCTTCGTATAATTTTTCTCCTGAAGTATCAGATTTAAAAAAATAGACGGGATAGGTTTTGTCTTTTAAACAGGTTTCCATTCCTTGCCGCGCTTCTTCATCCGAATTACACTGAATCACATTTACCCCCATCGTTTTAAAAAAATTCAGTGTAATGTCTTTAAAATTAATCATCGTATGAGACTCTAATTTCGGAAAGAAGATGTCTCCGCTTGTTCCTAAAACACACGCCAGCAAACATATTTGACCACTCTCTTCAGGGGATACAAAAAAACGTTTTACATCCTCAGGACAGGAGATCGGTTGTTTTTTAAAAATACGATCTATATACCCCGCTAATAACGATCCGTTAGAAAACGCCACATTTGCAAAACGTGCTGTTGTAATTTTAATTTGATCGGTATAAGACAAGATCAACTCTTCCATCAACTTTTTGGAGGCGCCCATTACGTTTACAGGATTTGCAGCCTTGTCGGTAGATACGCAAAAAAAGTGTTTGGGCTTGTGTTTCAATAAGAGATCCAAAAAAGAATTTGCTTTGAATACATTGTTAGTAATCATTGCCTCGATAGAGAATTGATCTTTCTCTGAACGCACATGCTTGTGCGCTGCAAAATTGGCTACAATATCAAAAGGGGCATGCTTTAAAAACATTTTTTCAAAGACAGGGTCCCCAAAATTCATTGGATAGGTTAGAAATGTACTGGGAATGTATTGCCCCTGTTCACTTCTTAAATCTCTTGTCAATTCCGTCAAGCCATTTTCATTGGTGTCGACTACGATTAGTTTAGCAGGTTTAAATTTTAAAAGGGCCTTTATAAATGAGGATCCAATCGTACCAGCGCCCCCAATAACTAAAACAGATTTTGAAGCTATTTCACTTGTAAGTTGAGTTTTAAAATTGTCGATATCACTTTGAAACATACTCACATCACGCTTGGTAATATGGGTGTTTATAAAACTTGGGATGTCTATAAAATTCATAGAGTTTGATAAAAGTTTTTGATTGTTTGGACCACTATTAAAAGCTCATTGAAAGTGATGCCAGCTGAGCTTGGGATACTAATACAATCCTCATAGATTTTGGCCGATTGATTTTGAGTGCTTATATAGATTGAATTTTTAAACATTTCTAATTGATTCATTGGCATCCAAAAAGGTCTGGATTGCACACCATTCGCATTGAGGTACTCTAAGAGCGCTCTCATATGACTGGTTTTAAAAGTGAACAACCAACAGTTCGGATTGACATCATTTCGTATGTCTTGAAACACGATGTCACCAACTCCTTTTAGTTCAGTTCTGTAAAATGCGTCCATCGTTTTTTTATTCTCCAACAGCTCTGGAAACTGTTCCATTTGGGCAACTCCAACTGCTGCGAGTATATTTACAAGACGGTAGTTATAGCCAATTTCATCGTGGATATAGTCCATACTACTGACCTTGGCTTGGGTTGTCAAATGCCGTGCTTTTTTTGCAAAAGTTGGATTGTCGGTTACAATGACACCACCCCCACCGGTTGAAATGATTTTATTGCCATTAAAACTAAAGACGCCGAAGTCCCCAAAAGTCCCAGCGTGTTTACCATTATAGCGAGTCCCTAAGGCCTCGGCACTGTCTTCTATGACTACTAGGTGGTATTTATCAACAATGCGTTTTAGGTAGTCCATATCACACATATTACCTAGTACATGAACGGGCATGATGGCAAAGATGCGTTTTCCATCAGATTTATGATATGAATGCCATTTTCCGTCTGTTAACTTTAATTCCGTCTGCTCATTTAAAAAATTATCTAGGAGTTCCAAATCCATTTGCCATGTATCTTGGTACACATCAACTAAAATTGGGGTTGCACCTGTATATTTAATAGAATTTAGTGTCGCAATAAATGTAAGATTCGGGGCAATGATATAATCTGAAGGAAGTACGCCCGCAATAATTTGAGCTATCTGTAACCCTACAGTCCCGTTCATACAAGCAATACCATATTTAGCACCAACAGAGTCTGCGACCTTAGTTTCGAACTCATTTACATAAGAACCTGCGGACGAAATCCAGCCCGTATCTAAGCAATCTTTGACATACTTCCATTCATTTCCATTGAGGTTAGGGACTGATAAGGGGATCATAATTGAGTATTTATTTTTTTTATATTCTTGCGGGGTTGCCTACAACCGTTGTACGGTTTTGAATGTCTGAAATCACAACGCTCCCAGCACCAACTATAACATCATCTCCAATAGTGACGCCTTGTTTAATGACCGAATTTGCGCCTATAAAACTTCGTTTTCCAACCTTGACATTGCCACAGAGCACAGCAGCTGGAGCGATGTGAGAAAAATCGCCAATAACACATTCATGTTCAATAATTGCAGCCGTATTTATAATGGCACCTGTTCCAATTTTTGCAAAGGGATTCAAAACGGCGTTAGCAGCTACGACAACTCCTTCATTTAATTTAACGGACCAAGCCACGATTGCTGAGGGATGAATTATATTTATATAGTTTAAAGCCGGAAGCTCTTTATATATTTTAAAACGAATGTGGTTATCTCCAATACCGAGAATAACATTTGTTCCGTTTTCAAGTTGGGTTTCACTTCCTAAAAATTTTAAATTTAAGGGATTAAATTCTTTTAACTCATGATCGCAATAGCCCGTAATTGTGTAATCATTTAAAGTGGCTACATCTATACAGACAAGGCCATGACCAGAATATCCTATTAAAACAGCTTGAGAGTTAGGCATTTATTTTAAGTTCTATTAAACTATTATATTCATCCAAAAGCGCATTCCATAATTCAGATTGGGAATAATTTTTTTCAATCATTTGCCTAGAGTTTACTTGCACCTTATTACAATAAGACTTATCACTAACGAGTTTCTTCATAGCATTATAAATAGCTTGCATATCTTTTACTGGAATAATGATTCCGTTGACATCAGATCGAATAATTTCATTACATCCATTGATATCTGTAACTATACTAGGCAATCCCATAGCGCCAGCTTGCATTACAACATTTGGGAATCCTTCTCTATAACTCGGAAACACCAAAGCATTGCTAGTGGCGAAATAAGGTCTCACATCGGTTTGAAACCCTGCATAAATAATGGCTTCATTATTTTTAATTTCATTTAAGGTATTTGGCAATAAAGGGTCTAAATGGGTTTCTAAGGGACCCACTAATAGTAATTTCGAATTGGTATGTGTTTTAGACATTTCGGTAAATGCTTCTACCAATTCATTAATCCCCTTGTCACTTACTAACCTCCCTACAAATACAAATACAAAATCGTTTTTGGTTATATTTAGTTCTTTTCTTAATTGACGTTTTTCAATACCTGAAACCTGATTAGGAGAAAAATGTGTTGTATCAATTCCGTTGGAGCTGCCATTCCCTAAAATTTTTAGCTTATTTTTTGAAGTCAATTTTTCTTTGATAATAAATTCTTTTAAGCCTTTACTATTAGGATATACGTTTGTGGCACAAGAATAGGTTAATTTTTCTACGATAATCAAAACACTTCTCTTCATACCAGACGACTCCATTAAAGGAAGCCCCGCAACCGTATGCATCCGAATAGGTACATTGGCGAATCGTGCCGCTAACATACCTACAATACCTGCTTTAGGGGTATGGGTATGTACAATACTAGGTTTTTCTTTTTTTAGAAATTTGTAGAGTTCAACAACTGCTTTTAAATCCTTTATAGGAGTGATTTGTCTTGTTAAATCTACATGAAAGGTATCAACGCCTTGTTTATTACCAAATTCTTGAAGTCTTTGATCATCCGATGAAACGGCAGTGACTTCAAAGAAACGTTTCATGAATTTGAGTTGATTTTCTAAGAGTTTTTCAAGAGAAAGAGGGATGGTGGTGATACGGATGAGTTTTGATTTATTTTTCAAAAAAAGCAACGATTGTTAAGACCGTAAACACTAAAAAAAATCTTAAAACTCGTGATTTCTTCAGATAGTTTATAGGGCATTAAATAATATATATTAAAATAATAATGCTATTCAGGTTTTTCATGATGAAGTAAATTTGCTAAGATTTCATAGGGAGCATTTAAGGGTTCGAAAAACAACTCGCCCTCTCTATTAAAATAAAAACCTGCATTAACTAATGCTTGATGTGAGAACCCATAACTGATTTCAACTATTTTAGCTTCGCCAGTTTCGTTATTGATTACAAAGTCGTATCCCATACACTTAAATCCTAAATCATTACTAGTTTTAAAAGCTATATCTATTACATTTTTTGTTATAAACGAAGTGTCATAAAATAAACTACCTCCACCAGAAGCTCTAAAATCTCCTTTTCGAATATGTCTTCCAATAAAACTTAGTTTATTGCCTACAACGACCACTTTTAGATCATAACCACCGTTAGGAATAAACTCTTGTAAAAAAACATATTGTTTTTCATTTGGAAATAATTGTGAAGATTTCAATGTTTGTAGAAACTCAGGGATACGCTTAAACCTTTTCACAAAAGAGTTCCATGACGTAGTAGATCTTATATTTGACACTGACTTATAGATCAATTTTGGAGAACTAGAAAACCCCTTAGAAAACATTTGATTTGAATATGTTACTAATTGATTTGAGTTGTCTATTTTTTTAACATTATGGGATCCTGATCCATTTCTAAGCTTAGCAACTAATGGGTATTTAGGGTTCGCATCAATAAATTCTAATACATTTCTTGGGTGGAAAAACATATAAGACTTTGGAATTGGAGCAGAAACTCCTTGCAAAAGGTACGTTTCCGCTATCTTATCATCAAAATGCCAAGCATCGTTAAAATCTGGAAAAACTTTTATATTTATTCTTTTAGCTGTGTATATAATGCTGCGAGCAAAAAGCATTTCTTGAAAATTATACCCACTAAAATGCCATAGAAGTAAATCAATAGTTTTCATAGATTGTATAATATCTTGTGAAAACGGCTCAATTAATTGATAAGACAAATTATTTTGTTTACAATATTCTATCCAAGGAAAAGACCAATTTGTTGAATGTTCTTTTGTGTTTGAATTAATGAAAATTCCTATTTTAAAACTTGATTTAATCATATAATTAGAGCTTTAATAGATGTAAATAAATTCAAAATTAATTCCTTCATATATAATCCAAAATAAATTACCATACCACAGTGTACTACTAACAAGGGCATAACTAAGATACCCAATGCCAAATAAAATTTGAAATGAAAAAATAGGTAGAAGCCAAACAATAAACTTTTTTATTTTTTTAGTTGGATATATTATATACAACTTTAACATTAGCAGGATACAAGAAATATATCCAATTATTAAAAATCTTCCGCCTGAAGGAACAGAAGATAAAATATAACTTATGGACATGAAAAATAATATAAAGACTATGAGTTTATTCAATTTTGAATCTTGATATTTTATTTTCTCTATTAACTTTTTAGAAAAAATGATAAAGGTGAAAAAATAAATTTTCATCGCATATCCAAAATACTTTGAGACAGTTAAAAAAAAGGAAGTATTAATTCTATTTTTATAAAGTTCACCTATTTTATCACTGTTATAAACACTTATTTTATTTGTGACACTGCCTTGCAAAGGAGTGGCGTCACTTAAAATATCGAGCTTAATAACATTTGTGTCCATTACAAAAGATAATAAAAATGTAAAAACAAATATGTAGTAAAGTAATGACGAAAGTTTTGAGTTGGAATTAAATAGGTGTTTAAATGTATAAAACAATACGATGATGGGCACAACAAATAAAAAAGAAAAATGAATTAAGGGAGTACAAAACAATCCTAATATCCACTTTTTTTTATTGTAAATGACTAAACTGTATGTTGAATAAAAAAATAGCCAAGTTGCAGTATTAAAACGGGCACCATTAACATTAGTGATGGGATTACATGCAAAGAAAGCAATAAATAAAATTATAATAAAAACATCTCGCTTACGACCCTTTTCGTGTGCAAATACTCGAAGAGACAAATACCAAAAAAAACCAAAAACAAGCCCAAATAAGGAGAAAAGAACCTTCGGGTTATTAGAATAAGTCTTGGTAAATCCATAAAAAACAAATTTGTAAATATCTGGAATACCTCCTTGAATATATAATTGAAATATTTCACTAAATGAAATATGACTAAAGTTATCAAACACCCATGCCATTCTATATGAATCCGCAGAGGTTTCCATAAATACAAATGAATATCCAAAAACTGCGCAGAATAAAATTATTACAATTGCGCTTGATTTTTTGTTTATATCTCGTAAGGACAAAAGAAATGATCCAAAAGGCCAAAATATAAATAGTGGTAAACTGAATTTATAGCCTTTACTATTCATTAATGAAATTATTTGAAATAAGACCTAGCATATAAATTGTATGTTTGTAAAAATCAATCACTCGCATTAGTTTTTATTAAAATAGGAGCTAAGCTGTAGGGTTATATTTTTATAATTAAATTCTTCAACATTAGCGTTATATTGACTAGAAACATATCTCGTTTTTTGTTTTTCTATAACTTTTTGATAAATAAAAGATTTCAAATCATCAAACTCTTTCTCATATTCTAAACTAGAGTCTTCAATAGAAAAACCGCCATTAACCCTAGTAATAATGTTTTTAAACTCGCTTTTGGGAACGTTTCCATTAACAATACCTAAAACTATTGTTTTAGTCAAAAAACATTCGAAAAGCTTTCCTGTAAGGATTCCCTGATCTTTTTCTGTATTCCATGTTACTACGACAATAACATCTGAACAATTTTGAATCTTAATGGATTCTGACCTACTTACACTTCCTTTATTTTCTAAAATAGAAGTTAAATTAAATTCAGAAGCTTGCCTGTAGAGTTCTTCAAATTCTTTTCCTGCATATATTAATTTAATAGTATCTATATTAAATGAATCCTCTGTTTTCATTGAATTTATAGCTTTAAAAAATGAACATAAATTTCGAGCTCCCCCATACAAACTTCCCACGTAACAAAAAGTTAACTTTAACTTGTTTTTATCAGATTTACTGTCACACAAATCAGACTCTAAATCTTCATTATCAAAGCCGTTTGGCAAGTATTTTAATTTATAATGATAACGTGAGTTGAATTTTTTAAATAAATCTACTGAAACACAAGTCGCATAATCTGCTTGATTTAAAATTTTATTTTGAAAATAGGTGTTTATTTTAAGTTTTAACCATGAAGAATTTATTTCATAATTTATTGGATCTCTAAAATCCGCAAGCCATATTTTAGCAATATTATTTTTACGAACCCAATTCGCACTCCAATGACTTGCTAAACTAGGATAACTTGATAAAACAATATCAAATTGAGATTCAATAAAATTATCTTTAATAAAACCAACTACCTTTCTTTTCCAATCTAAATTTCTAATAATTGTATATAAGAACTGTAAATGTGAATATATAAATGCTTTTAAAACTTGAATATTATTCCCTCCTTGTTTCGGTTTTATATAGTTAGATGCACTTTGTTTTTTTAACATCGTGTTTCTTTTCTTTAAAAATATTTTAATGAACCAACTACTCTGAGAAATATTATATTTTTTTATTGAACGAATCTCTTTACTTAATAATGAATTATCAATTCGAGAAATTTCATGTAATTCTGGGGAAACTACTGTAATATCATAACCCAATCTAACCAAATATTTAGTTAATTTAGTCATACGAACTGAACCTATTTCATTTTCAGGAGCAAAACTTGTTGTAATGATTAATAATCGCTTATTCACTTCTTTATATTAAGAGTAATTTTATTTATTAAATTAGGGCAAATAATTAGAAATGTTTTTCTTATATAATACAGCATTTTTTCTAGAATTTAACACCATTTTCACTGAAGTCCAGTTAAGTCTTTTAATGTACCAATTAAAATCTCTTTTGCTTTTTCTAGAATTAATATAATCATCTATTAGTTTTTCCCTTTTGATTAAATATTCCATTTCTGGAATCTTAAAAGCATCAGAATAAATTTTTATATTTTCAATAATATCAGGATTACCGACATGCATTTTATTCTCCCCTATGATTATTGGAGTTAATTCTTTCTTTACTAAAACGTTGCCTTCATAAGTCAGTTCAGAAATCATTGATTGTTTATTATTTTTTGATTGTTTGATTAATGGTTCCTTAGATTTATCACTAAACACATCATCAAAACAAAAGTTACCCAAGCTATATAGCAAGTAAGAATTTTGAATGTTTTCAATTCCTTGTAATACATGTGGGTGGTGTCCATAAAAGACATAAGGACAAACGTTTGCAAAGCTCCTCGCCATTCTAATATGCTCTTCACCTGGATAATTAACATGCTCTTGACCATAATGAACTCCAATGATATTATTGTATCCTTTGTTATGAAAATTAAACATCTTCTCTTTAACATTTTTCACATTAAGGACATGTACTCCTTCACTAGTATCAATTTGCATCCCCAGAGGGTTCGTCGAATAGCAGCAATACCCATGAAAAGCAATCCTATTGGATTCGTGAGTTTTCAAAATCTCTTTATTATCGATTCCAAAATATTCTATTGAGTTTTTTGTAAGAATCTCTTTTGTTAGCTTGTATCCTTCTTCTCCATAATCAAAAATGTGGTTATTGGCCAGATTTACGATATTGACATTTAATTGTTTAAGAATTGTAATGTTTTCTGGAGGGCTCATTATATGAGCAGACTTTGCTCCATATTTTTTTCTTTCGCTTGAAAATGGCGTTTCAAGATTCCCAACTACATAATCAAACTGGCTTAAATATTCTCCAACCTCTTTAAAATAATCTTTAATTTTTGGGTTTTGATTTATATCAAATTTTCCAAAAAATGCCATATCCCCAAGTAGCGCAATTTTCATATACTATTTTTATAAAATTAAATTCAGTCTTAACTATTAGAGATCAAAGCATTTAAAATTTTCTGAGAAGCATCGCCTTTTCCATAAATCTGTTTAGCAAAGTCCGGTATCTCGTTTAGACTTTCTAAAATAACATCCACAATATCGTCATTATCAACACTAATTAATTGATTACATCCGGCCTTAATTAATTCAACCCACTCTGTTTGATCTCTCAAAGTAAAACATCTTTTTTTGAAGAAATAAGCTTCTTTTTGTAAACCTCCACTATCCGTAATTACTACCATTGCATTTTTGATTAGAGTTATCATATCTAAATATCCAACTGGATCAAGTAGAGTAATAGAGGTTTTAATATTATATTGATCTAAATATTTTTTGGTTCGTGGATGTAATGGCATAACAACTTTATGTGTTTCATTTAGTTGATCCAAAGCTTTAAAAATTTTAACTAATTTTAGTTCGTCGATCTGTATTTTCAGCGCGGTGAATCGTCGCTAAAATATAATCACTTTTAATTTTCACATGACTATCTTCCCAAAAAATCATTATAAAACAAAGCAGAATCATACATGATATCACCAACAATTTGAACTTTAGACTCAAAGTTACTCATACCCTTCGAGTTTTCAAATTATTAATCGCTTCATCGGTAGGGCAAAATAATAAATCGCTAATCCGATCTGTTAAAATTCTATTGACTTCTTCAGGCATATCCATGTTAAATGAACGCAATCCAGCTTCAACATGCGCCACTTTAATTTGTATTTTTTTTGCTGCTAAAGCACCTGCTAAAGTTGAATTGGTATCTCCATAAACTAATAACCAATCTGGTTTTTCTATTATTAAAATAGCTTCAATTTTCTCTAACATTCTGCCGGTCATCGCACCATGTCCTAAACTGTGTATTTCTAGATTATATTTTGGTTTAGGGATTTGCATTTCATTAAAAAAAACGTCTGACATGTTGGAATCAAAATGTTGACCTGTGTGGACAATTATTTCTTCAACTTCATTAAAATTACTAATTTCTCTACTTAAAGATGCTGCTTTTATGAACTGTGGTCTTGCTCCTATAATTGTTACTATTTTCATTTAATATTTTTTCGTAAATTATTTGAAATGGTTTCCAGGTTATTGTGTTGAAAGATGAATTATGCCACAAAAAAACAAAATCTCCATTATATTTTTTGACTTTTTGCAATAATCCATTTACCTTGTTATATCCTTCTTCAACTGTTATATTTTGATAGGTCACCAAACTTCCATCCATTACAATTAAAGGTTTTTCTTTAAGCTTTAGTTGCTTTCTTTCTAACACATTAAATACTGAAAAAGCATAACATACACCACATCTAAAACCTTCATGATCGGCATAACTCATACTGCTATCCCATTTCATTCTATTGTCTTCCCAAATTTGCCAAGTTGCAGGAACATCAAAACGTAAAAAATGATCTCGCCCACAGTTTACATTTGAAGGTGAATTTTCATTTAAATTTGCTAATTCCTCCTTAAATTGTGAATCTTGATCATAGGCATTGTAAGAAGGGTGAAATCCAATGACATGCCCCCTATCTTTAATTTCCTCCATCAATGATCTTATAATAGGATTAGATATTTTATAATAATTATCTTTACTAGAAGTTCCTCCACTCATAAAAAAGAAATGAGATGTTAAATTATTCTTTTCTGATAAATTCATTAAATATTCAAAAGTGTCAAATGGATCCTTTGCTCCTTTGATAGTTTTAAAGTAATTTTTTACAGTCCAAATTACAGATTTTAAATCTTTCCTCTTAAAAACATCTCCGGCAATAGATTTAATCACATCTTTAACACCCCACCATAATTTTGGTAAATCAACATCATGTGTAGGGGTTACTTGAAATTTTCTTTCCTTTCTCTTTTGATCAATATTAAGATGAACAAGTAATTTCCATAATAACTCTACATATTCATTAACAATAGGTCTATTTAAAAAGTCAAATTTGAAAGCCAAAGAGCTTTTTGATGAAAATCTATTGTGTTTATCTCTTTCTTTATTAACATACTCTTCCCATCTAGTGAGCATAAAAAAAGATGATGCAAAAATATCTAACCCACATATTATGCTTTTTTCCAATACTTTTATATAGTTTTTACCAAAAACAATTGGAATATCTTCCTGTGAAATTAAATCACTATTTAAAAACTCAATCTTAGATGGTATATTACTTAATTCCAAATATTCTTTTTCAGTCTTAAACTTATTAAAAAAGTGATCTTCAATAACCAATATATTACCATTCTCAAGTATTATGTCTGTATTAATAATACCATCATTAATTTTTAATGAATAATTTAACCCTAAAAATTCATCAAATAAAACATTTATAATATATTTTCTCTCCAAAATATTATCATTTGGAATATAAATTGTCATCATTTAATTACTTCTTTGAGTAATTCAAATATTTTAAAAAAAACATTATTATATTTATAAACTTTATAATATTGTGTCTGGACTCCTCCAAATTTCCTTATAGATTGTTCAATATTTTCATCCATACTACCTGTAAAATCAAACTTTTTGGTTACAGTCGATACAAATCCTATTATTTCTTTTACTAACAAACTTGCAGCACCGCTATTTCTTGTTTCAGGGTCAATGGTACTTATTAAATTATATGCCGAATTTTCATCCCAAATTACAAATAAAGCTCCATGTATTGTCCCCTCAGTATCAACAGCATAAATAGTTCTCCCTGAATTATTAGAATAACAACAGTTATACATTTTTACAAATGTGTCCATAGAATATGAAATTAATATTCCTTGTTTTTTTAGTGTCATTTTATGATTTTCATAAAATTCATTTGCAGAGAGATCATATCTTATTTTAATTATTTTCTCCGCTTTTTTAATATTTTTTTTCTTTGACCTATCAAAATTAGAATAAATTTCATTCAAATTGGTTAAATCATCTATCACATATGTATACCTAGTGGTTTGTTTGAATTTTTTCCAAAAAAATGGTAACCAGTTTTTTTGAGAATAATTAAAATTTTGATTAAATGAATGAAATTTTGGCAACTCAATTATAATTTTTGTCAATATTTTTTTCTCAAAACTTAGCTTTTTTGAATAACTCTGGTTCATTGGATATTTAATAAAAGGGCCTAATTTTTGAGTCAAAATAGGCATCTTAATAATGCTAAAACCCCATTCTAATTTAAAATAATAGGGCATAGAGGCTATAATTTCACCTTGTTCTTCTAACAAAATTACATCCCAATTTTCAACTCCACATAAAGCATCTAACCAATATGGTTTACTAAAAATAGGCATGTCTTTTTCAGATTGGCAAAAAATATTATATTTTTCCTTATTCGTCATTTATCTAACAAAATTTAAAATCATATTTTTAAAACTAAACTTTAATGAAATATAAATAAAACCATCTTTACAAACAGTAAAATTTTTACCATTTTCTTTATATACTTTACTCAAACAATAACCTTTAGTTTCACACTTCATATAATCCTTGATTATCCAACGCTGACCTTTATAAATACCTTTGGGCAATTCAATCGCATTAAGCCATAACTCCGTCCCTCTTAATAAATGCCAAATCTTCTCAACATCCCAATTTTCCCAATCAACCAACTCACTATGCTCCTTCAACTTAATATTTCTCGCTCTAATTGTTGATGATTCTTTAATTTGTTCTAACCTTGGAAGATTCTTAAAATTTTTAAGCCCTTTTAAAATTAATTTAACTCCAATTTCACCAATTACTATATCATTTAAATCTGGAGATTTAATTCCCAATGGGATTTGGTACTCCTCCTGATAAATAATATCACCCGTATCTTCGCCATCGTCAATAAAATGTAAGGTTACTCCTCCTTTTTTATCTTTATTAAAATACATCCAAAACCAAGGGTTTGGTCCACGATAATTTGGCAGTAATGATGGGTGAAGATTTATTGTTTTATATTTAGGAATATTATAAATATTACTTTTTAATAATTCACTCATCATATATATTACAATTAAATCAGGTGTTTTATCCTTAACCCAATTTTCCAAATCATAATTACTCCCTTTATCCATAAAATAAAAAGGGATGTTATTCCTATTTGAAAAATCTTTTAAAGAAGAATACTTTTTAAAAAATATTGATATAAACCTTCTAATTTGATTAACAAAACTATTTGTCTTTGCCTTATTTTTCTTTGATGAGGTTTGAATGATACCGACAACGTTTGCCTCTTTTAATAAAGGTTCTACAATTCTTGAGACTCCTTGGGTAATGATAATAATATTCGCCTTATACATTTAATTTTTTCTTTCTAAAATTACCGAATTTTTCTTTTTTAATATAACCATAGTACTCGTGATCATTTCTATATAAATGACATTCCTCTTTTTTAAGTTTCTTTATAATCTTTGCAGGGTTTCCTGCAATCACACAAAAACCATCAGGAAAAGATTTAGTTACTACAGCACCAGAACCTACTATAGTATAATCACCTAAATTAACATTGGGCATAATTGTACTATTCATACCTATCCAGCAATAATCACCAATATTTATTTCGCTTTTTTTTTTTTTTTATTATCATATAATTCGTGGTTTGCACTAATTATCCCAACATTAGGGCCAATAATGGTATAATCACCAATATATATTTTACCACCTCCTTGAATATAACATCCGTGTGACAGCCCTGGTGCAGTTCCAATCCCTATTTTAATGTTATTTACATGAGTAACAACAGTTGTGAAATGAACAGGCCAATAAACCTTTCTATTAAATCCCAATATTTTTTGCAAAACATAAGTCTTAAATGTAATTGGGGCTGCGGTCAATCTAGTTTCATAAAACCTTTTAAAAAATAATTGTAAAATAATTAAATATATTTTTTTCATCCTTTTTTCATTAAATCACCCTTTGATATTTTCCAATAAACAATTAAAAATAAAAGATATTCGATACTCATGATGATACTAAATATCATTAGTATATCGATAAATTTGAAGTTCATTGTATCACCGATTAAAAAAAGGGAGACAGTTGTAGTTAATAATAATAAATTAATATAAAAACCAAATTGTTGTTTTTGATGCACAGATAATGTATTTGACAAAGAACTACTAACAAATCTAATCGCAGCCAATGGAATAAGTAATTTAGCGTAACTTCCCGAGACTCTCCATTCCTCACCAAATACGAATGCAAAAACAGGTTCAGCCACTAAAAATAATATTAAAAAAATAGGAATAGAAATAAGTACTAACTTTTTTAAGGTTTTAATGAAAATAATTTCAGTTGACCCATTATCATTATACTCCTGAGATGCTTTTTGAAAATACACCTGGCTAAAACTACTTCCTATTACACGTGCAGGAATCCCAACTATTCGTTGCGTCAAAGAATAAAACCCGAGCGTGGTAAGAGAAAAAATAGAAGATATTAAAAAGTTAATAATATTTAAATTAATAGTGTTTATAAAAATTGATGGCAAAGAAAATATTGGGAACTTCTTATAAATTATAGCTTGTTTCTTTATATTATTTTTTGATATGACTACATTCGCTTTTGCTTCTTTAAGCGTCTTATAAAGCATCCCATTTCCTGTAAAATATGATATTATTTGTCCAATTATTAACCCTATAGGTCCTAACGCAATTAAGCCAATTATCACTTGAGATAAACTTAGACCAATTGAGCGACTAACCAAGGAAATTGAAACATTTTTAAACTCTTTTTTACGTATATTAAAAAAATTTAAAGAATTATAAATTCCAACTAACAAGGTTGAAAGAGGGACTAGAAATAGCCAATTTTCAAGTTCTTTATTCCCTAATAAATTTGCAATATTTGTATTGAAAAACAAAACAATTACTAATAATAATAAACTAAAGACTGTAGCAATTACAACACCTAAAACAACCAAATTAATTGCATCATCATCACTTTTAGGCAATAGAATGGATTGCTCATATTGCCCATTTGCAATTGCCCCTGCAATTGCAGTAATTGCCAAAAACAATGCAAAAACACCAAAGTCATCTGGCGTGTAGATTCTAGTCAATATTGGTGTTACAGCAATAGGTATTGCTTGAGCAATAGTAGTACCTGTCATTAATGTTAGTACATTTTTGACAAAATCTGATTTAAAAATGTTTGAATTGATTTTCACTTAATTTTACACAAAATTACTTTTCAAACGGATGACTCTTTAATTCTTTTTTCGCAAAAGGGTGGTATTCGCCTTTTAATCCAATAGGTTTAGAATTTCTAATTGCATGTACTATTTCAATGGCTTGTCGAGGGGCTTCAATGCCGTATCCATTACCATTAATTATTTCTTGGTAAGACGTTGTATGTAAATCTGTAAAACCTCCGCTAAACTCCAATTCTTCACCTTCGATAGTAATCGAACGAAATGTGGTTTGACCTTTCGCTTTAATCTCTTCTGGTAAAACATCATAATTAATGGATAAGAACCAACGAACCCGAGCTTTTTCAAACTCTAAATATCCAGCTGCTCTATCATGGCTATTTAAATGTGTAGTGTTGATTTTTAACGTTCCAAAAATCCAGGACAGCATATCAAAAAAATGAACACCAATATTAGTCGCAATACCTCCAGACTTGGATACATCGCCTTTCCAAGACGTGTAATACCAATTTCCTCTAGAAGTCAAATAAGTTAAATCTATATCATAAATTTTATCCTTTGGACTATTATCAATTTTGTTTTTTAAAGCAATAATACTTGGATGCACTCTGAGTTGAAGAATGTTATAAATACGTTTTCCACTTTCTTGTTCTATTTGTTTCAAAGCGTCAATATTCCACGGATTTAAGACCAATGGTTTTTCACAAATAGCATCTGCACCCTGTCTTAAAGCGAATCGAATGTGAGAGTCGTGTAAATAATTTGGGGTACAAATACTGACGTAATCCAAATTAACTTTATTGTTGAATTGTAACTTAGAAACATGGCGATCAAAACGTTCAAACTCCGTAAAGAAATCTGCATTTGGAAAATAACTATCCATAATACCAACACTATCAAATTTATCTAAGGCAGCTACTAAGTTGTTATTTGTGTCTTTTATGGCTTTCATATGGCGTGGAGCTATATAGCCTGAAGCACCTATTAAGGCAAAATTTTTCATGATATAGGTTTGTGAATTTGGGGTGTTAAAATCTGGCAACTAAAAATGGAAGTGAATCCTTTCTAGTTATTATGATGTTTTAAAATAAATGAATTTTACTAACGCGTACGACTGACAGTGTTGTCTTTGAGTCTATATTCTTGATTTGTTTCTGGACATCTTGCTGTTCCGTTAGAATCAAAATGAAGCTTATGTCCGTACTCACTGACCCATCCAATTTGTCTAGAAGGATTTCCTACTACTAATGCATAATTTTGAATTTCTTTTACCACTACAGCTCCAGCTCCAACAAAAGCATAGCTTCCGATATTATTTCCGCAAACAATGGTGGCGTTAGCACCAATACTCGCTCCCTTTTTAACAAGTGTTTTTGAATATTGATCTCTACGATTCACAGCACTTCTGGGGTTTATAACATTAGTGAATACCATAGAAGGACCTAAAAACACATCGTCCTCACATATAACACCTGTATAAATAGATACATTATTTTGAACCTTAACATTATTCCCTAATCTCACTTTTGGAGAAATAACCACGTTTTGACCAATATTACAGTTTTGACCAATAAAAGAATCTGACATGATATGAGAAAAATGCCAAATTTTACTGCCATTTCCAATTTCACAATCAGAATCAATCACAGCTGTTTCATGCTTAAAATAATTTTTCATAATTCAGTAGTAGGTAATATTATCGTACTTAGGGTAATATTTATTAAGCTCCCAACAACCCCTTCAAATACGCATAATAATCGCCTTTTAAGTTGGCTATGCGTTGGGATAAATCGGACTTTGAGATCCAATCGTTATTTATAGCAATTTCTTCGGGACAGGCTATTTTTTGACCCGTTCGTTTTTCTATGGTTTTTACAAACTCGGTGGCTTCTGCTAAGGCTTCGTGCGTTCCTGTATCTAACCATGCAAAGCCACGACTGAGAATCTCCATTTTTAAATTCTCTTGCCGTAAATAAGCCTCATTCACTGATGTGATTTCTAGCTCTCCTCTTTTGGACGGTTCAATTTTTTTGGCAATTTCAATCACAGAATTCGGATAAAAATACAATCCTACTACTGCATAATTGGATTTTGGTTTCAGTGGTTTTTCTTCAATACTCACCACATTATTGTCGGCATCAAATTCAGCCACACCATAACGTTCAGGATCTTTGACATAACTTCCAAACACCACTGCTTTTTGATCTTTTTTAACGGTTTCTACTGCAGAATTTAAAAGGTTTTGAAGTCCAGCTCCGTAAAAAATATTATCTCCTAACACCATACACACAGCATCGGTGCCAATAAATTTTTCACCAATGATAAAGGCTTGTGCCAATCCATCGGGGGACGGTTGTTCTTCGTAAGAAAGTGAAATTCCAAAATTAGAACCATCGCCAAGCAATTGCTTAAAATTAGGTAAATCGTGTGGGGTAGAAATAATTAGAATCTCTTTAATCCCTGCAATCATTAATACAGACAATGGATAGTAAATCATTGGCTTATCATACACAGGCAACAATTGTTTACTAACACTTAACGTTAATGGATGTAAACGTGTTCCTGAGCCTCCTGCAAGTATAATTCCCTTCATCTTAGCTGTATTGTTGTTTGTAATAATTTATATAATCTCCCGAAGTAATATGATCGAGCCATTTCGTATTTTCTAAATACCAATCAATGGTTTTAGACAGTCCTTCTTCAAAAGTAACCGAAGGATTCCATCCCAATTCTTTTTGAATTTTAGTCGCATCAATCGCATAGCGTAAATCATGACCGGGACGGTCTTTTACATAAGAGATGAGCGCTTCACTACTCCCTTTCGTTCTATTTAGTTTTGCATCCATTTGCTGACAAAGGAGTTTTACTAAATCAATGTTTTTCCATTCATTGAACCCTCCAATATTGTAAGTTTCATGATTATTACCTTTATGAAATACCAAATCAATGGCCAAGGCATGATCGATGACATACAGCCAATCGCGGGTATAATTCCCATCGCCATACACAGGCAAGGCTTGATTTTGAATGATGTTATTTATAAATAAAGGAATCAATTTTTCTGGAAACTGATAGGCTCCATAATTGTTAGAACAATTGGAAATCACATACGGCAATCCATACGTTTCTCCATAAGCTCTCACAAAATGATCCGAACTTGCTTTAGATGCCGAATAAGGGGAGTTGGGATCGTAAGCCGTTGACTCTTCAAACAAGCCAGTCGCTCCTAAGCTGCCATAAACCTCATCGGTACTGATGTGATAAAATCGCTTTCCTTCCCAGTTGGATTGCCATAAATTTTTGAACGCATTTAATAAAATCATCGTTCCAAAAATATTTGTTTTGGCAAATGCCAACGGATCTTTTATAGACCGGTCTACATGCGATTCTGCAGCCAAATGAATCACTCCTTGAAATTGATGGGTTTCAAAAAGCGTATTAATGAAATCTTCATCACAAATATCGCCTTTCAAAAAAGTATAATTGTCTTGAGCTTCTATATCTGCAAGGTTTTCCAAATTTCCTGCGTAGGTTAATGCATCTAAATTAAAAACATGGTAATTCGGATAGGCGGTCACAAATTGTCTTACGACATGAGAGCCTATAAATCCTGCACCACCTGTGATTAATATCTTTTTCATTTATTATAATAAGTCTTATACCAGTCCACGAAGGCTTCTACGCCAGTTTCTAAGGGTGTGGAAGGCTGGTAGTCATAGTCGGTTTTTAGATGCTCTACATTTGCCCAGGTCTGATTTACATCCCCCGCTTGCATTGGCATCATTATACGTTCTGTTGTTTTGCCTGTACTTTTTTCAATCGCTTCAATAAAATCTAAAAGCTGCACAGGTTGACTGTTTCCAATATTATATAATTTGTATAACTCCTTTTCTTTAAAGGTCTTTAAAAGTGTATTTTCAACCCCTTCAATAATATCATCGATGTAAGTGAAATCACGAGAGAGATTACCCTCATTAAAAACCTTAATCGGTTGGTTATTTAAAATGGCTTCTGTGAACAGGAACAAGGCCATATCTGGACGTCCCCAAGGACCATAGACTGTGAAAAATCGCAATCCAATCGTTTCAATGTTGTAAAGATGGCTGTAGGTATGTGCCATCAACTCATTGGATTTTTTGGTAGCCGCATACAAACTAATTGGCTGATCTACCACAGCAGTTTCTTCAAAAGGAACCGCCTCACTATTTCCATACACACTTGAGCTACTCGCATACACTAAGCGAGGCACTTTATGATGTCGACAACATTCTAAAATATTAAGAAATCCAGATACATTACTGTCAATATAGGCTTCTGGATTTTCAATCGAATAACGCACACCTGCTTGAGCTGCCAAGTTACAAACACTCTCAAATTGATAGGTTTTAAATAGTATAGGCAAAGCCTTTCGATCTTCGAGATTTAAACGAATGAATTGAAACTGATCTCCATAAATATCACTGGAAATAATACTGTCAAAATGTTCAGCATCCGATCGATGAATTCCCAATTCTTTGAGGCGACCATATTTCAGTTCGACGTTGTAATAATCATTTATATTATCCAATCCAACCACACGGTGACCTTGTTTTAAAAGGCGTTCACAGAGGTGAAACCCAATAAACCCTGCAGCACCAGTAACTAAGATTGTTTGTGAACTCATTTTATCTTCCAATTGCTTTGTAAGTGAATCCAATTGTTTCAAGCGCTGCTTGGTCTAAAATATTACGACCATCAAAAATAAAAGCTGGTTTGAGCATACCATCATAAATTTTTTGCCAATCATAGGTTTTAAATTCATCCCATTCCGTAATCACCGCCAGTGCATGCGCACCTTCTAAGGCTGTATACGGATCGTTATGAATATCTAAAAATTTACTCGTTTTCTGTTTCTGTTCTGCTGTTTAATCCATTCAAATCAGAATGCATTTGAACCCCGGTTACTTTCGGATCATAGACTTGTATGTGTGCTTGCTCTTCAATCAACTTATCGGCAATATAAATCGCTGCAGATTCTCTGGTATCATTGGTGTCTTTCTTAAAAGCCCATCCTAAAAACCCGATTTTTTTCCCTGCAACAGTCCCGTATAAAGAGGTGACTATTTGCTGTGCAAACCGACTGCGTTGGTGGTTGTTCATGATGATGACTTGCTCCCAATAATTAGCAGCTTCGTCCAACCCTAAGGATTTACATATATATACTAAATTTAAAATGTCTTTTTGAAAACAAGAGCCTCCAAATCCTACAGAAGCTTTTAAGAATTTAGGGCCGATTCGTGAATCTGTTCCAATCGCTTTGGCAACATCATCAATATTAGCGCCAGTCGATTCACAAAGTTCCGTCAAAGCATTAATAGAAGAACACGCGTTGTGCTAAAAATGCATTTGCCGTCAATTTTGACAACTCTGAGGACCATAGATTCGTTGTGATAATTTGATCTTTTGGAACCCAAGTCGCATAAATATTTACTAAGGCCTCAATGGCTTTGAGCCCACTTTCCGTTTGGTCGCCTCCGATCAAAACACGGTCCGGTGCTTCCAAATCTTGAACTGCGGTGCCTTCCGCTAAAAACTCTGGGTTGGAGAGTATTTCAAAATTAACCCCCGTTCCTGTATTTTCTAAGATGTCTTTAATCGCCTCGGCTGTTTTTACAGGTAAGGTCGATTTTTCAACAACAATTTTATCAGAGGTTGCTATTTTAGCGATTTGACGCGCACAGAGCTCTACATATTGTAAATCTGCTGCCATACCTTTTCCTGCACCATAAGTTTTTGTGGGGGTATTGACCGATATAAAAATCATATCTGCTTCGTGAATCGCCCCTTCAACATCTGTTGAGAAAAACAAATTTCGACCACGCGCTTCTGCAACTACGGCGTCCAGTCCGGGTTCAAAAATAGGAAGTTTGTCTAAATCTTCTGAATTCCAAGCATCAATACGCGCTTGATTCATATCCACTACAATCACTTTTATAGAAGGATTTTTTTGGGCAATGACCGACATTGTTGGCCCACCTACATAGCCTGCTCCAATACAACAAATTGTACTTATACTCATTTTTGGTTAACTTTTAAACTGTTCCCAATACCATTCTACGGCGTTTTTAAGTCCGCTTTCGAAGTTATGGGTTGGTTTGTAATTTAATAATTTGACTGCTTTGTCAATGGAGGCCTGAGAGTGAGGAATGTCTCCTAACCGGTTTGGACCATGAATCTCTTTAACGTTTGCAATCGCTGGGTCAAATTTAGATAAATATTTTTTTAAACTATGCACAAGTTGGACTAAAGTCGTCCGATCGCCCACAGCAGTGTTGTATATTTGATTTAATGCCGACTCTGTTTTGGTTGTTAACGCTAAAAGATTCATTCTTATAACGTTGTCAATATAAGTAAAATCGCGGGAATTTGAACCATCTCCATTGATGACAGGTGCTTCGTGATTCATCAATTGAATAACAAATTTTGGAATGACCGCCGCATAGGCTCCATTTGGATCTTGTTTTCTTCCAAAAACATTAAAATACCGCAATCCAACAGTGTCTAAATTATAACTATTTTTAAAAATGGTTGCATATAATTCGTTGACATACTTCGTAATGGCATACGGCGATAAGGGTGCGCCGATTTCATCTTCTTTTTTGGGAAGTTTTGTAGAATCCCCATAGGTAGAACTACTGGCGGCATATACAAAACGTTTCACTTGTTGATCTCTGGAAGCTGATTAACATATTTAGAAATCCATCAACATTGACGGCATTCGTTGTTATTGGATCTTTGATGGAACGTGGCACAGAACCCAACGCTGCTTGGTGGAGCACATAATCAACTTGATGACAGGCTTTTTGACAGGCTTCTAAATTTCTAATATCTGCTTCTATAAACTGAAAGTTCTTGTGGTTTAAAAAGGGTTGGATATTGTGCATAAAACCCGTCGCTAAATTATCCAAACAGCGAACGTTTACATCGAGTTTCAATAAGGCTTCACATAGGTTAGAGCCTATAAACCCAGCGCCGCCAGTGACTAAAACCGTTTTATTTTTTAAATCTTTAAACATCATTATAATTTTGCGTCTGCTTTATGCCCTAAAACCCCTTTCACATCATAGACAACTGATTTCTTTTTCAGTAAAGGTTTCAAATCCAATTGAATAAACTCTTTATGAGCTACCGCAAGTACAATGGCATCAAACGGTTCTTTGGGTGTTTTTTGGAGTGGATTCAAGTTGATAAACCTCTTGAACTTCTGATGGAGTCGCCCAAGGATCGTAAATGGTGACATTCATTCCATAATTATGGAGATGAGAAATCACGTCCACCACTTTTGTGTTTCTGACATCAGGACAATTTTCTTTGAACGTAATCCCTAAAATAAGCACTTTTGATCCTTTAATTTTAATATCATTTTTTACCAATAATTTCAAAATTTGTGTGGCGACGTGTTCGCCCATAGAATCGTTTAAGCGGCGGCCTGCCAAAATAATTTCGGGATGGTACCCCGCTTCTTGTGCTTTTTGTGCCAAATAATACGGGTCAACGCCAATACAATGCCCACCAACCAGTCCTGGAGTGAAAGGCAAAAAATTCCATTTGGTCCCAGCTGCTTTTAGGACTGCCTCCGTATCAATATCTAAAAGGTTGAATATTTTAGCCAATTCATTCACAAATGCGATGTTGATGTCCCGCTGTGCGTTTTCAATCACTTTGGCCGCTTCGGCAACTTTAATGCAGGGTGCCATGTGTGTCCCTGCGGTAATAATCGATTGGTATAACTCATCAATCACTATTGCAGATTCTGGTGTTGAACCTGAAGTTACTTTTAAAATCTTCGTAACGGTGCGGTTTTTATCACCCGGATTGATACGCTCTGGAGAATAGCCTACAAAAAAGTCTGAATTGAATTCCAAACCACTTGTTTTTTCTAAAACAGGTACACATTCATCTTCTGTAACTCCTGGGTAAACGGTGCTTTCATAAATCACTATATCGCCTTTTTTAAGCACATTACCCACCGTTTCCGAAGCCTTAAGTAAAGGCGTTAAAACGGGGCGGTTATTTTTGTCGGTTGGCGTTGGAACTGTAATGATATAGACATTCGCATCCGAAATATCCATACGATCCAAAGAGGGTAAAAACCCAAATGAACGCTTTTGCAAAGCAATTATGTTTGGCGCTAAAACCGAAGACAATACCTCAGTATCAACCTCCAAAGTAGTATCAATCGCGTTTTTTAATTCGTTAATACGCTTCGTGGTAATATCAAAACCAACGGTTGGATACTTTTTAGCAAATTCGATAGCAAGTGGGAGGCCCACATAGCCCAGTCCGATGACTGCTATTTTTTTTGGGGAATTCATAGGTTAAATTGTGGGTGATTCGGAATTCTAATCGTTTGTGGGACGTTCAGAATTAGCGCTGTTTTGGTCGTATAACTCAATTCCATCGTCCTGAACTGGAGAATTTATATAAAACAATACGGTTCGTTCTATAATGTCTTTTAATTTTCGTTGCAATTTTTTTAAATAAACAGTGTCAATTTTATCTCCAATTAGAATTATTTCAATGGTTCCCGTATCGTCGACCCAAGGCATAATCGCCAATCAAAATAATTTTACTGACATCGCCCATTTGTGTTAGAACTGATTCAACAATTTGTTCAAGCCCGAGATGCTTATGAATGACTTTTCTGAAGGACTTTAAAAAGCGTGTGGTCGGTATTGGCAGAATAAAAGATTTTATTTTTATTTTTCCACTGAACCAAATAGCCCGCATCCGACAAGTTATTTAACTCCCGACGGATGGCATTTGTCGATTCACCAAACTCAACAGCAAGCCCATTTAAATAGCCGCTGTTCGCTGCATTTATAAAAAACTTCACCAGCATGCGAAGTCTCGTACGAGATGTAATAAGTGATTTTAACACGTTTGAAAAAAGGGACTAATAGTGGGGTGAAATGACCAGATTGTCATTGATTAGCACGGCTTCGCCGTTGTGACTCCCATAGAATTTGTAACAAAATAGATACTAAATAGAGATGGGGTCTCAGTTATTAATTTCAAGCAACAAATTTACTTGATTATTTTTTTATTTCAAAATAAAATATTACTATTTTGATATTATCAGGTTTAAAATTATGATAATTGGAATTTAAGCATATAGCCTAATGAGTCTATAACCACACAGCATTGGTTCCCTGAAGTGTACTTTACAGTCCCTGTAGATTCCGAAATACCAAAGGGTTTTAAATCTATTTTAGTGCCTGGGGCAAATTTTTGAAGCGTGACGGATGAAAATTCTTGATCGGCTACTTTTCGCAAAACGGCTACTTCATCTTCTCTCACTATTGCGGGTTGTCCTTTCCAGAACAAATACCGTCGGACGTGAGGGATGTCAAACACAATATCTCTTAAATTATTAGAAATTTTAACAAGCAACATGGATGGCAAAAGAGGGGTTTTAATTTTCTTTTTACGGTCACTCCACTGACGCAACTCTGTCCGTACAGGGCAGTATGCTTCAATTCCGATCTCATTTAATCTGGATTCTACTTTTTTTTCGTTTCTTGGCTTTGTCACCAAAACGAACCAATTGTTTTTATTTTCGAGCATATATTAATCATAAAGAAAAAAGCATTCAGTTGCTTTAAGCTTCACATAATTAATATCTCAAAAAGTGTCATTGGTTAAAAACACTTAGTGTTGAATTGTTGTGCAATTTATAAAACTTATTTTAAAATCACACAAATTTTTTACTTGAAATATCAAAAAAAATGAAATTACCTTCTTAAAAAAAATAATTCTAAAGTGAAAATTTCGTGATAATGAATTCCTAAATTAAAAAAATATATCTTTGCACTAAATTACAACACATGTTAAAAGCCCCATCTCTTAGCAAACAAATGAAAGAACAACAGTTACTGTGGTTCAGTTCCTCTAACAGTTATGTTATTGTAGATGAGCACATTAACGAACTTATAAATTTGTTTGTTACAAATACTGAAAAATCCAGTTTCATCAGCGCTGCTTCTGAAACCATTGGGGTGACCGATTCTCAGTCTGAGATTTTTTATGATGAAATTAATCAACTTTTTTCAACCAATACTTTTGAGAATAAAAACACAAGCGAAGACCTTCCTTTTGACGCCTCTTTTAGAGCCTATTCTGAAACTTATATTGTGAATGGCGCAGCCCTACAAGTAAACTATAGCCACAAGCGTGTTAAAGAAATTTTACACCCTCAAATAGCACATTTAGTTTCAGAAAAATCTAACAACGTTCCTCAAACTATTTTTGATATTTTCTATGCAAACAACACATTGTATTTTTATAAAAACACGGTTTTAATTGATTCCTATGAGGCGAAGAATTATCATGTCCTTCAAGGTAATTTTTGCATGCAATTGTTATGCGTCCTTCATGGAAAAACTGAAGATGACTGGTTAGGAACCATCCACGCCTCTACGGTTACCAATGACAAAGAAGCCATTTTAGTGATTGGAAAATCTGGAAGGGGAAAAAGCACCTTTACAGCCCATGCGATGGCCGCAGGGATGAACTTAGTGGCAGATGACTTTCTCGCCTATTTTAGCCAAAAACAAACAGGTTTATACATACCCAGCTGCTATTTCTATCAAATCTGGCGCCTTTGAATCGCTTTCAAAAATGATCCCCGGTTTTGACGAATTGCCGCTTATTTTTAAAGGTGAAGAAAAAGGTTCGGTAAAATTTGTAGTGCCCTTTCAAAATAAAAACACAAAACCTCAACAAAGTTATCCCTGTCAAAAAATGGTGAGTATTCACTATAAGCCTGAATCAAAAACGGAGCTTAAAGAAATTCCATTTTCTGAAGCCATGGAAATTTTTGTGCCGGATTCATGGATCTCGCCCAAAGAAGTCGATGCTAAAGAATTTATGGACTGGATTGAGGGCTTGTCCTTTTATGAATTGACTTACTCCGACACTCCAGAAGCCTTAGAAGTGTTTTCAAAACTTTTTAATTCGCAAGGATGAAAAAATCCAAAGCGAGTATCGCGAGCATCCTAAGTTTTGAGCCGAATGAAACTGAGTTAAGAACGCAGTTAGGTCACAAAAATATGGATTGGGAGTGGTTTGTAAAAGCAAGTAGCCAACTGGGTGTGATGACAACTGCCTATTGTCGCTTGGAACAAAAAGGACTTCTTGATCTCGGTCTCTGAGGATTTGAATGCTTATTTGAGTGGAATTACAAAAATCAATCGTAATAGAAATCAAACCTTACTCAATCAGGTCAAGGAACTGAGTGCGCTTTTTAATGCCCATGGAATTAACCATGTGTTTACAAAAGGCTGTGCGCTATTGGCGTCTGGATATTTTAAGGATTTTGGCGAACGCTTGATTGGAGATATTGATTTGTTGGTTGAGCCCACCAATCTATTCAAAGCTGAACAATTGCTTTTAAATCTCGAATATGTTTCTGCTGAAGACTACATCTATTTGGAAAATACAAGAGGCATCGGCACCTCCCAAGACTGGTGCATCCCGATCGATTGGGAGCAGTAGAAATTCACTCTAAATTATTAAGAAAAGAGGTTCCTGAAGTCTTAACTCCAGAAGGAATTCTGAACGATAGAATTATCATCAACCAGATTTATGTTCCTAATGCTGATGCAAATTTAGACATCCTTATTTTAAACGATATGGTCAACGATTTTGGCTATTTGTTAAAATCAACAAATTTCAAATCTTGCTATGACAGTTTGGTTTTAGAGCAGCAAATGCCCCCCCCTAAAGACAATGATAAGATTTCAAAATACCATCGTGTTTTTTATGCTTTGAGAGGCTCCTATTTTGAACCACTCGCAGAAGGTTCCAAAAACATAAATAGTTCTGTGGTTAAAACCTTTTATAAACACATAAACAAAAATGGGCTTATACGACGGATTTACACAGGACTTGTGAAGCTCAATATAGGGCTCATCACATGTCTGGAAGGTGTGAAGTTATTTGTAAAAAACAAACGTTTCAGAGCAGATGTTTGGAACCATAAATCCGAAGTCATTAAACTGTTTAGGGGCGAAAAATAGTCTAAAAAACCATATTAAAAAGATAAAAAACTTTGTTTTGTCAATCTGAACCTGCCTACCGAAGGTAGGCTCGTTTCAGATTCTGAAATAAACCTGCCTACCGTCAGGCAGGTTCAAAATGACAGATTTTTCACTTTTTAGACAGCTTCTTTGTGACCCAGGAAGGATTATTGCATGATCTCACGAAGGGCCGCTTTGAAAATAGCACAAACAAAACCCAATTAATTGCACTTTATTTTAGGACGTTACAAGAATAATTAAACAAGGTTTTTTTTATCCTTATCTTTTAATCACTCTTTTTAGTGTCGTTTTATTCACTTTTAGCATATAAACGCCTGTTTTCAAGTTGCTGGCGTCAATGTTTACTTTCGTATCATTGACTGTTTGCTCTAATACTTTTTGACCTAATAAGTTAAAAAGTATGAGCGTATTAATGACCCTTGAAGACTCGACAGTCCACTTAGAAGTTGTTGGGTTTGGATATATACTCACACTATTAATTTCTGTAGAATCTAATCCTAAAACTTCTGTGACAGTTACCGTACGTGTTACTTCAACTGCTGCATTGTCAGAGGCATCGCTAACATTATAAGTGACTGTATATGTGCCTAAAGTTGTAGTATCTACCGTATCTCCTCCCACAACAACCGTGAGTCCGGTGTCGTAGTTGTCGGTCGCTGTAGCACCTTGCTCCGTATACGTTGCTCCTACTTCTATCGTCACTGTAGGTTCCCCTGTTAAAGTAATCACTGGAACAGTGGTGTCCACAACACTGACAATTCTTGTAACTTGTACGGCGGCATTGCTATTAGAATCTGATACATTGTAAGTGACTGTGTAAGTGTCTACAATAGACGTATCTACCGTATCTCCTCCTACAACAACTGTGAGTGCGGGGTCGTAGTTGTCGGTCGCTGTAGCGCCTTGCTCAGTATATGTTGCTCCTACTTCTGTCGTCACTGTAGGCTTCCCTGTTAAAGTAATCACTGGAACAGTGGTGTCCACAACACTGACAATTCTTGTAACTTGTACGGCGGCATTGCCATTAGAATCTGATACATTATAAGTGACTGTGTAAGTGCCTACAATAGATGTATCTACTGTATCTCCTCCTACAACAACTGTGAGTGCGGGGTCGTAGTTGTCGGTCGCTGTAGCGCCTTGCTCCGTATATGTTGCTCCTACTTCTGTCGTCACTGTAGGCTTCTCCTGTTAAAGTAATCACTGGAACAGTGGTGTCCACAACACTGACAATTCTTGTAACTTGTACGGCGGCATTGCCATTAGAGTCTGATACATTATAAGTGACTGTGTAAGTGTCTACAATAGATGTATCTACTGTATCTCCTCCTACAACAACTGTGAGTGCAGGATCGTAGTTGTCGGTCGCTGTAGCGCCTTGCTCCGTATATGTTGCTCCTACTTCTGTCGTCACTGTAGGTTCCCTGTTAAAGTAATCACTGGAACAGTGGTGTCCACAACACTGACAATTCTTGTAACTTGTACGGCGGCATTGCCATTAGAATCTGATACATTGTAAGTGACTGTGTAAGTGTCTACTATAGACGTATCTACTGTATCTCCTCCTACAACAACTGTGAGTGCGGGGTCGTAGTTGTCGGTCGCTGTAGCGCCTTGCTCCGTATATGTTGCTCCTACTTCTATCGTCACTGTAGGCTGCCCTGTTAAAGTAATCACTGGAACAGTGGTGTCCACAACACTGACGGTTCTTGTAACTTGTACGGCGGCATTGCCATTAGAATCTGATACATTATAAGTGACTGTGTAAGTGCCTACTATAGATGTATCTACTGTATCTCCTCCTACAACAACTGTGAGTGCAGGATCGTAGTTGTCGGTCGCTGTAGCGCCTTGCTCCGTATACGTTGCTCCTACTTCTATCGTCACTGTAGGATTTCCTACCAAATTGATTGTTGGAGCTGCTGTATCTATAACCAGCGCTTTGTTTGCGCCAAGAGAATTGGCGTTCCCAGGACTCACTAAGGTTAAAGTCGCATTATTTGTAGCTGCATCTTTAATAGTGCCTGAGTTTAATGCAAGTGCGCTCGTATCTACATAATCTAAATCAATAGAGTTGTGACCAACTGCTACTGTATAATTAAAAATTAAGGTGTTACTACCTGTTCCAGAGCTATAGTTGACCACCACATCATTGCTTCCGGTCTCTAAAGTTAATGTTGGAGTTTCTATTACGTTGACTACTTCACTAAAAGTAACGGCTACTGGAATGACCTCATCAATTGTGTAAGAACCATCTGTCTTGGTAGAGGTTACATTAGTTACCGTGGGAGCTACACTGTCAAACGTCCAGTTAAATTGACTCGCAGCAATATTATTGTTGTTATTAGAACTGTCGCTAAAAGTGCCTGCGGCAACATTTATAGTACAAACGCCCTGTTCAGTTGGTGTGAAGGTAACTGTGTAAGTTGTTCCACTTCCAACAAAGGAGCTTAAAGTGCCATTAGTCACAGTAATATCGCTTTCCTCAAAATTAGAAGTTGATAATCCCGCAGTAAAAGTTAAAGTTATAGTAGCATCGTTTGTGGAAAATCCATCAGCGACTCCACTAATATTACTTGCTATTTCAATAGTGGGCACTTGACCAAGATCCGTAATATTCCAGTTTTTTGTTTCTGTGAGATACGTTTTTGAGGTAGCATCAATGTATCTACTAGAAACAGTAATCGTAATATCTGAATTAATAGCACTGTTGTTGGCTTGACTGTAAAGGAAAACATCATAATTTTCTGTAGATAATCCCGCATTGGAAAACATATCTATCATATTAATCACATTCGCTAGATTCCAAGAATTCCCATTGTGGGCAAGCGGTTGATTAAAAGCAGAAGCAGCATGAAACATGCCTCGCATATTAGCCACTACAGCGGTGTTCCATGAACCTATATTTTGATTAAAAGCACTCGCCAGCTGAAACATATCTTGCATATTAGTCACTGCAGCAGTATTCCATGAACCTATATTTTGATTAAAAGCATAAGCTGCCCTAAACATACTTACCATATTAGTCACTGCAGCAGTATTCCATGAACCTATATTTTGATTAAAAGCAGTTGCACCTTCAAACATAGCAGCCATATTAGTTACTGCAGCGGTATTCCAAGAAGAACCACTAGTATTAATTGCTTGATTAAAAGCTTGAGCTTGCCAAAACATATAACCCATATTGGTAACTGCAGTGGTATTCCATGAGGTTATATCTTGATCAAAAACTCGGGCATTATTAAACATACCGTACATATTATTCACTGCGCCAGTATTCCAAGAGGATATAGTTCCGTTAAAAGAAGTAGCACCACTAAACATTTCTCTCATATTGGTAACAGCAGCGGTGTTCCATGAGTCTCCACTTGTATTAATTGCTTGATTAAAAGAAGAGGCATCATGAAACAGACTTGTCATATTAGTTACATTAGCGGTATTCCATAAGGTTATATCTTGATTAAAAACAGTAGCACTTAAAAACATATAAGTCATCTTGGTAACTGCAGATGTATCCCAAGAAGATATATTTCCATTAAAAGCAGAAGCACTTCTAAATAAACCATTCATATCAGTCACATTACTCACATTCCAACTATTTCCACTAGTGTTGATATCTTGATTAAAAGCAGAAGCCTCACGAAACATTTCAGGCATAAAAGTCACTGCAACAGTATTCCACCCCGTTATATTTCCATTAAAAGCAGTAGCACTTCTAAACATTTCTCTCATATTGGTAACAGCAGCAGTATTCCAAGAACCTATAGTTCCGTTAAAAGCAGAAGCACCCATAAACGTACCTTCCATATTAGTAACAGTAGAAGTATTCCAATCGTTTAAAGTAGTTCCCACTAAACTTGTACAATCTCGAAATGCCGAGCTCATATTAGTTGTTAATGAAAGATCTGGCTCATCAGTTGCCGGAATAGTTAAATTCGTAGCTCCCTTAAAAGCACTATTAAAAGTTTCCCATTTTCCCTCTCCCCAGTTTGTGATGGTTCTAATAAGAGTTCTAGAAGCATGATTACCATTCATGTATATTTTTCCAATGTCTTTTGCCGAATCATTTACCTGTACGGTAATTGTTTTGGTTCCATCAGAGGCATAGGTGTGTGTTGGGAAACCACCTCCTGTCACATTGGAGTCAGTATTATCATCTCCCCAGTCAATAGTAATATTAGCGTACTCTTTTAAAGGCAATTCAAATGTTAAATCAGAACTTGTAAGTTCCCAAGTAGAAATAAAATATGAACAAGTTCCCCATGCAGGCTTGTTCGTATTCAATAAACCTGACGAGTTGCTAAAACCTGAATTGGGTTCTGAAGAAATATTAGAAACACACCATCCACTTAAATCTTGATTAAAATCAGTCAGCATCAAAAAACATAGCCTCCATATTAGTCACTGTTGTGGTATTCCACGAAGATATGTCTCCATTAAAATCAGAACTATAAGCCAAACATATAATAGCATATTTGTTACTTTAGATGTATCCCAACCTCCAGATTTCTCCTCGATTGAATGTTCCTGCGCTCATAAACATCCCAGACATGGTAGTCACAGCACCGGTATTCCAAGAAGAACCACTAGTATTAATGTTTCGATTAAAAACAGTGCCTTTTTGAACATATTTCTCATAGTAGTCACATTACTTGTGTCCCAAGTTGATATATTTCCATTAAAAGAAGTAGCATTATTAAACATAAAGCTCATATTAGTAACAGCAGAAGTAACCCAAGTTGATATATTTCCATTAAAAGCAGTAGCCTGTATAAACATATATGAAAGATCCACCCCTGCTGTTCTAAGTGTCCAATTATTAAGATCTAAATTAAAAGAAGTAGCATAAGCAAACATTTCGCTCATACTAGTCACCTTACTTACATCCCAACCATTAAGATCTCCATTAAAAGCAGTAGCCTGTTTAAACATACTAGCCATAGTAGTCACATTAGAAGTATCCCAATTAGTAAGATCTTGATTAAAGAGAGTAGCCCCCAAAAACATACCACTTGTTCTAGTAACAGCAGAAGTAACCCAACTAGAACCACTTGTATTAATATCTCTATTAAAAGCAGAAGCCCCACTAAACATAGAGCCCAAGTCAGTAACATTAGTTGTATCCCATAAAGATACATCTCCATTAAAACTTTCAGCATTATAAAACGTCCCCATTAAAGATGTTACATTAGAAACATCCCAATCATTAAAAGTTAAGCCCACTAAACTTGTACAATTTCTAAAAGCATAATTCATTTGAGTTACTAAAGAAAGATCTGGCTGGTCAGTTGCAGGAATGGTTAGATTAGCAGCATCATAATAAGATTGGTAAAAAGATTCCCATTTCCCTTCTCCCCATTGTTCTATAGTTCTTAATAGAGTCCTAGAAACATGATTTTTAACGTATATTTTCCCAATATCTTTATCTGTGTCATTTACAGTAACGCTAATTGTGTAAGTCCCAGTAGAGGCGTAGGTATGGCCTTGCATGGTACCATCAGTATGGGTTGTAGGCGTACTTCCATCTCCCCAGTCAATAGTAATATTGGCGTAATATTGTAAAGGCAGTTCAAATGTTAAATCAGAACTTGTAAGTTCCCAAGTAGAAATAAAGTCATTATGATTGTCATACCTATCAATAGTATTTTCAAGTTCTGAATCAGAAATTAGATCCATATTCGCTGCAATAACAGAATAACCACCATCGGCAGGGCTATCAGTGGTATTAAAACTATACGTATGGGGGTTTGCTAAAACAACTTTGGAAGTGTTTTCATTGAACGCCGATAGACTGATCAGCAAAAAAGCTAAAATAAAATAGCGCATATGTTAAATTGGTTAATGCTACAAATATAGTGAACTATTTATGAATCATATCGCAACCTGTGAGTAGAGCAAAAAAAAGAGACGATCTGAAAAGTCTTTTTCTTGTCAAGTTGACACTGAAATACTGAAACAAGTTCTGCACAGGAACATCCAGCATGGTAGGATTAGGTTGGGATCCCACAAAGCTCCGCTTTGAAAATTGTGACGTCCTGAAATAATGTTACATTATTACTAATTATCTTGGGAGTAAATGGTGCCCAAAACGTTCAAATATTCAAAACTTAATTAATGATACCAAACGTTTCGCTTATTGATTTCACAAACTGTGGGACGTCTTCAACTGTGAAATAAAAATCAACTTTAAAACGATTTTTTTTAATTTTTTTTAACTTTAAAACGCCTTTTCTAATTGGGAAATAGCCCGTGCTTTCTCTTGAACAGAAACACATTCGACCAAATATAGCATCCACCTCTGCTAGAGATTCATCTTTTAAAACCATGTTTTGATCCAGTTCACCTATGTTTAAATAAATCACCTCATAATAACCACTATCTGCAGTTCCTTGAATTTCGTCGCGCTCATACTTAAACATTAATAAGCTTGATTTGCTTTCTTCCAAAGTGATATATGAATTATTGAATTTATCGTGTTCAATTTTTGCACTTTTATTGTCTAAAATTTCTAAAGAACAGTCCCCGTTTTCTGGACAATTATTAAAAAATTGAACCGAGGAGTTTGATGTGTCAGTGGGCTTATTTGTTGATTTACAACCAACTAATAATAAAAGAACAAACATCAACTTTTTATGTGAATAAAGCATTTTAAGCATAAACTGTAATTGTAATCTGGAAATATAGTGATATTTTTGTAAGAACCAATTAATTAACTTTTATGAAAACAAATTACACAACTCGTTTGTCGATCCTTTTATTTTTTATCTTTTCATTAAATTCATTTGCGCAAAAAGATCGTTCATTTTGGATTCAGACTTCAAAAGAAAACACTTCTAAAAAGGAACTTAAACTCCGAAAAACCAATCCTGAAAAAGCACAGTATTTCAATTTAAATATTGATGCATTAAAGAACCATTTAACAGATGCTCCACAAAGAAATAGCACGGAAAATACCTCCGAAAAGCTTGTGGACTTTCCAACTGCAAATGATTCTTTCGAAACTTTTAGTGTTATGGAAGCTTCTGTTTTAGAGAAGCCGCTACAAGATAAATACCCCAACATAAAAACTTATGTCGGAAAAAGTATTTCAAACCCTTCGAATACCATTCGGTTCAGTATCACAGCACAAGGGCTTCATACCATGTCTTTCAAAGCGGGTTCTGGCACGGAGTTTATTGACCCATACACCAAAGATTCAGAGGCATATATTGTTTATTCTAAAAAAGATTTACCTGTTTTGGATGAACCATGGATTTGTGAATTTGATGATGATACAACAACAAATACACAACAGCGAAATGCAGCTAATATGAGTTACTTCAATGCGAATGATGGGATGATGCGTGATTTTAGATTGGCATTGGCCTGTACTGTTGAATACGCTCAATTTCAATGGACTGCTGCCGGATTATTGGCATCAGACACTGAAGCTAACAAAAAAGCGGCCGTACTGGCGGCTATGGTAGTTACCATTAACAGAAATAATTTTATTTACGAAAGAGATTTATCAGTCACCATGACCATTGTTGCCAATAACGAAAGTGTTATTTTCATTGATTCAGATAATTTTTCAAATAGCAGTGCTGGTGCATTAATAAGTGAAAGTCAAACCGTAATTGATGCTAACATAGGTTCTGCTAACTATGACATTGGCCACACCTTTTCTACAGGTGGTGGTGGTCTGGCCTCTCTGAACTCTCCTTGTACTGGATCCAAAGCAAGAGGAATTACTGGATCTCCGAACCCTGTTGGAGATCCTTATGATGTGGATTATGTCGCTCATGAAATTGGACATCAATTTGGTGCGCCGCACACATTCAATGGAAATGCTGGTAACTGTGCAGGAAACAGAACAGCTTCTAATGCTTATGAACCAGGAAGTGGATCAACAATTATGGCTTATGCTGGGATTTGCGCACCGCAAAATATTCAATCCAATAGCGATGCTTATTTTCATCAAAAAAGTTTGCAAATGATGTGGGATAATATCTCTACTGGAAATAGCAACTGTGCCACACAAACGGCTACAGGAAATGCTGCTCCAACGTCTAATGCTGGTAACGATTACAACATTCCTGCCTCTACTCCTTACAAATTAACGGGTACTTCGACGGATACGGACGGAATTACAACACACACCTACACTTGGGAACAATACGACTTAGGTCCTTCTGGTTTGCCTGTAGAATCAAATACCTCTGGACCACTTGTTCGCTCATATGAAGGGACAAACGACACCAGCAGATACATTCCAAGAATGTCAGACATCCTTGCAAATGGAGGCGTATCTACTGAGTGGGAAAAATTGGCTTCTGTAAATCGTGACCTAAATTTTAAACTCACCGTCAGAGATAATGACATCAATGGCGGGCAGACGGCAACATCCCAAATGACCGCTACGGTAGTCTCAGCTGCTGGCCCATTTTTGGTGACCTCTCAAAATGTCAATGGTCAATCTTTGGTCGCTGGTGCAACAGAAACAATCACATGGAGTGTAGCTGGCACTACAGCAAATGGAGTAAATGAAGCCAATGTGGATATTTTATTATCTACAGACGGACTCAACTACGATACCGTTTTGGCGGCTAATGTCCCAAACGATGGAAGTCATGACATTACTGTTCCAAATGTGGCTTCAAATAGCTGCCGCATAATGGTAGCAGCATCTGATAATATTTTCTTTAACATCAACACGCAAAACATCACTATTGGCCTACAAGAAAGCTGTAATACCTACGCTTCTGAGACCTCTTTAAACTTAGCCATCCCCGATGGCGTAGCTGCTAATGCTCCTGGCGAACCTCTTGTTGTGGGTGTAAATGTTACTGAAGTTGCTACAATTTCAGATGTAAACTTTAATATTGACATTTCACACGATTACTTAGAAGATCTTGTTATAGTTGTACAACATCCAGATGGAACACAGGCAGTTGTGTACAATAGAAATTGTGGAAGCGAAATAGATTTAGATATTACTTTTGATGATGAGGCATCAACAGCAATAGCATGTGCAAATCCTACAATTGGCACTTATAAGTCAAATTTAAATTCTTTATCTAATTTTAATGGGAAAGACACTGCTGGAGTCTGGTACATTGCTATTTTAGACTATTACAGTGGAGATCCCGGAATCTTAAACGATTATACTTTAGAAATTTGTTCATCTTCACCTTTATCAATAGAAGAAAATAAACTGAGTGATTTACGTGTTTTTCCAAACCCGAATAATGGCTCATTCACTGTTGGGTTTGATCCAAAGTCTGGACAAAACATATCTGTACAGGTTTATGACATTAGAGGAAGACTGATGTATACAAACACATACAACAGCGTCAATCGATTTGAAGAAGTCATTAACTTAAATAACGCACAATCGGGTGTCTATTTACTTCAAATTTCTGATGGTCCACAAAGAGTCACGAAAAAAATAATAGTGAATTAATTATTTGAATTAAAAATTAGAAAAGCTCCTGTATTTAGGAGCTTTTTTTTGCTTATCTATTTCCAATCCAATGAGACTATAAAACAAAAACTTCAAAATTTAGCATTCCATTTTGGTCTGGGCTATAACAGCTCAAATCTCCAAGCTTATATCCAAGAGTGAATGTGATTTTTGGTTCAATTCCATATGATGTTTCTCCTATTCAACCATTAATACTAACCGTTTGTAAACTAGGAGCATTTTCATCTCCAAACCATTGTTGACGCCCTGTTGTTCTTAATTTATTTTCAATTAGAAACACCAGCCATAGAGGGGTGTAAAAGATAATAGTTGTCGGTTAATTAGTCCGAGTACATTGGCAATTCTTCCTCAGAATTAATAGTCTGTGTTACTAAAGCTAAGATTGCTACAAACACAAGTTTTTTAAATAAAATAATAAATTATGTTTTAAGCTGAATTTAATAACGTAGCGAGAAATGAGATTTAAGCTGAGCTTCTAAGCCGTTACTGTTTAGATAGTTTGCAACGAACCAATAATCAGTTCCCGGTAATCGCTGTCCATTAAATGTTCCATTCCATGCATTTTGACTCGGCCTAAAATCCAATAATAATTTACCATAACGATCGTAAATACGGATCCTAGCTAAAGGATTATCCTTTAAACATTTGATGTTCCAAGTATCATTAAAGCCATCGCCATTTGGTGTAAAGAATTTTGGATATTCCATAATCGAAACCGTTGTTTCTGGCTCTGTGTTACACGTATCTATAGCGTCCCTTACCACCACTGTATGCTCACCACATCCAGTCACATATTCGAAAACAGAGCTGAACTGCCAAAGTCCGTTATCGAGCTGATATTCATAAGAACCGCTTCCGCCAGATGCTGTGACTGAAACAACTTGATTTGTATCAAATTCTTCTGATAAGTTAATAGCACTAATCGTTAAAACATTCACAGGGATGACCACCACCGTCATTATGGTTGGGTCTGCACATTCGTCTGCATTGGGTGTAAACGTATAAGTCGTCGTTGTTGTATTGTCAAGCGCTGGTGTCCAAGCCCCTGTAATACCATCGTTAGAGGTGGTTGGCAGTACCGCTAAAGCGTCGCCATCACAAATAGCATCAACAGCTGTAAATAGTGGATTCACTTTTGGGTTCACTACAATAGTGAGCGTTGCTGGATTGGCACAGAGTCTTGCAGTAGGGGTAAACGTATAAGTCGTCGTTGTTGTAGTGTCAAGCGCTGGTGTCCAAGTCCCTGATACTCCATTGTTAGAGGTGGTTGGCAGTACCGCTAAAGCGTCGCCATCACAAATAGCATCAACTGCATCGAAAACAGGATCCACTAATGGGTTCACTACAATGATGAGCGTTGCTGGATTGGCGCATTCCCCTAAATCAGGCGTAAACGTATAAGTGGTCGTTGTTGTAGTGTCAAGCGCTGGACTCCAAGTTCCTGAAACTCCATTGTTAGAAGTGGTTGGTAGAGCTGCTAAAAAGTCGCCGTCACAAATAGCGTCAACTGCATCGAAAACAGGATCCACTATTGGGTTCACTACAATAGTGAGCGTTGCTGGATTGGCGCATTCCCCTAAATCAGGTGTAAACGTATAAGTGGTCGTTGTTGTAGTGTCAAGCGCTGGTGTCCAAGCCCCTGTAATACCATCGTTAGAGGTGGTTGGCAGTACCGCTAAAGCGTCGCCGACACAAATAGCGTCAACTGCATCGAAAACAGGATCCACTATTGGGTTCACTACAATGATGAGCGTTGCTGGATTGGCACAGAGTCTTGCAGTAGGTGTAAACGTATAAGTCGTCGTTGTTGTAGTGTCAAGCGCTGGTGTCCAAGTCCCTGTAATACCATTGTTAGAGGTGGTTGGCAGTACCGCTAAAGCGTCGCCATCACAAATCGCTGGAATTTGAGTGAAGGTTGGTGTTACATTTGGATTCACGGTAATAGTCATATTTACGGCTGTAGCACATTGGCCTGCATCTGGAGTAAAACGATACGTAGTGGTGGCTGTAGTATCCAAAGATGGTGACCAAGTTCCAGTAATCCCATTATTCGATGTGGTTAGCAAATCACTTAAAGCGCCTCCGGAACAAATCGCTGGAATTTGTGTGAAGGTTGGTGTTACATTTGGATTCACCGCAATTGTCATATTTACGGCTGTAGCACATTGGCCTACATCTGGAGTAAAACTATACGTAGTGGTGGCTGTAGTATCCAAAGATGGAGACCAAGTTCCAGTAATCCCATTATTCGATGTGGTTAGCAAATCACTTAAAGCGTCGCCATCACAAATCTCTAGAATTTGAGTGAAGGTTGGTGTTATATTTGGATTCACCGCAATTGTCATATTTACGACCGTAGCACATTGGTCTGCATCTGGAGTAAAACTATACGTAGTGGTGGTCGTAGTATCCAAAGACGGTGACCAAGTTCCAGTAATCCCATTGTTCGATGTGGTTAGTAAATCACTTAAAGTGTCTCCAAAACAAATCGCTGGAACTTGCGTGAACGTTGGTGTTACATTTGGATTCACGGTAATAGTCATATTTACCGCCGTAGCACATTGGCCTGCATCTGGAGTGAAAGCATAAGTGGTGGTGGCTGTAGTATCCAAAGACGGAGACCAAGTTCCAGTAATCCCATTATTCGATGTGGTTAGCAGTTCACTTAAAGCGCCTCCGGAACAAATCTCTGGAATTTGAGTGAAGGTTGGTGTTACATTTGGATTCACCGCAATTGTCATATTTACGACCGTAGCACATTGGCCTACATCCGGAGTAAAAGTATACGTATTGGTGGTCGTAGCCGGAGACCAAGTTCCAGTAATTCCATTATTCGATGTGGTTAGCAGTTCACTTAAAGCGTCGCCATCACAAATCTCTAGAATTTGAGTGAAGGTTGGTGTTATATTTGGATTCACCGCAATTGTCATATTTACGACCGTAGCACATTGGTCAGCATCTGGAGTAAAACTATACGTAGTGGTGGTCGTAGTATCCAAAGATGGAGACCAAGCTCCAGTAATCCCATTATTCGATGTGGTTAGCAATGCACTTAAAGCGTCTCCAGAACAAATCTCTGGAATTTGAGTGAAGGTTGGTGTGATTTCAGTAATTATACTCACATTACCCGTAGCTATTTCACTTGAAACATCGGAAGGAAAAACGACACTTATGTCATCTAAAAAATTACCTAATGACCCTGCTGGTTGGATAGACTTAAAACGAATGGTATAGTTTATTCCTAAATCATCAGGTAAAACATACTCTAAGCTGTAATACCCCCAAGAATCTATACCATCTGAAAACGCACCTAAGTTTGTGTAAGGACCACCAATGGGACCAATTTCAACCTCCATTATGTCGTCTGCGCTAGAATTTCTTCCTCTATGAGCAAAAGAAAGTATTACTGAAGAACCTGGAATTATTTCAAAATTTTGAAATAATGTAGATTGCATATTGGCATTTAATTCTATAAATTGATTTCCTGAATAGGCGGCAATTCCATTCATTTCATCACCCCAAACTTCAATTTGAGAATCACTGGCGGTAGTTTCCCAACAAGGAACAGTGTCTTGATGTACAATACTATAACTTCCAAGTATACCTAATTGATTCTCTTCAAAATCCGTATTACACAAGTAATTATCCTTACTGATAGATACGCTATAATCCCCTTCAATAGATGTAGAAAAACTCTGAACATTACCAGGATTACTTACACCTTCTGGAACAATCCAAGTATAAGAATAGAAACCCGCAGGTGATGGTGTTGCAACTAGTGTCGCTATTCCACTAGAGCATATAATTTCACTATTTACAGCAACGCTAAACGGAATCGTATTCACCGAGATCGTCATGGTTTGATTGATTGCACAGGCCTCTGAATCATCTGGTGTAAAAGTATAGGTAGTTGTTTCCGTATTGTTGATTGCTGGAGACCAGATTCCTGTTACTCCGTTGTTCGATGTAGTCGGCAATGCTCCTAAGGTTTCCCCATTAAAAATAGCAGCTACTTGCGTGAACGTTGGTATTACATTTGGATTCACGGCAATTGTCATATTTACAGTCGCAGCACATTGGCCTGCATCTGGAGTGAAAGCATAAGTGGTGGTGGCTGTAGTATCCAAAGACGGTGACCAAGTTCCAGTAATGCCATTATTCGATGTGGTTAGCAGTTCACTTAAAGCGTCTCCGGAACAAATCGCTGGAACTTGCGTGAACGTTGGCGTTACATTTGGATTCACGGCAATTGTCATATTTACAGTCGCAGCACATTGGCCTGCATCTGGAGTGAAAGCATAAGTGGTGGTGGCTGTAGTATCCAAAGACGGTGACCAAGTTCCAGTAATCCCATTGTTCGATGTGGTTAGTAAATCACTTAAAGTGTCTCCAAAACAAATCGCTGGAACTTGCGTGAACGTTGGTGTTACATTTGGATTCACGGTAATAGTCATATTTACCGCCGTAGCACATTGGCCTGCATCTGGAGTGAAAGCATAAGTGGTGGTGGCTGTAGTATCCAAAGACGGTGACCAAGTTCCAGTAATCCCATTGTTCGATGTGGTTAGTAAATCACTTAAAGTGTCTCCAGAACAAATCGCTGGAACTTGCGTGAACGTTGGTGTTATATTTGGATTCACCTCAATATTAGTGCTTTGAGAACAACCGAAACCTGAAGCATCGAAATGAGAATAAGTAACAGTGACAGCAGTTCCACCTAATCCTGACGGATTAAAACTTGCTGTTCCGTCACCATTATCAACTATACCACTACCAGTCCAACTACCAAAACTATCAGTTGGGGTTCCTGTAAGTGTAATACTACTACTTTCGCATAATGGACCGTACGAACCCGTATCAGTATTTGGATTGTCAAAAGAAAAACAAGCACTGTCAAAATTAGAGTGGTTTCCCATACTAATATTAAATCTATAGTTACCTGCCGGTAATACAGCATCCCCTGAAGCTAAATACCATATATTAGCAGTAGATGGCATATTTAACTGGTTTGAACTAGCAACAATATCGGTGGTATTATCGCTATTAACGCGTAATATATCAATTCTCCCTGTAGAAGTCAGCCCATCACGAACGGAAAAATAACCAGAAAAGAATACTTGTGTATTGCACTGAAAGTCAAATTCTTGATAAAAATCTGCTGACCCAGCAACAATATCTAAATATTGAACGCCCTCTTGTGCACTTATTGGACCACCTTGACCTGCAACGCCATTAACTTTTACAAAATTTGGAGCTGATCCAACTCCATTCCAACCATTTATTGGCCATGTTAGGAAATTATTTCCAATATTAGTTACTGAAGGCACTTCAAAAGAGGGGTTAACTAGTTGATTTCCTGAGGATCCTTCACATAAGGATGTTGACAAGCCCCTTTCAAAAGTAGCTGCTCCAGCTGGGCCAACAACTTGTATGGAAATGGTTTGACTGAATCCCGATAGACTAATCAGCAAAAAAGCTAAAATAAAATGACGCATTGTTAAATTGGTTAATGCAAATTTAGTGAATTGTTTATAAAGTATGAAATCGATCGGAAAGAGCTTACTTGTCCTAAAAACATTACTGATTCTAGTAAGGTTTTTTGACTCAGGCATTCGATAGTTCGGACTTTTTATATGGATTGAATGATATAAGCTCAAAAAAAACACCAAGAATAAAGTGTGATCTAGAGGGGATTAGCTGCGCTGATCCCCTCTAGTTCAAACTTTTTGATTGGAATATATCATTTTTTAGGTGTTTAAAAACGAAGTCGAAAACTTAAATTTGGGGTTAATCCTAGCGCCTCTGAATTTCGCTCCATAATTTGATTGGATATGTCAAAACTATAAAAACGGTTCAATACATTGGTTCTATTTAAGAGGTTCCAAATTGACAAGCTTAAACTTGCATCTAAGTCAGACTGGATCTTAAAGTCATAACGAAAAGAAAAATCAACACGCAAATAATCAGGAAGATTAACGGCATTTGGGGTTGCATACTCAATAGTAGAATCCACGACACCAACTTGAGTCGGAAGTGTATAGGGCTTACCACTGTGCCCGTTAATACTCAGAGCATATTTAAAAGCATTAAAACTATGGTTAATACTCCAAGAAAAAGCATGCTCTACACTGTAGTTGTTTGGGAAATTAATTTGAGGATTCAATGTATTAAACTCATACTCGTTTTGACTTAGGCTATAGGTTAACCAGGACGTGAATACAGACCATTTTTTTTGAACTAAAAAATCAATTCCTTTAACTTCATAGAGCCCTATAGCATCTGAAAATTGATATTGGTTTTGAAACCCTTGACTACGAGTGGTAATTCCATTTACTTTTTTATAATAGCTATCAAAGTTAAACAACCAATTACTTCTAGTGTAATGAAACCCTAAAGAGACTTGACTACTTTGAACTAAGGGAATAGAGCTATTGTTGGATAGTCTCCAGCGGCGCTTCTCAATCCCCAGAAAGTCGTTTTGAAAATTAACAGCTTGAGATACATACTGGGATTTTTTTTCAGCTAATACCTCAAGCCCCCATTCTTTGGAAAGTTGATGACTCATACTAAGGCGGGGCTCGATAATAAACTGAGAAAATTTATCGATATAATTAGCCCGAAGTCCAACGTTAAACAAACTTCTTTTGTCTTTTGAAATAAAAGAAATCTCGTTGATTAATGAATTACTAATAATAACTTCCTTGACATAACGCCGAAATAAAGGGGTGTTAATATCCTCGAGGTTACCAACACCCGTTTCATTTAGCTGGTAACCCAACTTAAAGCGGTAACTTGGATTGATCTTGTAATCTAATTTAAATTTTAAACCGTTCTCTTCAACACTGGTGTTTTGAATGAGCCGCTGCTCATTTAAAAGGTCGTTGTTGACTCCCCCCATGGTGTAACTAGAATAATAAAGTAGACCTGAGAGGTTTAAATCGGGAGTAAATTGTTTAAAATAGGATGCACTAACCCCGTACGTTTTCTGTTTTAGAGAACTACTTAACTGACGTTTGTTGGGGAATGACATAAAGTCTTCTTCAAATGACAACGCGTTTTGAATATAAATTGTATTGAATTGAAAACGTTCTTGGTTCGATATTTCATACAGATAATTTAGAGACAAATCATAAAAATAAAAACGTTCATTTTTAAATAACTCTTCATTATCTAAAGTAGTCAAATCGGTATTTTGAGAAAGCCTGTTGAAATAATTTTTAGAGGGAGGAGTTTGCACTATATCTGTAATCGAACGACGGGCAGAGAACTGAAGACTCTGTCGGCTGGACAATGAAACAATGGAATGAACGTCCGCACTGATTAGGTTGGAACCAAGATCGAAAGTTGGCTTCTTTATCAAACCAAAATCACTAGACATGTCTATAGTTCCTGAGACCCCATCTCCATAAAAAGCAGAGCTTCCATTTTTTAAAACTGTGACTTTCTGAGTTGCATTTGAATTAATAGCTGACAATAAACCAAATAAGTGTCCTGTTTGGTACATTTTAATACCATTCCATAAAATTAGATTTTGATCTTGGGTCCCTCCCCTAATATTTAAATCTGATAACTTCTCATTGACTGATGAAATCCCAGGCAAATTTTGAACAATTTGCATGACATCAATATCGGTTAAACCAGCTAAAATTCCGAAATCTGATGGTGTTATATTTGTAGAGCCATCCTTATTTACAAAAACCCCTTGAGTTAATATATTTGAAATAAAAATGGGATCTAAAAACTGTGTGTCACTTGTAGAGATTTTTTTGGGAATAATAAGAACTGTGTAAGCATCTAATGCTTTAAAAATAAACCCTGTTTGAGCAGTTAAATAGGCCGCATATCCTTTAGAGTCAAAAGACTCTGAACTTGGTGTAATCAAACTATCAAGGCTGATATCCTCTGCGTAATTAAAGACCAATAGGCTTGACGACTCAATATTTTTAATATAGGTGCTTAAATCTATTTTGCGCTCAGGGCTTTGAGAATGTGAGGATTCTACAGTAGATAAAACCAGAAGTATTATAAAGATGTGGCGCATATTATTCAACTGATAAAACAATTGTATTAGCTGTTATTGAATAGATATATCCCATAGGAAGTGTAATGCTCTTCAATGCCATCTCTAAATTCTCATGTGTAAAACGACCTGTAAATAACGAGCTCGTGTCTATACCATTGGTTTGGATTTTAACGGTATACTGCCGCTCAAGTTCGTTAAGTACCCGCTTGATGGGTGTTGCTATAAATACTGATGACTTCTGTAGCCAATATGGAGCTTTCTCGTTTATGTTTGAACGTTCAAATTTCTGATTATCAGCTCGTAAAAAGCGATCTCCTTTTTGAAGCAAATAAGTTTCTTTTGTAGTACTAACTGAAACAGCACCTTCATAGCACACGACTTCAAAGTAATCTGAACGATGTTTGATTTTAAATTTTGTCCCAACCACTGTAACAGTTCCTAATGGAGTTTTAACACTAAAATCAGACCCTTTGACAACTTCAAAATAGGCTTCGCCTTCCAGTTTTAAGCGACGATCAAACCTCCACAACAGCGAATTATATGTGAGTGTTGATGCAGCATTAATAGTGACCTTTGAATTGTCTGGCAAACGCTGAGATTTAATCTCTGCCTTCTCGCTAGTTAGTGATGTATTAGAAGAACTAACTGTAAAAAAAAGCCCTAACCCAATTAAAAGAGCTGCTGCATAACTCCAGACAGCTCTAAAATTTGGTCTACCAACTAAATTTACGGGAGATTTTAGGGTGTTTTTTAATTTTTCATATTCTAAAACTGAATCATATTCAGGTGCTTTAAACGACTGAACCTCAATAGATATTTTTTTTAAGAACGCTGCATCTTCTAAGGTATTAAATACCTCAAGCTCAGATGCATCTAGCTCATTGTCCATCCATTTTTTTAAAAGATCTTCGTTTGTTGTCATCTTTTCAACAGTTTAATCAGCTTAAATACTATAGATTTATAATTCTTTAATTTCATTTCTTAATTTTTTAAGCGCACCATAAATACGTTTTTCTACTGTTTTGGTCGATATACCCAAAAGTTCTGCAATTTCTCTGTGCTTTTTTCCCTCTATTCTATTGAGTAAAAATGCCACCCGTTGGGTTTCTGTTAAATTAGCAATAGATTTTTCTAGTTTTTGTGAAAACTCCTGAGTTTCCAACTCAAACTGCGGGTCTTCATTAGTCGTATACTTAGATCGTGAAGGCGCATATTTATGAACCACTTTTAAGTGAGCCAACTCATTGAGCGAATTATTATTAGCAACCTTGTACAAAAACCCTTTAGCATTTTTTGGTGGTACTTTTCCACAATTTTGCCATAGCTTCACAAAAGCTTCTTGGACCCGATCATCAGGGTTTAAGTTAGCTCCATATTTATAATACAAATAATTGAACAAGCCTTTAGAATGACTTTCAAAAAGGCTTGAAAAAACCGCTTCATCACATGACGTTTTAGGGGGTGTCGAATTCAATTATTTGTACTTAAAAGTTATTTTGTTGGTTGTTTTATTGGTTGTTTTGTTGACTACTCATCACATTGTGAAATGTCATAACCTGGCCTATAAAATATTATTTCGGCTCCAGTTTCTATTACATAAGCTCTTAACACCTGTTCATCACAAACAAATTGAGTCGACCAAGTTACATAATTTCCAAAATTTAAATCTGTTGTTACAAGGCAGATTTCGTAATCGTAGATATACTCTAAAGGAGTTGGAATCGCGTCTTCAATACCTAAAGCCTCCCAATCGCAATTTTCAGTACAATATACGGTATACCTCAGACCATCTTCAAAAATAAACATGGTATTTGGCTCAACTGTATTATCTCCTCCCACCGGCAGCCATTTTCCGTTTAAAAAAGTTTCTAGGCAGAAGGTGGAAGAGTCCTCGCAATCACAAACTGATAATACAAAATATAAATCTCCTTGCTGACCCGTTGTCATATCGTACTGATAAAATGTAAAGCTACCAGTAACAAGATCACATGCTGTGAGAATCCATGTTTCATTAGAAATAGGATTTATAGGTAAATTAGGATCGTTTAATGAAAAATCAGCTAATGTATCTCCAGTAGCGCTAACAAAGATATCATATGTACCCGTTTGGGTATTTAAATAACTAGGAGATTCTGTTCCATAAACTAATGACCCATCACTACTAAAGCTAATCCCATATAGGTTTACATTATCATTTTCAGAAAAAATATTATTTTCAGTGATATTCCAGCCTGGTTCATTAATTACTAAAGCCTCAACAACATCCCATTCATTACAATCAACATTAGTTTCACTATCCACGATAATTACATTAATTTCAAATACGTTAGAGTTCACAACAACACCCTCGTATTCTGTAGTAGCAACCACATATATAGTCTGGGGATTTGTGTTGTTTGTGTAAGGAAATGTAATTAGGTTTGTTTGACTTTCGGCATCTTGGGTAGTTTCAAAATACTGCAAGTCAAATTCAATATCATTACAGAAAAATTCAAGATCTAAAGAAAAAGTTGTAATGCCGTCTGTTGGGCTCTCATCATCCTGGATTTCAACATCAATAACTGTTAAGGCATCAATAGCACAGCCAAATAAGACCTCTAAATCATAACAACCACCGTCATACGTCTCAAAGGCCTCTAGAAGCTCTTGATTGTTATTAACTGTTAATATAACCTCATTTTGATATATTAATGTAACCGGATAATTAATGCTAACGTAAGTAGATTCATCGGTCATGTCCAAAACATTCCATATGTCTTGATCCGACTCTGCAACAATGGTTTGCATGATCTCCCAATCAGCGTCATACACTAAAAAGGTAATCGGAAATTCAAAATCAACACAATCATCTTCTATATTGTTATTGGTTTCAGAATTTGTGCTGCTACGTAAATAGGTTAATAAATCTGACCCTTCAGAAACATTTTCTTGTGGATCATTAGGAGTTTCCTGAATTGTTTCATTTTGACAAGATGAAAAGATTAATGCTAGAAATAATATAGCAAATAAGCCAGTTCGCGAAATAGTTTTCATAATATTAGTTTTTGTTATTTGGATATATAACAGTTAAGTTCTTAAAACTCCTATGCCTTTAAAAACAAATTATCCCCATGACATGTAAAGAGTTGTGGATAAATATCCGACAAAGATTAGACAAAGGAAGAAAAAAAACACTAAAATTATTAAAATTTAATATTTTAGTGTTTGATGTCTAACCAGGAAGGGGTTATTGTATGGTCCCTAAAAGCTCCGAGTTGAAAATAGCACAAACAAAAAAACGCTCAAGCAAGCTTGGCGTTTTTTCTTATTGTACTATTTATTCGTGAGCCCAAGAGGTGAAAGTTCAAACTTTTTAGATGATATTAGAAAACTTCTTGAAAATTAATTAAAATATTAACTAAAGCAAACAGAAAAAATGTCGAACCTTCTGATACTAGAACTAGAGAGATTTGGTATAATAAATCATTAATATTGCTTAGTCTATTCCGACACATAAAATAACTATTCTTTATTTTTAAGTACTTAAGGAACAAAAGCGATACAATTATTATACAAATAAAAAATAAATCGAGGCTTCCCCCTCCTATTATTGATAATCAAAAAAAACAGAAATAAACTTATAAGATTCGAGTCAGCATTCTCTAAAAGACAATCATTGATAAAATTCAAAGGTTAGCGAAGCCTCTTTATATATTTAAATGTTTTGGCATATTAATATCAAAAAAAGATATAGTTACCATATATCAAAGGGGGAAATTCGGGATCAGTAGATTTTTAACACTTTGAAACCCATACAAACAAAGGGGTTTTGATTTTGCGAATAGTCTCTCCGACTCCCGCACAAACATATGAATCAGCGTAAAAAGCAAGTAACTGACAGTTGGAAGTTAGATGAAACTTATTTTAAAGTCTTTAGTAGAGACAGGTTCTTATATTGAGCTGTTGACAAACAAGGAAACCTGCCTAACGGCAGGTAGGCACTATAGATTTCCTACTAACCAAAAGAAGAGTAAAAGGTTCTGCTCAAAAGTTCATGATTAAAGCTATTGGAAACAATGTTAAATCAGAATCATAAATATAGATAAAAGAGGGGTAATACTGCCGGCATTAAGACATGGAATAAAAGAAACTTCACAAGAAAAAAGATAAAGATTAGACGAGTCAGATACTTGAACAATATTGTAGAAAAAGACCATCAGAGCATTAAAAGAATAATAGTTATTTCAACAGGGTTTAAAGAATTTGAGTCAGCACAAAGAACACCATCATGATAGAAATAATAAACATGATTAGAAAGGATCAAAACTTTCTGTGCCCCAGTTCCTTGAAATCAAATTCTCTATTAAAAATACGCCCTTCCTAATTAAGGACAGAACCGTTTAATTCTTTAACCGGAAAATAGCCTGCTCTTGCCAATACGCTGTAAAATACTAATGAGATATGACCGTTTGACAAAAAGGAAAGGTCTTCGCCCATGCCGTCCACATCAAAATTCCTCTTTTCTGTCCGTGATGGCATTATACGGGGTTACCAAAAATTCAGTACAGCCTAATGAACCGCCACGATGCCCTGAATTTACCTTATGTACCATTCTTAATATGTCACGCCTAGTTTGTGAGACTATTGATTCTAATTTTTTAATGTCTCTTTTTTGTGTTAATTCCCTTTTTTATAATCTGCTAAAAATTGAGCCAAACCACTCTCTGTTAACGGGTGTTTTAATAATCCAATTATAGAAGATAAAGGTCCTGTCATAACATCTGAACCAATTTTTGCACAGTTAATTACATGCATTGTATTTCTAACAGATGCTGATAAAATTTGTGTTCCAAAACTGTAGTTATCATATACATTTCTGATTTCTTGAATCAAGTTCAATCCATCTGTAGATATATCATCTAAACGACCCAAGAAAGGTGACACATAAGTGGCTCCTGCTTTTGCGGCTAATAATGCTTGTCCAACAGAAAAAACTAAAGTTACGTTTACTTTAATTCCTTTATCAGAAAAATATTTACATGCTTTTACTCCATCCGATATCATTGGTAATTTTACAACGATTTGAGGATGTAATGCGGCTAATTCTTCTCCCTGTTGAATCATGCCTTCATAATCTGTAGCAATCACTTCTGCAGAAACATCTCCTTCAACTATTTCACAAATATCACGGTAATGTTGCAAAATATTTTCGGCTCCAGTAATTCCTTCTTTTGCCATTAATGATGGGTTTGTTGTTACTCCATCCAATACGCCTAAATCTTGTGCTTCTTTTATTTGATCAAGATTTGCTGTGTCTATAAAAAATTTCATTTGTTTATTTTTAAACTGTTTTTAAATATGCTAGAACTTGTTGACTCACTTTTTCTCCTGTAAATCCAAACTTCTCATCAAGCACACCTGCGGGTGCAGAATATCCAAAATGCTCTAACCCAAAAACTTTACCATTATCACAACCAACCCTTCTAAGTTTACCGGTAATCCAGCTGTTAAGCCAAATAATGGTTTGTTTTTAGGAATAACACTATTTTGATAGTCTTTAGATTGTAATTTAAAAAGTCCTTCTGAAATTACAGAAGCTATATTTACTTTTAATCCATTTTGGTTTTCCAATATTTCGGCTGCTGATAACAGTGTAGAAACTTCTGATCCATTTGCAATTAACACCATATCTGGATCGTCTACTTCTTTTATTAAATAACCACCCTTTTCTGCAGCAAATGCTTCATTATATCTTGATGCTCCTTGCGCAGGCAAATCTTTAACACCTTGCCTAGAAAGAATTAAACCTGTATGCGTATCTTTATTTTCCATAGCCATTTTCCAAGCCACATTCGTTTCTGCTGAATCTGCAGGTATTAATGCTAAGAAACTCGGATTACCACTATGGTTTTTAAGTTTTTCTAATAATCGTATTTGTGCTTCTTGCTCTACCGGTTGATGGGTTGGTCCATCTTCTCCAACTCTAAACGCATCATGTGTCCAAACATATTTCACACCCAATTCTTGTATACCACTTAAACGAATAGCCGGTTTCATATAATCTGAAAAAACAAAGAATGTAGCTACAACTGGAATAATTCCTCCGTGAAGTGCAATACCGTTAGCTATACATGCCATGGTTAATTCTGCAACACCTGCTTGTAAAAACGATCCACTAAAATCTCCTTTCTGTAACGCTGACGTCTTTTTTAAGAAACCATCCGTTTTATCACTATTAGATAAATCTGCTGAAGATACAATCATATTTTCTAAATTTTCAGCTAAATATCCTAATACGCCTGATGATGATGCTCTAGTTGCTAAACCTTCTTTATGATCTATAGATTCAAAATCTAGTTCTGGTAATTCGCCTGACAAAAAGAAATCTAATTTACTAGCAAGAACTCCATTAGCTTGTCTCCACGTTTCTATTTCTGCTTTCTTCTCTGCTGCTTTTGCTGTTTTCTCTGCAATTAAATTTTCATAGAACGCACTTACATCATTATAAATATCAAATGGGCTTTCAGGGCTTGCTCCTAAATTCAATAAAGTTTTTGTATAATCTGCTCCTGTATTACCAATAGGTTCTCCGTGTAATTCACAATAGCCTTCAAACATATTACCTTCGGTGGTTACACAACCTTTACCCATAATGGTTTTACCAATTATTAATGTAGGCCTTTCTGTTTCGTTATTAGCATCTGTTAATGCTTTTCTTATCTTCATCATAAAAAGCTCTTTCAGCCATGGGTGTTTCAATAACTGCTGGACAAATAGCATTGACTCTGATAGACTCTTTAGCATATTCCAAAGCTGTGGATTTTGTAAGTCCTACAACACCAAACTTAGACGCATGATATGCGGCACCTGCATCACCCCCTTTCAAACCCGCCAACGAGGCAATGTTTATTATATTACCGGTATAGCCCCCCGCTAGCATGGCTTGAATTTCATATTTCATAGAAAGCCAAATACCTTTTAAGTTAACATCCAATACGTCATCCCATACCTTTTCGTTATAGTTAGCAGTCTTAATACCTGGAGTTCCTTCAATGCCTGCACTATTGATTGCAATGTCAATCCTACCATAATGCATCATAGCCTTACCAACCATTTCCTTAACATCTCTATCATTTGACACATCCGTGCGAACAAAAATCGCATTACCGCCTAATCTAACAATGTCATCTAGTAATTTCTTATTCTCTACTATATTTCTAGAAGACAAAACTACTTTTGCTCCTTTGCCTGCAAAGGCCATAGCAGCTCCTCTACCAATTCCAGAACTACTTCCTATAATTAATACAACTTTATTTTTAAAATTAAAATCCATACTAAATATTAAACTAATTTTCTACTAAAAGAGAAAGAATATACTGAGATTTCATTCTTACTCATTAAAATAAACTCTTTCCATCTCAGTCCAACTAGCACTACCTTCCAAAGGAAGCTGCATGGGATCACAAACTTTTAACCATTCAATAGTACGTCTTTCTTTTGCCATGGCATCCATATCTTTTTTAAAATCATCACCAACATATTCATAATACCCAAACTCATAGAATTCTCCTGGAGTTATTTCATGTAAAAAAATGGAAAAATTTCTCATACCATATTTTCTTAATAAATCACGTACCCCAGGATTATTATCACTATGAAGTTGTTTGTATACTTCAATAAACTCTGGATTTAACTTTATAAGCATTCCTACCCTTTTTTTTACCTCTTCATCCTTATAGAAATCATTCTTGATATTAAAGTCGCATCCAAAAAAACACATAACTATTAATATAATGAAGATTATTCTTTTACTACCTGTCATATATATTTTATAAATTAAATTATCACTTAGTAAAGGTAAGAAAATAATTAATAATGCATAAACTAAAAACTCAAATATTGTTATATATAATTGATTATAACTACAGTTAAGTATATAATTAACTATAAATAAGAACGATGGATTAAAGATTTTTAAAACGCTTAAACACCCTGATAAAGTAACAAAGCTATATAAATAAAAACTATTTTAAAAAAATAAATTTAAAAAAACTTACTAATTTATATTTAGAAAGTAATAAAATTTATTTATATTTACAGCCTACATTAAGAAATAAGTAAATAACGAAAACTAAACTTATGAAAAACTTTAACTTAAAAATCCCTCTTATGCTTTTGGGGTTAGTACTAACAATCCATTCGTGTGACGAAGATTTCGAACCAGATTTTCCTGTTGTAGAAATCATTAATCAGGGACCGAAATTAACTGAAATAGCAACTCAAACCTTAGCAAGGGGCTTTGGAACTTTTGAAGTGAATCTTAATTCATTTATTATTGATCAGGAAAATGATAAGATTAGTTATGTCATAACAAACTCCAATCCATCTGTAGTTACGGTTACAGAAAAAGAAGGCGTATTAACCCTTACAGAAGTAGGAGAAGGTATGACAAAACTAAACATAAAAGCTACAGACGCCTCTGAAAACTCAGTTGAAACATCTTTTGATGTAATTGTAGAACAAGGGAGAAGATCGAGCATTCTTTATTTTTGCAGATTTTGAAGTTCCTGATGGAGCAGTCGACACTTATACAGTAGAGAATGGCTCTTGGGAAACATGGGGATTCCCTGGTGCTTCAGTTGTAGATGGCACTTTTTTATGGGATGTCGACCCGGAAAATCCAGATGAAACTTTTAGATATTGGGCGCTAGGCTTTACGTCATCTAATCCATTAGACTTATCAAATAATTCTTATTTTGCTTTTGATTACAAAAACCTTGCATCAGCTAGCTCTATTGGTTT
>CALSMD010000005.1 GCA_943787365.1 uncultured Flavobacteriaceae bacterium
GAAGCACTGAATAAAAAATACGCAGCAAAAGGGTATCCAGTCATTGCTATTATGCCCAACAATGTCAAAACAAAACCTGGGGATTCGATGAAAGCGATGCAAATACGCGCGAAAGAAAAAGGATTTACGTTTCCGTATTTAATGGATGCTGATCAATCTATTTACCCTCAATATGGCGCTACTAAAACGCCGCATATTTATATCTTAGAATCTACAGATCTTGGGCCTGTTGTACAATATATTGGTGCGATTGACGATAATTATAAAGACGCTGCTTTGGTGAAAACCAAATATGTTGAAAATGCTGTGGATGCACTCCTAAATGGTGTGGCTTTTGAGGTTCATAAAACCAAAGCCATTGGCTGCTCAATTAAGCTTTAAGGTTCCGATACTAAGATTAAAAAAAAATATAAATTAATATAATAAAAGAGATACTATGTCAGATTTGTCACAAAATGAATGGGCTTCACAATTAGAGTCCGATTCAAAATCAATAATTTTAGATGTTCGTACAGATGCAGAAGTCGAGGAGGGGATGATTCCCGAAGCGATTCACTTGGACATTCATCAAGGGCAGGCCTTTATTTCGGAGCTCGAAAAACTCGATAAAACCAACCATTACTACGTCTATTGCAGATCAGGTGCCCGAAGTGGACAGGCGTGTTCAATTATGAAACAATTGGGCTTTACAGCTTCCTACAATCTTTTGGGCGGTTTCAATGAATGGGATGGCGCCACAATAATTCCAGAATAGATGCGGTTTTTTAAATTTGGATGTGCGTTGCTAGGCATGCTCACATTCTTTAATTGTAAAAAAAATCAGTCCGAGGCAATTGAATTGATTACGGCTGCAGAAATGAAAGAAATTTCTAAAATTGAAGGCATTCAGTTGGTAGATGTGCGGACTCCAAATGAGTACAAAGAAGGACATCTTCCAAATGCGCTAAACATAGATTTTTTAGATGCAAATTTTGAAGCAAATATCCAACAGCTCGATAAAACCAGACCCGTCATTGTGTATTGTCAGAGTGGGGGTCGAAGTGCAAAGTGCTCCTCACGGTTAATCGCTAACGGATTTGTGAAAATTTATGATTTAGACCACGGTTTTTCCAAATGGAAATCAAGTGGTTTAGAGGTCGAAAATTAAGGGTTTTAGTTCCACAAGGGCGTCGGGTAGGCGCCTTGTTCTGTGAGTTCTGATAAGGTTCTGACGGCTTCTTTTTTGTCATCGTAATAAGTGACTCCAAACCAAGTACTTTGTGCTTCAATCACTTCCACGGTAATGTGTCCATTCTCCATCATTTCTTGAGTGACAAATGGCAAGTAGATTTCACTTTTTTCGTGGTTGTCAGTATTTTCTAAAAACTTCGTAAAATAGGTTTCGATATACTTAAATATCGATGCATTACAAATCCAGAAATTCATAGAAACGGCTGTGTCCGCTTCCAAAACCACTCCTGAATCTTCATCGATAATTTGAGTGTCTTTTTCTGAAATTTTTGTACGTTCTATGATGGAGGTTAGTTGGTGGTTATTTACTTCACAAACACCTCTTGATACAGATCCAAATTTTGAAAGTGTATTTTTAAGATTGTAAGCCACAAGTGCAAACTTGTCAGGCGTGTCGTTGTTTTTGATGAATTTCGCTGCCCCGTCAAACGCGTTTTGCCCATAATAATCATCGGCATTTATAATGACAAAACTTCCTTTGATCACGTTTCGAGCGGTCCAAACGGCATGGGCGGTGCCCCAGGGTTTTTCGCGTTTTGTATCGAGGGAAATCGCTTCAGGAATGTCCTCAATTTCTTGAACTAAAACATCTAATTTCACATCGCTAGGAAGGCGTTCTGAAAGATGAGATTCCAGAAACGATTTGTTAGCAGCTTTGGTAATGACCACAATGTGGTTAAAGTTATTTTTGAGGGCATCAAAAATACTGAATTCCATCAAAAATTCTTCCGCAGGGCCTAAATCGTCAAATTGTTTTAGTTTTCCATAGCGGCTTCCGCTTCCTGCGGCCATCAGTAGTAAGGTCATTGTGTGTGTGTTTGTTCGCTGCAAAAATATAATTTTTAAACCGTAACTGAAATTTAATTTCGCAATTCAATTTTAATACGTGACAAAACCCCAATTATTAGTTGTAATTTTGAATTAGAATTAACCAATATTTTAACTTTTATTTTATGAAAACAAAAGCCTTGATTACGCTTTTCGGGGCGCTTAGTGTTAGGTGTGACTATCTCGATAGGCGCTCAAATTCCCGCCTATTATTCGAGTGTTGACTTTCCTCAAGATGGAAATGCACTAAAAGACGATCTTTCGACTTTAATTATTGATACCCATTCAACCCTAATTCCATATACTTCGAGTTCCACCGATACATGGGATGTGATACACGAAAGTGATTTAGATGTAACCATTTCCTAACAATGTGATTTTGTTTTATGGATACGATGATACAGACAATGTTAGCATTAACGACAGAACCCGTGCGATTACAGCCCAACAAAGCAGTGGCTCTTGTATAGGCTATTGGAATCGAGAACATGTGTTTGCTAAGAGTTTAGCAAATCCTAGTTTAGTAACGAACTCTGCTGGTGCGGGTACGGATGTCCATAATCTGAGGGCTGCCGATTGTCAGATGAATTCCAGACGAAATAACAATTATTTTAAGGATGGTAGTGGGGACTCTTATTTGGATGGTGATTTCTATCCTGGAGATGAATTTAAAGGGGATGTTGCCCGAATTATTATGTATATGTATTTGCGCTACCCAACTCAATGTGAGCCAACTAATATAGGCGTTGGTAGTACCTCGTATTCTAACGATGCGGACATGCCAAATATCTTTTTGGAATGGAATGAAGAAGACCCTGTTTCTGAATTTGAACGCAACAGAAACGATGTTATTTTTTCCTATCAAGGCAATCGAAATCCGTTTATTGACAACCCTTATTTAGCAAGCCTTATTTGGAGCGGTCCAAATGCAGTGGATTCTTGGGGAGTACTCTCTACATCTGATTTAGATTCTAAAACCGTATTTATTCACCCAACCATTGCTCAAGATTATGTGTATGTCGAAGGTTTAGAGGTTTCTAAAGACACCACGAAAATCTACAATCAATTGGGTCAGGTCTTAGAATTTGACCTAGAAGGAAACAGAATCGATGTGTCTAAACTCTCTAAGGGAATGTATTTGATGAGCATTCAACAGAAAAATCAGTCCAAATTATTTAAATTTTTGGTGTATTAAAAACACAGATTTATGAAGCAATTCTTTCTCATAGTTTCTTTCATCGGAGTAACACAGTTTGCGACCGCTCAAAAACTGTTTTCGGTAAAATACCAAAACCAAGCGGATGTAAAAGTCTTTGTGGTGGACTACGCCAATCAAGCCGATTTAAAGGTTTTTAAGGTAGATTATAGCAATCAAGCAAAAGGGAATAAAGGACTTTGGTTTTTTACGGAGTATTCAAATCAGGCGGATACCACTGTTTTTTTTGTGGACTATGCCAATCAAGCCGATCTAAAGATTTTCTTCGTGGATTATCAAAACCAAGTCGGTTGGCTAAACAATTCTAAAAAGCAGTTGTTGTATTGATTTCAAGGGTTTTTTTTGTTTTTTTCATATAAAATGTTTAGTATTTAATTCAATTTAATAAACATAATTAGAGTTAAATAATTTAATATTTAACTCTTTTAGTTCCTATATATTAAATTTTAATTCAACTAGTTGCATTTATTTTACGACTTACTTTCATATACTATCAAATAACCAATTCTGATTTCTTATAAAATTGTTCTTAACGATAGTATAATTAATAATTGTTAAATACCTATATTTGTTTACCAATTTAATTCAAAAGTTACACAAAATAATTACAGATATGAACTTGAATAATATAAAATCTATTTTATTTATTATTTTTATAGCGGTTTTTACAAAATCGAATGCACAATCTCAGCTTGTTAATTGCCCAACGAGTTCTGTAATTGTGTTAGAACATTTTACTGCAGGCCCATATATTCAAGGGGGTCATGTAGCCGTGTTTTTTGATCCTCAGGGTATTTACGAGTTAGACAATCAATTTATCTTAGAATTGTCTGATCCATCTGGAGATTTTACATCATCAACAGTACTTTCAATCAAGGATGAGTTTTTTATACCTGTGCTCAATGGAGTGCTGCCGTTAACTGTTCCTGAAAGTTCTGCTTATAAATTAAGAATACGCTCTACAAACCCAGCAACGGAAGTTGAGACAGATTCTTTTGAAATAGTTTCTGACTCCTCTTCGGATTTGACTGTTGGTACCATACAATTTATAAATAATTCAGCTACAGATATTACAGATTTCACAAAATGTATAGACTTAGAAGCAAATAATTACTTTTTTGGATATAAAAATAGAGGTCAGAATAGCTTAACGCCATCGAGTCCAGACGCTATTCAGGTTAGGGCAATTGGGGGTTCAGCTTCTAGTAAAGACGTTAGAATTTTAGTTGCAGGTTCTTGGCAATCAATTCCATTATCTGGTTTGGGACAATTTTCTATTCCAGGAGACCTTCCAGTTGACTATTATTTAATTGAGATTGACAGAACCATCCAAGGAGCCAGTTCTGAATACCACCACACTTCAGGATTTGTATTTAATTATAATACTGGAAATACAGGAATTGCAAATACAAGCGCTGAAGCTGTTTGTGTTGGTGAATTAGTTGGTTTTGAAGTGACTTCTTCAGTAATGGCAACCAATTACCCTGGATCTTTATATTCTATCTTTTATGGAGATACTGATCAAGATATACCTGAGACCACGGAGTATTATACACATTCCAGACTTCAAATATGTAATACATTAAATCACGTATATGAGTTAGCAACCTGCTCAAGCGACTTTAAAGATGAGAATGTTGATGAGGATGGGTTTTATTACAAATTAGATTTAAAACTTTTAAACAAAGGGATTTATGATGATGAACTTCTATCTGATAATTTTTTGTGTAATGAATACTCTCAAAATAGTAACGGTACTACTAAATGGGTCAATGTAAGTTTACAACCAAGTGTGGATTTTGAAACAGAACCTGTAATTTGTGCAGGAACAGTTTTGTCTGCTAATGATATTTCTCTTGTGGGTGCATTTGGCTATGGCGCTGAATGTTTAACAGAGTATAGTTATTATTGGGATGTATTATTCCCTGGAGCTACTGCCTGGGATACCGTTACCGACGATCTGGGTTGGATAGACGTTGATGGAAACCTAAACATCCCCGGAGAAGTAACTTTAGACAATCCTGGTTGTTGGGAAATACAATTAAAAATAAACAATCCAGCGGGTTGTGTCCAATCCGATATTGTTGTGAAAACGGTTATTGTGGAGCCGCAACCACTTTCAAATTTCACTTATAATCCAACGAGTCTTTTGTGTGCACCACAAGTTATAGATTTCACAAACACTTCAAACACCGAAAATTTTTCTGAAGCATGTGGTAATCCTGTTTATACTTGGACAGTGACCCCTGTAGAAGCACCTGCTACCTTAACAGGTTTTGATTTTATTGTGGATCCAAATTTAATGGGTGATCCCATAAATTACGTAGATCCATCAATTAATTTCACTCAACCAGGTACTTACTCGGTTGTGTTAAATACGTCTAACACCTGTGGAGATGATGATTCTGAACCCGTTTTAATAGAAATCATAGGAGATCCAACGGTTAATTTTCCAACGCCATTTTTTGCCGCATGTCAGGGTTTAGCGGGTCAAACTGCTGATGGTTTTATCTTAGATTTTTTAAATAATACACCAATAAGTCCAGTATATAGCGAAGCACCTTTTGAGCCTACAACGTTCACATGGACCATTACGGGACCCGGAGTGACTGCAGCAGATTATACATTTTGGGGGGGAACCGATGCTAGCTAGTGAATTTCCAATCATTAAGTTTTTAAGTTATAACACCTACACGATTACGGTAGAAGTTGATGGCAATTGTGCGAATTCAAATTCGGATACTTTAACGTTTCTATATGAGCAAACGCCCATTATCACAAATACCGATACGCAACAAGACATCTGTACTGGGGATACAACGCAACTTGTTCAGTTTACTTCTGATATGGATCCGGCTACAGACTATATAATATTTGTTAATATAAATCCAGAGATTTCTGGATATGATGCGACTTTAAATTCTGGAGATACGATTTCAGTAATGACCTTAATAAATTCAACGAACGTTCCACAAGACCTCGTATATTCAGTGGCTCCAGTCGTAAACAATTGTCAAGGGGGTACAGTCAATTTCACGTTTACGGTGAATCCAGAACCCCTAATTCCAAATCAAACGGATGAGATTTGCTCAGAGGAAACTTTTATTGTCTCGCCTGTAAATAACCCACCCACAACGATCGTACCAGCAGATACTACCTATACTTGGACGGTAGTTGATAATCCAAACGTTGAAGGGGAGTTAGATGAAACAACTCCTCAAACTTCTATAAGCCAAACACTTACCAATATAACGAATACGGTTCAAACAGTTGATTATATTGTCACGCCAACTTCTGGTGCTGATGGTTTTTGTGTTGGTGAAGATTTCACGCTCACAGTGAGTGTCAATCCAAAACCATTTATGGATCCCTTTACTCACGCACCGTTCTGTTCAAACTTTACTTTTATTGTATTACCAATAGACGGTCAAGGCAATACGAATAGCGATATTGTTCCAGTAGGTACCACCTATACATGGACGGTAGTTGATGTAAATGGTTTGGTAACTGGCGATTCTGATGTAACAATAGGTCAAACGTCTATAAGTCAAAACTTAATAAATATTTCAGATGTCCCTCAAACGTTGGTCTATACAGTGACACCAACTTCAGGAGATGTAGGTGCTTGTGTCGGAGATCCTTTTATTGTAACTTTTACGGTGAATCCTGCTCCAGTGATTCCAAATCAAACGGATGAGATTTGCTCAGATGAAACTTTTACGGTCAATCCTACAAATAACCCACCCACAACGATCGTACCAACAGATACAACCTATACTTGGACGGTAGTTGATAATCCAAACGTTGATGGGGAGTTAGATGAAACAACTCCTCAAACTTCTATAAGCCAAACACTTACCAATACAACGAACACGGTTCAAACAGTTGATTATATTGTCACGCCAACTTCTGGTGCTGATGGTTTTTGTGTTGGTGAAGATTTCACGCTCACAGTGAGTGTCAATCCAAAACCATTTATGGATCCCTTTACTCACGCACCGTTCTGCTCAAACTTTAATTTTGTTGTATTTCCAATAGACGGTGAAGGCGATACGAATAGCGATATTGTTCCAGTAGGTACCACCTATACATGGACGGTAGTGGATGTAAATGGTTTGGTAACTGGCGATTCTGATGTAACTATAGGTCAAACGTCTATAAGTCAAACCTTAATAAATATTTCAGATGTCCCTCAAACGTTGGTCTATACAGTGACACCAACTTCAGGAGATGTAGGTGCTTGTGTCGGAGATCCTTTTATTGTAACTTTTACGGTGAATCCTGCGCCAGTGATTCCAAACCAAACGGCTGAGATTTGCTCATCTGAAATTTTTACGGTCACTCCTTTAAATAATCCACCCACAACGATCATACCAGCAGATACAACCTATACTTGGGCGGTAGTTGATAATCCAAACGTTGATGGGGAGTTAGATGAAACAACTCCTCAAACTTCTATAAGCCAAACACTTACCAATACAACGAACACGGTTCAAACAGTTGATTATATTGTCACGCCAACTTCTGGTGCTGATGGTTTTTGTGTTGGTGAAGTTTTTACAGTGACAGTACAAGTAAATCCTGAACCTGTCATACAACCTGTTAACTTTGGAGCGATTTGCTCGGGTACAGCTTTTACTGTAATCCCAACCAATGATGGAGGTTCATCTCTTAGCGATATTGTTCCAGTAAATACAACTTATATATGGACGGTAGTTGATAATCCAAACGTTGAAGGGGACTTAGATGAAGTAGATCCTCAAACTTCTATAAGCCAAATACTTACCAATTTAACGAATACGGTTCAAACAGTTGATTATATTGTCACGCCAACTTCTGGTGCTGATGGTTTTTGTGTTGGTGCTGATTTTACGCTCACAGTGAGTGTAAATCCAAAACCATTTATGGATCCCTTTACTCACGCACCGTTCTGTTCAAACTTTACTTTTATTGTATTACCAATAGACGGTCAAGGCAATACGAATAGCGATATTGTTCCAGTAGGTACCACCTATACATGGACGGTAGTTGATGTAAATGGTTTGGTAACTGGCGATTCTGATGTAACAATAGGTCAAACGTCTATAAGTCAAAACTTAATAAATATTTCAGATGTCCCTCAAACGTTGGTCTATACAGTGACACCAACTTCAGGAGATGTAGGTGCTTGTGTCGGAGATCCTTTTATTGTAACTTTTACGGTGAATCCTGCTCCAGTGATTCCAAATCAAACGGATGAGATTTGCTCAGATGAAACTTTTACGGTCAATCCTACAAATAATCCACCCACAACGATCGTACCAACAGATACAACTTATATATGGACGGTAGTTGATAATCCAAACGTTGAAGGGGAGTTAGATGAAACAACTCCTCAAACTTCTATAAGCCAAACACTTACCAATACAACGAACACGGTTCAAACAGTTGATTATATTGTCACGCCAACTTCTGGTGCTGATGGTTTTTGTGTTGGTGAAGATTTCACGCTCACAGTGAGTGTCAATCCAAAACCATTTATGGATCCCTTTACTCACGCACCGTTCTGCTCAAACTTTAATTTTGTTGTATTTCCAATAGACGGTCAAGGCGATACGAATAGCGATATTGTTCCAGTAGGTACCACCTATACATGGACGGTAGTGGATGTAAATGGTTTGGTAACTGGCGATTCTGATGTAACTATAGGTCAAACGTCTATAAGTCAAACCTTAATAAATATTTCAGATGTCCCTCAAACGTTGGTCTATACAGTGACACCAACTTCAGGAGATGTAGGTGCTTGTGTCGGAGATCCTTTTATTGTAACTTTTACGGTGAATCCTGCGCCAGTGATTCCAAACCAAACGGCTGAGATTTGCTCATCTGAAATTTTTACGGTCACTCCTTTAAATAATCCACCCACAACGATCATACCAGCAGATACAACCTATACTTGGGCGGTAGTTGATAATCCAAACGTTGATGGGGAGTTAGATGAAACAACTCCTCAAACTTCTATAAGCCAAACACTTACCAATACAACGAACACGGTTCAAACAGTTGATTATATTGTCACGCCAACTTCTGGTGCTGATGGTTTTTGTGTTGGTGAAGTTTTTACAGTGACAGTACAAGTAAATCCTGAACCTGTCATACAACCTGTTAACTTTGGAGCGATTTGCTCGGGTACAGCTTTTACTGTAATCCCAACCAATGATGGAGGTTCATCTCTTAGCGATATTGTTCCAGTAAATACAACTTATATATGGACAGTGGCCGATGCAAATGGGTTGGTGACTGGCTATTCTGACGAAACTACAGCGCAAACCTCTATAAGTCAGACTTTAACAAACACATCAATTGTAACTCAAACTGTGGTGTACACAGTGACGCCAACTTCGGGAGCTCAAGGAAATTGTGAGGGGCTACCATTCACAATAAGTGTGGATGTAGATCCGCGACCAATAATGAATCCAATTGACCCTCAAACGATTTGTGGAGGGACTGCTTTTACAACACCAGTTCTTGGAGCGGATGTTGCAGGGACCGATTATAATTGGATATTATTAAATGTTGCAATGATCCCAGCCACAATAACAGGCTATCCAACAGATCCAACGCAAGCTTTAGTAGGAACTACTATTTTTAATTCAGGAGATGATGCTTACACACTGACTTACGAATTTACACCAAGTTTTAATGGTTGTGTAGGCCCGTCAAAATTCTTTGATATCACCGTGGAGCCAGCACCTAGTGTTGATTTTGATATTCTAGATCAAAGTGTTTGTTCTGGAGGTACTTCGGTTCAAGTGAATTTAGATTCAGAAACTGCTCCAGTGAATATTTCATGGACTATAGATCCAACTTTATATCCTGCGATTACAGGAATCACAACAACTGCGGGGACGACTCTAATTCCTGCCTTTAACCTTAGTAATTCTGGATCCACTCCAGTCGATTTAATTTTTAGTGCTGAGGCGGTTACCACTTCTGCGGGAGCTTGTTTAGGAAGTCCCGTATTTTATACAATTACGGTGAATCCTGCAGCCGAAATGGATGCAGTAAATAATGTTGTTTTTTGTAATGGAGAAACGACTCCTGAAATTACGTTTTCAACTCCTTTAGTTACAGGAAACACTACTTACGAATGGACGATTGATACCAATATTGGTTTAGCACCTTTGGCAGATACCGGCGCAATTCCTTCATTTATTGCAATAAATACTACAAATGATCCTATCATAGCAACTGTGACTGTGGAGCCCATTTTTTCAAATGCGACAGATCCGACGGTTGAATGTGACGGAGTTCAACAAGTGTTTACAATCACAATTAATCCATCACCACAAATTACAAATACTTTGGACAGTCAAACGATTTGTTCAGAAGATTCGTCAACTGCGGTGGAATGGACAAGCTCGATTGTGAATGGAACTCCAACCGAATACAACTGGACATTTGTATCTGCGACTGCGGGTATCACAGGACATGTAACAGATCCAAATGTAGGTGATTTACCAGTATTTCCGTTATTATCTAACTCATCTAATACTATAGGTGAATTGGTTTATGAAGTGATTCCTACTTCCTTAGGTTGTGCAGGAGATCCTTTCTTATATACCATTTTTATAAACCCTGTAATTGCAATTACCAATACAGAAACTTCACAAACATTGTGTAGCGGAGATATTTCCGCAGAGGTTGTTTGGGAAAATACAAATGCGGCATTGGCTGTCGTTTACAATTGGGTGTTGGATGCAAGTACAGTACCTGCTGGCACAACCGGACTGGAAACTGTTGGGACAGGAAATTTATCTGCAATGACTGTAGATATTACAGCTATTGTAACAACTAATATTGATTACATTGTAACACCAAATTTTGATGGATGTGATGGAACACCGTTTACTTATACGCTCACTATAGATCCTTTACCAATAATGATTCCAATTGCCCCCCAAACGATTTGTGGCGGCACTGCTTTTACAACACCAATCCTTGATGCAGATGTTATTGGCACCGTTTATGAGTGGGTATTATTAGATGTTGGAATGATTCCAGCCACAGTAACGGGTTACCCAACAGATGTAACGCAGGCTTTAGTTGGAACTACTATTTTAAATTCTGGAACGGCTGCTTATACACTGACTTACGAATTTACACCAAGTTTTAATGGCTGTATAGGTTTTTCAAAACTCTTTGATATTACCATCAATCCATCTCCAACAGTCACCTTAACTTTAGACACTCAAGAAATTTGCTCGGGTGCAACCTCGCTGCCTTTTACTGCGAGTTCGGCTACAGATCCTTCGACTACTTATGAATGGAATGTTATAAGTGGTGCCGCTGCTTTGGATGCAACAGACCCAATTACTGGGAATACAAATGCGATTCCATCATTTACGGTCACTAATTTTGGAGTAACTCCCATCGCTATTGAGATTGAAGTTATAGCCTCCACAACTGGAGGAGCTGTTTGTCCTGGAACCCCTACAATTCATACAATCAACGTTGTACCAGATCCAGAGGTCATTATAGACTCTGCTCTACCCACAGATATTTGTATAGGTGGAAGTATTTCAGATATAGAAGTGAGCACTAGTGGTGGAACCGGAACAGTATCCTTTGAATGGTATATTTCAGATGCTTTAGGAACCTTAATAAGCATCCATCCAAACTCCACAGATTCAGCAATTTTTAATCCAGGTGTTTTCATAGCAGCTGGACAATATCATTTTGTAGCCGTCGCTAATTTTGATGGCAGTGGATGTGATCAGGCACAAAGTTTAGATGTCTTTGTGGAAGTTGTAGAAGACCCTATTTTAACAGCACCTTTAGCTTTCCAAGAATTATGTGAAGGCACTGCCTCCACAGATTTAGAAGTGATTGCAACAGGAGGAACCGGTACTTATAGTTACCAATGGTTTTCAAATACCACCAATACCAATACAGGAGGCACCTTAATAGCAGGAGATATCAATCCAGTTTTCACACCAGAAACCACCCCAGTAGGGACCGTGTTTTATTACTGTGTTGTAACCACAGACGCATCAGGATGTGAAACGATAAGTGCAATTTCAGAAGTTCAGGTGAATGAAGGTCCAACCATAAGTGTAGATCCTTTAGCCACGCAAACCGTTTGTTTAGACGGCGCTACCACGACTTTAGAAGTAGACCATATAAATGGAGTCGGTGTTCCAACCTACCAGTGGTATTCAAGCTTGACTTGTGATAACACCGATTTAAGCAATCCAATAACAGGAGCTACCGCAAACACCTTTACACCGCTAAGTACTGCGGTAAGTTCAATTAATTATTTTGCAGTATTGACCTTCGCCGATGGCGGATGTGATCCAATACCCTCAGAATGTGCACTAGTTACCGTTGTACCAGATCCAGTTGTCACTATTGATTCCGCTATCCCAACAGATATTTGTATAGGTGGAAGTATTTCAGATATAGAAGTGAGCACTAGTGGTGGAACCGGAACAGTATCCTTTGAATGGTATATTTCAGATGCTTTAGGAACCTTAATAAGCATCCATCCAAACTCCACAGATTCAGCAACTTTTAATCCAGGTGTTTTCATAGCAGCTGGACAATATCATTTTGTAGCCGTCGCTAATTTTGATGGCAGTGGATGTGATCAGGCACAAAGTTTAGTTGTGACTTTGTGGAAGTTGTAGAAGACCCTACTTTAACAGCACCTTTAGCTTTCCAAGAATTATGTGAAGGCACTGCCTCCACAGATTTAGAAGTGATTGCAACAGGAGGAACCGGTACTTATAGTTACCAATGGTTTTCAAATACCACCAATACCAATACAGGAGGCACCTTAATAGCAGGAGATATCAATCCAGTTTTCACACCAGAAACCACCCCAGTAGGGACCGTGTTTTATTACTGTGTTGTAACCACAGACGCATCAGGATGTGAAACGATAAGTGCAATTTCAGAAGTTCAGGTGAATGAAGGTCCAACCATAAGTGTAGATCCTTTAGCCACGCAAACCGTTTGTTTAGACGGCGCTACCACGACTTTAGAAGTAGACCATATAAATGGAGTCGGTGTTCCAACCTACCAGTGGTATTCAAGCTTGACTTGTGATAACACCGATTTAAGCAATCCAATAACAGGAGCTACCGCAAACACCTTTACACCGCTAAGTACTGCGGTAAGTTCAATTAATTATTTTGCAGTATTGACCTTCGCCGATGGCGGATGTGATCCAATACCCTCAGAATGTGCACTAGTTACCGTTGTACCAGATCCAGTTGTCACTATTGATTCCGCTATCCCAACAGATATTTGTATAGGTGGAAGTATTTCAGATATAGAAGTGAGCACTAGTGGTGGAACCGGAACAGTATCCTTTGACTGGTATGTTTCAGATGCTTTAGGAACCTTAATAAGCATCCATCCAAACTCCACAGATTCTACAACTTTTAATCCAGGTGTTTTCATAGCAGCTGGACAATATCATTTTGTAGCCGTCGCTAATTTTGATGGCAGTGGATGTGATCAGGCAGAAAGTTTAGTTGTGACAGTTGAAGTTGTAGAAGATCCAACCTTAACAGCCCCTTTAGCTTTCCAAGAACTATGTGAAGGCACTGCCTCCACAGATTTAGAAGTGATTGCAACAGGAGGAACCGGTACTTATAGTTACCAATGGTTTTCAAATACGACCAACACTACTACAGGCGGCACCTTAATAGCAGGAGATATCAATCCAGTTTTCACACCAGAATCCACCCCAGTAGGGACCGTGTTTTATTACTGTGTTGTAACCACAGATGCATCAGGATGTGAAACGATAAGTGCAATTTCAGAAGTTCAGGTGAATGAAGGTCCCTCAATAAGTGTAGATCCTTTAGCTACGCAAACCGTTTGTTTAGATGGCGCTACCACCGTATTAGAAGTAGACCATATAAATGGAGTCGGTGTTCCAACCTACCAGTGGTATTCAAGTTTGACTTGTGATAACACCGATTTAAGCAATCCAATTCCCGGAGCCACAGCAAACACCTTTACTCCGCTAAGTACTGCGGTAGGTTCAATTAATTATTTTGCAGTGTTGACCTTCGCCGATGGCGGATGTGGACCAATACCTTCAGAATGTGCATTGGTGAATGTAGGCGAAATACCTGTTATTGATAATGTACAAGTAATTATTTGTTCTGAAGCGAATTTTAATGAATCCCCAACAAATGGTGGCGGTATAAACGCAACCGATATTGTGCCAACCACCACAGAATATACTTGGACGGTTTTCGGATCCACTTTTATTACTGGTGCTTCAGATAATTTGGTTCCGGCAACTTCAATATCACAAACACTACAAAATACAACAAATACAACCCAACAAGTTGTGTATACAGTGACGCCAATTTCTACAGCTATAGGAGAATGTATTGGAAATACATTTACCATTACAGTCTCCGTAGATCCAACACCAACGATTGCTGATACAACGCTCACAGTATGTTCAGAAATTCCATTTAGCTATAGTGCTATCGGCGATGGATCGGCAGGTTCGGACAGTGTTCCAGCCAACACTACCTATACTTGGACAGTTGCAGCCAATCCAGATGTTTTAGGACAGTCTGCTGATAATACAGGTCTTGCTTCCTTAGATCAGACGCTTACAAACCAAACAAATACCCCACAATTGGTGGAATACACCATCATACCAACATCGGATTTAGGATGTGTTGGAGACGAATTCACTCTGACGGTGACTGTAGATCCAGTACCTTTTATTTTAGATACGACAGCGGATATTTGTAGTGGTGAAGCCTTTACGATCACGCCTCTAAATGATGAGCCAACAGAAATTGTACCTGACAATACAACTTATACTTGGACTGTTTCAGCCAATGCAAATATTACGGGAGCATCTGATGTTACTGTAGGTGAAAATTCAATAAGCCAAACACTCACAAATACGAACCCATTAAATGTTCCTGAGAATATCACTTATACCGTCATTCCAATGAGCGGTGTTTGTGTAGGAGTCCCTTTTGACATTGTCGTCACAGTGAAACCAAACCCTGAAGTGACTGTTTCTATCCCTGTTCAAACAGCCTGTAGTGGTGACTTATTTTCTCAAGTCGATTTCACTTCTAGTGTCCCATTAACAGCAACAACCTATCAATATGATCTGTTGAACCCAACTTTAGTGCCAGCTGGTATTACAGGATATGAAGCAGATGTGACAGGAACGGGAGATTTCTTTCCGGCCTTAACACTTATCAATACAACGGCAGATCCATTTACACTTACATATTCAGTCCAACCATTATCGGACGGCTGTGACGGATTGCCTTTAACTTTTGATATCACAATCAATCCAAGTCCAGGAATCATATTCGATGAATTGGATCAAGAATTGTGTGACTTAGAAACCTCAGTAGCGGTAACGCTAACGTCTGCATCTCCGAATGTGGACATTCAATGGACAACGTTCGTTCCAGTAGGATTATTAGGGGTAGATGTTTTAGCAGGAACGGATGTAATTCCAGCTCTATACATTGGACAATACATTAAATGTGCCTATTGACTTGGTGTTTACAGCAACAGCAACCACCAATGATCCATCGGCTTGTCCAGGTGCTGATTTTACGTATACAATTACGGTGAATCCAACCACTACAATTGATGCCATACCAAACCAGATAATTTGTAGTAGAGGTGATTTTGCAGATGTATTCATTACATCGCCAACCACACCATTAGGGTCATTGACCTACGAATGGGAAGTCACTTCTGCAGGGCCAAATTTAACAGGCTTTACCACAAATGCGGGGCCTATAGCGTTTACAGACCCAATTTTGGGAGAAACAATTTTTAATGCTTCCAACCTTGCGGAAGATTTGGTTTACACACTGACACCATTTTTTAATGGATGTGCTGGGGACACGCAACAGTTTACGATCACTGTCAACCCAACGCCAGAAATTTTCGATAGGGTTGATACGATTTGTAGTGAAGATACTTTTGACATCAACCCAACGAATGGCGATCCAACAATCGCAACGATTGTTCCTGCAAATTCAACTTATATATGGACAGTCCTTGCAAATGATGACGTTACAGGGGAAGCGGATGAAATTCTTCCACAAACCAATATAAGTCAAACTTTGGTGAACGAGACCAATATCCCTCAAGATGTAGTGTACACAATCACACCAGTGTCTGATTTAGGATGTGATGGACCAACGTTTGAACTGACAGTGACCGTAGAACCACGTCCAATAATTTCAGATAAACAAGATGGTATTTGTAGTGGTGAAACGTTTACAGTCACACCCGTAGATGCGGCACCTCTTGAAATTGTACCAACGAATACATTGTATACATGGACCGTTGTCACAGCGGCGGATAATGCTTTTGTAACAGGCTTTAGCGATGTGACAGTACCAACGACTCCAATCAGTCAAACACTGATTAACGGATCGGATGCGGTAAGAATCATTACCTATATAGTGACACCAAGTTCAGGAACTTGTATCGGGCTTCCATTTGAAGTAGAAATTACCTTAAGCCCAAGTCCTACAATTGAAGATGTTGTTGTAGATCCGATTTGTAGTGAAGATACGTTTGTTGTATCGCCAACCACAGGCATTCCAAACGCGAATACTGTAGTGCCAATAGGAACTACTTATACATGGACAGTGCTTGACAATCCAGATGTAGATGGGGAAAGCGATGAAATCGTTCCACAAACAGACATCAGTCAAACCTTAACAAATACAAGCTCAGTAACTCAAACAATAGAATATACCGTGACACCACTCTCTATTGGATGTGCGGGATTAACATTCCAAGTATCTGTAGATGTGAAGCCACGCCCATTTATTGTTGAAGGCGCAGCAACTCAAGACACTCAATGTAGTGGAAGTCCATTTGTGATTTCTCCTCAAGATGGAATCCCTACCCCAGCAATGATTGTTCCAGTAGGAACGCAATATACGTGGGTAGTGTCAGTGCCGAATTTGGATTTAACAGGTTGGAGTGATCAAGTAACTGCGGTTGATGACATCACGCAAACCTTGACAAATATATCTAATACAATTCAGCAAATCACCTATACCGTCACTCCTGAAGCAGATGGATGTGTGGGGCCAGCATTTGATGCGGTCATTACCATAGAGCCAAGACCCTTTGTACCAGATGTGTTTGTACAGATATGTGATGCGACCTCTTATATATTGAGTCCAGAGAACGGGGTAACACCTGATGCGACAACTATTATTCCAGATGTGACCTTATATACTTGGGCTTTACCAACAGTTACAGGAGGAGTGACAGGCGGTTCTGATGGAACTGATGAAGCATTTTTTGAGACAGGTGTTTTAGAAAATCCAACTACGGATTTGCAAACATTGGTTTATACCATTACACCTATATATTATAAAGTAGCAGATCTAACGACCCCAGTGTGTATTGGAGATCCGTTTATAGTGACGGTTACACTATCGCCTTCACCAGAAATAAATGAGGTGGTCACCAATATTTCCTGTAGTTTTAGTCCCCTTTGTGAAGCGACGATCGATATTAGTCCAGTAGGAATCTTACCATTCTCGTACAATTGGACATCTTTAGAAGGCAATCCAATTGCAGACCCAACAGCAGAAGATTTAGTTGACCTCTGTCCTGGCACCTATGAATTAGCCATTACAGATGGTTCAAACTGTACTTACATCTTTCAATACCTAGTGGAGCCACCAACTCCGGTCGATTTCACACTTGAAAGACGTGTTGATATTTCATGTAATAATGTCGATGTCCCACCTTGTGATGGGTATATTGAAATGAGTATTACAGGGGGAACCTTGCCTTATACATTGATCGAATATTACACAGAAACAATTCCAAATTCAGGAATATTTGATGCAGGACCTCTTACCAATTCAACCAATCCACTAGAGTTATTCAATGCTTGTGAAGGAAACTATGTGTTGAAAGTACTAGATGGCAATGGATGTCTGTTTGTCTCTAACACGATTCTAATCGAACAGCTAAACACACCTGTTTCTTTAACGTCAACGCTTTCAGATTTTAATGGATTTAATATCGATTGTACAACCGCAAACAGTGGTTTTGTGTCTGTTGATTTATCAGGCGGTTCAGGAATGTATAACTACAGTTTTGAAAACAATGCCGGAGTTGTTTTATTTGATGGGCTATTGATAACTGCACCAGCCAACATCTTGTTTGATAACTTGCTTGCAGGCGATTATACACTGACCGTTGAAGATCCAAACTGTCCGAATCTCATCGTTCAAACCTATACACTGACCGAACCAACACCGTTAATTGTGACTGCTACTTTAGTAGATCCTATTCTATGTTTTGGTGGATTGGCAACTTACGAAGTCACTGCCACAGGAGGTGTGCCTCCTTATTTCGGCACAGGCTTTGTGGATGTCTTAAGTGGACCAGCAGTATTTGTAGTGTCTGATTCCAACGGTTGTTCGCAACAAGATGCAACAGTTGTTACAGAGCCAGCGCAAGTATTAGCTACTGAAATTGTCAACGATGCGCTTTGTTTTGAAGATAGAGGCTCACTGGTGATTACACCTACAGGTGGAACGGGTATTTTAACCGTTTCATTATTTGATGCTGCCAATAATTTTATGAGCAGTCAAATCACCACCACAGGAGTTGCAGTACAGTTCAATGAATTTGAGGGTACTTATTTTTACAATGTTTTAGATGAAGAAAATTGTGAATTTGGCCCGATCGCAATCACGATTGGTCAGCCAGATCCTATTGAAATAGTGGACACAGTCATCACACAACCCAATTGTGATACAGTCCCAGCATGGGCGTTTGATAATGGGTCTATTTGTATCACCATCACAGGTGGAACAAATCCATTCCCTGTAGGCGCTGGATGGGTTGATAATGGCGGCGGACAATGGTGTTTAAGTGGACTTACTGAAGGTACGTATCCAATTGATGTCACCGATATCAATGGCTGTCCATTATTTGTGCCAGTACCAGATGTTGTACTCACACGACCACCAGAAATTACAGCATTCTTTACAGATACCTTAGCAATCGATTGTGCGACGGATACTGCGACACAAACCAATGTTATCTTTGTAAGTGGGGGCGTACCTCCTTATGAAATCACATGGTCAGGCGGCGTATGGGATCCAGCAACCCAAGAAGTGATGTCAACCACTGTTGGTGGAATTTATACGGCTTTTGTAAACGATCAACATGGAATCGCCAATGGCTGTCCTCCAATACCATTTGTTTTAGATCCGATTACATTCTTTGAATTTGGAATTGCAGACTTTACTCTGAATTCTCTCAACAGTGATTTCTGTGGGATCTTTGCAATTGATGATCCAGTAAATTTCCAAAATACATCTACAGGAGATATCGTTAATTTCACATGGAACTTTGGCGACGGTTCTGCACCATTAAGCGGTGTAGATGCTCCAACACATGTATACGATCAACTAGGTGTTTACACAATCGATCTCACAGTAGAAGACGCCTATGGTTGTTTTGACACGTACACAGAAACCATCCGAGTCACTAAAGGATATGATATCGTATTGCCAACTGCATTTACACCCAATGACGATGGTATAAATGATACCATGCGTCCAGTGTTTAGCTGTATGACCAATGTCCAAATCAGTATCTATGATACTTGGGGCTCCAAACTCTATGTCGAAGAAGGCGATACCATTACAGGATGGGATGGCACCATCGATGGAAATCCAGTTGAAAATGGAAACTATATCATGGTCGTCATTGCAAATACATTCAACGGCATACTGCTAGAGATGAATGGACCAGTAACCTTAATTAAATAAGATTTTAAGATGAAAAAATATATTGTAATACTAACCGTTTTAGTGTGTTTCAAAGGCTATGCCCAAGATCCCATACACACGCAGTTTTTTATGATTCCCGAAACAATAAGTTCTAGTTTTACAGGCGGGAAACAATCCACCAGAGCGGGGATTATTCACCGTACGCAATGGGCAGGTTTGAATTTTAGTATCAATACCCAATTTGCTTTTGTAGATAACTGGTTTGAAGAAGTCAGTAGTGGTATTGGAATTAGTGTATTGAACCATCAAGAAACCACCACGCGTTATAATTTTACGCAAGTAAATTTAAACTATGCCTATCAATTTGCGATTTCCGACGAGTGGAATGTAAGGCCGAGTATTTCAGCAGGATATGGTGCTAAAGATTTTGGCTTTCAAAATTTATTATTAGAAGATCAGATCAATGTGTTTAGCGGCATTATTAATGCCAACTCCATTGATCCTATTAATTTACAAGAATCCATTCGATTTATAGATTTTAGTGCCTCTGTGCTTTTCAACAATGAAAATTCTTGGGTTGGGTTGACTATAAAGCATTTGAATCAACCGAATATCTCCATGAGTTTTGACGGTCAAGAAAGCTTGGAGATGTTTATGTCTTTGCATGGATCGCTCTATATTCCTACGGGGAGTTATAGAAATGAGAATAAACTATTTGTATTGGCAAACGCCATGCAACAAGGGACTTACAGTCGTTTAGATTTAGGTGCCAAATATGAACTGGATCGTTTCTCGTTTGCGTTGTTAGCAGCTACAAACCCGAACAAAGTAGATCCGAACAGTCACCTCTTAACATCTGTTAATGCGTTTGTAGGGATGGACTGGGAAGGTTTTGTGTTTGGATACTCTTATGATTTTAACATGACGGATATTGGACAAACTGGCGGTGTCTATGAACTCTCAATTACCTATGATTTCCTAAACAATTATAAGTGTTTTGGATGTCCTGATTATTAAGTACTCTTAATTTTAAAGAGTTATTTATTTTCTGATTCTGGCTACGGATTGCAATATAAGTAGTAATCTTGTGATTCGGTTTTCCGATACATTTGGATATTAAATCTTATTAAGTAATGCAGTCACTTCCGTTGTTATCTATTGTCATTCCTGTGTTTAATGAAGAAGACAACATTAAATTATTAATAGCTTCTATTGAAAAGGAACTGTCTGAATACAGTTACGAACTTATTTTTATAGATGATTCCTCATCAGATGCAAGCTGCAAAACCATAAAATCAGAGGGAAATCCACATACCAGTCTGATTGCCTTTGAGTATCATAAAGGCCAGAGTTCAGCACTTGCAGCAGGGATTAAAAAAGCCCGTGGACAGTACATCGCCACGATGGATGGCGACCTTCAAAATGATCCGTCAGACCTCCCAAAAATGCTCGATCTCATTAAAAATGAAGGCTGGGACATGGTCATTGGTTTTCGCCAAAATCGTCAAGATCCCTTCCTTAAAACAATGCCCTCTAAGATTGCAAATTTTATAATCCGACTCACCACCCAACTACAAATTAGAGATTCAGGCTGTGCCTTAAAAGTGATGACCTCCAAAACCGCCAAAGAACTTCCGCTCTATGGCGAACTGCATCGGTTCATGGCACTCAACGCACACATCAATGGCGCACGGATTAAGGAAGTTCCCGTCATTCACCACCCAAGAGTTTACGGCGTTTCTAAATATGGCTTAGAACGCACCTTTAAAGTACTGAAGGATTTAAGCCGAATTATCATTGATCATAAAACATCACGATCTAGAAGCGTGAAGACTTAGTTTCAATCCATCGCTTTATTTCATGTGTCTTTATCTATAATTTTTAAAAGGTCACATGCTGCCTGCCTGCCGCAGGCAGGTTCGCTATTAGTTATTCCCTTGGGTGATCATAATTTTAGCATGCTCGTTTCAAAAAATAATAGTAATTTTAGAGTCTGAATCAATTGGATGCAACCACCACTAAAAATAATTGAATGCCCACGAGATGCCATGCAAGGCATCAAGGCGTTTATACCAACCGCTCAAAAGGTTCAATACCTTCAGTCGTTGTTGCGTGTGGGTTTTGATACTCTTGATTTTGGAAGTTTTGTATCGCCTAAAGCCATCCCTCAAATGTCGGATACGGCAGAGGTCTTATCTCAGTTAGACCTAAGTAATACATCTAGTAAATTACTCGCCATTGTAGCGAACAGTCGAGGCGCATTAGCCGCCGCCTCCCATAAAGAAATTGATTATTTAGGCTATCCGTTTTCAATCTCTGAAAATTTCCAAATGCGAAACACGCATAAAACAATAGCGCAATCTATTGAAACCCTCCAAGAGATTTTAGAAATTGCACACGCCAATAATAAACGCGTTGTGGTGTACATCTCCATGGCTTTTGGAAACCCCTATGGTGATCCTTGGAATGTTGACATCGTTTCTAAGTGGACGGAGCGCTTGCATAAAATGGGCGTCGAAATTTTGTCGTTAAGTGACACCATTGGCAGTTCAAATCCTGAGAGTATTTCCTATTTGTTTTCAAATTTAATTCCCGCCTATCCCCATATCGAATTTGGGGCGCACTTGCATACGAATCCTCTGCATTGGCATTCCAAAGTAGATGCTGCTTATAAGGCTGGGTGTTTACGATTTGATGGCGCGATTCAAGGGTTTGGAGGTTGCCCCATGGCCAAAGACGATCTGACAGGTAACATGCCAACAGAAAAATTACTCTCTTATTTCACAGCTCAAAAAGCACTAACCAATTTGAATGCCCTTAGTTTTGAAAGTGCCTATAACGAGGCCACAAAGATTTTCTCTGTTTACCATTAACAATAGAGGTGTCTAAAAAGGTTTGCTTTGTCAATCTGAACCTGACGGTAGGCAGGTTCAGATTGACAGATTTACTACTTTTTTAGACAGCTTTTTTGAGGTTTTTAATTCTTTTAGTTTAGAACCTAAAGTCCAGACCTCCGTAAATCCCAAAAGGATGTCCAGGGCGTAAGCCAGCAGGCACTTTAGCAACTGCATACGTTTCATCTAAAACATTAATGATTTTAGCAGATAAACTAAGTGTTTTTGTAACATGGTATTTCCCCACAAAATCGATGATAAAGTTAGAGGTAATCCCATTAGCAGTATTGACTGCATCTGCACTCGCCTCAGTTTTAAAAGCACCATTCAAACGACCACTCAAGTTCAGCTCAAATTTCGCATGTTCTAAAGATATAGAAGTGTTAAATTGATGTCTGGCAATATAAGGCAGCTCGTCACCACTCTGAACTTCTCCCCACAAACCGTCATCACTTCCAAAACTGTTTAGAAAGGTCGCATCTGTAAAGGTATATCCGAAGCTTATAGGTAATGCATAAGATGTGTTCTTTTGCAGTAAGTCATAGTTTAAAAGTAATTCAATTCCTTTCACGCTTACTTCTCCAGCGTTAAATTGCTCTAACGACCCAGTTCCGCCAGAAGCTGCTAAATCACTTCCCAGTAAGTTGCTGTAATCGTTGTAAAACCCAACGATCTCTCCCCGCACTCCTCTGATGTTGAAACGCGATCCTAACTCGTAATTCACACTTTCTTCTGATTCTTGTCCAACCGTATTCCCTGGAGGCGAAAAGCCTTTATGTACTCCACCAAATACCGAAGTCAAATTGTTGAATTTATAGTTGAACCCTATACCAGGAATAAAAATAGCGACTTTATTTTCTCTACTAGAAAGGTCAGCTCCAGTTCTGCTAGGGTCACTGGTTCCAAAATTATCTCTTCCCAATACAATGTCCTCGTAGCGCAATCCAGGTGTTATGGTGATGTTATTGTATTTTAATTTATACAAAATAGACCCTGCAAATGCAGTCGCTTTACTGATGCGGTTGGCATCACTTCCTGGTGCGCCTGCGGAAGTTAAATTCATCTGTCCGTCCGTCATACTGTATCCATCTTTCCACTGAAAACGGTCTTCTTCATCATAATGATAACGCAATCCAATTTCAATATCATGAAATACATTTGCACTGTCCCAATGGAAGTCCAATTTAGTTTGAACCCCTTTTGACAGGTAACTTCGGTTGTTTGCTTTTAAGACGAGTGCATCCGCATCTGAATTAGACGTCCCATTAATAATATCCATATAGTTAGGGTAATCTTGAGGCGCCTCTAATATTTTAGAAATTTTCACTTTGTCACCACCAAATACTACGTCATTTAATTTATACCAATTTCGTGAGAAATCATTATAATAAGCGCTGCTCGTAACTCTTAAGAATTTAGATACCTCTATTTTATGAGTCACCATAAATTGAAGGTGTTCATTCGTCATTTTATCTTTTTGAGACCCTGCATAGCGATCAAAAGGATTGGACTTAAAATCTTCAGTGGTTAGACCAAGATACGTTTCGTTGGAAGTTTCATCCGAATATTGAAACTTAAATTCAAGCGATTGATTGAATTTTGTATTCTTTTTATTTTGAAGTCGAAATTTGGCCACCACATCATTTTTGTCAAACCCAGTATTGTCTCCATTAGGGAGGTTTTTAAAACCATCCGAATTGTTATTTAGATACTCAAGAGAATATCCAATATTGGTTTTAGAATCTCCAATTTTGAAATGGGTTTGACCTGTGTTAAAGCTCCCATAACTCGTTTGTATGCTCCCACTAAAACGGTTAGGGATTTGTGTACTCACCAAATTGATAGCACCCCCTGTAGTAAATGGGCCATACTGTATTTGACTACTGCCTTTTAGAATTTCAACAGCTTGCATTCTGGCAACCGAAGGGAAATAATAAGCTGCTGGCGCACTGTAAGGTGCCGGCGCAATCAAAACGCCATCTTCCATGATGGATATTTTTGCACTTCGTTCTGGAGAGGTTCCACGAAGGCTGATGTTTGGACGCAATCCGTAGCCATCTTCTTCGTATATATTCACACCAGGTACCGTTCTTAAAACTCTATTGATATCTGAATAAGAGAATTTTTCTAATTCTTCTGGAGAGAGGTAAAATGAGGACCCTGTTCTGTTTTTAGCTTCATATTTACTGCCAAAAATAACTTGGGAGTTGATGAAAACAGGTTCTAGTTTTTGAATAGAATCCGTTGGTTTTGTAGATTCTTGTGCATTTAACATGCCTATTCCTAGTAAGGTAATTTTGAGTAAATTCTTCATTTTATTTAGACTGATTAAAAATAACGTTTAATTTCAGCCGCAAAGTTACAAATGAATTTTAGTTTCACAAAGCTTATTTAGAATAAATAAAGATAAAAAAATTAAAAACTTGAAATACAATTATTTATACCTTAAAAATAGTTAGTTTTATCAAAACAACAACTTGACAAAACTGTTTCATGTCTTTATATATGTGAATTCATGTTTTTTATTAAATAATAGAGCATTATGCCTTATTCAACTAAAAAAAATCTTAAATTTGCATGCAATTATAAGCTATTTGCTATGAATGCACATCTATCCAAAATTGTCGGCGAAGGTCTTACTTACGACGACGTCCTTTTAATACCAGCCTATTCAGAAATACTACCACGTGACGTGAGTATTAAATCTAAATTCACCAGAAATATTTCGTTGAATGTTCCGATCAGTTCGGCAGCAATGGACACAGTCACCGAAAGTAAAATGGCCATCGCCATGGCGCGTGAAGGCGGCATTGGTGTGTTGCATAAAAACATGACCATCGAGCAACAAGCCATTAAGGTTCGAAAAGTAAAACGTGCTGAAAGTGGTATGATCATCGATCCCGTGACTTTGCCATTAGATGCGACGGTGAAGGATGCACAGATGAGCATGAAAGAACACAGTATTGGCGGTATTCCGATCATTGATAAAGACGGCTACTTAAAAGGAATTGTCACCAATAGAGATTTACGTTTCGAAAAGGAAAGCAACCGTCCTATTACAGAGATCATGACCACCGAAGGTTTGGTAACTACTTCTGAAGGAACTTCTTTACAACAAGCAGAGGTCATTTTACAAAAGAAAAAAATCGAAAAATTACCAGTGGTGGATGCCAATTTTAAACTCGTTGGTCTCATCACTTTTAGAGATATTACAAAACTTACGCAGAAACCAATTTCTAATAAAGATAGCTATGGCAGACTCAGAGTGGCCGCAGCCATTGGAGTTACGCAAGATGCCGTTGAGCGTACCGCCGCCTTGGTGAAATCTGGAGTGGATGCTGTTGTTATTGACACGGCACACGGACATACCAAAGGCGTTGTTAGTGTTTTAAAACTAATCAAAGCAAAATTCCCAGACCTAGATGTGGTGGTTGGAAACATAGCCACAGCGGAAGCTGCTAAATATTTAGTAGAAGCTGGTGCCGATGCTGTTAAAGTCGGAATTGGTCCAGGATCTATCTGTACAACACGAGTGGTTGCAGGTGTTGGATTCCCACAATTTTCAGCCATACTTGAAGTTGCCGCAGCACTCAAAGGATCGGGTGTGCCCGTCATTGCAGATGGAGGAATCCGATATACCGGAGACATTCCAAAAGCAATTGCAGCGGGTGCCGATTGTGTGATGCTTGGATCGCTCTTAGCAGGAACCAAAGAATCGCCGGGAGAAACCATCATCTACGAAGGTCGTAAATTCAAATCGTATCGAGGAATGGGCTCTGTAGAAGCTATGAAGGAAGGTAGTAAAGACCGTTATTTCCAAGATGTTGAGGATGATATCAAAAAATTGGTTCCCGAAGGAATTGTAGGACGTGTTCCTTACAAAGGAGATCTCTATGAAAGTATCCACCAATTTATTGGAGGGATCAGAGCAGGGATGGGCTATTGTGGAGCCAAAGATATTGAGACCCTTAAAGAAACAGGTCGTTTTGTGAAAATCACCTCCTCAGGAATCAGTGAAAGCCATCCGCACAACGTTATGATTACAAAAGAGGCCCCTAACTATTCTAGATAGTAAGCTCACTTTTCATTTTTTTTAAGGCATAAGGAATTTACATTTGTAGTCTCCCTTATAATTAGTATTTTTGATTTTCATAAAAATTTATAACATGCAAAAAACGTTTCTATTTCTAAGTATTTCCTGCTTTTCATTTTTGTTGTCTAATGCTCAAATAGCGAATGACGATGTCCTACTTACCATTTCGGGGGAGCCGGTCTTGGCAAATGAATTTGTGAGAGTTTACAATAAAAACTTGAACTTAGTTCAAGATGATTCTCAAAAGGAAGTGGATTCTTATTTAGAGTTGTTTGTGAATTATAAATTAAAATTAACAGAGGCGAAAGCATTGCGATATGACAAAGATCCTGTGTATCTAAATGAATTCAAGTCTTACAAAGATCAATTGACTCAATCCTTTTTGACCGATAAAAATGTGACGGACGATTTAGTTAGTGAAGCTTATGACCGTACAGAAAATGAAGTCAAAGCGCAGCACATCTTAATCTTATTGGATGAGGTTGAAACAGATACCTTAGCAGCGTACTCAAAAATTCAAGCCTATAGAGAACGCTTTATAAACGAAGATTTTGAGTCTCTAAAAAAGGAACTCCACAATGGAAAATCTGTTTTTGTAGAAGATTTAGGGTATTTTTCTGCTTTTAAAATGGTTTATAATTTTGAGTCGGCCGCTTATGCAACCGAAGTTGGTAACGTTTCCCAACCCTTCCGAACCAGATTTGGATTTCATGTGGTAAAAGTTTTAGAAAAACGCAAGTCAAGAGGGCAGGTAACTGTAGCTCATATCATGATTGCTAACACACAAAAAGACAGTACGCTTGTGCCAGAGGAGCGCATCCAAGAATTACACCGATTGGTACTACAAGGCGATGATTTTGCAGACCTCGCGAAACAATTCTCCGACGATAAAAGCAGTTCAATGCGTGGTGGGGAACTCAGCCCTTTTAAGTCAGGTCAAATAAACTCTGAAATTTTTGAAACCACAGCTTTTGAACTCAGTCCTTCCAACCCTATCTCTCAACCGATTCAAACGCAGTTTGGATGGCACATTCTAAAATACATCAACAAAAAATCGGTACAGTCTTTTGAAGAATTGCAGCCAGAGTTAAATAACAAAGTTGGAAAAGATTCCCGTTCACAACTCGTAAAGGCAAAGATGTTGGAACAATTATTGACAGAATATCAAATTCAAAATCCAAACTCTAAGGTAGCGAATTTAGAATCAAATCTCAGCTATAATGCATCTCAGAATGCTTGGGAACTTTCTCAGAATTTTGATACAAACCAATCGTTCTTGGTTATTAAAAACCAAACTTACACCTATCAAGATTTTTTGGAGTATTTAAACAAAAACCAAAAATCGATCAAAAAAGAGTGGTCAACGGCTGTAGTGGTTAAAAGACAATATGCTTCCTTTTTAGAACAAGCTGTGTTCAAATACAAAGAAGCAAATCTTGAAACTGAAAATGAAGAGTTTGCGCATATTCTGAATGAATACAGAGAAGGCTTGTTATTGTTTGAATTGATGCAAGACAAAATTTGGGAAGGAGCTAAAAACGATTCCATAGGCTTGCAAGAATTTTACAATGCCAACAAACAAAACTATGTCTGGCCTGATAGAATTGAAGGGTCTGTAGCGCGTTCAACCGATGCGAAGTACATCAAAAAAGTTCGTAAGTATTGGAAAAAAAATAAGTCCAATAAAATGATCGATGAAACACTTAATAAGGAACAACAAAACGTCATGTTTTCTAACGGCGAACTCGAATTGGAACACCCTTCATTGCCCAAAACGCTTGAGTTTAAAACAGGGCTTTCTAAAGTGATTGAAGAAAATTCAAATTTTTATGTCGTCAATGTAACAGCTTTGAAACCAACCACTCAAAAAACTTTTGAAGAGGCTCAAGGACAAGTGATTGCGAATTACCAAATTACTTTGGAATCGGAATGGATAGAAGAATTACGCACTAAATTTGAGGTGGATATCAATGAATCTGTGCTTGCAAAAGTAAACGCCTTAATTTCTAATTAATTTGAAACGTTTCAATCAACTATTAGGGCTTTCTTTTTTGATGTTGGCGGCGTGTAATCTACGACCTGCTCCCACAGAAGCGAATCCTTTGGCGCGTGTCAATGACGCGTTTTTGTTTGAAACCGACATTGATTTTAGTTTTGTAGAAGGACAGACAGAGTCGGATAGTATTATTTATGTTCAAAATATTATTAATAATTGGGCCACCACCCAACTCCTCATTGACGGTGCAAATTTAAACCTAACAAAAGAGACGCAAACGGAGTTTGAACAACTGGTCCAGCAATATAAAAGTGATCTTTATACCTCTGCCTATGTAGAAGCCTTGGTAAATAAGAACTTAGATACTTCCATAACAGATCAGGAATTAGACGAAGTGTATTCTAGTAACAAACAACTCTTTGTTTTGAAAGAAGACCTTTTAAAAATGAGATATGTGAATGTAAACGCATCCTTGTCCAATTTGGAGGAAGTCAAAAAACGATTCAAGCGTTACAATGCAGAGGACAAAACGCGCTTAGACTCTATATCCATCCAGTTCAATTCCTTTTATTTAAAAGACTCCATTTGGATAAAATCTGAACAAGCAATTTCTAAAATCAAACCCTTACAAATAGGATTTAATAAAGTACTGTTAAAAAAACCAAATTTTATACAGCTCAAAGATTCTTTAGGGTTATATTTGATGCAGATTAATGAAGTTTTAGAGCGTGGAAGTCAAGCACCCTTGGAGTATGTATTGCCAACTTTGAAACAAATCGTCATTAATAATAGAAAGTTAAAAGTCATCAGACAACTAAAAAGTGATATAGTTAATGATGCCATTAAAAATAAAAAATTTGAAATTTATAATTAAGTCTTACGTATTAGGGTTCTGTTTTTTAATGACCCTTTCTTCTTTTTCACAAGAAATTATTGAAGAGTCTGTTGAGGTCGAAGCACCAAAAACGACGGTCATTGATTCTGTAAAGGATTCAATGAAACGAGTTAAACTTGACGGTGTTGCTGCGGTCATAGGGGATTTTGTCATTTTAGACTCTGATATCGACAAGCAATTCACTCAGCTAGAAGCGGGTGGTATCTCTACAGAGGACATCACGCGTTGTCAACTTTTCGGAAAACTCTTAGAAGATAAACTATACATACATCATGCCATTCAAGACAGTCTTGAAGTGAATGATGCAGAGGTTAAATCCTATGTGGATCAACAGCTAGAAGGATTTGCAGAGCAAATTGGTTCAATGGAAAAATTGATTGCTTACTACAAAAAATCATCTGAAAAAGAACTCAGAGATGAAATGTTTGAGTTGAACAAAAACGGTAAAATGGCATCCTTGATGCAGCAAACTATTGTAGAAGAGATTGAAGTCACTCCTGACGAAGTACGTCAGTTTTTTAATAAAATAGCTGAAGATGAACGTCCACAGTTTGGTACTGAAATGCGGGTCGCTCAAATTGTAGTGATTCCAGAAACAACCAAAGTAGAGGTCGACAAAGTGATAAATCGTTTGAATGAATTCAGAGCTGATGTTGTGGACAACGGTGCAAGTTTTACCACCAAAGCTGTTCTTTACACCGAAGATCCAGGGTCGAAACGAACGGGAGGAAAATACACCCTTAACAGGAAACGTCCTGTAATGGCCAAAGAATTTAGAGAAGTCGCCTTTTCATTACAAGAAGGAGAAGTGTCCAAACCCTTCAAAACGGATTTTGGTTACCACATCATTCAATTGGAAAAAATTAGAGGTCAAGAATATGATATCAGACATATTTTATTAATTCCAAAAGTGACTTCTTCAGCCATCAAAGAAGCCAAAGAAAGACTTGAAAAAGTAAGACAAAGCATTGTCGATGGTGAAATTACATTTGCAGACGCAGCTAAAGAAGCGAGTGACGAAAAAGAAACGAAGTTTGACGGCGGACAACTTCGAAATCCAGAAACGCAAGATTACAACTTTGAGCTCACAAAAATGGATCCTGAGTTGTATGCTCAAATCCAGAATCTAAAAGACAACGAAGTCAGTCCAGTACTTAAAGACGAAGATCGTGTCAACCCTGTGAAATTTAAAATTCTAACCGTTACGGCACGAGTCGATGAGCATGAAGCGACCTTTGCGCAGGATTACTTAAAAATTAAAGCACTTGCACTTCAAGAAAAACAATTGAATGCGATTGAGAAGTGGCAAGAAGAAAAAATCATGGATACCTACATTAAAATTAATGGTGAGTTACGTAGCTGTGATTTTAATAGTAACTGGTTTAAAATTAACTAAGCGATGTCAGATGTTGCGTCTTTAAAACAACACCTCCAGAAGTACGAGACTTTAAAACAGGAAATTTCTAAAGTCATCGTAGGTCAGGATGCTGTTATAGAACAAATTCTAATCTCCATATTCTCTGGTGGTCACTCCTTATTAGTAGGCGTTCCCGGATTGGCAAAAACCTTAATGGTCAACACCATTGCAAAAGCACTCGGATTGGATTTTAAACGTATTCAATTTACTCCAGACCTTATGCCTAGCGATATTTTAGGAAGTGAAATTTTGGATAAGGATCGTCAATTCAAATTTATCAAAGGTCCAATTTTTTCAAACATCATATTGGCCGATGAAATCAATAGAACCCCTCCAAAAACACAAGCTGCGCTTTTAGAAGCCATGCAAGAACGGTCGGTGACCATTGCAGGACATCATTATAAATTAGATGCGCCTTACTTTGTATTGGCCACTCAAAACCCGATTGAGCAAGAAGGAACCTACCCGTTGCCCGAAGCACAATTGGACCGTTTTATGTTCTCCATCAATCTGACCTATCCAAGTTTTGAGGAAGAGGTGCAAGTGGTAAAGTTGACAACTGCCAGCACACAGTCGGACGTTGAGGTGGTGTTTTCTGCAAGTGAAATTTTAGATTTTCAAGCGCTCATCCGTAAAATTCCAGTGGCGGATAACGTGATTGAATACGCTGTTAAAATGGTTGGTAAAACCCGTCCAGATTCTTTGGAAGCGATTCCAGTAATCAAACAGTACGTCGATTGGGGAGCAGGACCAAGAGCTTCTCAAAACCTAATCTTAGCAGCCAAAACCTATGCGGTGATCAATGGGAAACTTTCTCCTGATATCGAAGACGTGCAAGCTGTTGCGATTAGCATTCTTCGCCATAGAATAATCAAGAATTACAAGGCAGAAGCCGATGGAATCTCTATAGAGTCCATTGTTGAAAGTTTATTCTAATCTTAGATTTGTCAATTTTTTGATGGATTTACCCCTTTAAAATTACTAATAATATATTTTTTAAAAGAGAAGTTTACGTTTAATTAAATTCTAGATGTAAACACGTCTTATTCACTTTTTAATTGAATATAATTTTATTTAATTCGTACTTTTACGAACGATTATTACGAAATAAAATTATTTAGATTATGGCTTTCGATATAAATATTATTAAAGAAGTGTACGGTCAAATGCCGGCACGCATTGAAAAAGCACGTCAACTTGTTGGACGTCCGCTTACCTTATCAGAAAAAATTCTTTACAGTCACCTTTGGGATGACAAATCTACCAAAGCATACGAGCGCGGAAAAGATTATGTGGATTTCGCACCGGATCGAATTGCCTTACAAGATGCAACGGCTCAAATGGCGTTGTTGCAATTTATGCAAGCAGGTAAAAGTAAAGTAGCGGTACCTACCACTACACACTGTGATCATTTAATTCAAGCAAAAAACGGAGCTGGAACCGATTTACAAAGTGCTTTAAACACGAGTAATGAAGTTTTTAACTTTTTAGAATCAGTCTCAAATAAATACGGATTAGGATTTTGGAAACCAGGCGCAGGTATTATTCACCAAGTGGTCTTAGAAAATTATGCGTTCCCTGGTGGAATGATGATTGGAACTGATTCGCATACCGTGAATGCGGGTGGATTGGGAATGATTGCCATTGGTGTTGGTGGTGCTGATGCTGTAGATGTGATGGCAGGTATGGCTTGGGAACTTAAATTCCCAAAATTAATAGGTGTTAAATTAACTGGAAAACTTTCTGGTTGGACGGCACCCAAAGATGTCATTTTAAAAGTAGCAGGAATTGTTTCTGCAAAAGGAGGAACTGGAGCCGTTGTAGAATATTTTGGTGAAGGTGCTATCGGAATGTCTTGTACAGGAAAAGGAACTATTTGTAATATGGGAGCAGAAATAGGAGCAACCACTTCTACTTTTGGGTATGACGAATCGATGGAGCGTTATTTACGTGCGACCGATAGATCAGATGTGGCTGATGCTGCAAATACAGTCAAAGAACATTTAACTGGAGATGCTGAAGTATATGCAAATCCAGAACACTATTTTGATCAAGTCATTGAAATCAATTTATCAGATTTAAGTCCTTTATTAAACGGTCCTTTTACGCCAGATTTATCTACAAAAGTAGGTGCAGACATGAAGACTATTGCAACTAAAAATGAATGGCCTATAAAAGTTGAATGGGGATTGATTGGATCTTGTACAAACTCTTCTTACGAAGATTTATCAAGAGCTGCTTCAATCGCACAACAAGCCTTGGATAAAGGTTTAGGGATCAAAGCTGAATTTGGAATCAATCCAGGTTCTGAAAAAGTACGTTATACAGCAGACAGAGACGGAATTTTAAGTGTTTTTGAACAATTGGACGCAAAGATTTTCACCAATGCTTGTGGCCCTTGTATTGGGCAATGGGCACGTTATGAAGACCCTAAAAATGCACCAAAAAACTCAATCATTCATTCTTTCAATAGAAACTTTGCAAAACGTGCAGATGGAAATCCAAACACACATGCCTTTGTTGCTTCACCAGAAATGGTGGCTGCAATTACCATTGCAGGTCGTTTAGATTTTAATCCTATGACAGATGCTCTAATCAATAAAGATGGTGAAAAGGTGATGTTAGACGAGCCAACTGGATGGGAATTACCTCCAAAAGGTTTTGAAGTAAAAGACGACGGATATCTTGCTCCCGAAGAAGATGGAAGTGGAGTTGTGATCAATGTGAGTCTAGAATCTGAAAGATTGCAATTATTAGCTCCTTTTGAGCCGATTGGTAATACAATAGACGGGGCAAAATTGTTAATCAAAGCACACGGAAAATGTACGACGGATCATATCTCAATGGCGGGTCCTTGGTTGCGTTATAGAGGGCATTTAGATAATATTTCTAACAACTGTTTGATTGGTGCTGTAAATGCATTCAACATGAAAACGAACTTTGTAAAAAATCAATCAGGTGGGGAGTACGACGCAGTGCCTTTAACGGCAAGAGCCTATAAAGCAGCCAATATAAAAACAATCGTTGTTGGGGATCATAACTATGGTGAAGGATCTTCAAGAGAACATGCGGCGATGGAGCCACGTCACCTTGGAGTGGCTGCAGTGATTGTAAAATCATTTGCTCGTATTCATGAAACCAACCTTAAAAAACAAGGAATGTTAGGTTTGACTTTTGCAACAGAATCGGATTACGATTTAATTCAAGAAGACGATACCTTTAATTTTGTGGACTTAAATGCATTTGCACCAGGAAAGCCTTTAACCATTGAAGCGATTCACGCGGATGGTTCTAAGGATATAATCATTGCAAACCATACGTATAACAATTCTCAAATAGAATGGTATAATGAAGGTTCAGCATTGAACTTGATTAAAAAACAAAATGCCTAAGAAGTGAATTAATTTTTCTTAGTATTCCGAAAGTTGTTTAGCAACTTTCGATAAAAATTAAATCGAGACCTCTTTTAATATAAGAAAGGTCTCGATTTTTTTTATTTCATAAACAAACTAGTTCAGCACGACAAAGTTGTGTTGGTAACCTGCTAGTTGTCCTGCTGAGCTGTTTTCGGCAAGCGAGTCAAAAGTCAAAAACTTTGTAGTATCGGGTTGGGGTTACAAGGGACTTAAGCCCCTTGATTTTATATGTGTTGGCGGTTGTGTGATTACACTGAGCTGACTTCGGTAGGATCAGTCTAAATTCTAAATTCTGAAGTATCGAAGCGCAAGTATTGTAGAATTTTGTTTATTATTTAATGAAAACTATTAAACAAAAATAGAATACAGTACATTTGTCAAAATTTAAAAACCAATACTTTGAAAACAACTGTACTTCGACTTCTATTTTTAATGGGGGCTATGGCTTCTTTTTCGCAAACCACTTCTATTCCAGATGCTAACTTTGAAGCATTTTTAGAAACTCATAACGCCGATGGAGAGGTTGTGGATGTTGGAGACACATCAAGTATGGGAGATGGTATTGAGAACAATAACTTAGTCACTACTGCAAACATCAATACGGTGACTAGCTTAGATGTTCTTGGCAAAGGGATAGCGCATTTAAGGGGCATCGAGGATTTTGTGTTGCTAGAGACTTTGAATTGCTCTAGTAATGTATTGACTGTTTTAGACCTGACTAAGAACTCAAGTTTAACGAGTTTGAATTGCGAATCTAATTCTTTAATCTATTTAAACGTGAAAAACGGAAATACCTTAGCTATAACAACTTTTAATGCTTTAGAAAATGAAAATCTTTCATGTATTCAAATAGATGATGAAATGATAGCTCCATTTAATTGGGAGTACGACAATCAAGAAGGGTTCAATATGGAGTTTAATTTAAATTGCGGGCTCACTTATGTTCCCGATGACAACTTTGAAGCCTATTTAGAAACTCATAACTCTACTGGCGATGTTGTGCCTGTTGGAGATGTTTCAAGCATGGGAGATGGCATTGAAAACAATAATTTAGTAGCCACCGCAAATATTAGTGAGGTGACTTCTTTGACGGTTAGTGGTTTAGAGATTTCAGACTTAACAGGGATAGAAGCTTTTGCGGCTTTAAGGTTTTTAAATTGCGATTATAATACCTTAAGCAGTTTAGACATGTCTGGTAATTTGAATTTAGATACTGTATATGCCAATAATAATAATTTAACGAGTATAAATGTTTCGAATAATACGGTTTTAACACAGATATATTGCTCTAATAATGCCTTAAGCAATTTAGATGTTTCATTAAATGAAGACTTACGAGGGTTATATTGCTGATAATAATGCCTTAAGCACTTTAAATGTTTCAACCAATACGGCCTCTAACAGCGATTATATTGTGGTTTTAACAACTTAACATCTTTAGATGTCTCAACTAATGTTTCTTTAACTAATCTTAGCTTTTTCTAATAACAGTATAAGCAGTATAAATCTCTCATCCAATACAGATTTAATAACTTTGAACAGCGGACAGAACAACTTAACCGAATTAAATGTTGCTAACAATACAGCATTAGAAACTTTATTATGTTCTAATAATAATTTGGGCGATTTAGATATTTCTACAAATACAGTCTTAGAGGAATTGTATGTACAATTTGCTCAATTAACGGATTTAGATATTTCTAATAACATGAATTTAGAAGATCTGTCTTGTTCTTATAACAACTTAAGTGGGAGTTTAGATGTTTCTGCTCATACGAATTTAGAATATCTTGATGCCAGTGAAAATTATTTTAGCAGTTTAAATGTAAAAAACGGAAATAATTCTAATTTTAGAAATTTTTATGCAGACGCAAATCCAAACCTTACATGTATTGAGGTTGATGATGTAGACTACAGTACAACCAATTGGAACTATATTGATGCTACCGCAAGTTTTAATACAACTTGCAGCCTCACCTCTGTGCCCGATGCTAACTTTGAAGCCTATTTAGAAACTCATAACTCTACTGGCGATGTTGTGCCTGTTGGAGATGTTTCAAGCATGGGAGATGGCATTGCAAACAATAATTTAGTAGCCACCGCAAATATTAGTGAGGTGACTTCTTTGACGGTTAGTGGTTTAGAGATTTCAGACTTAACAGGGATAGAAGCTTTTGCGGCTTTAAGGTTTTTAAATTGCGATTATAATACCTTAAGCAGTTTAGACATGTCTGGTAATTTGAATTTAGATACTGTATATGCCAATAATAATAATTTAACGAGTATAAATGTTTCGAATAATACGGTTTTAACACAGATATATTGCTCTAATAATAACATAAGCAATTTAGATGTTTCATTAAATGTAAACTTACGAGGGTTATATTGCTCTAATAATGCCTTAAGTGTTTTAAATGTCTCAACCAATACAGCTCTAACAGCGTTGTATTGCGGTTATAACAACTTAACTTCTTTAGATGTCTCAACTAATGTCTCTTTAAATTATCTAAGTTTTTCTAATAACAGTATAAGCAGTATAAATCTCTCATCCAATACAGATTTAATAACTTTGAACAGCGGACAGAACAACTTAACCGAATTAAATGTTGCTAACAATACAGCATTAGAAACTTTATTATGTTCTAATAATAATTTGGGCGATTTAGATATTTCTACAAATACAGTCTTAGAGGAATTGTATGTACAATTTGCTCAATTAACGGATTTAGATATTTCTAATAACATGAATTTAGAAGATCTGTCTTGTTCTTATAACAACTTAAGTGGGAGTTTAGATGTTTCTGCTCATACGAATTTAGAATATCTTGATGCCAGTGAAAATTATTTTAGCAGTTTAAATGTAAAAAACGGAAATAATTCTAATTTTAGAAATTTTTATGCAGACGCAAATCCAAACCTTACATGTATTGAGGTTGATGATGTAGACTACAGTACAACCAATTGGAACTATATTGATGATACTTCTACCTTTGTCAATAGTCAAGAAGAATGTGCAGCTTTAGGAGTAGAGGGTATAGAAAAGCTAAACGTTTCTATCTATCCTAATCCATCAAAAGGGGCGTTTACGATTGAGGTTTTAGAAGTTTCTGATCTTATACTTTATTCAGCTATTGGAAAAGAAGTCTTTAGAAAACCATTAAACAGTGGTCAAAATCAACTGAATGATTTAAACCTTTCTAAAGGCCTGTATTTTGTAAAAATATCATCTAAAGAAAAAGTGATGACTAAAAAATTGATTATTGAATAAATAATAGTTGTGTCGGGTTTTCTTCTCGATACAAATTTGTTCATCCTTCACAAATTCACTCGAAGTGACATCCTTACTGTTTGTCAGCTCGAGTGTTTTTTGTTTACAAAAAATGTATCAGACAAAGTATTAAGAATTAAAACAAAACCTAAGAACCCTCAGCATCTGGTCACAAGGGACTTAAGTCCCTTGATTTTATATGTACTGGTGGTTGTGTGATTACATTGAGTTTACTTGCCGAAGGTAGGAAGTCCTGCCTGTCGGCAGACAAGCTTTTCTAACGAAGGTATGCTTGTTTCAGATTCTGAAACAAATTATATTTCAGTTCATTGAGATTCTGAAACAAACCTGCCTACCGTCAGGCAGGTTCAGAATGACAGATTTTCTACTTTTTAGACAGACTCGTTTTTACGAAATTTCTTCACAAAAAACTCCGTCAAAAACAAATTACAAAGAATCATGGTATAGGCATAAATACTGTCTTCTACAGGGATAGTTCCCATTCGAATGCCTAAGTTTTCGGCATTGTTGTACCAGACCACTTGATTGTCAATAAAGCTGCCGGTTAAGACGCCATTCACAATAAAAAATGGAATCAGCATCACCAAAAAAGTCAAGAAAAAATGCTGAAGCAATTTAAGATTGTATTTATAAACAAGAACCGTTAACGGAATCGCCAATCCAAAATTAATCACCGTGTACCATTTGTCATAGTTGACAACCGCGAGGATGAACAACAGAAGTATAAGAAGTATACTGATCTTTTTTGTGGTTACCTCATTGACTTTTAAATTCGGAAAATAGAGGAGAAGCGCATAATGTGTAAACACACAAGCAAAAGGAATACAAATGAAAAACAACCATTCTTCAATAGGAAGACTAAAAAGTTTGATGCCTAAAAAGTAAGTGTCGTTAAACCCCCAAATTCCATTCATTGTGAAAATCACATCCCAAGGGATAAAAATCCCCATTGTTAGTAGGATCGAAACGAAGATCCATAAAAACCGTTTGTGGAGCTGCAGCCTTGGATGAAAACTATACAAAAATGGTACTGAAACAGACCCTAAGTTTAATAAAAGATAGAGTGTGTTCATCAGTTAGCGTTTAAAATATTTGAAGGGTACAAACAACATTCCAAAACATTCGCCATCGCCTTTTCCGAGGTGTTTGTGGTGGATTTTGTGCGCACGTCTCAGTCCTTTTGCATACCAGTTATTGGCTTTTCTTAAATACTTAAACCGTTGATGAATAAAAATATCATGTACTATAAAATAGGTAGCACCATACGCCATAATTCCCAAACCTATAGGAAGTCCGGCCCAAAAACCTTCGTAACTCCAGAAATAAAAACAGGTCATACTAACGACCGCATAGAAAATAAAAAAGGCATCATTACGTTCAAACCAGCTTTTGTGATCTTTGTGATGGTGGTCTTTGTGAAGTTTCCACAAAAAACCATGCATGACGTATTTATGCGTAAACCACGCCATAAACTCCATGGTCGTAAAGGTTCCTAAAAAAACGAGTATCCAAAAAATTGTATTCATAATAAAGGCTATAATAGATTGAGTTGATATTTAACATAACTGCGGGTGAGCAGTTCTACTTTTTTATAATCGGGAACTCGAATTCGGGTACTTTTGATTTCGAGTGCAGGAGTTGTTTTTAGTTTTATAAGAAGTTGATTGTAATAACGGTATGCCATAAACACACCAAACTTCGCTTCTAAAGGCAGTTGTTTAATTCCTGATAATCCTTCTGCAAAATCTTTTTCAATATCGTCAATGATCGCCTTTTTAGAGACTTCATCTAAATTATTTAAATCTGTATTAGGGAAATACGTTCGGTTCAGCTCGTCGTGATCCGCTTTTAAATCTCTCAGAAAATTTACTTTTTGAAATGCAGACCCAAGCGCCATAGCCGTTTGTTTGAGTGCCTCATAACGTTCATCATCTCCTTTTACAAAGACTTTTAAACACATCAATCCAACCACATCTGCGGAGCCATAAATGTAGTTTTTATATTCTTCATCCGTATGATAGATTGTTTTATGTAAATCCTGACGCATTGAATTCATAAAAGCATCTACCATGTCTTTATCAATAGCATAGGTGTGATAGGTGTGTTGGAAGGAATTCAAAATAGGGTTGAGGCTTATTTTATTAATAAGTGCTGATTCTAAATCTGCTTCAAACTGAACAAACAACGCTTCTTTATCGTAGTCGTGAAATGAATCTACAATTTCATCCGCCAAGCGCACAAAGCCGTAAATATTATAAATATCCTGACGAATTGAGTTCGACAGCATTTTTGTGGCCATCGAAAACGAAGTGCTGTAGGTCTGGGTAATAATCCGACTACAATCTTGTGAAACAGCATCAAATATAGACTTCATAAACTTAAATTTTAAATTTTTTAACTAAGATGCTTAACATTTGTCCAGCATCTTTTGTATAAGTTCTGAGGTCAGTTTTCCGGAGATTAAAGAAGGGGGTACTCCTGGTCCAGGGACGGTCAATTGTCCTGTAAAATATAAATTTTTGACTTTGTTACTTTTTAATTTCGGTCTCAAAAAAGCCGTTTGTAATAGTGTCATTGCCATTCCGTAGGCATTTCCTTTGTATGAATTGTATTCGGATTTAAAGTCTTCAACACAAAAGGATTCCTTAAATATAATATTATTTTGAATCGATTGCTTTGTTTTTTCTTCAAATCTTTCAATTATCTTTTCAAGATAGTGGCTTCTGAGCTCAGGAGTGTCCTCAATATTTGGAGCGATTGGCATCAAAATAAACAAAGCATCACAACCTTCTGGTGCCATAGAAGGATCTGTTTTTGATGGGACATTGGCATAAAACAACGGATGGCTAGGCCATTTTGGATCGTCATAGATTTCTTCGGCATGTTTCTCAAAATCAGCATCAAAAAACAAATTGTGATGCTCTGCATTTTTAAGCTTTTTATCCAATCCAATATAAAATAATAAGGATGAGGGCGCAAATACTTTTTTGTCCCAATACGCTTCTGAATGTTGTCGGTGTGCTGCGTCTAACAAAGTTTCGGAATGGTGATAATCTGCACCACTCAAAACAATGTCAGATTCTATGAACACATCTTTAGTAATCAATCCGCTCACAGTACCCTTATCCACCACAATTTTATCTACAGGATGGTTGGTGTGAATTTGCACACCTAATTCTACAGCTAAGGCTTCCATTGCCTTAATGATTTCATACATGCCACCTCTTGGATGCCAAGTGCCCAAACCAAAATCAGCATAATTCATAAAACTAAAAAACGAAGGTGTTTTACTCGGTTTGGCTCCTAAAAAGAGGGAGGGAAATTCAAGTGTTGAAATTAACTTTGGATTGCTAAAGTTTTTTCGAACCTCGTGACTGATGGTCTTAAAAAACTGATCTAAGCGCTTAACAGTATCTTTAGAAACCAATTCTAAGGGCGATACTCCTGGCGCGTTGTACAAGATTTTATTGACGGCAATACCGTAATTACTTTGCGCTTTGTCAATGAATTTTTTTAGCTTGATGCCACTTCCTTTTTCGATGCGTTCAAACTCGGCACAAATTTTATCCATAGAGTCGCCGATGGTAATAATTTCATCGTCGAAAAATATTTTATAAGCGGGGTCTAGTTTGTCAATGTGGTAATAGTCTGAAGTTTGTTTACCAAAATCCGCAAAAAAGCGATCAAATACATCAGGCATCCAATACCAGGAAGGGCCGATGTCAAAAGTAAATCCATCTTTTTTTAGTTGGCGTGCACGACCGCCCACAGTACTGTTTTTTTCATAGATGGAGACCGTATGTCCTGCTTGTGCTAAATAGCAGGCTGCAGATAGGGATGAAAACCCTGAACCAATAATTTGTATTGTTTTTTTCATTTAGAGTATAAAAATACGCAAAAGCCAATACAGTTAGTATGTGTGTAACGATTTTTTACAAATCTTTAACTAAATTTTTGATAGATTTAAAGAGTTTCATCCCTTTTGGGAGTTTTTTGGGTTTAGAATCTATAAAACGGGTTCCAAGGAGTCTTACCGAATTAGTAGTGTCTTTAACCACTTCAGTATACAGTTTTTTCAAATAACCTTCAACCTTTTCTGGGTCTGGTTTGATCGTGAAATAGGAAACGTATGTAATGTCTTCATAGATAGCATTAAGTAGATTGAGATCCTCAATTGGAACGCTTTCACCAAGATAGATGGTGTGATATCCACGACTCAAAAGCTCGTAGTTTATAAACAGAAGTCCAATATCATGAATTTCGTTAAGTGGTAAAAACAACACAAAAGTTTTTGTGTCAGGTTTCGGGTTTGAACTTTGTATGCGCTCAATATGAATCAACACTTTTTGTCGAATATGAACAAAGAGAAAATGCTCATGCGAAGGTTTAATAGTAAGCGTTTGCCATAAAAAACCGATGTCTTGTATGATGGGAATAAAGAGCTCGTAAAAAATTTCACGAAAGCTTTTTTCTTCTAACAAGCGGTTATAAGTATTATAAAAAAGTGCTTGATCAAAATTTAGCATCGCCAGTTTAAAGGCGTTAAACGCATGCGTTTCCGTATTTCCTAAGTACGAAATCTCTTTTACTTTTGTTGCAATTTGAAACTCATCAAGTGCTGCAATTCTAGAGACTTTATAGCCATTACTGTTTAAGAAACTAATGTTCATCAGCTTTTGTAAGCTTCTTAAATTGTAAGTTCTAATGTTGGTGTCTGTGCGTTCTGGCACGAGAAGATTGTACCGTTTTTCCCATATACGAATGGTATGGGCTTTGATTCCAGAAAGATTTTCTAAGTCCTTTATGCTAAAGGAGGTTTTAATTGTGTTCATGTTTTAATAAGATTTGGGTCAACTAAATTAACCAAAAAAAAATTAAAATCAAAATATTGAACTAAAAAATAATAAAGTGCGCACGAGAAGACTCGAACTTCCACGGGAATAATTCCCACTAGCCCCTCAAGCTAGCGCGCCTGCCTGTCGGCAGACAGGTCTACAAATTCCGCCACCTGCGCATTATGAATGTTAAAATTGAGAGTTCGTGTCTCAGTTTTATATTTCGATTAAAAATCATCCAAAACTCTTCAACAAAATCCTTGCTTGCAAATAAAACCGTCCCGTTCTGTAGTTTTTCTTTTTTTCAAAATGAAGACTGATGACTTCCCCAAATTTAGTTTTTTGTTCTAATAAATATACAAGTTGATTGATGTTGTTATAAGTGCCTTCAAGGGTAAAGTCATATGTTTTAATTACCAGCTCATTATTTGTAGAGACGTGGGGCTCAAGAAAATCAACTACTTTTAGGGCGTTGTTGCTGGCATACGTATTGATGACTTTAAGAAGGTTGTTTTGAATCGAAGACCCGCCTAGCTGAAACTTTGTTAAGAGCGAATCATAATAAACATTTTTTTGTTTTAATACGGCTAATTGCTGCGGGCCGTTTTTGAGTAATACAGCTTCGTTTACTAAATTGGTGTGTTGTTCTTTTAGCTGAAGGGTGTTTTTAATGGCTAAATTATAGCAAAGAATCAATGCCATAACAAAACTCACAATAAGGGCTATATTTTTCTGCTGTTTAGTCATTTCTTATAAGGATAGAAATTTTAAATTCTGATTTTTTTGAACTCGTATTGCGATACTCTACAATTGCAACTTTAGCAATCCACTCCATTTTTTCTAAGGTATTAATCCACTCTGAAAAATCAGTACTCTTGATGGAGGAGCCTGAAACGGATATAATATCTTCAGAGATTTCAACAGAAGTATCCTCTTTAATACGTCTTAATAAAGGTTGGTAATGATAGTCTGAAAGTAGTATTGTTTTGGGTAAACTTTGGGTAATAGTGTGACTGTAAAACGAGCTTTTAGATCCATTACTTTTTAGTAAATCATCTACCATTTTCTGTTTTTTAGAGACGGTTTCATTAAGTATAATAATTTGATTTTTGGTGACTTGATTTATTTCAGAAACTTGCTCCAATTCATTTACGCTATCGAAATAATGATTGAAAAAGAAAAAATTAATCAACAGCAATCCCAAAACAAATAACCCTCCAAATTTTATAAATAGGTTAAAAAAACGTGTTTGTTTGTAACTATCTTCTAAGCGTCTTTTTTCTATTGAAAAGTTGGTATTTGTACTGATGTTTTTTAAAATAGGTTGGAGTGCTCCCGAAAAAGAGAGCAACTGATCATTGGATACACTAATGCCATTCACATCATAACTCTGTGAGACAACAGGCTCTTTTTCAATTTGTATGATGTCATCGTTTTCTAGTGTAATTTTAGCATTAGAACTGTAGATTGTTTTTTCATGTAAAAAACCGACAAGGTTGCTAAGAGAATGATTTCCTAAGGATATATTGAGTATCAAAAGTTGATGTTTCGCATAGGTTTCTACAAGTGTATTTATATAATCTTTCCGACAGATATTTATAAAATGCGTGTTCTTTTGAGAGAGGACTTCAAAATAAAAATCTTCAAGATTGATGTTTGGGAATGCGCTATAAACTAATTTTAAAGCATCCGTTTGTTTGTTTTCAATTGTTTTAGAAAGCACTTTGTCATTATTTACGATCAAAACAATATGTTGGTGTTTCGATAGTTTTTTTGAGAGGCTTTCAACCGTATTCTCTTTAAAAGAAGCGCTGATGTTTAACTCTTTTTTAGATTGAAGAAGCACTGTTGCATTTAGAATTTCCGTCTGATTTTGGGTGCTGAGTTCAACCCCACAAAAGTGCTTTCCATACTGTAGATATGTCCAAATGATATTTAGCATTAGTAAATAATGGTAGGTTTAATCAACACGGTTAATTTAGATTTACGACCTTCTCGTACCCGCTTGCTAAACAGCCATTTTATAATGGGGACTCTCGACAAAAAGGGAACTCCCGATCCTGAGTTATTGGTCCGTTGTTCTTCCAAACCTCCTAGAACGACAATGTCTTGATCTCTCACGCGAATAATGGAACTGAATTCTCGAGAGCTAATGTCTGGTGGTGCATCTTTTGAAATTCGACCTCTAAAACTGGACTGAATCACAAAAATATCCAAGGTGACTTGTCCATCTCCTGAAACAATGGGTTTGATGGTGAGGCCCAATTCTGCTTCAATAGGCTGATAGTTCGTGATTTCAGAGGTTTGTGGATTGTCATTACCATAAATATTACGTTGAGTGACGGCGTAATAGGAAGTTTGCCCATTTGAAAATCGGGCACGGTGACCATTTAAGGTAGAGAGTTTTGGTGTGGAACGTACCTTTAGATTCCCATTGGTTTCCATGGCTTTAATTGTTGCGAAAAAATTAGGAACTACTTTCCCTAAGTTAAAAGATCCAAAGCCGTCAAACCCACCAATTACTTTATTAATAGTTTGTGCGCCTAAGGTAAGGTCTGTTTCTGGATAAATCCCTCCGCTGGTGGTTGTTGGCTCGTCTCCAATGCCCCAACTAACTCCTGTTTCTACAATAGCATTTGTGTTGACCTCAATCATCATGACTTCAATTAAAATAACGGGGACAGGTTTGTCAATTTTAGTTATAAAATCTTTGAAGCGTTCAATGTTACTACTCGGACCATTGACATAAAAACTATTGAGTTCATAATCCACTTTAATGTCTAAATCTTTTTTGATTTCATCTGGAAGAATGTTTACCAATGCTTCGGCTTTACTGCTATAATTACTAAAGGATTGATTCGAATTGGTATTCAGTTGTTGCTGGTTACGATTGCTGTAATTATCAATTTGGTTCGAATTAGAATTTGTGTTATTTCTTGAATTTGTGTTGGTATTTTGTACTTGACTTCTAGCGTTTCGACTGCTGCCGCGACTGCCGCCGCCGCTTGGGTCTGATAGCAATTCTACAGAACGGTGTTGTAAATGAATGATAGCAACTTCACGAACACTCAACTGGTTTTCGGTTCCAAAGAAATAAATGGTACCTTCTTTCTTGTAAGTAAAACGTTTGGAGCCTTTGGAGCTTTTTGCATTTGATGAGGCCCGTTGATTTTGGTTATTGAAATTTGAATTGTTAGGATTGTTAGAATTTGAAGTTTCGGAAGTTTGAGTCGTTTGTCCTTCAAAAATCTTGGTTAATAGAGCATCAAAAGAAATAGACTTGGCTTTAAAGGTCGCCATACCTGCTTGGTCTAAAGGCGTTGCGGTAAACACATCAATGTTGAGGGCATTGCCAATATCATTGATAATATCAGCAATGGATGTATTGACAAAATCAACTTCTAACAATTGTTTTTCTAAGTTTAACACATTAAAAAAGAAGTTAGAATTTCGAGATCTTGTAGGACGTTGGCTTGCTGGATTGGAGGCCGTAGCGCTTGGCGAATTATCTTCAAACACATAAAACCCATCTTTGGATTGTTCTACATATAAATTATTTGCAAAAGCCATATTCTCCATTGCAGCATCAAAAGGCGTTTGTTGAATATAAGCCGTCAATAATTTCGTTTCAAGACCTGGAGAGAATACTAAGTTTTTTCCAGTTTCATCCATAATGCGTTTAAAGACATCGTAAAGCGAGTCTCCTTTCGCATCGATAGAAATGGTCTGATTATTTGGGTTGTAGGTAATGGGGATCACCCGTTTTTCGGGAGCTTCGGGGGCTTCAAAATACTGTTTAATTGAAAGGATGTTTCCTGTAAAATCAATGGTCAAGTTATACTCTTTACATAAAAATACCAGTAAATCTGCAACAGATACATCCGTAAAATTATTTGCAATACTAATTTGATTCAGTTCTGGCGACACATTAATATTCACTTTATGCACATCTGAAACCGCTAACAAAAAATTAGCGAGCGTGATGTTGTCAACATTAATTTCCGTCTTTACATTTTCGGTTAAACCATTCACCTCCGTCGATAGCAACTCCAATTGATTTTTTATATTTAAAATACGTTGATCTGGATTTTGCGCATGGATGAAACTGCAAATTAATAAGGCAACTATGGGGACTATTTTTTTCATTTTTTAGAGATTAAACTTAGGTAATGTCAACAGATGTATTTAATTAGAGAGCAGGGTGTACACTTCGTCTATAGAAGTTACGCCTGCGACCACTAAGTCCAGTGCATTGTCTTTTAGGTTTTTAATATTATTTTTTGTGCTATAATCTTCAATTTCTAAGGTGTTCTGTTTGATGTGTTCGGTCAAGGCTTTTTGGATGGGTAAAATCTCGTAAATCGCACGTCTTCCTTGATAGCCTGTGTGGTAGCAGTCGTTACAGCCCTCCGCTTTGAAATGCGTTTTTAAGTTGTTGGGTATTTTAAAATCAGCAGGGAATAATTCGATTGAGATAGGGGCTTCTTTTTTACAAACGGGACATAGTTTCCGAACCAAGCGTTGTGCGACACTGACGTTTAAGGTGCTGGCGATTAGAAAGGATGGGATGCCCATATCAATTAATCTCGAAATCGTGGCCCAAGCCGAATTGGTATGGATGGTGGACAGTACCAAATGCCCTGTCAGCGCGGCACGAATGGCCATGTTAGCGGTTTTCACATCTCGAATTTCTCCGACCATAATCACATCAGGATCCTGACGTAAAAAGGTTCTTAAAGTACTCGAAAAATCCAATCCAATACTTTCTTTAAGCTGCACTTGGTTGATGCCTTCTAGCGTATATTCTATCGGATCCTCAATGGTAAGAATGTTGGTTGTTTCGTCGTTCAGAAGCTTCAGGGTGGCATAGAGTGTTGTTGTTTTTCCAGAGCCTGTAGGGCCAGAAATTAAAATAATGCCGTTGGGTTTTTTCAGCGTTTCCGTATACAGTTTGAGTTCAGAGTCTGTAAACCCCAATTCACTTAAATTAATATGGGTCGCATCTTTACTTAAAATACGAAGCACAATTTTTTCGCCATGGAGCGTGGGTAAGGTGGACACCCGAATGTCAAATTCATCGCCATTGGCTTTGACCGTGATCCGCCCATCTTGGGGGAGGCGTTTTTCGGAAATATCTAAGTTTGCTTTTATTTTGAGCTTGTTAATAATCACGGGATACTCTTCTAAAGCAATGATAAACTGCTCTTTTAATTTCCCGTCCAATCGGTAGCGGACCCGACACGAAAACTCATATGGTTCAAAATGAATATCACTACTTCCAATATCTTTAGCGGTCAAGAGTAGTTTTTCTAAAAAATCCGTACTGTAGTGCAGGTCTTCGTGGGTGTTGTCAGACTGTGGTCTAAAATTAACACTTAAATACTGTTGTATGTTTTCGGTAGAATCTTCAAGGAGTTGAATCTCTTTATTTAAAATGATTTGTAATTCCTGTGTCAAATGATCAGACACTTGATCGGATTTAAATGTCAAACTGCCATTGTGCGCTTCCACAGGAATGATCCGATAATGGTAGGCTTGTGCACTCGAAATGAGTTGTGATAAATGGGTTTCTATGTGAAAATCGTCCTTCAAATTATAGGGTATAAACAGGGGTTAAAAATCCCATCCAATGGGCAGCATAAGCGAGTGCAAAAAACACACTCATATAGCCGGCTAGGGGCACGGATTCTGATTTGGATTTTTTTAGAACCAGATGTAAAAGCAACGAACCTACCAATCCAAACACAAAGACAATCATAAAAGTCAGTGGGGCAAAACCAAATGCCAGCGCGACAAAAAACAGTCCATCGCCCAAACCAAATGTGTCGGATAATTTCATTTTTAGTTTATAAGTTGCATACAAAAAAATCACGCCCAACAACAGACCAATAAACACCAAGTTGAGTAGGATGGTTTCCAAAAAAAATCCCGCTGAGGTTTCCTGAAAAAAGAGGATTCCAGCGCAAATGCCAATGGCTGGAAACAAAAACCAATACACAGAGCGGTCTTTCAAATCCTGATAGGTCACGCTCACAAAAGCACTCAATAAGATTAGTTTTAGCACACTCATTTTAGTCTTTTACGGTTTGTTTTGGTTTTCCATTTTCGTCAATTTCCCACACATTAAACACTCCATCGCCGTCAAAATCTGTAATCGCAGTCGCACGGGCTTTGAATTGGTGGTTGGTGGCACTTATAATTTCATAGCGGTAATTGGAGGTCCCCTCTTCTTTAACCGTTTTTGGGGCTTCAAAATCTATGGCTTCTAAGTCCATTGAATATTTTGAATTCATATAACGGTAGGTGGTCTGTGAATTGTAGAGGTGACTTAACTGGAGTTGTGCTTCCACACTTTTGGCTTTGCTAATGAGGGGCATCAAGTTGGGCAGTGCCAACAGCAGTAAAATCCCAATAATGACAAGCACAATGAGGATTTCTTGGAGATTATAAGCAGGCAGTTTTTTCATCTTTTTGGGGATTAATGAGAAACAATGGGCTAAATATATATAAAATTTTAATAACAACTTGCTCAATAAATGAAGATCATATAAAATTCTGGTCAGTAATAGTCACTTAAGCCCATGAAGTCATACTATTTATTGCTGGTGTAATTTACGGAGTAAAAAACGTTTAGCTATGAAAAATAAGTAGTAGCAAACTTTTTTATACACCCAGCTTTACATTTTGTCAAATCATTTTTTAGGATATATTACAATTAATTTAAATTTAGCAACTAATTAGTGTTAAATATATGTTAAAATAAAAAACTTCCATTATTTTCATTAAGTTTATTTATAGTTTTAGGGTGCCTTAAAACCTATTAAAGTTATGAATAAACTCGTCTTCCCTGTAGCCATTGCTGCACTTTTAATCAGCATTGGATCCTTTTTTTATTTACAATCGTCCTCCAACCAAGTGTATGTGGATGTCAATAAATTATTGGATGGGTACAAACGCACCAAAATAGTACGTGCTCAATTTGAAGAAAAAGCCAAAACGCTCAATGCCAATGTGGACAGCCTGCTCGTGGACTGGCAAAATGAATTGAAAATCTACGAAAAAGAACGTTCCAAAATGAGTAAAAAAGAACTGGAACTCAAGCAGGAATTGTTGGGCAATAAACAACAACAGATTAATAACTACCAACAAGCCATTCAAAAACAAATTCAAGAAGAGGACAAGAAAGCCACGCAAACCGTCATCAATGATATTAATGACTATGTGAAGGACTATGGTAAACAGCAAGGGCATCAAATTATTTTTGGCGCCAGTGGCAGTGGAAATATCATGTATGCCAACGAAGCCTCCGATTTAACCCAAACCGTTTTAGACGGTTTAAATGCGGAGTTTGAAGGTCAATAAAAAACTTAAATACAACAGAACTAAATACTATTTATTATGAACCATCCCTATCTAAAACTTGATACTAAAGAGAATTATTGAAATGGATGCAACATATGACAGATAAACAACAATAAATTATATACATTATGAAAAATCAAATTTTATTTATCACACTAATTGGATTGAGTTTTGGAATAAAGGCTCAAAATACTTTTCCAACAAACGGAAATGTTGGGATAGGGACAACAAATCCAACTCAGAAATTAGATGTCTCAGGCGATGCTTTGATTAACGGCTTAACTGTTGGCAGAGGAAATAGACACATACATTCAAACACGGTAATCGGTATCGCTGCCTTAAACTCAAACACTACAGGGTTTTGTAATACAGTTATAGGCAATAAAGCTCTTATCTTAAATACAGAAGGTTATTTTAATATAGCGACTGGTTATGGTGCTCTTAGGTCAAACACAACAGGATTTTCTAATACGGCTATAGGTGCGGTTTCTCTTAAATTGAATACGGGCGGTTATTATAATGTTGCCGCAGGCTATCAATCACTTAGTTCAAACACGATAGGATCTTTTAATACAGCAAATGGTGTATCTGCTCTGGTCTCGAATATTGACGGGCATTCAAATACGGGATCGGGCTATCGATCCCTTTACAAAAATACAAACGGTCATAATAATTCAGCGTTTGGTTCGTGGGCTGGCAGTTTCAGAGGAGCAACAGGTACATCATCTAACTTGACGGGTTCTAATAATTTATATTTAGGCGCTTTAGCTAGAGCCTCTGCATCAGGGTTAGATAATGAAATTGTCATTGGTTTTAATGCACTTGGGAATGGCAATAATTCAGTCGTTTTAGGGAATGACAAAATAGTCACAACCGTACTGAAGGGCAACGTTGGTATCGGCACTAACACCCCCGATTCTGGCTATAAATTAACCGTCAAGGGCAATATATCTACAAGAGAGGTAAAAGTCACAGCGACCGCAGGTGGTGCAGATTTTGTTTTTGAAGACACGTATAAGTTACCAACATTAAAAACAGTTGAGCAGTTTATTACTAAAAATAAACATTTACCAGAAATAGCATCGGCTAAAGAAATGGAAGAAAACGGGATTCATCTTGCAGAAATGAACATTAAACTCCTCCAAAAAATCGAAGAACTCACTCTTTACACCATTCAACAACAAAAAGAGTTAGAAGCCCAACACCAAAAAAACAAAACCTTAGAAGCGCGATTGGAAGCTTTGGAAGTCCATCTAAAAAATTAAATAATTATGATAAAATCACTTTTTGTTTTAATGATTCTATGCCTCACAGTTCAGGGGCAGGCACAGGAAACCGATGCCTCTCAACTGGTGAAGCTCCTACATCAAACCGATATGGACTCTAGGTTGGAGTTCTTACAACAATTCCAATCCGCAGAGCCTTCTGAGAAAATGAAAGACAGTACCGCTTTAGCAAAGTCGCTTTACACAGGTATTGAAGCCGTCTATCAAAAACAATTCACCCCAAAGGAGTTGAAAGGCTTGTATGCCTTTTACAGCAGCCCATTGGGAACAAAACTCCTACAGCAACAAGCCCAACTCCATAGCGAGGTTTCAACCGTGGCTTATAAGTGGGAGATGGAACAACAAGGCATCACTATTGAAGACCTCGAAACACCAATTTTCAACGATAAAGAGGACGAACTCATGGAGCCGAATGCTGAGACCATTGCAGAAGAAGTCGCCCCAAAAGTGGAAAAAATTCCGCTGCCAAAAATCGCAACTTTAGACGATTTAAAATCCTTGTTGCGTAAAGATCCCTTTATCATCGCGGATCAGAACATATTACTCGCATTGTTCGGGAAAAAAGAACTGGACGCTGTGTTTGAACAACTGATGGAAGAACAGGGAGCTGAGCTAATGGAAGAAGAGGAAATAGAACCAAAACAATAAGGAATCAAACGGATGGCTAAAAAACACCGCTTTCAAAAAATGCTTACCCTAAGTTTTTTAGGAGCGCTCCTCATCGGGTGTCAAGGTCATAAAACGTTTGAGAACGAAGACGATTTACTCATGTACATACAAGACGAACAAAACGGTTACACACAACACAAAACGATCAATGGCGTCGAATACACGCTCTTGTACCGTCCTACCGATTTGTTGGTCAAACAAGAATTAGGCGATGCGTCGGCAACAGAAACTCAAGTGCAAACATCCAGAGAAAAATACAATAAGTACCTCTATTTCAATTTAAGCATGAGCAAAAACAACCAGGAATTGTTGAGTGTTGCGCCCAAAAACCAAAATGAATTTGGAGCCATGGTCAACCAATTGGCGTTTGGAATGCAAGACAAGGTACACCTGTTTACAGCACAGAAAGACACCATTGAACTGGCGGATTATATCTATCCACGGATGTATGGAATGAGCCGCGCCACCACCATGATGTTTGTGTATCCAAGAGAGGCCGACAAACTAAACCAAGACTACCTCAACTTCACCATTGAGGATTTGGGCTTATACACAGGCGAAGTGAAGTTTAAAATAGCGACTCAAACATTAAAAAATGAACCGACCTTAAAATTGTAAGGGCATAGCAAATGAATATAAAACCAAACATCCAAATCTTAAGAAGCCTCCTACTGGGAGTTGCACTGCTTTTTTGCACTGCAACCCTGAACGCGCAACGCTCAGAAGCCATTTTAACGTTTAAGGATGGAACGGTTAAAAAAGGCTTTGGGAAATTAATTTCTCAGGACCGAGTGAAGTTCAGAAAAAACAAGAAATCCAAAGCTAAAAAGTACCCTTTTAAAAACCTAAAGCATGTGAAAATCAAGGAATACGACGAATTTCAGACCTATGCCTATATCCGCATACAAAACAAAAAGAAACCACGTGTTTTGGAAGTTAAAGTCACTGGGAATTTAAGTCTCTATGAACTGAGCAGAACCTACCACAATTTTGGAGGCGGTTTTGGCGGCGCAGGCGGCTTTGGTGGCGGTGGGGCGTCTGTTGGTCTTACATTTGGGCACAGCTATAATATCAATAATTTTTACGTCCGTAAAGAAGGCCAAAAAGAAGCCACCCATTTGGGTTCCAACCAATTGTTTAGCAAAAACTTTAAAAAGGCGGCTTCCGCTTATTTTAAAGACTGCCCCAGTTTGGTAAAAAAAATACAGTCCCGAACCTTTAAAAAAAGGGACCTCGAAAAAATAGTATCCTATTACAATAACAAATGCACCCAAAAAGAATGACACTTATGAACTTCCTACCCTTAAATCGATTAAAAACCTACAGCCTCCGTTTCGCCCTACTCGTATTGGCATTTCAAATGAGTGCATGCGCAAGGGCCTAATGCGCCAGAAGCATGCTCGTTTTGAACCTGTTGATGCCACGGATATGGTGAGTTTAGTAACTGGCGATGTAAGTTATGTACTACCCTTATTAAATGTGCCATCCCAGAAGGGGGCTATCCCATAGCATTAGCATACCATGCAGGATTAGCATATGGATCAAGAAGCCTCTTGGGTTGGTTTGGGGTGGAATTAAATCCTGGAGCTATCAATAGAACGTGTAATGGGTATCCAGATGATTGGAACGGTGGAAGCATTAGGAATAGAAATTATTATAAATATGAAGTAGAGACTATTACGATTTCTTTAGGAGTGGGAGAGAAAGTAGAAGCAGAGATTGGTGTGGGATATTCCTGGGATTCAAATGGGTCTCAAAGTGGTTCAGTAAGTTTATCAATTACTAATAATGAAACGGGTGCTGGGGCACAGGTAGGAGTAGGCTATAGTTCTTCTGAGGGATGGAGCGCAAATGCAGGAGTATCATTAAGCAAAAATTTAGGAGGTTCTGGAGGTAGTATTGGTGTATCAGGTAGCACAAACGGAAATGTTAATGGCTATATAGGTTATGGAAACAGTGATAACTCTATAGGAGTTTCTTTTGGTACCGCTGGGTTAGTAGTTAATGCCAATGCTTCAGGAATTGGCAAAGCAAGTTATGCATCTAATAATTCTGTTTCAGCTGATGTAACGTCATTAGATGTAAGTATAAAAATACCTATTGCTCCTAGCACATTTATTAAATTAGGCTATTCTAAAGTTAAGTTTGAAAAAGATGAAACTTATTTTAATAAAGTATGGGGTCCATTAAATTATAAAAATTTAAATGATTCTCCAAAATATGCAGATGATATTACTTATCAAAATCTTATCACTAATGAGCATAATAGAGATTTTTATATGGATACTTATGATCAACCTTTACCTGAAACTGAAAAAGAAATTATTTCTTTTAAAGATACCTTTGAAAAATACCAACATTCCTTTTCAAATCCTGCCTATGACAGTTACATTGTAAATGCTCAAGGTTTATCAGGGAGTATGAAACCAAGGCTTCTAGAAAATGCTTATCTTATAGGCAAAGGATATAAATTAGAGTATGATACAGAGGAAAAAGGTAGTATTTCTGGAGTTAACTTAGTTAGAGCAATTGCTGTAGATGTTATAGAAAATAATAATATAGAACTTGCTGCTTTTGCATTAACTCAATCAGGGGGACTGTCCAATTTTTTAAGTGGACCATCTTTTTATAGTACATTTGAAAAGAGAAGTGCTATTGTAAATCATCATTTTGATTCTTCTAAGCGATTTGATAAAAAGTTTGGAAACGCACGGAATGATATACATTTTTATTTTGATCATCAATTACACTCTAACCTCTTAATAAATATAAACAGCATAAATCATAACACGCCTTCTAGTGCAACAAGCATCAACCAATTTTTTAGTGGAATACATGTTAATAGAACAGGTAGAGAAGAAAATACAAATTTCATAGAATCGTTCACTAATAAAGAGATTAAAGAGCTGATAAATTCTAATGGGTACTTTTTTGAATCTAAAAATTTTAATAGACAAAATCAATTTGGTGCAAAAGATTATGGTATAGGCGGTTACAGAATAACTACTGCTGATGGAAAAACATACCACTACTCCCAACCTGTCTATCAATATGAAGAATTTTATCGACAGCTAACTCCTAAAGCAGATTCTGACACTAATAATCCTGAAAATTTCTCCGAACATAAATTTTATCATGAACAACGAAAAACTGAGCCTTATGCAACCCACTGGCTGTTAACGGCTATTACAGGGCCAGATTATGTAAAACGTAGTGCAAATAATATTCGTTATCCTTCAGTAAATGACTACGGTTATTGGGTGCGTTTTGATTATGGGGCTTGGACTGATGGTTTTGTGTGGCGTACACCCAAAGAACAAAAAACCTATAATAATCTTGTTTTTGATAAAACTAATGCCACAAATAATTACTCTTGGGGTAGAAAACAACTAGTTTATCTTAATAAAGTAGTTACAAGATCTCATACAGCATTATTTGTAAAATCTATAAGAGAAGATAGTGAAAGCGCTCAAATTGGATACCTTAATTCAGGACCGTTTACGATTGATAAATTCCCGTCTTACGAAGGTGATGATTATGTTTATTATCCGAAACAAAAATCTTTAAAACTAGATGAAATTATATTAGTCAAAAATAAAGATGACAATACAAATACAAATAATTTTGCAGGTGATTTGGTAAGTAACCCAAATTCTACAGTTAACGTTTCATGGAATACCATGTCTGATATTAGCTATGGAGTTAACAATCAAAATAATGTTTTAGATAATTTGGATTTAATAAAAAACTCAGAAGGTAACTATGTTATTTACGACAAAGCTGTAAAGGTTATTAAATTACAACAAGATTATACACTTGCAAAAGATACTAATACAAACCAAGGTCGTTTAACGTTAAATAGTGTAGATTTTCTAGCAAAAACTGCTTCAAAAATCATGCCTGCGTATAATTTTAATTATATAGATGAAAATACTAAATATGAATATTGTGAAGATTATGAAAATTGTGATAAAGACGCCTGGGGTTATCATAAAAATAAGACGGATTTATGGAGCTTAAATAGCATTAAAACCCCTTTAGGGAGTGAAATAAAAATAGAATATGAAGAAGACGACTATTATACAGAGGCTTTTTCTAGACGTTTTTGGACTGAGGGGTTAACTTTTAAAGTTGAAAATTATAATGATGATGAATATAAAATCACCGTTAGAAACAGCCCTGAATATGTAGAGGATGCACAAATTGATGATTTTTCGGATTATTTTGAAATGGGTCAAAAAGTATCTATAGATTTATGGATATCACGAAGAAAAAATTGTATTGAATGGTTTGATCAAAAAAAGTACATTGCAGCTTTTGATTTAAACCCAAGGATATTAGCAGATGAGTTTTATCCCGAAGTTATAATTGCAAATAGTGAAAATTTAATTGTTAAAGTTAGTAAGAGAGTTAATTATGGGGATTTATTAAATCGTCCCAATATTAGAGGGACTAGTTTTGAACCTGGTCTACTATTAAAAAATGAATTTTGGAAACATAATAATTGTCCTGTAACTCATTACTATGATGCAAAAAAAAGAGGTGAGTCTCCTGCTTATGTTAGTCCTGGCGTAAGTGGTTGTTCTGATCATCATTCAATGTATATTGGATTAATAGCCAATAAAACACCTGTTGCCGATTCTGGAGGAGGTATTCGTGCAAAATCTATAGCAACTTATTCTAATACTGGAGAATTCTTCAAGGTAGCTTACAATTATGATCATCCAACAATGGAAAGGTCTTCGGGAATAACTTCATATGCACCAGTAAGGGGTTATAAATATGTAGCTTATCAATCAGAATTACCAGGTCCAAAAGTTAATTATGAATATGTTACAATGTCTCAAGTTGGAGAAGATGGAAGCTCTTTAGGTAGTACTCAATATCATTTTGATGTTTTAAAACCTGCAGTAAATATTTTTAGTAAAAGTTTAAACATTGGAAATCATTTTAAGTCTGAAGTTGTTGAGCATGATTTACCAAGAAAGACATTAGGTGCTGATGTGAAGTTATATGACAATACCGCTATGATAGGTAGTTTGTTAGAGGTTTCAGAATTTAATTCTAAAGGGCATTTAATTAGGCAAAAAACAAATAATTATAAAAATTTCACAGAGTTAGCTAATTCGAATAATGGTAGTATTCAAGAGTCTTTTTTATCCATGAAGTCTATACATGATTTTCACGCTCTTTATGTAAAAGTTCCTTTTAATTATGGGATTCAAAGTCCTGATGGTTCGGCAGGAATTAATGTGAAGTTAACTAAAAACATATATTTTGAATCATTATCAAATTTAAATACAAAAAAAAGATTTGCAAATGTTTCCACAAAAATAACGTATCCATTAATACAAAAATCTAATACGATTATTCAAAACGGTTTCAAAACAACAAATGAATTTTTTAACCCAGACCCCAAAACAGGAGACTTTTTAAATACACGAACTACACTCGCTAACGGTACAACGATAGAAAATATAAAGATTCCTGCTTACACAAAATATCCAGATATGGGCTCCAAAGTGGATCGAGTCACCAATAGAAACATGCTCACCCAAGAAGCCATGAATATCACCAAATCTGGAAACTTAATCACGAATGCAACAATTACCACTTGGAATCCTAATTGGATTTATACAGATGCAATTGGAAACACAAGTACACAAAACGGGGTATGGCGGAAACACAAAACCTTTGTTTGGGAGGGGAGTATAGGTTCTTCTGGCTCCTACTTTGGATTTGTTGGAGAAGATGATCATTTTAATTGGGGCGTCGCCGCTGCGGGTTCTGAAACGGTGCAATCCAATCCAAAATGGAAAAACACCTCTACAGTCACAAAATACACCCATTGGTCATCGCCTATAGAAACGCGTGATATTAACAACAATTTTGCGGCCTCAAAAATGGCAGACGATTTTACTAAAGTCATTGCAACTGGGAACGCCCGTCAATCGGAGCTGTTTTACAGTGGAGCCGAGTACAACCCTTCAGGGAACTATACAGAAGGTGCCATTTTAGGAGCCAATTACCGCAGTCAAGACGCAGCGCATACAGGAAACTGGAGTTTAAAAACCACATCGAGTTCAAACAAACTTTTTGAAATCAATAAAGCGGTCAGTTCAAGATTGTCAACCAACGCGATGCGCCCAGGCAATTACAGGGTTTCTTATTGGGTTAAAGACCCTCAAACTACAGGAATTACGTCAAGTCGATCGCATTTAATGGTGAATGGCGTTGAGGTTTTCGTGTCCGAGACTGTAACTGCAGGTTGTTGGAAGCAATTTAATTATACGATTACAATTCCAGTCACGAGTACAGCAGTTAACATTTATGTAAAAAATGACCACTCAAATGTGTATTACGACGATTTCAGAATGCATCCTATCTATGCCTCTATGAGCAGCTATGTGTACAACCAAGACACCGATGAATTGGTGGCTATTTTAGGAGCTAACAATATGGCTTCTGTATTTTGTTATGACAAGGCAGGACGATTGTGTGCGTCTTATGCCGAAGCCGTGAATGGAGATACCCATATTGGAGGTTTTAAGGTCGTAAGCCAAAATAAATATAATTATGCCGACGGAACCTCCAATTATTTAGGCTGTGAGTGTGTGATTGATAGGTGTGGCGAACAGGTAAATCATGAACCTTTAAAAGTTTTATCCGTAGATAATATTTGTACCGCTGGCTTAAGAAGGGAGTATGAAGCCAATGTTACGGGAGGGTCTGGGAATTATAAATATGAATGGAGTTGGTTAATTAATGCTGAAGAGGGACAATATACAAACTTTATTGAAGGAAACCGATCAATGTTAGTGCCTTATGCTGTCAAAAAGTGTGATACCGAAAACAATAAATTTAACAGAGTATGGAAAGCAAGAGTTAAAGTTACAGATCAAGTTACAGCTGAGGTGGCTAATTCATCTGGTGGTGTAACTTTTTCAGGGTGTAATTTATATATTGATGAAAATTATTGGTATGATTTAGAAGTCACAAAATGCCTCAAAAATTGTAGTAATTCAGACTATACGTTCAAAGTTCATACAAGAGACCCAAATATGTCTGGAAACTTTAAGTACGAATATATTTATTACAATCCAATTACTAAAACTAATTCAGATTGGATTGACGTCACAGCAAGTGATGGTGAATTCTGTCCTCAAATTTTCAACAGAGAATGGTCAAATTGCGCAAGTGGTTATGTTAAAAATGTAACTTTAGGAATTAGAATCACAAATTTATCTACAGGTCAAGTTTCGGGAACATCGGGGCCAGCGTACTCTGTTTATTTGGGTTGTAGTGATGTTCCGCCAAGTCCACAGTATAGGGTTCTTCCAAATTATGTGGGTAAAGAAAAAAATTACATTAATGAGGATACAATTATAGAGATAGACTCTGAAGGCGAAGTTATTTCTGTTCGTAGTATTAATGGTGAAAATTTAAAACAATGATAGCCCAAATGAAATCAAAAGAATCACATACAATTCTGAGAGAATCCCTAAGAGATGATTTGGACCATTCAATTATTTTTATACGAAACGTTGACATTATTAAAAGATAAGGAATCATGAGAAAATTATTTATAACATTATCAGTATTATTAGTCACCAACATAACATGGGCTCAAGAAAATGCCCCCTCCCCATCTGACGATCTCAACTGGGTGAGCAGCATTCGTTATGATTTTGGTGGACAAACTATTGCTAAAAGTGTCAACTACTTTAACACTTTAGGGAAAAGCACTCAAAGTCAGAGTTGGGACATTACTACTAAAAAAATATGGAACTCAGAAACCCGTTATGACTACCATGGACGTGCAGCCTTGCAAACGCTCAGTGCACCCATAGGAAACAGCTTTCGCTACCAGCCAAACTTTATTAGAAAAAGCAATAACGGCACCTATACGCTATCAGATTTTGAAGCCAATCCACTGAACCCAACAGCCATTGGAACCGCTTCAAACACTTTAGGCGCCTATTACAGCACATCAAACTCAACAGAACCCTACCAAGACGTCACCAGCTACCCGTTTAGCCGTACCGTTTTTAGCAAACTCAATCCGGGAGCGGTCAAAGCCGTGGTAGGCGGCAACAAAACCGACACCAATAATGATGGCGTCATCAACCACTTAGATAAATGGCTGCAAACCTATAGTTTTTCAATGCCAGCCCCCGGTCAAAGTAGAGGCGTCAGTAAAACCGTGAGTCGGGATGTGCATGGTATAGAAGTCGTTGTCTTTACAGATGCCGAAGGCAACACCTCCAAAGCCGCTCGATCTGGCGATGAAGAAGGCGTAAAACCAAAAACCACCGTCAACAGTCTCATAAAAGAATTAGGCTATGTGGATGTTCATATTCCAACGGGCTGTTCTGGAGTGTCTGTGTCTAACGATCCAGGAGGGCATCAATTGGTAATTTATGATTTAATTACAGAAAAACCGGTGTATACTTCTTGGCACACATTACCAAGTGGTTTTTATCGTTTTTCAGTCCAAACCACAGTAGGACCGCCATATGAATACGATGCATCAAAACCTATTGGGATTAGACACCAAATCAATTATTACGACTTTACCACCAATACGTATGACAGAGCTGGACGACTCTTGCGCAGCACACAGCCAAACGGGACCGATCTATTAAGTAAATTTAGATACAACAGCTTGGGACAACTCTTAGAAACCACCTCTCCCGATGAAGGCAAAGCACAATTCAAATACCGCAAAGACGGACAAATCCGTTATTCTCAAAACAGCAAGCAAAAAGGACCCAGGCCCTTTTTAGAGAGTAATTTCAATTCAGTTATAGAATCTTGGGGGTGGGATGTTAATGGAAATGCCACTGTAAGTTTAGAGAATGGGCGGGTAAAAGTCAATGTTATGACCGCCTACCAAGGCGTGAAACACCAACTAAACGGATTAAAAACCACCGCAGGAAACACCCTAAAAGTCAACATAATTTTTGATAAAGGAACCACCCAATCCAATGTAAGACTGTACCTTCAGGAAAACACGCCCAGCGGAACCTTAGTAAGCTACAACGTACTAGATAATAATCTACAAACCGGAACACACCAGTACAGTCACAGCATGACCACTACTGGGAATACCCTCCAACTACGGATTGATAAAGCAAATACCTTTCTAAGCAATGCTACCTATTTCTATCTCGACTTTGTGAGCTTAGCCCCCGATACAGGCACATCGGAAGAATATTCCTACACCAATTACGACCCCTTAGGACGTCCCGTTGAAAGTGGCGTTGCCATTGGTGCTTTTAGCAATCTTGACCCCGAGGTGGAAGCTCTGCCATCTGGAACAAAAAAAGAACAGCACTTTACGCAATATGACATTCCTGATTCTGGTTTAGAAGTAGTACTTAGAAATGCAGGGATTTATTATAGAAAACAAAATTTTGTTGCTGGAAATGTGAGTAAAACATGGACCCAAAACCCAAATACCAACACCACTTGGTACAGCTACGATGTTTATGGTCGGGTGGAGTGGCTCATACAAAACGTAGAAGGCTTAGGAGTCAAAACCATTGATTATGAGTACGATTTTGCCCGTGGGCAGGTCACAAAGGTAGAGTATCAGAAATCAAAACCTGATGAAAGCTTTATACACCGCTATACCTACAACCCAGCAGGGCAACTCACCCAAGTAGAAACTTCTACAGATAGCAGCAACTATACCGTACAAGCCACCTACGAATACTACGAAACTGGTGCCTTAAAACGCACCGAACTTGCCGACGGAATTCAAGGCACCGACTATGTGTACAACCTCAATGGGCAACTCAAATCCATCAACCACCCTGCACTGTCCGCCGCCAAAGACCCCGGGCAGGATGCCAACGACCTGTTTGGAATGCAAATTGACTACCATGCATTTGACTACGCCCGAACCCAGCGCAGCAACATCACCACCGCCGCAGTAGGTACCAACCAATACAATGGAAACATCAAAAACACCCGTTGGAACACTTCTGGGAGTTTGCCAACCCCCAGAGAACACGTGTACAGTTACACCTACAACAAAAACAACTGGCTCGCCGGTGCCAATTTTTCTGCTACCGACAACACTCCCTCACCATTTCCGCCAGACATTATATCCACAGCCATCACAAACGCCGGGCAAACCCTTAACCTAAAAGCCACCAACAGCATCACCTTAAAACCAGGATTCCATGCCAAAACAGGCAGTATATTCTCCGCAAAAATAGTAGAAGCCCCCCTCATCATCCCCGAAGGAGATTACGATGTCAGCAACATCACTTACGATGCCAATGGCAACATCCAAACCCTCAACAGAAATGGCTATACCGGTGGTGGCAGCAACGCCATGGACAACTTCTCCTACAACTATAAACCAAAAACCAACCAACTCACCACCGTCACCGATACCAATGACAACCCTGATTCCGACCGCTACAGCGATTTAAAATCGCAAGGCAGCAGTGCCACCAACAACTACAGCTACAACAGCATCGGACAACTGGTCTCCAATCTACAAGAGCAGATAAGCTATGAATACAATGCCGCAGGATTGGTCACCAAAATAAATACCTTTTCTGCAACCACAACCCCCTCTTGGACCCGTATCTATGAAAACGATTTCTCATTGAATAGCGACGGAGATCCTACCTTCTGGACCTTTAGTAGCAGTAACAACCCTTCTGAACGTGTCTCTTCAGTATTCTCAAACAGATATTCGACTCCTGTTAGGGGTTCAGATGTTGGAGGTTGCTCGGAACTATTAGAAACTTATGGAATGGCTGTTGCTTTAAGTATGGACGATGCGACTGCCAAACGTGAGTTAAATGTTGCGCCCAACAAATTTCATAAACTCGACTTAGACGCCATCGTAAAACATACGTTATTTATGGACAGACACGATCTTATTCAGGCCGCCGCAGGAGTTATCATCACCATAAAGGATGCCAATGGATTAATATTAGGCACTGTGGCACATAACAGCCCCAACCCAGTAGCAGCCTCTAATGTTGGTCCAAATAATCGAGCGTGCATACCTTATTTTACAACACACAGTAGCTTTGAATTCACGCCCACCACATCCACCATTACCATAGAAGTCCAGCGCGATTGTACATCAAGTGGAACTATTTTTATTGACAATATAAACCTGCAAGTCCCCACAGCCGCCAAACTGGCCTTTTTCTATGACGATCGGGGGCAGCGTGTACGCAAAGAAGTTTATAGTTCAGGGAATACCTATCTAACCTACTATGTACGGGATGCTTCTGGCAGTCCAATGGGCATTTATACTGGTGCGTTTGGACCCACAATACTCCAACCCACCGTGCTCAAAGAACACCCCATTTATGGCAGCAGCCGTTTGGGGGTCCACTACCGCGAGACAGGAACAGATGCCTACCAACTCACCGACCATCTTAGGAAATGTACGTGCCGTAATTATGAAAAATGGCGGAAATGCTGTATCTTTAACTGCGAAAACAGACTACTATCCCTTTGGGATGCCAATGCCTAACCGAAATATAGAAGGCAATTATAGGTATGGTTACCAAGGTGAGTTTGCGGAAAAGGATAAAGAGACTGGATTAAATGCGTTCCAATTGAGAATGTATGATGCTAGGATTGGGCGTTGGATAAGCCCAGATCCTTATGGAGAATTCCACTCACCTTATCTTGCAATGGCTAACAACCCAGCAAGTGTAACAGACCCAGATGGAGGGTGTACTACTAAAGGAGGTAGACCATGTGTGTTTTCAGTTATGGGAGGAACAGCGACAGATGCAGGAGGGAATATTTGGTCAGGTGCTGGAGACACACCTTCAGCGTTACATACGCCATTTGCATTAAGTGAAGTTTCTATTTCTAAAGGTAGAACTTTTTGGGATGATGTGAGTCATGGGATATCTCTTTTTGCATCATTATTAGAAGGAAACAGTGGATCTACAATGTATGGAAATGGAACTGATAATCAAATGTCAAGAAAAGGCGATGGCGAAATTTATGGTACTTGGGATTTTAATGAGATGATTATTCCAGGTAATAATCTCCCTTCATCCAATGGTGCTTTAAACAATATAAATGAAATAGTAGAAGCTTTAAAGCATTATAATAACCTTAAGCCTTTGATTTCGCCCCCTACAAGTGATGATACAACAGTTCAGGCTATTATATTTCATCTCCATGGTGTTATGGAAAGTAACGGTAATGTAGTGAAATCCGTAATTGATACAACTTATATAGATGTTCCTGTTACAACACCACGTACTAAAGACTCTGTTCGTCGTGCTAATGAAAATATGAAAAATTCAACTATTTATTGGTTAAATAACTAAAATGAAAAAGAAAATAATTTTACTACTGATAATATCATTTATTTACTTTTTTTCATGTAAAGAAAAAGAGTCAAAGAAAGAAAACACATATACAGAATTTGTTAATGATACTTTATTTATATATAATCAAAATGGTAGTATTAAAAGTAAAGGTCAATTAGATAATAAATCAAAAAAAAATTGGTGGTTTTATTATGATGCTTCAGGCCATTTAAGAAGTAAAATAGAGTATAAAATAATAAATGATATTTGTTATGAAAACCAGGGTATATATTATAGAAACAACAATAGCATTGATTCTGATTTAAGTTCATTTTTTACAATTGAAATTGCAGACACTTTAAATCTTGGAAAGAATTTAGGGCAAATAAAAAGATATAATACTAATTTTAAAGGAGACGATAATTTGCTATCAGTAATTGTTAAAAATAGATATTCAGTTAACGAAGTTAAGAATGACACATTTAGTGATGGGACCTTAACTCCATCATTTGGTATTTTTGCATTAAAAAAGGGGAAGCAGAAAATTAGTTTAATCCTTTTAGAAGAGGTTATAAATGAAATTAAAATAAAAGAGGATTCTTCTGTGTTAAGAATTTTAAAACATAAAAAATACTTTGAGCGAGAAGTTTATGTAAAAGACACTATTGATTACCCTGATGGCGCTAGTATGTCACGTCATCGCTAGTGCCACCCCTGATGCCGCTAGTTTGCGCTCCCGCTAAGTTGTACTTAGTGGCGTCAGAGATTGGCAAGTCTCGCTCTCGCCACGCTATAGCGTGGTAACGTCAAAGATTAGTAGGAAGTATAGTATATGTAAAGTGAAAAGGGTTTTTAGCTAGTTTACGTCCACTAAGTACAACTTAGCGGGAGCGGGGAAAATATTTTCAGAAGTGCATTGGATTTACCTTTGCGTACACATTACGGTGTTTTTGATGGAAAACCATATGAGCCTTCAAAATTATTTTGGCCAAGAGGAGCGTTTTTTCATAAACCTGTTTCAACTATTGCACCTAAACCAATAATTACTTTAGAAGTTGGACCACTAATTCAAGGAGAAATCGAACACTAATGAAATACTTAAAAAAAATATTGATATTAGCTCTAATATTAGTTGGGTGTAAATCTGTTGACGTAAAGAGAATAAATGATTTTTACAGGGATAAATATCCAAAAATTAATTCTTATAAGTTTACATCACATAAAGAAAAAGCAAGAAGTAAATTACTGCATTTTTATAATAAAGAGAGTAAAAAAAACAATAGTGGTTTTGCGATGATTGAATATTTTAGATATCCAAACGGTAATTTTGATGAGTTAAATACTGAAACTTTTTTTTATGAGAATGATAGTTTGGTAAAGGCTTATTACTTAAAATCGGACAAAAAAACTAAAGTTGAAAACATTACCAATGAATTAGCGATAGATACAAAAAAGACGAATGATTTGATATTGGAATTGTTGGTTAAAGGAAAATATGAGAAGTTAAGCCAATTGCATAAAGAATCTGAATACGCTGTAAGTGATGCAGGATTAATTTATGTTACTTTTTTAGATAAGAATTTAGATGTGTTACAAGGTTATATGTTTAATGAATTTATGGTAAATGAAGCTGGTGCTAGTTTATCAAAGTAACCCCTGATGCCGCTAGTTTGCGCTCCCGCTAAGTTGTACTTAGTGGCGTCAGAGATTGGCGAGTCTCGCTCTCGCCACGCTATAGCGTGGTAACGTCAAAGATTAGTAGGAAGTATAGTATATGTAAAGTGAAAAGGGTTTTTAGCTAGTTTACGTCCACTAAGTACAACTTAGCGGGAGCGGGGTGTACCAACTCACCGACCATTTAGGAAATGTACGTGCGGTGATTATGAAAAATGGCGGAAATGCAGTATCTTTAACTGCGAAAACAGACTACTATCCTTTTGGGATGCCCATGCCTAACCGCAATATAGAAGGCAATTACAGGTATAAATTCCAAGGACAAGAAAAAGACGCTGAAACGGGAAAAGAGGCTTTTGAGTTACGTTTGTGGGATGGACGAATAGGGCGGTGGCTGACGGTTGATCCTGCGGGGCAATATGCAAGCCCTTATTTGGGGATGGGAAATAATCCTATAAGTAGTATAGATCCAGATGGTGGATCAAGTTGTGGTGGCGAAGGAGAACCCCCATGTCCAACACAACAATTAGATGCAGTTGATTTAGGAACAATAGGAAAAAAAGGTTTTGATTTTAGTGGAATACCTAATTGGATGCAAAGTGGTCAGCCAGATTGGTGGAACACTTCATTTACAGGAAACTTATCAGATTATAACAATGATTTTGGAACTGATTATACCGAAGGAAATCAGTTAAATCAATGGCGTTATCAAAATCATTATAAGCCTGAATACGATGATATGATTAGTAGTATACATGGGGCTACTAACCAAGCTGCTGACCTTGCTATGTACATTTTACCTACTGGTCCAGGAGTGCAAATTGGAACTAAAGCATTGCCTGTTTTAGGACGATATGCTTTAAGAGGATATAGATATGTTAAAGCAATTGCTTTAAAAATTGATGCCATAGTGGTTCATAAATTGACGCCAAATTCAATCAAAATCTTAAGTTCTCCTTTTTCACGTCCTTCGATTGGGTATTCAGGTCAAAGAGCTTTGATAAAAAACTTTAAAGGGTTTGTTCATACAGGAAGATATATTTTTAATAACCCAGAATCTATTTACACACCCAATACAGTAAACTATTTTAATAGGATATATACAGATGGCAGTCGATTAAAAACAATAATAAAATCAATGTTTTAACTTAGCAAAATGGATTTTGAAGATAATTTTGAAAAAAAAGCAGGAAAATATATTAACACCTTTGAAAATAAAAAGATAACTTATTTTTCTGAAAAAAAAATAATAAGATTAAAGTTGTTGATTAAATACGTAAGTAATTATACACCAAAAAGTAAAATTAAGAAAGAAAAAGAGAGTGTCTTAAAATATCTATCCTTGTTAACTAATATTGATGATTCTCAAAATTTCAAGAAAAAAGACTATGCACATTTTGAAACTATTTATCTGTCATCTTCAGTAAATAAATTACACAAATTTGGTTTTAGGTTTAAATACGGTTGGGTTTTAGTTTTAATTTTAATTTTATTTATTGATTCTTTTTTCATCTATTTAATTGATATTTATAATATCCCAATAGCATCTATCATTTTTTTTATAGAACAATTAAGAAGGGACCTTAAAGCATACGAGGAAAATAAATTATGGTAAACCCCTGATGGTGCTAGTTTGCGCTCCCGCTAAGTTGTACTTAGTGGCGTCAGAGATTGGCAAGTCTCGCTCTCGCCACGCTATAGCGTGGTAACGTCAAAGATTAGTAGGAAGTATAGTATATGTAAAGTGAAAAGGGTTTTTAGCTAGTTTACGTCCACTAAGTACAACTTAGCGGGAGCGGGGGAAATATAGAAGGCAATTATAGGTATAAATACCAAGGACAAGAGAAAGACTCTGAAACGGGAAAAGAGGCTTTTGAGTTGAGACTTTGGGATGGAAGGATTGGACGGTGGTTGACGGTTGATCCTGCGGGAGAGTTTTTTAGCCCGTATCTAGGAATGGGAAATAATCCTATTTCTAATATTGACCCAGATGGTGGTTGTGTAAAGTGCGACCAAAATGCCGCAAATGGCTCTACATATACAGATGCATCAGGAGCAAGTTGGACAAAAGGAGCAGATGGTTGGAGTGCTGATAATTTTAGTGATATTGGTGTCGATTTGGGTATGATTACCAACAAAGGTAATGGTGATAATCTTAATCCAGCTGTAATGTTAATGTTAACATCTGTTGAGAATTTAGGAGGAAAAGTTAAAATTCCTAATGTTGGAGATTTAGGACCAAGATTTACAAATATGTCTGGTTCTAATATAGATTTACCTAAAGGAGCTAAAATAGCTTCAGGGGTCTTAACTGCAATAAAAATAGGGGGTAATTTATATGATGTTGTAACAACTGAAGGTTCTCAGCAAGATTTAGCAGCAGAAGGTTTAGTTGCTAATATAGTAATCGAAGGAATTAGTTATGTTTATCCTGTAATTGGGGTTGTAATAAATAGTGGACAAATTATGATGAGTACAGAAAGGTATCAAAATGCTATTCATGATTCTAGAGAAAGAGAGCAGCGAGAAAAATTAGAAGAAGGTCGCATTTTAGGTTTAGATCAACCAAAAGACCTTGAGTTTAGACAATCGGATGGTGTCATAAGAGATTCTAATGGAAACCCTATAAACTAATAAATAAATTAAAATTAAGGTAAATGAATTTATTCAAAACCCTATTTTATGTTTTATATTCTTTTTCATATAAGACAAATAAATCAATTGCAGAATGGTCTACTATTATAGTTATTTCTATTCTTCTAACTTTTAACTTGATAACTTTACTTGTTTTGTTTGATATACCAATACAGAAAATTGGAAAGGGAGGGTTTAAGTTTATACCATTAGTTTTTATTGGACTTAATTGGTTATATTTTTTAAAGGGCTCCAAGTATCTTAAAATAATAGAAAATCCCCCTGATGGTGCTAGTTTGCGCTCCCGCTAAGTTGTACTTAGTGGCGTCAAAGATTGGCAAGTCTCGCTCTCCCCCTGATGCCGCTAGTTTGCGCTCCCGCTAAGTTGTACTTAGTGGCGTCAGAGATTGGCAAGTCTCGCTCTCGCCACGCTATAGCGTGGTAACGTCAAAGATTAGTAGGAAGTATAGTATATGTAAAGTGAAAAGGGTTTTTAGCTAGTTTACGTCCACTAAGTACAACTTAGCGGGAGCGATTTAGATTGGCAGTCATTAGTTGAGGTGAAAGTGAAAATTGTTTTAGCTAGTTTACGTCCACTAAGCGCAGCTTAGCGGTAGCGATTTAGATTGGCAGTCATTGTTGAGGTAAAAGTGAAAATTGTTTTCAGCTAGTTTACGTCCACTAAGCGCAGCTTAGCGGTAGCGACTTTAGAGAGGCGTCATAAATTGTAGTCATGGTTTTGAAAACATAAAAATTTTGTATTTATGTAATTTTTTAATAAGTTTATGACCACTAAGTACATCTTAACGGTAGTGTTTTTTATTAAATTAGTGCAATGAGTAGAAACTATAAATTTCATAATAAGTCGGGCTTATATTTTGTAAGTTTTGCAACTGTAAACTGGATAGATGTTTTTACAAGGCAGGTATATTTTGATGTTTTAGCAGAGAGTATTACGTATTGTAGAAAGGAAAAAGGCATGGAATTATATTGTTATTGTTTTATGCCAAGCCATGTACATTTTATTTTTAGGTCAGCCAAAGAACAACCCTCCGAATTATTACGAGACTTTAAGAGGCATACATCTAAAAAATTGATTGAAGCCATAGAAAACAGTCCACAAGAAAGCCGAAAAGAATGGTTATTATGGATGTTTGAGCGAGCGGGAAAAAAGAATGCAACAACCAGTAAACATCAATTTTGGCAACACCATAATAAACCTATAGAGTTATGGAGTGAAAAGGTTATTAAACAAAAAATAGATTATATCCATAACAATCCAGTAGAAAGTGGTTTTGTAACTAATACAATAGATTGGAAATACTCAAGCGCAAGGAATTATCAAGACGATAATACTGTTTTAGAAATAGATAGTGTTGGGTTTTTAGGATAGTTTTATTGTGCTAATTTTTGCGTAAGGTCAGCTTTAAGAACAAAAGCAGAGAGGAAATCTTTAACGGTTTCTTTTTGTTTTTCAGAAAGGTTTTGAGCCTTGTTAAACAACGTGAGTAAATCATTATCTTCTATGGTGTCTTGTGCTTTATTTTCCCCGTGAGCCAATCTATCCAAAGAAATCTCCAATACTTCTGCCATACGTTTAGCAACCTCTACGGCTCTTTTACGCTAAGTTGTCCCTTATAAGGGAATGTTTGGTATTCCATGATAAAGACTTGTAATAGAGGTATTTAGAAGAACATCGTTACATCAGTTCAACAGAGAGATACCAGCAAGACGATTTAGAAAATTTACATAAAACTATAAACACGTTCCATCCATTTAGTTAAAATTTTTAGGGTCGAAATTTGCGACACCCAATTTTGGAGGTCACAAATTGTGATCTCCAATTTAAAAATCTATTTTCATAAACTGTAAAGCACTACAATATCTACGATTCTTTTAAGATAAAGTGGCACTCCTAAGAAATTGTGCTAGGAATGCGGTCTAAAGCCACAATGATGTTACGCCTCAAATAAGGCAGCTATTTGATACTAATTTCAGCTTTTTGCTTTGGATCTCCAAATTTTTCATATATTAGTTATCCCAACGAAAACTTAACCTAAAATGCACCTCAATACCCCCATTGCAGTCCATTCTAAAAACTTCCTAGCGACGGCCTTCAGTGGTGGTTGCCAAAACTTGTGGCATCCCTCTAAAATTCAAAGTAGCTCCACAGACAAAATTTATTTTGAATTGAGTTTGAAAAAAAGCCTTTTTTTTAAATACAAACACCTCAATCTTATGATCAAATATAGTTGCATTGTATTGCTGATAGCAAGCTTTACAAGTTGTAGAACCCTGTCCGTTCAGCAAGAACGTCAAATGAAAACCACACAAAACATACAACTTGGTACCATAGGTGTGCACAAGAATTTTATGTTAGAACAAGATTATAATTTTGCCGCCTTCCCACAATTCCAGCATCCGATTAAAGTGCAAGTAAATGGAGTCCCGTTTAATAAAGCCAAATTGAAGGCCTTTGAAAATGCGAAACGCACTCAAAACAAGTCTGTCGTTGTAAAGTATGTAGATTCTGTGAAGCCAAAACCCCACTTTCTAAAACTAGAAATTGCAGACCGTGTGGCTGTTTTGAAGAGCTTAAACAGTGAGGCAAATAAAGATGTTTTTCAGTTTTTACAGACCAAAAGTAACGCACATTTAGTATCCACTATTTCAGTGGTTTTCGATGCTGAAACCGCTGCGAAATTAAGCACTGCTCAAGAAGTGTTTTTGGAACATACAGGAATCAATAACTATGTCTTAAAAACCTATGATACCAATAAAGAACAACATTCGATACACTTTAGTGAAGGCGTTGTATTTGGGTATCAAACCTCAAAGGCATGTTGGAAAGAAAACAAAAAACGCCAACTTGAAATTGTAGATTTCGTAGAAAGTGACGATCGCTGTCCAATCGATACCCACCGACTTGCGAAAAAAGCCAAAAAGAAAATTAACTACAAAAATTTTTAGTTATGAGAAATTTAAAACTAATGGTCCTCTTATTACTAACAATCAGTTGTGATGACATTATTGGGGTCGAAGATATTTCACAAAAAACAGTGACGGCTTTAGCCCCCACAAACAACAGTGTTTTGAGCAATGCAAATGTCACGTTTTCTTGGGAATCTCTCAAAGATGCCGTCCATTACCGTCTCCAGATTTCAACACCAACATTTGGCGAAGCCACACAAATTGTGGTGGATTCTTTAGTCACCAGTACAAGTTTTTCAAAGGAGTTAACACCAAATGATTACCAATGGCGTGTACGAGCAGAAAACTCGGGATATACCACCGCTTTTTCAACCCAAAGTTTTTTGGTGGAATCCACGGATGATGTCGATATTTCTCAAACAATCGTGGTGCTTCTGGCGCCTGCGGATGCCGTTAGTTTTGGCACTACAGACACCATCAATTTTTCATGGGATCCCGTTTTAAATGCAGAAACCTATTCCTTTCAAATCGCCATTCCTAGTTTTGAAAATGCAACTGAAATCATTAAAAATGAAACCACTAATGCTACAGTTTTTAGTGTTTCGAACCTAGCAGTTAACAGCTATGAATGGCGTGTACGCGCTCTAAACCCTAGCTTTCAAACAAGCTATACCACTCAAAAATTCACTGTTGAATAATAAATACAAAACATATTTGCTAGTTGCTGCGGTCCTTATTATTTGGGGGGGCATTGCCATTAAAATCAACAGTGGACTCCGTCCAAAAGAGATCCCTGTAATTGAAAATTTTCAAAACCAAGTTTTTATACCAAGTATTCATGTCGAAATTGATTCTTTCTCCATTCAAAAGATAGATCGAGATCCCTTTTTAGGAACGTTTTCAAAACCTCCTAAAAAAATTAAGAAACCATTTCGCCCGCCTCCAAAACCAAAGTCTCTCAAACAAATCACCTATGCAGGAATTGTACAAAAAACCAAGAGCAAGACCCCCGTTTTTGTGGTGAATATCAACAACCGCCAGTATATATTAAAAAAGGGACAAACGGTGGACAGTGTGACGCTTGTAAGAGGAAGTACTAACGAAATTGTAGTGCGCTATAACCGTCAACTTCAAATCATAAAACGTCCTTAATGGTTTTGTTAAAACTCAAATCAGGGGCTTTGCAATTGACGCTGTTTATTTCGATTATTATAGCCGTGTTGCTGATGGGTTTTGTTTTATTGCTGCATAGCCACAAACGGTTTCAAGTACAAACGGACTTCATACTTGAAACCACAGAGAACGCTCAGAAAGGAATAGAACATGCCATGCTTCACTCCATTCGTTTGAAGGACACCGTAGCAATACCACTTGATGAAACGAATTATAAGACCTTAAAAATCCATCGTGATTTTTGGGGTATTTTTGAAATAGTCACTTCAAAATCTAAAATCAAAACCAATCATTTCCGAAAAATCGCTTTGATAGGAGCAAAGTCCAAGGCTCAAAATCGAACCGCCTTATATTTACAAGATACGCGCAAACCGCTGGTAGTGGTGGGGAGAACCAAAATTGAGGGCGTCGTTTTTTTACCCAAACAAGGCGTAAAGGCAGGAACCATTTCGGGACACTCCTATACGGGTTCTCAACTTCTTTATGGTTCTACACAGCAGTCTGCTGCATTGCCACCTTTGACAACTGGCATCTTTGATCAAATAGAGTCGATAGAATATCAAGTTTCAGAAATTTCAAATGCTCAATTCATTACAATTAAACCTGGCCTGTATAGCAATTCGTTTTTTAAACCTGTTCAAATTCATTTCTCAAAGAGCGATATCCTTCTTAATGAGGTTCAATTAACAGGGCATATTATCGTGCAATCCAAGACGAAAATCACAGTGCAGGCGTCTGCCGTACTAAAGGACATTGTGCTCATAGCCCCCGAGATTGAAATCGAAAATAATGTCATTGCTAATTTTCAAGCTTTCGCATCAAAGAAAATGAGTGTTGGTAATTCGGTACAATTACGTTATCCGTCCGCATTAATTTTAAATAAAAATCAAGTGGGGAGTCAATCCAATACTACGGGAATAAAAGAAAAACCTTCCATCCAAATAGGGAAGTCTTCGGTAGTGAAAGGGGTCGTTGTTTATTTAGGAAACGATCCTCCTAACAATTATAAAACTCAAATTGAACTTCAAGAAACATCTGTTTTGATAGGGGAGTTGTATTGCAATCAAAACACCGAATTAAAAGGAACTGTGTACGGAACCGTATTTGCCAAAAATTTTATAGCCAATCAATTCGGATCCATTTATCAAAATCATATCTATAACGGAAAAATCAATGTGCATAAATTGCCCAAAAAATATGTAGGACTCTTGTTTAATAATTCAAAAAAGGAGGTGCTAAAATGGCTGTATTAAAAAAAATAAAGGCTTCCACGCTCATGGAAACTTTAATCGCGACGGTTCTTGTAGTGGTCACTTTTTTGTTGGCAAGCATGATTTTGAATAACCTTGTGTCCGATGCGGTCACCTCAAACACGATGGCCATTGACACCCATTTAATTGAATTACAGTATTTACAGCAACACCAAAAATTAGAAATGCCTTACACAGAGCGCTTTCAAAATTGGAGCATATCCGTAGAACGTTTGGAAGAACACAATCAGCCCCGAATCGTTTTTGAAGCTACAGACTTAGACCGTCATAAAACCATCAGAAAAACGTACAATGCAATCTATTAAAAAAATAAAAGCCTTCACAATCAGTGAATTGAGTATTGTCCTGCTTTTGACAAGTATTGTCGTAGGATTGGCGTTTACGGTGCTTGGATTGGTGCAAAAACAGATGGGAGTAATGCAAGAAAATTTCAATATTACATTAGAAATAAACAAACTAGAAACAGAGTTGTGGTTAGATTTTAATCGGTATCCTTCCATTCGTTTTAATGCTTCTGAGGATAGATTGCTATTGAGGAACGAATTGGATTCGGTATCCTATACCTTGTCCGAATCTTATATTATTAAAGCACAAGACACATTTCCAGTTCAATTAGAAAGTAAGAATTTTTATTTTGATGGCGAACAGGTCACAACAAATTCAATAGATGCGATAAAGCTAATCACTACCAAAGCATTTCAAAACCGTACGTTGTTTATTTATGTAAATAATGATGCCACAGTATATATGAATGCTAAAGGACTTTTTAATCCATAAAACACAGCAATGGGCTTTCAATTAAACACTCTAAAATCCAATAAGCAACATCCAGAAAATAAAGAGGTTAAGACTTCTTTTTTGCAAAAAGAAATCACCCTTTTTGGACAGTCATTTTCCAATAAAATAAAAGAGGATTTTTATTCCGAATTGAGCGTTCTTTTAAAAGCCGGGATCACGCTTAAAGATGGTTTAGAGCTTATCGAAAATACCCTAAAGAAAAAAAAACCAAAAAAAATACTGCAAGAGTTATCGCAAGCAATTGTTTCAGGTTCGAGTCTATCGGATGCTGTAAAAAGCCATAAAGAATTCTCAAACTATGAATATTTTTCACTCAAAATTGGTGAAGAAACAGGCACCTTAGCACAAGTTACAGAGCAGTTAGGGAGCTTTTATGTCAGAAAGAATGAACAGCGTAGAAACGTGATCACTGCATTGACCTATCCGATGATTATTTTAACAACGGCCGTGTTAGTGGTAGGGTTTATGCTACAGTTTGTAGTGCCCATGTTTCAAGATATTTTTGAACAACAAAACGTGGACTTGCCAGCCATCACAAAATTTATAATCAGTTGTTCTGAATTCATGAAAAGCTATGGGTGGTTAGTCCTTATACTGATTTTTGGGATCTTCATTTCTAGAGCATTTTTTAATAAAAAAATATGGTATAATAAGGCCAAAGATACCTTTGTTTCTAGAGTACCTTTTCTAGGAGAATTTGTAAAAAAGGTATACTTATCTCAGTTTACCCAAGCAGTGACACTGTTGACAGCTTCTAAAGTTCCTGTAGTTAATAGCATCCAATTGGTAAAACAAATGATCAGTTTTTATCCCTTACAAAAAGCGTTAGAAATCGTTGAGCAAGACCTTTTGAAAGGAAAGTCGCTAAGTGAGAGTTTAAAACCACATGCATTGTTTGATGATAAAATGGTAGCCATGGTAAAAGTTGCCGAGGAAACCAATCAAAATGAATTTATTTTTGAACGCTTAAATACTCAATATAATTCCCAAGTTCAGCAAAAATCAAAGCTATTGTCAACCATCATGGAACCTGTAATCATCATGTTTGTAGGAGTGATGGTGGGCGTTATTTTAATAGCCATGTATTTACCAATGTTCAAGCTAAGTAATGTATTGGGGTGAAATTGTGGAGTGTTTAAGTCAAAATACTTAAGACTAATTATATGGAAATATAATAGTGCGCACGAGAAGACTCGAACTTCCACGGGAATAATTCCCACTAGCCCCTCAAGCTAGCGCGTCTACCAATTCCGCCACGTGCGCATTATGAATGTTAAAGGTATAAAAAAAGTTAAGAATAAACTTAACTTTTTTTAGTGACCTGGCTGGGGCTCGAACCCAGGACCCTCTCCTTAAAAGGGAGATGCTCTACCAACTGAGCTACCAGGTCATTTATTTCCCTCAATGCGGCTGCAAATATAAAGGGATTAATTAATTATACAATGCTTTTTCAGATTATTTTTCGTTTTTTTGTTCTAGTTAATTTAAGAGAGGGTATAATCAAATTATTATAGAAGTATGATCGTTGTTTTGTTAGGATATATGGGATCTGGTAAGTCTACTGTTGGACAGATACTTGCAGAAAAGTTAAACACTAATTTTGTAGATTTGGACCAATTCATTGAACAAAAACAGCAGGCAACAATTTCTGAAATATTTAATTCTAAAGGCGAAATATTTTTTAGAAACCTAGAAGCCGAAGCCGTCAAACAGCTGTGTAAGCATTCCGATTCCTTAGTTTTGGCATTGGGAGGTGGGACGCCTTGCTATTCCGACACCATGCAGTTTTTGGTAAATCACCCTAATGTTGTGACGGTTTATCTAAACATTTCGATTAAAAATTTATCAGAACGCTTGATTCATGAAAAAGCAAAACGCCCGTTGATTGCCAATTTAAAAAATGAAGACATTCCAGAATTTATAGCAAAGCATTTATTTGAGCGTTCTTTTTTTTACAACCAAGCCGAAATAGGGATACAAACCGACACCCTAAGTGTCACCGAAATTGTAGCGACCATTCAGTCTAAATTACTCTAAAATCACTTTCGTTTTTTTTCCTGTAAAGATGACAGAAATATGCTCATGTATGGAGGTTGATAAAGAAATACCTTTAAAATCTGCTTTGACAGGGTATTTCTTATGATTTCTATTGACAAGCACCGCTGTTTTAAATTGTTTTAAAGGAACATCCAGAAAATGCTTGACTCCATATATTAAGGTCGTTCCAGAATTCAACACGTCATCCACCAATACCAATGATTTATTTGTGTACGCCTCTTTTGTAAGCGAGGTGCTGATGGGGTTTGTTGGATTTCTTTTGTCAATGCTTACTTTACAAAGAACAGGGTTGATGTCACAAATTTCAACCAAGGCGGCTCTTAATTTCTCAGCAAACAAATAACCATTTGATTCGATGCCAGCAAGAATAATTTCTTGTTCTTCAACATTCGATTCATAAATCTGATACGCAATTCGTTTTACTTTATGATTTATTTCGTCGTGATTTAAAATGCAATTCTCTGTTAAATCCATAGTGTTCGTTTGTTCAAAGATAAAAAACTGTTTTATTCTTTTTGTATTATTCTTTATTATCATCACTTTCTAAATACCCATCAATTTCTCGACGGTCTTTTTTAGTCGGTCGCCCTTCCCCTTTTTGACGGTAATAATCTTTTGAATATTTTAATAACTCTTGTGCTTCAAATTCAGATTTTGGTGTGGTGTCTATTCTATAGATATCCACAAGTTTAGCCCCCACACGACTGGGTGGAATGTCCAAAACCGTCAATTGATAGTTCACCTGATTCAAACGCAGCACTATTTTGTCCATTGGATAGATGTCTCTGCTTGGCTTTACAATGGCATCATTTACTCTGATATGCCCTTTTTTGCACGCTGTTGTGGCAATATTTCGGGTTTTGAAATAACGGACGCACCATAAATATTTATCTATTCTCATAAAATGCTTAAAACAACGTTAATGTATTATACAAAAATACTATATTATTGTATCTTGCAACCCTAAATAGAAACATATGAACTATAAATATAACATACTCTTTATTTGCGCGCTGATTATTTCAGTCATCTCTTGCAGTCCTGATGATGATTCTATAGTATCCGTACCAGAAAAAGACCGTACAGAACAGCAAGTTGTAGATAGTGATACACTTGTGGCTTACCTTAATACGCATTATTACAACTCTACAGAGGTGAGTGCTTTGGCTGATCCTAGCATGGCAGATGTGATAATTACAGAGTTGTTGGAGGGCGAAACTCTCCCTACGGATGCGACGCTTTTAATGTCAGCTGTTGAGACTAAAACAACTACCTTTAAAGACGTTGAATACGAATATTATATTTTAAGAATCAACCAAGGGACAACAACTGAGCAGTCACCTCGATTTTGTGACAAAGTACGCGTTAAGTATGCAGGATCTCTTATGGATGGTGTTGAATTTGATGAGAGTTCAACCCCTGTCAATTTTGATTTGGTCAGTGTAATTCCAGGTTGGAGTCGAGTGATGCCACAATTTAATGTGGGTACATTTATAACCAATTCTGATGGGACGGTATCTTATGACGGGTATGGAATGGGCGTCATGTTTTTACCTTCAGGTTTAGGGTATTTTGCAGTACCTAAGACAGGTATTCCTGTATATTCAAATTTAGTTTTTAAGTTTGAATTGTTGCAAACGGAAACAATGGACCATGATTTTGATAATATCCCATCTTATATGGAAGTGATAGAAATTGATTATGATTTATATGGTAAAGATACAGACGAAGATTTAGTGGTTGATTTTATAGATACAGATGATGATGGCGACGGAACTCTGACTAAATATGAAGTAGATGTAGAGACTTATACAGAGGATACTAGAGCTGCACTCGAAACAAGTCTCGCTGCCTTAGAGTTGGATGCTAATCAGTTGATTTCTCCTATAAAATACAATGCAAGTCGAAATAAATTTTCGGCTAATCTGATCACTCTAGTGGATACCAACGAAAATGGAATCCCTAATTATTTAGATGATACAGAGCAGAGTCTAGAATAGTAGAATAAATCCCACTATTTAGAGCATAAAAAAAGAGTCGCATTTGCGACTCTTTTTTGGTTAAAACAGTAAAGTTTGTTACCGTTATTTTCTCTTAATAACTTTCAATGCTTTCTCAACAATGCTATCACTGTTAAGTCCGTATTTCTCCATCAATTGCGCAGGAGTCCCAGACTCTCCAAAGGTATCATTAGTCGCAACAAACTCTTGTGGTGTTGGGTGGTGAAGCCCTAAGACTCTCGCCACACTTTCTCCCAAACCTCCAAGGTGGTTGTGTTCTTCAGCAGTGACAATACAACCTGTTTTCGCCACAGAATCTAAAATGGCTTTATCATCTAAGGGTTTGATCGTATGGATATTAATGACCTCTGCAGAAATTCCTTGTTCATGCAATACTTTTGCGGCTTCAAGCGCTTCCCAAACAAGATGCCCAGTCGCAACAATCGTTACATCTGAACCTTCTTGAAGTTGAATGGCTTTTCCAATTTCAAATACTTGATCAGCAGGAGTGAAAACGGGCACTGCTGGCCTTCCAAATCTTAAATAGACAGGACCTTCATAATCCGCAATCGCAATCGTTGCTGCTTTGGTTTGGTTGTAGTCACACGTATTGATAACCACCATGCCCGGAAGCATTTTCATCAATCCAATATCTTCTAAAATTTGGTGCGTAGCGCCATCTTCACCCAAGGTTAATCCAGCGTGAGAGGCACATATTTTCACATTCTTATCAGAGTATGCTATCGATTGTCTGATTTGATCGTACACACGACCGGTAGAAAAGTTCGCAAAGGTTCCCGTAAAGGGTATTTTACCTCCAATAGTCAAGCCAGCGGCAATAGACATCATATTGGCTTCCGCAATTCCAATTTGAAAAAAACGTTCTGGATTTTCATCAATAAATTGATTCATTTTTAAAGACCCAATCAAATCCGCACAAAGTGCCACGACATTTGGGTTGGTTCTTCCAAGTTCTGTAAGACCAGCTCCAAAACCACTTCTCGTATCTTTTTTCTCTGTATATGTATAAGTTTTCATTCTATGTTGGTTTTGAAATTAATAATCTCCTAAAGTTTCTGGATTCTGATTTAAAGCACTTTCTAACTGTTCGTCATTCGGTGCTTTTCCGTGCCATGCATGGGTGTGCATCATGAAATCAACACCATTGCCCATCATGGTTTTTAAGAGCACACAAACCGGTTTTCCTTTGCCAGTAGCAGCTTTGGCCGTTGCCATTCCTTCTAAGATGGCCTCAATATCATTTCCGTTTTCAATTTCGATAACCGTCCAATCAAAAGCTTCAAACTTCCCTTTAATACTTCCCATAGGAAGTACATCGTCCGTAGCACCGTCAATTTGTTTTCCGTTTAAATCGATGGTTGCAATGAGGTTGTCAACATTTTTTCCAGAAGCATACATGATCGCTTCCCAATTTTGACCTTCTTGTAATTCGCCATCGCCGTGAAGGCTATAAATCAAATGTGAATCTTTATTTAATTTTTTTGTTTGTGCCGCACCAATAGCCACCGAAAGCCCTTGACCTAAAGATCCAGAAGCAATTCGAATTCCCGGAAGCCCTTCATGTGTTGTTGGGTGGCCTTGCAATCGTGAGTTTAACAATCTAAACGTATTCAGTTCTTCAACTGGGAAATACCCTGAATGTGCCAATACGCTGTAAAAAACAGGAGAAATATGACCATTTGAAAGGAAAAATAAATCCTCATCAATCCCATCCATGTCAAAGCCTTCTTTGCGATGCATGATATTCGTATAAAGTGCAACTAGAAATTCTGCACAGCCTAAAGAACCACCTGGATGTCCAGAGTTTACTTTGTGAACCATTCGTAAAATATCTCTACGAACTTGGGTTGTTAAATCATGTAAATTTTTGTTTGACATTGACTAGGTTTTAGATGTTAAAAAATCGATCTCCAAATATAATTTTAATTTTAAAGAGATAAAGTATTTAATCTTGTAATTTTCACAATTTAACTAACAATTTATAAAAAGGGAGAAGCAGGGTTTGAAAGTGTAATTTATTTTCTATTTTTACACATATTTTTGAACCATTCCCATGTTAAAATACCTCAGACTACAAGAGTATAAAGTAATGATTTACAGGATTTTACTTGTGTATTTTTTTTATACAGTAAGTCGTTTTTTATTCTTTATTTATAATTATTCGTTTTTAGAAATTGATTCCGCATCTGAGTATATAAGACTGAGTTATCACGGACTTGCATTTGATACCACCGCTATATTTTATTTAAACAGTTTGTTTGTGTTGTTTTCAATGCTTCCACTGAGGGTTAATACGCAAAAAGGCTATCAGAAATTTTTGTTTATTATTTACTTCTTGACCAACTTGATAGGGATGGCCTTGAACTTTGTGGATTTGATTTATTACAAATTTAACTTTAGCAGGACTACCGTTTCTGAGTGGGACGTCATTGAAAATGAAAGCAATCTCCCTCAAATGTTTGCGCGTTTTGCAGTGAGCTATTGGCATGTTTTTCTATTGTTTATTTTGACAGCCGCTTTATGGATATTCCTTTACAAGAAGGTGAAAGTGAGCACAAAACCCTACGCGAAAAGTCTGACTGCTTACATACTTACATCAATAGTTTCGTTTTTGATCATGGCAACCCTTATGGTCGGAGGGATCCGAGGCGATTTTAAATACAGCACACGCCCCATAAATCTAGTGGATGCAAACAGGCATGCTACTAAAATTCAACATGCAGATTTTGTATTAAACACCCCTTTTGCAATTATTAGAACCTTCAATAAAAAGACCTTTAAAAAAGTATCTTTTGATTTGCAGAAATCGGTGGTTGACAGTTTAGCACAACCGATGAAAGTGTATCAGAAAACCGTCCCAAACAAACCAAACATCGTTGTTTTTATTACTGAAAGTTACAGCCGAGAATATATAGGAGCCTTTAACGATCCGACTCAAATTAAAGATTATGTAGGCTACTCTCCCTTCTTAGATTCGCTGGCAACAAAAAGTTTGATATTTAACAACGCCTTTGCAAACGGCAGAAAATCCATCCACGGAATGTCTTCCGTATTGGCAGGAATCCCTTCCTTTAAAGATGCGTTTACATCCTCTCCTTTTGCAAATCAAGATGTGGAATCGGTGGTGTCTGTTTTAAACGATGAAGGCTACGACACCTCCTTTTTCCATGGAGCTCCCAATGGGTCTATGGGGTTTTTAGGATTTTCAAACATTTTAGGATTTGATCATTATTATGGAAAAACAGAATTCAACAACGACCTCTTATTTGATGGTGTTTGGGGGATTTGGGACGATCCATTTTTTCAGTACACAAAAGAGGTTTTAGATACCAAAACGACACCGTTTTTCTCCACGATTTTTACCGTCACTTCTCACGAACCCTATATTGTTCCCAAAGAATATGAAGGGGTATTTCCAAAAGGAACTCTGCCAATGCACCAATGTGTGGGTTATACCGATTTTGCGTTCAAACAATTTTTTGAAGCCGCTAAAAAAGAGCCTTGGTTTGAAAACACGATTTTCATCATTACTGCCGATCATACAAATCAAATTTATTATAAGGAACACTATTTGAACCCTATTAATCGATATGCCGTTCCCATTTTGATTTACAGCCCTAATGAAGAATATATAGGAGTTAATTCCGAATTGGCACAACAAATTGACATCTACCCAACCATTTTGGATATGGTCGGATATAACAAGCCGTTCAGAAGTTGGGGGCGTAGTTTAGTGGACAACAGTGCAGACAGAATGCCTCCCTATGTGATGAATTTTAACGGACATAATTATCAATACAGCAAGGGGAATATAATTTGTATCTTTGACGGAGTAAAAGCCATTGGTTTTTATGATATAAATGATTTAAAGCTGGAAACAAATTTGATAGCGAACCGTACCAAAGAAATGGACGCTGTTGAATTGGCTTGTAAAGCATTTTTAAAAGATTATTTTGAACGAATTATTGATAGAAATTTATAATTAAAAATAGAATAGTGATGAAGAAAAAAATTGGACTCTTTCTTTTAAGTGTGATAGTAATAGGTGTTTCAAAATATGTGTACGACGTACATATCAATTATAATTTTAAAGAAATCTCAGAAAATAAGGTTTATAAATCAGGGGTAATTCCTCCCGAGAAAATCGCAACTTACATTCAAGATCATCAGATCAATAGTGTGATTGATTTACGTTTTCCTCATACCACTGACAAGGTGAACAATCCTGAAATTCCTCAAGAATTGACTGCTGAAAAAGAAGCGGTTGAAAAACTAGAAGGGGTGACTTATTTTAATCTCGGCACCGATCAAGTTCCTACCCAAGAAACAGTTGATAAATTCTTAACCATCATGGACGATCCGTCTAACTATCCTGTATTGCTTCATTGCTATCATGGGGTGGGGCGTGCACAATTATTTTCTGCAATTTACAGAATGGAGTATGAAGGTTGGAGTAATCAAGATGCCCGAGAACAAACACGCGTACTTTTAAAAGGAAGCTCGTTTGATGAAGGTGCGCCCAAAGGCGACTACTTAATCAACTACAAGCCACGCCCAAAGAAATAATAGCAGTCATAAGTTTTTGTGCTTAGGGTATTAAAGTTACTTTTATACCGTGAAAATTTTCACCATTAACCATGTAATTTAAGAGTTTGAAATTCGATTTACTAAAAAAAGACACGGATACGAAGGCGCGTGCAGCCACCATCACAACAGATCACGGTGTGATTGAAACTCCCATTTTTATGCCGGTTGGCACGGTGGGAACTGTTAAAGGTGTGCACCAACGCGAACTTAAAAATGACATCAATCCAGATGTTATTTTAGCAAATACCTACCATTTATTCCTTCGCCCTGGAATAGACATCTTAGAAAAAGCAGGAGGACTTCATAAATTCATGAATTGGGATCGTAACATTCTGACGGATTCTGGAGGCTATCAAGTGTATTCATTGTCTGCCAATCGAAAAATCAAAGAAGAAGGCGTCCGATTTAAAAGTCATATTGATGGCAGTATGCACACTTTTACTCCAGAAAATGTGATGGAAATTCAACGCAGTATTGGCGCAGATATCATCATGGCGTTTGACGAATGTACGCCTTATCCTTGCGATTATAATTATGCAAAACGATCGATGCACATGACCCACCGTTGGTTGGACCGTTGTATAAATCACCTCGATAAAACACCTCTCAAATACGGATTTGATCAAGCGTTTTTCCCGATTGTTCAGGGAAGTACTTATAAAGATTTAAGACAGCAATCAGCTGAATACATCGCCAATGCAGGCGCGGTTGGGAATGCCATCGGCGGACTGTCTGTAGGCGAACCAGCAGATGAAATGTATGCCATGACCGATGTTGTTTGTGAAATTCTTCCCGAAGATAAACCCCGTTACTTGATGGGTGTAGGAACGCCAATCAATATTTTAGAAAACATTGCTTTGGGCGTTGATATGTTTGATTGTGTGATGCCAACTCGGAATGCTAGAAATGGAATGCTGTTTACAGCCCACGGCTCTATAAACATCAAAAATCTAAAATGGAAAGATGATTTTTCTCCCATTGATGAGATGGGAATTACCTTTGTGGACACCGAGTATTCAAAAGCATATTTAAAACATTTGTTTAGTGTTAACGAATTATTAGGAAAACAAATCGCTACAATTCATAACTTAGGCTTTTATTTATGGTTGACTCGCGAAGCTCGAAAACATATTTTAGCAGGTGATTTTGGAACTTGGAAAGCCATGATGGTCAAACAAATGGATAATCGTTTATAGCGTATGAAAATTCTAGATTGGTATATATTAAAACGGTATTTGCTCACATTTTTCATGTTGTTATTGCTGTTTATTCCTATCGGGATTACTGTAAATCTGGCTGAAAAAATTGACCGTATTCTAGAAAACGAAGTTCCTTTTGAGGAGGTCGCTTCTTATTATTTTGATTTCACAATTTATTTTGCCACCCTCTTATTTCCATTATTTTTATTTTTATCGGTGATTTGGTTTACATCCAAACTCGCCAACAACACAGAAATTGTAGCCTTCTTAAGTTCTGGCGTGTCTTTTTCACGATTTTTACGACCTTATTTAATTGGAGCTACTTTTGTTGCTGGACTCGCATTGATGCTAGGAATGTACTGGGCACCTATTGCCAGTAAAGGATTTAATGAATTTACATACAAATATTTAAACAGTAACAAAGTTGTTGAAACCCAACACATCTACCGACAAATAAATGATAATGATTACATTTATGTGAGTAATTTTGACACCAATACAAAACGTGGAAATAATTTCACCCTTGAACATTTTGAAGGGAATAAGTTAGCGTATAAAATTCATGCATCGGTCATTCGTTATATCGAAAAAGACAGTACCTATCAATTGACAAACTATAATTTAAGAACTATTGGTGAAAACGAAGATCAACTTGAATACATTCGTAAAAAAGACACTATTTTTAGTTTTGATTTACAAGATTTAACCCCTCCAATGTACGTCGCTGAAACACTGACCTATGGAGAATTGATGACGTTTATTGCTCGTGAAGAAGTGCGCGGGTCTTCCAATATCAACCGTTATAAAGTAGTGCAATATAAAAAATGGAGTTTACCGGTATCGGTTTTTATACTCACCATTATTGCCGTCGCAGTTTCTTCCGTCAAACGTCGTGGAGGTATGGGCGTCAATTTAGCCTTCGGAATTGTCATTGCGATGATATATGTATTTTTCGATAAAGTCTTTGGGGTCATGGCAGAACAATCTGATTTTTCTCCATTATTGGCCGTTTGGTTTCCAAACATTGTCTTTGGAAGTTTAGCAACATACCTCTTGTATAATGCAAAGCGATAAACTCAAAAACTATCTCCACCTTCATTTTTTGGTGCTCATTGCGGGATTTACAGCTATTTTAGGAGAACTCATTTCGATCGAAGCAACTCCTTTGGTTTGGTACCGAATGACCATCGCAGGCGTCCTCATGTTTCTGTTTATCAAGTTCAAAAAAATGTCACTTAAAGTGCCACTAAAGGCTGTCATCAGATTTTCAATTGCGGGGGTGATCATTGCTTTGCATTGGATCACGTTTTTTGCTGCCATCAAAGCCTCTAATATTTCAATCACTTTAGCCATGTTTTCAACAGGTGCCTTTTTTGCTTCCCTGATAGAACCTCTGTTTTATAAACGTAAAATCATTGGTTATGAAATTATATTTGGATTCATTGTTATTGCGGGAGTGGTCTTAATCACACAAACGGAGTTGCAATACCTTTTAGGAATAGCCCTTGGCATTTCCTCGGCCTTATTCTCTACACTCTTTGCCGTTCTCAATGGTCAATTCGTAAAAAAATATAAAGCAAGCGTCATTTCATTTTATGAATTTGTAAGTGGCGTTTTGTTTATGTCTATTTTTATTGCCTTTACAGGAGATGGATTTGACGCCTCTTATTTTCAGCTTAGCAGTTCCGATTGGATCTGTCTCTTTATTCTAGCATCCATCTGTACAGCTTATGCATTTATAGCCTCCATTCATGTGATGAAACACATCACCCCTTATACTCTGGTGCTCACTTATAACCTAGAACCGATTTATGGAATTGTCCTTGCAGTGATATTATTTCCACAAACAGAAACCATGCGACCGCTATTTTACATCGGTGCAGCCCTTATAATTTCCACTGTACTTCTTAATGCCATGTTTAAAAACATCAATAAATCCAAAATCTAAGCTTTGAAATCTATTTAAACCTATTAAAGTTTTATATTTGTACACTAACTAAAAACTAATCTTGAATTTCTATGGAGTATCTAGAATTTGAGTTGCCTATAAAGGAACTAGAAGATCAATTACAAAAATGTCAAATTATTGGAGAGGAGAGTGACGTAGATGTCACTGAAACATGTATTCAGATTCAAAAGAAACTGGACCTCGCTAAAAAGGATATTTATAAAAACTTAACACCTTGGCAGCGCGTACAGTTGTCCAGACATCCAAACAGACCTTATACCTTAGATTATATCAATGCCATTTGTGGAGATTCCTTTTTGGAGCTTCATGGCGATCGTAATTTCAAGGACGATAAAGCAATGATTGGCGGATTGGGAAAAATTGGCGATCAAAGTTTTATGTTTATTGGACAACAAAAAGGATATAACACCAAAACCCGTCAGTATCGAAACTTTGGAATGGCCAATCCAGAAGGGTATCGAAAAGCATTGCGCTTGATGAAATCTGCTGAAAAATTTGGAATTCCTGTCGTGTCCTTGATTGACACCCCTGGTGCCTATCCAGGATTGGAAGCGGAGGAACGCGGACAAGGGGAAGCCATCGCTCGAAACATTCTTGAGATGACCCGTTTGAAAGTACCCATCATTACCATCATTATTGGTGAAGGTGCTTCTGGAGGTGCCCTCGGAATTGGAGTAGGAGATAAAGTCTTAATGCTAGAAAACACGTGGTATTCGGTGATCTCACCAGAGTCCTGTTCTTCTATTTTATGGAGAAGTTGGGAATATAAAGAGCAAGCGGCAGAAGCCTTAAAGCTAACCGCTAAAGATATGAAACGCATGAAATTGGTGGACGAAATTGTGAAAGAACCGCTAGGGGGAGCTCACAAAGATCGCGAACAAACATTTATTACAGTTTCCAATACGATTGTGAAGTCGTATAATGAATTTAAAAACTTATCACCAAAAGAATTGGTGGATCAACGTATGGATAAGTACTCAAAAATGGGAGTCTATAAAGATTAAGTTGTAAGCTTCATCTTAAAAAAAATCAAGTCAAGTGTTTCACTTGACTTTTTTGATGCTTATCAACAATATTTTGGACTTATAAACAGTTCAATTGTTGAGTATCCCTTACCTTTACAACACGATTGATACCCATATTTTAAGTACTTTCGTAAGCGTTAAACAAGCCCCTTTAAAATAGTATTACCAAAGTAATGATTGATAGCGATCTCATAGGACCGCTATAAAACAATGAATAAAATTAGATGAAGCAACCAGAACCAGTAAAAGTTTACAAAAACGACAAAAGCACGCTCATTAGCTTGGAGAAAGGGAAGATTCCACCACAAGCGACTGACCTGGAAGAAGTTGTTCTTGGGGCGATGATGATTGATAAAAAAGGAGTCGATGAAGTCATCGATATTCTTAGTATGGATGCTTTTTATAAAGATGCCCATCAATATATTTTTGAAGCAATTCTTCAATTATTTGAAAACAGTGAACCTGTAGATTTACTAACTGTTTCAACCCAATTGCGTAAAAACTCTAAACTTGATTTAGTAGGAGGGGATTTCTATCTAATTTCATTGACTCAAAAAGTATCTTCATCGGCACATATTGAGTTTCATGCACGTATTATTTTACAAAAATTTATTCAGCGGAGTTTAATTAAAATTTCTAACGAAATTATAGAAGATGCCTTTGATGAAACCAAAGATGTTTTTGATTTATTAGACAAGGCCGAATCACGATTGTATGAAGTCACCCAAGGAAATATTAAAAAATCCACGGAAACAGCCCAAGATTTAGTATTTCAAGCCAAGAAAAAAATTGAAGAAATTTCCAATAAAGAAGGACTTTCTGGAGTCCCTTCAGGATTTGATAAATTAGACAAGCTAACGTCCGGTTGGCAAGAAAGTGATTTGATTATCATTGCTGCACGTCCAGGAATGGGTAAAACCGCCTTGACACTGTCCATGGCACGTAACATTGCCGTGACTCAAAATATCCCTGTAGCGTTCTTTTCATTAGAGATGTCGTCTGTCCAATTAATTACACGTTTGATTTCTTCTGAAACAGGATTAAATTCTGAAAAACTAAGAACAGGTCGCCTCGAAAAACACGAATGGGAGCAGTTGAATGTAAAAGTAAAAGCACTCGAAAAAGCACCTTTATATATAGATGACACGCCTTCTTTATCTATTTTTGATTTAAGAGCAAAGGCACGCCGTTTGGCTTCACAAAATGGAATCCGACTTATTGTGGTGGATTATTTACAATTAATGACCGCTGGGGGAACTCAAAAAAGTGGAAATCGTGAACAAGAAATCTCTATGATTTCCCGAAACCTGAAAGCCCTCGCAAAAGAATTAAGCATCCCTGTGATTGCATTGTCGCAATTATCAAGAGCCGTGGAAACCCGTGGAGGAAGCAAGCGTCCGTTGCTATCGGATTTGAGAGAATCGGGTGCGATTGAGCAAGATGCAGATATTGTATCTTTTATTTACCGTCCGGAATATTATAAGATTGATGAGTGGGATGACGAGCAACACACGCCTTCAGAAGGACAAGCGGAATTTATTATTGCAAAACACCGTAACGGTGGGCTAGAAAACATCCGTTTAAAATTCATTGGACACTTAGGTAAATTTGATAATCTCGATGATTTTGACTCCCCATTTGATACAGAATTTCATTCAAAAATGAATGCGGCTGCGAATGATGACACCTTTAAACAGGAGAATTTTAGGGTCGATCCAAGTGATGCATTTGGAGATTCTGATGATGATACGCCTTATTAAACCATTTTAGATCATTTTTTTGAGTATATTTAGGGGATGAAACACCTACTACTGAGTCTTTTTTTAGCACTGTCCTTTCAAATCCATGCCTCGTACATTCTCATACCGATGGATGCCGAGAGTCAAAAAAATCATTTGAAAGCGTATGGGATTACGTATTGGACCTTAAATAAACAAGAAAATGTCAAATGGCTTCTCAATTATAGAGGCGGTTCTTTTTTGTTGCCATACATAGACGCCATTGAAAAAGAATGTCTCATCCGAGGGGTTTCTTACGAACTAATTAGTGATTCTGCAGCCGAAGCCATTCTTCTTGAAATAAGCAGTCCGAGTAAAAATATGGATGCGGTGATTCTTGAAAAAGCACCTAAAATCGCGGTCTATTCTCCCAGTGGGAAACAACCTTGGGACGATGCTGTGACCATGGTGTTGACCTATGCCGAAATCCCTTACGAAACCATTTACGACACCGAAGTATTGAGTGATGCTCTATTGCTTTACGATTGGTTACACCTCCATCACGAAGATTTTACAGGACAATATGGTAAATTTTACAGAGCCTACAGAAATGCAGCTTGGTATATTGAGCAACAACAGAATGCTGAAGCACTTGCTACGGATTTAGGTTACAATAAGGTTTCTGAAGAAAAACGAGCCGTCGCTCAAAAAATCAGAGAGTATGTTTTGGGAGGTGGTTTTATGTTCGCCATGTGTAGTGCCACCGATAGTTTCGATATCGCTTTAGCCGCTCAATCGCTTGATATTTGTGAGCCAATGTTTGATGGGGACGGTAGTACTCCCAATTATCAATCACAATTGGATTATTCTAAAACCTTCGCATTTAAAGACTTTGTTTTGGAACGCGATCCAAAAGTATATGAATTTTCTAGTATCGATATGACCCAAAGACGTCAGATTCCCAAAGAGTTAGATTATTTCACTCTGATGGAATATTCAGCCAAATGGGATCCGATCCCCACCATGCTGAATCAAAACCATACGGCGCTCGTAAAAGGATTTATGGGACAAACCACTTCGTACTCAAGAGACCAAGTCAAGTCCAATGTACTGGTTATGGGTGAAAACAAGTCCAATGGCGAAGCACGTTACATTCATGGAATAAAAGGGCAAGGATTTTTCACGTTTTATGGCGGCCACGATCCCGAAGATTATACCCATAGAGTAGGGGATCCTAAAACCGAATTGGATTTGCATCCTACATCTCCGGGCTACCGACTCATTTTAAACAATGTTCTATTTCCTGCGGCACGAAAGAAAAAGAAGAAAACCTAATTTTTCAATTAATATGCAATGAAGTGATTTAAACTTTTATGATTTTTTAGAGAGCAATAACAATGAAAAATAGACAGTTAAACCCTATCCAGTTCCCAACTGTAGTATCAAACAGATTGTAGGAAACCGGATTTGGAAATTCTTTTTTTAAGTATTCTTGAACATAGAGCATTTACAAGTATTTGAAGGTTCTAAAACCACTTAAATGAAACAGAACGGTCATTGTAATAATCTCACTCATACGGCCACGCTTTAGCGTGGTGGAAAAAAATTAATGTTATGTTATAAACTGTAAAAAAACATCAAAACAGATTTAACTTCTCCTCGAAGTAAAAAGAGATCATGTCAATTGCAAAACCTAGCTTGGCAAGGTTTTTGACACACTGTAAATGATGGATTAGATTCGTTATTCAAAATCCCGAACCTGGCTTCGTTTATCGAAACGTCGATCAAAATAAAGTAATAAAATAAACAAAATTAAAAATTAATGTAAAAGTTTGACTACTATGAAATACCTCTTTTTAACCTTAACCCTTTATTTTTCAGTATTTTTTTGTTTTTCTCAAACTCAATATGATAACAAAACAGCCTTTTTAGAAGATTTAAAAATCTATCGAGAAATTGTAGAAACGTCTCATTCGGGTATGTATTTATATACTACCAAAAATGAGTTTGCTTTGATGTTCAGAGAATCAATTAAAAAAATTGAAGCAAATAAAATTGTATCCAACAGAGATTTTTTCCTTTTAATTTCTGCAATTCACTCCAAAATAAACTGTGGTCACAGTAGCACATATCCTACAGGGAAACTATTTTCAAATTTAGAAGATAATCAGAAGTCTTTTTTTCCATTAAAAGTCAAATTTATTAAAGATACATTAATTGTAGCTTCTGATTATAAAGGTTTAAAAAAAGGAACGCAACTTATTGGGATCAACAATAAATCAATTCAAGAGATTAAAAATGATGCGTTTAAAATAATTAGCTCTGATGGTTATAACACTACTTTTAAGTATAGACAATTAGAAAATGATTTTTCTCAATTCTATTTTTTGCTTTATGGCAAGCAAGAAAACTTCGATTTAAAAATAATACCTTATCAATCAAGCTCGTTAAGTAATGTAACTCTCGAATCTATTTCAGTACAGGAATCTGAAGAATCTAAACCAACTGAAACAATACAAAAGGCTACGGATTTGAGTTTTCCTAATGAAAAAACGGCATTATTAACCGTGAATACATTTTCAACAGAAACAAGAAAAAACCAGAGGAAATTCTTCAAGTTTTTAAACCGTAGTTTTAAAGAAATCCAAGAAAAAGGAATTGAGAATTTAATATTAGACATCAGAGAAAATACTGGAGGAGATGACGGAAATGATATGGAATTGGCTTCATACTTAATAAACAAACCTTTTAAAGAAAATAAATTTAGAAAACTAAACACCAATGAATTACCTCTATATCCTGAGTATTTACATCCGCAATGGAAACAAATGATGGTATATCAAAAAAGAAATCATCAGAAGATATAAAGGCAGCCCTAAAAAATGAAATTAATAAGGAATTTTTTCAAGCAGAAGACGGAGCATTTTATTTCAAAGAAAAAAGTGTTATAAGAAGAGATCCTAACCAATATTTGTTTTCTGGGAAAACCTATATTTTAACTAGCGGAAAAGTGTTTTCGGGAGGCTCACTTTTTAGCGCTTTGGTTAGAGATAAGAGCAATGCCATATTTGTAGGAGAAGAAACAGGAGGAGGCTATTATAGACATACAGGCACTATTCCATTAATATATGCTCTACCAAACTCAGAAATAGTATTCTCACTATTTCTAGTCATAAACGAACAAGATGTCGAACAGCAATTATTTCCACAAGGCAGCGGTATTGTTCCGCATTATGAAGTTTACCCTACAATTAAAGACTTTGTTGAAAATAAAGATGCCGTACTCCAATTTGTAAAACAAAAACTTGAAGATTAAATCACTTCATATTTATAATTAAGTATTAATAAAATGTTGGTGTTCTTTAGAGTCTTTATTAGACCATAATGTCTATCATTCTATTTGAAGCTATCTAACGATAATAAAGAGAAGTAAAGGACTAATGCGGCAGATAGTACGTTAATGAACTTGCACGAATCTTAGTTCACCTTTACTTTTCTCTTTAAAGATAATAAAATACCTTAATACAAAGTAAAGGCACGAATCCTTTCGTGGGGTTTATGAAGCTTATTTGGGAACGCGAAAGATTCGCGCACCAGCCGCGGGCCACATTCCTGAAGATTATACGCATAGAGTAAGGGATCCTAAAACCGAATTAAATTTGCATCCAACGTCTCCAGGTTACCGACTTATTTTAAACAATGTATTATTCCCTGCGGCACGAAAGAAAAAGAAAAAGGCATAGGACTTAGTTTACTTTTTTCAATCGTTTTATTCCAATAAGAAGAATTAACTTGTTCTGTAGTCTCATGGCATGATTTTTGTTATAGTAGTAGAGTAATTTTTTATAAGTATTAATTTAAATCAAACCCCAAATCATGATTAAATTTAGTTCCTGCCCTTACACTCTTTTTTTCTTTATTACTATGGTTATTCCGGCCTTAGGATCATCTATTAATGGATTTACTGTAGAATCAAAAATGAAGTGTTATGAATTGCAAACAACCCAACAACACTATACTGTGAGTGGTACGATTAAGGATGCTGCTTCTGGAGAAACTTTATTAGGTGCCAACTTAATTGTAAAGGACCAAAGCAAAGGAGTTTCTGCAAACGAATATGGATTCTATTCTATCACCCTTCCCCAAAATACCTATACGTTTCAAATAAGTTACTTGGGATATGTGACGCAAGAAATAGAAATTAATTTATTAGAAAATATAAAATTAGACATTTCGCTTTTAGTAGATTCCAATCAACTTGATGCGGTTGAGATTATTGTCGAATCAAATTCCAAAAGCCAAGTTAAATCATTACTAACAGGAGTTTCAACATTAAAATCTAAAGAAATTAAAAGCTTACCAGCTCTTTTAGGCGAACCAGATATTACCAGAGTCGTTTTAACACAATCAGGTGTAAGCTCCGTTGGTGAGGGTGCTTCGGGTTTTAACGTCCGGGGAGGAAATATCGATCAAAATTTAATTTTATTAGATGAAGCTCCCATCTATAATTCCTCCCATGCATGGGGGTTCTTCTCGATTTTTAATGCGGATGCTATTAAAAACCTAACCCTCTATAAAGGTGGAATTCCAGCACGATTTGGAGGTAGAGCCTCCTCAGTATTAGACATTCGACAACGAGAGGGGAATGATAAGCAATTTAAAGGCGAGGGAGGAATTGGCGTATTATTTTCTAGACTCACTTTAGAAGGTCCTATTAAAAAAGAAAAATTAAGTTTCTTAGTCTCTGGTCGTCGCTCTTATTTTGATCTATTTTTCCCTTTGTCTGGTGATAAAGAGATCAAAAACAATAAAGTATATTTTTATGACTTTAATACCAAGTTAAGCTGGAACCTAAATGAAAACAATAAACTATTTGTTTCGGGCTATTTTGGAGCGGATGTCATGAAACTTAAATTTGATGGCGACGAAACAGTTGATGGAACTAAAGAAGCCGACCAACAAATTGATTTTAAATGGAAAAACGCCACAGCAACAGTCAGGTGGAATCACATATTTTCTCCTAAACTATTTATGAATGTATCAGGTATTTACAGCCGATACAACTATAGTTTATCTTCTTTAAATGATTCTGGAGGTGGCCCTGTAGGCTCCTCAGGATCTTTTTTGTGGAAATCGAGTGTTGAAAATTTTATTTTTAAACCAGATTTTACATTTTATAAAGATTCTGATACCAAAATCCGGTTTGGACTTAACAGCACTCTATATAGATTTAGTCCTGCAAAAGTAGAAAGTGGCGAACAAGGCGTTAATAATATCGCTTTTGACGTCGAAAAAGGATTAGAAATCGCCCCTTATATTGAATATGAAAAAAAGTGGAATCAGTTTTCTATGAATGCTGGGCTAAGATATTCCTGGTTTTCAAATCTGGGACCACAGAATGTTTCAACGTATGACCAAAACTATCCTAAATCGATTAGTACAATTACGGAAACGACCTCTTATGGTTCTAACGAGGTCACAAAATCCTATTCAGGTTTTGAACCCCGACTAGCCCTTAGCTACTCTATTAATGATCGAAAAGGCGTTAAGTTAGGCTTCAATCGAATGTATCAATATATTCATTTAATTTCCAACACTTTCGCTGCACTTCCTTTTGATATATGGAAACCCTCAGGAAAACACATAAAACCCTTGATTGTCAATCAATTGTCATTAGGATATGCTTACGATACAGAAAACAGAAAATATAATTTTTCCGTTGAAGGCTATTTTAAAACCTTTGAAAACATCGTAGAATACAAAGACGGCGCAGATTTATTTTTAAAAGAAAATTTAGAAACTCAGTTGCTACCAGCCAAAGGAGACTCTTATGGAATCGAATTTGGTGCTTATAAAACAAAAGGGAAATTTACAGGTCATTTTAACTATACGTATTCTGTAACTCGAAGAAAAACAACAAGTTCTTTTCAATCTGAGAATATTAGTAATGGAGACTACTTTCCCTCCAATTTTGACCGACCTCATATTCTAAATTTATCATCAAACTTTAAGTTGAATAAAAAATGGGATATGGGATTGTTTTTCACCTACCAAACAGGAAGGCCTACAACCTACCCAACTGGAAAAATATATATTGATGGCACATCGTATTTGACCTATTCAGATCGAAATAAATACAGAAACCCCGATACGCATCGGTTAGATTTGTCTTTTAATTATTCTTCTCACAAACCAGATAAAAATTGGCAGGGGAGTTGGTCATTTGGAGTCTATAATGTGTACGGTCGTAAAAATGCATTTTCCACCTATTCAACCTTAAATAGAGATCAATTCAAATCCTATAAATTCTCTGTTATTGGCTCTCAAATTCCTTTCATTGCTTATAATTTTAAATTTTAATTATTATGAATCATCTTAAAAACGTATGTATTGTCCTATTTTGTTCATTTGTATTTTTTACTTGTAGTGAAGAAATAACCCTCAAAACAAATTTTGAACCCCAAACGATTATTTTCGGAAACCTTAGAAGCGGGTTACATAATTTTAGAGTCCTCATTTCAAAATCAGTTACTGTAGACAGCCATCAAAACAATCCTGTAAATGATGCCAAAGTCTCATTATTCACAAAATCACCTGATGGAGGGGTCTCTCTAGTGCTCGAAGATTTTACAATTGAAAATGGATATTACGACAGTGTACAGCAAATTACTCCTGTGATTGGTAATTATTACTGGATAGAAGTTACGTTAGCAGATGGCACGTTATACAGGTCATTTGAAGAGAAACTTTTTGCTTCTGTTCCTATACATAGCCACAGTTTTAATGATAACAACTTACAGTTAGGTATTTCAGATCCAGAATCAGAATCAAATTTTTACTTAGCAGGAGTTACTTTTTATAATAATTCAGAATCTGGATTTAATACGTTTACAGTAGCAAGTGATGCTCTTTTTAATGGAAATGACGATGCATTCATAGAAATAGAGGACGTGTTTGATACAGGGACTTCATTTGAGATAGAGCTTTCAAGCATGAGTTACAATACATTCAAGTTTTATGAAAAACTTTTAATCCAGATTGATGTTAACAGTATTGGTGATGACCCAGGCCCCGATGCTTTATTTGCAACGCCTCCAGTTAACCTTAAAGGCAATATTGTAAACACGTCTAATAACATAAGCGTCATAGGAAATTTTGGAGTACTCGCTGTTACAGAATATTCAGAGTAAATAAGTGTTAATGGATGCTATTTAAGCAGAGCTTTAATGGAGATTTAATTCTCTAGATTGAATGGAATTCATTACATCGTTAAAAAATAATGCCCTATATTGAGTTTAGTTATAATAAAAGATTATAATCACACTTACATTAATAACTTTAAATTACCACCTATGTGTCGTAAATTCTTAATTATTTTATTAGTATTTAATTTAAACTCTTGTGCTGGTTTGCAAGAAGTTGGTGACTATATATCGCTTCCTTCTAGCATCCAATTACCACAGACAGATATAGCCTCTGGACTCCGCGAGGCACTCGATAATGGTATTCAAAAACAAGTTAGCAAACTCACTCAAAAAGATGGGTTTTTTAAAAATGAACTTGTTAAAATAGTACTTCCAGAAGACTTAAAAAAAGTAGATAAAGCTCTCAGAAAAATAGGATTAAGTAGCTTAGCTGATGAAGGATTAAAAGTTCTGAACCGAGCCGCAGAAGACGCTGTAAAAGAAGCAGCTCCTGTGTTTATTTCAGCAGTAAAAGAGATTAAATTTGACGATGCCAAAACAATTTTATTAGGAGATAATACGGCTGCTACCGACTATTTATCTTCTAAAACTCAAGTAACATTATATCAAAAATTTCAACCCGTCATAAAAAAATCATTTTCTAAAGTGGGGGCTGATAAAATATGGGCTAATTTAATTCAAAAATACAATAAGATCCCATTTACTAAATCTGTGAATACAGATCTTACAGACTATGTGACTACGGAAGCACTAAAAGGAGTTTATAAAATGATTGCTATAGAGGAAGAACAAATTCGTACAAGGCTTTCATCTCGAACAACAGACTTGCTTCAGCGTGTTTTTGCACTGCAAGATAAATAAACAGGTTTTACCTAAATAGTTTTCAATCATTTCAAAGACCTAAATTTGTAAAAGAATTAATCTTTATTAGTATATTGGTATTTTAAAATATCTAAGGTACCTTATAACCGTAATTATTCTTTTTCTAATATGAATTCAATAACATCGCTCCAAAGAACAGATCTCGCCCAGCTGATTGTGAACAGAATTAGTCAAGAAAAAGACCGTATTAAAATACAGTACGAGGTATCAAAAAATCAAATCGGCTATTTTTTTATAGACGATTTATTGCCTCCAGAAATCACAGAATACATCAACAGTCAGTTTCCATCAAAAGTCGCCATGGTTCTCAAGAAAAGCCTTCGTGAAAACAAGTATATAGCGGTTCAAATGGATGAATATGCACGAGTTTTAGAAGAGCTCATTTATGCATTTCAAGATGATCGTGTGGTAAACTTGATTAAAAATATTTGTGAGATTGACGACCTTCAACCAGATGAGAATTTGTACGCAGGTGGCTTGTCTTCTATGCAACACAATCAGTTTTTGAATCCACATTTAGACAACTCTCATGACAAAGAGCGCAACCGTTGGCGAGTGTTGAATTTATTGTTTTATGTTACTCCAAATTGGAAGGACTCTAACGGGGGGCATTTAGAAATTTGGCCAGAAGGTTTAAAACAAGATCAAACCACTTTATACTCTCGATTTAATCGACTTATTGTCATGGCAACTCATGACAAATCATGGCATTCTGTAAGCCCTGTTGTAGCAGATGCTTCTCGTAATTGTGTGTCCAATTATTATTTTTCTAACACAGCTCTTTCCAATACTGATAAATTTCATGTGACCACCTTTAGAGGAAGACCCCATCAGAAATTGCGAAATCATATTCTAAAATTTGATTCTTTTTTAAGAATGAATTTGAGGAAACTATTTAAAAAAGGAGTTATTGAAAATCCTCATGTCTATAAATCAGACAAAGATTAAATTAATAATCAGTCAATGTTTTTTAGGACACGATATAAATCAAAAAAGCCCCGCATTGCGAGGCTTTTTTATAAGCGAATATGATACAATAGGCTAGTGCCTTAGTTTACTTTATCTACAATAGCTTTGAAAGCTTCTGGGTTATTCATCGCTAAATCAGCTAAAACCTTACGGTTTAATTCGATATTATGCGTTTTGAGTTTCCCAATAAATTGTGAATACGATAATCCATGAGCTCTGGCTCCTGCGTTGATACGCATGATCCATAAAGCACGGAATGTTCTTTTCTTATTTCTACGGTCTCTGTAAGCATAAAGCATGGCTTTATCAACTGCATTCTTAGCAATTGTCCATACGTTTTTACGTCTTCCAAAGTATCCTTTAGCTTGTTTTAATACTTTTTTTCTTCGGGCTCTTTTGGCCACTGAGTTTACTGATCTTGGCATTTCTTAAATGTTTTTTGTAGTAGGCGATTCAATTTTCTTGAATACTTTTAGCGGCCTAACTCCATGGTTTATAAAAATAATTTTTAACCTAAACAACGTTTACTTTAAACGTAATTGTTGCTTAATGTTTGCTTCATCATTCGCATGTACTAATGTACTGTGCGTGAGAGCAAGCTTACGTTTTTTAGACTTCTTCGTTAGAATGTGGCTTTTGAACGCATGCTTTCTTTTGATTTTTCCAGTACCAGTTACTTTAAAACGTTTCTTGGCACTAGACTTGGTTTTCATTTTAGGCATTTTCTCCTTTTATTTAGTTGCTTCGCTTATTTTACTTTCTTAGGGGATATGAACATAATCATACGTTTCCCTTCTAATTTTGGCATTTGCTCTACCTTCCCTAAGTCCTCTAAATCTTGCGCTAAACGCAATAATAAAATTTGACCTTGTTCTTGATAAATGATTGAACGTCCTTTGAAAAATACAAAGGCTTTCAATTTAGCACCTTCCTTTAAAAATTTTTCTGCGTGTTTTTTCTTAAAAGCATAATCATGATCATCGGTTTGAGGTCCAAAACGAATCTCTTTAACCACTACCTTCGTAGCTTTTGATTTGATTACCTTATCACGCTTCTTTTGTTCGTAAAGAAACTTTTTATAATCCATTACCTTACATACAGGAGGGACAGCATTAGGTGAAATTTCCACCAAATCAACCTCTTGCTCTCTAGCAATTGCTAAGGCTTTAGATAGGCTGTATACACCAACTTCAACATTGTCACCCACAAGTCTTAACTCTAGTGCAGTGATTCTTTTGTTGATCTTGTGCTGATCTTCTTTAATAATTCTTAGAGGACCTCTGTCTCTTCTTCTACGTATTGCTATGGCTTTATATTTTAGTTAAACTTAAAATTCTTTTAATGTTTTTTTAATTTCTTCATCTATAATAGATGTAAATGACTCTACACTAATTGTGCCTAAATCGTCTCCACCGTGTTTTCTAACACTTATTGTCCCGTCGAGTTCTTCTTGTTCTCCAACGATAATCATATAAGGAATTTTTTGCATTTCTGCGTCCCGAATTTTCTTACCCATGGTTTCATTTCGGTTGTCCATGAGGGCGCGAATTTCGTTATTTTCTAGCGAATTTAAAACTTTTCGAGCGTATTTTTCATATTTCTCACTAATTGATAGTATAATTACCTGTTCTGGCATCAACCAAAGTGGAAAATTACCGCCTGTATGTTCTAATAATATAGCCACAAATCGCTCCATACTTCCAAAAGGTGCACGGTGAATCATTACGGGTCTATGTAGCTCGTTATCAGCACCTTTATAAGTTAAATCAAAACGTTCAGGCAGGTTGTAATCCACTTGAATCGTTCCGAGTTGCCACTGTCTTCCAAGAGCATCTTTGACCATAAAATCTAATTTAGGTCCATAAAAAGCAGCTTCGCCAGTTTCTATAACATAATTCAATCCTTTGGCTTCTGCAGCATCAATAATCGCCTGTTCTGCTTTGTCCCAAACGTCCGAAGCGCCTATATACTTCTCTAAATTTTCTGGATCGCGTACAGAAACTTGCGTTGAAAAGTTCTCAAACCCTAAGGAACCGAATACATACAGTACTAAGTCAATTACATTTTGAAATTCTTCATTTAACTGGTCAGGGGTACAGAAAATATGTGCATCATCTTGTGTAAACCCGCGAACTCTTGTCAAACCATGTAATTCTCCACTTTGCTCATATCTATATACCGTTCCAAATTCGGCAAATCGTTTCGGTAATTCTTTATAGCTAAATGGTTTTGCGTTATAAATCTCACAATGGTGAGGGCAATTCATTGGCTTTAGTAAAAACTCTTCTCCATCTTTTGGCGTTTTGATGGTTTGAAAACTATCGGCTCCGTATTTTTCATAATGTCCAGAAGTGATATACAATTCTTTTTGACCGATATGCGGTGTGATCACCATCTCATAACCCGCTTTTTGTTGGGCTTTCTTTAAAAAGTCTTCCAATCTAGATCGCAAAGCAGCCCCTTTTGGTAACCATAACGGTAATCCTTGACCTACTTTTTTAGAGAACGTAAACAATTCTAACTGTTTCCCTAACTTTCTATGATCTCTTTTTTTAGCTTCTTCTAAAAGTATTAAATATTCAGTGAGTTCTTTTTGTTTTGGAAATGAAATCCCATACACTCTGGTTAGTTGGGTATTGTTTTCATCTCCTCTCCAGTAGGCGCCCGCAACACTTAAAATCTTAACGGCTTTAATTATGCCTGTATTTGGAATGTGGCCACCACGACATAAATCTGTAAAAGAAGAATGATCACAAAACGTAATTTCACCATCTGAAAGATTTTCAATTAATTCAACCTTATATGTATTGTCTTCGTTTGTGTATTTTGAAAGTGCATCCGCTTTTGAAACAGATTTGATAGAAAAATCATGTTTTCCACGCGCAATCTCAATCATCTTATCTTCAATGCGTTTAAAATCTTTATCCGAAATCACTTGATCTCCCAAATCGACATCGTAATAAAATCCATTATCAATTGCTGGACCGATAGAAAGTTTCACACCCGGAAACAATTCTTCTAAAGCCTGTGCGAGCACGTGAGAAGACGAATGCCAAAATGCTTTTTTCCCTGCATCATCCTTCCACGTATATAAAGTAAGACTGCCATCTGTGGTTAATAGGGTAGAGGTTTCAACAGTAACATCATTAAACTTAGCCGAAATAACATTTCGAGCGAACCCTTCACTAATATCCTTAGCAACGTCCAATACAGTAAGGTTCTCTTCAAAAGACCTTATACTTCCATCAGGTAACGTAATGTGAATCATAATTTATTTTATAATAAGCGACAAATATAAGTGTATATAAGGAGTCTAACAATAACTATTTATATAATTTAGGAATTAATATTTGGGGCTTTATTGTTTTATTTAAATCTAACCACTTGTAATCCAGCAGATAGAATCGGATAAAAAAAATAAAGACAAAAACGTTTAAAATAAGTCTTGTTAAAGATAAAAAAGGTTGTATGTTTGCAGCCGCTAAAAAACGGTAGTAGATTGGCAGATGTTCTTTGATTAATTGTAGTGTTATAAGGTTTGAAAAAAAAGATAATTTTATTTTCAAAAAGCATTGCGATAACCAAAAAAGGTTTTATATTTGCAGCCGCTTAGGTTCTTAGGGATCGGCGAAAAAGATAAAAAAGTTCATTAAACATATTGATTGACAGCGTAAATAATTAATTGGAAACGATTGATTAAATACAGAGAATAAACCATTTTGAGTACAACACATTAAATTTCCTTTAGTTGTTAAGAGTACAGGTTTCTTAAGAGAAACTTTAAAAATTAACGATGAAGAGTTTGATCCTGGCTCAGGATGAACGCTAGCGGCAGGCTTAACACATGCAAGTCGAGGGGTAACAGAGTAGCTTGCTACTGCTGACGACCGGCGCACGGGTGCGTAACGCGTATACAATCTACCTTATACTGGGGTATAGCCTTTAGAAATGAAGATTAACCCCCCATAGTCTCTTCTGGTGGCATCACCTAGAGAGTAAAGGTTACGGTATAAGATGAGTATGCGTTCTATTAGTTTGTTGGTGAGGTAACGGCTTACCAAGACTACGATAGATAGGGGCCCTGAGAGGGGGATCCCCCACACTGGTACTGAGACACGGACCAGACTCCTACGGGAGGCAGCAGTGAGGAATATTGGACAATGGAGGCAACTCTGATCCAGCCATGCCGCGTGTAGGATGACTGCCCTATGGGTTGTAAACTACTTTTATACAGGAAGAAACACCTCTACGTGTAGAGGCTTGACGGTACTGTAAGAATAAGGATCGGCTAACTCCGTGCCAGCAGCCGCGGTAATACGGAGGATCCAAGCGTTATCCGGAATCATTGGGTTTAAAGGGTCCGTAGGTGGATAATTAAGTCAGAGGTGAAATCTTGCAGCTCAACTGTAAAATTGCCTTTGAAACTGGTTATCTTGAGTTATTATGAAGTAGTTAGAATATGTAGTGTAGCGGTGAAATGCATAGATATTACATAGAATACCAATTGCGAAGGCAGATTACTAATAATCAACTGACACTGATGGACGAAAGCGTGGGTAGCGAACAGGATTAGATACCCTGGTAGTCCACGCCGTAAACGATGGTTACTAGCTGTTTGGACTTCGGTCTGAGTGGCTAAGCGAAAGTGATAAGTAACCCACCTGGGGAGTACGTTCGCAAGAATGAAACTCAAAGGAATTGACGGGGGCCCGCACAAGCGGTGGAGCATGTGGTTTAATTCGATGATACGCGAGGAACCTTACCAGGGCTTAAATGTAAGTTGCATTAGTTAGAGATAGCTATTTCTTCGGACCACTTACAAGGTGCTGCATGGTTGTCGTCAGCTCGTGCCGTGAGGTGTCAGGTTAAGTCCTATAACGAGCGCAACCCCTGTTGTTAGTTGCCAGCGAGTCATGTCGGGAACTCTAACAAGACTGCCAGTGCAAACTGTGAGGAAGGTGGGGATGACGTCAAATCATCACGGCCCTTACGTCCTGGGCTACACACGTGCTACAATGGTAGGGACAGAGAGCAGCCACTGGGCGACCAGGAGCGAATCTATAAACCCTATCACAGTTCGGATCGGAGTCTGCAACTCGACTCCGTGAAGCTGGAATCGCTAGTAATCGGATATCAGCCATGATCCGGTGAATACGTTCCCGGGCCTTGTACACACCGCCCGTCAAGCCATGGAAGTTGGAAGTGCCTGAAGTCCGTCACCGCAAGGAGCGGCCTAGGGTAAAGTCGATAACTAGGGCTAAGTCGTAACAAGGTAGCCGTACCGGAAGGTGCGGCTGGAACACCTCCTTTCTAGAGAAAGACGACTAAAGGTAAATTGTGAAGGAAAGAAATTGTTTGTTCTCATAGCTGTTAATTAAAAAAGATACCAATAAAAAAAGTAGAGTCTCATAGCTCAGCTGGTTAGAGCGCTACACTGATAATGTAGAGGTCGGCAGTTCGAGTCTGCCTGAGACTACTAGTTTTCACCAAGGGCAGAGAGATTTGCCTGCTTGCCACGACGCAGGCGTGGAGACTACTAGTTTTCACCAAGGGCAGAGAGATTTGCCTGCTTGCCACGACGCAGGCGTGGAGACTACTAGTTTACACCAAGGGCAGAGAGATTTGCCTGCTTGCCACGGGGCAGGCGTGGAGACTACTAGTTTTCACCAAGGGCAGAGAGATTTGCCTGGCTTGCCACGACGCAGGCGTGGAGACTACTAATTTTTTTATATAATGGAAAATCTAGAAGTTGGGTTAGTTGCGAGTTTTTACTCAAAACTCATAACTAATAACTCATAACTTAAAGAAATGGGGGATTAGCTCAGCTGGCTAGAGCGCCTGCCTTGCACGCAGGAGGTCATCGGTTCGACTCCGATATTCTCCACAACGGTAATTAAGATTGATACTAGTTATCAGTTTTGATATACCACACGATCATTGACATATTGAAAAAGATACATGAAACATTAGATATATTTAGATATATTTAATAGAAAAAGTAAATTAAAATTGTTGCGAGCTAGCAATAATTAGAGTAAACTCATTAAAAAGACAAAAGTGCAATAAGCTAAATAAGGGCGTATGGGGAATGCCTAGGCTCTCAGAGGCGATGAAGGACGTGATAAGCTGCGAAAAGTTGCGGGGATTGGCACATACAAATTGATCCGCAAATATCCGAATGGGGCAACCCACTATATTGAAGATATAGTACACCGTAAGGTGAGCAAACCCAGGGAACTGAAACATCTAAGTACCTGGAGGAGAAGAAAACAAAAGTGATTCCGTAAGTAGCGGCGAGCGAACGCGGATTAGCCCAAACCAGTCTTGTTACGGCAAGATTGGGGTTGTAGGACCACGCTGTTGATTGTGTAATGAATTAGAATCTGTTGGAAATCAGAACCAAAGAGGGTGATAGTCCCGTATAAGTAAAGAACATAAATCATAGTGGTATCCTGAGTAGTGCGGGACACGTGTAATCCTGTATGAATTTGCCGGGACCATCCGGTAAGGCTAAATACTCCTGAGAGACCGATAGTGAACTAGTACCGTGAGGGAAAGGTGAAAAGAACCGTGAATAACGGAGTGAAATAGATCCTGAAACCATACGCTTACAAGCGGTCGGAGCCCTTTGGGGTGACGGCGTGCCTTTTGCATAATGAGCCTACGAGTTACCGTTTCTAGCAAGGTTAAGCACTTCAGGTGCGGATCCGTAGCGAAAGCGAGTCTGAATAGGGCGTATAGTTAGTGGCGGTAGACGCGAAACCGTGTGATCTACCCATGGGCAGGTTGAAGCTGTAGTAACATACAGTGGAGGACCGAACCCGTTGACGTTGAAAAGTCTTGGGATGACCTGTGGGTAGGGGTGAAAGGCCAATCAAACTCGGAAATAGCTCGTACTCCCCGAAATGCATTTAGGTGCAGCGTATTATTAGTTTTATAGAGGTAGAGCTACTGATTGGATGCGGGGGCTTCACCGCCTACCAATTCCTGACAAACTCCGAATGCTATAAAATGATGTAATGCAGTGAGGGCATGGGTGCTAAGGTCCATGTCCGAGAGGGAAAGAACCCAGACCATCAGCTAAGGTCCCAAAATGTATGTTAAGTTGAAAAAACGAGGTTGGATTGCATAGACAGCTAGGATGTTGGCTTGGAAGCAGCCATTCATTTAAAGAGTGCGTAACAGCTCACTAGTCGAGCGATCCGGCATGGATAATAATCGGGCATAAACATACTACCGAAGCTATGGACTCCGTCCTCGGGACGAGAGTGGTAGGGGAGCATTGTAGTGTCGTCGAAGGTGAAGCGCGAGCTTTGCTGGAGAAGCTACAAAAGAAAATGTAGGCATAAGTAACGATAATGCGGGCGAGAAACCCGCACACCGAAAGACTAAGGTTTCCTCAGCTATGCTAATCAGCTGAGGGTTAGTCGGGACCTAACGCGAACCCGAAAGGGGTAGTGGATGGACAACAGGTTAATATTCCTGTACCTGCTCACGCTAAAAGTGACGGAGGCGAAAAGTTAGTGCGCACAGACGGAATTGTGCGTTGAAGCCAGTGGTAACACGGCGATAGTACACCAAAGCTTCGGCAGCGGTGATAATCTAGCAAATCGACTTCCAAGAAAAGCAAGTGAAGCAGCCCGTACCCTAAACCGACACAGGTAGTTGGGATGAGAATTCTAAGGTGCTCGAGAGATTCATGGCTAAGGAACTAGGCAAAATCGACCCGTAACTTCGGGAGAAGGGTCGCCCCCGCTTTTAGCGGGGGCCGCAGTGAAGAGGTCCAGGCGACTGTTTATCAAAAACACAGGGCTCTGCTAAATCGAAAGATGATGTATAGGGCCTGACACCTGCCCGGTGCTGGAAGGTTAAGTGGAGGGGTTAGCTTCGGCGACGCTCTGAAATGAAGCCCCAGTAAACGGCGGCCGTAACTATAACGGTCCTAAGGTAGCGAAATTCCTTGTCGGGTAAGTTCCGACCTGCACGAATGGTGCAACGATCTGGACACTGTCTCAGCCATGAGCTCGGTGAAATTGTAGTATCGGTGAAGATGCCGATTACCCGCTGTGGGACGAAAAGACCCCGTGCACCTTTACTATAGCTTAGTATTGGTTTTGGATAAGTAATGTGTAGGATAGGTGGGAGACTTTGAAGCGGCGTCGCTAGGCGTTGTGGAGTCATTGTTGAAATACCACCCTTTGCTTATCTAGAGTCTAACCCCGCAATGCGGGGGACAGTGCTTGGTGGGTAGTTTGACTGGGGTGGTCGCCTCCAAAAGAGTAACGGAGGCTTCTAAAGGTGCCCTCAGCACGCTTGGTAACCGTGCGTAGAGTGCAATGGCATAAGGGCGCTTGACTGAGAGACATACAGGTCGATCAGGTACGAAAGTAGAGCATAGTGATCCGGTGGTTCCGTATGGAAGGGCCATCGCTCAAAGGATAAAAGGTACGCCGGGGATAACAGGCTGATCTCCCCCAAGAGCTCACATCGACGGGGGGGTTTGGCACCTCGATGTCGGCTCGTCACATCCTGGGGCTGGAGAAGGTCCCAAGGGTTGGGCTGTTCGCCCATTAAAGTGGCACGCGAGCTGGGTTCAGAACGTCGTGAGACAGTTCGGTCTCTATCTACAGTGGGCGTTAGAAATTTGAGTGGATCTGTTCCTAGTACGAGAGGACCGGAATGGACTAACCTCTGGTGTACCAGTTGTTCCGCCAGGAGCATTGCTGGGTAGCTACGTTGGGAAGGGATAAGCGCTGAAAGCATATAAGCGCGAAACCCACCACAAGATGAGATTTCTTTAAAGGATCGTGGGAGATTACCACGTTGATAGGCTACAGGTGTAAAGGCAGTAATGTCATAGCCGAGTAGTACTAATAATCCATAGGCTTATTGCACGGACGTTTTTTTATATTACGTTTACTCATTATTTACTAAGACATCATGTATTTATTTTCAATATGTTAAGAAATTGTTCAGTCCAAGTTGGCTGAATACTGTAACGACCCTACAAATAGTAGTAAGTTACAAATAACCCTAAGGTGGTTATTGCAATGGGGCTCACCTCTTTCCATCCCGAACAGAGCAGTTAAGCCCATTAGCGCCGATGGTACTACATTTGTGGAAGAGTAGGTCACCGCCTTTTTTGAAAATCCCTAACAGAAATGTTAGGGATTTTTTGTTTTATAGAAACTCTTCATTTCACCTACGGTCGATAAATGATAGAGAGAAGTAGGACACATCTCACCATCAACACTTGAAAGGTTTTGCGAGGTACCTTGCGTTTCTTGCTACTCTCAATTGCTTTATTTCACAGTTGTAGTACTAACTGTCATTTTTTTTCTTATTTTAGTTGAGAATACAACCAAATCGATAACATAATGATTCTCCCAAAACCTATTATTCTCTACACCAAATGCAAGGAATTTTCTGATATTGTTAGACGTTACAAATGAAAAAATCGCCTTTAAAATCAAAAAAACCAGACGTTTGCCAAAACTGTGACACCCGTTTCAAAGGGAATTATTGCCCTAACTGTGGTCAACAACTTAAAGAATTTAAAAAACCATTTAAGTTTTTAATGGTCGATTTGGCTGGTAATATTTTTTCCTTCGACACACGGTTGTTACGCTCCTTGAAAGATCTCATTACACGGCCTGGGTCTTATGCCTTGGAATACATTAATGGACATCGTATGCGTTATGTACCGCCCTTGCGTTTGTATGTGTTTATTAGTTTCTTGTTTTTCCTTTTACTTTCAACCTTTGTCAATCAACAACTAATCATTAGTGAAGAAACGAAGTCTTCTATCAACTCTGAACTAGAAAATGGATTTGAAAAGAATGACATTTCAGCAGAAATAGGAGTTTTAAATATTGAAGGAAATACTGATGTTCTTTCAGGAACGAAACTCCTCAATATTATACAATCTGTTCTCAACGATCCAAGTCGCTATATGAATAGTTTTTTGACATTCGTATCCTGGACTCTGTTTTTGCTGATGCCGTTGTATGCTTTTATTCTGTGGTTGTTTTTTAGAAAGAGTCAACCTTATTATTACTGTCATCTAATTTTTGCGGTGAATCAACATGCATTCTTATTTTTGTTAGCAGGGGTTGTTCTAGGATTCAATCTTTTATTTCCGAATCGTCTCTCTCAACCCGAAAACTATGCACTTTGGTTGATTCCTATTTATATGTTTATTGGCAAAAAACAGTTGTACAACAAGGGATGGATTGCCACTTTTTTTAGAATGTTAGCAGTCTTCATTTTATACCTCATGCTATTCATGGTGGTTATCTCTTTGTTGTTTGCCCTTTGGTTTGATTTGAAGTTTTTATGATTACAAAACGGATCGTATACGTTAAATTGGTTCTACGATCTCTAACTTCAATTCATCCCTTTCTGCTTGATATAATAGACGTTATTAAAAGTCCAATTCCCAATCCAATGAGTATCGATCCTACAAAGTAGAGGGGAGATGTTTGTAAGAAAAAAAATCCTACTCCAATCCCTAGCATCACGCCGCCTCCGATTGCCCAAGTACTCTTGTCTTTCTTTGTGTTTGTCATTGTGTTTAGTTTTTATTAATGGCTACTTGTTTCCATTAAGGCTTTTAATGGCTGACATTTTTGTTTAAGTTCTTCTCTGATTTTACGTTTCCATTCCTTCTTTAAAATACTTAAAACAATGCTGTCTCTTCTTGTGCCATCGGACTTAGGGCTGTTACTTCGTAAGATCCCTTCTGGAGTGCAGCCTATGTTTTTCATAGCATCAATACTTTCTTTATTTTCATTATCCACTCTAAACTCAACCCTCTCAGCCTCCAGAATTTTAAACGCAAATTCTAATAAAAGAAACTTACAATGTCTATTGACTCCAGTTCTTTGAAATTGTTTCCCATACCACGTATATCCAAGTTGTATGCATGAGTTTTCAACTTGAATGTCATAAAATCGGGTGCTGCCAGCGTAGCATTTGTTTATTTTGTCATATACAATAAACGGATATTCTTTTTGGTGTTCTTTTCCTTTTAAAGCGAGGTTCAAATAGTTTCTCAAATTTAATTCTGAGTCAGCCTTTATTAAGGAGTAGGTCCATAACTCAGGTTCACTGAGTGAGAATTTCAGCAAATCATCAAAATGACTTTCTTGTAATGGTTCTAGAATTACAAAATCATTTTCAAGATAATAATTGTATTCAAAATTGAATTTCATATTTGGGAGATTTATGTGTTTACATCAGTTTTTCTATTTTTTCATCAGCCCATTCTGGTAGCGATAATCATTTGTCTGGTAATAGGCTATGATTTCCTCAAGTGCTGCTAGGGTTTTATTTTCGGGTTCTAAGGTGTTTGAGTCTTTGTCATATTTATAGAAGTAGGATTTATTTTGGTCACCCAAAATAGATAATTTGTCAGCCTTTAATAATCCAAGTTTTCTGTAATTTCCAATGAATGCTCTTTGGTCTGTAAACTCTATCGTATTAATGTCTTTTCCATAAAAATTAGACTGATACTCCCAACCTAAATACCCAAACAGAGTAGGGAAAAAATCTATTTGCGAGGCTTGTTTTACAATCTTAGTTTTAGGAGTATTTGGGAGGTTATATATAAGAGCAGGAATATGATATTTACCCACGTTTAATTCCCATTTACCTGCAGAATTTGCACAATGATCCGCCATGATAGCAATGACGGTGTTATCAAACCAAGGCTTATCTTTAATGATATTTAGAAATTCCCCAATGGCAAAATCGGTGTACTTTACGGCACCATCTCTGCCAGTTCCCGAAGGAATGTCTATTTTGTTTTCTGGATAGGTATAAGGACGGTGGTTAGAAGTAGTCATAATAAAATTAAAGAAGGGTTTTTTGGCGGCATAATTCATATCCGCTTCATGAATCACTTGTTTGTAGATGTCTTCATCACAAACGCCCCAAGCATTTTCAAACTGAATGTCTTCATCTTTAATGTTGGTTCTTTTTGCAGTAAAGGAATCTTCAAAAAGATATCCACGCCCGCGATCGACAATATCAAATCCATTGGATCCAAAAAAGTTATTCATATTATCAAAATAGCCATCGCCTCCATAAAAGAATGTTCTAGAATACCCTTTTTCTTTAAACACGTCTCCGATGCTGTACAAACTTCGGTTGTTTTTTCGTTTGACAATGCTTCTCCCTGGCGATGGGGGTACAGACAGCGTGATGGCTTCCATTCCTCGAACGGTTCGCGTTCCTGTGGCATAAATGTTTTCGAAAAACACGCTCTGTTTTTGTATAGCATCTAAGTTGGGTGTTATGTTTTTTTTGTTCCCAAAATGATTGAGGAAATCGGCATTAAAACTTTCCAAACAGATGAAAATCACATTGGGTTTTGTTTCGGGATTGTATGCTTTTAGTGTTCTGGAGATACTGTGATTGTCTTTAGAAACAAGAGTATCGTTTGGAGTGCGTAATTTTTCTTTTAACGTTCTAAATGACTGCTCTAAATCCTGTGTCTTATAGAAGTCGGTGTAATTCAATTCGTTGTTTTTAAATGCTGAAAAGAAAGAGTATATCCCTGCTTTTGAAATTTCATTTTCATAACGATTCTTGGACCATTCTGCGTCGTTATTGTCTATATAAGAGCCGTATAAAAATGGAACGATTAAGACAGCAATCAATAAGATTCGGTCTTTAGAAGTTCTTTTGGATGTAAATGTATTTTTAAATACGTTTCGTTTTTTAAGTATATAATATTGTAAAAACACCAACACAAACACTACAAATAAAAGTAAGGGAATTGGGTAGGATTGATTGATATTCTGCACCACTTCGTAGGTGTAGATTAAATAATCGACCGCAATAAAATTAAATCTGTTCTGAAATTCTTCCCAAAACGTAAATTCTGCAAAAAATGAGAAGGTGAGTATAAGAGTTGTTAAAAAATAAAAGAAATAGGTACATGTTTTATCTACAATACTTCCAACCCATTTGTTTGGGAACAGTATTAAATAAAGTGAGTAAAGGATTACAAAAAACGAGATGACTCCGATATCAAAAAAGAGTCCAGTGAACAGAATTCGGAAAAAACTGAGTATCGAAAAGTCAATTTCTGAGAAGGACCATACATAAAACACACATCGGACACTGAATGAAATAAGTATAAATTGTAAAATAAAGTTTTTGTAGGTAGATAAGCGGCTGTTTTTTTTCATTGTTTAGGTTCGATTTATGATATAGGGTAGATAGGTTATGACGAAAATTATGATGAATGTAAGCGCAGCAAAAGTTACCGCACCTGCAGAAATATCTTTTATAAACCCAATTTTAGGGTGGTGTTCTTTATGTACAAAATCGGCTAATTTTTCAACGGCAGTATTCATGCCTTCGATAGCCATAACTAAGCCCATAGCAATGATCTGATTGATCCAATCTTGATTAGAAATGCCAACGGTAAAACCAAGTATAATTATTAATGAAAACACAAAGGTTTGCGCCATAATGCTATGCTCTGTTTTCAATAATAAAAACAAACCTCTGAAGGCATATTTAAAACTTTGAAGCCTTCCTTTTATAAATAATATCATTCTATTCTGAATTTTTGTAGTGTTAGTATTGGGTACTGTTTTGCAAAATTAATGATTTCGAATTAAATCCGTTTGAGTGAAAAATCACATTTTATAAATTTACATATTTGGTTTACTATAATCAACTTTTTTTCATTTTTAATATTGATATCGCCTATTTATTCAAACATATTTCAATTATCCCAAACGAAAATCCATACCCCTCGCCCTACTATTTACAGGAGTCTTTTGTGACAATAATCTAATAAAATCCTTACTTTTCATCTAGGTTTTGAAGAATCAGATTTGAGGTCTAAGTCCGCTATAAAAGTAGTGAAAAAATTAACGTGACCCAAAAATCAAAATAGTATCATGCTCACATTGAGTTTATAGGTCTTATTATTTGACATTAAAATTTGCGTGATTCCCAAAGGAGTACCATACTGAATGATATAATAACCTTTAGATTCCTTATTAATAACTGTCTTAGCTTTAGCGAAGCTTACAAACTAACACGAAAAACTGACATAAACTTGTTTAGTTTTTTGTGTTTATTTTCTGTTCTCTTCCAATTAAAAAATACAAAATCGCCCCAAAAATGCTCATAAATAGCACCACCAACAGCCAAATTAGTTTGTCGTTTCCCCGAAATTCACCCTTACGAATGTCAACAACCGCCAAAATAGTTGGTGAAATTCCGAGGGCTAACAAGATTATGAGTATAATTAATTCCCAAGTCTCCATCATTACCAAAATTATCATTTTTTCTTTTTTTTAATTGTTATTCGTTGGTTTTTGTTTTTTTGCTAGAGTCACGTTTGTACCTTCAAACTCAAACAATTCAATATCGTATTATAATTAGATTCATTATATTCTTTTTTTACATCTTTTTTTTTATACTGGGCACGAGCAAAAGATGCTCGCGCTAGCTGGGGGAGCGGGGGAAATTCACTCAGAAACTGGTGAAAAGTGAGGCGAAATCACTTGCTTTTTATTTTTCAGAAACACCCCTCTTTATAAAGCTCTTTTGGTCTTATTTAAGGCTTCCAAAAAAACAACATCACTCACTCATCTTTTTTTAAGACATCTGGTAAAACAACTTAAAAACCTATAATTCTCATTTTTTAAAGAGCTTGTGCAACGGTTACCATTGTTGTGCGTAGCTTTTATTCTAGTGTAATTAGATTTCGTTTTATCATTACATTTTTATTTACTTCCTCTATACAGTTTGAACTTATCCAAAAATTAGGTTTAGATAAATTATTATTTCTCTTAGCTTTTGATTTTTTACTTATTTCTTTGATACGCTTTACAAGTTCCAAATACAGCTTATGAGTTGAGAAGTTTTCTGTAGAACTTATTTCTCCGCTTTCTAAATTTTGAATTTCTTTTGGGTAACTTATTTCTAATCCAATATTCGAATTGCATTTAGAGTCAAAAAAAATTACAGTTAGTCTGTTTTTATTGTCTATTTGAAGCGAAAAAGGCGAAATATTAATTACAGGTTCAATTTGAATAGCTCTTTTAAACGTTTTTATTATTCCATCTTCTTCAATTTCAAATCTCTCAAACTTTATATGTTCTATATTGTCGGTTAATGCTGTATGAATGTCTAACTTCCAATCATTATTTTTCCATTCAGTACCTGAAATGATTTTATTATAATATAGCTGATATTGTGAAAAAATAGAAGTTTTATCATTTATTTGATAATTCTCATCAACTGGAGTATTAGTGATTGCTATAAAGTATTCTAAATCATTGAATAAATTTTCAAATTCATTAGGAGTGACTGTAAACTTAAATTTTTTCCATTTTAATCCTCTATATATCATTTTTTTTAGGTTACGCACAACGGTCTAGTATAAGAATAGTAGCGGATTTTACGCACTAACTTTTCGGTTAAACACAGACCTTTTTTATATTTACTTACTTTCGTTTTAGCGATTAAACCGCTATTATTTTTATACATTGTTGTGTTTTCGTACTTTATTTTCCGTTCTGCTGATAGCGTTGGCAAAGACATACTCTTTTGCAATTTTTGGCTTGTGTGTTGGCTGTAGCGAATTGCAAATGTGTATGGCTTTTAGCGTTGGCTTATTTCAGATATATTTCGTTTTTCACATAACTTGCGTTTAGCCAAAAACAATGTTTTGTATATTCTGTTAGTCCTGTCAATTTATCCGCAACTGGTAAATGCATAAGTGTCTTCTGCATTTCTTGCGTGTGGTCTAACGTGACTCACTTTGTTTTCAGTCTTTCTTTGGAAAATAAGTTTTTCTTATACCTTTTTCAGTTACTTCTTTTACGATTTCTCCACTTGAAACAGTTTTTACCATTTCTTCCCAAACATTTTTTGCTACAAGAATATCAGAATATGGCATATTCCAAAACTTTACTTTTCTTAAAATCAAATTTTCTCCCTCAAATTGATAGAACACAAAGAAAAATTTACTTTCCAAAATGTTCTTAAAATCTGAATCTTCCCAATCGGTTTCTACAAGCTCTTGATATTCAAATGTTGGAAACGAAATATCTTCTTTTGGTAAATCATTTTCTTTAAGTCGAATAGTTTTTACTTGAATATCTGCTTTTTCAAATTCCTCTATCTTTTGACCGAGTTCAAGTCCAAGAATTGCATTTGTAAGATTTGCAAAATAACTTTTGGCGTTTTGATTTAATTCTAAAGCCAATTCTTTCTCTATCTGTTCTGCTGATTTGCCATAAAATGGATGAAATTTTAAAATTACTATTTCTTCAATTGAGCGTACTTTATCTAAAATTTCAGGTTGCTCAATAATTTTACCATATACAGCAGTTTCTTCTTGAGCAATATTTGCAATTATGTGATTTACATAACCTTGCTTTAAAGAATACGCTCTTTGTTTTGCTTGTTCTTCATTAAATGGTTGATCTCTGAACGATTTTAGAGCAGTTGAACCTTTTGTACAAGCACCAAGATAAAACGTATCTCCTTCTGATAATTCGTGAGCTTTTCCGTCTTTTATTTTTTGATTGATAAATTCCCAATCTTGTTTGATGATTTTTAAATCTTCGTTTGGATATTGCCAACCGTCAACTAACTTTATTAAGTAGTCAAGTAAGTCTAAATCTCTGTCGTGAAGATAAAATACTAAAAGTAAATGTGCGTTTTTCTTCCAAAACGAACTCGTTTCAAATTCTTCTTTATGAACTTCTAAATAGTTTATAATATTTAAAACAAGTCTTTCTTTTGATCGATAATCTCCATTTTTTAAAGTTTTTAATGGACTTGATTTTAGTTCAATTCCTGCTTCTTTGAAATCTGGTTCTGCATCAGAATTTGGTTCGTAGCCAAAATAAAATTTCTCTAATATTTGACCAAAATTTCCTTTTCCTTTATAACTGTGTTTTTCTATTTCTGAACCACAAGCTTGTCTTAAAGTTTGGTTTTTAAGTTGTTTTGCAAATTCAATAATTGAATCAGCCGAAGTTATATCAAGCATATTCAAATTGGTTTATCTGTTTATAAAGTTCTTCTCCAATTTTTTCAATTACTCCAACAACTAAAGCGTTTCCCATAAAAAACGCACGTTTTGTATCTGTAATTCCTTCTAATTTGGTATGATTATCTGGAAACATATTTAGCCTTTCTAACTCAATTGGTGTTAATCTTCTCAAACCTCTGTCAGAAACAATGACGTGTTTAAATCTTGAAGGCGATTTTCCACCTTCTCCTGTTATAATTGTTCTTGAAGCATTGTCTAAAGCGTCTGGGTAAATCATTCCGCCTTCTGAATATTTGTAAACAAAACCATCTGGCGATTTTCGTTCAATAGTTTTTGCACCTTTCAAATATTCCCATTTATCTTTATCTTTTTCATCAATGAAAAATTCAGATGTAACTTCTCCATTTTGCAAAACGTCTGCTAAAACAGTTCTCTTTCCATCATAATTTGGTTCTGTTTTGGTAGTATAAACTTTTCCTTTAATTAGTAAACCTGTATTTTGAAAAGGGGACAACTTTCCGTTTTTATTGAAATTGTTAGTTATTTCGACTAAATCTCCTTTTAACTCAACTTCTTGAATTGAATTTGTTTTAGCAACCGGAAAAGCATTTGCAATCGTTCCTTCTTCTGTTAGCCAATTTGTTTTATTTGATTTTTGAAGTCTTTTGTAAACATCAGTTGATTTATGATAACCAATAAAAAAAACTCTTCTTCTTCTTTGTGGCATTCCATATTCAGCTGCATTTATCACTCGCCATTCTACTGCGTAACCCAAGTCATTCAAACTTTGCAGCATAACTGCAAAATCACGACCTCTTTGTTTTGCTGGCGATTTTAAAAGTCTGTCAACATTTTCTAAAAACAAGTATTTTGGTTTGTTTTTTTTGTTTTCTAAAATTTGGTGAATTGACCACCAAAGAACACCTTTTTTACCTTTTAAACCTTTCGAATTGTGCAAGGTTGTAGCAACTGAATAATCTTGACAAGGAAAACCACCAACCAATAAATCGTGATCTGGAATTTCCTCAACATTTCTTGTTACAACTTCGTTTATATCTTCGTTTGAATGATTTTCTTTTCCAAAACGAGCTTCGTAAACTTTTGAAGCGTGTTGCATTTTGGTTGACGGTTCCCATTGATTGCTCCAAACAATTTCGTAGTTGCTTTTCTCAAGTCCAAGACGAAAACCTCCAACTCCTGCAAATAATTCCGCTACTTTCATTTTCTTATTTTCCATTTGCTTGAGTTTTATAGTAATTAATTTTTTCTTCTGCTACTTTTAATATTTCGGAAGTAGACTCCGTATATTTTAGTTCGTCAGCAATTTTTTCCGAATACCAATTTATTATTAATTCACTTTCGGAAAGTCCATAAAAATTGGCAAGTCTCACGATTTGTTCCATTGTCGGTTTTCTTTCGTTTTTCTCAAACTTACTAATCAGAGATTGGTCAATATCTACTTCAGCCGCAACTTTTCGCAGTATCAATTCTTTTTTCTCTCTGGCACATTTTAAAGTGTCTCCTAATGTTTTCATTGGTCAAAATTGTTTTAGACAAATATTGTCCAAATTTATGAAAACATTTTGGATTTCCAACTTTTAATTCAGATTATTTCGAGCGTTGGGAAATTTTAGCTCTTTTGGTTTTTAGAGCGTTGGAATTGAGCATTGGCAAAAACCGAAAGTGCTAAAATATGCGGCTGGTAGTATGAAACACAACTAGTGAATATAAACACCTAAGGTGTGCATATTTCCATTATAATCAGTGTTTTGTTCAACAATACATCCCAAATTGGCGTGTATTGTTGAACTTTTTGTTTTATAAAACGTATTTAAATGTTTTTTCATTTCATTCATTTTTAACACTAAAAACTAAAGTTTATAATTCGTTAGTATGTATACTTCGTTGCTCAATCAATTTTTAAAAACTCCGCATACGCACACACCACTGTATAAATACAGTACTCTAATATCTTACTAAAAAGTTGAATTGGTTAAAATGAAGAATCAGATTTGAGGTCTAAGTCTGTTGTAAATATAGTAAAAAAAATTTATTTCTGCCCAAAGAGGCTGTCCATAATCGTGCGGATCCCTTTAAAACCAAAGTAAATCGCCGCTCCACAAATCAAAACACCTCGCAATCACCAAAGGGATGTAAAGCGGTTTATCGGGGTTGGAAAATCCAGCATGTAAAATGAAAGGGCCTAAAAATGCTAAAAACAGGGTAAGCCCCATTGTTTTAAGTCCATCCACTAAAAGGTCTTTATTCGTTCTAGGCGTTTTCATTGGTATAACTTTTTAGTGCGTTACGTACGTTTTTATGAGTGTCTAGCAACTGTTGTGCTTCGGTTTCTGAGAGGTTCAACTGATCCATCAGCATCTTAACGCCGCGGGCGACCAGTTTATCATTGTTCAGTTGCATATCCACCATTTTGTTGCCTTTGACCTTTCCAAGTTGAATCATGGTGGTAGTGGTGATCATATTCAATACCAATTTTTGTGCGGTACCCGCTTTCATGCGCGAGCTGCCTGTTAATACTTCGGGGCCTACCACCACCTCAATCGGGTAATCCGATACTTGGGCGAGCGGACTGCCTTGGTTGCACGTAATGCATCCCGTGCTGATGTTGGCTTCTTGACAGGCTTTCAGCGCCGCAATCACATAAGGCGTCGTGCCAGAAGCAGCAATACCAACCACCGCATCGTTGGTTGTTATATTGTATGCTTGTAAATCCTTCCAGCCTTGTTGGGTATCATCTTCGGCAAATTCAACCGCTTTACGGATGGCAATGTCACCACCTGCAATCAGTCCGATCACCATCTCATGTGGGACTCCAAAAGTGGGAGGACATTCAGAAGCATCCAAAATCCCGAGGCGTCCACTGGTACCAGCACCTAAATAAAACAAACGTCCGCCGTTTTTAAGGTTTTTTACAATCTGTGCGACCAGTGCTTCAATTTGTGGAACCGCTGTGGCGACCGCCGTTGGAACGCTCTGATCTTCTTGATTGATCACGTTTAAAACATCTTTAATAGACATTTTTTCAAGATGGTTGTAATGCGAATCCTGTTCGGTGGTTTTTGTAAAAGTCATACACAAAAATAGAATTTTTGAAACACTTTTGTACTATTCTAAAATTAAACTCGCGCTGTAAGTTTCAGAAAGTCTAAAATACCCCATCGGAAAATGCTCTGGATTGGTCATATTAGAGAGGTTGCCACGTACCGTGCTTGGCGTCGTACTAAAAGGATTTCCGCCGTCTTCGGTTTGATCGATCAAAATGGTCATAAAATTAAAATGACGTTCGTCAATCCCCATAATTTTAACAACCGCTTCGTCACCTGTGAGTAAATCTTCATAGAAATGCGAAAAGGTGAACACATTCCCTTGGTAGAACTCATCTTTTGTCGCTAAATACTTTTGAAGACCAAAATCAAATAAATAAAAATCATCGCGCTCGGCACTGTCGGTATAGGAAATTAAAACCTCTTTTTCATTGCCTTCAAACAGTGTACCGTCTCCTTGTTCTAAGTTGTCAATAGGCACGGCATGCATTAGTTGTTCTACGGAAGATTCATAGGTTTCATTGGCATAAACAACCTTTAGCTTATAATCGGTATCAAAACTAGGAGTGAAGTTCAAGCTGTAATATTCTAGCGCAGCATCGTACACAAAATCAAATGTTTGGTTGTTTGTCAGATCCATCAGTTGTACGCTGGCATCGGACACCACTGGATTTTCTTCTTGATAAAAGCCACCTGACAAACTTAGGATCACCACTTGTGTCAAAGTTTCATTGGGTGTCATTTGAAGCGACGCATCAATCGCCAGTCGAGGTGTTTCGGTGGGTAAATCGAGTTGAATCACTTCTTCGCAAGAAGTACTTAGGAATCCGAAACCGATCAATATCATTAGTTTTTTCATCATGGCTCTAAAATTTAAAATTATAAGAAACGGCTGCTACGGCACCAAAAAGGGATAATTTGACGGCCTCATTTTGACCCGTCACTTGGTTTTCTCTGAAATTCAACGATTGTGTATTTTTTCGATTGTACAGATTGTAAATACTAAAAACCCATTCGCCTTGCCATCCTTTTACTTTGTTTGGTTTAGGGGTGTAAGTCCCAGAAATATCAAAGCGGTGGTATGCATCCAAGCGGCTTGAATTTCGAGCTTCAAACGTTGGAACGACCAAGCCATTATAATTGTATTGCCCGTTCGGGTAGGTGGTTGGCTGCCCCGTTTGAAAGATAAAATTGGCACTCAAGTTCCATTTTTTAGTCAGATCATAGGTTGATGTGATGGAAATATCATGCGTTTTGTCATAAGGAGTATTGTACCAGTTTCCGTTATTGATACCCGGTTCTGATGCATTTTGACCTACGGTTTGTTGTTCCGATTTGGAGAGGGTATAGGCAAACCATCCTTTGAAACGGCCTTTGTTTTTACGGAATAAAATCTCCAATCCATACGCTCTTGATCGACCATTCAACAATACTTGTTCGATGGCGTCATTGGCAATTAAATTAGCACCATCAATATAGTCGATGCGGTTTTTAATGATCTTATAAAAGCTTTCGACCTCTAAAGAATAGTTGTTGTAATTTTTAAAATACCCGACTGCTATTTGATCCAGAATTTGAGGTTGAATAAATTTTCCACTCGGCGTCCAAACATCCAAGGGTGCTGGAGAGCTGGTGTTGGATAGCAAATGTAAATATTGGGTCATTCGGTTGTAGCTCGTTTTCAGAGAAGTATCGTCATTCAGCTGATAAGAAAGCGCAAAACGAGGCTCAATATTCATAAAGGACTTGATCACTTTTCCGTGGTTGTCACTTTCGGTTCCAATAGGATCTATTTTTTCATAGAGTTGTAAATCACTATTAAAACCAACTGCTTGGTCGTTTTCATACACATTAAGTTCATCTTGCCCCAATCGTAAAAAAGAGCTCAAACGAGCGCCATAACTAACTGCCAAACGCTCTGTTAATTGTTGATTCACATCGATATAAACTGCATTTTCAAAAGCAAATTTATTGGTGAGTGCCTTTCTATTGATTCCTGAGTCTGGGCCATTTGGACTGATGACTCCTGGGTTGAACTGGTAGTAGGTACTGTGAACTCCATATTCTAGTTTGTAGCGGTCGTTGATGTATTGTTTAAAATCGTATTTGATGTTCATATTCTGAATCCCTGAATTCCATTCGAAACCCACAAAATTCAAATTCAAACCATAATAATAATCAGAGTAAATAAGAGATAAATTAGAGAAAAGTCGGTCTGAAAATAAATGATTCCATCTAAAATTAACGACGGTATTACCATAGGTATTTTCAAAGCTATCGGAGACATTAAACACATCTCTACCAAAATAACCCGATAAATAAATATTGTTTTTTTCGTTCAGTTTATAACTTAACTTGGTATTCAAATCGTAAAAATATGCAATGTTATCTACATTAAATAAAGGCAAAAGTAAGTGCGCATAAGTGGCACGTCCACCCAATAGAAACGAACCCGTTCCTTTTTTCAAAGGGCCTTCGAGCAACAACCGACTGGCAACAATTCCAACACCTCCATTGGCATGGAATTTATTTTTATTTCCTTCTTTCTGATAGATATCTAAAACCGAGGCGACACGTCCTCCGTACTTTGCAGGAATCCCACCTTTATAAAGTTTTAAACTTTTAATGGCATCTGGATTAAAAACCGAAAACAACCCAAATAAATGAGAAGAATTAAAAATGGTAGCTTCATCTAATAAAATTAAATTCTGATCTACAGCACCCCCACGAACATTGAAACCCGCAGCGCCTTCGCCACCACTGGAAACACCCGGTAAAAGGGTGATTGCCTTGATGACATCGGCTTCACCAAAGACGACTGGAATTTGCTTGATTGTGGATGCAGTTAATGTATTAACACTCATTTGAGGTGTTTTGATATCGATGGTTTCGATGTCTGTTTCAATCACGATTTCGTCTAAGGCTTCTAGAGACTCTGTCAGCGTAAAGTTTTGAGAAATATTTTTATCAAGCGTGATGGTTTTTTTTAAGGAGGTGTAGCCAATCGTACTGACTGTTACTTCGTAAATTCCTTCGTTTAGGGTGATGGAGTAGAAGCCGTATTCGTTAGAAATGGTTCCTGTTTTAAGCTCCAAAATAAGGATGTTGGCACCTATCAAGGTTTCTTGTCCTTCTGCCTCAAAAATGGTTCCGCTAAGGGTGTATTTTTCTTGGGAATATCCTAATAAACTAAGTCCTATACATAGGAAAAGAAAGAGCCGTGTCATTGGTTAAATTTTAGAATACAAATTTAAAAAAAAAAAGCACCTCTTAAAGGTGCTTTTAACAAAATATTTTGACAGGACTTTATTATCCTATGATTTTATTTAGTGTCGCACTTGGACGCATGGCTTTATCTGTTTTATCAGAATTTGGAAGGTAATACCCACCTGTTTCAATTGGATGCCCTTGAATGCTAATTAACTCATTGACGATGGTTGCTTCATTTTCTAAAAGAGAATCAGCAATGGCTGTAAATTCTGCTTTCAACTCAGCGTCCTTCGTTTGAGCTGCCAAAGCTTGTGCCCAATACATAGTAAGATAAAAATGACTCCCTCTGTTGTCGAGTTCATTGACACGTCTTGAAGGTGATTTCTTTTCGTCTAAAAATTTCTCTGTAGCAGAATCTAAAGCCTCTCCAAGAACCGCTGCTTTTGGGTTTGAGTTGACTTGACTGAAATGTTCTAAAGAAACCGCTAAAGCCAAAAATTCTCCCAATGAATCCCAACGTAAGTGGTTTTCATGTGTGAATTGCTCAACGTGTTTAGGAGCAGAACCACCGGCGCCTGTTTCAAATAAACCGCCACCATTCATCAACGGTACAATCGATAGCATTTTGGCACTGGTTCCAACCTCAAGGATGGGAAATAAATCAGTTAAATAATCTCTCAAAACATTCCCAGAAACGGAGATCGTATCCAGTCCTTGTTTCAATCTTGAAAGCGTATAATGTGTCGCTTCTATAGGCGCTAGAATTTGAAGGTCCAGCCCATTCGTGTCGTAATTTTTTAAGTAAGTATTTACTTTTTTGATCAACTCTGCATCGTGTGCGCGTTGTGCATCTAACCAAAATATTGCAGGCAATTGAGAAGCCTTGGCACGTGTGACGGCTAACTTTACCCAGTCTTGAATTGGGGCATCTTTCACCTGACACATACGCCAGATATCTCCCGCTTCTACAGGATGCGAAATTAAAACAGTTCCATCCGTATCGATGACATCGACACGTCCGTTGGACTGAATTTCAAAAGTTTTATCATGCGATCCATACTCTTCCGCTTTTTGAGCCATCAGACCCACATTTGGAACCGTTCCCATTGTGGTCGGATCAAAAGCGCCGTTTTCTTTACAAAAATCGATGGTAGCCGTATATATCCCAGCGTAACTGCTATCTGGAATAACAGCCTTGGTATCTTGTGCGTTGCCTTTGGCATTCCACATTTGTCCAGATGTTCGAATCATCGCTGGCATAGAAGCATCGATGATTATATCACTAGGGACGTGTAAATTAGTAATGCCTTTATCAGAATTAACCATTGCTAAATCGGGACCATTGGAGATCGCGTTCGCAAAATCAGCTTCAATTTCCTGACGTTTATCAGAATCTAATCCCGCTACTTTTTCTAAAACATTTCCATACCCATTATTGGCATCCACGCCAATCTTATCAAAAGTTGTTTGGTGTTTTTCAAATACATCTGCAAAAAACAGACGCACTGCATGTCCAAAAATAATAGGGTCACTGACCTTCATCATGGTTGCTTTCATGTGAAGCGAAAACAAAACGCCCTTGTCTTTGGCATCGTTGATCTCAGCCGTTAAAAACGTTCTCAATGCGTTGATGCTCATTACTGTTGCATCAATAATTTCGCCATCTAAAAGCGCAATATTTGATTTTAATGTGGTGGTTTTATTGTCAGTATCGGTATGCACAATGCTTACGTTTGTAGCAGTGGCAATCGTGATTGATTTTTCATTATGAGCAAAATCTCCAGCAGCCATAGTGGCGACATGTGTTTTTGAGTCTGCCGACCAAGGACCCATACTGTGTGGATTTTTCTTGGCGTAATTTTTTACCGCTTTTGGCGCACGACGGTCTGAATTTCCTTCTCGTAATACAGGGTTAACAGCACTTCCTTTGATTTTATCGTAACGAGATTTAATGGATTTTTCATCCTCAGTTTGTGGTGCATCGGGGTAGTTCGGAATTGCAAATCCTTTGGATTGCAGTTCGCTGATGGCCGCTTTTAGTTGAGGGACGGACGCACTAATATTTGGAAGCTTTACAATATTGGCTTCTGGTTTGGTGACGAGCTTACCAAGTTCTGCAAGCGCATCTTCGACCCGTTGGTCTTCAGATAAAAATTCAGCAAAGGTGGATAGAATTCGAGCTGCTAACGAAATGTCTTTTGTTTCGATTTCAATGCCTGAACTTTCGACAAACGATTTAACAATGGGTAAAAACGAACGCGTTGCAAGTGCAGGCGCTTCGTCGGTGATGGTATAAATGATGTTAGCCATAATGGGCGAATAAAGTTTAGTTTATTTTCAATAAAAATAGGTCTTGCCTTACATAAAATAAGGTACGCAAATATATGAAATAGGAATCATTTTATGGATCAATTTAATTCTAAAAATCATCGATAAATCTAATATTAATAGTTTTAAAATTGATGAGTTATTCCTGTAAAATTAAGACAAAAAAAAAGCTCTAAATAAATAGAGCTTTTTTGAGTGTTTGAATTAAAAATCGGACTAACGTCTTCTTTCTTTAATTCTGGCTTTTTTACCAGTAAGTTCTCTAAAGTAAAAGATACGAGCTCTTCTTACTTTACCACGTTTGTTGACTTCAATTTTCTGTAAGGCTGGTAAGTTTACAGGAAAAATACGTTCAACACCAATGGTGCCAGACATTTTTCTGATTGTAAATGTTTCAGAACTTCCTGAGCCTCTTCTTTGAAGAACAACCCCTCGGTAGAACTGTGTACGTACTTTTTCGCCTTCTCTAATTTCGTAATAAACAGTGATGGTGTCACCAGCTGCAAATTCTGGAAAGTCTTTTTTTGCTACAAATTCGTCTTGAACAAATTTAATTAAGGATTCCATATTAATGGTTTTTTATGTATTTATCCGAAACAACATTCGCGATGATCGCCAGAGGTTAACTCGAAATTGGCTGCAAATATAAGTAAAAAGTAAAACCTAGAAACTTTATTATAGAAAAAGTTTTGTAACACACGGCGTTTTAGTCTTCCAACAAATCGGGACGTCGTGTTTTGGTGTGCTCCAACGCTTGTTCTTCTCGCCATTTTTCTATTTTTGGAAAATTACCACTTACTAAAAGTTCTGGAACCTTCCATCCTTTATAATCTCGTGGTTTTGTATAGATGGGCGGGGCTAACAATCCATCTTGAAATGAATCGGTCAGTGCCGAAGTTTCATTTCCTAAAACTCCCGGAATGAGACGGATAATGGAATCACAAAGAACAGCAGCTCCTAGTTCGCCTCCAGAAAGCACATAGTCGCCAATAGAAATTTCTTTGGTTATAAACTGATCGCGCACACGTTGATCCACTCCTTTATAATGTCCACAAAGCATAATGAGATTCCCTTTCATCGATAGTTGATTGGCAATGCCTTGATTGAGTGTTTCTCCATCGGGGGTCATATAAATCACTTCGTCATAGTCGCGTTCCGATTTTAATTTAGAAATACATTTATCAATAGGTTCTATCATCATCACCATGCCAGCACCGCCTCCAAATTGGGTGTCGTCAATGGATTTGTAATTATCGGAGGTGTAATCCCGTAAATTATGAAAATGAACACTGACCAAGCCCGCATCAATAGCGCGCTTTAATATGGATGCCTCAAAAGGGCTTTTTAGTAATTCTGGTAAAACGGTAATGATGTCTATGCGCATCTGCTAAATTTAAAGCGCAAAGATAACGAATTGAAAATTCTAATAGTAGGTGAATCGCCTTACTTTGGCAATGTATTTGGCCAAACGCACCACTTGATGGCTGTATCCAAACTCGTTATCATACCATATATATAAAATTATATTTTTCCCATTCGGACTCACAATGGTTGCTTTACTATCATAAATGGCGGGTGCGGTACTGCCCACAATATCGCTAGAAACAAGTTCGTCGTTGAATTCATATTTGATTTGTTCAACCAATGCGCCAGAAAGTGCGGCGGTTTTAATTACCGTATTGATCTTTTTTATATTCGTTGTTTTTTTGATTTCAAGATTTAAGATGGCCAAACTTCCATTTGGAACGGGCACTCGAATCGCATTGGAAGTGAGTTTGTTTTCTAAAGAGGGAAGTGCTTTACTGACTGCTTTTCCAGCCCCCGTTTCAGTAATGACCATATTGAGTGCTGCGGCGCGTCCTCTTCTGTATTTGGAGTGCATGTTATCTACCAAATTCTGATCATTTGTATAGGCATGAATGGTTTCGAGATGGCCATGAACCACACCAAAAGCATCTTCAATTACTTTTAGAATCGGGGTGATGGCATTGGTAGTACAAGAGGCTGCAGAGAAAATATCAACCGTATCAGGCGAGTGTTCTAAATGGTTCACGCCATGCACAATATTTGGAATGCCTTTGCCCGGTGCTGTTAATAACACCTTTTTCGCTCCCTTAGCAGTCAAATGTCTTTGCAGTGCTTCCTGATCTCTAAAGGCGCCCGTATTGTCAATAATTAACGCCTCGTTTATGCCATAGGCTGTATAGTCAATGTCCTCGGGTTTTGCAGCGGATATGATGTAAACGGTCATGCCGTTGATAATTAAAGCTTGTAATTTTGTATCCACCCGAACAGTTCCCTGAAAATCTCCATGAACAGAATCACTTCTCAGTAATGCGGCTCTTTTTTCTAAAATAGTGGGGGTTAGTTTGTCTCTAGTAACGATGGCGCGAAGTCGCAATTGACTTCCGCTTCCAGACTTCCCCATCAGCTCGCGTGCTACCAACCTTCCAATACGTCCAAATCCGTAGAGCACCACATCTTTAGGTTCAAGTTTTGGTTGTTGTTTGGCGCCTTTTAATTTTTTAGAAAGAAAGGCAGAGCTGCTATGGTTGTTGGCTTCTTCTTTGTGGAATTCAAAGGTTAATTTTCCGATGTCTAATTTTGAGGCTGGCAGGTTGAGCAGTTTAATGGCTTGAGCCATTTCTACGGAATCAAAAATGGAGATGGGTTTATTTACAAATTCGCCTGCATATTCATGGAGTTTAAGAATCTCGCTGACATTTCGATTCATTAATTGATTTCTAAACAAGACCAATTCGATCGCACTGTCGTACCATAAATCACTGAGTATTTTAATAAGTTCAACCGCTGCTTTTCTGCGGTCTGATTGGAATGCAATTTCGGAATCGTAGGTAGGTTTTGAAGCCATTTAATTTGAGTTTTAAAATGTTTTTGCAAAAATAGAAGATTTCAAACGTTTTCGTAACTTTTTTTAATAAAAAAAATCCACCATTCAAAAAATGAATCATGGACTTTAAAACTCAGTTAAAGAATGTTTTACCTAAATCGGTACACCACTTTTTCACCATTATTTTTAACAAGAGCGATTCTAAGGACTTTGTTGGAATATTTCTCCAACGCTCTCTGAGCGTCATTGATAGAATTTATTTTTACATCGTTGATTTCGGTTACAAAACTTCCTTCAGAAACACCATCTGATTCCCAATCTTTTCGGTGGGTTTCAGAGAGTTCAGAAACTTGTAAACCATAGTCTATGTCAAGACTATCAAGAGCTTCTCTTGTTGGTTCTTGTAAAACCCCAATGATTGGTATGTCAATGGATGTAAGTTTTTCTAAGGTTACCATCAAACTTTGAGGGATGCCATTTCTAAGGATATCAACTTCAACTTGATCTTCTGGACTTTTGGTATTTAGAAACCCTTTTAAATCTGAAAATTTTGAAATCGTAACCCCATCGATGCGTTGAATGATGTCGCCTTTTTGAATGCCTGCGCTTTCAGCACCTGTCCCTGTTTGTACATCGGTCACATAAAAACCTTCGGTTTGATCGACGTTGTATTCTCTGGCTTTTTTACCATTTAATTCGCCACCAATCACCCCTAGAATTCCGTTCTGTACATTTCCAAATTCCATAAGATCTTCCACGACTTTGCGCGCAATGTTACTAGGAACTGCAAACGAATAGCCAATATAGGAACCTGTTTGAGACGAAATAGCGGTATTAATGCCGATTAATTCTCCGTTAATATTTACCAAAGCGCCGCCTGAGTTTCCGGGATTTACCGCAGCATCTGTTTGGATAAACGACTGCGTGTTTCGTCCCGATAAATCTCTAGATTTTGCACTTATAATTCCAGCCGTTACCGTAGAATTCAGGTTAAAAGGGTTGCCAACGGCTAAAACCCATTCCCCAATCCGAACGGAATTACTATCCCCAAATGTGGTGTATTTTAAAGGTCCATTAGCTTCTATTTTTAACAAAGCAATATCAGTATTGGGGTCAGTTCCAATGAGTTCGGCATCATACGTTTTATTGTCATTTGTGGTAATCTCAATAGATTGCGCTCCATCGATGACATGATTATTTGTTATGATATAGCCATCTGGCGAAATAATAACGCCCGAACCTGTCCCGATCTGTTCTTGCTGTTGAGGTCTTCCGAAAAATAAATCTTCAAAACTGGTATAGCCTTTACTAAGCGTTGTGTTTTTTACATGGACCACTGAATGCACAGTTTTGTCCGCAGCGGTGGTGAAATCCACATTGGTTCCGCCATTCACACTTGTAGTTAAATTTACAGGAAAAATGGAAGCAGAAGATTGATTTTCAATAGGTTTAGGAGTTGAAGAATCTTCAAAAAACTGTTTGTAGGCTCCAAGGGTGAGTGCTCCACCCAAAGCTGAAACACATACTAACGTTAGAAATTTTTTCATAGTGTTCTGTTTTATATTTTTTATAATAACCCTAAAATTAGTATTTTATTGAATTCACAATTCAATTTTAACGACGTTTTAACAGCTCCACTTACAGTTTAATATTCTTATATTTGTCTTTATATATGAAGCATTTATTTTATAAATATCAAGGAACTGGGAACGATTTTGTGATGATCGATAATCGTTTGGGAGGGTTTGAAAAAAAGAATACAGATTTGATTGCTCATTTGTGCAACCGCCGTACAGGAGTAGGAGCGGATGGATTGATTCTCTTAGAGACCGATCCGGATTATGACTTCAGAATGGTGTATTTTAATGCCGATGGCAATGAAAGTACCATGTGTGGAAATGGCGGACGCTGTATTGTTGCTTTTGCAAATTTTTTAGGAATTATTGAAGAGAGTACGGAATTTATAGCCATCGACGGCCCGCACTTAGCTCGTATTGATGAGGCCTATGTTGAATTGAAAATGCAAGAGGTTTCAACGGTTACTTCTAATGAACTGTACCATATTCTCGATACAGGATCCCCTCATTATGTGGCGCTTCAATCAGGTTTGCAAGCAATAGACATGAACGTTGAAGGTTCAAAAATTAGACACAGTGCACCTTTTGATATAAGTGGTGTCAACGTGAATTTTGCCGAAAAAATCAATGAAGATACCTTTGCGATTCGCACTTATGAACGCGGGGTAGAAGGAGAGACTTTGTCTTGTGGTACAGGTGCTACAGCTGTTGCTATAGCGATGTTTCACTCTGGTCAAACCAAATCTAAATCCATAACTTTAGAGGCACAAGGCGGGGATTTAAATGTTCGTTTTGAACCTCGTTCATCCTCTTATTCGGATGTGTGGTTGTGTGGACCTACTCAGCAAGTTTTTAAAGGAAATTTAGAATGGTAGGGTTAGAAGGAAATCACATCAATCTCAGAGCCCTGGTGCTTGAAGATTTAGCATTTTTATATACCATAGAAAATGACGAATCCCTTTGGGAGTTAAGTCAAATTGAAACGCCTTTTTCTAAGGATGTGTTGCAGAAATATTTAGAGACCGCTCAAATTAATATTAAAAAACTGAAACAATTGAGGTTGGTAATTACTTCTAAAACCAATGACCCTCTAGGTTTTATTGATCTTTTTGATTTTGATTTGCAAAACAAACATGCGGGAGTTAGCATTGTGATTTTAGAAAAACACAGAGGGAAGGGCTATGGAAAAGATGCCTTATCCGTATTGATGGATTATAGTTTTAACAAATTAGGCTTACATCAATTGTACAGCAATGTTTTAGAAGATAATAATGTGAGCATTCGCTTATTTGAATCTGTTGGGTTTGAAAAAGTTGGGCTTAAGAAAAAGTGGCGATTCTATAAAGGACAGTACAAAAACGAATATTTATTTCAATTTATAAACCATGTATCTTAAAAAAACAGCGATTGCCATTGTATTAATTGGATTGGTTGGTGCAGGAATTTTTTCCTACTATATTTACTCCGTTATGCTTATTCCCAATACTAATTTCAACTCCGAAGAAGCCTATATTTTTGTGGGATCGGATGCGACCTTCTCAGAGGTTCGTGCCGATTTAGAACCGCTTCTAAAAGATATAGAAACGTTTGAAACATTAGCAAAGCAAAAAAAATACATAAATAATATAAAAGCAGGTCGTTTTTTGATTACCAAAGAGATGACCAATAACGATATTATTAACTCCATTCGGAGTCGTAATGTACCAATAAAAATAGCTTTTAATAATCAACATTCTTTGGCGGATTTAGCCTCTCGAATTTCGAGTCAAATAGAGGCTGACAGTACCGCCCTAATTTCTGCGTTTACAGATAAAGAGTTTTTGGAATCTCATGATTTTACAGAAGCGAATGCTCTCGGTATGTATTTGCCAAATAGTTATGAATTTTTCTGGAATACGTCTGCGAAGACCTTTAGAAACCGAATGCTGAAAGAGTACAATCGTTTTTGGAATGCCAGCCGTTTAGAAAAAGCAAAGTCAGCAGGTTTGACGCCTCATGAGGTGATGGCACTTGCAGCGATTGTTCATGAAGAGTCCAAACAAGCGGCGGAGCAACCGCGAATCGCGGGGGTTTATATCAATCGTTTAAATAATGCATGGCCTTTACAAGCAGATCCGACGCTCAAATATGCGGCCTATCAATTGCCAAAGTATAAAAACACCATTATCAAACGTGTTTTGAATGTACATAAATCGATTATTTCCCCTTATAATACCTATAAGAATAAAGGCTTGCCACCGGGTTTGATTGCGATGCCAGACTTAACAGCGATTGAAGCGGTGTTAAACTATGAACAACATTCGTATTTTTATTTTGCTGCAGATGCCCAAAACCCAGGCTTTCATCAGTTTGCTAAAACCCTTAGAGGGCACAATCAAAATGCTAGAAATTACCAAGCCCATTTGGACCGTCGGGGTGTGAGGAAATAATGTATATTTATGCGGTTTCTAGGTTCACTCAAGTGTTATGAACAAGATTGATATGAATTTAAAGTATTCATTTTATTTTATAGTGCCTTCGTTCATGGCTGGCTTGTTGCTGATCTTATTTTCAACTCAACTAAAAATTGATTACAATGACTATACCGTCACTGCCGAGGAGTTTGATTATAATCTTTACCAAAATAGACCTTCCACAAAAACGAATGAGGACTCTTTAAATATTTTATTTTTAGGCAATTCGTATGTGGCATTTAAGGAAGCCGTTGCCTTCAAGGAATCTCAAGGAAAGTATGGAGCTGTAAACACGCTAGGCTACTTAGGGAAATATCAGTTTGGAGTGACAACTTTAGAGTTATTAGGAATAAAAAACCCAATACTTTTTTTAAAGAACCCCGCCCTTCAAGAGAAAGCTTTTTTAGCAAATGCGAAACGCAATAAATGGGTTTTAAGACGTGATATCAAACGTTTTGTTGGTAAAAAAATTGATGGGATACGCATTACCGAATCTGGGATTTTAGCCGCCGCTCATTTGGCAGGTCCAGGAAGTGTAAAGCTTTTTTTAAGGAGCTACGGCGCACTTGATTTCGCAGATGCTTATGGCACTGATATTCCTTCGTATATGCGTAAATTTTCGGGTTATGATACTTCTTTTATTATCCCTCTTAAAAAATCAAAATTAAAGCAGCCTTAATCTTTTTGAATAATAAAAATAGCGGGACGTTTGTGAAAATCTAATTTGGAGTGTTTCCATTCTTTCGCCGTTTGTGTTTTGATATATTCCGAGGGTAATGTCAAATCACAAGCCACACAAATTCGGGTGTCTGGGCTTAGGGCAGCACTCAAATCTTCTAAAATACTGTTGTTTCTATAAGGCGTTTCAATGAATAATTGGGATTGATGTTCTTCAAAAGAGCGTCGTTCAAGTTGTTTTATTTTTGATTTTCGTTCCGCTTTGTCAATAGGCAAGTAGCCATTAAAAGCAAAATTTTGACCATTCATTCCAGAACTCATCATCGCTAATAATATAGAGGAAGGCCCTACCAACGGAATCACTTGAATGTTCTGTTTGTGGGCTATTTTCACCACTTCTGCTCCTGGATCAGCAACGCCAGGACATCCTGCGTCTGAGAGCAATCCAATACTGTTTCCTGCGAGGCATTCTTCTAAAAAAGAAGGGATTTCTAAAGGGTCTGTAAACTTATTCAAACTAAATAAATTCAAACTCGCTTGAGATTTCCCAGAACTTACAGATTTGATAAACTTACGTGCAGCCTTTTCGTTTTCAACAATATAAGTGTCTATGTTTTCAATGACTTTTTTGATGGAAATAGGCAGTACTTCTAAAGGAGCGTTGTCGCCGAGTCCTGTAGGAATTAAGTATAATTTGCCAGTCATTATATTAGAAGTATTAGTCGTTTTTTAAGCGGATAGTTATCTTACATTTTAAGTATGTAAACTATGAACTCTTAATAAAAACAATATTTATATGGATAATTTCTTCGTCAAGTCTTCTACGTATTTTCTAAATTGCTTATCTGTTGTAGAGAGGTTGTTAACCGTTTTGCAAGCGTGTAGAACCGTAGCGTGATCGCGTTTCCCAATTTGAGATCCAATACTTGCTAACGAAGCTTTGGTGAATTTCTTCGCAAAAAACATGGCCAACTGTCTTGCTTGCACAATATGACGCTTACGTGTTTTTGATTGCAGTGTATCCACATCCATTTGGAAATAATCTGAAACGACTTTTTGAATGTAGTCGATAGACACTTCTCGCTTGGTGTTTTTTACAAATTTCTCAACGATTTCTCTCGCTAAAGAAAGTGTGATTTCTTTTTTATTGAATGAAGATTGTGCAATTAATGAAATGATAGCCCCTTCCAATTCACGAACATTTGAAGTGATGTGTTTGGCTAAATATTCAATAATTTCTTCTGGCATCTCAACGCCATCTCTGTATAGTTTATTCTTAACAATAGATACACGTGTTTCAAAATCTGGATTTTGAAGTTCTGCGGATAATCCCCATTTGAATCGAGATAATAAGCGTTGCTCAATATCTTGCATGTCCACAGGTGCTTTATCACTTGTTAAAATGACTTGTTTCCCGTTTTGATGTAAATGGTTGAAAATATGAAAGAATACATCTTGCGTTCCTGATTTTCCGGAAAGGAATTGAACATCATCAATGATTAAAACATCTATAATTTGATAGAAGTGAATGAAATCATTTCGATTGTTCTTCTTAACGGATTCTATATATTGTTGGGTGAATTTTTCAGCGGAGATGTACAACACTGTTTTTTCAGGATATTTATCTTTTATGTCTACACCTATCGCATGTGCTAAATGTGTTTTCCCTAAGCCAACACCACCAAAAATGAGTAAGGGGTTAAAAGAGGTGCCTCCTGGCTTGTTAGCCACGGCTATACTCGCATTTCGAGCCAATCTATTTGAGTCGCCCTCTAAAAAGTTATCAAAGGTATACGTTGGATTTAGTTGAGACTCAATTTTAACGTTTCTAATCCCAGGAATTACGAAAGGATTTTTTAATTCAGGGTTTATATTTTTTAGAGGAATATCGACGCGTTGTGAATAGACTGCCGACCGATTCGAACTAGGAATTTTTTCTGTAAAAGGTTGTTTGTTTCCATACGTATTCTCCATTTTGATGATATACACCAATTTGGCATTCACGCCGAGCTCTTTAGTAAGGGCTACTTTTAAGATTTTAACGTAATGTTCTTCTAGCCATTCGTAGAAGAATTTACTAGGAACTTGAATACTGAGCGCATGATCGTCAAGTTTTACAGCTACAATTGGTTCAAACCATGTTTTGTAGGCTTGCGGTTGAATGTTGTCTTTTATAAAGTTCAGACAGTTTTCCCAGACCGATTGCGCAGTGTTATTCATGTTCTTAATTGGTTTTTTTTAGTTAGTAATCAAAAATAACAATTATTTAGGGGAAATGGTCGTCGTTATTTTACAGTACAAATATGTGAACAAAATTTCATAAAAAAAAATCAAATTTGATTGATTATTTAATATTTTTTCCTCATGTTTAATTTTTATAAATATACAAATTTTAATATATGAACATGTATCAAACAAAGATTAAGGTGAGATACGCTGAAACCGATCAAATGGGGGTTGTGTACCATGGTAATTACGCTCAGTATCTGGAAATTGGCCGTTTGGAATGGCTGTCTGCTTTAGGTATTTCTTACAAAGAGATGGAGGCTAATGACGTAATGTTACCAGTGGTGTCTCTAAGTTTAAACTACAAAAACCCAGCGTATTATGATGATGTTTTAACGGTATCTACGACACTTTTAAAACAACCGACGGCTTCTATCGAATTTGCTTACGAAATTCATAATTCTAGCGGCGAATTACTCACAACGGCCAGCACCAAATTGGTATTTGTTAACATGAAGTCCAATTTTCCGATGCGTTGTCCGCAATATATTTTAGATAAACTGCAAATTTAATCGTTTAAAATTTCAACTTTAATTTTATGAAAGGCCTCAAAAGCAGTTTGAAGGCTTTTTTCAACACTTTTTTTGACCAAAACAACCACTTCACATTCCATTTCAAGCCGCTGAGATTTTAAAACTAGCTGCTGTTTTTTAATAATTCGCATTACTTGGCTTAATTCTTTATATTCAAAATTTAGTTTGAAGGCAATTAAAATATCCATTTGTTTTATAACACTGGCCTCCAAACTTAACTTTGCGGTAGTCTTGTATGCGCTTATCAAGCCCCCAACTCCAAGTTTTGTGCCTCCAAAATAACGAACTACCACCACAAGTACATTGGTAACATCAAATGCTTGCAATTGTCCATAAATTGGCATCCCCGCACTGTTTGAGGGCTCTCCATCGTCAGAAGCTCTGTAATAGAGGGTTTCAATGCCGTGTTGGTATGCAAAGCAAAAATGACCCGCACTGGAATGTTTTTGTTTAAGGTTTTCTATAATTCCTTTATAGTTCTCTATTGTATTTAGAGGGAATGCATATCCATAAAATTTACTCCCCTTGTCTTTATAAAGGACTTCTTCAGAGGGTTTTAGGATGGTTTTATAAGTCAACACAGACATTAAGAATTGGTAAATAAAGAGTTGTCAAATATATTGATAACATCCTCTTTTGCAGGGTCGTTATTCCAAGTGTGTATGCCGAGTTGAGCTGCTGCCTGTGTGTTTTCTTTGGTGTCATCTACAAAGAAACAACTGTCAGCTTCCAGTTGATTCTCGTTTAATACATATTCATAAATCGAAGCATCAGGTTTTCGTAAATGTATCTCATGTGAAAGATAGAATTTGTCAAAACAGCTTTTAAAACGTTCATACCTATATAAAGACATGTTTTCAATGACTTGTTCGATATGAAGCGTATTGGTGTTGCTGAGTAAAATAAGTTTGTAGTTTTTATTTGTAGAGAGTTTCTCTATAAATTCTAAACGGTATTCGGGAAACTCTAAAATAATTGAATTCCATGCTTTTTTAAATTCGGCTGCTGAAATTGAGGGGTATTTAGCCGTGAATGCAGTTACAAAATCATCAGTATTTATCAGTCCTTTTTCATACTGCATGGCGGTATGAAGCATGTCCTCCGTTATGGGGGTCACTCCAAGATTGAACAACGAGCGTTCAATGGCTGGCTTGTCTAAGTTGATAAACACATCTCCAAAATCAAATATAATAGTGTCAATCATTCATCCATATTTTTAAGGTATCGGACGAAATGCGTGTTTCAGTACCTAATGAACCCTTAATTTGAGGTTTTGAAATTCCGTCTTTTAAATTGAGTTCACTCGAAAATACACGTGCTTCATCCCAAAGGTTTTCATCAATAAATGCTTGCAATGTTTTTTGCCCTCCTTCAATAATCACAGAGGTGATGTGTTGTGCGTATAATGCGTTACAAATTTCAGATGCTAGAGGTTTTTGTATGTCAATTTCATCAGACGTCAATCGGATGGTTTTCGCTTCAGAATTAAACACCTGATAGGAATTCGGTAAAGAATTTTTTAGGTCGATAACAATGCGGATCGGGTTGGCTCCTTCGACTTCACGGGTGGTCAAACCGGGGTTGTCTTGTACCACTGTATTTGCACCAACCAAGATTGCTTGTTCCTCAGAACGCCATTGATGCACCAATTGTCTGGAGTATGTATTGCTAATCCAAACAGGTTTTGTTTCAGATTTTGACAGGGGTGCAATAAAGCCATCTTTGCTTTCGGCCCACTTTAGTATAATATAAGGACGCTTTTTAGTATGGTAGGTAAAAAAACGTTTGTGATGTGTTTCACATTCTTGCTCCAAAACGCCCACAAGAACGTAGCATCCAGCAGCTTTTAGTTTTGCGATGCCCTTTCCACAGACTTTTTCATGTTCATCTAAACATCCAATCACCACGTTTGGAATTTTATGCTTAATAATCAAATCGCTGCAAGGCGGTGTTTTTCCAAAATGTGCACAAGGTTCTAAGGTGACATAGAGAGTCGCTTTTGAGAGAACGCTTGGATCTTTCACAGCATTGATGGCATTCACTTCTGCATGGGAACTTCCGTAAGGTCCTGTATAGCCCTCCGCTATAACCTGGTCATCCACCACAATCACACAGCCCACCATGGGGTTGGGTGCCGTAGAGCCCAAGCCTTTTTTGGCGATTTCAATACAGCGTGCTATGTAATGTTCGTGAGTGATTATAATTTAATATTAATGGTTTCTGTTTTGTTAATAGGATATGAATAAGAGAAACTTAAAGCTTTAAACTGAATAACCCCTTCATACTTGACTTTTAAAGTTCGATTCAGGACACTGTTGAGAAGCCCGCTTAAAAATCCATTCGGATCCTTATTTAGAAGGTCTTTAGTGTTGACTTCAATTTGAAGTGGCACCCTAAAATCCTCTTTTGCAGGGACTTTAAATTCTTCTGCACGAACGACTCCCATCAAAATATCATTCACAAACACAGTCACACCTTCGGTGTTCAGTCGGCCACCGACATCGTTTGGATTGTTAAAAAGTGCATCCGCGCTCAACGTCAGTGTTCTAGAATTAGCCTCCACAAGTTTAATACGGTCTATTTTGATAAATACAGGTTTCTGCTTGATGGCGCAACTCGTTGTCAAAAAGATTAAGACGAGGATCGTGAATTTTTTCATTATTTTTTTGGGTATTATATGTATCTTCGGACAACAAAAATAAGATTTATTAATCGGTATCCATAACATGCGTATTAGAGAAATTCAATTTAACGATAATTCACAAATCGAATCCATCATTAAATCCATATTTATAGAACTTCAACTTCCTTTAACTGGGACTGTTTACGAAGATGTAGAAACCACGCAAATGTTTGAATCCTATCAAGAAGAAAAGGCCGTTTATTTTGTGATGGAAGCCGGTGGCGAAGTGAAGGGCGGCGCTGGAATTAAAGCCTTAGACAGCAAAGATACATCCATTTGTGAACTTCAAAAAATGTACCTATCTCATGAAATACGAGGGAAAGGGTTTAGCAAACAACTTTTAGAAGTTTGTTTGAAAGCTGCCAAAAAGATGGGGTACACGCAGTGTTATTTAGAAACGCTTTCGGAACTCAAAACAGCTCAGAAATTATACAAACAATACGGATTTGAATACTTGGAAACTTCTATGGGAAATACCGGTCACAGCTCTTGCGGCGTTCGAATGATAAAAACCTTATAATGCAATTAAAATCACTTCAGAATTTTTTTCAAAATGGACTTTTAGGTTATTATCCCAAAGATGAAATAAGCGCATTTTTTTACAGAGTATGTGAACAGCATTTAGATTTCAAACGCATTGATGTGAGTCTGAAATCAGAGACACTCATCACCCCTGAAACCTTTGAATATTTTGAAACCATCATCAGTCGTTTATTAACCTATGAACCCATTCAGTATATTTTAGGAACCACCTCCTTTTTTGGATTGGAATTTAAAGTCGATGCCAATGTCTTGATCCCACGCCCTGAAACCGAGGAGTTGGTCGCTTGGATTTTGAAAGGTGCAGATTCCAATACCCATCTTAAGATTTTAGACATCGGCACCGGCTCTGGCTGTATTGCGGTGAGCTTGGCAAAGCACTTGCCCAATGCAGAAGTGTATGCCTTGGATGTGAGTTCTGCCGCTTTGGAAATGGCACAGCACAATGCCCAGCAAAACGGGGTGCAATTGAACTGTATCGAGGCGAATGTTTTGGAGTGGTCAACTACCGAATTGGAGTTTGACATCATTGTGTCCAATCCGCCTTATGTTCGTGAGAGTGAAAAAGAATTCATGGCACCCAATGTGTTGGAACACGAACCGCATTTGGCTTTGTTTGTTGAAAATAACCATCCACTTGTGTTTTATAAAGCCATTGTGGAGTTGAGTCAACAGACTCTTAAAAAAGACGGTTTGCTCTATTTTGAAATCAATGAATATTTAGGAGATGAAACAAAAGCACTTTTTTCTTCGGACGATTTTGAAGACGTTCAATTAAAAGCAGATATTTTTGCAAAAAACAGAATGATGCGTGCTAGCAAGCGTTGATTTTTTGTTGACTAAATTGCTGATAAATTCTCCATATTTCCCTTTTAGATACCGCTCATTTTTATATCTTGTAGTGCTAAATATTAAGACCAATTATTTTTTTTGATGGATATTAAAGAACAGATTTTACAACTTCGAGAAGCGCTAAGTCAGCATAATTACAACTATTATGTATTGGATGAACCGTCCATTTCTGACTTTGAGTTTGACACCAAGTTGAAACAACTCCAAGACTTAGAAGCAGCATATCCACAGTATTACGATGCCAGTTCGCCAACCCTCAGAGTGGGCGGAGCCGTCACTAAAAACTTTGAAACTATTGTGCATGCACAACGCATGTACTCTTTAGATAATTCCTATTCCAAAGAAGATTTAATGGATTGGGAAACCCGTTTACGAAAGATGGTCGATGGTGCTATTCAATATACTTGTGAGCTAAAATACGACGGAGCGTCTATCAGTCTGACCTATGAAAATGGGTTGCTTGTTCAGGCGTTGACACGAGGCGATGGCACTCAAGGAGATAACGTCACTGCAAACATTAAAACCATTAAATCCGTCCCCTTGAAATTACGGGGCGACTATCCAGATAAATTTGAAATTCGTGGCGAAATTGTTCTTCCTTTCGAAGGCTTTAATGCCATGAATGCCGAGCGCATCGCCGCAGGGGAGGAACCCTATAAAAACCCACGGAACACCGCTTCTGGAAGTTTAAAATTACAAGACAGTGCCGAGGTAGCCAAACGTCCTTTGGAGTGTTTGTTATACAGCATTGTGGGCGAAAATACTGACCTGAAAACCCAATTTGAAAACCTTGAAAAAGCACGTTTTTGGGGGTTTAAAGTCCCCACTATTGCCAAGCTTACTGACTCCATTGATGGAGTGTTAGAATTTGTCAACTATTGGGACACCCACCGTCACGAACTGCCTTACGAAACAGATGGAGTCGTCGTGAAAGTGAACAGCTTATTTCAGCAAGCTGAGTTGGGCTATACTGCCAAAGCCCCCCGTTGGGCGATGGCTTATAAATTTAAAGCAGAGCAGGTTTCTACACGCCTCGAACACATTTCGTATCAGGTGGGGAGAACGGGGGCGATTACTCCTGTGGCGAATCTTCAGCCTGTGGAATTGGCTGGAACGATTGTGAAACGTGCCTCGCTCCATAATGCGGATCAGATTGAAAAATTAGACGTCCGCGTTGGCGATTGGGTGTATGTCGAAAAAGGGGGCGAAATCATCCCTAAAATTATGGGGGTCGATTTGGACCGTCGTGCGGCAGATACACCCAAAACAGTGTACCTCACGGCTTGCCCAGAATGTGAAACACCACTCGTCAGAAAAGAAGGGGAGGCGCATCATTATTGTCCGAACGACAAGGGCTGTTCGCCTCAAATTATTGGACGCATTCAACATTATATTTCCCGAAAAGCCTTGGACATCGAAGGTTTGGGCGGCGAAACCGTGGCCTTATTGGTCAATGAAGGATTGATCCTTGATTATGCCGATTTATACGAGCTGACAACGGATCAGATCATCCACCTCGATCGCATGGCGGAGAAAAGTGCCGATAACTTAGTCAATGGCGTTCAGGCCTCTAAAGACGTCCCTTTTGAACGGGTCTTGTTTGGACTGGGCATTCGCTATGTAGGAGAAACGGTTGCCAAAAAATTAGCCAAACATTACAAATCCATAGAAGCCTTGTCCAAAGCAACTTTGGAAGATTTAGAAACGGTGGACGAAATCGGCATTAGAATTGCCGAAAGTGTGGTGGACTTTTTCAGTAAAGAGGAGAACCTTCAAATGGTATCTCGTTTGATTTTATACGGTCTCCAATTGCAACTCTCAGAAGAAGCTCTGTCCAATCAAACCACTCAGTTAGAAGGCCTGCGTTTTGTAGTGTCTGGGGTGTTTGAAACGGTCTCTCGTGACGAGCTCAAAGCCCTCATCGATTCCAATGGTGGAAAGGTGGTGAGTTCTATTTCAGCCAAAACCTCCTATGTGGTGGCAGGTGCCAATATGGGACCCAGCAAACGCACCAAGGCCGAGAGCCTCAAAGTGCCTATTATTTCTGAACCCGAGTTTTTGGAGATGTTGAGTTAAAGGGGGGAGATCTGTGAGAGAATGAGTTTTGAGTAGGGGGTAGTTTCCTTTGCTATTGAGCCTACGTTATTTATCATTTATCCATAAATTATCTATATTTTATCCATTTAAACAAATTTGATTAGTTGTTTCAACGGATCATAATTGTGTTTTAGCACAGTTGTTTTGAGTAAGTGAGGCTGTCTGAAAAGCCTTTTTTCTTGAGAAACTAAAAATAAATTCAGACGGAGTGTCTTTTTAGGACTCCTTATGTAGTTTCTTTAAAGTGAAATTAGAGACCAATGATTTCATTTGCGTAATAGCCATCTCATTGAGTTGTGTCAATCGTTCTTGTTGAGGTTTATTTTGATGAATCAGCATTGCATTGATGCTTTCTAAATTAGACAGTACAACCAATTGTTGAATGGTCGCAAAATCTCTAATGTTTCCTTTTTCGTTTGGGTTTTCGTCTCGCCATTGTTTGGCTGTTTTTCCAAAGAGTGCCATATTCAGCACGTCTGCTTCCGTGGCATAAATGATGGCAGTCTGTGTTCCACTTAACTGTACAGGAATTAGTTTCTCTTTAATCGCATCTGTATGGATTTTGTAATTCACTTTAGCAAGTGTTCTTTGAAAATCCCATTGTAAGTTGAGGCGATTGCTTTCATCTTCTTTAAGACGTTGGTATTCTTTAACAAGTAATAGTTGAAACTTTGGACTAATCCACATTCCAAAATGGAAGGCAATATCTTTATGTCCATAAGTACCCCCATACCTTCCTGCCTTAGCAGTTAATCCAATAGCATTTGTTGCCTCTATCCAATTCTTAACAGATAAAACAAAATTATTGCTACCTGCTTCATTTTTAATTGTACCGAATTCGGTATAATTAAAATCAGGATTATATAGTTTTTCCCATTCGCCAAGATACTCAATCGTACTTTTTAAACTAAGCCATTTTATAATTACAACATCCTGTAATTGGCTTTTTGCCATATCAGTAAGAGAAATAAATGCGTCTTGGTTCTTTTTTACAATTGTTATTTCTGTTCCTTGTACAGTTATCTTTTTTGGTTTACTCATTTGTTTCTTATTAAGGATAATTAAAATTAGTCTTCAATTAATACATTAATACCTGTTGTAGCTCCTGTTTTAAAACAATATTTAAAGCCCATTCAATTTTAAAGTGATGACATATTGTAGAAACAAAGTTAAAAAATCAAGCTCAATTATTCAAAAAAATAGTTTCTTTTAAGACTAAGGTTCAGTGGGTAGTGTGTCGTGAAGTTCGTCTGCTTTTTTTCTAAACCCCTCGAATTCGAGGGGTTTAAAATCGGGATTATTAAGAGATTTTGTGCGTTAGTAGGGATTTAATCTCGCCTGACTTTTAATTATGGCGAATTCTCCATAGTTAAAAATAGGATTGTTAACAGGTTTCGTACGTAAGTGAACTTATTCATCTATAAGCCCATCTAAAAAGTCATCCAATCCATTTGCTTTTGCGTATTCCAGTGTTTTGATGCCGGCATTCATCAGTTTTTTAATGTTTTCTGGCGAAGCATCAGACATGTCAGCAGCGTAATTTTGATCTTCTTTTGGCGTATCAATCCGCATATAGGCACCAGGATCATTCGGCTGGAGGGTTCCATTGATCTCATTCATTTGAAAAGCCACCGTATCAATACTTCCATCCATCATAATATCTGGGATGGTCTTTGCCCATTTCAAGAGACTCCAATTAGCGCTTTTTTCTTTTCTCTTAAGTTGAAATCCACCGCCTCCAGTACCGATGGATAAAATATACATCTGTTTTGCGGAGGGTTCATTGTTATTTCGGTCTTCAAAGTTTGTGTTTCTAACTTCTGCGTATGCACACATTGTAGGGTTGTTGGCAAATACGCCACCGTCCAAATTTATCATGTCAACCAACGCCTTATTTTCTTGGACGTTTGCTGCCATATTTTTTATTTTTGCTGGAGGAAAATAGGTTGGCGCTGCTGAGGTTGATCGTAAAACGTCCCGTACATAAAACTCCCTTTTAGAAGTGTCTTCATCGCTTGTAAAAAAGAAAGAAGACTTGGTATTCATATTATAAGTGGTAATAAGACAGGGTTTCATGAGCGCACTGATCCGAAGATTTCCAAATTTCTGTTTTAGTAAATTCTCTAAATTTCGAGGGCTAAACAAGGTCGCACTTCTGAGTCCCCACAATCGTTTCCAATTACTAATCTTTGAGGCGTTAAAAATACCGTAGCCTTCTTTCACATAAAAATCCAATGCTTCTGAAGCAGCATATTTTGCTTTGGTCTGATCTCCATCCTGAGGGGTTAAATAAATAGCTGTTAGGATGCCTCCCGTACTCGTTCCAGAAATAAAGTCAAAGTGATCGGCAATAGTAGTTCCGGGTATTTTTTTCTCTAGATATTCCTCGATGTATTTAATAATAGTTGCAGGAATGATGCCTCTAATACCTCCGCCATCTAAGGTGAGAATGCGTACTTTTTTCTTGTTTTTCATAACAGTTATTATTTGTAGAATTCAACACAATTTCTGTGTCAAAAATCGTTCCGAAAATTGGCTTTGCTGTTGTAAGAAATTGAAGGTTCGATGCAGTCAATCTTTCATATTGATGTTAGTTTTCTTGTACTCTAACCACACGAAAGATTCGTGCGGGAGCGGGGATCGGCAATAGTAGTTCCGGGTATTTTTTTCTCTAGATATTCCTCAATGTATTTAATAATAGTAGCAGGAATGATGCCTCTAATGCCTCCGCCATCTAAGGTGAGAATGCGTACTTTTTTCTTGTTTTTCATGTATTTATTATTTGTAGAATTCAACACAATTTCTGTGTCAAAAATCGTTCCGAAAATTGGCTCATTCTTCGGAGGTTGCGAAGTTCAAAATTATTTCCATAGTGTTCACTCAAATGTGTGGACACAGTCGACATAATTTGCTTGCTATATTCCGCACGTTTATGATCTCACACAAAATCGTTGAGGTGTTTACCAATCGGCCAAAATAACAGGGTGAGCGTACGATTTGCTTGAGTTGCAATTTTACTTTGACTTTGCCAACGAGTTCAGACAATTTATTTAACAACTCTTGCTCATTGTTTTTCAGGAGTGCTTTGCTCATTAAGTGTGATGCTTTTGTTTTGTGTTTCTATGGTACTTGGCAGCTGTGTAACACACGAAAGGATTCGTGTGTTAGCGGTGGAATAATCACTTATTGTTTTCCCAAAATTGATTCAATTTAAGTAATTTACCCTTGTCAAATTCTTTAATATTTGAAATTGCTTGACCTGATTCTATTTTTTCTAGACTTCTTGCTCCTGCGATTCCCTCTTTTTCACTAAAACCTAGAAATTTATTTATGGCTTTAGAATTTATTTTATCCTTTATATTGAGTAAAAATGACATCTCACAATTGCTTGAGAAATCAAAACCTGGTTGATTAAACTCCGCAATTCCTTGTGACACTAATACTACTGCAACACCTTTTGAACGAATTTCCCTTAAAATCTTATCAAGTATTTCTTGATATTTTTTCTCTTTAAATATCACGTGAGCTTCATCAATTAATAGTACATAGCGCATACCGCGATAACCATTTTCTGTAGGCGTGCTTTCCATATTCATAAACGTATTGTAAATATAATTTATGATTAAAAAAAGCGAAGTGAAGCGCACAGAATTTGAAAGGTCGCCCGAAAGAGATAGATAGATGTTTTCATTTAAAAAAGATTTACCAGTTTTTTCTTCTGAAAAGATGTTATAACGACTTAACTCATCAATAATTTCGGTAAGTGTATCTCTTTTGTCTCCAACAATGTCCAACAGGTTTTCATTGATTTCTGGCATAGTTGGATATTCTCCAGTTTTTTTAGCATGAAAACTTTCCAATACAGCTTCTCTCAGATAGCCACGCTGTTTAGGTCCAAGATTTGAGTATTTACAAATAATATCGACAAACTTGTCAATGCCCATCTGTCTATCTGTTTCGTTTATTGTGTCAATAAACGATAATGGATTGACCGGAAACGGAGTTGATGGGACATCTACAAAAGTTGCTTTTGTTTTATTAAAAAATGGCTTATAAGACTTTAAATCATCGTCTTTTAGTCCTTTGAAATCCAAATATATAAAGCTGACGTGATGATTGGATTCTTGACTTATTTGGTTAAGAAGTTCGAGTGCAAATTGTGTTTTACCAGTACCTGATGCACCCGCAATTGCAATATGTGAATTATTGTAAACATTTGTATTATTGAATTTTAATGTAATAGGTTCTTTATTTTCAATAGTTGACCCAATATTTAGATTAATAGGTTCTTTAAAAAAACTTTTTTCAATATTTTGATTGTTGTTTCTTACTGCATTAAGATTTACTTCAACACTACTTAAAAACTCTATTCCTTTATCTAAATGACCAATTAAAAAGTCAAAGAATGTGTAGTTTTTACTATTCGAAAATAGATTGTCCATTAATTCTAAACCGTGGTCAATATGAAGTTTAACGTATTTAGGGATATTTTCATCCGTTTTGTAAATACCATAATACTGGCAAATTCCAGCAATATAAAAATCGCGGTGTTTTGCATCAAAAAGGATATGGTCTTTATATTCTTTACCTTTTGAATCATATAAGTTAAAATCGTTAGAGGTGAATTTCTTGCCATTTAATAATGAGTAGCCTAAAGCTATACGAGCAATTACATTTTCTTTTGTCCCCGTTGGAAGTTTACTTGTGAGACTACGTACAATTCCTTGGTTTTCTGCTGAAGTTCTAATATTAATCTGCATAGAGTTCGTCGTATTTAGTTAATAGATTGTTTGGGGTGGCTTCAATAAATTTGGAAGCGTCTGTGCTATAGTTATGAATTAGATATACCTTACTCATTTTAGGCTTTAAAAGATTGAATTCAGGAACTGTTAATTCTTTATGAAGCAAAGGAAATAATACAACTTGTTTTGAAACGTTAGGGTAAAATTCTTTGATTATATTTTGAGCGTGGTCTGCATCGAATTTTTGCATTGGAGAATCAATGAATACAGGGAATTCAATGTCAGATTCATCTACAAGTGCTTTAAGTAAAGCAGAAGCATACATCTGCCTTTCGCCCATTGAAAGAGAACTTTTATCAATTTTTTCTTTACGAGCGTTATATAAACTGATATCAACGTCATCCCCAGCTTGATTAATATCAACGGAAATATTTTTAATAAAATCTTTTTTGTGAAGTAGGATGTTTAATTCACTTAAAATATTTTCTTCAAGAGATTTTTTCTTTTCCTCTTTGAATGATTTTATAAAAACTTTAAGTTTATTGATAATATCTTGGGCTTTAGCATCTTTATCGGAATACTTACGAGAATTATCAATTTTCTTCCTTAATTCTTCTTGACGTTGTTTAAGAGTTTTCTTATTGTTCTTAAATGTTCCGATTTTTTCCTTTAGTTCACGAATTTCAAGTTCGATAGTCAAAACTCTTGAATCTAATTTTTCTTTTTCTGCTCTTAAATTAGAGATATGCTCATCTTCTGCATCTTTTTCAGCATCTCTAATTTTTCTTCGGATACCATCAATTGATTTTTTAGTGCGTAGATATTCATCGTTTAAACTAGTAAACTTACTTTTAAACGAATGTTTTAAAGTATTTAATAAAGTGTTAAATTCGTTGATCTCTGTGTCTGAAAAATCGTGCAAAGGTTTGAAATTGTTAGGTAATTCTGGCGTTTCTGAAAAGAAATATTTTTTAACTAAAGAACTAATATGTTTCTCGTAAAAGTTGCGGATATCAGTTGGAATAACAGTTGGGAAGCTTTTCTTTTTCTCTTCTAAGTCGTCTAGGATGTTTTTCGTCTTATAGTCAACATCTTCTTGTATTAATTTAGAATCTCGATATTCTTTTTCGTTGCCAAGTTGCATCGAAACTTCCATTAGAGTTTCTCCAGCTAAACCAAATGGAATTAAATCGAACAATTCTTTAAGGTCACTTTGCAAACGCCCCATTGTTTCATTTAAAACACTTTCTACGTCTTTTAACTTGTTTAGCTGCTCCAAAGTCATTTTATTACCCTCGGAAATTAATTTTCTTTGAATATCATTTGATGCGTTTGCTTTTTCAATTTTTTCCTCGTCAAGTAGTTTAACTTCCGCTTCAATACTTTCAATTTCAATGTCAGCATTGTCAATATTTGCTATAATTGAATTTAACTCTGTTTTTTCTCGTGGTTTTGCGGATTTCTTTCGGTAATCATCTTGGATGTTTTCTAATTGTTCTTTTAAGTCTTCGTATTTTTTTATACCCAAAACTTCCGTGTACGCTTTACTTAATAATCTTCTTTGTTCAGGTGAATTTATTTCGGCGAGAGCAACTATTTTCTCAGCATCAAAAAAGAAGAATTTAGCAATTTCAATAGGTAATATATAATCACGAATAAAGATTTCTTCGCCTTGCTGACCATCTGTTGTAAGGTCTAGTATCAATTCGTTTTCGAAACCATCTACTAAAACTTCAACTTTGTCTCGTGTACTAGTCACTGTGTCAAAAGAACGGGTTATTTTAATTTCTTTACAAGGTATTTCTTGAATTTTCACATCGTTAAATGTAACTGAAACTGAAAATTTTGTTTCACCCTCTACATTTGCTAAACTATTTAAACTGTTACCAATATATTTGCCATAACCTCCTTTGTCTGAAATTTCCTTTAAATAGAGTTCATCAACATTTTGCATTTGCTTCCCATAAAGGCACCAAACCAAGGACATAAGAAACGTGGTTTTACCAAAACCATTTTTACCACTAATAATAGCAATATTTTTATCAGTTTCTGGTGAAAGGTCAATTTTATTTTTCCCTTTATAGATTCTGAAATTATTAAGTTCAATTTCTCTTATAAACATCTTTTATACTTTATTTATATATTCCTCAATCTTATTTTCGATGTCACTTTTAAGACCTCGTTTTTTGTTAAGTAATGCTTTATTTTTTTGAAGCATTAATAATTCTTGAATAAGCTCAAAATCTCTTGAGTTTTTTTCGCAAGATTTTTTGAGTAACTCTAACTCTTTTTCTTGCTTTTTGTTCTGTTTTTCCATATTTATGTTTGTGTTATAATTGTTATGGTAAATATTTGAAACCGTGTAATTGAAAATCAAATCTCGATACCATAACGTTTGTATTGCAACTAATTCCTGATTTGTAATTAGTTCAACATGTGGTCTGTCAATTTGAATTTCTTTTTGAGCAGATAATACTTTTTCTAAAACTGTTGCTCTATATTTAGGAGTGTATGGCCCCATCCCGTTAATTGCATCCGCTCCGTTTCTCCGCTTTGGCATCCTATTTTCTATAATATTACGCTCGTTAAACAATTGGTTTCTAAATTCAAGTAAAGGACGTAGCCAAGTCAGACCATTCTCAATTAGGGCACTCATTGACTTATCTTTTTTTACAACCGTGCATACCCAGCATCCAAATCTACTTTGCCCACATGATTTATGTTCTTTATCCGTAATAACTGTAGGGCATTCGTAATCATCTGCGCTTGCGTCAGAGTATATTTGAAACAATTCTGAATTATCGGCTTTCCAAGGGGAGGGCATTGTGTTTATAATATACCAAACCTCATCCAATGTTAGATTTCGAATTGGAGCATACATAAAAGTATTTGCCTGTGATGGATGCTTGGTAAGTCGTTTGCCTTTTATAGCGTGTTTTTTCATGGACTTTGCACGTTGTACACTTTCGGCAGTCCTTGTGCCGATTAGTATGACAGCTTCTCCAAATTCGTTTACTTGTTCTAAAATAAACCTTGATGTAGGTTTAATTTTTAATCGTTCAGTACACCAACGGAAAGCATTATTTGGAGCGGGATAACCACGTCCAATTAGATTTACCCAAAATGAATCTTCTAGTCTTGGAATTGTTTTAACGACGTATACGGGTATTCCTTGGTCCCTTGCTGCAATTTCAATTTTATCCAACACTCTGTATACATATTCAGTTATTACAGGGTTTTCAACCATTGTATCATTACAAACTACGTAAATATCACGTTTTACAATTCCTGTTAATTCTTTGATTTGTGTGATTGCTTCCCAGACAAGCTGAAGCATTACTGTAGAATCTTTGCCTCCACTAAAGCCAATAATCCACGGACGTTTAGTTTTGTCTGCGTACAGATACTGATCAATTATTTCTTCTATAATGTGTTGTGTGAATCTTAACATGTTAGGGCATATAAGTAGTTAATTTTATTTTAGTGTTGGTGAAAAGCATCTTTTTCATTCTTTTCAGTATTAGCGTTAAGTCTTCATCAAAAATATCGTTGATGTTTACGAGTTTCCTTTTTCAGTAAAACATCCATTGCTTAGTATTATATTTCCTCTAAAATTTATATAAAAAACTCCCTCCATTCGGTTAAATTCTTTTTGAAGATTCAGACTGGGGCCTCAATCAAAAATTGAAATTAAAATATTTTATTTAATATCCAATAAATATGGCACTTTATTTTTATAAATAGCTGGTAGTGTTTATCTTAAATAGTTAAACATTAAACAAAACTGTAATATATTACAATTAAATAATTATTTTTTATGGAAACATGAAATTTGGCTCGTCTTACAAAACCCGTTTTTTAGCAAGAAATTAGTAAAACTTAAAGATATAGTTGATATTTTTGTGGCATGATGGAAGAACGGGTCATTCTTGTGAATGCACAGGACGAACAAATAGGCACCATGCCAAAAATGGAAGCACATGAAAAGGCGGTCTTGCACCGAGCGTTTTCGGTGTTTATATTTAATGCCAAAAATGAATTGATGCTGCAACAACGCGCGGCTCATAAATACCATTCGCCGCTGTTGTGGACCAATACCTGCTGTTCTCACCAACGGGTTGGAGAATCCAATTTGGAAGCCGGCACACGCCGTTTGCAAGAAGAAATGGGTTTTGTGACCCCTCTCAAAGAAACCACTTGGTTTATTTACAAAGCGCCTTTTGACAATGGGCTCACCGAACACGAATTGGACCACATTATGGTGGGCAATTATGAAGCGGCACCCGTCATCAATACGGAAGAAGTGGAAGCCTGGAAATGGATGCCTTTGGAAGCCGTCAAAGCCGATATCAAACTGCAGCCAGCTCTGTACACCGAATGGTTTAAAATCATATTTGAAAAATTTTACGAACATATAAATACCACCAATGAAAGTCACCATAAGTAGAAAAGCACATTTTAATGCCGCCCATAGATTGTACCGTCCCGATTGGAGTTTTGAAAAAAACGATGCCATTTTTGGGAAATGCAACAACCCTAATTTTCACGGGCACAATTACGACCTTACGGTCAGTGTGACGGGAGAGATCGATCCAGAAACAGGGTATGTGATGGACGTTAAAATCCTGAAAGACTTTATCAAATCGGAAGTAGAAGATGCGTTTGATCATAAGAATTTAAACTTGGACGTGCCAGAATTTAAAGATTTAAACCCGACTGCCGAAAACATTGTGGTGGTCATTTACGATAAGCTAAAAGCCGTCCTCGAATCTAATTTAGATTTGGAAGTGACGCTTTATGAAACCCCTCGTAATTTTGTGACTTACTCTGGAAACTAAGCTTATGAGCGCCCTTTATCCTTTAAAATTCCAACCCATTCTCAAAAATAAAATTTGGGGAGGTCAAAAACTACAACAGCTTTTAAACAAACCCACCACGGCTACGGATGCCGGCGAAAGTTGGGAAATCAGTGATGTGGAAGGCGATACCTCTGTGGTTGCCAATGGTCCTTTGGAAGGTACATCGCTAAAAACCCTTTTGGAGACTTATACGTCTGATTTGTTAGGAGCGAAGAACTTTCGCCAGTTTGGGACTAAGTTTCCTTTGCTTATAAAGTTTATTGACGCCAAAGAAGATTTGTCCGTACAGTTGCATCCCAACGATCAGCTTGCCAAAGAACGCCACAACAGTTTTGGGAAAACCGAAATGTGGTATGTGCTTCAAGCCGATACAGATTCCAATTTGATAGTTGGTTTTAATCAGGAGATGACACAAGACTTGTACCTCAAACACCTGGAAGAGAAGACGCTTCAAAGCATCTTAAATTTTGATGCCGTCCAAGCAGGGGACACCTATTTTATAGAAGTGGGGAGAATCCATGCGATTGGAGCAGGCGTACTTTTGGCAGAAATTCAACAGACCAGTGATATTACCTACCGTGTGTATGACTGGGATCGCGTGGATGCCGATGGCAATGAACGCGAATTGCACAATGACATTGCGCTGGAAGCTTTTGACTTTGATATGCCGGATAATTACAGAGTGAAGTATTCCAAAAATTCAAATACTTCTACCGAACTGGTCAGTTGTCCGTATTTTACAACGAATGTGCTGGACGTAACAGAAACAATTCTAAAAGAAAACACACACGATTCCTTTATGATTTATATGTGTGTAGAAGGAGCTGCAAGCGTGGAAGTGGACGGAACTGTCACTGAAATTTCGATGGGGGAGACGGTTTTAATTCCTGCCTGTATCGAACGATTTTCGATTTCTGCAAATCATGCAAAACTTTTAGAAGTTTATATTGAGCTCGTTTAAGCTTTTTCAATCGGCTAAAAAATGGCCCTTTTTGACCCACTTTTTGTCTTTTTTAACTTCCGTAACGGAGCTACGCAACTAAAAAAAACTTCAATTGGATAAAAATTGACTAATTTTCGCTACAATTCAAAAAGTGTAAACGAGTTCAGTTAAAATTACGTAATTTTGCAAAAACAAAAATTAAGATAATGGCTAACGTTAGAAATTTAAAGAAAGATATCAATTACGTATTAGGAGATATCATTGAAGCAGTATACATTTGGGAATATGCCAATACCGATAAAGACACTAAAAAAAGTGAAGCGATCATTGACGAGGCGATTTCAACTTTTGATGAATTGATTGCGATGGTAAATGCTAAAGATGTTGAAAATCAAAAAGCGCATTTCAAAGGGATTGCTAAAGATCTTGAAACAAAAGGAAAAGCTTTAATCGAAAAGATTAACAAGCTCTAAATTACTCAGACTTTACAGATTTAATATAGGCCTCCAGAATAATTCCATACTTAGAATTGGCAATTTTTGGAGGCAATATTTTGTTTATGGTATCCAAGTATTTCACATTGGCATCATAAATTTCAGATACCGCTACAAAAGGAGCCACTTCACTCTCTTTATTATTGACAGCAAAATTGATGCTGTACAAATAGCTGCGCTGTACTAATTTATCCATTTGAACTTGAAGCGAATCGGCACGTGCTGAGAAGCCATCTTTTTGAGCGTTTAATTGCGCCTCAATCATTTCTAGTTTTTGATCCTTAAAACGGGCAATGTTTTTGTAGTAAGATTCCAATAATTTTTGTTGAGTGCTGCCTTCTATTTTCGCATCGAACTTGAAGCGTTTTAAGCTTGTGTTTATAGTTGTAAGTCCTTTATCAGCAAAGAAAGAAATGCGCTCGGCATCCACCTCTTTTGATAAACTTAAGAATAACAACTCCGCTTCTTCCAAGTCGCAGCCCAATTCAAAATCGGTTGTACTATTCATCACCAAAGAATCCAAGGTTGTAAATCCACCATCAATCACATTTTGAAGGTAGAGCGTTCCTTTTTGAAAGCCTTTAATACTTCCGCTAACCGTTGTGTTTTTAGGAGTTTGCTGTGTACAAGCCGTGATGAGGATGGCAAGGATAAAGTATAAGCTGTTCTTCATGATTTATTTTTAGACTCAAATATAATTATTTCTAAGCAGTTGCAGCCGCTAATTCCATAAGGATTGTACAAGCAATGGCAGCAACTGTTCCGATGGCATATCCAAAGACCGCTAAAATCACACCCACACTTGCTAATGAGGGGTGAAACGCAGCCGCTACGATAGGCGCAGAGGCTGCAGCTCCTACATTTGCTTGGCTTCCTACGGCTAAAAAGAAATAGGGGGCTCGAATTAATTTCGCAACGGCAATTAGCAAGATTGCATGGATGCTCATCCAAACCACACCAATCGCAATCAATCCTGTATTGTCAAAGATCATGGTTAAATCCATTTTCATTCCAATGCTGGCGACTAAGATGTAAATAAAAACACTTCCAAATTTACTCGCGCCTGCACCTTCATAATTTTTAGCTTTTGTAAACGAAAGTCCCACAGCAGTGAGGGTTGCAATACTAATCAACCAAAAGAAAGAAGACCCTAAAAAGGTAAAAATGTTTCTTAAGGTTCCAGATTCAATCGTTGCGACATATTCACTAAAAAAGGGTGCTAGATACCCAGAGGCGATGTGTGCAAAACTCACCGTTCCAAATGCAATCCCAACCATGATCATAATATCCGTGAGTGATGGGTTGCGTTTGACACTTTCTGTGAAGGTAGAAACTTTGTCTTTCAACGTTTCAATGGCAGTGGTGTCGGCTCGTAACCATTTATTAATCCGGTCTGATTTTCCAATTCCAATTAATAAGAGTGCCATCCATATATTAGCAACCACGATGTCTACAAACACCATGCCCCCAAACAATTCTTTATTATATCCATAAATTTCCAACATCGCGATTTGGTTGGCGCCGCCACCAATCCAACTTCCTGCTAAGGTAGAGAGGCCTCTCCAAACTGCATCGGGTCCAATACCACCTACCGTTTCTGGAGAAACTAAAGAAATTAATAAGATGGCAATCGGGCCTCCAATGACGATGCCTAAAGTCCCTGTAAAAAACATAATCAATGCTTTCCATCCCAAGTTGACAACAGCTTTTAAATCGATGCTTAGAGTCATTAAAACCAACGCGGCGGGTAATAAGTAACGACTTGCTACATAGTACAAGTTGCTGCTGTGTTCGGTCAGTTCGCCGGTAGGAGTGAGGGTTTTCCATTCTGGAGCAATCCATCCCAAGGTTGTGAATAGGGCTGGAATCATATAGGCCATAAACAGTCCGGGAACAATTTTATAAAATTTATGCCAAAAGCCGGTTGGACGGGATTCTGTGTAAAATATCAGAGCAATGGCCGACATGAGTAACCCAAAAACAATGGTATCGTCTGTAAAAAATGGCGTTGTATCTATCATAATCTGTTAGTTTCTAGGTCTCAAATATAAATAAAATAATGTTTGGCACGAAGTTTGGTTACTAGTAAACATATTACATAATCTTTTGTAATAAAATTTGGTTGGTTAGTGATTAAAAGCATCATTTTTTTAAATGATGCTTTTTTCATATCAATTCGATTTCTCCTGCCTGTAGGCAGGCTCAGTGCAAAAAGCTCAATCTGTTTTTGGTGCATCCATTTCAGTATTTCCCAATGGATGTTAAAACCTGAAGCATGGTCGGTTCGTTATGTGAAAATTAAGTTAAATAGCCAATTTCAGCACATCTTGGCACGGAAGTTGAAAATAGTATTTTATATTATTTTGTTAGTAATAATTTGATTTGTTAGTTAGTTAAAAGCATCATTTTTTAATGGTGCTTTTTTCTTTTTGTATAAAATCGAGCATGACCTCAATTACCTCGGGCATGATCGGGTGATTTAGTTCATTGTAAGATTTTGTGTTCACCAAATCATCCCCATTAATTTCAAATAAGAGGTGATTCATGTTTTCTACAATAAATAATTCGGCATCTTCTTTACGATCCTTTAATAATTGAGCTTCCGCAGCACTGACCTGTAAATCTTTGGTGCCGTTTATGATGAGTACAGGAATTTCTAAATTTTCAATAAGTTCGTGAGGATTGTATTGCATCCAGTTGATCATAAATGGTTGAATGTCTAAATTGAATATAGAGGCGAGTGCCGGAGGGAAATCTGTAGTGGTTTTTCCGTTTTTTAAGGTCTCTAAGACACGCTTCGTATCTTTCGTAAAAAAGGGTGCTGTTTTGGTGATTTGTTCTAAAATAATTTGATCGATTGGATTCCCTGCACCTGCTAAAGAAATAAAACCATCCACTCCCGCTTCGCTGGCTAAAAGTCCAACCAAACTGCCTTGGCTGTGTCCTGCAATGGTGATGGACAAATAAGAAGTTTTGAAATAAGTGACCACCGATTTGGCATCTGTTACAAAGTCATCAAAACGGATGTTCTTATCAAAAGTTCCTGTTTTGAGTTGCTTCACCACACGTTTGTCGTATCTGAAAGTCGCAACCCCATTTTCAGAAAGTCTTTCGGCCAGTTTTTTTAACATGTCATTTTTCATGAACGACTGATTTCCATTTCGGTCGGTAGGCCCCGAACCCGCAATTATAATGACCAACGGCGGGTTTTCTACGGATTCTGGAGCTAATAGCGTGCCATCCACATAGCGATTGATGGTAATGTCAGTAGAAGAAACGTTTTGAGCTTCAGTGAAAGTCGTCATACCAATAAAAAGGCAAAGGAAATGGAGGATGTGTTTGGTCATAATGCTGTTATTTAAGGAGTCTAAATGTCAAGTTGATTCGCTTGCCAAGGGGCTTTTTAGTTTTTGGTATTTGGTGTAGCCAGTGGTGTTGCGTTTCGTTTTTCATGAGTAATAAACTGCCGTTTTGTAAATTTAGTTTGTGTTTTAAAGTTTTTATTTTTTTATGTTTCAAATGAAATGCCCGTTCGGCACCCAAACTCACAGAAGCGATTACAGGATTGAGTCCAAGCTCTTTTTCATCGTCTGCATGCCAGCCATTGCTGTCTTGTCCATCTCGATATAGATTTAATAAACAAGATGAAAATTGCGTTTGTGTGGCTTCTTCAACTTTTGTTTTTATAGCATTTAAAAGCGGGGTGAAGGGTTGAGGAGTCATTGAAATGTTTGAATACCCATACGTCTTTTGGTTGTTGGCATAAAAAGCTGTTAACCGCGGTTGCTTATATACTTTTCCATACACTCTGATGTCTTCTTCAATCCATGGCGTATGTTGATACAATTCATCAAACAGTGCATTGGCTTCTTCCAAACCAAAAAATTGCGGATGGTAGTCGATATCAGCATCTTGAAGCGGAAGTTTTATAATTTCGGAGGAATCGAATAGTGACATGCTCATAGTTGAGCTCTAAATTAATATAAGTTTTTATTTCAGAGACTCATTTAGATTTATTTTTTGAGTTTAAACCAAAAAAAAGCTGTCCTCAGACAGCTTTAGTTTTTATAAAAAAAATATAAAGAAACTTATTTTATCATTTCATAGCTACGGTTGATGAAATTGGTCAAGGCTTCTCCTTTCAGAAGTCCTTGAGACAATTGTGCCAAATCCAAGCTTTGTGTGATTAAACGTTCTTGTTTTTTCTTTGTTTTGGTGTTTAGAATTTCACTTACCAATTCAGAGTTGGTGTTTACAATAAGGTTGTGCATTTCAGGCATATTCCCCATTCCAAACATGCCGCCACCGCCACCGGTTTGTTGCATTTCTTTCATACGACGCATAAACTCAGGTTGTGTAATCATAAAGGGTGCAGAATTGCTGTCCATTGCCTCTAATTGTACCATGAATTTTTCCGAAGGAACAATTTCCTTCAAAACAGTTTCAAGCGTTGTTTTGTCTTCTTCACTCAGTTTAGAAACGGTCGCTTCATCCTTTTTAATCAAATTATCAACATGATCTGAATCCACACGTACAAAGCTTGTGTTTTCTTTCTCGCTTTCTAATTTCTGAATTAAATGAGATACAATAGGAGAATCTAACAACAACACTTCGTAGCCTTTTGTTTTTGCAGCTTCAATGTAACTGTGTTGGGCATCTTTATTAGAGGCATACAAAATGACTAGTTTATCATCCTTATCCGTTTGGTTTGCTTTGATTTTGTTGTAAAGCTCTTCATAGGTATAATAGGTTCCATCGACTGAAGGATACAATGCAAACGCATCGGATTTTTCAAAGAATTTATCTTCGGAAAGCATCCCGTATTCAATCACAATTTTAATGTCATTCCATTTTGCTTCAAAATCTTCTCTATTAGAATTGAATAGAGATTTCATTTTATCCGCTACTTTTTTAGTGATGTAAGACGCTATTTTTTTAACCGCGCCATCTGCTTGAAGGTACGAACGAGATACGTTTAATGGAATGTCTGGAGAATCAATTACCCCTCTTAACATCGTTAAAAATTCAGGGACAATGCCTTCAACGTTATCCGTTACAAATACTTGGTTTTGATACAACTGGATTTTATCCTTTTGCACATTCATATCATTCCCCATTTTTGGGAAGTATAAAATCCCTGTCAAGTTGAAAGGATAATCTACATTTAAATGAATGTTAAATAAAGGCTCTTCAAACTGCATTGGATACAGCTCGCGGTAAAAACTTTTATAGTCGGTTTCTTCTAATTCAGAAGGCTGCTTGGTCCAAGCCGGTGTTGGGTTGTTAATGATGTTATCAACCGTAACCTTACGCTGAGGTTCCGTTGTTTCCTTACCGTCTTTGTCCGTAGTTGTTTTTGGTTCATGCGTTTCATCATTTTCTTCTTTGTTTCCAAATTTAATTGGAATCGGCATGAACTTATTGTATTTGTTTAAAAGCGTCGTGATACGGCTTTCTTCAAGAAATTCAGTAGAATCTTCAGCAATGTGCAAAATAATCTCGGTTCCTCTTTCTGTTTTGTCAGAAGCTTCAAGCGTGTATTGTGGGCTGCCGTCACAAGTCCAATGCGCAGCAGGTTCATCTTTGAAAGACTTGGTAATAATTTCTACTTTTTCAGCGACCATAAAGGCAGAGTAGAAGCCCAATCCAAAATGACCGATAATCCCAGAATCGTCGATCTTGTCTTTATATTTGTCTAAAAATTCTTCGGCGCCAGAAAAAGCAACTTCGTTGATGTATTTCTGAACCTCATCCGCAGTCATCCCTAAACCTTGATCGATAATGTGAAGTTTTTTGCCTTCTTGATCGATTTTAATTTCGATTTTAGGCGTTCCGTACTTTACACTCACTTCACCAATGTTGGTCAAGTGTTTTAGTTTTAGAGTGGCGTCTGTGGCATTACTCACCAATTCACGTAAAAAGATTTCGTGATCGCTATAGAGGAATTTTTTAATCAGTGGAAAAATATTTTCTACGGATACATTAATCGTACCTTTTGACATAATTATGTTGATTTTTAAGTTATATGGTTTCTTATAGTCAAAAAAAATACCAAATATTAAAAAGTGACAAACTGACAATTTAGTTTATATTTGTTACACCTTTTACTCAAACTTACACTATGTACAACTCAAAAATTATAGGTTTAGGTCATTATGTGCCAGAAAACGTTGTCACGAATGACGATTTGTCTAAGATTATGGACACGACAGATGAATGGATTCAAGAACGTACGGGAATCAAAGAACGCCGTTGGGCAAAGCCTGGCGATGGACAATCCACTTTTACAATGGGTTTGGAGGCTGCCAAAAAGGCCATTTTAAACGCTGGAATTGAAAAAGAAAATATTGATCTTATTGTATTTGCAACTTTAAGTCCCGATTATTACTTTCCTGGACCAGGAGTGCAAATTCAAGAAGCTTTAGAAATTGATACAGTAGCGGCTTTGGACATTAGAGCCCAATGTTCGGGTTTTGTGTATTCGATTTCGGTGGCAGATCAATTTATTAAAACGGGTATGTACAAAAATATCCTTGTGATTGGAAGTGAATTGCAATCGCATGGGATTGACAAATCGACTCGCGGTCGAAGTATATCAGTTATTTTTGGCGATGGTGCCGGAGCTGCTATACTAACGCGTGAAGAAGATTTGACAAAAGGGATTCTATCCACACACATACATTCTGAAGGAAAACATGCGCTTGAGCTTGCAACCGAAGCACCGGGTATGGGAACGCGTTGGGTGACCGATATTATTAAAGAGAATGACCCTGAAGATTTTAGTTACCGTCCTTATATGAACGGGCAATTTGTTTTTAAACATGCCATCAAACGCTTTAGTGAGGTGATCAATGAAGGTTTGCAAAAAAATAATTTAGAAGTTTCTGATATTGATATGCTCATTCCACATCAAGCCAACTTGCGGATTTCTCAGTTCATTCAAAAGCGGTTTGGATTGTCGGACGACCAAGTTTATAACAACATTCAAAAATACGGAAATACCACGGCAGCCTCCATTCCAATTGCCTTATCTGAAGCCCATGAACAAGGGAAAGTCAAAGAAGGGGACACGGTTGTTTTAGCCGCTTTTGGAAGTGGATTTACTTGGGGAAGTGTGATTATAAAATGGTAGTTGTTTAGGGTTACATAAACCCACCACCAGATTTTTCATTATTATCACGTTGTTTTCTACTTAATGCTTTGTACTTGCTACCACCAAAGCGGTAATTTAAACCAACTCTCCAGGTGTTACTTTCCCAATTAAACTGACCGTTTTGCGGGTAAGGTCTTTCGCCATCAAATTGAAATTTCATGGTATTAAAAATGTCATTATAACTAAAACTAAAAGTAGCTTTATCTTCTAAAAATTTATAACTCAAACCTGTGTTAACCATAAACATTGATTTTCTGTTAAACTGTAAACTTTCACTATCGGCACGATACATTCCAAATAAAGAGAAGCTTAATTTTTTGTTAGCTTTAAAGGTGTTACTTAATCGCAAATTATAGGTAGAGTTATCAATTTCAACATTTTCTAGTCCAGTAATTCCTGTATCCACTACACCTTTTACAGTATTAAAATACAGTTCTGCACTACCATTAAAGCTCCACCACGTTGTAGGTCTATAATTTGTAGATACTTCTGCACCATAGGCATTATTTTTGTCAAAATTATCAAAACTTAATAAGAGTCTGTTAGCATCGGTTGGGTCTAAAGAAACGGTTCTACTAATTTCGTCATCTATAGCTCGGTAAAACACGCCACCTGTAATGCTTCCTTTGTTCAATTTCCGAGTGTAGTTCGCTTCTAAAGAATTAGTAAATTGCTGCTTTAGATTTGGGTTACCTATCGATGTAATTCGTGGTGTACTCCATACTCTTATCGGGTTTATTTGTCCCAACCCTGGACGATCTACACGGCGACTAAAACTTACTTGATACGTGTTTTTTTCTGAAAGATTATAAGTTATAAACCCTGAAGGATATACACTAAATTGATCGTCTTTAAATAGAGCATCTGCTTGTGTGTTTTGTGCAAAATCGGCTTTCACATCGTACTGTTCTATTCGGGCACCTATTTGATAAGACCATTTTTCAAAGGATTTACTATAGGTACCATAAAAGGAGTAAATGCTTCTTTCATATTGATAATCAGAATCAAATAAGGTAACATTAGTAGTGTCATACGTGTTTTCAGAATTGTTATTTCTGTATTCTGCTCCCAATTCTAATTTTACGTCATCAGACAATGGGTTTTCATAATCCAAGTTTATAATGGTATTATCTCGTTGGTTATTTACTAAATCCAAATAGGTAGGAGCTGCGGAGAATCTGAAATCAGCAGTTTCATCACTATCAAAGGTACTATAGTCACCTTCTATGCTAATGTTATGTCCATCATCATTAAAATCGTGTTTGTAACTTGCGTTATACGTAGAGGTGTTGTTATCATTGGAGTTGTTAAACTCTTGTCTAAAATCTGGATTGTTATTTAATAAATAAACTATATCCGTTGCTCCATTTCCTTTGCCATCATACAAATTTTGATTGGTATAAACAGAAAAGGTATTTTTATCATTTATATAGTAATCTACACCTACTTTAAATAAATGTGATTTGTTATTGTTTCCAAAAGTGAACAATTGTCTGGTGCTATCATCTAATCTATTTATAAACCCATTATTAGAACTTTCCCCAATAGTATTACCATAATTTCCGTAAAAATTGAATTTACCGTTGCGGTAATTCATATCGATGGAACTATTAAAATTGGCATTTATTTCTTTACTTAATCCAATATTTAAGCTTCCATTAAAACCTACCATTGTGTTTTTGTGAAGAATAATATTTATAATACCACTCATACCTTCAGGGTTGTATTTTGCGGATGGGTTTGTAATAAGTTCAACACTTTTTATAGATGTAGAAGGAATTTGTTTTAATAACTGCGCTGCGGGTACATTGGTTGGTTTTCCATCTACTAAAACACGCACATTTTCGTTCCCACGCAGGCTAATAGAGCCACTTTGACTATCTACACTAACAGAAGGTAAATTGTTCATAATATCACTTGCAGTTGCGCCTTGTGTTGTAAGGTCTTTTCCGATAGTAATCACTTTTCGATCTACTTTTTGTTGAATGGTAGAAGTTTCAGCGATGATAGTGACTTCGTCAAGTGCCGTCTGATCTTCTTCCAAAACAAGAGTTCCTAAATCGAGTTTATTTTTTCCACGACTCAGAGTAACCTCTTTGTTTAAAGTTTTATAACCAATGTACTGAACAGAAACTATAACTGTAGTCTCTTTAATGTTTGAGATTTCAAAAACGCCATCTTGATCTGTAATTGCACCAGTAATTATTTCACCTGATTGTGATTTAATGATGATATTTACATAGGGGAGGGCTTCGTTTGATTTAGAATCGATCACACGGCCACTAATGGTACCTTTGTCTAATGAGTTGTCAGCATAAAGAGCTAAATTGGAAACCATTAAAAAAGTAAGTAATACTGCGATATTTTTCATTTATTTGGGAGGGATAAAATTAATAGGTATTTGTAGATTAGACGACATATAATTAATTTTGTTACTATTTATTTTAAATTAATATAAAACTTAATGGCATGTCAAAAAAACACACCCTCGTTCTCGGCGCTTCTTTAAATCCCGATCGTTACTCCAATATGGCAATACTTCGCTTGTGTGACAATGCCATCGAAGTGAAGGCCTTTGGATTGAAACAAGGCACAGTTTGCGGCGTTGATATTGATACGGAGTTAATGCCTTATAAAAACATTCATACGGTCACTTTGTATCTGAATCCGAAACGTCAAGAAGCTTATTATGATTATATATTAGATTTAAACCCTACACGCGTTATTTTCAATCCTGGCACTGAAAATCCTAAATTTTATGAGCGTCTAAGTGAGGTGTCTATAGATTATGAAGTTGCTTGTACGTTGGTATTACTCACGACGCAGCAGTATTAATTCTAGGGAATATTCTTTGTTAAAGGAGTAAGCCCCCTATAACTTACTTTCAACACTTACCTTGAAAAGGATGTTTGAGTAAATGCTATTTTAAAGAGGGTTCTTTTGTGCGTCTCTAACCAGCAATACTGCGAAATAAAGTTAAAGTCACAGAATATTTTAAGATTGTAAATATTTTTCACTATATTAATGTACCAAATTTCAAATCCTTACGCTATGAATAAGCCTACTCTTATTTTATACACTTTTCTATTATTATTTTTAAATGTTGAATCCCAAGAATATCTTGAGATGATGAACTCAGAAGAATTCACAGTTCAAGAAGTTCAGAATACTGCCGAGGCATATTTTGAAATTAGAGGAACTGGTAGAGGCACTGGACACAAAAGCTATAAGCGTTGGGAGTATGATGCGATTCGTATGCAAGATGACAATGGACTTTTAAAGTCGCCTTCGTTTTACTATAACGAGTTAGAACAGTACAATTCAGAGATAAACAATTCAAATAGATCAAGTCGTGCCAGCTTAGTTTCTAACTGGGAACAATTAGGACCCTCCTATTGGAATCAAACTTCGGGATGGAATCCGGGTGTTGGACGAATTACCAGTATAGCCATTGATCCCACTAATGAAGATCATATCATTATTGGATCTCCAGGGGGAGGCGTTTGGAAAACAACTGATGGGACTACAACCTGGACTGCATTAACAGATAATCTCTCTAATATTGTGGTGCATGCATTGACAATACACCCCACCGATTCAAACACCTATTTCTGGGGGACTTCCTATGGCGTAATTTATAAATCTACAGATGCAGGTGCCACTTGGAACCTACTAGCAGATACTGGAAATGGAAGAATTAATAAAATTTTGATTGACCCTACAAACACCAATAAAATGTTTTGTTCTGGGGAGTTTGATGGGGTCTATAAATCCGTTGATGCGGGTCTAACATGGGCATTAATTCATCCAGAGTCTACTACAGGCTTTGATGTAGAATTTAAGCCAGGGGACACCAATACAATTTACGCATCAGGAAATTCATTTTTTAAATCTACCGATGGTGGTCAAAGTTTTGAGATTATCAATAATGCTTTTGATCCTTTAGCTTTTTGGAGTCAAGAATATGTGTCTCAGACTACAGATTGGGCCATAGCTGAATCTAACCATAATGGTTCATTGACTGCTAAAAGCGGCTCAAAGTTAGCAATTTTAACACTGTTTTCTGCATCAAATTCGATTACAAAATTAATTACACCTGCAATCGATCTTAGCGGGATTTCAGATTCAACATTAAATTTTTCTTTTACAAATGTAAACATTCGATATCCTCAGAATCCTGCTAATCCTTTTAAAATATTTTATAAAACAGGAGTTTCCGAGCCATGGACGCTGCTTGCAACTATACCAGCTGAAGTTTCAGCATGGGAGGACGTTTCAATTCCTTTACCAGATCCATCTGGAGACTATTATATAGCTTTTGAAGGGCATTCCTACTATGCCAGCGAAGTCACATTAGATGATATTTCTGTAGAAAGTCCAACACAAGGAGTTGTTTATTCTGATGGTTTTGAAGCGGGTGCAAATCCAGATAATTTTCTAAGTGGTCCAAAAATGATAGGCGTTTCTGCAAACAATCCGGAGGTTGTGTATGTAGTCGAAGCTGCTGGCAGCCTATTTGGAGGGTTTTATAAATCAACCGATGGTGGTGCTAATTTTACTGAATTAGACCACGCCGGAAAAAATTATTTTGGTTATACATCAGATGCAAGTGATGCCAAAGGGCAAGCCCCAAGAGATATGGATATCATCGTCAATCCATCTGATGTAGATGACGTTCATATTGCGGGTGTTCTTTCATGGAGATCAACAAATGGTGGTACGGATTTTAACGTGACCTCTCAATGGCAACCAGGCTCTGCAGCAAATGAAAACATAGGCTATTGCCATGCCGATATTGATCTTATGATCTATCATAATGACAAAATTTATGTGGGGAGTGATGGCGGTATTTTTGTAGCCAATGACCCGTTGAATGTCAGCAGTACTTATTATACCGATTTAACCGCAGGTTTGGGGATACGTCAATTTTATAAAATTGGAATCAGTCAAACAAATCCAGTGATTGTTTCTGGAGGATCACAAGACAATGGAACTTCGGTTTATAGAGCAGACGGTGTTTGGTATGATTGGTTAGGTGCGGATGGTATGGAATCTTTTGTGGACCATTCAGATTCTAATATCTTATATGGAACTTCACAATTTGGAAGTTTATATAAATCCACCAATCAGGGACAAAGTATTATTTTTCTTCCATCTCCTGATGGCAAGTCAGGAGATTGGGTCACACCTTTTGAGCAAGACCCTAGTGATGGAAATACCATTTATACCGGATATGATCAAATATATAAATCTACGAATGGAGGCCTGAACTTGAGTGATGGAAGCCAGAGCTGGACTGCTATTTCACAAGATTTTGGCAGCACTGCAAACCACCTAAAAATAGCACCTTCTGATAGCGATACCATGTATGCTGCATTTGGGAGTAATCTTTACAAAACGACCAATGGTGGTTCCATTGGAGATTGGGCGCAACTGACAGGGTTTTCTGGAGGTATTAATTCGATTGCCATTCATCCAACAGATTCAAATAAACTAGCCATTGCGACTAATTCGTCTGAAAAAGTTTATATTTCTAGTGATGGCGGTGCAACTTGGAGTGTTACAACGCATGACTTACCTAGTTTTAGTGCCTTGGCATTGGTGTGGGATATAACGTATGGTGAAGATATACTATACTTAGGGATGAATTATGGGATTTATTATTTGAGAGCTAATGAAACCACCTGGACGTCCTACAACACTGATTTGCCAAATGTTAAGGTAAATGAGCTTGAGATAAATACGGCGGATAACAAATTATATGCGGCGACCTACGGGCGTGGACTCTGGCGAGTTGATTTGTACAAGCCTAATAGTGCTGGATTGGATGAATTTGACACCTCTGATTTAGAAGTGTCTCCAAACCCTTCAACTGGTGTGTTTAAACTAAGTTGGAAATTAAACAAACTTGTAACCATAAAAATCTATGATTCCCTAGGGAAGTTGGTCTTTTATGAAAAAAATAGAGATCTATCCCAAAACCCTGAAATAGAATTACGAGCACCTGAAGGATTGTACTTCTTAAAAGTAAACACCACTCATAGCGAAATCACTAAAAAATTGATTGTAAAATAGATTCTAATATTTCTGTAACACTCGAAGATATATAGGCGGCTAATCTAACATTAAGTCGCCTTTTATGTTGAGGTTATTTACGTCGAATCAACATTAGTCCTATAAAAGTAAAGAGCCCATTAAGAGGCAGAAGCTCGTAGCCAATCACATAGCCACCTAAGTTTTCTGCGGGTATATTCCCAAGCATAAATACAATCGCAACAGAAGACAAGGCGACCACCCAAACATAGCGGTCTTTTATTTTATAATCTGTAAATATTCCAAAAGCAAACAATCCTAAAAGAGGCCCGTAGGTATACCCAGCCACAGTCAATAAGCTACTAATCACATTGGAGTTTAGAGTGTATTTGAAAGCGATGATGACCACCACCAAAAGCACACTCATTCCGATATGTGTTTTTTTACGAATCGTTTTTTGTTCTTGTTCTGATTTGTTTTTCATGTCTAGGATGTCCACACAAAAAGACGTCGTCAAAGAAGTCAGGGCACTATCGGCACTGCTATACGCAGCGGCTATCAATCCAAGGATAAAAGTGATGCCTAGCGTGATTCCCAACCCGCTGTTGAGGGCGATTTCTGGAAATAATAAATCTGTTTTGGGTTTGCCGTCCAATAACGGAATCGCAATATTATTTTGTTTGGCATAAATAAACAAAAGAGCTCCCAGCAGCATAAATAAAAAGGTTACGAATGTAAGTACAACACTGAACGAAAGCATATTTTTCTGAGCATCCTTAAGTGATTTGCACGTCAAGTTTTTTTGCATCATATCCTGATCCAATCCCGTCATGCAAATCGTAACAAACAGACCTCCAAAAAAGGATTTCAGAAAGTAATTTTTATCTAAAATGCTATCCGTATTAAAAATAGTACTGTAAGATTTTAGTTCGTCTGAGGCTAAAAACTCTGTGAAACTCCACCCCAAACTATCCGTAATAAAATAAATGGACAATACCACCGCAGTAATCATAAACAAGGTTTGAAGCGTATCCGTCCAAACAATGGTTTTAATACCCCCTCTAAACGTATAAATCCAGATTAATAAAATTGAAATGATAACAGTGATTTCGAAAGGGACATTCCAATCACTAAAAACAAATTGCTGCAACACAATCGCTACTAAATACAATCGAAATGCAGCACCTAAAACTCGGGATATAAAAAAGAAAAAGGCCCCCGTTTTATGACTTACAAATCCAAAGCGTTGAAAAAGATACTCGTAAATGGATGTTAAATTTAATTTATAATACACAGGAAGCAGCACAAAAGCGACCACAACGTAACCCACCATATAACCCAAGACAACTTGAAAATAACTAAACTGAGATGCTTCTACCCAACCTGGAACAGATATAAAAGTAACTCCCGACAGCGACGCGCCAATCATTCCAAAAGCCACTAGATACCAAGGTGATTGTTTACCCGCTTTAAAAAAATCGACATTAGAATCGTTTTTTCCCGTTAAGAAAGAAATGAGGATTAAAACTAAAAAATAACCTAAAAGGAGCGTTAAAATTAAAAAGGAACTCATGTGTTAAAGTAAATTAGATTACTTTTACGAAGTTAACCAATTATAACTTTATTATGAAAAAATCAACCTTTATTTTAGGGGTTTTCCTATTGTCATTTTTATCTATTGAAGCTCAAGACTATCTTGAGATGATGAACTCAAACCAATATACAGTTTTAGAAGTTCAAAATGCTGCAGAAGCTTATTTTGAAAATCGAGATAAAGGTAGAGGAACGGGTTATAAAAGTTACAAACGTTGGGAGTATGATGCACTTCGTATGCAAGATGACAATGGACTTTTAAAATCGCCTTCGTTTTACTATAACGAACTAGAACGTTATAACTCTTACAAAAATAATTCCACGCAATTGGGACAAAGACGTAGGGTTGCCAATTGGGAACAGTTAGGGCCTTATGAGTGGAATCAAACTTCGGGGTGGAATCCAGGAGTGGGACGAATCACAAGTATAGGAATTGATCCTAATAACGAGAATCATATGATTATAGGTTCCCCAACTGGTGGAGTTTGGAAAACCACAGATGGGAGTGCGACTTGGAATGCATTAACAGATAACCTCTCTAATATTAATGTGTATGCATTAACGATCCATCCCACAAATTCTAATATTTATTTTTGGGGAAGTAATAGTGGTGTTATTTTTAAATCTACAGATGCCGGGGCAACTTGGAACGAATTAGCCGATACAGGAAATGGAAATGTAAATAAAATTTTAATCAATCCATCGAATACGAATCAACTATTTTGTTCAACAGAATCTTCTGGAGTTTTTCAATCTACGGATGCTGGTGTCAATTGGGAGAAAATCCACGGTAGCTCTAGTCGAGGCTACGACGTAGAGTTTAAGCCTGGAGATACCAATACGATTTACGCATCTGGAAATTTATTTTTTAAATCCACGGATGGCGGTTTAACCTTTTACGATGATTTGTTTAGCCCTTGGACTCAAGAAAATGTGCAAGGTCAAACAAATTGGACTATTGGGGCATCAAATCCTTGGGGCTCTGTTAGTCCTGTTCAAGGAGATATGATGGCGAATTTTTACTTGCCAAGTTATGAGAATCCAATTACAAGATTAGTTACTCCGGCTTTAGATTTGAGTAATGCAGCATCGCCAGAACTCAATTTTTCTTTTTCGAATCTTAGATGGCTTGGTCCCTACTTAAATGGGTTTCGAGTACTTTACAAAACATCTATTAATGGTGAATGGATAGAATTAGCGAACTATCCTGACTCAGTGCCAAATTGGCAAAATGTTACATTAGCTTTACCAGATGCTTCAGACGATTATTATATTGCATTTGAAGTGACTAATAATTATGGAAAACCCACAACTTTAGATGCCGTATCCATTGAAGATTCTTCATTGGGTATTATTTTCGAAAATGGGTTTGAATTGAGTGATAATGATTTTTCAAATGGTCCAAAAATGATAGGTGTTTCTGCTGATAATCCGGATGTTGTGTATATACTAGAAGCAGCTGGCGGCATATTTGGAGGGTTTTATAAATCTACTGACAGTGGTGCCAATTTTACTAAATTAGACCATACAGGGAAAAATTATTTTGGGTATACATCTGATGCAAGTGATGCCAAAGGGCAAGCCCCAAGAGATATGGATGTTATTGTCAACCCATCTGATGCAGAGGATGTTCATATTGCAGGGATTTTATCATGGCGTTCTACAAATGGTGGAACCGATTTTAATATTACTTCACAATGGGTGCCTGGAAATGCAGCAGATCAAAATATTGGGTACTGCCATGCAGACATTGATCTTATGATTTATCATAATGACAAAATATATGTGGGGAGTGATGGCGGTATTTTTGTTGCTAATGACCCACTGAATGTTAGTAGTACTTACTATACCGATTTAACCGCTGGTTTGGGAATTCGTCAATTTTATAAAATTGGAATCAGTCAAACAGATCCTGTGATTGTTTCCGGAGGATCTCAAGATAATGGGACTTCTGTTTATAGAGCCGATGGCATCTGGTACGATTGGTTAGGGGCTGATGGAATGGAGTCATTTGTAGACCATTCAGATTCTAATATTTTGTATGGAACCTCCCAAAATGGGACTTTATACAAATCATACGATCAAGGAGCAAGTTATAGTTGGATCAACCATGGATATTTTGATGATGTTGAAGGTCCAGACGGTAGCTGGGTCACCCCTTTTGAACAGGATCCTAATGTTGGTGCTACATTATACTCTGGATACCGTGAAATATATAAATCCCTTGATGCAGGAGCTACTTGGAGTTCTATCTCTCAAGATTTTGGTAGTACTGCAAATCATTTAAAAATAGCACCCTCTGATAGCAATACCCTATATGCTGCATTTGGAGAGAACCTTTACAAAACCACAAATGGAGGATCAGAAGGAGATTGGACGCAAGTAACAGGATTTTCTGGAAACATTAATTCGATTGCCATTCATCCTACAATTTCAAATAAGTTAGCGATTGCAACAAATTCCAACGATAAGGTTTATATTTCAAGTGATGGTGGCGAAAATTGGAGTGTTGAATCTCATGACTTACCAAATTTTAGTGCCTTGGCATTGGTGTGGGATACGACTTACAATGAAGATATATTATACTTAGGGATGAATTATGGAGTCTATTACCTCAGAAATAATGAAACAACTTGGACGTCTTATGATACAGGACTGCCAAATATTCAAGTTCGTGAACTTGAAATAAATACGGCAGATAGTAAGCTATACGTTGCAACTTATGGACGTGGACTTTGGCGTGTTAACTTGTTTGATCCGGACGCTTTAGGAGTGGACAATTTACAAATATCAGATTTGATCGTGTCACCAAATCCAACAACGGGAACTTTTAAATTGAATTGGAAATTAAACGATCCAGTGACAATCAAAATTTTTGATCCCCTTGGGAAGTTGGTTTTTTATGAGAAAAACAGAGATCTATCCCAAAATCCTGAAATAGAACTACAGGCTCCACAAGGACTGTATTTCCTAAAAGTAAATACATTAAATCAAGAAATCACTAAAAAATTAATTATAAACTAAGCACTGTTTTGAGTGTTTAGAGATGTTTAATTTCATGACATAAATTCGTTTAATTTTATCTAAATTTGTGTCATGGAATTTTCTTCTAAATTATTACAAAGCGCCGTGGACGAAGTCGCGCAATTGCCCGGCATCGGACGTCGAACCGCTTTACGGCTTGTGCTTCATTTGATGCGTCAGCCAGAGTCGCAAACACTTCATTTGACGGAAGCCTTGCAGAAGATGCGCCAAAATATTAATTTTTGTAAGAACTGTCACAATATTAGTGACTCTGAATTGTGTGAAATTTGCATCAACACCAACCGTCAACAAGATGTGGTGTGTGTGGTGGAAGACATCAGAGACGTCATGGCTATTGAGGGTACGTCTTCGTATAGAGGCGTCTATCATGTATTGGGCGGTAAAATTTCACCCATGGATGGCGTAGGACCTCACGATTTAAAAATTAACAGTTTAATTGAAAAAGTTCGTACGGGCAATACTAAAGAGCTCATTTTTGCGTTGAGTTCTACGATGGAAGGCGATACCACCAATTTTTATATTTTTAAACAAATTCAAGATACAGAGGTCGTCATCTCTACCATCGCCCGCGGAATTTCTGTTGGAGACGAATTAGAATATGCCGACGAAGTCACGCTTGGACGAAGTATTACCAATAGAATTCCATTTGAACTCTCTCTTAAATCCTAATTTATTTTGAAACTCTCCGTTGTCATTCTAAATTATAATGTTCGCTACTTTCTCGAGCTGTGCTTGCAGAGTGTAGAGGCTTCTTTAGAGAATATTCCTTCAGAAATTATTGTCATAGACAATGATTCCAAGGATGGTAGTTGCACGATGGTGAAAGAAAAATTTCCTTCTGTGGTTTTAATTGAAAACAACTCCAACGTAGGGTTTTCAAAAGCCAATAATCAAGCCGTTCAAGTCGCAAAAGGCGAGTATGTCTGTATTCTAAATCCAGATACGGTCGTTGCAGAAGACACCTTTGAATCCATTCTTGATTTTGCAGAGAAACAAACAAATTTAGGGGTCATAGGCTGTCGATTGATTGATGGTTCTGGGAAATACCTTCCAGAAAGCAAACGAAATATTCCGCTTGTTGATATTGCAATTAAAAAAGTCTTAGGAAATTCTCAACACTACTATGCCAATCATATTATGGAGTATGAAACTGCAAGAGTAGAGGTTTTAGTTGGTGCTTTTATGGTATTGAAGCGTTCACTATATAACTCCTTAGAGGGCTTTGATGAAGATTATTTCATGTACGGAGAAGACATTGATTTTTCTTTTAAATCACTTAAAAAAGGGTATGATAACTATTATTATGGCGGCACTACAGTGATCCATTATAAGGGAGAAAGTACACGAAGGAATGCCATTTATTTCAAACGTTTTTATGGCGCCATGCAGATATTTTACAAAAAACATTTTAAATCCAATGTGCTATTTGATTTAGGCGTCTTTTTTGGAATTAAACTATTTACCCTCATTAAGCCATTTAAACAGCATCAACCAGAAATCAAGTTTAAGCCTGTTTTAGTTTCAACGAATTCCAACGCTCAATTAGTTGAAAAATTAAACCCAAAAATCATCTCTTCAGTTGATGAAATTGATTCCAACTTTGAAATAATTTTGGATGCCTCGAGTTTATCCTTTAAGTCGATTATTGACCAGATGCAGGCTTCTAATACAAAACAGTCTATTTTTAAAATTCAACCCAAAAATTGCAACTATATTCTTGGGAGTAATTCGGCTGATAGTGTAGGAGACGTAATACAATTCTAATATTTCTTAATAATTCCATCTATTTTAGTTAATTTTGTAGTCTATATTAATTTACCTATTCGCATAAAACTATGGCAAAATTTGAACTTAAATTACCCAAAATGGGTGAGAGTGTAGCCGAAGCCACGCTAACCGCATGGCTCAAAGACGTTGGAGAAAAGATCGAAGCCGACGAAGCAGTCTTAGAAATTGCAACGGATAAGGTCGACAGTGAAGTGCCTAGTGAAGTTGAAGGGATTTTAATTGAAAAGCTATTTGAAGTGGATGCCATTGTCGAAGTAGGACAAACCATCGCCATTATAGAAACAGAATCTGACGCTCCTGTGAGTGCTGTTTCAACTCCAGAAGTTGTTGAGAATACTGAACCCGAAGCGGTGGTGCAATTAGAGTCTTCTATTGCCAAAGTCCAAGAAACAATAAGTACAATCAGTTCTAATGACGCACGTTTTTATTCGCCATTAGTTAAAAATATAGCTAAAAAAGAAGGCATCTCTCAATCTGAATTAGATGCCATTAAAGGCTCTGGTAAAGAAGGCAGAGTTACCAAAAACGATATACTATCTTATTTAACAAATAAATCTCAAGCTGCTCCAGTTGAAGTGAAAGCACCGACTGTCTCTATCGCACCAAGTGTGACCATTGCTCCGAGCGTATCAACAACCCCGAGCCCATCGACAGCAAGTCCTGTTGTGAGTCGCGGAGAAGATGAAATTATTGAAATGTCTCGCATGGGGAAACTGGTTTCTAAGCACATGACCGACTCCATTCAGACCTCGGCACATGTACAGTCTTTTATTGAAGTAGATGTTACTAAAATATGGAATTGGAGACTGCGAATTAAAGATGCTTTTAAAGCTCGAGAAGGACAAAATATTACGTTTACACCTATATTTTTGGAAGCTGTAGCCTATGCGCTCACAGTACATCCAATGCTTAATATTTCAGTTCAAGATGGTAAAATAATCAAACGCAAAAACATTAATATCGGAATGGCTGCGGCCTTGGCAGATGGCAACTTAATTGTGCCTGTCATCAAAAATGCAGATCAATTAAACCTTATTGGAATGACCAAACGCGTGAATGATTTAGCACTCCGCGCACGTACCAATCAACTAAAACCAGATGATATTCAAGATGGAACCTATACAGTAACTAATGTTGGTGGGTTTGGAAGTATCATGGGAACACCCATTATCAACCAGCCACAAGTTGGTATTTTAGCACTTGGTGCCATTCGAAAAGTACCCGCCGTAATTGAAACCAGCGAAGGCGATTTTATTGGAATTAGACAACGCATGTTTTTGTCACATTCTTACGATCACAGAGTTGTGAACGGAGCCTTAGGCGGTCAATTCTTGAAAACAGTCAAAGAATACCTCGAAGCATGGGACGATAACAGAACACTATAATTATGCAATTAAACCTAAGTAAACCTATCTGTTTCTTTGATTTAGAAACAACAGGAATCAGTATTACCAAAGATCGAATTGTAGAAATTTCAATCTTAAAAGTAAACCCAAATGGTACTGAGGAAAAGAAAACCTGGCTCGTAAATCCAGAAATGCAAATTCCTGATGTAGTCATAGCGGTCCATGGCATCACCAACGAAAAGGTGGCTAATGAGCCTACATTTAATGAACTTGCAAAAGAAATTAATACATGGATTAAAGACTCTGATTTAGGAGGATTTAATTCCAACCGTTTTGACATTCCTTTATTAGCAGAAGAAATGCTAAGAGCAGGCATCGACTTTGATATGAAAAACCGACAGTCGGTAGATGTGCAAACTATTTTTCATAAAATGGAACAACGCACCCTGACAGCTGCATTTAAGTTTTATTGCGATCGAAGTCTGGAAGATGCACACAGTGCAGAAGCCGATACCATGGCGACTTACGAAGTTTTAAAAGCGCAGTTAGACCGCTATGAGGATTTAGAAAATGACACAAGCTTTTTAGCAGACTTTAGTTCTCGCAAAAAACTGGCAGATTTCGCTGGTTTTATTGCCTATGATAAAGAAGGCGATGAGTGTTTCTCTTTTGGGAAACACAACGGCAAAAAAGTCACTGAAATTCTCGAAAAAGAACCTGGTTATTTTGGATGGTTGCTTTCAGCAGATTTCCCGCTTTATACCAAAAAGGTGTTAACAGCGATTAAGTTGCGTTCATTCAATAATAAACTGCAATAAATGAAACTCATTTGTATTGGGCGTAATTATGCGCAACACATCTCAGAACTCAAAAACGAAAAGCCCACAGAACCGGTCATCTTTTTGAAACCTGATACCGCTATCCTTTTAAAAAAACAACCCTTTTTTATTCCAGACTTCTCTGATGAGGTACACCATGAAGTGGAGGTATTGGTAAAAATCAATCGGGTAGGGAAGCACATTGATTCAAAATTTGCTCATAAATACTACGAACAAATTGGTTTAGGAATTGATTTTACGGCGCGTGACCTTCAGCAAAAACTCAAAGAACAAGGCTTGCCTTGGGAAAAAGCAAAAGCCTTTGACGGAGCGGCAGTTGTTGGGAAATGGGTGTCTAAATCAAACTTCGAGAATCTTAATGACCTTCCGTTTAGTCTTCATAAAAACGATGAAATTGTACAGTCTGCCACAACCAGTGATATGTTGTGGAATATTGACGAGATCATTGCGTATGTCTCTCAGTTTTTTACTTTAAAAATTGGAGATATTATCTTTACAGGCACTCCTTCAGGAGTCAGTCGTGTACAACCCAATGATTCTTTAAAGGGATTTATTGGAGAAGAAGAATTCTTTTCAATTAAAGTTAAATAAGAAATGAAAGCAGAAATAATTACGATTGGCGATGAAATTCTAATTGGTCAAATAGTGGATACCAATTCTGCATTTATAGCGAAAGAATTAAATAATATTGGCGTTTCGGTCTATCAAATCACTTCAGTTCAAGATGATAAAACACATATATTAAAAGCATTTGAAGCTGCTGAAGCCAATGTCGATATCGTTATTATTACAGGCGGACTTGGTCCCACAAAAGATGACATCACCAAAACAACCTTGGCGCAGTATTTTGAGGACACTTTGTCTATGATCAAGCAGTGATGGACAACATAAAATATTTGTGGAAGCATTTTGTCAAACAACCCTTGCTTCAGGTTAATATCGATCAATCATTGGTGCTTTCCAAAGCAACGGCTCTTAATGAATAAATCGGGGAGTGCCCCCGGTATGTGGATTGAAAAAAATGACACAATATTCATATCCTTACCTGGAGTACCTTACGAGATGAAAGGGCTAATGAACGATGAGGTTTTGCCACGAATTTCAGAAAAATTTGAACGTCCTTACATCTTACACAAAACACTGCTAACCTATGGGCTAGGAGAGAGCGTCATTGCCGAACGCATTAAAGATTGGGAAACGGCTTTGCCAGAATCTATAAAACTTGCGTACTTACCAAATCTAGGGCGCGTGCGCTTACGATTGTCCTCAACAGGGTTTGATAAAGCGGCGATCACCGAGGGTGTTGATGCGCAAATTGAAGCCTTATTACCATTGATTAATGACATCTTTGTGGGGTTTGAAGAACAGTCCTCCATTGAACAAATCATAGGTAATCAATTGGTGAAACTAGGAAAAACCCTTTCTGTTGCTGAAAGTTGTACAGGTGGAAAAATAGCAGAAAACATCACGGCTTATGACGGAGCATCTGCTTACTTTAAAGGAGGCATTGTCGCCTATGCAACGGAAATAAAAACAGAAGTTTTAAAAGTCGATCCGAAATTGATTGCAAAACACTCAGTGGTCAGTTCTGAAGTAGCAGAAGCGATGGCTCAAAATGTAAAAAGGGTATTTAATTCGGATTATGGAATTGCAACCACGGGAAATGCAGGACCGTCAAAAGGCGATTCGGATGCAGAAATTGGAACCGTTTGCATTGCAATCGCGACGCCAGAGGGTGTGTTTTCACAGGAGTTCAACTTTGGAAAACAACGACTTAGAGTCGTTCAAAAAGCCGTCACTATGGCCTTTACTTTGTTTCAAAAAGAAATTTTTAAAAAATGACAAAATAAAGTTTGCGTACTTCTAAAGAATTCGTATTTTTGCACCTCGTTTTGAAACAACAGAACAATTAAAGTAAAGAAAAAATGTCAAGAATTTGTGAACTTACAGGTAAAAAAGCAATGTTTGGAAATAACGTTTCTCATGCCTTGAATAGAACTAGACGTAGATTTAATGTGAATTTAATCAAAAAGCGTTTTTACATTCCAGAAGAAGATAACTGGGTAACATTAAAGGTTTCTACTGCAGCCTTGAAAACTATCAATAAAATTGGTATTTACGCAGCAATCAAAGGAGCAAAGTCTAAAGGTTTTTTAAAATAAACCACCGTTAAAAGCACTGTAAAATGGCAAAAAGAGGAAATAGAGTTCAAGTAATATTAGAGTGCACAGAGCACAAAGATTCTGGAAAACCAGGAACTTCTAGATACATTACAACTAAGAACAAGAAGAATACACCGGATCGTATGGAGATTAAGAAATTTAATCCTATCCTTAAAAAAATGACGGTTCATAAAGAAATTAAATAATTAGAGATTTTACATAAGTAAAATTTCAAATGTAACACATTTGAATCATGGCAAAGAAATCAGTAGCATCATTACAAACAGGATCAAAACGTCTAACGAAAGCGATCAAAATGGTTAAGTCAGAAAAATCTGGAGCTTACACTTTTGTAGAATCAATCATGACACCTGAAAAAGTAAATGAGTTCTTAAGTAAGAAATAAAAATATTTCTACAATATCCTATTTAAAGCTGCTTTATCACAAAGCGGCTTTTATTTTTTAGTTTCCTCACATTTAATGCTATTTTTGTAAATAGATAAATAGTTGACTTATGAGTTTTTTTAAAAACATATTTTCTTCCGATAAAAAAGCCACGCTTGATAAGGGTTTAGAGAAATCTAAAACTACCTTTTTTGACAAGCTAAGCAAAGTCGTTGTTGGAAAATCCAAAGTTGATGCAGATGTATTAGATGACTTAGAAGAAGTTCTTGTCACTAGTGATGTAGGGGTGAATACCACTTTAAAAATCATTGAGCGTATTGAGGCGCGTGTTTCCAAAGACAAATATGTCGGTACCGAAGCTTTAAACCTTATTTTACGAGAAGAAATCGCAGGTTTATTATCAGAAACTAATTCTGGTGAAGAAACCGAATTTTCAGTTCCACAAACACAGAAGCCGTACGTAATTATGGTGGTTGGAGTGAATGGAGCTGGTAAAACGACAACTATAGGTAAACTTGCCTATCAACTTAAAAAACAAGGCTTAAACGTCGTCTTAGGCGCTGCCGATACTTTTAGAGCTGCTGCCATTGATCAACTACAAGTTTGGGCAGATCGTGTGGGAGTTCCAATTATAAAACAATCCATGGGAAGTGACCCTGCATCTGTAGCGTTTGACACCTTACAAAGTGCTGTGACTTCCAATGCCGATGTTGTTATTATTGATACCGCGGGTCGCTTACACAATAAAGTTAATTTGATGAACGAATTAACCAAAGTAAAACGCGTCATGCAAAAAGTGGTGGACCATTCACCACATGAAGTCTTGCTGGTGCTCGATGGTTCTACAGGACAAAACGCATTTGAACAAGCCAAACAATTTACCGCTGCTACCGAAGTGACTGCCTTAGCGATTACCAAATTAGACGGAACCGCCAAAGGAGGTGTTGTCATCGGAATTAGCGATGAGTTCCAAATTCCTGTCAGATATATTGGCGTTGGAGAAGGTTTAGAAGACCTTCAAGTTTTTAATAAATTTGAATTTGTAGATTCATTTTTCAAATAAATCACAGTACTTAATATTCCTTCATGAGAACCAAAACACTTAAAAAAAATAAAATTAATGTCATCACTTTAGGATGTAGTAAAAACGTCTATGATAGTGAAGTGTTAATGGGCCAACTCAAAGCCAGTGGAAAAGAAGTTGTCCATGAAGAAGAAGGTAATATTGTGGTGATTAATACTTGTGGATTCATCAATAACGCAAAAGAAGAAAGTGTCAATACCATCTTAGATTACATGCAAAAGAAAGAAGATGGCGAAGTTGATAAAGTTTTTGTCACAGGTTGTTTAAGTGAACGATACAAGCCAGATTTACAAAAAGAAATCCCCAATGTCGATCAGTATTTTGGAACGACCGAATTACCGCAATTATTGAAAGCATTAGGAGCCGATTATAAACACGAACTTGATTGGTGAACGTCTTACAACGACCCCAAAAAATTATGCCTATTTAAAAATTGCAGAAGGCTGTGACCGCCCCTGTAGTTTTTGTGCCATTCCGTTGATGCGTGGAAAACACAAATCGACACCCATTGAAAATTTAGTAATAGAAGCTGAAAAATTAGCAGCCAACGGCGTTAAAGAACTGGTGTTGATTGCACAAGATTTAACGTATTACGGATTAGATATATACAAAAAACGAAACCTTGCAGAGCTTTTAGAGGCTCTAGTAAAAGTGGAAGGCATCGAATGGATTCGTTTGCATTATGCTTTCCCAACAGGATTTCCGATGGATGTGTTGGATGTGATGAAACGCGAACCAAAAATTTGTAACTATATTGATATTCCATTACAGCATATATCAGATAAGATTCTGAAAAGCATGCGTCGTGGAACCACCCAAGTAAAAACAACCAAGCTCCTCAAAGACTTTAGAGCGGCCGTCCCAGAAATGACCATCAGAACGACTTTGATCGTAGGATATCCAGGAGAAACAGAAGAAGATTATCAAACCTTAAAAGCATGGGTTGAAGCCATGCGTTTTGAGCGTTTAGGCTGTTTTACCTATTCACATGAAGAAAATACACACGCGTTTAATTTAGAGGACGATGTGCCAGAAGAGGTAAAAATGGCTCGTGCTAACGAAATCATGGAAATTCAATCTCAAATTTCATGGGAATTGAACCAAGCCAAAATTGGAGAGACCTTCAAAGTTGTAATTGATCGTAAAGAAGGCGAATACTTTGTAGGACGCACGGAATTTGATTCTCCCGACGTGGATAATGAAGTGCTCATTAATGCTTCTAAAACCTACCTTAAAACGGGTGAGTTTGCCACGGTTAAGGTTACAGAAGCTGCTGATTTCGATCTGTATGCGGAAGTGGTATAACAGACTTCAGAATACAAAAGAAATAAAGTATCTTTACGTCCATTAAGTAAATGCTATGCCAACAGACTGTATTTCTTTTCGAGACACTGCCTATGTATCCAAGCTGATCTGCGATTATGTAGAAAAACGCCCGGAACTACAATCCCTGTACCATCGGTTTCCAACTTTAGAAAATTTCAAAGCCCAATTAGAAGCAAAACAATCTGAATTCAGTTCTGATAAAAGAGGCGTGTTAGTTGCAGCATTAATAGAACAGTATACAGAATTAAAGCCGCCTGAATTGACCACCCAAGCGATTCAGTCTTTGGGGGATGAAAATACGTTTACCGTTACAACAGGGCATCAATTGAACCTGTTGGGTGGGCCATTGTATTTTTTGTATAAAATCATATCAACGATTAATTTAGCAAAAGAATTAAAAAATAAATATCCTAAAAATAAGTTTGTCCCTATCTTTTGGATGGCTACGGAAGATCATGATTTCGAGGAAATCAACCATTTCAATTTTCAAAATAAACGGTTCCAATGGACGCAAGAAACTTCGGGGTCAGTGGGTGCATTATCCACCTCTGAACTTTCGGAATTTATGGAAGTATTTTCCAGTGTATTAGGCAATTCGAGTCAGGCATTGGAGCTTAAAGCCTTAGTTAAAAAAGCATATTTAGGCCATTCAAATTTAGCATCTGCCACGCGTTATTTTGTACATGCACTTTTTGGGTTTGAGGGCTTGGTGATTATCGATGGAAATGATGCTGCTTTAAAGCGGTTATTTATTCCACAAATCACTTCAGAACTTACAAATCAACAGGCATTTACATCCGTTTCTGAGACCAATCAACAGTTAACAGCCATTGATGTGGCTTATAAAATTCAAGTCAACCCTAGGGAGTTGAATTTGTTTTATCTCAAAGAAAACCTTCGCGAACGTATCGTTAAAAAGGACGCAACTTATAGCGTTTTGAATACGGATATAGAATGGGGTTTAGCAGCTATTTTGGAAGAAGTGAAATCACATCCTGAACGCTTTTCTCCGAATGTCATCATGCGCCCTTTGTACCAAGAAACGGTTTTGCCGAATCTCTGTTATATTGGAGGGGGAGGTGAATTGGCATATTGGCTTCAGCTTAAATCGTATTTTGAAGCGGAATACATCCAATTTCCAATCTTATTACACCGAAATTCGGTGCTTTTAATCAGCGAAAAACAACATCAAAAATTAGAGAAATTAAAGATATCTGTTTCCGATTTATTTCAAGATAAACAAGCGTTGATTCAGTCTCAAATCAAAAAAATATCGACTTTACCCATTGATTTTTCATCTCAAAAGGAACAATTAAAACAACAGTTCGAACACTTATATACGATTGCTAGTCAAACAGATAAATCGTTTAAAGGAGCAGTGTCTGCACAGGAGAAAAAACAAATCAAAGGATTAGATGCTTTAGAAAAACGTCTCTTAAAGGCTGAAAAGAAAGCTCATAAAGATTACATCGATCGTTTGGAAGCCCTCCACCTAGAGCTGTTTCCGAATGGAGGTTTGCAGGAGCGTATCACTAACTTCTCAGAATTTTATTTGGAGCATGGAGATGCGTTTATAGAACAGCTAAAATCAGAACTTGCACCCTTAAATCAAAAATTTCATGTTTTGACCCTTTAAAAGTTTCAAAATTTAGGGCTCAATTTATTTATAAATATTACTTTTGACCATGCAACACGATAAGGTATTAATTCTCGACTTTGGATCTCAATATACACAACTTATAGCTCGCCGTGTTCGGGAGCTAAATATATATTGTGAGATTCACCCCTTCAATAAAATTCCAACCAATTTAGACGAATTCAAAGCCGTAGTGCTTTCTGGCAGTCCTCAATCTGTGAGAGGCGACGCTGCTTTGCATCCGGACTTATCAGAAATTCGTGGCCACAAGCCCATGTTGGCGGTTTGTTATGGTGCCCAATATTTAGCTCATTTTTCGGGCGGTGTTGTAGCGCCTTCAAATACAAGAGAATATGGCCGTGCCAATTTATCTTTTGTAAAAGAAAATGAAGCCTTTTTTGAAGGGGTTACTGCTGGCAGTCAGGTATGGATGAGTCACAGTGATACAATTAAAGAGTTGCCCACCAATGGTGTTTTATTAGCCAGTACCCACGACGTGGAAAATGCGGCTTATAAAATTGAAGGCGAATCCACTTATGCCATTCAATTTCATCCTGAAGTGTATCACTCTACGGATGGAAAAACTCTTTTACAAAACTTTTTAGTCAATATTGCTGGTCTTCAGCAAGATTGGACACCAGATTCGTTTGTGGATGAAACGGTCGCAGATTTAAAAGCCAGAATTCAAGATGATAAAGTTGTTCTTGGATTGTCTGGTGGCGTTGATTCAACCGTCGCAGCCATTTTATTACACAAAGCGATTGGTGAAAACCTCTATTGTATTTTTGTAAATAACGGTTTGTTGCGAAAGGATGAATTTTCAAGTGTTCTCACACAGTACGAAGGTATGGGACTCAATGTCAAAGGCGTTGATGCTTCGGCACGCTTTTTGGATGCTCTTGCAGGACTTGAAGATCCAGAATTGAAACGGAAAGCAATTGGACGTGTGTTCATTGAAGTCTTTGACGACGAGGCACACATGATACAAGATGTAAAATGGTTAGCACAAGGCACGATTTATCCCGATGTGATTGAAAGTGTATCTGCAACAGGCGGCCCAAGTGCCACTATAAAAAGCCATCATAATGTTGGAGGCTTACCTGATTATATGAAGTTAAATATTGTAGAGCCTTTGAGGGCTTTATTTAAAGATGAAGTGAGACGTGTAGGTGCTTCGATGGGAATTGATCCTAAGCTATTAGGGCGTCATCCGTTTCCTGGGCCTGGATTGGCCATTCGAATTTTAGGAGATATTACTGCCGAAAAAGTTCGTATTTTACAAGAAGTTGATGCCATTTTTATCAATGGTTTAAGAGAGTGGGATTTATATGATAAAGTTTGGCAAGCTGGCGCAATGCTCCTCCCTGTGAATAGTGTAGGAGTGATGGGCGATGAGCGTACTTATGAAAAATGTGTTGCTTTGAGAGCTGTTGAAAGTACGGATGGAATGACCGCCGATTGGGTAAATTTACCTTATGAATTTCTACAGAAAACCTCTAATGATATCATCAATAAAGTGAAGGGTGTGAACAGAGTGGTATATGATATCAGTTCAAAACCTCCTGCAACCATTGAATGGGAGTAATCTTTAAAATCAATAAATATAAATACATGAAGAAGTTTTTAATTGTTTTAGGAATCGTTGCTTTTAGTAGTTTTGGTTATGCCCAAAATTTAAAAACTCACAGTGTTCAAGTTGGAGAATCGGTAGAGAGTATTGCTGAATTCTACAAGATTACACCAGCAGATATTTATGCCTTAAATCCAGATGCACAATCAAATTTTTCGGTTGATACGGTTTTAATCATTCCTGAGTCTTTTGTGCCTAAATCAAATTCTACAGAAGTTGTAAAAGAGTTGGTTTCTTATAAGGTTCATAAAGTAAGACGCAAAGAAACGTTGTTTGGTATTGCTCAAAAATTTAAGGTGACAGTAGAGGAAATAAAAGCCCATAACAAACAGTTGTACTCAAAAAGTTTAAGAAGGGGCGATAAAATTTATATTCCTCAATTTAAAATGATCACAAGTCAGGTCACTACGCAGGTAATTCAAAAATATACTGTTTTACCCAAGGAAGGAAAATGGCGAATCGCTTATAAATTTGGGATTTCAGTTCCAGATCTTGAAGCGCTCAATCCAACTATGGGACCTTATCTTAAGGAAGGGCAGCAGTTGAACGTTCCAAATATTTTGGATTCAGATGAAAAAGTGATTGAAGAGGATGAATTTGGTTATTATACTGTACAGGCCAAAGAAGGATTTTTTAGACTTGAAAAAAAGCTAGGATTGACAAAAGCAGAATTGGAAGCCCTCAATCCAGAATTGACTGAACAAGGATTAAAACTAGGAATGGTGTTAAAAACCCCTAAGATGAGTATTCAAAACATAGCAACAGAGTCATTTCCTGTGATTAATTTGGGAGATAGTTTAGTAAATTTTGCTCCTAAAAAAATAGCTCTTTTATTACCGTTTAAAACAAAAAGTATTGATTTCGATTCCCTTAATCTAGCTAAGAGCCAACTTAAAAGAGATGGGTATATCAACATTTCTACCGACTTTTATGCGGGTGTAGTCATGGCGATCGATTCTGCTAAGCGTCTTGGGATTTCTACAAAACTAGATGTGTTTGATACCAACGGAGAAACGCTTGACTTGAAGACAGTATTACTACAAACAAATTTTTCTGATTACGATGCCATTCTAGGGCCTATCACAACTCAAAACCTTGAGTTGACCGCTCAATACGTTCAAAGAGATAATGTACCTGTGGTTTCACCTTTTGTAAAAACTAAAAACGTATATTCCAATTTATTTCAAACAATTCCAGATGAAAAATGGATGCGCACTAAAATGATTAACTATGTGCAATCCGATACCATTCCGCATCAAACATTGATTATATATGATGCCAAAAATTCAGCAACTTCAAATTATTTAAAAGCAGCATTTCCAGAGGCTTCTTTATTGACTTCCAAGCAGGATAAAGAAGGGGGTGAGCAGTTTTTTTTAATGTTAGAAGATGTTCAGGAAGCGCTTTTAGAGGGGCGGACTACTGTTTTCCTAGAATCTAACAACGAAGGATTTGTGTCTAATGTAACCAGTATGCTCAATGCGATGAATGGCACGACGGTTTTAAAGGACGAAGATGATAATGAAACGGAGATCGATCGCGATATATTTTTGATGACCACCTCTAAAAACAGAGCTTTTGAAGGGGCAAACATTTCTAATTATGATTTGTCTAATTTACATTTTCAGTACCCATCCGTGAATTTTGAATCGCGATTTTCAGAAGCATTTGAAAAACGGTATATACAGCAATTTGGAACGTTCCCTAATAAATATGCCATAAGAGGCTTTGATGTAGCTATGGACATTCTGTTGCGTCTTTCTAAATTCGGAACCTTATATACTCAGACTTCTAGTTTTCAAACTGCTTATTTAGAAAATAAATTTCAATACTTCCTTCAACCTTACGGAGGCTATAAAAATGAAGCTGGGTATATTCTCAAATATGAAGATTTACATATTGTAAAGGTTCAAGATTAAAACCCAATCAATGCTTCTAGGTGTTTAATTTGAGCCTTTACGTTTTTATTTTCGGGATCTATTTCCAAAACCTTTTCATACATCTTAAGTGCCATTACGTGCTCGCCACTAAGTGCCAATGTTTCTCCAAAACTATCATAAACATTGGGGTTGTATTTAAATAAATAAGTATTGAGTTTAAAACAGATTAAGGCTTCTTCAGAGCGGTTGTTTCGTAAGAGTACATAGCCCAAAGTGTTTAATTCTCTACTGTTACGTGTCTTATCCCTAAGTATTTTATAATGAGCATTAAAATTTTCTTTTATCGATTCAATTGACTCTGAGTCAAATACCTTAAATAAATAATTAGCGCCTTCATAGTTAGGTGCAGAAGGAAACCCAAGTGCTATTTGTACAACATCAGTTACCAAATCATTTTTGGGAGATTCCACAATACGTGCATATTCGACATTGTCTTTTTTGAAAATAAATACAGGCACACGGTGAATTTGCTTGCCTTTCTCTTCTCCATTTGGGGATGTTTTATAACGTTCATCGTCATTGTAAAGACCAATCAATCGCAGTTGACTTCTTTTAAGCCCGAGCTCGTCCCACAGCTTGACAAATTGCGGGACCCACTTTTTACTATCTCCACACCAAGTTCCTAGGTAGATGTCCACCGTCATTTTTTTAAGCTTTGATTTTAGTCTTAGTCGTTTTTCTGGGAGTTTTAATTCATTATAATATTTATTAAACCAGACGCTGTACGTACTGTCGTGTTCTAAATAGTCCAAAGGAAATTCCCCACAAATATGGGTGTCTCCTTTTGCGTTTTTGTAAAAATTAACTTCTTGGGAATAGGTATTAGTGTAAGAAAAAAGGGTACACAAGACCAAAATAATGGTAGTTTTCATAAGAATTAGAATTTGGGGTTCTAACTCAAAAGTAATTGATTTTAGCTTTAAAACAAATAAATCAGGAAGTTTTCCATTTGATATTACATCCGATGCTCGGTTTCTGTGGATGGGTATTCGCTTTGTTTTCAATCATGCATTGGACGGCATGCAGTAAATCAGCTCCATCAACGGGCAATCCATTTCCTGGTCTAGAATCGTCCAATTGACCTCGATATACTAATTTTAGGTTCGCATCAAAAAGAAAGAAATCAGGGGTGCAAGCCGCATCATACGCCTTGGCCACGGATTGCGTTTCGTCGTATAAGTAGGGGAAGGGATAGCCTAGTTTTTCAGCATGTTTCTGCATTTGTTCTGGACCATCTTGAGGGTAATCTTCGACATCATTACTCGAAATAGCAACCACTCCAATCCCTTTATTTTGAAGGTCAGTTGCGAGCGTAACCAAGGCTTCATTTATGTGAATAACAAACGGACAGTGATTGCATATAAATAGAACCAAAGTGCCGTGAGACCCTTTTATTTTGTTTAATGTTTTTGTAGAATTAGAAACAGAATCCCAGAGTTCAAATTTTGGTGCTTCGGTTCCTATGGGAAGCATATTGGAAGGGGTTAATGACATTTGACCGTGTTTTTTTTCAAATATATAAAGATTTAAACCTTTGCATCTACCAACTCCTTAAAAATTTATATCTTCCAGCATTGATAAAACAGCATGGACATGAGTGAGACGATTACATTTGAAGATTTTTCTAAAATTGACCTTCGGGTAGGAACTATAATTGAAGTGAATGACTTTCCAGAAGCACACAAACCTGCTTACCAATTGACCATTGATTTTGGGGATTTAGGGATCAAAAAAACATCTGCACAGATTACGGCTTTATATGCCAAAGAAGATTTGTTGGACAGACAGATCGTAGCCAATGTCAATTTTGAAGAAAAACAAATAGCTAACTTTATGAGCCAGTGTCTGGTGATTGGAGCTGTTGATTCTGAAAAAGTCATCTTATTGTCTCCAGAAGAGCAGGTGCCCAATGGAACGCCAATTCGATAATACGTTACTTTTTTTCACAAAAAAAAACCGCTATATAGTAACGGTTTATAGGGATTAATTTTATGAATTAAATATCATCAAAACTCACATCTGTAAAGCTGTCAGCCGTTGTTTCATCCTTTGATTCTTCAGATGGAAATTCTTCTTTAACGTAATCTTTTTGGTGGCGTTCGCTTATGACTTCTTGTCCTTTTTCATTGACAATATAATCGGTCATTTCAGCTAAAATCGCATTGAACTCTGTAAAATCTTCTTTATATAAGTAAATTTTATGCTTCTTATAATGAAAGGAGCCATCGTCATTTGTAAACTTTTTACTCTCCGTGACTGTTAAATAATAATCTCCGGCCTTTGTGGCTCTCACATCAAAAAAGTAGGTGCGTCTTCCAGCTCTTAAAACTTTTGAATAAATTTCTTCTTGTTCCATATCTTTAGTATCAATGAGTGAGCCGTTTTTAGTAGCTGTTATTACTACCAAAAGTCCAAAAAATATATTAAGACACCAACTAATTTTCGATTTTATTTTCGAGAAATGAGCGTTTTTTTATTTTTATAAATTAATGAGAAGTTTCTCTCAGTTGTTTTTGATAAAGTTCTTTGTAATATCCTTCAACACTAATTAGCGCATCGTGTGTGCCTTGTTGTGCGATAACACCATCATTTAAAACGATAATAGTATCGGCATTTTTAGCTGAAGAAATACGATGACTCACAATAATAGTGGTCTTGTTTTTTGTCACCAACTCAATGTTGTTCAGGATCTGCTCTTCAGTTTCTGTATCTACCGCAGAAAGACAATCGTCTAAAAGAAGAATTTGAGGACTTTTGATAAAAGCTCGTGCAATAGAAACACGTTGTTTTTGACCTCCAGAAAGCGTGATGCCCCGTTCTCCTAAAATGGTATCATAGCCATTTTTGAAATTGATGATATTTTTGTGAACCACTGCTTTTTTAGCAGCTTCTATAACTTCGTCTTCTGTAGCTTTATTTTTTCCAAACTTGATGTTATTTTTTAAACTGTCTGAAAACAAAAAGGGGTCTTGAGGTACAAATCCAATCGCCGTTCTTAAGCTAGTTAGATTCAAGGTTTTTATATTTGTGCCATCAATTTCAACAGCTCCTTTTTGAACATCGTATAAGCGTCCGATTAACTCAAGTATGGTCGATTTTCCTGAACCGGTATTTCCAATGATGGCGAGTGTTTTTCCTTTTTCAACCTCAAAACTAACTCCTTTTAAGGCTTCGATATTCGTGTCTTCATAAGTGAAATACACGTCTTTAAAAACGACATTTCCATCAATGGAAGTCTGTGTTTCAGTAGGATTTACGATGCTTGGCGTTTCCTTTAAAAATTCATTAATCCGTTTTTGTGATGCTTCTGCTTCTTGCACTAAAGAGGTGACCCATCCAATGGAAGCCACCGGCCAGGTGAGCATATTCACATAAATAATAAATTCGGCAATGATTCCTATTTCTTCAATTTGACCATTCATATATTGTTTACCGCCGATGTAAATAACCAATAAGTTACTAGCACCAATAAGAAGTAACATTAAAGGGAAAAAGAGCGCTTGGATTTTTGATAAACCCAATCGTTTTTCGCGTTGCGAATTGGCGAGTTCCGAAAACGTTTCTTCCGTTTGTGTTTCCAATGCATAGGCCTTCGTAATCCAAATTCCACTAAAAAACTCCTGAGTAGAGGAGGATAGCGTGGAGAGATGCGACTGTACAATAGTACTTTGCTTATGTATGAGTTTGCTTAAAAAGTAGATTGAAACGGATAGAAACGGCAGTGGCAATATGGTGTAAAGTGTCAGAGTAGGTGACTGGTCGTACATATAAAACAACGCCACAACAAAAAGCGTTAAGGTATTGATCGTGTACATGACAGCTGGGCCAATATACATTCGGACTTTACTCACATCTTCACTAATTCGGCTCATTAAATCGCCGGTGCGGTTGCGTTTATAAAAAGCGATGGATAGCTGTTGGTAATGGTTGTAAATCTCGTTTTTCAAATCAAATTCGACGTAACGAGATACGTTTATAATGGTTTGACGCATCAAAAAAGTGAATATTCCGGTGGCGATTGCAGCTCCAAAAATGTATAAGATATTTAAACTTATTTCATATCTGAATATTTCTGTACTGCTTGGGTTTGTAATCTGATTGGAAATTAATGTAATGGATTTTCCAATAAGTTGCGGGGTGAAGAGTGCAAAGATCTTAGAACCAATGGTAATAAGAATCCCTAAAATAATTCGATATCGATATTTTAAAAAATATTTATTTAAATACTTGAGCTCGTTCATGTGATCATTTATAGCCCATAACGAGGGCTTTTGCTTAAGTTACAAAGATACTTGTTTTAAGGAAAAAAGACATTGCGTAAAAAAATGTTTTTTTGGATTTTTAGAACCAAAATAATACTATTTTTGTCGAGCAATTTTATTTTAATCAATAAGTTCTTTATACCATGCTGAACAGAAGACATATTCGAACCAAAGTAATGCAAGTGATTTACGCCCTCAAAAGATCAGAGGTACTGAACTTGACTTCTGAAGAAAAATTTCTCAAATTGAGTATGGATAATATGTATGATCTTTATTTACTCATGCTATCTTTACTAGTTAAAGTGCATGAAAAAGCAAAAGACCAGCAAGAGAAATCTCAACAAAAACACCTTTTAACTTCTGAGGATTTAAACCCCAACATGAAGTTTATCAAAAACGCATTATTGGTTCAGCTATCTGAAAATCAATATCTGAAGAACGCGCTCGAGCGCCATAAAGTCACCAATTGGGAATTGGACAATGAGTATGTGGAAGTTATTTTCAGAGCTATTCTTGAAAGCGATCGCTTTGCGAATTATATGGCAGCAGAATCGACTAATTACAATAAAGACCGCCAGTTTATAGTGGAGTTGTTTAAAGAAGTGATTGCTCCCAATGAAAAATTATACAATTATCTCGAAGATCGAAACCTAACTTGGATTGACGATTTACCAGTAGTGAATACAGCTTTGGTGAAACTTCTAAACAAATCTAAGGAAGAAAATTATGAAGACTATTTCACCCCAAAATTGTTCAAAGACGAAGAGGATAAACAGTTTGGCATTAGTCTATTGAAACATACCATCAAAAATTTAGAACCTTACACGGAAGAAATTAGTTTAAAAACTAAAAACTGGGACAAGGATCGTATTGCAGATATTGATTTTGTGTTGCTTCAAATGGCAATTTGTGAGTTTCATGAATTTCCATCGATTCCTACCAAAGTCTCTATTAATGAATACATCGAAATAGCGAAAGAATATTCAACACCTAAAAGTAATGTCTTTATAAATGGTGTTTTAGATAAGATTGTAAAGGAGTATAGCGAAAATAAAACCTTAAATAAGATAGGGCGTGGATTAATGTAAATTTTTAATTACATTTATACCCTCGTTTTATTTTGAGAATCAAATAGAATTTTTAACCATTAAATATCAAACATGAAAAAATTAATTTTAACTCTAACCGTAGCCAGTCTTGTTGTTTTTACTTCTTGTAAAGAAAATGCAGCAGAAAAAATAAACCAAGAAAACGTTACGAAAGCGGCTGAAAGAGACGCTCAAGCCATTGTTTTTCCAACCATCTCATTTGACAAAACAGAATACGATTTTGGTCAAATCATGAACGGAACGCCTGTTGAAACTGTGTTTTCTTACACAAATACAGGGAATTCTCCTTTAGTAGTTACAAACATCAAAAGTACGTGTGGATGTACTGTGCCTCAAGGGTGGAGTAAAGAGCCTTTAATGCCAGGAGCATCGTCACAGTTTACTGTGAAGTTTAATGGAAAAGGTGCCAACAAAATTTCTAAAACAATTACGTTGACTACCAATACAGAAAAAGGAAATGAGCAAGTAAGAATCTCAGCGTTTATCGTTCCAGATCCAAATGCACCAGTGAAAACTCCTGCGAACAAACCACTTAGTATACAATAATAATAACAATATAATAATAATACGATATGGAAGGTCTTGGTGAGTTTGCCCCGTTTATTTTAATGGCTGTAATAGTCTATTTCTTTATGATTGCACCTCAAATGAAGCGTGCTAAAAAAGAGAAAGCATTTGCAGCAGAGCTTAAAAAAGGAAACAAAGTAATTACTAAAAGTGGAATGCACGGTAAGATTGCCGAATTGAATGATAAAGACAATTCTTGCGTCATTGAAACCTCAGCAGGTAAAATTAAATTTGACCGTTCTGCCATCTCAATGGAAATGAGTCAAAAACTCAATACTCCGCCTCCAGTAAAAAAATAACAATCAATAAAAAGCCGCTCATTGAGCGGCTTTTTATTGATTGTCAAATTGAACCCATTCAGATTCTAAAAAAATTAAAAGTCAATAATTATGAGAAGCTGAAACGAGTTCAGCTTGACAGGTAAAAGACTTTTTGTACAGGTTTTTTATAAATAACGTTTTTGAGTCAGCTCTGCTATTTTACAAATAACTTTCGTTGCACTCAAAATACTTTCCAAAGGCACATATTCATAACGCCCGTGGAAGTTATGTCCTCCCGCAAAGATATTCGGGCAGGGGAGTCCCATAAAACTCAATTGTGAGCCGTCTGTACCCCCTCTAATTGGTTTGATTAACGGTTGGATGTTTAGTGCTTTCATAGCGTCTTCAGCGATGTCAACAATGTGCATCACAGGCACCACCATTTCTTTCATATTAAAATACTGATCCTTAATTTCGATTTCAAAAACACTACTTCCCAAGTTTGTATTGAGTTCTTTTACCAAATTAAGCATGTGTTGTTTTCGAGCTTCAAATTTATCTCGATCGTGATCTCTTACAATGTATTGTAAAACGGTTTCCTCTACCTTGCCTTCCATGCTGTGTAAATGATAAAAACCTTCGTAACCTTCCGTTTGTTCTGGAGTTTCCGTTTTTGGAAGTGCCTCCATAAACTTAGAAGCATAGTACATGGAATTGATCATTTTTCCCTTGGCATAACCCGGGTGGACAATTTTCCCTTTTACTTTGATGACGGCACCGGCTGCATTAAAATTCTCATATTCGAGTTCCCCAATTTGACTGCCGTCCATCGTGTAAGCCCAATCGGCTCCAAATTTTTTGACATCAAATTTATGCGCTCCACGTCCAATTTCTTCGTCGGGAGTAAAGCCAACTTTGATCGTGCCATGCTTTATTTCAGGATGCTGAACAAGGTATTCCATTGCACTTACAATTTCACAAATCCCGGCTTTGTCATCCGCTCCTAAAAGCGTTGTGCCATCTGTTGTGATCAACGTTTGTCCTTTGTATAATAATAAGTCTTCAAAATAATCAGGCGATAAAACGATGTTCTCTTTTTCGTTTAAGACAATGTCCGATCCATCATAATTTTCTATGATTTGAGGACTCACATTTTTAGCTGTAAAATCTGGGGAAGTGTCAAAATGAGATACAAATCCGATGGTCGGTACTTTGTGTTCTACATTGGATGGTAAGGTCGCCATGATATAAGCATTCGCATCAATAGATACGTCTTGCATACCAATCGCTTTGAGTTCGTCCGCCAGTTTATGTGCCAAGTCCCATTGCTTTTCAGTACTCGGAGTTGCCGTTGAATTCGGATCGCTCTCGGTGTCTATTTTTACATAGCCAATAAATCGATTCAGAATGTGATTTTTATCTAACATATAATTTTGTCTTTGGTCAAAAATAATTAACCCAGCCTTCAAACACAAGAGTTCGCTTGCTTTCTTTTATATTGTGTCTATTTAATGTATTTTTGCACTCAAAATACGCTTCATGTACAAATCGATTATCCGTCCAATTCTTTTTAAATTTGACCCTGAAGTCGTTCATTATTTCACGTTTGATGCCATCAAACTGTTATCTAAAATCCCTGGAATTCCTTTTTTAATCCGACGTCTTTTTCAGGTCAATCACCCTGTTTTGGAGCGCGAATTGTTTGGACTCCGTTTTAAAAACCCGGTGGGACTTGCGGCTGGATTTGATAAAAATGCCGTGCTTTACAACGAGCTTGCGAATTTTGGATTTGGATTTATTGAAATTGGAACCGTCACCCCAAAACCACAAGAAGGCAATCCAAAAAAACGTTTGTTTAGGCTTCAAGCGGATAAAGGGATTATCAACCGAATGGGCTTTAATAATGCCGGTTTGGAAGCGGCGATTGTACAGTTAAAGAAAAACAAAAAACAACTCATTATAGGAGGGAATATTGGTAAAAACACCCAGACACTTGCAGAAGGATATACGGCTGATTACTTAGAATGTTTTGAAGCCTTACACCCTTATGTCGATTATTTTGTACTGAATGTAAGTTGTCCCAATGTTGGCAGCCATGCCAAGCTGAATGATAAGGATTATTTAGAGGAATTGATAAAAGCGGTACAAGCATTAAACGCCACTTTTGAGGTGTCTAAACCCATCCTTTTAAAAATAGCACCAGACTTGAACGACACCCAATTGGATGAAATTATAGAGCTTGTAGCCGTGACCAAATTAGAAGGGGTGATTGCTTCGAATACCTCTATTTCTAGAGAGAGCCTCAAAACCGATGTGGCGACTTTGGAAGCGATTGGAAACGGCGGCGTCAGTGGTCAACCCATCAAAGAAAAGAGCACCCAAGTCATTAAATATTTATCAGAAAAAAGTCAAAAAGCATTTCCAATTATTGGAGTAGGAGGGATTCACTCCGCACAAGATGCTTTGGATAAAATGGCTGCTGGTGCCGATTTGGTTCAAATTTATACAGGCTTTATTTACGAAGGACCCGCACTCGTCAAGCGCATTAATAAAGCACTTTTGAAATCATCTCTTAAAAATTAGTTTGGACACTGAAATTCTCATCTCCTTTATAATAGCCACCGCGACCTTGGCACTTTCTCCGGGGCCAGATAATGTTTTTGTACTTATTCAGAGTATGACCTATGGCAAAAAACAAGGCATGGCGATTGTCTGCGGACTGATATCGGGCTGTATCATCCACACTTCCTTGGTGGCTTTTGGATTGTCCACTTTTATAAAATCAAACGCAGAATTACTTCTTGTTTTAAAACTGTTGGGAGCAGGGTATATGCTCTATTTAGCCTACCGCGTTTTCACATCACCGGCGGTCATAAACACTAACACACCCACTAAAAGTAAATCGTTAGGAGCCTTGTTTAAGCAGGGGTTTATCATGAATGTGATCAATCCAAAAGTCTCCATATTTTTTATGGCCTTTTTCCCCGCCTTTTTATACAGTGAAACCCAGTCTTTAGTAGTTCAGTTTTATACGCTTGGATTTTTATTTATGACGACTTCCTTTTTAATCTTTTCGATGCTTGTGTTTTTCTCGAGTTCGGTGGGTTCTACCTTAAAGTCGAATACACGTTTTGGGGTTGTATTAAAATGGGCTCAGATCACCGTCTTTTTAGGCATTGCAATTTTTATATTAATCACACAGTAGCTTCAACCATATATCAACAGATGGAAAAAATTAAACTTATTTGGGATTTCAGAGGTCCCGCAAGCCCTCAAACGGCAGCCCACTTTAAGATCCACTTATTAGAGTTTTTTGCATCGGAAAAATTACTCCTCATAGAATCGGGGGTGGAGTCGGTTAACGAAGTGCACCACTATACCTATGCCATCATTGATAAACAGAATTTAGATACAATTAAAACGGCGTTAAAACCCACAAGAGGACAGCGCGTCAAAGTGGACGAATAGGAGTTCTATTTATAGGTTTCTAAAAGTTTGTATTGGGCTTTGATGGCTTCTGTAAACTCCGTTTTCATGCTCGCTACCAGTTCTGCCACAGAAGGTGAATCATGAATACTGGCCACTCCCTGTCCAGCAGACCAGATGGTTGCCCAAGCTTTGGCTTCATTTTCATGAGCCGTGAGTTCTTTTCCAAAATCGATTTTCTTTTGCTGACTGAGCATTTCTTCGGTAATGCCCATCGCTTCCATACTCGGGCGTAAGAAATTAGCTGCGACTCCTGAGATTGCAGCCGTATAGACCACATCGTTGGCACCACTTGAGATAATCATATCACGATACTCTTTAGGCGCTTTACTTTCTTTTGTATTGATAAATCGGGTTCCCATATAGGCAACATCAGCACCCATTTGCATGGCAGAAGCGATGTCACGACCGTTACTAATACAGCCCGATAGAATCACTGTTTTCTTAAAAAAGCTTTTAATTTCAGCTACCAAAGGCATTGGGTTCAAAGTACCCGCATGGCCTCCTGCACCTGCAGCGACGACGATCAGTCCATCGACATTGGCTTCTGCTGCTTTTTCGGCATGGCGTTTTTTGATCACATCATGGAAGACCAAACCACCATAACTATGGATCGCATCGACCAATTGAGGCACGGCTCCTAAAGACGTAATAATAATAGGCACTTGGTGTTTCACGCAAATAGCCAAATCAGCCTGTACGCGTGGATTCGATTGGTGTACAATTAGATTCACCCCATAAGGTGCAGGTTTTGTGCCTGTTTCTTTTTCAAAATCCGCCAGGGCTGTTTTAATTTCAATCAACCATTCCTCAAAACCTTCTGTGGTGCGTTGGTTCAATGCTGGGAAGGTTCCAACAATTCCGTTTTTACAACATTCAATCACCAGTTTTGGACCGGAGATTAAAAACATGGGTGCCGCAATGGCTGGAATGGACAGTTCTTTTATAAAGGAGGGTTGACTCATGGTATGTATTTTTAAACAGTGTATTTGTTATTCGTTTGTCATTGCAATATAAGACTTGTAGGGCAAATAGTTGTTTTAATTTTAAAGTACTCTTTAATTGGGTGTCAGATTGCAGTCGTCTAGTGGCGTTAATATTATGATAAACATAAATATTCTTGTTTAATTAAATACTATATTTGAATCAACAAAACATTAAACACCTCTTTCAATGAAGTCAAAAGTCATCACTACTCTCGCGCTCGTATTTGTTTTTTTAATCTCAACAAGTGTGAATGAAACACAGACTGTACAAGAATTTCAAGCGAAAGCTTATTATTTTTCTAAATCTAAAATGGATCTCGGAAAGTGGGGAGCTCGATTGAGTGAGGCTCAGAAAAAAGAAGTTGGGGCACGGATGAAAAACAGACTTGAAAAAGGCTATGTGTTGTCCTTTAATAAAGAGGAGTCGGTGTTTACTGAGGAGGATCAATTGGATGCGATTTCTGGAGCAACGGATTCTTGGGGTAAAAATTTCGCACCCGGCAAACAGTATAAAAATGTAAAAACAAATACGCAACTTCAGCAGCAAGAATTTTATGGTAAAAAGTTTTTGGTAAAGGATGTATTACAACCCATAGAGTGGAGCTTAGAATCTGACACAAAAAAAATCGGAAATTATTCTTGTTTTAAAGCGACGGCCTTAATTCCTACGGATGAATTGACATGGTACTCTTTTTCTTGGGATAAATTGAGGAACACAACTGAGTCCGATTCTACGGAGGTCAAAGAAGTTAAAATGACACAAATTGAAGCTTGGTATGCGCCTCAAATTCCAGTCCGTCACGGGCCTTTAGATTATTGGGGACTTCCAGGGCTGATTTTAGAAGTGAGCGCGGATAATACAACGATGCTTTGTTCAAAACTGGTTCTGAACCCCGGTGAAATCATTGAGATTGCAGCACCGACCAAAGGGAAAGAAGTTTCAAAAATCGAATACCAAGACATCATTACAAAAAAAATGAAAGAGTTTCGTAACAACCGTATGAGGCGCTAGTGGGGGTTGTTTAGGTTAATTATTGTTTTTAGTTGAAATAATACTTGCACTTAATAAGTGTAAATCCCTTTTGGAACTCAGCCAGAAATTGCATTCACTTTTGGGGTTAGAATTCGGTCGTTTCACTTATCTTTGGAAATAACCAATTGACCAATCAAAACATTGAAAGTAAATATTAAAATTGCATTGTTTGAATTTATAGATTTAACAGAATCTGAATGGTTGGTTTTTTCAGAGTCTTTCATAGTAAAACATTATAAGAAAGGCGAGTACCTTTTAAAAGCAGACGATCTTTGTGATTATGTTGGATTTGTAGATAAAGGTTTTTTTACCTTCTTCTACCTAATTGAGGGCGTTCAACATATACGAGGGTTTTGTTTCCCCAATGAATTTATTTCTAATTATTCATGTTTTCTTTTAGAGAATAAGTCCAAATTTAATATTCAAGCTTTGGAAGACTCTTCAGTCACACTAATACACAGAGATGCTCTCTTTCGGTCATATAAAAAACTTCCAAAAGTTCAAGAATTGAGCAGAAATATAGTTGAAAATTTATACATAGAAGTTTCAGAAAAATACGAATCATTCTTTCTTAAAACTGCTGAGGAGCGTTATCTGGAATTAATTAACAGTAGGCCTACAATTATTCAAAGGATACCCCAGTATATGATTGCTTCCTATTTGGGAATTACACCCGAAGGATTAAGTCGAATTAGAAAACGATTAGCCAAAAAATAATTTACATTTCTTAACCCAGATCAATGTATAAAGTTGATCAATAAAGTAATTTTGTTTAAATTTTTTGAATAATAGTACGTGTGTATCTAACAAATACAACTTGCGTGATACAATCAAATTAACCAATTACTAATTTTAATTAACCAAATTCATATATCATGAAAAAAATTGCTTTAACTTTTAGTGCCTTGTTTTTTACCTTAATTAGTTTTTCACAAGGCATCGCCGTTCAAGGCCTTGCTAGAGATGCGAACAATACTGCAAGAACAAATGCCAGCGTCCCATTGACATTTGAAATTTATTATTTAAACTCTAGTAATAATCCTGTAGATGTTTACTCAAGTACATCAACACTTCAAACAGATGCATTTGGAGTCTTTTCTCATGTTATTAATTTACCAAACACTACAGAAACTCAATTTAGCAATCATGAGTTGTATTTAAAAATCAAAGAAGGAGCTACTGAAATTTCTAATGAAGTTTTTAAACGTGTGCCTTTAGCATATGCTGCTAGTAACGGCGTTCCTACGGGCTCTATCATGCCATTTATAGGAACAGCAGCTCCAGCAGGCTGGATATTATGTGATGGTGGCGCGATACCTATTGATTCTAACACATTAACGTTAAGAACCTTATTAGGAAGTGCCAATGCCCCCAACTTACAAGGAATGTTTTTAAGAGGGACAGGCACAAGTCCTGTGAACTCTCAGGACGGTCCCGCATTAAAAACAACACAAGGAGATGCATTTAAGAGTCATGCTCACGCAGATAATTTTTCTATTCCAAATGGAGGAAGTCATTCACATCAATATAATGATTATCGTATGAATGAAGCTAGTAATGGTGGAGATTATGCAAATGGTGATGGTACAGATGGTTTTGATTATGTTAGAAATACTCAAAATGATGGAAATCACAGCCATGCTATAAATGGTTCTGTTTCTGCAAATGGAGGAACTGAAAGCAGGCCCGTAAACTATGGAGTTAATTATATTATTAAACTGTAATTCTCTTAGCTATGAAATTAAATTTATTAATTAAAAAGAGATTAGCAATTTTTGCTTTTCTTCTAGGACTGTGCTATTCAGTCCACTCACAGGACCAAGAGGGTGCAAGGGTTGTGACGGTTTCGCAAGCAAGCAGCACGCAAGCAAGCAACAGTAATCAATTTTATGTACAAGTTGGCCTTCCTTATTTAGGAATTACAACAGGTTCAGTACATACTACAACCCCAGTGGATGTTCGTTTTCCATGGCACATTCTGTATTTATATGATACGTTTGCCGAAGAAACGTTTACAGTTTCAAAAGGGTATTTTACAGATAAAGTGAAGATTAGCTGGAATGTTAGAGCGAATCAAGATTTAATTTCAGGGTTTTATATTTATAGAAAAGAAATTGGTGCTGAAGAGTACGTGCGAATCGCTAGTTTAGGTTCTTTTTCAACGGAATATGAGGACGAATATATCGAAGGCGGTCAACTCTATGAATATAAGGTAGAAGCTATAGGGGTCAGTGCTGTAGAAGAAAAATACAAAACCTTTATGGAAGGGATCGGATTTAGAAGTCCTTCTGGCATTGTGACAGGTAGAATTAGCTTTGAAGGTGGTAACCCCGTAAGGGATGTGGCCGTTTTGGCAACGTCTGCTACAGGGACTCCGTTTAGGTCCTCAGCAATCAGTATTCCTGAAAATAGCAGCTTAAAAATTAACCAATTTCCAGATGCTATCGACGACCGTATCACATTTCAGGCATGGGTTCGACCAGTAGCTGATTTTACAAATACAGGAGATGCATTAACCGTTTTTTCATTAGCAAATTTTGATGGAACTCTGGAGAAAAATGTGAATGTAAAATTGTTTACGGGAGCCGTAAATTATCTAGAGGTGGATATTGATGGCGGTATTTATACAATCAACAACTATTATCCTTCTGGGCAGCTCAATGCAAGAGGAGACGATATACTAAATCCAATAACAGCGTTTAATAGTGAATTTATTCATTTTTCTGTCGTTCTAGAAGATGGTCAAATTCCTGTTTTGTATATAAATGGGCGACAAATGAACGAAGCCTATGCAGAAACGGCTCATGCTGTATTAGTAGATTTAGATGCTAATTATACAGCCCCTTATTTTTCAGTTGTATCTCCTACATCTCCTATAAATTTAGATGGAATGTACAATGGTGTAGAAACGCATTGGGAGCGCATCACATTTGGTTCACAAAAAGCCATGCTCATAGATGAAATTAGAGTTTGGAATCGCGTGCTAACAGAAAGTGCTGTATATACCGACTACAAACGAATTATTGATGGGAATGATGTCAATTTAATTTCTTATTTAAGAATGGACGAAGCCGCAGGCGACGTGGCATACGATATGTCACATGCGGGTTTTAGCTACAACAACAACAATGCCGCCGTTTTTGCTGCTGACGCTACAATACCAACAACTCCAAATTGGGTTTTTGGGGAGAATACGCCAAACTCAGACCAACTGGGTATTTTGGGGGTCACAGATATTAATGGAAATTACATCATCAGTGCAATCCCTTACAGTGGTGCTGGAGAAACCTATACCATTACGCCAATTTTAGGCATTCATGAGTTTGATCCTTCACAACAATTGGTTTATATAGGGGAAACAAATACAGTTATTAACAGCGTAAACTTCACTGACACGTCCTCATTTGTATTTAAAGGGAAGATTTTGTATGACAGTAGAGGCGTCTTTAAATCGTATGTAGAAGTAAATAGTGTAAATAGTCCAGATCCAGATGTACCTAGTTTTATAGGTTTAACTAATGGAGATCAATATGTTAGTGGTCCTGGTCTTATAGATGAAGGCTATAATTATTATGAAAAAGGGGTTGATAAATTTTCAAAAGGTGATTACTGGCTAAACGATGCTGGAACAGCAGAGGATACTTCGGATGACTATCTAGAACGCTATGCGCGAATCCCTTCAGAAGGGGTTAGTATCTACATAGATAATGAAATTGTCTTAGATTCTAACAATACACCCATCGTTTCCGATAGCAATGGAGAATTTGAAATTAATGTTCCAATAGGAGAGCATTACATCACTGTTAAAAGAAACGGACACGAATTTGGATATTCAGGAAGGTTTCCGGCAGACCCCACTGTTTTAGATGAATTTTTTGAAGATAGAGAAGAGCAAGTTACCTTTATCGATCAAACAAAAGTAACCCTTGTAGGGAGAGTTGTTGGTGGGGCTGTTGAAAGCGCAAAACCAATAGGTTTCGGACATGAAGGGACGGTGTCAAGAGATATTACCGACTCAAATGGATTTCCACAAACAACCGTAGTCACTTCTGTTAATAATATAGGAACCGCTTCAATTACTTTTGACTATACGCCAGCAGTAGGTGGAATTACAGCCTATACAAAAGCAAATGCAACCACAAATACGGATACTGGAGAATACCGTCTCGATTTGTTGCCATTAGGGTATTCTATAAACCAAACGAATGGTGTGAGTATTGCAAGTAATTCTACATTAAACATACTAGATGCCGTCGAAACGATCAATGTTTCAAGAATACAAGATTCAACAATTCCGTCTTTTGAGTATTCTGACGGAACCACCGAAACAGGGCTTCCTTATGCTTACGAAAAAAGTTTCACCCACAGGTCAACACCTGTTTTAAGTGTCACAGAACAAACGTCTGAAAGTGATTTGGAACGTGCGGATGGGACTACAATCAGTACAGAAGGATTTGACTATTTAGTATATAAACAATTTCAAACGTATTCTATTGAAATGAATCGTTTTGAACCTTATTATAATTCTGATGACCCTGACGCTGTTCTCACATTTCAAGTTCCAGTATTGGATGGGGAATTAATTATAAACAACAATTTAGCATTGGCAGATTCTGAATCTGAAGTTACAAGCGAAACAGATCCAAGTATTTCAACCTATACATTTAGAGGTGGAGTACCGTCAATAAATGCGCCATTCACAAAAACGTTAAGCATTAATTACCGCTTAAATGGTGTTGATAGTGCTGCACAAAATTATGAAACCGAGGGAATTTTATTAGGAGGCCAATCTGATGGCAGTCAAACTTTTGTGACAAGTGCTCCAGATAAACCAGATATGATTTTGAGAGATCCCCCTGGCTCCAACAGTCAGGCGACCATTAGTAGTGGGGAAACCGTTTCATTTACTACCGAAACGGATTTTACAAATTCTAGCGGAATATCAACAGAATTTAAGGTCTTATTGGGCGTAAAATTTGCAGCTGGTGGTGGTTTAGCAGGGCCCGTAATTGAGTCTCAAGGCACAAACAGTCCTTCTTTAGGTATTGCTGTAACAGCCTCTAGTACGAATGCAGAAAAATTAACCAAAACATATTCCTTTTCTCAATCAATTTCTACAAGCAGCGATACAAGTTTTGTTGGAGCAGATGGCGATTTATACATTGGGCAGTCCAAAAATTACTTTTACGGCTCGTATGATGATATCGATGTGAGAGCCTCTGCAAGTGCAGAGAATTTTACGCTTACAAATTCCGATGGAGAAACTGTTTTTATAGGCAAACAAAAAGCAGTTTATTTTGCTGAAGAGCCCTCAGATACCTTTTTCGTTTTTTCTCAATTTTATATTGTGAATACGCTCATTCCAGAACTGCAAGGTTTTGTAACAGGCTTAGAAGATGGAACCATTGATCCAAGTACTTCTGGTGTGCTAACCATAGAACAATACCAAACGCAAATTAATTTATGGAGATCGACCATTAGAGAAAACGAGCGTCTCAAGTATTTGGCTTTAAACGATCGTGCAAATTACAAAGCAGGTCTAGAAACAACCTTAGACACTTTTATAGCAGAATTAACGGATGCACTTGATCAAGACAATGATCCACTTTCCGAAGCAGAGTTAACAAATAATCTAGAATCATCGACTCTGATAAGAGATTTATTAAACACCAATTTTGAGGATAATGTGTCTATCGATAATGGGGTTGGACAATTTACGAGAAGTGTTGAAACGGCAGTTGTTAGCACAAGCTCAAGTTTAGTGAACTTAAATGCCGATGAAAGCTTTGCTCTTGATTTAGGATTTAATATAAATGGAGTTGGTTTATTAAATACGACCGGAGGTTTTGTAAATCAAGATATCAATACGTCGTTTTCAACTGAAGAAACAGCGACAACCTCTATCTCTTACACATTAGTTGAGAGTGATCCTGGAAATGTTTTAAGTATCGATGTTGTCAACTCTTTTGATGGGAATGGTCCTATTTTTATCACCAGAGGTGGTAGAACGTCCTGCCCGTACGAAGGTGTTCAAAAATCTATATATTATAACCCGGCTACCTATGTAGCAAATGACCCAAATATTATAGAACTCGCGGAAGGTGATCGCCAAGAATTAAGTCTCGCGACACAACAAATTGAAGTCCCACAAATTACGGCTGAGGTTGTAGATGTGAGTAATGTTCCTGAAGATGTGAGTGCTGAATTTAGAGTGCAATTAGAAAACATTAGTACTACAAGACTGGAATCCGACTATATTTTAAGAGTCAACCCATCTTCAAACCCTAACAGTGCAATCATTAATATTCCATCTGATGGAATATTATTTCCATCCTTTCAATATGGAGTTCCAAGGGAGTTTGTTGTGACCATCGGAAAATCGCTTTCAGATGTGTACGACTACGATGATATTGAAATTGTTTTTGAAAGTTTATGTGGTGGTGACGCAAGCGATTCAGTAACCCTTTCAGCTCATTTTGTACCTTCCTGTTCTAATGTGGTGGTATCTGCTCCTTTAGACAACTGGGTGTATAATATCTCAGAAGCTTATAACCTTGATGGCACAAGCAATCCACTTGCTGTAGAACTAAGTGAATACACGACTGGGTTTTCTAGTTTTCAAAAATTAGACTTACAATACAGATCAGCAACTTCATCAACATGGACGCGTTTACATACGTATTATGGAACTCAAGATTTTTATGACGAAGCTGTTATAAATAATGAAACAGAAATTTCAGTGATTACGGAGACTACAATTAATTATCCTTGGGATATTGTAGGGCAAAATATTCAGAATGGTACTTACGAAATCCGTGCTATTAGTACGTGTACCAACGATACGTCCTATATTTCTGAAGTGATCACAGGAAAAGTAGATTTGTTTGCACCCCGTGCTTTTGGAACCCCAACTCCAATAGATGGTATTTTGGGTTATGGTGAAGATATATCTGTACGTTTCAACGAAGCTATTTTTTATAACTCTTCGGTCAGTTTAATCGAAATTAAAGGAGAAACCAACCAATTGCCAATTAACAACAATGTCTCTCTTTACTTTAACGGTTCAACAAATACAGCAACTATTGAAAGTCCATATATTCAGACAGGCGATTTTAGCTTTGAATTTTGGATGAACAATCAAACTGAAGCTGGTACAGCTTCTATAGTAGATCAGGAGAGAGGAATTAATATCGATTTACAAGGGTCAACGATTAGTTTCCAATTTGGGGACTCTACAGTCTCTGGAGGGATCTCAAGCGATAACCTGTTCCACCACTATACATTTACATATGATAGTGCGGCAGGAGTCATCAGCATATTTGAAGATGATAGAGTTGTTCAAACGGATTCTGCACCCCAAAATTTGCAATATAATTTTGATGCCAATATGGTATTTGGAGGAAACACCTTTATAGGAAACCTTCACGATGTAAGACTCTGGTCCAAAGCCCTCAATTTCACAGATGCCTATGCAAATATTTACACCAAATATGTAGGTAATGAGCTCGATTTAGTAGGCTATTGGCCCATGAATGAGGGGCACGGAAATTTAGCGCATGACATAGCGCGTTTCAAACATGCGCAAGTAAATGCCGCATGGGACATCAAGCCCAAAGGAGAAGCTTATGAGTTTGCTGCTGGTCAATACCTCACCTTAGATAATGTGGCAGCCGTTCAGCTCACCAATGAAATGAACGCAACACTTTCTTTTTGGGTAAAAACAGATCAAACTCAAAACGCGACTATTTTCTCTAACGGTAGAGGAGACGACACCGATATTGCAGCGCAAGACGGTACAAGAAACAAATGGGCTGTCAACTTAAATGGGGATGGTAATTTATCCTTTGAAAATGAAAACAACTCATATAACCTTACAACAACGAGTATCACAGATAATCAATGGCACCATGTTTCGATTCTGATCAATAGATTCGGTAATTTAAAAACTTATGTAGATGCAGCCTTGGTAAGTACCAATCCAACAGTAGATATTTCGAGCTTTTATGGAAATAAAATGTGGCTCGGTGCCAGAGGTCATATAGATTTAGCAGGGACTGAAACAGTAGATCGTGCATTTAGTGGATCAATTGATGAATTCAGATTATGGAACACGCTCAGGTCTTTTGAACAAATTGAAAGAGACCGTTACTTTGAAGTTGATACAGACAGTGCAGGATTGTTGGTTTATTCCAAAATGAATGCGCCAGACACTCCCACAGGAAATGGCCCACGCTACTACCATATTGTTCCTGGACCGCTTTACTCCACGAGTTTGGCCGTCATGAATTCGGGTGCTGTAAATTATACGATAGATGTGCCACCAATTAAACCGGCCAGAAACACAATTAGTTTTCAAATCAGTCATGTGATTAATGGCGACCAAATGATTATGGAACCAGTAGTATCTAGCCTAGCCGCGATAGAAGGTCAGGTATTAGACATTACAGTTCATAGAATGTTTGATGAGTTTAATAACATGCAAGCATCGCCCATCACTTGGACCGCTTACGTCAATAAAGATCAAGTTGATTGGTATATTGATGAAGAGCAAACAGTTTCAGAAACGGAACTGATTTTTGGAGATGAAAAAACATACACAATTCTTGTGGTCAACTCTGGAGGAACCTTTCAAGATTTCAGCCTGTTGAATGTACCCAATTGGTTAACGGTAAGTCAATCCAGTGGATTGCTGTCACCAAATAGTAGTATTGAAATATCGGCGATGGTCGATAGTGATTTAGCTGCTGGGTATTACGAACAAGATATGTTTTTACGTACCGAATTTGGGTTTGATCAAAAAATACAATTAAAATTAAATATTTTCTCTGATATTGATTGGTCTTTAGATCCAAACGATTTTCAATACAGCATGAATGTAATTGGGAAAATTATGATTGATGGTGTTTTCGATCAAGACACAAAAGATAAACTAGGTGTTTTTTATAATGAAGAACTAAGAGGTGTGGGACAATTAACTTTTGATCCTAACTACCAAGAATATTTTGTGTACCTCACAATCTATTCAAACACAGCGTCAGGAGAAATCTTAAATTTCAATATTTGGGATGCTTCAGAGGATAAAATTCTGGTTGCAACCTTAGACGGAGAGGAAACGACTGAGTTTGTTTTAAATCGAGTTTTAGGTTCTAATACGAATCCAGCCCTTTTTGAAAACACAACTGAAGTGAGTCAAAGCATCGGGTTTAATCAAGGCTATACTTGGATCTCATTTCCTGTACAAAGTTCTACATTATCAGATGTGAATGCCATCACTTCAAATTTAGATCTTGAAACAAATGATTTAATGCTAAGTCATTCCCCCTCTCTTTTAGAGACGTACTTTAACGACCCTCAAGACGCTGACAATAGCAGTTGGTCTGGAAGCATAAGTGACAACGGTGGCTTTAGCACAACCAAAATGTATAAGGTACGATTAGAGAATGCACAAACCTTAGATGTGTTAGGAACTCCCGTAGATTTATCTACTTGGACATTCCCAATCAGCGAAAACTGGAACTGGCTTCCTTACGTCGTTGGAGAGAATGTAAGAATAGGAGAAGCACTGTCTGACTTTATTCCTTCAGTGGACGATGTCATCAAATCGCAAAATGAGTTTGCCATTTATGATGCCTTAAATGGATGGTCAGGAACCTTGTCATATTTAGAAACAGGAAAAGGGTATATGCTAAGATCTTCCTCAGAACAGGAATTTAAGTATCCTAACTATTTGTCTGGTGGGAGAAGAATGGCTTCAGAAAGCACTTCTAGTACGGTCAGTTCAGAAACTCAAAGCACGTTTAATGCATTTTCACAAAACATGAATGCAGTGATTCAATTGCCAGAAGGCTATACAAATGTATATGCTTATAATACCGCAGGAGAATTACACGGGCATTCTGTAACTCAAATGGTGAATGGAAACGAATTATCCTTTATGACCATAGTTGGCGATACAAGTCAAGATCAAAGATTGGTATTTCATATCGGGGATGGAGATACTATCAAGCAAACTTCAAAAACAATTAATTTTGAAGCAGACTCAATTTTAGGAACCACGAGAACTCCCTATATTATTGACGAAGATGCTATTGATCTGAGTACATCTCAATTTATGTTATATCCAAACCCTAGTAAGGACGGATTTGTGTATCTAGAGTTTTATGCTCAAAACAATCAAAAGGCGCAAGTGCGTATTCACAATATGTTAAATCAGTTGTTATTTGATATGTCGGTTGTAATTGAAAAAGGCCACAACCGTTTAAAAATACCTGTTAATTTCCAAAACGGCACGTATTTCTTAAACACAACGATTGATAACGAGGTTCATAACAATAAAATAATTCTAAATGAAAAATAAAAACAAATTCGCAGCACTTATATTAACCTGCCTTATTTCATTAGGCCTAAGTGCGCAGGCACCCTCGTGGCAAGTCAATGAAAATGAATTTGAATACACAATGACAATGGTTGCATATTTAAATGTAAATGCAACCACTTTGTCTAACTCAAACGACATGTTAGCCGCCTTTGTTGGCGGTGAATGTCGGGGAGTTGCAAACCTGATTTATGCAGAATCTACGGATAACTATTTTGCTTACTTAACAGTGTTTTCGAATTCAACCTCAGAAACTGTAAATTTTAAAATTTATAACTCCATCACCGATACGGTTACAGATGCCGATCAAACATTGCCATTTGAAATTAACAAACATTACGGCGGTATTTCATCAGACTTTGGTTTTTCAAAGCCATCTCCGAGATACTTTAAGAAAAATGTAATTTTATGTGATGTTTCTAAAGGAGCCATCACAGTGTTATTTGAACAGGACGATGTGTTTTTAACCCTTGAGAAGGATAACCAAACATTCCGCGCTAAAACAGCAGTAGGGACGGCTCAATTTGAAAACCTTGAAATGGGAACCTATGTTTTAAAAATTAACAATAGTTTCAAAAAAACAATCACTATTGAACTAGAAAATTAATTTATATATATATGAAAAAAATAAAATTCACCATAGCAGTAATTTTTACATTATCTATTACCACATTAATTTTCGCATGCTCATCTGATGACCCTGTAGAAAACCCTTGCAGTGGCTACACATTGCCAGAATTTGTAGAAATTTTTTAGGACCTCTAAAGAGTCGTCTAAATACATTACAGTCAGTATTTTGATCGAATGGTCAAGATGACACACTGCGATTTATTCATTTATTAGATTTTTTTTTTAATTATTAATATTTAACATAGGCGTATTTTTAGAATATCGAAAAACTGAAGATATTTTTAAGTGCTATTATGCCACACTTTAATTAATTTTTACATTTACTCTATATTTATAAGACGATACAGTTATCGTTGACAACATTTATATGGACTTACTTAATTTTAAAACCTTCATTACCCCAACGGTTATTCTTTATAGTCCTGGTTTTGCACGTCCTCGCATCACGCGCCGTCGCCCTTAGGGTGTTCAACTAGTTTCTGAACTTAGGTGTGTCCGGTTCGTCCTTCAATTTTTTTTCAAACTTTTTTTCAACTTAAATCTTATATAATGAACATCATTATTGCAGATAAATCACATACAATTCACGCTCAAACTATTTGCGACGCTATCGAAGCTGCTGCACAAGTTAGGGGGACAGGAATTGCAAAACGTTCCAAAGAATACATTATTTCTAAAATGGAATCGAACAATGCCGTCATTGCCTTAGAAGGAGATACCTTTGCGGGCTTTTGCTATATAGAAACATGGAGCCATGATAAATTTGTGGCTAATTCGGGGCTCATCGTACATCCTGATTTTAGAAATCAAGGCTTGGCTAAGAAAATCAAGCAAGTCGTTTTTGAGCATTCGAGAACTAAATATCCAAACGCAAAAATATTTAGTATTACTACAGGGCTTGCCGTGATGAAACTGAACAGTGCCTTGGGGTATAAGCCAGTTACTTTTTCTGAACTCACCGACGAACCTTCTTTTTGGAACGGCTGTCAAACCTGTAAAAACTACGATGTCCTTCAACGCACAACTCAAAGTATGTGTTTGTGTACAGGCATGTTATTTGACCCGACTTCCAAGCCGAAAAGCACCTCTAAAAAAGTGAAAGAAAAAACCTTTCTAAGATTAAAAAGCATCAAACAAAGCTTGTTTCTAAAAAAATATAAAAAATGAAAAATTCAAAAAAACTAGTCATTGCTTACAGTGGAGGACTCGATACATCCTACTGTGCCGTATCCCTGTCAAAAGCAGGCTACGAAGTCCATGCTGTTAGTGTCAATACAGGCGGATTTACTAAAAGTGACGTTCAAACGATCGAACAAAATGCCTATAAAATGGGCGTTTCAACCTATAAAAATATCGAAGCCGTCACCACCTTTTATCAAAAAGTAGTGAAGTTTCTTATTTTTGGAAATGTCTTAAAAAACAATACTTACCCGCTTTCTGTTAGTGCCGAACGCATTGTACAGGCCATCGAAATCATCGAGTATGCAAAATCCATTGATGCTAAATACATCGCTCACGGAAGTACAGGCGCAGGAAACGACCAAGTCCGTTTTGATATGATTTTTCAAACCCTAGCGCCAGAGATTGAAATCATCACACCTATTAGAGATCAGAAGCTCACACGTCAAGAAGAAATAGCCTATCTAAAATTAAATGGAATTGATTTGGATTGGGAAAAAGCAAAATATTCAATCAACAAAGGACTTTGGGGAACGAGTGTTGGAGGCGATGAAACCCTGACGTCGCACTTGGCGTTGCCAGAATCGGCCTATCCATCCCAGTTAGAATCCGAAACCCCTGAAACTGTAACCCTCTCTTTTACCAAAGGAGAATTGACAGCCCTCAATGGTGATGAAAATGTCCCTGAAATCAACATTCAACTTCTGGACGAAATGGCTTCAAAATTTGCCATTGGAAGAGACATTCATGTCGGCGATACAATTGTTGGAATCAAAGGCCGTGTGGGTTTTGAAGCCGCCGCCGCCCTGATTATCGTAAGAGCACATCACTTATTAGAGAAACATACTTTGACCAAATGGCAGCTTCAACACAAAGATTATCTGTCCAATTTTTACGGCATGCATTTGCATGAGGGTCAGTATTTAGATCCCGTCATGCGCGACATGGAAGCATTTTTAGGCAGCAGTCAACACAGCGTTTCGGGCACTGTGGAAGTGGTGCTAAAACCTTATCATTTTTCAATCAATGGCATTCAATCGGCACATGATTTGATGAGCGCCAAGTTTGGAAGTTATGGCGAAATTAACAACGGCTGGACTGCTGAAGAAGCCAAAGGCTTCATCAAAATAAATGGCAATCAAAACAAGATACACCAACAAGTAAATTCGGAATTATGATACAAGCAGGGATTATAGGAGGTGCAGGATACACCGCAGGAGAATTGATTCGATTGTTGCTCGTACACTCTAAAACCGAAATCAATTTTGTGTACAGTACATCGAGTGCGGGTAAAAAACTAAGCGCCATTCATCAAGATTTAGTAGGCTCTACAGAGCAGCTATTTACAGATACAATTAACTCCGATGTGGATGTTTTATTCCTCTGTTTGGGACATGGGAATTCTAAATTATTTTTAGAAAAAAACCCCTTTTCAAAGGATACAAAAATCATTGATTTGTCAAATGATTTTAGACTCACACAAGATGCGATATTTCAAAACAAGCACTTTGTATATGGCTTGCCAGAATTGAACAAAACCGCCATTCAGTCGGCGCAGTACATCGCTAATCCAGGCTGTTTTGCAACTGCCATTCAATTGGCAATTTTACCCTTAGCTGCCAATGGTTTGGTGGAAGATGCCATTCACGTCAATGCCGTCACAGGTGCCACAGGAGCAGGAACGGCCTTGTCAGCAACGACCCATTTTACATGGCGTGTGGATAATTTTTCTCACTATAAAGCATTTAACCACCAGCACCTTGGAGAGATCCATCAGTCTGTAGATTCGCTTCAAAAAGATTTGCAAAGTGTGATTCATTTTATACCCAATAGAGGGAATTTCTCAAGAGGAATTTTTGCCACACTTTATACAAAATATGAAGGTACTTTAGAGGCGGCGAAAGCACTCTATAAAACCTATTATAAAGATGCAGAATTCACCACCGTTTCGGACGATCCCTTGCATTTAAAACAAGTGGTCAATACCAATAAATGTTTATTGCATTTAGAAGTGCACGACGGCAAACTGCTCATTACAAGTGCTATCGACAATTTACTCAAAGGCGCTTCGGGTCAAGCCGTTCATAACATGAATTTGATGTTCGGGTTTGAAGCACATTTGGGATTACAACTTAAAGCTAATTATTTTTAAAAAAAGACTCATGAAAATAGCAATCATCGGCACAGGAAATTTAGGAAGCTCTATTGCCAAAGGGCTCATCACAAACAATGCGATTACAACCTTATACCTCACCAAAAGAAATGTCAGTGGTTTAGCAGATTTTGAAGGCTATAAAAATGTATTTCTAACCTCGGATAATAAAAAAGCCATTCAGCAATCGGACATTATTATTTTTGCTGTGCAACCCGCACATTTAGAAACAATTCTTACGGAAGTTCAACCTTTTTTAACAGAGAAACATGTATTGATTTCGACCATTACAGGCTTTTCAATTTCAAGAATTGAAGGTCTAGTAGGAGCGGATCAATTTATCATTCGTGCGATGCCAAATACGGCCATAGCCGTTGGGAAATCCATGACCTGTATTTGTAGTAATGAAATCGGCAAACAACGCCTAGCGGTCGCCGAAGCCATTTTCAACCGTTTGGGAACGACCATTTCAATACCGGAACAACAAATGCAAGCCGCCACCGTCGTTTGTGCCAGTGGAATTGCCTTTTGGATGCGTCTGATTCGCGCCACCACACAAGCCGCCATTCAACTTGGGTTTGACGCTGAAGAGGCTCAAAACCTAGCCATGTTTACTTGTGAAGGTGCCGCTAATTTATTGATCACTTCAGGAAATCATCCCGAACAAGAAATCGACCGAGTGACCACCCCAAATGGATGCACTATTGAAGGACTGAATGAAATGGAACACAAAGGATTAAGCTCGTCGCTGATTCAAGGCATGGTTGCTTCATTTGATAAAATTAACAGTATTAAAGCCCACTAATTATGAGTCTATTTGATGTCTACCCACTCTTTGATGTGACGCCTGTAAAGGCAAACGATGTTTATTTGTACGACGAAAAAGGTACCCAGTATTTGGACCTTTACGGCGGTCATGCAGTGATTTCTATTGGGCATTCCCATCCTGTTTATGTGAATGCACTCACCAATCAACTTCAAAAAATTGGGTTCTATAGCAATGCTGTACAGAATCCACTTCAAACCAAGTTGGCAGACCGACTCGAAGAAGTTTCTGGCTGTAAAAATTATGACTTGTTTATGTGTAGTTCGGGAGCGGAAGCCAATGAAAATGCCTTAAAACTGGCGTCGTTTCATACCAACAAAGCCACCGTGATTGCGTTTGACAACTCCTTTCATGGACGCACCTCGGCCTGTGTGGCTGCGACGGACAATCCAAAAATTGTGGCGCCTTTAAATGCCCAACAGCAGGTTCGGTTTTTACCACTTGGAGATTTAGATTTGGTAGAAATCACTTTAAAATCCGAGCCTATTTGCGCCATCATTATCGAGTGTATTCAAGGCGTTGGCGGTCTTGATGAAAGCACTACCGATTTTTATAAAGGGCTGGAATTACTCAGTAAAAAATACAACACAGTTTTAATAGCAGATGAGGTTCAATCGGGATTTGGGCGTACAGGTGATTTTTTCGCCTTTCAAAAACATGGGATTACGCCTCATATTATTTCGATGGCGAAGGGGATGGGCAACGGATTTCCAGTGGGAGGTATTTTGATTCATCCATCTATAAAAGCGTCTTATGGACTGTTGGGAACCACCTTTGGCGGCAACCATTTGGCTTGCGCGGCAACCTTGGCTGTTTTGGACGTTCTAGAGTCTGAAAATTTAATGCAAAACGCAAAAGACATGTCGGCATATTTTATGGAGAAAACCAAATCCATTCCAAAACTAAAAAATCTCAAAGGACGGGGTTTGATGCTCGGGTTAGAATTTGAGTTTCCTGTTGCTGCCCTTCGAAAAAAATTACTTTTTGATCATTTTTTATTTACAGGAAGTTCTAAAAACCCAAACTTGATTCGGATTTTACCTCCCTTAACAATTAAAAAGGCACACATTGATTTATTTTTTAAAGCCTTAGCACAAAAATTATGAACCATTATATAAAAATTAAGGATCTTCCTTCCGTTGCCTCGGCAGTCCAAGAGGCGATTGCTTTAAAATCAGACCCGTATAAATACCGAAGTTTAGGGACACACAAAACCTTGGTAATGTTGTTTTTTAATGCCAGTCTTCGCACGCGTTTGAGTACTGAAAAAGCGGCCAAACATTTAGGGATGGACGTGATTGTGTTGAACGTGACGGACGCTTGGCAATTAGAATTTGAATCGGGGGTGGTTATGAACCTAGATAAATCGGAACATGTGAAAGAAGCGGCACAAGTGATTTCACAATATGCGGATATTTTAGCCGTTCGTGCTTTTCCGTCATTAACAGATAAAGACAAAGATTTATCCGAATGGATTCTCAGTAGTTTTGTGACGCATGCGACCGTACCCATTGTGAATATGGAAAGTGCGACTGGGCATCCACTGCAAGCATTGGCGGACGCCATTACGATAGAAGAATTAAAAACGAAACAAAAGCCAAAAGTGGTATTGTCTTGGGCACCACATCCCAAAGTATTGCCACATGCGGTTGCCAATTCATTCATAGAAATGATGCAAACGATTGAGGTTGATTTTAGCATGACCCATCCTGAAGGCTATGAGTTAAACCCAGACATCGTTAAAGATACGCCGGTCATTTACGATCAAGAAGCAGCCCTCAAAAACGCCGATTTTGTCTATGTCAAAAATTGGAGTAATTATAAAGACTACGGCAAAATCACGTCTCAAGATCCCCATTGGATGATGACCAAAGAAAAACTAGGCACAGCCAAATTTATGCACTGCTTACCCGTAAGACGAAATGTGGTGGTGGAAGATGCGGTGTTGGACAGTGAGCAATCTGTGGTGATAGCACAATCGAATAATCGAACGTATGCGGCTCAATTGGTGTTGAAAAAAATTCTTGAAAATGGATAAAAAGAACACTCTCAAGATCGTAAAAATAGGAGGGAATGTGATTGATAATCCACAAGCACTCACGTCATTTTTGACTACATTTTCATCTATTGAAGGATTTAAGATTTTGGTACATGGCGGTGGGAAATCTGCCACAGCCTTGGCACAGAAAACAGGGCTCGAGGTACAAATGGTGGATGGCAGACGCATCACCGACGCCGCGACTTTAGAACTCATTACGATGGTCTATGCAGGTAAAATAAACAAAACGATCGTCACTCAATTACAAGCCTTGGACTGCAACGCTCTTGGATTTACAGGGGCAGACGCCAATACCATCACTTCTGTTAAACGACCTGTTTCCACACTTGATTATGGGTTTGTAGGCGATGTTAAAAATGTAGAAACTTCGACCTTAGAATTGTTACTGAATCACGGTATCTCTCCTGTGTTTTGTGCGTTGACACACGATCAAAATGGGCAACTGCTAAACACCAATGCCGATACGATTGCTTCTGAATTAGCCATTGCTTTTGCATCTCAATTTGAGGTGGAGTTGTACTATTGCTTTGAGAAAAAGGGCGTTTTAAAAGATGTGAATGACGATAGTTCGGTCATTGAAAAAATCACAGCATCCTCTTATAAAGAATTATTACATGCCCAAGTGATTTACGCTGGGATGTTGCCAAAACTAAACAACTGTTTTCATGCCTTAGAACATCAAGTCTCTAAAGTGTGCATCGGAAAACCAGAAATGTTGCTTGACTCCCAAGCGATTTTCACAACACTTACGATCCAATGACGCTAGAAAATTTAACAACTTCCGCGATTCAATTATTAAAAGATTTAATTGAAATTCCTTCATTTTCATCTGAAGAAGATTTAACCGCTGCGCGGATTGAACAGTGGTTTACAGATTATAAGATTCCGTTTCAGCGATCTCAAAATAATATTTGGGCAATGAATGCCGATTTTGATGCCTCCAAACCCACGCTGCTTTTAAACTCGCATCACGATACCGTAAAACCAAATAATGGCTACACCAAAGATCCTTTTAAAGCACAGGTTGAAGAAGGGAAATTATTTGGATTGGGGAGCAACGATGCTGGGGGTTGTTTGGTCTCATTGATCGCTACTTTCACACATTTTTATGCCCAGAAAAATCTAAATTACAATCTGGTACTTGTTGCTTCCGCAGAAGAAGAGAGCAGTGGGGCGGCAGGTCTCAACAGTATGTTGTCCATCATTCCAGAAATTGATGTCGCCATTGTTGGGGAGCCGACTTTAATGCAACTCGCTGTGGCCGAAAAGGGCTTGGTGGTATTTGATGCATTGGTCAAAGGAACGCCGGGACACGCCGCACATCCCAACGACGATAATGCGATTTACAATGTGATTGAGGTGTTGCAATGGTTTAAAGATTACCAATTTGAAAAATATTCAGAGAGCTTAGGACCTGTGAAAATGACCGTGACACAAATCCATGCAGGGAAGCAACACAATGCGATTCCAGCAGGGGTGGAGTTGGTGGTGGATGTACGCGTCAACGACCAATACAGCAACAAAGAAATTGTTGACATTCTCCAAAAAGACGCCCCTTGCGATTCGATACTTCCAAGAGGTTTAAAACTCAATTCGTCCTCGATTCCCGTGGCGCATCCGTTGGTTCAAGCGGGGATTGCATTGGGACGTGAAACCTATGGATCGCCCACACTTTCTGACCAATCGGTGTTGAGTTGTCCGTCCTTAAAATTAGGGCCTGGCGACAGTACCCGTTCCCACACTGCCGATGAATTCATTTATGTCGATGAAATTAATGAAGGTGTGGCATTATACATTCAATTATTAACTAAAATACTATAGCTATGAAACTTTGGGATAAAGGCATTTCAATCGATGCATTCATTGAAAAATTCACCGTCGGAAACGACCGAGACATCGATCTTAAAATTGCGACTTATGACATTCAAGCTTCTTTAGCACATGCTCAGATGTTGGTCGAAATAGGACTTTTAAATTCGGAAGAACTCATAGCGATCGAAGCCGTGTTTGACAATCTTCAATCACAGATCAGTGAAGGCACTTTTGTGATTGACGCTCAGTTTGAGGACATCCACTCCAAACTCGAATATGAACTCACCAAAGCCTTGGGCGATACGGGTAAAAAAATCCATACAGCCCGCTCCAGAAATGATCAAGTTTTGGTGGCCTTACAATTGTATTACAAGGCGAGTTTGGGGTCGATACAACACAAAACCAAAAGCTTTTTTGAAACTTTGATTGCCTTGGCAGATACACATAAATCGGCTTTACTGCCTGGCTATACGCATTTACAAGTAGCCATGCCATCCTCTTTTGGTTTGTGGTTTTCTGCTTATGCGGAATCGCTTATTGACGATGTATATGTATTACAAGCCGCTCAAAAAGTGGTGGATCAAAACCCTTTGGGATCGGCAGCGGGTTATGGAAGTTCGTTTCCAATTGATAGAGAATTTACGACCAAAGCCCTCGGTTTTAAAACGCTCAAATACAATGTCGTCGCGGCACAAATGAGTCGTGGAAAAAACGAGCGTATTATTGCGTCTAGTTTAGGAAATTTAGCCAATACGCTCGGAAAAATGGCGATGGATATTTGTTTGTATATGAGTCAGAATTTTGATTTTATTGGGTTTCCAGAGTCACTCACTACGGGGAGCAGTATCATGCCCCACAAGAAAAACCCCGATGTTTTTGAATTGATCCGTGGGAAGTGCAACAAGCTTCAAAGTTTGGAAACCGAGATGCTTTTGATTACCAATAATTTGCCAAGTGGCTACCACCGTGATTTTCAGTTGTTAAAAGAAAATATGATTCAAGGCTTTGAAGAATTGGAAGCTATTTTGTATATTTTTAATTATGCGATTCAGCAAATTCAAGTTAAAAAAATTGATTTGAAGGATCCAAAATACCAATACTTATTTACAGTGGACAGTATCAATACCTTGGTGCTACAAGGGGCTTCGTTTCGAGAAGCCTATCAGACTATTGGGAGACAAGTACAGGAAGGGACTTATAAGTCTGACACACGCATTCCACACACCCATTTAGGGAGTATTCACAATTTGGGATTGGAAGAGATCAGTGCTAAATATCCGGTGTAGGGTTAGAGGGTATTTTTGTTGGAATGGCAGGTTTCTGTCTGCTTGCGTCAAAGAAGTAAGGCGGCCTAAAAAGTAACTAAACCTGTCATTCTGATTTCAGAATCTCAATGTATTGAAAACCAATAATTATGAGAAGCTGAAAGGCGTTTCAGCTTGATAAGGAAAAGATCCTTACGTTGTAGCTAGCGAAGTTTTAGCCAGCAGATGTTAATTCCTTTTCAATTTTATTGGATTCTGTCGAGTGTCAAAAATGTCAACTATTTTTATAGTCTCAACCTTCTCATTTAAAGAGTAGATTATTTTGTAATTCGTAACTATTAGACGCCTATAATTTTGTTTTCTATCCTCTAAAAGTTCCTCTTTTCACCAATCAAAGGATTTTTAATAAGCACTTCGACTTTATCTCGGATTTTAAACATTATACTTTGAGCAACTTTTACATTAACTTTTTTTGTATAGTAGTTAAATATCTCATCAAGTTGATATTCTGTAAAATTTGACCAAATTATTATGTAATTCATTAGCTGTATTTTGCAAAAACTTCATCATGGTTTTTAGATTTCCCAGTTTCAAAATCTTTTTCTGATTTGTCAATATGTTTATTCAATTCATCTATACTCATTGGATAAAAACCATCTTTATTTCCCGATTTTAGAATGCTTTCAAAAAGAGTAATCATTTCCTCACTTTGCAGTTTTAAAAATGCCTGTACAAACTCTATTTTTCGTGTTTGTATGTCCACAGTTACAAATTTACAAAATTAATTTTTTATAGTATTTTACTCACCTCAATTCAGGTTGTTTTAATTTACACGGACTGCAAGTCCGCGTTAGCGGGTGTTTTTGTTGGAATGGTAGGTTTCTGTCTGCTTGCGTCAAAGAAGTAAATACATGTAATTCAGTCGTCTAGTACTTAATTATTTTTAGTTTTTATCAAAAAAATCAACTATTTGTTTGTTTGTAACAACAAATATGTTTTATACTCCCGCCTATCCACGACGCGCATTAGGAGTGGTGATTTATTTTTATAGCTCTACTTAAATTGATTATATCAATCCCCAAATCACAACTCCTTCGTCAGCGACTTGACAATCTTATTGTCTGCTAAAAACGCTTTTAAAATCACTTTGAGAGCGGTGTAGGTGGGAATGGCCAGGATCATTCCGGTGACGCCAAACAGGATGCCTGCGATGATGATGACTAAGAAAAATCTCAAGGGGGTGTGACTTGACACTCTTTGAAAAAATGATGGGTTGGCTTACAAAATTGTCAATGAGTTGCGCAAAGACATATCCAATCAATACATAGGTTGCTTTTGGAAGTATTTCAGTTTGAAAGTCCAATCCGAGGTTGCTGCTCATTGTTAAAAAGAGCATTAAAAAACAACCGATCATAGGCCCTATGTAGGGTATTAAATTTAGTAATGCACATAAAAATGCAATGACAATCCCATTTTCGATTCCAAAAATCATCAAAATAATAGAGTAAATAATAAACAGGATGCTGATTTGAAACACCAATCCAATAAAATATCTAGAGAGTAAATGTTTGATGGTTTCTATGGATTTTCTCAACTTGGATTCACTTTTTTTGTTGGTGAACACATATAGTGAGTTTTCCATGATTTGGGTGTCTTTCATCAGGAAAAAGGTAATAAATGCGACGGAAAACAACCCAATACTAAACGTTCCGATTGTTCCAATAATTTCATTTAAAAAGTTTGGAATGACGTTGATGTTTTCAAACAGGTCGTAGTGTTTGATCTTATCGATTACATCGATGCCATGCGATAAAAAGAACGCATTGCTTTGGTTTATCAAATCTTGCACCGTTTTTTGAAGTTGTTCCAAGTTTAAGAGGGAAAGATTTTCGCCTTGCTTGACAATCAATGGAATAAAAAGACTGATGAGTCCCATAAAAATCAAAAAGAAAAACGTCATTGTTGACATGACTGCCACTGCATTTGGGAATTTTAATTTCCGTTTCAAAAAAAGGTTTATCGGTCTTCCTACGAGAGCAATCACAGCAGCAATGGCAATATAGACCAGTACCGATTGAATTTGATATAAAAAAAAGAGCAATAGAAAAACTCCTACAAGGATTGCGATGGTTTTTAAAATAGCTGTTGTTATGGCGTTTGGGTTCATCAGTTTTAAATTTGGTATAAATGTAACGAAAATTTAAAAACGAACTACAAATACACGCCTTGTATCAGTGAAAAGACTTAAATGTAATTAATCAGGTTTAAGTTTTTTTTCATTATTTTTACAGGAATTAACCAACCAATCACTTTTATCATGCGTTATTCTTATTTAGTATGTATTCTTTTACCATTATTTACGTTTTCACAAATTGACCATTGGGAAAGCGTTGTACTCCCTGGTGACAACTGGGATTACCTGGTGCCAACGTCACAACCCAGCACGAATTGGAATCAGTCAGGATTTGACGCTTCAAGTTGGAGTACAGGACCTTCCGGTTTTGGTTTTGGAGATGAGGACGATGCTACGGTTATATCCCCTACAATGTCTGTTTATATTCGTAAAACCTTTGAAATCACGGATGCTACGGCGGTTGGGTATATGGTTTTAGATATTGATTATGATGATGGTTTTGTGGCGTATCTAAATGGGCAAGAGATTGCAAGAAATTTAGTTTCAGGGGATGTTCCAGCGTTTAATCAGTCTAGTGATGGCAATCACGAAGCCTTATTGTATCAAGGCTATGGACCTGAACGTTTTGAAGTGGATCCATTACTTCTTAATACAGGAACAAATATTCTTGCGGTACAAGTGCATAACCAATCGATAGACTCGTCTGATTTGAGTGCACTTCCAGTACTGTCTTTAGGAATTACTAATTCTAATTATGACTACACTACTCCACCTTGGTGGTTTGTAGCTCCGTACGTTCCAGTGACTGTCAATTTTGTATCTTCTAATTTACCGATTGTTCTGATTGAAACAGATCAAGGTCAAGAGATTCCCGATGAACCTAAAATTGACGCCACTATGAAAATTATTTATAGAGATGAAGGCGCCCGTAATTTTTTGACGGATGCTAGTGATGCTTCAACTCTTGACTATGATGGTGCTATTAAAATTGAAGTTCGTGGCTCTTCGTCGGCTTTATTGGATAAAAAACAATTTGCGTTTACACCTTATGATGAACTCGGAGAAAAAGTAAATGTATCGCTTCTTGATATGCCCAAAGAAAACGACTGGATTTTGAATGGACTCGCTTATGATGCTTCATACATAAGAGATTTTATCAGTTATAAGCTTTCAAATCTAACAGGGAATTATGCGTCCAGAGGCCGTTATTGTGAAGTGGTTTTAAATGGAGATTTTCAAGGTATTTATGTGTTGCAAGAAAAACTAAAAGCAGATGACAGTCGAATTAATATTAATAAAATTAAGGAAACCCAATTAACCCTTCCTAAACTTACGGGTGGCTATATCACCAAAACGGATAAGATTGAAGGCTTAGAAAATGTTGCATCATGGTCTATGGATAATTATGGAGGGTATCAAAGTAATTTTTTACATGAGCATCCAAAATTGACAACCATTCAGCCAGAACAACATGAGTATATTAAAGGCGAATTTGAAACACTGCAAGCCAAGGTAAATGCTCCAAGCAATAGCTCCATAACAAATGGGTATCCATCGGTCATCGATATCCCTTCTTTTGTAGATTTCATTCTGCTCAACGAATTGGCTTCCAATGCGGATGGGTATGAGTTCAGCACATTTTTTCATAAAGATCGCAATGGAAAACTAAGGGCAGGGCCTATTTGGGATTTTAATTTAACCTATGGTAATGATTTATTTTTTTGGGGGTTCGACAGGAGTCTCACTGATATTTGGCAGTTTGATGATGATGGAAATGAAGGTCCTAAATTTTGGAAAGACCTCTTTGATGATGCAGTATTTAAGTGCTATTTAACGAAGCGTTGGCAAGCGCTTACAGCATCCGGTATGCCATTAAATTCAGTCGAAATTTTTGCATTTATTGATGCGACTTCCACACTGATTTCGGAAGCGGTTGAACGTCAAGAAACAGTTACAGGAACAACAGGAGAGTTTGATCAGCAGATTATTGATATAAAAGATTTTATTACTGAGCGAATCACTTGGATTTCAGGCCAACTCACAGATACAAGTTTGTGCGATGCTGTAACAACGCCGCCTTTGGTGATTTCTAAAATTAATTACAATCCTTTGGTAGATGCAGCATTGGATTCAGATGATTATGAGTTTATTGAAATAAAAAATAACAGCACATCAACTATCAATTTGACAGGTATTTATTTTGGAGGCTTAGGTTTTACTTATCAGTTTGAAAACGGCGCCACTGTTTCTGGTGGGGAGTCGATCTTTTTATCTAATAAAAGTGAATCTTTCTTGTTACGCTACGGCTTTAATTCTTTTGGAGAGTTTTCTAGAAACCTATCCAATGATAGCGAAGATTTAATCTTAAGAGATGCCTATGGGAATGTCATTGATGAAGTTAAGTATAAAGATGTATTGCCATGGCCGGTAGATGCAGATGGAAATGGTTCTTTTCTGAAACTTGTTGGTTTGGATTTAGACAATAGTTTAGCAGCAAGTTGGATAGCACGAGAGGATACAATCGGAAATTTATCTGTAAACCCCCTTCAATTTGGAACTTTAGTAAGTCTTTCTCCAAATCCAGTTTCAGATAAATTAAACATAAAAATCGATAAAGGAGAAATTTCTAGCATCAAACTGTGGAGTGTTAATGGGAAATTATACGATACCTATAATTTAAATAGTCAACAATTTGAATTGGATATGAGTCATTTTGAAGATGGACTTTACCTTCTCCAAATTCAAACCGACAGTGAAATAGTTGTTAAGAAAATTATTAAGAATTAAACACCTATTTTATATGGTATCTGAGTCCTAAAAACCCATTGATCCCTTGGTTGGAGTAATACACATAACTGGGGTCAAATGACAATGCATTGGGGTTATTTGGAGTGGCGACTACTTGGCCGTTACTTCCAAATTCAACGTCTTTGTCAAAAGGGTCAAAAGCACGTGCAATACTGTTGGCAGCAGGTTTAAAATTGAAGATATTTTTGATGCCAGCATACAACTCAAATTCCTTAAACTATAGGTTGCTTGTAGGTTCATTATATTGATGATCGGACTGTTGGGGTCTCTTGTGTCCAGCACACCAAGCAACGGGAGTTTCATCGGTCCAATGACCGTTCCAGAGAGGTCAAATGTGATTTTAGGATTGTAGATCGTATAGCTTATTCTGTAATTTCCTGAAAATTTCTCGGTCAAGAAGGGGTATTCGGTTTCGTTATTTTGAATAATTTTTGAATCTATAAATGTAGCACCTATATTTATTTTGAGTCCGTTTGCAGACAGGCTATTGATATTTAAGGTCACGCCTTGCGTTACCGATTTACCGTCTAAGTTGCTATAAATAATCTGGTTTGGATTGGTGTCATAATCTGGAAGAATTCTATTTGAAAATACCGTTTTGAATACACTGAGGTCCAAATCAAAAATAGTTCCATATTTAGAATACAATTTTTGATTCCAATTCACATTTACATTCCATGATTTTTCAGGGAGAATAGCTTCGGAAAACACAACTTCTCTAGCGCCTGTTAGAGCAGCATGGTCTTCTGTAAATACATTGACCACTCTGTATCCGGTTCCAAATCCGACTCGTAGAATTGAACTTTCATCTTTACTCTCCCATTTATAGTTGAGTCTTGGGGTCCAAATATCTCCATAAATTGAATTTTTATCATACCTCATTCCAGAGAGGAGGGTTTGGGAATCGCTAAGTTTCCATTCATCCTGAATAAAAACCCCAGGTAACGAAGTTATTTCTTTCTCTGCGGTCGCAGGCGTATTGTCGTCATAACTTGTATATCTATAGGTTGCACCAAACAGAAGATTATGATTTTTTAATGTTTTAGAATAAACGCCTTGAACAAAACCAATGGTTTGCAGTGCATTATAGGAAGTGGTGCCATATACCGAGTTTTGGTCGTGATTGTTTAGACTGTATTGTACAAACAAATTTTCTGAAACATCGTATTTTCCAAACAGTTCAACTCTACTGGTATAAATACTTTCGCCATAGACTTGATTGCCGCCTCTGTAACTTGAATTCCAGTTCATTTCACCGCCCCATCTATCTTCATAAAAATAGCGAAATGCGACACTATTTTTTTTCATTTTAATCTTATTGAAAATGGATATCCGGTGTTGTAAGGTCAAATCGGTAAACCCATCCCCATTAGTATCAATTGGGTTGGAAAAATTAAAATAATTCACACCAATCAACCCTTGAATGGTTTTTAATTGATACTTGGCCCCGAGGTCTACATTTACTTCACCCCAGGATGTTGTATAGGTTTCAATGTTAAAGCGGTGTACATTTTCGGGGAGTTTAGTGATTAAATTAATCACGCCTCCAATGGCTTCAGAACCGTATAGGGTAGAGGCAGGGCCCTTTATCACTTCCACTTGTTTGATGAGTGATTGTGGAATTCCAGACAGTCCATAAACCGTCGATAAGCCACTAACCAAGGGCAGTCCGTCAATCAAAACCATGGTGTTGGCACCTTCTTGCCCGTTGATGTGAATATCGCCCGTATTGCAGATGTTACAATTTAGTTGAGGCCTGACTCCGTTAATACCTTCTATCGCCTCAAAGAAACTCGCTTTTGGAGTGGCTCTGAAAAAATCGGCGGTATAAAGCTCAATTTGAACGGCACTTTTAAGTTTTGAAACTTGACGAAGCGTCCCTGAAATAACAACTTCGTCTAAGCTGTTGTTTTCCAATACAATGGTTCCTAAATCAATGCTGCTTCCATCGACATTAAATACTTTAGGCGTATGGCCAACATAGGATATGACGAGCTTATTTTCTCCTTTTATAGATTCAATTGCAAACACACCTTCTTCGTTCGTAATCGTGCTTTTACTATTTGTGCTGTTGTAGACAGTAGCCCCAAAAAGTAGATTTTGGTCTTGGTCCATAACAACCCCTTTTATGGTTTGTGCCAAAGTGATGTTTGAAAAAATAAAAAATAGAGCACAAATAGTATTATATTTTACGATCAAAGTTGTAAGTTTATGGAGATTAAAAAAAATTGTTCACCACTGCAAAACTAATGAAAAAAACCAAAGAAAAAGAACATTATTTAAAGGAAATTTACAAACTCGAAGTGAGAGATCAAATGGTCACAGTTTCAGGTCTTTCTGTGGTATTTGGTATTTCTAAATCATCGGTTTCTAACATGGTTAAAAAACTGGTAGCTATGAAATTATTGAGCTCAGCTCCCTACAAGGCCATTGAGCTTACTTCGGAAGGGCGAGAACTTGCCAGGACTATTGTTGCAAAGCACCGTTTGGTTGAATTGTTTTTAGTAGAGGTTATGGGTTTTGAGCCCGAAAATGTTCATGAAATTGCTGAAGAAATTGAGCATATAGACAGTCCTCCATTCTTTAGAAAAGTCAAACAAATGTTAAGCCAGCGAGACATTGATCCGCATGGCAGTCCGATTCCTGACATTGAATTTTAGGGGTGTTGTGATTTATGACATTCGTTTAAAATGCCTCCTTAATAGTTACAATAGACCCAACCAGTAAACCGTTCATTGGCGTCATTGTTGAGTTCAAGAACATAGAAATAAGTCCCTACAGGAACCAACGAGCCTTCTTTGGAGTACCCCATCCATTTTTGGTCATTATCTCCTTGAAAGACCAAGACTCCCAAGCGGCTATAAATTTTTAAGACATGATTCAGATGAATGCCGTATAAATTTTGGATGTTAAAATGATCGTTAAATTGATCGTTGTTAGGAGAAAATGCTTGCGGGATTACGACTGTGCAATTCCCTGAAGTAAAGACTAGGGGTTGTATTTCATCACAATCAGAAGTTTCGATTCTTAGATAAATGATTTGTCCATCATTTTGAATTTCAAAACCCATAAGATTTTGGATTTCATTTGTTTTATTTTGCGCCTCTAAAATGGAATTGTAACAGCCCGTTATTGTCACAGATGTTTGAAAATAACTACTCAGCGTTGTCAAGTCAAAACTCGTTGTGGCAGTAATATCGCAAACGGCTACATCGACAAGGTCTGAATTTACCACAGCACCTTCAATGATAATGTCTACTGAAATTAAATCTTGACTTTCACAATTATCGATAGTTTGTGTGACGAATACAGTTGTGTTTTCAGTGATTTCTGAAGTAGGAGCCAAGGGGGTTCGACCAAGATTATCGCTGTAAAACCGAATTAGATCTCCGTCTATTTGAAGTGCGTCTAAGGTTGTGGAATTACAGAACACTTGTGGAGAGTCCGCAGTAGGAGGTGCGGTGTCGCAACTACTATCAATGGAGCAGTACTCTAATATTTTCACTTGATGTAAATTCACAGCTCCACCCGTTGCCGCCGTAAATCCCCAAAATAAGTCTGTATTTCCGTTAAATAATAATGTAGAAATATCGATGGCGATAGAAAAAATTTGAACTCCCTGAAAAACCAATGTCAACAATTGTTCAGGTGCATTCCATTGTATTTCTAAGGCATGCCACTGTCCATCCTCTAAATTTGGAACTCCTGTAAAAGGTGTAAATTCACTGTGGGCAGCGAGACTGCCAGTGAGGCCATTTTTCACCAATGCAATGTGATCCATTGTCGTAGGATCATTAGAGTTAAACCAAGTATCAAATTCAATCGCTAAAGAAGGGCTTATGCCTGCATACCCAATTCCACCGCCTGAACTTCCTTGATCACTCGATAAGGGTTGTATCACAAAAGCGATGCCATCGGCTCCAGAACTGTCGATCGTTCCAAAATTAAGTTCTGCTTCTAATGTGAAATCGTATGTAAAATCTACCAAATTTTGAGACCACACAAAACCTCCTTGATTATTTAATTCTTCAGTGAGCGTCACGATCTCATCATTGAGCAGTTGTGCAGTTCCATTCAATACAAAATCATCTGGGTCAAATTCAAAACAAGAACCCGTTTGAGAATAGTTAGAGTAAGAAATGATTAAAAGGCATAGAAAAATTGATATGCGACTCATGTTGCTTCGTTAAATTGGTTGGAGCAAATTTATAGCTTTTATTTCTACTTTAAAGAAGTTTACTGTGCTTATATAAAAAGTGTTAGGAATTCATTTATAGGATTGTTTAGAGAAGTACAATTCCTGTTTTCATCAAAATTATAGTTACTTCTCAAATAAAAGTGATATCAATCTAGGGAGTCCATTTGGATTTGTATCATCAAACCATTCCTTTATTTCCACTAATTTTAATCCATTGTTATTAGCACAATCAATATATTCCGAAATATGATGCGTATATACCTCTAATTCCTGCGTTCCGTTTTCAGTTTCATATTGTGCTTTACTTCCTGAATATTGCTTAAAAGGATGTAATTCACTTATGAAAAACAATCCGTTTTTCTTTAACTTCAGATTCCCTTGCTCAAAAATATGATTTAGATTCTCTATATGTTCTAAAGTTAAACTACTCGTTATTAGATCAACAAAATTATTTTCAACTTCCCAGTCTTCATTTAAATCCGCTTTTTTAAAAACCACTTTTTTGTTCGAGATTTTTTCTTTTGCCTTGTTAAGCATCTCTTGAGAAAAATCCAGCCCAATTATTTGTGTTGCTTTTTCCAATAACCAGCTTGTGTTTTTTCCTGTTCCACAGCCTAATTCTAATACAGTTTCAAACTCGAATTTACTTAAAGTTTCGATAGTTGATTTCTTATCTAAATCTCTTGTTCGATTTTTATTTATATCATATTGATGAGCCCAAATATTGTAAGCTTTTTCTACACTCATTTGATTGTTGTTATTTTCTTTTTAAGTCCAAATGGTTGATGAAAAAATCTTTTTTGGAAACGTTTTCTTCGAAAAACTTTAAAAGTTCAGATGCCGATTCAAATTCTGTATCATGTAGTTTGTCATTAACTTCGGAAAAAGTGAGCGTATTTCCTTTAACATTGAAGCCATAAAAAACATTTTTAATGGTACCATTGGATTCTGTTTTAAGATTCATAATGCTAAAGCCATTAATGGTTTTAGAGAAACCAATTAATTCTTCATCAATTTTAGTGTCCTCGATAATTTGCAATCGATAAGATTCTGCTCCTGTTTTTTATAATATTAATCCGATCGTCACTATTTTCTACAGAGATCCATTCTCCGATGAGTTCTGGTATTATTTTTTCATCATTGGGAAGCGCAAATTGAGATTCTAAAGCGCAACTCACCATTATCAATAAAATTAAAATTCCGGTAATTCTCTGTTTGTATGTCTTCATTTTTTAAATATTTTACAACCTTAGTTTATGTGAATTTTATAATGGACTATCCTAAATTAATTTAGTGGTCAAGGGGTTCTTTTTGCAACTCTACGATCACTTCATTTTTTCGGTTAAAAAATTCGTAGGGAGCATTGTAACCCAAAAAGTAAAATCTGTTTGTAAAAGGGATGCCTTCTTTTTCTAAGGCCGTGATTAATTTTTGTTTGTACGTTTCAATTTTTTCATCGTCTGCCCATCCGTTAAAGGCTATGGCGGCAACCGTTTTTGCAGGTTCTTCCCTAAATTTTATTTGTGATTGGTTGGGTTGAGGAAGTGTTTGTTTGTCAAATTTCTTTGGAACCATAAATAGCATCGTCATAGAATCTTCTAATGACATGGCAACAGGGGAGGTCATCGCTATTTTTTCGTTCCGATCGTTACCTCCAAAAATATAGCCTGCTAAAATGGAGAAACCCTTACTTGAGGATTCCTTATAGTTTTTGGTAGAGAGTTTTACGGAAGTAAATAAAGTGGCATCATACGTGCGTATTTCAAAGCCGTCATATTTTTTAGTGACTTTATAGTGATACGTTTCAATGTTCCGTTGGCTATTTAAAGCAAAAAGCTGTATGATGACAAAAGCGAGGAGAACGATTCCAAGTAAAATTGATATTATTTTCATTTTTATGTTTAAGTGTTTAATAGATAATTATCATTGTTTTGATTAAATCTATTATTTAAACAATAAACAAAAAATATTCTTTAGAATAAAATTTTATTTTAAAGAATACTGTTTGGCAGGCAAAGGGAATGAAGTTGAACTATTTTAAGTCAGATTTACAAAAAATAAACCTCCAAGAAGTACAGTGTTTATGACGAAAAGTAATTTAAAAGATACGATGTAGTGAAAAAATTCTTGTACATATTTTTACTGGCTTTGGTGTAAGCCTCTAGATGTGTGTTTTTATCAACACTATAAAAATGATATTTGAAAATGTTTACATATTGCTTAAACATCATTTCATAGGAGCGGTTGAAATTATTGAATGAAATGGTTGCTAACCAAATTTCGCAAGTATTCCTATCCTTGATTTTATAATAATAAAGTAAATTCATTAGTACAAAGTTTTCATAATGCTCAAACTTGTAAAAGGATTTAGTAGTAGAAAAATCTCCTAAATTGTCTATGACCCATTTCATAACCTCAAAATTCATGGTAACGATACTATTAAAAATGATTTCAAAAAAGTAATCAATATTTGTTTGTGTTTTTAGTTGGTTTTTTTGCGAATAATCTTCAAAAATGTTAAGAAGGTCACCGACTGGCCAAAACAATTCTTGAGCTGCAATTCTACTTTTCAAAATAGGGTGAAATTGTTGTTGACTTTTAGGTTTAAAATAGTTCTTTTCGGGACTATTGCTCAAATACATATTTAGGTTCAAAACTCCTTCGCAGAATGCATTGATCTCATGACTCTTAGAGTTTTTGTAAATGAAATTTATAAGTTGACTGTAATGCCCTTGAAGATTTTCGTAATCCACATAGATTAGAATCACTAGGTCTTGAAAATTTCTGTTCAAAATAAGTTGTTGCTCGTTTTTTTGATTGAGATCCATATGATGACACAAAGGACCTATACAAGTTCCTAAATAAACAATATCCTCAAACACAAATTCGGAAGGATTCATTTGTTTTAAATTGAAAATTTTAGATAAGAGTTTAAATTTTTTAGTAAACACTAATTCTCTAACGAGTTGTACAAGTTTTAGTAAAAATGATCTGCTATGATGTAGGTGATTTACTACATAATTTAAGACAAGTTCATCTTCATTTTTTTGTAATAATTTGAAAAACTCAAAATCCGCTTCCCATTTATTTTTATAACTGTAGTTTATAATAAAATCGTTATAGTTTTCATACCCATTGAATTTTGATAAAGTATCCAAAGTATAATTGCTTGGTTTTACGGACTTCACAACTCCAAAAAACCGTCTAATGGTATTGTAGTTCAATTCAAAACCAGTTTCAATGGATATAATTTCACTCAGACGTGTGCAGTTGTTGTAGTTTTTTATTTTAAAGCCTACCTTTTTTTGTGTGATTGTTTTTAGAACATCGATCATAATTCAAATGTACAATATATGTACAGCAATATTAAAATCAAACAACTAATTTTAAAAAATAGTGCAAAAAACCAAATTTTAATTTTTAAAATAATAAAACAGAAAGATGAAAAAAATCTCCGTAGTTGCTCTAATGTTATTTACAGCATTGAGCTATTCACAAGGCATTGAATTGAATGGGATCGTAAGTGCTGAAAACAACCAAATAAAAAATGTAGCAAATCCAACAGATCCACAAGATGCAGTAACAAACTCATACCTTTTAGAGTTAATTGCAGAATTACAAACACAAATTACAACACTAAATAATTTCATTGATAATGATTCGGATGGTTTTACAGAAAATGATGGAGACTGTGATGATACAGATGCATCGATCACTACGCCACTCGTATGGTATGTTGGTATTGATAGCGATGCTGATGGATTTTTTGGTTCCACATCCTCATTAAACTCTTGTGATCAGCCAGGTATAGGATACTCGACAACAGAACAAACCGTTGATGATTGTAATGATTCAGATGCTGCAATATATCCCGGAGCTGACGAAATTGAAGACGAGATTGATAATGATTGCGATGGAGATATTGATGAGGGTTTTGAAGATTCTGGAACGGTAAGTGATATTGATGGGAACTCCTATAATTTTATAACAATAGGTAACCAAAAATGGACGGTAGACAATGCAGATATGGTTACGTATCGAGATGGAACCCCAATACCTGAAGTGACTGGTCAAACAGAGTGGAACAATCTTACTACAGGAGCTTGGTGTTATTATAATAATAACCCTAACAATCCCAAATTATACAATTGGTATGCCGTAGCTGGTATTCACGACAATGATGAAACTACTCCAGATAAAGAATTGGCTCCTGAGGGTTGGCATGTACCTTCTAATAATGAATGGATTGATTTAGAAAACTATTTAGTTGATAACGGATTTGCAGTTGATAGCAACGCTACAGCTCAAGATAATTTTATTGGAGAATCTATGGCAAACCCAACTATAGCTGATTATTCAGGAGATGGTAATTTTGGATGGGATTATTCTACATCTTCCGGTACTCCAGGATATAATCCAGTAAACACGAATAACTCTAGTGGGTTCAATGCTATTGCATCTGGATGCCGTTTAGACTCTTTTTACAATCGATATTCTGATGCATATTTTTGGACAGCTACTGGTTCGTCATTAGAAGGCTATGGGCTTTGGAGACATTTAGCTCATTCATCTGCTCATTTGGACAGGGGAGGATCAACGCTTTATTTTGATAGATCTAATGGATATTCCGTGCGTTTTGTTAGAGATTAAAAATGCACCTAATAACGCTTGAAGGTAACGCCTTGTTTCCTGTTGTTAGTCCTAAAAGAAAACCTTCAGCCTATGTGGTTGAAGGTTTTACAACGGAGTCGCCTTCTTGACCAACTCTAGAATTCTCTGTTTATTACTAACAGAAACAACTTTCTAGTTAGTAGGAGACAATTTAATTTTTTCATCAATACATTTTTCATAAGACTGTTCATAAGTTTATATTATGAACCAACTATGGATCAAATAGAAGCCAAATTTATATTAAATTTAGAAAGTTAATATTAGTGAGTAATTACAACGATTAATTTTTATTTAACACAACCAATTTTAACTTATGATACGATTTATTTTCACATTCATGACTGGCACTCTAGTGTGTTTCAGTCAATCTCTCACTGTTTTTGACGGCAGTTCCATTAGCATTAGTCCCAATAGTTCTGTTTCAGTAGATGGTTTGGAACTGGCTCCTAGCGAAGCCTATACCTTTTCAGGACCGAATGCTATTGAACGTTCCAATTCACCCGTTGAGGTGGGCGAAAGTACAAGTATTAATAGAGTATATCAACTATCCGCTGAACTATCAGACTATAAAGGAATACTCAACTTTAGTTATTTAGAAAGTGAACTCAACTTCATAGCCGAAGGTGATTTGGTCTTAGAAGTACTGGACACGAACGGAGTTTGGATAAATGTTGAGCCAGTGCTTGATGCGGTAAATAACAACCTGAGTTACGACTTTACAGAATTTATTGGCTTTACGTCTGTCACGGCTAGTGACGTATCGGCAACGCTTACGGTCAAGCCAGTTACATTTGATGGTTATGTACGCGTCTATCCAAATCCTACAACAGATTTTTTGCACATTGTTTCCAACACGGTCCAAAAAGCCACACTCTTTAATATAGCAGGTCAAAAAATATTAGAAACCACCGCCGCTACTGAGTTGGATGTTATCAACCTCCCTTCAGGTGTTTATTTATTAAACTTACAAAACAGTCAAAACCAAATTTCAACTTTTAAAATCATAAAAAACTAAGATGAAAAAAATTACAATAATAGCCCTCATGCTGTTCACAGCATTGGGCTACGCACAAGTAGGTGTCAACACCAATACACCTGATGCGTCTTCAGCATTAGAAATTGAATCTACTACAGGCGGAATTTTAATTCCAAGACTCACACAGACGCAGCGAGATGCCATTACTGCACCCGCAACAGGTTTAATGATTTATCAAACCAATCAATCCACTGGCTTTTATTTTTTTGATGGAACGGTTTGGACAAAGATTAATGGTGTCGCAGGTCCACAAGGCGAAGCAGGTTCACAAGGAATTCAGGGTATTCAAGGGGATATAGGTTTGACAGGTGCTACGGGTCCTTCAGGGGCAAATGGATCAAATGGTTCAGCAGGAGTTCAAGGTCCACAAGGCGAAGCAGGTCCACAAGGAATTCAGGGTCTTCAAGGAGATATAGGATTGACCGGAGCTACGGGTCCTTCAGGAGCAAATGGAGTAAATGGATCAAATGGTTCAGCAGGAGTTCAAGGTCCACAAGGCGAAGCAGGTCCACAAGGAATTCAGGGTCTTCAAGGAGATATAGGATTGACCGGAGCTACGGGTCCTTCAGGAGCAAATGGAGTAAATGGATCAAATGGTTCAGCAGGAGTTCAAGGTCCACAAGGCGAATCAGGTTTACAAGGAATTCAGGGTACACAAGGAGATATAGGATTGACAGGTGCTACGGGTCCTTCAGGGGCAAATGGAGTAAATGGATCAAATGGTTTAGCAGGAGCTCAAGGTCCACAAGGCGAAGCAGGTTTACAAGGAATTCAGGGTATTCAAGGGGATATAGGTTTGACAGGTGCTACGGGTCCTTCAGGGGCAAATGGATCAAATGGTTCAGCAGGAGTTCAAGGTCCACAAGGCGAAGCAGGTTTACAAGGAATTCAGGGTATTCAAGGGGATATAGGTTTGACAGGTGCTACGGGTCCTTCAGGGGCAAATGGATCAAATGGTTCAGCAGGAGTTCAAGGTCCACAAGGCGAAGCAGGTCCACAAGGAATTCAGGGTCTTCAAGGAGATATAGGATTGACCGGAGCTACGGGTCCTTCAGGGGCAAATGGAGTAAATGGATCAAATGGTTCAGCTGGAGCTCAAGGTCCACAAGGTGAGACAGGTCCACAAGGAATACAAGGAGATACAGGTGCTTCAGGTACCAATGGTGCAGATGGTGCTCAAGGTCCACAAGGAGAACCGGCCTCTGTAATGGATCAAGGCTATGTTAATGTAGTAAATTGTACTATTCCGGGTGCTACTGCATATAATTCAGATGTTGGCGATAATGTTGTTTGTACTCCATATTTAACAATTAACGGTTCAGAACAATTCCTTATCACTAATGAATTAGTTTGTCCCGATAATTCAGAGGGAGTTACAACTAACATTGAGTATTGGATTTCATTTGAAGTTTCACAGCCTTTAATGCCATATTTACTCCACTTCGAACCTTTTGCAAACAATAGTTTTTGTGGAAATGTAGGAGGTGATTTCAGAGAAATCTACAAAGTGAGTTCTTCTACATTTAATTCAAATTCAAATTTAGGAGATTTAATTTACAATAGTCAATCACAAGGTTCTCCAATACCAAAATTAATATTTTCACCAGGGTTTACATACACAATTAGAGCAGGTGGATTTAACAGTTATAACACTCGTACTACAAGTGTTACAAATTACACTATTAATGAGACTCTTTTCAATAATGTTAAATTTTATTCAAGTTCTCCTGATTCTTTTGTTTTAAATGAAGCAACAGATCAGTGGGCTTTATTGTATAATACTGGGGAATCTTATGTAAATGGGAATATTCTAACTGTTTTTACAGAATGGGAATTAAGATGGGAAAATAATTAAGAAATGATGAAGTTAATTTTACAATTAATTATTCCTTTGTCTAACAAGCTCAGATAATTTGGATTGATGAACCTACGACATCTACAAAAGCCAAGGTAATTCTTACAATTCAGTTGGTAGAATTTGGTAGTTAATATCTAGTTAAAAAAATATTCCCAAAAATAAAAAGCTATTCTTGGGAATAATACCGTGGAGCAAAGAGCCTAAAGTCGAACTATTTTGGTGAGGATTTAAAAGAATTGAATCGTTTGATATGAATGTGCATCATCGGTCTAGTATAAGAATAGTAGCGGATTTTAACTCCTTACTTTTTCGTTTAAAGAAACCTTTTTCTATATTTATTTGCTTCTAATTTAATTACTAAACCGCTACTGTTTTTATACATCCTGAGTTTACAAAATTATTTAGTTGTTTGAATCCTCTATGTAAGTCTTAAAAGAGGTTTTAATATTCTACAATCATTTTTAGTGTAGTTATTCCCAAAAAATCTGATTTATAAAACACTACTTGGAGTATGCTCTAGAACTGAGCTTTTATTTTTAAGAAAAAAATATAAAATTTAAATTTTTAGCATTCCAACTCCCTTTTCACTCCTTAGATTGTTTAGCAACCACTATTTTATAAATCGGTTAAAATGGAACTCTTGTCTAAGACAGCTTTCCTTGTTAATCAATAATTAATATTAAATTAATAGTAATAATGTATAATTGATAGAAATTATAATAAATAAAACTATAATCATCAAAATTTACCAATTATGAATAAAACTACACTAACCACACTACTACTAACTATTTTTTTTAGCTTAAACTTAGTGGCTCAAGACATCATTTACGTGGCATCTACAGCTGTTGGTAATATGGATGGTACTAGTGCATCAAATGCATATGGCAACTTTGGAACTGCACTAGGGCAAATAAACTCTGAAGGAGATAAACTTGTAATTATAGGAACAATTACTTCCGATGGAGCTAATTTAACAACAAAGAATTTTGCCTTTACAATAGAAGGCCTGGATGCTAACTCAATTATAACTGGAGCTAGTGGAAATAAGAGGCTATTTACGATAAACGGAGCAACATCGGCAAATGTGACTTTTAAAGATCTTACATTTTCAGGCAATAGTACAACCCTTGCAGGTGGTAGTGTACTTTTTAATAATATTGCTGGAGCTACAGTA